>NZ_LR746496.1:1200000-2400000 GCF_902729405.1 Acididesulfobacillus acetoxydans
CAAGGGATTGCGCTTAGGCTCTGACCTATTGACCCCAAAGTCCCTCGCCCAGGCGGAACGGAAGACACAGGGTGTCTTTCTTCGAGAAGGAGGTGATGAGACCGAAGTTGTCAAAATTGCAGAAATCTTGAAAGCAACTGACCCGCTAAAACATGCACAAAGTGAACTCGTTCAACTAAAGATGAATGGCAGTCCAGGGGAAATAATAGCTTGAGGAAGGTGGTCACATCATGAAACCGGTTGGACTGAAACGGGACCTCTCTTTATTGGATCTTACTTTCGTCGGTGTCGGAGGCATCATTGGCTCGGGCTGGCTGTTGGCCTCCCAAGTCGCCGCGTCCGTCGCCGGGCCCTCAGCCATCGTGTCCTGGCTCATCGGTGGTATCGCCATTATCTTGGTCGCTCTGGTCTATGCCGAATTAGCCGGGGCCCTTCCGGAAGCGGGAGGAACCGTCCGTTACCCCCAGTATTCCCACGGCAGTTTGGTCAGCTTTATCATTGGCTGGGGCGGTTGGCTGAGTTGGGTGGCCACTCCGCCGGCGGAGGCCGAAGCCATTACCCAATATGCCAACAATTTTGCCCACATCCTTTACAACGATAAAACCGGGCTTTTGACTCTGAGCGGTCTTATCGTTTCCATTCTCTTGACGGTGCTTTTCTTTGTCCTTAACTATTTCGGGGTAAAACTTTTTGCCAAGGTCAACACCACGGTTACCTGGATCAAGTTTGTCATTCCCGTGGCTACGGCTATCTTGATCATGGTTTTCGGCTTTCACGGCGGAAATTTTGTCGCCCATGGCGGCTTTTTCCCCGACGGCTTTTCCGCCACCCTAATGGCCATAGGAAGTTCCGGGATTATCTTTTCCCTGCAGGGTTTCCGCCAAGCCGTCGAATTGGCCGGCGAAGCGCGCAACCCGAAACGGGACCTTCCTTTGGCCGTCATCTTGACGGTACTTATCTGTGTCGCTATCTATGTCTTGTTGGAGATTGCTTTTGTCGGGGCGCTTTCTCCGGCCATGTTGGCCAAAGGCTGGCATTCACTGAATCTGGACGCCCCCTTTGCCGAACTGGCGGTAGCCGTCAACCTGGGCTGGCTGGCGATCATTTTACAAGCGGATGCCATGGTTTCCCCGGCAGGCACGGGTTTGGTTTACACAGCCTCGACAGCCCGGGGTCTTTTGGCCATGGCTGAGAACGGTTATCTGCCTAAGGCCTTTCTCAAGCTCCATCCGAAATGGAGGGTGCCGATCAATGCCCTCATCTTCAACATGATTATCGGTATCTTAACTTTACTGCCATTTTCCTCCTGGAGCAAGATTATATCATTTGTTTCGGTTACCGGCGTAATTAGCTACCTCCTGGGTCCGGTGGCAGCCAGCGTGCTGCGGCGGACGGCCCCGGAAATTGAGCGCCCGGTGAAGATAGGGGGTCTGTCCGTCGTATCTCCCCTGGCGTTTATTGTGGCTGGCCTTATCGTCTACTGGACCGGATGGCCCAATACCGGCTATGCACTGGGAGCGGTTGTGGTCGGCCTCTTGATCTATTTTTATTACTACAGCAAAGGTAACTTCCGGGCCCGCCATCTCCGTGCCGGGCTCTGGCTGGCAGTTTATCTTCTGTTCATTATCGTCTGGTCGTATGTGGGCAGCAAGTCTTTTGGCGGCAAGAACTGGGTCGGGGCCCCTTGGGATACGATCATTTTTGCCATCGTCAGTCTGGGGGCTTTTGCCTGGGGCATGCGTTCCGGCTATCGCACGGAAGAAATTGCCGAAACCAGCCGCCAAATTGCCAATGGTGAATATTAAAGGCTTTTGAGGAAAAGAAGCAGCGGCATCAGAGGAAGGGGCTGGCTCCCGTGTTGGGAAGCCAGCCCCTTGGCCTTTTGACTCGGTATTGTTCATCTTATTGTCCGCGAGTGCCGCTGTCCATTTTCATCTTTAGTTGAACGAGTTCACTGGGCTCGGTTTCTTTAGCTGTTGACAGCGGATGGACCTTGGGCCGGTGTCGCGGATATACTTGGGGTTGACGTTCCGAAGTTAACACAGGCTTTACATCGGCTTAACAGTTCGTTGACATTTTTCCTCTAGAATTTGGTGGTGAAGGATTTTGAAAGGGGAAATTAAGACAATGGTTAGCAAGAAGTCCAAGATTGCCCTTCTGAGTGTGGCTCTGGCGGCAGCCCTAGCTCTGAGCGGATGTGGTCAAAGCGGGGCGGCGGGTCAAGCCGGCGGCGGGTCTGCGGCGGGCGGGAAAAAGACGGTGAACACAGCCGGCTCGACAGCACTGGAGCCGTTGGTCAAGATTGCCGCGGATGAATTTATGCAGAAAAACAGCGGGGTTCAGGTTACAGTGAGCGGGGGTGGCTCTTTTACCGGTCTCAACAATGTGGCGAGCGGCGCTATCGATATTGGCAACTCCGATGTCTTCGTGACTCCGGAGTTGAAAGGGAAGGATCTGGTGGACCACCAAGTGGCCGTCGCCCCGTTCCTCATCATTGTCAACAACGACGTTCCGGTTGACAATCTCAGCCAAGCTCAATTGCAAGACATCTTCACCGGCAAGGTAACTAATTGGCGACAGGTTGGGGGCAAGAACGAGAAAATCTCCATTATCGGGCGGGCCAAGTCGTCTGGATCCCGCGCCACGATCAGCAAGGTTGTTCTGGACGGAAAAGATTTTACCCCTGCGGCGGCTTCCCAGGATTCTACCGGAAATTTGATTGAGAGTGTCGCGCAAACTCCTGGAGCTATCGGCTACATTGATGCGGCCTACCTGACCGGTAAAGTGAAAGCCCTCAAATACAACGGTGTCGCCTACAGTGCCTCAACCGTGGAGAACGGGCAGTATCCGATCTATGCGTTTGAGCATATGTATACAAAAGGTGAACCCACCGGGAATGTCAAAGCTTTTCTTGACTATATGATGAGCTCCGATTTCCAGAACCGCAATGTGGCGAAGGCAGGTTTTTTGCCAATCAGCGCGATGAAGAAGAAGTAAAAAAGTTTTCACAAAAACTTTGCATTACTTTTACGCCTTGTTCACTTTTTCTTAAGATAAGTGTGGTAAAGTAAAACATGTTCTCCCCCTGTTTCACATATAGAGGAGTTTGAACTGCTCCTCCTGGTTTTGAGGCACCGGCTTGCGGTGCCGTTTTCTTTGCTTTGGCGTCACAAGACAAAGACATCGCTCATCGCGGGCGATGTCTTTTTGATGAGTGAAAATGTATTTTAAGGCACGTTCTGTTGGTCGTTAGTTCTGTTAATCGTTCGTTCTATTGGCCGTTAGTTGAGGTGTGTATTCAGGACGGAGAGATATTACCCGGGTCGGGCCGCGAAGGCGCCGGATGGACGGGGTTGGGCGAAGCCTGAGCAGCGGTGGGCTCTGCCTTGGATGGGTAGGCTCCCATCTCGTACACATTGGTTTGCCCGGCGGCGCGGGTGGTCGCGGGGGCTTTGCTTTCATCGACCAGATCGAGGATGGTCGCAGTCCCCTTCACCAGCCAGTTCCGGGCTGCTTCCCGGGCTTTGGGAGACGCTACCAGCACCAAGGCGGTTGCGGTCAGAATAAATCCCAGCGGAGACTTTCGGATAAAATCCAGCATAGTTTTCCCTCCCTCAAAAAGTTATGATGTTGTTCGCTAAAGACATAGTGTTTCCCGCCGGGCTCAGGTTATGCATGTTTTTTTTGCCTCAACTTCTCATATTTCCAGACGGACCGGCGAATACTAAAGTCTGTTACCCTTACAACAACCGTGCTTGTCAGCGTGCGCTGCCTTCATGGGAGATGGGGGTCGATGCCGGTTCCAGCGGCCGGTCCGGGTTCGGGTCAGGAGAGCGGATCTTCCCGGGTCCTAATCTGAGAGCATAAGTCTGCGGAAGCTAAGATCAAGCGGGATGGAGTGGTCTGCAGGATGCGGGAGGAATTTATGGGTATGGGCCGTCAGGCCGGAGCAAAAGAAGAAGGAAGATTTATTCGGGCCTTACCGGGGAGAATTCGCCTCAGCGTACAAGGGCTGAAAGGCAATTTGGCTATGGTTCGGCTCTTGCGGGCAACCCTCAGTATTTGCCCTGGGGTTGAGGAGATTTCCCCCAGTGCCCATACGGGCCGGATGCTTATTCTTTTCAATGAGCAAGAGATCGGTCTCGGTGATCTTCTGGCCAGGATCGAGAAGCTGGAGACGGCACCCTCGGAAATCCGGCGGGACGACGGCCCGGAGCGGGCGGCTCACCGAGAGAAGAGGGTCATAGGGGCTCCTTGGGATCAAGCGGCTGCCGCCGCGGGGCCGGCAGTCGCAGACCGGGGCGGGATGGGACCGGCTTGGGGCGGCTTTACGGGGGTCGGCCGTTATCCCGCCCTGGTGCTCTCCGCCGCCGGGTTGGGGATTCTGGCTGTAAAGCGGGTGTTTATGGGCAAATCCGCTTGGGCCGAGGCCCCCGCTTTGTTCTGCTTGGCGGCTTTGGTGGCTGTTTTGCGCGACTATCCGCCGGCGCGCAGGCAGGTGGAAGATTTACCGTCCCTTCCCGGAAAGGGCCGGCACGACGCTTCGGGCCGAGGTCCATGGTTCCGTACGCCCCTGTCTGGGGCAGAAGGTTGGCGCGGCGAGGCTATGCTGGGAGCGGTGACTCTTGGTTTAGCCTTGGTACGGGAAAATCTTGTGGTTCTGGCGGGGATCGCGCTCATCCAGTACCTCCACCGGCAAATTGAGCAAAGCGGAAGAGCCGGGTTCCCGGAGGAGTGGCAGAACAGCCCGGAAAAAGCTTACGCCAGCCGGGTCGGAAAACCTCATCTTGCCCTGGCCGCTGGGGCCGTGGTGTTGAGCGGACAACCGTCACGAGGGTTGGGTGTACTGCTTGCGGGGAGTCCGCGGGTGGCCACGGTTCCCGCCCGCTATGCCTGGGAACAGGCGCAGTGGGCGGCCGAAGAAAAAGGTTGCTTTATTCCGGAGCACATTTCACTGGCGCGGCTTGCTCAGGTTAAACAAGTTGTGCTGACAGACAGCGCACTCCTGCGGCAAGGCAGCGAGGAAGAAATACGCTGTTCGGCTGATCCGGAAAATGAGGACGAGGTGTGGCGTTTGGCGGCATCCTTAATGAAGCGGGTGCAGCATCCCTGGCTGGAGAAGGTTTTAACCAAGGCAGCCGGGTCCGGAGGCACGCTCCGGACCGCTTTCAAGGTCGAACGCGGGGTAAACGGAGTGAAAGGAACAATTCGGGGATCTGAAGTCCTCCTTGGCAGCCTGGAATACTTGCTGGAAAATGGGGTGGATTGTGATTCCCACCTGGTGGAGATTCGAAGGCTTCAACGCGCAGGGCATCAAACCTTATGCCTGGCCAGGGATTTTAGGTATCTTGGCGTTTTAATGAGGTACAAAGGCGGAACTCCGACGGAACTTGCCCAAGGGTTAAAGTACTGGCGGAGTATAGGGATCAAGACCGGGGTTCTAAATAACACTTCGGGTCTCAGTATAGGGGAGTTGAGAGAGTGCGGAATCGACGAAATTCTGTCCGGCACAACCTCTGATAATTGGGAGATGTTGGCAGTCGCGCGCGAACGGGGTGAAGAAGTGCTCTTCGTCGGGCGGGACGAGGAAGGGTTCTTGGCGGGGGTGCCCTTGGCAGCGCCGGAGAAAATTACGGCCCTTAACCGTTCTCTAGCCTGCGCCAGGTCCATGAAACCAGTTATCGCTCGGCATTTTCGCGTGGCTAAGTTCTGGAATTATGCGGGGATGGGTTTGGCAGCTTTAGGCGTAATAACGGCACCGATGGCCAAGCTTGTGACAGATGCGTTGACACTGGCCCTTATGGCCGAAAGTAAGCGCGCCGGCCAAATTGTGAGTGGAGAGAGCGTCCCGCTGAGAGATGTGGAAGAGTCCGAAGCGGCCCGGCTGCCCAAGAGTCAGGCGGAGCCGTCGGGCTGGGTGAGCGGGACTTCCGGGGGACCGGCGGGCCGACTGGGGACGCCGAACACGGCCCAAGCGTTAGATGGGGCCGTACTTTCCGGTGCGGCTGGGTCGTCAGGCAAGAACGGACCGTCAGGCACGGCCGTACTGTCAGACGCTGCCGGGCCGCCGGGCGCGGCAGGATCGCCACACGCGGCCGGAGTGTTAGGTGCGGCTGGACAGCCGGACAGGGCCGGAGCGCCGCCCACGGCAGGAGCGTCGGACATGACCGGACCGTCAGACACGGCGGAGCGCTGGTATTGCCTGAGTACGGATGAAGTCTTGCACCGTTTTGCGGTCGCCGAAGACCGAGGTCTGTCTCCCCAACAGGTGGAAGTGCTGCGTAAGCAGTACGGGCTGAATCACCTGGAGCCTAAGAAACCCAGACCGTGGCTCGTATCCTATCTGGCCCAGTTTACCGAGTTCACCACCCTGATCGTTTTGGGGACATCGGTCATGGCTCTGATTACGGGGGCCGTCTTCGACGGTTTGGCTATGGGGGCAATTCTGCTGGCCAACGCAGCCATTGGCACCCTGCAGGAGCGTAAGGCGGAGCGCGTTATCGAGGCGCTCAACCAATTTCAGCCCCCTTCCTGCCGGGTTGTGCGCGAGGGGCAGGAGGTGGAAGTCGTAGGCACCGAATTAGTGCCCGGGGATGTCGTTAGGTTGGAAGCCGGTGACCGGGTGCCCGCTGATTTGCGTCTTCTTCAGTCCTGGAATTTGGAAGTCAATGAATCGGCACTTTCGGGGGAATCTTTGCCGGTGGGCAAGAACCCCCAAGGCCTTTCGAATGATTGTCCGCTGGCGGAACAGACGAACATGTTATTCATGGGTACGGACGTCACGCGGGGCAAGGGAAGCGGAGTAGTCGTCGGAACGGGAATGCAAACAGAAATCGGACATCTTATGTCTTTGATGAAAAACCAGGATGTCGTGAGCACTCCTTTGCACGAAAAAGTGACGGGTATTAGTAAAATGTTTGTCAAGGGAGCCGCCCTAGCCGGTACACTGGTCTTTGTGGTGGGGCTCCTGCGGGGGAGGCCCCTGACAGAGATGATTACGACTTCGATTACCCTGGCCGCTTCGGCTGTTCCGGAAGGGCTGCCGGTGACCATCACCATTGCGCTCAGTGCCGGAATTTACCGGATGGCCAAGCATCATGCCCTCATCCGCAAACTCTCCGCTCTGGAGACGCTGGGCAGGACCACGGTCATCTGCACCGATAAGACGGGAACCCTGACCAAGAATGAAATGACGGTTACCCGCATCGTGACGGCTAACCGTACTTGGAAAGTGACCGGAGAAGGGTATGAGCCGAGCGGAGAGATCGTGCGCTTGCCTCTGTCGGAGCCGACCCAGTCACGCAGTCCGGATCTTGAACGCCTGACTACCATTGCCTTGCTTTGCAATAACAGCCGGTTGGAACGGGAAGCGGACAGATGGGTCGTCAGAGGGGATCCGACGGAAGGGGCACTGCTCACCCTGGCCGCCAAAGCGGGGGTGCGCGTGGAAACCATGGAACACTGGCACCGGGTTCACGAGGTACCGTTTGATTCCAAGTCGGGTACCATGAGTGTAGTCTGCCGGGACACGCGTCAGGACACGGATTGTTTTGTGTTCTGCAAAGGTTCTGTGGAGACCGTGCTCCAACGTTGCAGTCATTACCAAGAGGATGGGGTCATCTACCCCATGACCGAAGCCAAAAAAGAACTCATTTACAGGCAGAATGAAAAGCTGGCCAGTGATGCCCTGCGGGTTTTGGGCTTCGCCTACTGCCCCACGGACTGGGTGGACACGCCAGAGCCCGGCCCCGCGCTCGACGACGAGCTGATCTATGTCGGATTGGTTGGCATGATGGACCCTGCCAAGCCGGAAGTGGAGGCGAGCATTCGCGAGGCTTATGCTCTCGGAGTTAAACCCGTGATGATTACGGGGGACCACCCGGTGACCGCCTTGGCTATCGCCAGGGAATTGGGCCTGGGCGCGGACGGCAGCCGGGTCATGACCGGTCAGGAACTGGATGGACTGTCCGAGCGGGACCTGGCCAAAGCGGTGGAACAGGTGGACATCTTTGCCCGGGTAACTCCCGAACATAAGCTAAGGATCGTGAAAGCTTATCAGAAAGCGGGTCACATTGTGGCCATGACGGGAGACGGAGTGAATGATACTCCTGCCATCAAACAGTCCAATACCGGCATCGCCATGGGCGGTACGGGGACGGAAGTTACCAAGGCTACGGCTGACATGGTGCTAAAGAAAGATCACTTCGGCGCCATTTTGGAAGGAGTGAAAGAAGGACGAACGATTATTGCCAACATGCGCAGAGCCATTGGCTGTCTGCTGACCGGGAACTTGGCAGAGATTCTGGTCACGGCCACGGCGGTCATCGCTGGCTTGCCCATGCCTCTGGTACCGATTCAGATTTTGCTCATGAATCTCCTCACCGACGCGATTCCCGCCATGATTCTGGCGGTGAACCCCGGGAATACGAAGCAGTACACAAAACGCCAGGATATTGTCGACAGGAATCTCTACCGCAAAGTCGTAACGCGGGGGCTCCTCCTGGGGGCCGGTGCTCTGGGCCTGTTCGGGCTGACTCTGAGCGCCGGGGCACCGTTGGCCGTTGCCCAGACTGTGGCCTTCACCACTTTAGTATTGGGACAGTTGGGCCAGACCTTTTCCTGGCATCAGGAGGGTTCCTCCGGCGGGGTGCGGGAGTCGGTCAAGGACCGTTATTTGGTCGGGAGCTTGGCCGCTTCCTTCTTGGCTTTGGTTGGCACCATTTATATCCCGCCTGTGGCCGGTTTCTTCCACACCGCCCCCTTGCAGATCCGGCACTGGTTCCTGATTTTCCTCTTGGCGGGAACCGTATCCCTCTTGGCCCAGCCGTTTCTCAGTCTCATGGCCAGAGCGGAAGAGGAGCCGTCCGGCGGCCAAGCCGGGGGTGAGCTCCGTGTGCTGCCTAAAGTCGGGAGAGGAGATTTGAAGGGCGGGATTCCCACCTTGATGGCCGGAAAGTAAGCCCATGGGTGAATCCAGAGAAGGAGGAGCAAGGTGCGGGACAGAGTTTGAGGGAGGCGGAAGTGCGACAGAAATTTAAAGGAAGGTAAGTGTAAACGAGATTTAGAGGAGGGTATAAGTGTGAAGGAAGTGAACTCGTTCGGCTTAAGCTGAACATCGAGTCTCACGGTTGGATCAAAGGGGGTCTTCTGCTGTGTTGAAAGAGCTGGATAAAACGGATTTGATTACGGGGACAGCCCTGGTCCTGGTAGCCCCCGCCCTGTTCCCGGTACTTAGGGATGCCCTCAAACCGCTCGTCCTTCTGGGTCTGCGGGGGGCGGTCGGGGTGGTCGGTACGGCCAGGACGACCTTCGAACTGGCCAAGGAAGAAGTAGAGGATATCGTAGCCGAAGCGCAATTTGAACGTCTGAAAAAGGAAATGGATCGGGAGATTGGCGCCCGGTGAAGCATCGCGGTTTGAACTGAGTACAAAATAAAGTTGAGAGAAGGGATGCTGTGGAAGAGCTGCCGGGTATCGAGGAGCATTTAAAAGAAGCGCTTTCGCATCTGGAGCAAGCGATTGAGCAAAGCGTGCGGACGATCGTCCGGCAACCGGCTGCGCAGAAGGAGCTTGCCCGAGCGTGGGAACTTTTCTTGGGGGACTTTTTGGGCAGTGTGCGGGAAAAAGGAAAGCAATACGAGGTGAATCTTTTCAACTTGATCTCTTTTCCGCGTTTGCGCCGTTAGTTGGAAGTGAAAGGGGAAATCGACTGTGCTGAGTAAGGGGACATTGTGGGCCGGGGTCATTTCCGCGGGTTTCGCTCTGTGGCGGGATGCCGGGGCACATCGGTCCGGCCGTCTGGATGACAGGGAATATGCCGTACACACGACTTCTGACCTGACTTCAGCCTTAGGTTTAATGGCAGGGTTTGAGTATGGGGCCTGCCTTGGCTCGGCCATTGTGCCGGGGGCCGGAGCCGTCATCGGAACGATTCTGGGAGGAATTGTGGGGGACCGCCTGGGCCAAGCCCTGGGGCAGGGCGCGGGCTCGGCTCTCTTTCCGGAGCGAAGTCCTCAGGGAATCTCCGAACGTAACCCTATGCAAAACCACACGTAATCGGTGCACCACCGGACGTAATCCAGACTAAAGCTGGCTGGAAAAAATTGATCGGGTGAAAATCTCACTTGTTGACCTAAGTTTTACATAGAATTAACAACGCCGGTTCCGGATTGATTTAAAATACTGTTAGAAATCTGGTGCCGGGGTGAAAAGATGTTTAGAGAAGAGATATTCAAAAAAGAAATTCTTCTTTATGCGCACGAAATCCGCCGTCAGCGGGCGGAATGGGAGACTGCCGAGGCGGTCGACGAAACGCTTTGTTTCTTAACAGATGAGATTGGGCGATGGTTTAAGGCCTATAGCAGGCACGAAGCTACGGGATTCCGTTTCGATCTTACCGCCTTGACGGAAGAATTGGCACATTTGCGTCAGACCTTGCAGGCGGGTTTGCTGGAACGGATCGGGCAGCGTTTCGGTTTGGACGGGGAACAAGCCATGAGCCTCCTGGCACAGGAGCACTTTGCATCGGATCTCTGGCAAGAACAGACGGTGGAAGATTTTCTTCGGGATGTGTCAATCCTTGTCCGGGGCTGGCTGGCGGAAAAAGAGGGAAGTGTTTTTTGGGCGGGGCAGGCGGAATATTGGAGCCGCAGAGTGTGGGGAGAAGCGGCACATCGCCTGATTCCCAATCCCCTGTTGGCGGCACTGGCCGAACAGGCGGGGGCGGGGGAAAAAATGGTCGCCTCCTTGGGTGTCGATTCGCGGCGGGAGAAAGAAGAATTGACCAGGGGGATGGAACGGCGTCGAGAGGGTGCTCTCTTGGCCCTGGAAGAACGACTGAAACGCGAGGCGAGCCGCCGGGCGGCCCAGATCCTTTATTCCCTGCATGACAGAGTTATTGAGCGCAGATTTGTGGCCAAAACGGAAGTTCTGGAGGCAACTCTGTCTGCATACGAATCCGAGTCACTGGCCCAAGAAGCCTAATGATACGATTTTCGGCAAAACGGCGACAGCCTGCCACAAAGACCCGGAGCCTGTTATACCAGATAGGCCTGTGCGACATAAGCCGGTGATAAGGGGAAATGATCCTGACGGAAATGATCCGGATGGAGAGGGAATGACTGCCTGTCGGGCAGTTATTTTTATTCCGGAGTTGGCAGAACCTTCCGCACGGCGATTTACATATTCTCGTCTGTGACTGGAGAATCTGTTAAGGACGGAAAATATCCTATCCGTTTTCTGACCCGTCAATTTCCGACGCGTCCAACGAATTGACCGCGAACAATCAAGCACAGTTGAAAATTCCGATCTTGGGGGTGCGTATGGCGACTCGGAGAAATAAAACGGTTCACTCCCTTCCCGGGAGAATCCGGCTCAGAGTGCCCGGCTTGAGAGGAGATCCCGTGTTGGCGGAGGCGATCGCCAGTCATTTCGCAGGTTCTCCGGGAATTTCGGCGGCTCGGGTCAATGTCCATACGGGGACTGTTTTGGTTGAGTATAGTCCGCAGTACTGGGATGAGCCGGGGGTAATTCTGAGTGTCGAAGAAACAAGGAAGGGGCGATTTTCCGGACCCGAGCAAGAAACAGACCGCGGCGTTCGGGAAGCGGTCCGGACATCATCCGCTCCAAGAGAACACAGAATGCTTGAGCCGGGCCGGCGGGGCGGTGACCGGCACGGTGAGCGAAAGCGGCGCAGCGGCTGGGAACGGCGTCTGGCGGACGAAGAGAGAGCGGGGCGGGAGCGTGCTCCGGAAGGGGTAAAGGCTCCCGAGACGGGGCTGCCGGAAAGACTGGACCTCAGGGGAGTCTTGACAAGTCCCAGTGTGACCCGGCGTTCATTAAAGACGGTTTTCACCGGGTTTGCCCTCGGGACGCTTTTGCTTAAGCGTCAAGTTATCGGCCGCTCGCCCCTGGCGGGTTCGGAGGCGGTCGCGGACGGAGCCACTGTCGTAGGTTTGATTGCGGCCTATCCGCTTTTCCTCTGGGGGTTAAAACATCCGCAACAAGCAAAACGCTTGCCTTATGATGCGATTATTAATGCGCTCTCATTCACTTTGCTTGTGCTTCAGGAAAGTGTCGGGGGTCTGCTTTTGACTTTGCTTGTGCACCTTTCCAAGCTTTCCATGGGGATAGACCAGGCCAAGGCCCGGCAGATTATCCGTCAGGTGGGAATCTTGCCGCAAAAGTCCTGGTTGATCGCCGCAGGGGGCGAAGTACCGGTGCCGACCGGAAGCCTGGCTGCGGGTGACCTGATTGCGGTGCATCAGGGTGAGACTGTCCCTGTGGACGGCCGGGTCGTGGGCGGAGAGGCAGACGTAGGGGAGAGCCAATTAACCGGTATTCCCCGGCCCGTTTGGAAAGGGCCGGAATACCCAGTGCTCGCGGGATCGGAGCTGCTGCAAGGAAATCTGCGGATCCGGGTGGAGCGGACCGGGCGGTCGACGCGGATCAGGGCTATGATCCGCTCTGCGGCACGGCGCAAAGGGTTGGCAGACCGGGAGTACCGAGAGCGCATGGACCGAATGGTCCTGTTCTCGCTCCTACTGGCCGGGGGTATTCTCCTTCTCACTCGGGATACCAAACGGACCTTGGCCGTCCTCTTTTCCGGAGCTCCCGCGGCGGCGGGTTTAGCCCTGCCTACGGCGGCCGGAGTGGCGGTCGGCCGGGCTCTGGATCGCGGAATATATGTGAGAGATGAAAAGCACTTACTGGCGGCGGCCGACATCAATGCCTTGGTGCTTGACAAAACCGGGACGCTCACCGATGAAAAGGCGGAGATCCGCGAGATCACGGTGATTGGCAGAGAGTATACGAAAGCGGGGATCATTCGTCTGGCAGCCGCGGCCGAAAGGAGGGCAGACCATCCCGTGGCCCGGGCTTTGCGTGCCCAAGCCGTGATCTTGCGTGCTGCCCCCATGCCTGAACCCGAGAAGAGTGAGGAAATTTCCGGTTTCGGGGTCAAGGCCCGCTTCAAAGACGAAGAAGTCTTGATCGGGAACTTCCGCTTTATGGAGAGGGAGAAAGTGGAACTGGCCGAGGTTGAAGCCAAAGCTCGACGCCATCAGCATTTGGGACTTGATCCCGTTTTCATAGCGGTTAACGGCCAAGTTCGCGCCCTGCTGGGCGTGCATGAGGAAATCTCGCCCCAAAGCGCCCAGCTGATCACGGCCCTGCGCGCCGGCGGAATCAGGAAGATTGTCCTGGTGACAAGGGATACGAGGGAGGCGGCAAAACGGGCAGCGAGTGAGCTGGGAATCACTGAATACCATGGGGAATTGACTCCGGAAGACAAGGCCGCTGTGGTCCGCTCCCTCAAAGGAGAGGGGTTCAAAGTCGCGGTGGCGGGAGACGGGCTGGATGATGCTCTGGCCATGGCGGAAGCCGAGTTGGGAATTGCCGTCGGTTGCATGGGAGTGGATTCCGCCGCCAAGGTGGCGGGGATCGTGATCCCACAGCGCGAACCGCAAAGAGTGGCGGAAGCGATTTACCTTGGACAACGGCTGAAGGAGCGGATCAATCAAAATTTAAGTATTGCTTTCGGACTCAATGTCGTGGGTTTGGGATTGGGTGCCGCAGGCGTTCTTACGATTGTAGGCGCTTCGATATTGGGGAATATCGGGATCATAGCCGTTATCGCCAACACCTACGGTAAAACTTGGCTGGAGGAAGCGTTCGGTGGGGCCGGGGAGGTCAGGCACGTTTCTTCGGCATGGGTGGACTCATGAACGGAGCCGAGTTCTCCGGTCTGCACCGGGAAGTGACCTGAATGCGTCCGAGAAAAGCGACAGCCGGGATGACACACACAAGTTATTCCGTTCAGGCTCTTACTCCGTGAACAAGCCCAAACAAGCTCCGGGGCATCTCCGGAGCTTGTTCTTACTTAATCCCAACAGTTTTGTGCGAAGTCACAAGGGTTGCGGTACTCTCAGCTTTCCGCTTAAGATGACGGGAAATTGCGGTCAAGAGAATCCTGGCTTTCAAGGGTTTGCCGGGTGTACCGTGTCATGCTGCTTATCTGATGTTTTGCCGGCACTCGCGCCGGCCGCTCCTCCCAGGCCGCCGCCCACGGCTGCGCCGACGGGACCGGCCATTCCGCCGATAGTGGCTCCCACCGCGCCGCCGGCACCTGCGCCCAGGATTGTATTCATGTCCGGCCTGGAGAGTCCCTTCTGTTCTTGGGCTTTGGCGACGACATCGTCCCATCCTTCTTTGACATTATTGGCCAAGGCTGCGCCTCCTTGTGCCAGGGACATCGCTCCTTTGACCGTGGTCACCGCAACTCCCTTAACGACGTTTTTAAGGACGGGAGCCAGAACTACGATGGCGGTTCCGGCCACAACCACACCTAATAAGGAGGATTCCCCCAAAAACTCGGGTATACCTTTCACTGATAGCCCTCCTCCGCAAAAAGATTGAGCGAGCAAATGCTGCCAAACGCGAGTACGCATTTGAGCTCTCATACGGCTAGTATGCGCGTATGAGGCGCGAAAGATGCATTTGGATTTTCTTTCGCTCACAGGCTCCCGATCAGTGGTTCAGAAGGAGGAACAGGCGATGAAAGAGAGGCAGAAGCCAAGGTTGATAGATTAGATCCAAAAAGAAAAAAAGGAACAAACCGGCAAAACCACCTACAAGGGAGCCGTTGATCCGGATCCACTGCAGGTCATCCCCGGCTTTGCCCTC
The DNA here is from genome assembly GCF_902729405.1 of Acididesulfobacillus acetoxydans. Taxonomy (GTDB): domain Bacteria; phylum Bacillota; class Desulfitobacteriia; order Desulfitobacteriales; family Desulfitobacteriaceae; genus Acididesulfobacillus; species Acididesulfobacillus acetoxydans. The sequence continues at coordinate 1,214,682 of NZ_LR746496.1, forward strand.
AATGAAAGAATTCAGGTCGGTTTCGCTCAAGGACTCAAGTGTGTTCCTGGCGATACTGCCGATCAGACGGTGCTCGGCGGCCGCCAGCCGGCCCAAGGCGGAACGGATATAGGCATTCAGGCGGTTTTGTAAAGACTGATCCTTGAGAAAGTCCTGCCACAGTCGATTGGCTCCCTCACTGAGCCAGGTGAAAAGCAGGGAATCATTTTCCGGCATAACCTTACCCTCCGTGATGCTCCGCGCAGGGTTCTCCGCGGTATGTATCGGGTTCGGCCGGGGCGCGGGGTCTTCGGCAACCGTCGATGCTGAAGTTTCCGGGGCCGCGGGTGGGGCTGTCGGCGCCTTGGGCGGGCCCATGACCTGGCTGAGGACCGTGGTCAAAAATCGGCACAAGGTGTCCTCCCAAGGCAGCTGTAAGAGCACCTCCGTTTTCCACTGTTCCAGTGTTTGGTCCAGGGGTTGATCATCCGCTTCAGTGGCTAAGAGCTCAAGGATGCGCTGCCGCAAGGGATGGCTGGGGTTTTGCAGTTCCCGGAGGGCCAGACCCAACTGTTTTTGTAAGACGGTCGCGGCTTCCCTCAGGTTGAGCCCGTCGATTTTTTGAATGAAACCGAGCAGGTAGCGATTGAAGGGGGAATCGGTCTCCCGGGCTTCTTTTTGGGCCAAAAGAAGCCGGTAAAGACTTTCTCTCACCGGAGGTCCGTTCACGATCCCATGCAGTTGGTCAAGAGCATAATCGAGGCCGGCGCCGGTCGGGAATATCCGGCGCAGTCTATGCAGTCCCTGGTCCAGAGAAGCGCTGCCGATTTCTTGCTTGATTTTGGCAGCGATAAACGGAGCACTCTGGGCGGGGATCTTATCCTTTCTTTCGTCCAAATAATTGAAGAAAAGCCGGGTCAGAGCGGCCACGCCACCATTTTGTTCGACCCAGGCTCTGAGCCCATCCGTAAAAGAGACTTGGGCAAGTTTTTCTTGTATGAGTTCCAGGCTGAGCAGATCGTTTTCGACCATCTGGCTTACCGAGAGAATGACTTTATCCCGGTTTCTGGGGATGAGAGCGGTGTGGAAAGGCCAGCCCAAAGGGCGTTGAAAAAGTGCCGTCACAGCGAACCAATCGGCGATTCCGCCGACCAGAGCAGCCTCGAGTACGAAATTTAAAAGCCGCAGGGAGAAGAGCCCGGGCTCGTTGAGTTTAAAAACGGTGGAGAGCACAAAAAGGGAAAATACGACGGCAAGGGTAACATTGGCTTTATGGCGGTAGTTCATCTTGTTCACCACTTTTGCTGGATTAGAAAGTTGACCAAATAGATGAGCGATCCGGCCAGACTGCCGACTACGGAACCATTGATCCGGATCATTTGCAGGTCATTGCCCGCCCGGGATTCTATGAGTTCCACCAGCCGTTCGTTGCTCAGGGGTTCCAGGTTTTGTCTCACCATGCGGCCGATGATGGCATGCTGGGTGTCAATGAAGCGGAGGAGGGAATCTTTCAGCCAACCGTCGAGGTTGGCCTCCCACTCAGGGTTTCTTCGGGTGATGACGATTTCCCGGATTATGTCCTCGATCAAGAGTTTGAGGGTATCACCGTCCGTCATGGAAGTTGCGATTTTGGCGGAAGACACTTTGTCATTTCCCGGCCCTTGGGTCCCGAATGGAGTGTCCGGTTGCGGGGGAGTCCCGTTGGAGCTGAGCAGTTTATTCCCGATGATGTGGCGCACAAGCTCGAAGAGGCTTTGGCTCAAATTGATCCTGGCGGCCCGGGAACTGACCAGTTCGCCGGCATATTCTCTCACCCAAGACATGAGGAGTTCCTGCGCTTCGGGGCCCGTGAGGAAAAGGCGCAGTTGCTCGAGAATATCAGCCGCCAGTTCTCCGGCTGAAGGGAGGAAAGTGTCAACCAGTTTGCGGGCGGTATTTCCAGCTTCATAGGTTTGGTAGGCTTTCTGTAACCACAGGGCCAAGGCTTGCTTCAACTGGGGCGAGTCGACAAGGGTAAGCAGTGAACGGTTGGCGAATGTTGCCATGAGTCCAACGTAGCCTTTTTTTTCCGATAAGTTCAGGGCCTCAACTAAGAGCGGCGTGAGGTCTTCGAAGAGGAACTCTTCACATGTTAACCCTTCCAGAAAGTTAATCAAGGCCTGTGGCTCAGTTTGACCCGTTAGGTCCCGGGCCAGGTCGGCGAGGAAGCTGCTCGATTCCGCCAGAATTTGGGGCTGAGACAGATAATCGAGAAGAAAGGCGGCGCTGTTGTAATGGGTGAGGCGTTCTTTCAGGGCTTTTTTGCTTAGGAGATCATTTTCCACCATATCCGCCAAGGCCTCAAAAAGCCTTTCACGATTGCGGGGAATGATCTCGGTGCGCAAAACCCGGCCCGGGCGAATCCCGAGCGGGCGGCGAAAAAGAGCGGTGACCGCGAACCAGTCGGCGAGGCCTGCCAGCATCCCCGCGCGGCAGGCCGTGGATATAAGTCCGCCCCAGAAATCGGCCCGAAAAGGATAACTAACCAGGAAGCCGACGCTCACTAGGGCCAAGGTCAGAGTGGCCCAATGGCTGTAGTTCCTGGATATTTCAGTCTGTACTTGGTCATCTGTCGGATGATTCATCCCATGGGTTCTCCCGTTAACTTTTTAGGTAAAGGAACGTCTGCGCACGCAAAAGGTGCAGCCTTAAGACGCGCCTCAGACGTCAACACTACTGATATTTACCCACAAACTTGTCCTTCTGTCAACCTCGTCCTTCTGTCCACCTCGTCCCTCGCCGAACCTCCCCATGGCTAAAGTCGGCTAAAGCCGGGGGCATGCGGCAAAGCTTTTTGGTCACGGGCATTGCGAAAAGTCACGGCAAAGGATAGGGGAGAAAAGGTTCCGCCGGGAACGGACAAACAGAGGGACTTACTCAAAAATAGAGGGACTTACTCATAAAAATTGAGTAAGCCCCTCCCAAGTTATATGATATGCGGAAATATGAAACGGGAACGGTTATTTACAGATCAGAGTCGACTTTTTGCAGGGCTGTAAGCACGGACTGTTGAGCCTTCACCCTATTTTGCATGTCACCGGTTAGTCCGGACAGGTCCCGGGCTACGGCGTCCGCGTTTCCGGCTTGGACGTCGGTTTTGATCTGCTGCTGATCCGCCTTTAAAGAAATACCTTTAACAGTCTGATTCGCTGACTTTACGGCTGCCATATCCGCCCTGGCCGCTTGAAGGGCTGACTTATTCTTATTTTGGCGGTCTGTGTTTATTTTGGCTCGAATGTCCTGGCGGACCGTCTTAATTTGTGACGCCACCTGCTTTTCCTGAGCACGGGCCTGAATCAGATTACTGTCGTTGTTCTTGACGGCCGTAAGAATGTTCACCCTCGCTTGGTCGGCTTGAAGGCGATTATTGAGGTCACCCTGGAGTTTCGTGAAATCTTGTTGTACCGCGCCGGCATTTTTGGCTTGCCGGTCGGCCTTCAGTTGCTGAAAATCGCTCTTGATGGCCTGGTTAATCTCTTTTTGACTTGCCCAGTTAAGTCCCACATTGGCGTGGTTTTCTTTGAGGTTTTGCCGCAGTGCCTTAATCTGTTCGCGCATTTGTTGGTCTTGGGATCTTAGCTCCTTCAGGCTGTTCATCCCGGTGATGCGGACGCTGTGGAGCGTCCCGGCAGGAGCCGGGGGCGTGATTGGGCTGGGGCCGTTATCAGCCAGGACGGGTACGGCAGAGGCAAGCAAGGCCCCAACGGTTAGCAAGGTCAGGACGGGTTTGACAACCTTCTTCATTCTGAAATCACTCCTTACAAAATTTGATCTTGGCACTGTCCGTATCATAATAAACCTAACCTAAGAAATGGCTGAGAAAAACGTGAGGATTTTGTGGTGGAAAAGAATTGAAAATGTGCACGGGCAGTTTCTGCACATGCCCGGGTCTCCAAAGCAGGAAGCCGAGCGGGGTTCTTGATTCGCGCAAGGAAAAAAGGTAAGCTATAGGCAGTTCAGTTGCATAGTATATATCATAAGAGTGTATATAATTGGATAAGTTAAGGGAGTGGGTTTCCGTGCCGCGCTGAGCGGCAGACTCGGGAAATAATGGGAATGCGACCCTCCGACTTCTGAAGAAGACAGGTGCAGATATGTCAAAGATAAAATCGCACGGGCCTCTCGGGCAGATACAAATGGAGAGATATGTCTGGGTACCCGTAGCTTTAGGAATTTTCGTCATTTTGATTGTCGCTTTTTTCTATTTCGACCGTACTAACCAAATTTCAACGATGATTCAGAGCCTGGGCCCTTTAGGTATCGTGCTGGCCGTTCTCTTGATGGCCGCGGTTTGTCTCACTCCTATACCGTCGGAAGGAATTGTCCTGCTCTTTCTCAAAATCTACGGGGTCTATTTGGGGACTTTTGTCGCCTGGTTCGGATCCTGTGTCAGCGCCCTGCTTATTTTTGCCATCGCCCGCTATTACGGACGCATGTTCATTGCCAGGTTTGTCACTGAGGAAAATTTCAAGATGGTTGATAATTGGGTCAAACGCAAGGGTACCGCCGGCCTGCTGATAGCTCGTCTGCTGCCGATTCCGGCATTCGTCGTCAATTACGTGGCAGGGGGACTGCCTTCGATTAAAGTTTGGCCTTATTTTTGGACTGCGGCCGTTTCGATCATCCCCTATTATGTCGGTACGGCCCTCGTCTTTCTGGGAGTGTCGAAGGAACTCTGGACCTGGCTCATGGTCGGGGGTGCGGCCATACTCGCTTTTTGGGGGATCGGTTTCTTGCTCAACCGTCACCCCTTGAGAGATCCGTTACAATAGAACACCCTGCCTGCGGATATCACATTCGTCGATAAAGAGGGTACGGTCAAATATGTTTTGTTAAACAGGGCATAGAACGGATTTTTGCGCGGCCCAAAACGATTCTGGGCCGTTCGGTGCAGAACTGTCATCCGCCGGCCAGCGTGCATATCGTTAACGGGATCGTCGGGGATCTGACGCTGAGGAAAAAGAATTACGAAGATTTCTGGCTCAGGATAGGGGAGAAGTACGTCTACATCCGTTATTTTGCCGTGAGCAATGAGCGGGGTGAGTATTTAGGGACGATGGAGGTTACCCAGGCATTCAGCTGCTGCAGGGAATCAAGGGCGAAAAAAGACTTATGGAGTCTGGGAACGACGAAGGTTGAATTCAGTGAACGGCTGATTTTCAGGATAGCATAAAGGGCGAAGGATATTCCCGAAGGAATACCGCGCTCTTTTTTTTGAGTGTTCCCAGCGTTGGTCCAACCGTGAGACTCCCACTTCTGCAAGTGAGAGTGGTTCCCGCTGCTTCGGCGAAACTCTCCACTGGAGACTTTCGTCACCGAAGTCTTGATGTTCAACTTTAGTTGAACGAGTTCACTGCAGGTGTGAAACCCTGGTTAGAGATTTGGGCAGGGTGCGGAAGCCGCGGAATGGTGTGAGGGCCTCGGCGGGAAGAGCAGGCGAGAGTGAGTGAATATACTCATGCATAGATTCGCGGAATTTTCCTTACACTACGGGAGTGGGACCTACCGGCAGGGGAGGGGGACCTATGTGCCGGAACGATACCCGCCACCTGGGGGTGGTAACAGTTAGCACAGAGGCGGAAGCAACGGACCTGAGGGTGAGGTGAGATCCGCAGGCTCCTGCCCAGCGTCGCCCGCCAGAGAACACGGGAAAGAGGAATTCGCATGTCTCAAACAGCTCCGTTGCCGAAGGCGATCACGCCTTCTTTGGAGGAAAATCTCCTTTACCTGCACCAAATGCTGCAGGGTTGTGATGACTTTGTTTTCCGTCCTTTCCGGACCGCGGCCGACATTCCGGGTATGCTCGTCTATTCTATTCTCTCAACCGACCAGAATTTCCTCAGTCAGACTGTCCTGCCCGCCCTTTACCGTTTAGAGATGAGGCCGGAACGGGGTTTTTTCCCTGAGGCCATCCGTGACAGGCTGCCTTTCCTGCCGGAAAAGACTTTTACCGGCTGGCCGGACGCGTTGGTTGCTCTCAGCGGCGGCAGTACGCTGATTCTTCTGGACGGGGTGGCGGAGACGTTTCCCGCGGCAACGGCGCAAGTGGAGCACCGTGGCATCGAGCGTTCCGAAACGGAACCGGTCATCCGCGGCCCCCAGGAAGCCTTCACAGAAGCTTTGAGTCCCAATTTGGCGATCATTCGCGCCCGCATGAAAAATCCCGACCTCAAGATTAACCTCCTCAAGTTGGGGGAAAAATCCCATACCGATGTTGCCTTGGCCTACTTGGAAGGAGAGATTCAGCCCGCTCTTCTGGCGGAGATCCGTAAGCGTCTGAGTGGCATTAAGCTCCCCAGTGTGCAGGAATCCGGCTTTCTGACGGAATTCCTGGCCCGAAACAGCTACACTCCTTTTCCCTTGGTCCAGTCGACCGAACGCCCGGACAAAGTGATTGCGGCCATGCTGGAAGGACGCGGTGCGGTTTTGGTCGAGGGCAGCCCTTTTGCCTTGCTCTTACCGACGACTTTCTGGCACTTTTTTCAATCCCCGGACGATTATTTTCAGAGCTTTTTCGTGGGCACTATTATCCGCTGGATTCGTTACCTGGCTTACATTCTTGCGGCTGCTTTGCCCGCCCTCTATTTGGCTTTCACCGTTTTTCAGCCCGACATGCTGCCTTTGCGTTTTCTTTTCTCCCTGTCCGCGGCCCGGGAAAATGTCCCCGTGCCCACGGTGGTGGAGATCCTGATCATGCTCATCGCTTTGGATATTTTCCGGGAGGCGGCTCTGCGGCTCCCGCGCAGCATCGGGCCGGCCATCGGCATTGTCGGCGCTCTGGTCCTGGGTGAAGCCGCCGTGTCAGCCGGCATCATTTCCCCGATCATGGTCATCGTTCTCGCCTTGACTGCGATTTCCACCTTTGCCATACCCACGGAGGATTTGCGCTCCACGGTGCGCATCTTTTCTTATGCGCTCGTCTTGTTCTCTTCTGTTCTCGGCCTTTACGGCTTTCTGCTCGGGGCCAGCGCCATTCTCCTCCATGCCTGTTCTCTGGACAGCCTGGGTGTTCCTTATTTTGCTCCGGTGGCTACCTTACATTGGAGGGAATGGCAGGACGTGTTCGTGCGGGCACCCTGGCCTGTCATTGGGAGCAAACAACAGAAGATCAAGGCCCAGCGCCGGGGCAGGCATTGAGCGGGCGGCTCCCGGTTTTCAGGGGAATCGTTTGTGTTCCCGCCGACGACGGAGTGAACCCGGAGGGTGTCCGGGGCTCGCCCGGGAGGACGTGGATCTTGGGAAGGTAATCATGAAGAGGACCTTGGGAAAAGTAATCATGAAGAGGACCTTGGGAAGGTAATCATGAAGAGGACCTTGGGAAGGTAATCATGAAGAGGACCTTGGGAAAAGTAATCGTGAAGAGGATCTTGGGAAAAGTAATCGCGGAGAGGAGAAATATACGGACTTATGCGCTTTCTCAGAGGGCACCGTGTTTTACCGGTGATATTGCTGTGTGTTCTGCTGCTCATACCGGGCTGCTGGAGCGGGCACGAATTGACGGATCAGTTGATCGTGCTCGGGGTCGGTTTGGACAAAGTGGGGGACCAAGTCCGGCTCACTATCCAGGGGATCCGGCCGGAAGCGGCCATCTCGACCGCGTCCTCCCCAAGTGGGTCAGGAGGGAGTGAGCAGCCTCCTTTTTCTCTTGTTGCGGCTAAGGGGGATTCTGTGCAAGAGGCCCTGCAGAAGATCACGCGACGGGTTCCCCGTTTTATTTACGGCGGGCACAATCAGGTTTTCTTTATCGGAGAAAGCCTGGCCCGGGAGGGTATCATGCCGTACCTGGACCTTTTCGCCCGCAGCCAATGGAGTCAGGAAGCCGCTTGGGTCGTTATTGCCAGGGGCGGGACGGGGCAGGAACTGCTGACCACCACGAACCTTGTCGCCAAGTATCCTTCCATGGGTTTAGCGGAGACGGTGCGCGCCCATCAAGTGGACATCCCCACGCTCTTTCAGTTTCTGCTGCATTACCATGAGGACAGCGGTGCGCAAATCCTGGTGAGTGCGGCCGCCGTGAAGAATCAGACGGCGCCTCCCGGTTACCAAATGGAGCAGCTGAGATTGCAGCCGAACGCGATTTTTCAGGGGGATAAGCTCAAGGGTTACCTTGATGACTCCGACGGCGAAGCCTACGCTTGGTTGAAATACGGTTTTCAGGGGACGCGTTTTTCTTTTCCCGTCAGCGCTCTCCCCGGTGCTCCCGTGCTGGGCGTCAGCCTTAGCAGCGCCCCGGCGGAATTCCGTATTCTCTCAACTCCGGATCTGGGCGTCGGGGTCGAGGTGAATTGCAATTTCAGCGTGACGGAGGATATTCCTTCACCCTTGAATAGCCCGGCGGCTATCCGGGCCTTGGAAAACAGACTGGATCAAACTTTGAGTCAACGTTTCAGCCTGCTTTTTGCCCATCTGCAGGCAGATCAAGCGGACGTCTTCAACTTGGCCGAAAAGGTACACGCTTACCACTTAGCGCTTTGGGAGAAAGACAAAGGCCGCTGGCCGGAGGTTTACGCCCAGTTACCGGTTGAAATCACGGTCAACTGCCATTTCCGCCATTCCGGCGTGATGAGCAAATACCCCGGCTTCAAGGAGTGAGTGCATGCAACCCGGAAAACTGTCCAAACGTCAGGTGATGGGGCTGCTCCTTCCCTTTGTTTTGAGCACGGACGTGCTTATGATTCCGGGAGCCCCCTTAGAACTGGCCCGCAGGGGAGCTTGGCTGTCCTCTCTGCTGGCGACTTTCCTGGGAGTCGGTCTCACTTTTTTCATTGTTAAACTCGTCTCCTGGCAGCCCCGCCTCCGGGTTACCGAACGCTTCCGGCGTCTTCTCGGCAGGGGTCCGGGTACGATTACCGGTTTGGTCTTCACCCTCTTTATCTTTTTCAGCTATATTCTGGTCATCCGGGAGGGCAGCGAACTGGTCAGAATCTCTTTTCTGCCCGACACCCCACTGGATGTGATCACGGCGGGCTTGACTCTTGTTTCCATGTATGGGGCTTTGCTCGGCATGGAAGCTGTTTCCCGTTTCAATATCCTGGTCTTTCCTTTTTTTCTGCTTTCCTTTATTCTTCTTTTCCTGGCCGCTCTGTCTCATCCCGAGTGGACAAATTTGTGGCACCCTTTGCAATCCGGAATAGGCTGCGTTATCGCGGGAGCCTTTGCCCCTTTATCCTGGCTGGGCGAACTTGTGGTCATTGTCTTCCTCATCCCGGATCTTAGTCCCGGGGAGCAGGGAACGCCGTTTTTTCTCTTTTTTGTCACTCTTGGCGCGGGGTGTTTGATGACCCTGAACATTGTCACCATCCAGATTTCCTTAGGTTGGGGCCTTGGCCAGTTCTATACATTTCCCATCCTGCAGGTGGGGCGTTCCCTCTTTTCCCGGGAGAGTCTGAGGGGGCTTGATGTCCTGATCATGACGCTCTGGGTGATGGGGGTGGCTACCAAACTTTCCTTTCTCCTCTACTACGGGTTGCATGAGATCTGCCACATATTTCGGGTTAGAAACATGAAAAGCCTGATTTTGCCGGGGGGTCTTCTCTTTCAGGTCTTGAGCCTAACCTCTATGGACAGTGTTAAAGAACTGGAGTATGTCACACGCTACCTGGCCCCTTTCTTGGCTCTGGGAACCTATGAGGGCATTATCCCCATTCTCCTCTTCCCGCTTATTCTTCGCTACTTGAAAAAAGAAGGAGGGGTCTGAGGTGGAATCGGGCAGAATCTCAGAGCGCCAGCTGGTGGGGCTCATCGTCGTGAGCGTGCTGGCCACCGGTTTGATCTATGTCCCCTCCAGCCTTTTGGCCAATTCGGGTCGGGACGCTTATCTGGTCCTTCCGCTCAGTGCTGTTCTCGGCCTGCCGGCCGTCTGGCTGATCGGAAGCCTTTGCCAACGCTGCCCCCGGGCCGGAGCTCTGGCGCTTTTTACCGACCTTTTGGGCAAACCGCTGGGCACAGGGGTGGCCCTCGCCTATGTGGGGTTTTTCTTCATTACGGTGCTGACGATTGTCGATCCGGGCGGGGCGATGATCCGCACCGCTTTTATGCCGGATACGCCTATGCTGCTTTTGGTTTTTCTCTTGACGGCCCTGGCCGGGTATGGGGTTTATCTGGGTTTGGAGACCCTGGCCCGTTTCAATGCCTTTGTCATGCCTCCCATGTTTTTGACCTTCGTCGTGCTGGCTTTGGCCAACTATAATCATTTCAACTTTGACCACCTCTTGCCGCCCTTGGAGCATGGGCTGGACCCCGTTTGGACGGGTGTGGTCGATCCGGTCGGCTGGTTTACCCAAATCATCCTGGTCCTGTTCTTCATCCCGGAAGTCCGCCACATTAACCGTCGAACACTCCTCTCAACGGTTATCATCAATACCTTGGCTTTCGAGTTTCTCATTCTGATCATTCTCGCGACCATGGGGGCCAAGTTGCCGTCCTTTTATGAGTTTCCGACCCTCGAACTGGCCCGTATCGCCACTTTTGGCGGCAGTGTGCGCGGGTATGACGCCCTGATCATGACGGTCTGGGTCACGGCGGTCAGTCTCAAGGTCGCTTTATGGCTCTACGCCGGTCTGGTGCTTTTGGGAGATATTTTTCGCCTGCAGAACCGAGGCTCCTTGCTGCCGCCGCTCATCGTCCTCATCAGCATTACGGCTTACGCCGGGGTGGATAACATTTGGCAAATGAGCCACTACGGCCGCTCCATTTGGCCGCATTTCGCCCTGCCGACTTTCGAAGTGGGGATACCCTTTCTGCTCTATGTCATTTCCCTATGCAAAAGGCGGCGCCGTGCCTCCGGAAGGGGTGGAGGTTCTGCGGGCCGGCAGCGGGGGTCGTGATTACAGTTCAGATGCGGCAGGTCCGGGGTGCCCGGAAGCCCGCGGGAGCGTGTGTGCGTAAAAAGGAGTGTGCGGGCCGTTGCTTTGGGATAACTTAGGAGCGTACGAAGCCGGGGAGAGGGCGCGCAGAGGCGCAGCGGGCGGACTGCCAAGCAGAAAAGGAAGGAATGCAGCGGGTGAAGGCACAGGACAAGGCTAAAGAAGCCCAGAAAATCTTGGTGGAAAAGGAAGGAATGCAGCGGGTGAAGGCAAACGTGCCGCCGGGGAAAGCTTGGCTGCCGCACCCGTATAGTTTGAAGCAGAGACTTGGAACGGACACGGGCCCAAGCCCGACCGGTGAGACCGGGGGCACTGCCCGGCGGGAGAGGGGAGCGCGGGGACGAGCGAAAGGAGGTCTGGGTTAGGAATGGCGGTCGCAGCGGTTTTGGTTGGATTTGCTTTAATGGCGCTGATCCAGGTGCCGCCCATGTGGCGCAAGAGGTGGTGGCGTGATCTTGGGGTGTACGGTTTTATTTTTCTCTGGGCCCTGTTCACGGCCCTCTCCTACGCTCTCAATTGGCCGATTTTCAGCCCGGTCAAAACTCTGATTCTGGTCATGAACGGAATTTATCATTTTCTGGGCTATCAGGTGCCTCCCCGTTAAGGCAAGGGAACAAAAGCAACCCGGGTGTCTGAGAAGGCAGGGTAGTGCGGCAGGGTCGTGGCCGGGGAAACGTGCGTCCGGGAGGGTGCGAAGGAGAAGGGTGTTGAGAAAAAGAGCCTCATGGCCGCGGGAGCAGCCGAGCGGAAGGCGGGCACGAAGGAGATTGGGCGGAGGCCGAGTCCGGAAGGGACCGGGGGCCGGGGAGGGGGCCGGGTACGGTAGGGAGCGGGGAGGTGGAGCGGGATCTTTCCGACCTCAGCGTGTGCCGGGATTAGGCTTGGTTGAGAAAGGTGTCCCGGTATATTACAATAGGTCTGGGTTCACAGGTCTTGGTTTACCGCCACCGGTGGAGCGGTGTCTGTCTGCCGAAGAAAGAAGAAAAGGAGTCATTTGTATGGAAAAGGTTGATATCAAAGAAATCTTTCGCCACGCCCCCGCTTATTTAGGGCAGCCTGTGCAAGTCAACGGCTGGGTACGGACAATTCGGACTTCAAAGGCTTTCGGTTTCATAGAACTGAATGACGGGACGTTTTTTGCCAATCTTCAGGTAGTCTTTGGCGAAGAGCTAGCCAACTTTGCTCAAGTTGCCAAGATCTCGCTGAGCTCACCTATCACCGTGGAAGGGCAGCTGGTTGAGTCGCCCGGGGCCAAACAGCCGTTTGAGCTCAAGGCGGAGAAGATTGAAATAATCAGCTTCTGTTCGCCGGAATATCCCTTGCAGAAGAAAAGGCACACGTTTGAATATCTGCGGACGATTGCCCACCTGCGCCCGCGGACCAATACCTTTGCCGCCGTATTCAGGGTCAGATCAGTCATCGCCTATGCTATCCACAAGTTTTTTCAAGAAAGAGGCTTTGTCTATGTCCATACCCCGATTATTACCGGAAGTGACGCTGAAGGCGCGGGGGAGATGTTCAGGGTTACCACCCTGGACTTAAATCAGCTTCCGCGGGATGAGTCGGGCCGGGTCGACTTCCGCGCAGACTTTTTCGGCAAGGAGACTAACCTGACGGTCAGCGGACAACTGGAAGTGGAGAGCTATTGCCTGGCGTTTAACAAAGTCTATACATTCGGGCCCACTTTCCGGGCGGAAAATTCCAATACGGCCCGGCATGCGGCCGAATTCTGGATGATTGAACCAGAGATCGCTTTTGCCGATCTCGCGGACAATATGAAACTGGCTGAAGAGATGCTGAAATTTATCATTAACTATGTTATGGAGAACGCGCCGGAGGAAATGGCTTTTTTCAATCAGTTTGTGGACAAAGACCTCTTTGCCAGGCTGGAAAATGTGGTCAAGTCCGACTTCGGCCACCTCACTTATAGCGAAGCCATCGAGATCTTGCGGAAATCGGGGAACAAGTTTGAGTATCCCATAGAGTGGGGGCGCGATCTGCAGACTGAACACGAAAGATATTTGACCGAGCAAGTGTTCAAAAAGCCTCTCTTCGTCACGGATTACCCCGCTGCGATAAAGGCTTTCTACATGAGGCTGAATGACGACCGGCAAACAGTGGCGGCGATGGATCTGCTGGTGCCGGGGATTGGGGAAATCATCGGGGGCAGCCAAAGGGAAGAAAGGCTCGATGTCCTGGAACAGAGGATGGCGGAACTGGGGCTTAAGCAAGAGGATTATGGCTGGTATCTTGACTTACGCCGGTACGGCGGGACGAAGCATGCCGGGTATGGTCTGGGCTTTGAGCGGGTCATCATGTACTTAACCGGCATGTCGAACATTCGCGATGTCATCTCATTCCCGAGGACGGTTAAGTCGGCCGAGTTTTAAGGCTGAGGCAGCGCGGGCGGCCGTTTGCCGGGGGGAGACAGCCCGGCGGGCTAAACCTGGGCCAGCCAAAGGATCAATGATTTTTTCAGGCATGCGTCATTGAAGGTAAAAGAAGAGTTGACAAGTAGCCTAGGGGGGTATACTATAAACAGCAAAGGTGGTGAACAAACTTGGATGAGCCGGAGGGTTCCTGCCCGGTCTGCCATGAGGGCGAAGGGGACGGTGAACGCAGGAGTCACCATGATGAGAGGACGATCCGGGAACTGGTGAATCGCATGAACCGGATCGAGGGCCAGGTGCGCGGAATCAGGGGTATGATTGAGCGGCACGTCTACTGTGATGATGTTCTTAATCAAATTGCCTCGGCCCAGGCGGCTTTGCACGGGGTTGCCAAATTACTGCTGGAAAAGCACATGAAGTCTTGTGTTAAGGAACAACTGCGCTCCGGTGATGACGAGGTCGTGGATGAGGTCTTGAAGACGATATTCAGGCTTATAAAGTAGACAAGCTGAAAGACGCGGGAAAGGGTTGAGACATACGGGGAGAGAAGGTTGAGAAGCGGGGGAAGGGTTGAGACAGGCAAGAAGAGAAGGTTCAGAGAAGAGCAGGGAGAAAGGCGTAAAGAAGGGGTAATGTGGCAAGAAGAAAGCGCTTATGAAAAGAGAAAAGCTTAAGAGAAATGGAGACAAGCACTAGCTAGGAGAAATAGAGAAAAGCATTAGGAGAAACAGAGAAAAGCGTCAAGAAATCAAGATAAAGTTTTGGGGTATGATAAAGAAAACATTGAGGAAGGACCTGGAAGGATTAAGGAGGTGAGGAGCATGTCGGAGCCGGCGGAAAAAATTACGCACAGTCTTAGTCCTATAGATACCGAGATTCCGGTCTACGGGATGATGTGTGAGCATTGTGTGCGGCGCGTGACCAAAGCGTTGGCTGACCTGCCGGGTGTGAACAATGTGGAGGTTTCTTTGGCGGGAAAGAAGGCCAATTTTACCTATGAGCCCGGTCGGGTGAACCCGGAAGAGGCAGCCAAGGCAATTGCGGCGGCCGGCTATTCAGTCAGTCCTCTCCCGGAGGAGGAAGAAACGGAAACCGGGCAACCGGCAGAGGCGGCTGAGGCGGGGTCGAGCGAGGGATCGGCAGCGGGGCCGACCAAGGGGCCGGAAACGGGGCCTGCCGAGGGACCGGCGGCGGGATCGGCAAAGGGAAGGGCTGGGCTTGGGGGCGCGGAAAGCCCCGGCCAAGAGCCGGCGCAAGCGCAACCCGCTCCGGCCCTGATCCTGCCGGGGGTTCTCGGGGGGCAAGATCCGTCTGCGGCGGCCCGTGAGACCAAGAAACAGTTTAAAGTGAGCGGGATGACCTGCGCCAACTGTGCCTTAACCATTGAAAAAGGGGTAGGCAAAATGCCGGGGGTGAAGTCAGCTGCCGTCAATTTCGCTTCGGAAAAGCTCACGTTAGAACTGGACCCCGCGCTCATCTCGGAAGAAGAGATCCTGAACAAAATCAAGGATCTCGGTTATGGGGCCCGGGGCGAAGAGGGTGCGGGCGGAAAAGAACAATTTAAGGTGAGCGGGATGACCTGTGCCAACTGTGCTTTGACGATCGAGAAGAAATTGAAAGGCACGGCGGGCGTGCGCCAAGCGGCGGTCAATTTTGCCAATGAAACGGTCACGGTTGAATATGACCCGGGTCAACTCAGCCGGGCGGACATTTTTGAGCGGGTACGGGATGCCGGTTACATTCCCCTGGAGAACAAAGAGGAGGCGGAGGAAGACCGGACGGCGATCAGGCAGCGGAACTGGCTCATTTTCAGCGCAATCCTTTCCCTGCCCTTGATGCCGATGATGTGGTTTTTGCCCATGACCCCGGCTGTCACCTACACGGCCTTTGTCATGGCGACAGTTGTCCAGTTCACGGCCGGCTGGACATTTTACCGGGGCGCTTACCATGCCCTGAAGAACCGATCGGCCAACATGGATGTCCTGGTCGCTATGGGCATCACGGCTGCTTACGGCTATAGTGTACTGACCGCTTTTCCGCAGGTGTTTTTCTCCGGGCCGACGTTCTTTGACGCTTCGGCCGTACTGATTACCTTCGTTCGCTTCGGGAAGTATCTGGAGGCTAAGGCGAAGGGTCGCGCCGGGCAGGCGCTCAAACGCCTGCTGGAACTTCAGGCCGATCGTGCCCGCCTTTGGCTCAATGGGGAAGAGAAAGAAATTGCCGCTTCCGAACTGCGGGTCGGCGACCTGGTCGTGGTCAAACCGGGTGAGAAAATACCGTTGGACGGAGAAATCGTGGAAGGTCAAAGCAGTGTAGACGAGTCCATGCTAACCGGAGAATCCCTGCCGGTGGAAAGGGGACCGGGAGAGACGGTGGTCGGGGCGACGATTAACCAGTCCGGTCAGATTAAGGTTCGTATCGCCAAGACCGGCCAAGACACGGTTCTGGCAGGAATTGTAAGAATGGTGGAGGAGGCCCAGGGGGTTAAACCGCCGATTCAGCGGCTGGCGGATACGATTTCCAATTATTTTGTCCCGACTGTGGTTTCCCTGGCGATCATCACCTTCCTAATCTGGTATCTGCTTATCCATCAGTCCTTTGTCTTTGCTTTCACTGCGGCCATCGCTGTTTTAGTCATCGCTTGTCCCTGCGCTCTGGGGCTGGCGACACCGACCGCCATCATGGTGGGCAGCGGAGTGGGTCTGAACCGCGGTATTCTCTTCAAATCCGCCGCCGTTTTGGAACGTATATCGGGTCTTCAGGCCATTGGCTTTGACAAGACCGGAACTTTGACCAAAGGGAGGCCGGAGGTTACCGATATTGTTCCCGCTGACGGCCTCGGCAGCCGGGAGCTTTTGCTGATTGCCGCGGCCGGGGAAAATCCGTCCGTTCATCCTCTGGCTCAGGCGGTAGCGGCCAGGGCCCGGCGGGAAGGGATCGAGCTTGAACAGGTGGGGAACTATCATGAAGAAAGCGGTCAGGGTATCACTTGCTCCTACCGGGGACAGCTCCTCTTGATCGGCAATCGGAAGCTTATGGAGAACCACCGCATTGATGTTCTTCCCCTCGAAGAAGATTTTGTGCGTCTGGCGCAGCAAGGCAAGACCACGATGTATGTCGCCTTGGCCGGCCGGGGGATCGGGATCATGGCTCTGGCGGATGTACTGAAAGAGAGCAGTCAGACGGCGATCCGACGCTTGCAGGCTTTGGGACTGAAGACCTTTATGGTCACGGGTGACAACCAAAAAGTCGCTCAGGTCGTCGCCCGGGAAGTGGGTATGGACGAGGTGGTGGCCGAAATCCTGCCCCAGGACAAGATCCAAATCGTCAAGAAATACCAGGATCAAGGTCTGAAAGTGGCCATGGTCGGAGACGGGATCAATGACGCCCCGGCTTTGGCCCAGGCTGACATCGGTATCGCCATCGGTTCCGGCACGGATGTGGCTAAAGAAACCGGGGATGTGATCCTCGTGCGCAACGATCTGTTGGATGTTGAGCGGGCCATCCGTCTGGGTAGGAAGACCTTGAATAAAATTAAGCAGAACCTTTTTTGGGCGCTTATCTATAACACGATTGGGATTCCGGTGGCGGCGGGTGTGCTCTATCCCTTGACCGGCAGGCTCTTGCCCCCGGAATGGGCGGGGTTGGCCATGGCTTTTTCCTCGGTCTCGGTGGTCACAAATTCTTTGCTTTTGCGCCGCTACGGCAGGAAATTGATTGATTAGCCCGGCGTGCGGAGGGCTCGGGCTGGGGTGAGGCCACCGACAGACTGGCGAGCCAATGGGGTAAATTAAGTGAAGGAGGTGAATATGATGAGTGAAACGGTTTTGAAGATTGAGGGTATGACCTGTATGCACTGTAAAATGAATGTCGAAAAGGCCTTGAGAGGTGTTGCCGGGGTTACGAATGCCCAAGTGGACCTGGGCAAGAACGAAGCGGTTGTCAGCGGTTCCGCCGGCCGGGATGAGATGGCTAAGGCGGTCGCCGCGGCGGGCTACAAAGTCGTGGGCTGAGACGCAAAAAGGTCCGAGAGGGAGAAGTACGGAGTTCTCGTGCTTCTCTTTTTCCTGTTTTCCTTCACGGAGGGTGTTTGGGTGTTTCCTTCGGGTCTTAATGTCGTTCAACCAGGCCTCACTGGTTTGCG
Source organism: Acididesulfobacillus acetoxydans (assembly GCF_902729405.1). Lineage (GTDB taxonomy): Bacteria > Bacillota > Desulfitobacteriia > Desulfitobacteriales > Desulfitobacteriaceae > Acididesulfobacillus > Acididesulfobacillus acetoxydans. The sequence goes on from NZ_LR746496.1 coordinate 1,232,099, forward strand.
GGCGGCGAAAAATGGTTGTTGCCGGGGTCCCAACCACATCTCAAATAATCGGAATACTTTTTCCGCTTGACGGACGGGGTCTGGGAATCTATAGTGTTGTTATGGAATAGACGGGACTGTACTTGGCCCTGGCAGGGGGGGGCTTCGCTCCCCGGGAGAATTCAAACGCGCACGGTATACGGTAGAGTTTTTCGTTCATCGTGGCGTTTGAAAAAACGTGGGTATTCGATGGAAAGTCCCGCGTGAGACGGCTTTGAATTTGGCGTGGTGCAAGGGGGAGGAGGTTTCAAGAGAGGGAAATACGGAGGTTACCCGTTTCCATATGAGGGAACGGGATAGAGGTGTGTTTGCGCGTGCCGGATAAGAATGCCGGTATGGCCATCAGGACAACCTGATTCGAATTAAAGGGGGACTTTTCAGTGGCAAGAAAGATGAAGACGATGGATGGGAACACAGCCGCGGCCCATGCATCCTATGCTTTTACTGAGGTCGCGACGATTTTTCCGATTACACCTTCCTCTCCTATGGCAGAACTTGTGGATGAGTGGGCGGCCCACGGCAAGAAAAACATTTTCGGGCAGCCGGTGAAAGTGGTGGAGATGCAGTCAGAGGGGGGCGCAGCCGGGGCTTTCCACGGTTCCCTGCAGGCAGGCGCTTTGACGACCACTTATACGGCCTCTCAGGGCTTGCTTCTTATGATTCCCAATATGTATAAAATCGCCGGCGAACTCTTGCCGGGTGTCTTCCAAGTGAGTGCCCGCGCTCTGGCCACCCATGCCCTTTCTATTTTCGGCGACCATCAGGATGTTATGGCGACCCGGCAAACCGGCTTTGCTCTCTTGTCCTCGGCCAACGTGCAGGAGGCCTTAGATCTGGGCTTTATTGCTCACCTGAGTGCGCTGAAAGCGAGTCTGCCTTTCCTCCATTTCTTTGACGGTTTTCGTACTTCGCACGAGGTGCAGAAGATCGACGTTCTCGATTACGAAGATTTAGCGCCGCTGGTTGACTGGCAAGCCATTGAAGCGTTCCGCAGCCGGGCGCTCAATCCCGAGCATCCGGTGCTGCGCGGTACAGCCCAGAATCCGGACATCTATTTCCAGGGCCGCGAAGCTTCCAACCGGTTCTATGAGGCGGTGCCGGACCTCGTCGAGCACTACATGCAAGAGTATCAAAAACTCACGGGCAGGGAGTATCATCCTTTTACTTATTATGGGGCGGCAGACGCCGAGCGGATCATTGTGGCGATGGGCTCGGTTTGTGATGCGGCTGAAGAAGTAGTGGATCATCTCAGAGCCAATGGTGAAAAAGTGGGCGTTCTGAAAGTCCATCTCTACCGTCCTTTCTCAGCTAAGTACTTTGTCAACGTTTTGCCTAAGAGTGTGAAAAAAATTGCGGTCCTGGACCGGACGAAAGAGCCGGGGTCCTTGGGCGAACCATTGTATTTGGATGTGGTCAATGTTTTCTACGGCCGGGAGACAAAACCCGTGATTGTGGGCGGCCGTTATGGGCTGGGTTCGAAAGATACAACTCCCGCCCAAGTCTTCGCCGTTTACAAAAACTTGGAAGCGCCTGAACCGAAGAACAATTTTACCATCGGCATTGTTGACGATGTCACCTATGCTTCTCTCCCCTTGGAGGAGGCCAGGGACACGACGTCGGAAGGCACGATCAGCTGTAAGTTCTGGGGTTTGGGTTCGGACGGGACGGTCGGGGCCAACAAGTCCGCGATCAAGATCATCGGGGACGATACGGACCTATACGCACAGGGATACTTCGAGTACGATTCCAAGAAATCGGGCGGGGTGACGATTTCCCACCTGCGCTTCGGCCGCCAGAAAATCAAGTCTTCTTACCTTGTTTCAGATGCCGATTATGTGGCTTGCCACAATAAGGCTTTTCTGGGCCAATATGATCTCCTGGCCGGATTGAAGAAAAACGGCACTTTCGTCCTGAACTGCAATTGGACTCCGGATGAACTGGAGGAGAACCTGCCGGCCTCGGTCAAACGTTACATTGCCAAAAACGGGATTAAGTTTTATATTATCGATGCGATTTCCATTGCCGGTGGGATCGGCTTAGGCGGCCGGATCAACATGATCATGCAAGCCGCATTCTTTAAGTTGTCTAACGTGATTCCGGTTGAGGATGCGGTGAAATACCTAAAAGAATCTATCGTAAAAACCTACGGCAAAAAGGGCCAGAACATCGTTGAGATGAACTGGAAGGCCGTGGATGAAGGGATCGGGGCCCTGGTGAAGGTCGACGTGCCCGCTGCCTGGGCGGGCGCGGCAGAAGAGGCGGCTGCCACGGTCGAAACCGAACTTCCGGCTTTCATCCGCGATGTCCACAATAAGATGGAACGCCGCGAAGGGGACGCTTTGCCGGTCAGTGCTTTCAGCGGCCGGGAAGACGGGACCTTCCCCCTGGGCACCGCGGCCTATGAGAAGCGCGGCATCGCCGTGCAGGTTCCCGCATGGGATGTGGAAAAGTGTATTCAATGTACCCAGTGTTCTTTGGTCTGCCCGCACGCGGCGATTCGCCCCTTCCTCCTCAATCAGGAGGAACAGAACAGGGCCCCGCAGACGTTTGTGACCAAAAAGGCCTTGGGTAAAGCCTTGGAAGGAATGGAATACCGGGTTCAGGTCAGCCCGCTGGATTGTACGGGCTGCGGCAACTGTGCCGATGTTTGTCCGGCCAAGGGCAAGGCACTTGTGATGAAGCCTGCCGAGGAACTGAGTGCCGGGGAAGCGGCCAATTGGGATTTCGCCATGACTCTGAGTGAAAAGCACAATATCATGGATCCTAAGACTCTGAAAGGCAGCCAGTTCAATAAGCCGCTCCTGGAGTTCAACGGCGCCTGCCCGGGCTGCGGTGAGACGGCTTATGTCAAACTTCTGACCCAGCTTTACGGCGACCGTTTGATGATCGCCAACGCGACCGGCTGTTCTTCCATCTGGGGCGGAAGTGCACCCTCTATTCCTTATACGACGAATGCCAAGGGTCAAGGGCCGACCTGGGCTAACTCCCTCTTTGAAGATAACGCCGAATTCGGTTACGGTATGTACCTGGGGGTGCGTCAAGCGCGTTTGCAGCTGGCCGAATTGATTAAAAAGGTGATGGCGCAAGGGACGGGCCAGCAACTTGCTGCCGCCTGCCGGGAATGGCTGGATAATTTCGATGAGGGTGAGGGATCCAAAGCCGCTTCCGCCAAATTGCTTGCCGCTTTGGCGGCGGAAGGGAAGCCCCAGGATCCGCTGTTCCAACAGATCGTGGCCAAAAAGGATCACTTGGTCAAGAAATCCCAATGGATCGTTGGCGGTGACGGTTGGGCTTATGATATCGGCTACGGCGGTTTGGATCATGTCTTGGCTTCCGGGGACGATGTCAATATCCTGGTTGTGGACACAGAGGTGTACTCCAATACAGGCGGGCAGTCTTCAAAAGCCACTCCGACCGCGGCTATCGCCAAGTTCGCGGCCTCCGGGAAAAGAGTGCGCAAAAAGGATCTCGGCATGATTTCCATGAGCTATGGCTACATCTATGTGGCCCAGATTTCTTTGGGTGCCAACATGAACCAAGCGCTGAAAGCGATCACGGAAGCCGAAGCCCACAAAGGGCCATCCATCGTCATCGCCTATGCCCCTTGTATCAACCACGGCATCAAAGCCGGCATGTCGAAGAGCGTGGCTGAAGGGAAACGGGCTGTGGAAGCCGGTTACTGGCATCTCTACCGCTATAATCCGGCCCTCAAGGAAGAAGGGAAAAATCCTTTCATTCTGGATTCCAAAGAGCCCACGGCATCTTTCAAGGACTTCATTCTGGGCGAGATTCGCTATGCCTCACTGGCCACTGTCTTTCCGGACGCGGCGGATCAGCTGTTCGAAGCCGCAGCTAAGCATGCCAAGGAGCGGTATGAGTCTTACAAGCGCATGACGGAGATGAAGTACGGTGAGTAAAGGGCCGCACTGCTCCTGGGAATCGCGGAGCGGCGAGAGCCTCCCCGGGGCGACGGCGGGTGAAAGTCGGGAATGCTTTGATTGGCAAAAGGCTCCTTGCCGTGTAGGGCACCGGGCGGCAGATGAGTTTGGGAACGTGATTGTTGAGAAGCTCCTTGCCGTGTAAGGTGCCGGTGTGACGGAAGACGAGAGTCTGACAATGCAACTCGGGCGGCACGCTGGCGCTGAAGACTAAGGATGTTCGAACACGGCCGGGGGAGAGCCGGGAGAATGTCCCGGATGAGAACGCGGGGAAGAGCGGAGGCATTTCTTGTAAAGAGAGAGGTGCTCCGCTCTTTCTTTAACCCCGCAGCGCCTCGGCGTTGGTCCGTGCTGCTTTTGGCATTGGTCGGCATCGCTTTCGGCGGGTGCAGCCCGGCAAAATTCTTTTCATTCCCGAAGTGGCTGGCCTGCGCTAATGTTAAGAAAGAAATCCGACAAATCCTAACCGCAGTTCAGGAGGAAGGGGATGATCCCGACCTGCTTCGGAGCCCGGAAGCAGATATTTGCATAGACTTGTATGTACAGTATCTAAGGCGTATGCGGACCATACTCCTGTACGCAACCCAGCGCCAGATACCGGCAAGGACGGTCATAAGCAAACATGCCGGCCGCCGATCTGGCGCCATGGCTGATTTCCTTATGGAAGAAGTCGCACCGACCGGTCCCTTACCAACTCGTTCTGCCGGGGCCGCCGAAAGAAGAAGGCGAGTGTACCGACAATTAAGGATCTGCGGGTAGATCAACCTATTACCGGCTTTTGCGCCGTCAAGGTTAGTGAACCACAGGCTGTCACGGCGGCGCGCTCAATTGCGCGGGCACATGGTTTTAGTACTTTAATCGGAGCCAAGTTGGGTATTGAGTATGCCAATGGCGTTTGGCTCAGTCCCAGGGCCCTTACATTTTGCCCTGACGAAAGACTGCCTTAGAATGTGTGAAACGGTAGGATCTTCACGGTACTTTTTGGCGCAGCTTTCCGCTGTATTCCCGGACCAGCAGGCCGAGGGTGGCCCCCACCAGAGCGCCGATGACGATACCGGTACTTCCCGCATGCAGCAGCGTGGCTGCGATGGCCAGCAAGGCACCGCTCAGGGCGGCAATCAGATGGGCGAGCGTGCGCTCCCCGAGAAACAGAAGGGCCAGAAAGAGCGCCGGCAAAGCGAAGCCGAGTGCTTGAGAAACGGAAGTCGGAACGGCTTGGCCGATGCCGGCACCCGCGACGGTGCCGCTGACCCAGGAAGCATAACAAGCGAAGACGAAGGCGAATTGATAGACCGGGGTGGGTTCCTTTTCCCGCAGGCGGGTGCTGCTGACCGCGAAGACTTCGTCCGTCAAGCCGAAGGCCGCGATCCATTTGTGCCTTTCCGTCCATTGCCGGAAGGACGGGCCGAGGGTCGTGCCATAAAGAAAATGGCGCAGGTTGACCAGTAAGACTGTGATGACCGTTGAAAGCGGGGAACTGTTGGACAAAACCAGGCCGACGAGCATGAATTGGGCTCCGCCCGCATAGACGCAGACGGAGATGAGGATGGTCATCCACCAGGCGATGCCGCCCGCCACGGAAAGTACTCCGAAGGTCACGGCAATGGGAAAATAAGCCGTTACGATCGGCAGGGAGTCTTGCAGGGCAGCTTTGACAGGTGAACCGGACACAGCGTTCTCTCCTTTCCGGTTGGATGTTTGCTGGGTTCTTTAGCAATGAGCGCTAGATGTGAACAATCAAGGCAAAACACACGACCCCTACAACGACCGTTAGCAAAAGGTGCCGGCTGATCCAGGCCACAGCTGCGGTGGGAAGCGCCGCCAGCAGAGTGGGGTTATGTGTGATGCTCGGCCAATGATCGCCGTTAAGGAGAAGCATGGGGCCCAACAAAGCACCCAGTACGGCAGGCGTGACAAAAGACAACCATTTCCTGGCCCACTCCGGCCAAGAGGCGCGGCTGCCCAAACTGAGGGAGCCGGCCCTGATTAAGTAGGTTCCCGCACCGATGAGAAGTGTTTCGAACAAGACCGGGGGCATAAAACCGTTCTCCTTCCTCTCCACATATGCTGCACCCGCGAAGCAGGTGCTTCTTTTTTAAGAAACAGGGACTCCAGCCTTGGGGCATTCATGTACGGAATTTGCGCTAAGCGTATAAAGGCAGCGCCTTAGCTTACTTTGTTCAATATAACATATTTCTGTGCAGTATGATATAATAAGAGAAAAAAAGGGAGATGAAATTGTGTGGAGGCTGATCGCTTGACCTGGCGGATTGGGCAGATTCTCAAAAATCTTCGTAAGCAAAAACAGTTGACGCTCGACCGCTTAGCCGAAATGACGGGGGTCAGCAAGCCTATGCTCAGTCAGATCGAACGGGGCGAAACCAACCCTACGGTGGTGACCTTGTGGAAGATTGCCACGGGCTTAGCGGTGCCTTTTTCCACTTTTCTGCAAGATATGGAGGACCCGGGAATTACGCTGGTGCGTGCTTCAGAACAGCGGGTCGTCGTGGATGATGAGGGAGAATATGTCGTACGGAGCATTATGGCTTTTAAAGGTCCGCAGCCCGCGGATCTGTTCCATGTCCGCTTGGAGCAGGATTGTTCACACCGAGCCGAATCGCACGGAACCGGGGTAACGGAAGGAGTCTGGATTCGGCGGGGGCGCCTCACCCTAAACATCGACGGCAGGGTTTATGAACTTGAGCAAGGGGATTCTCTCTGTTTCTTCGCCAACGCTGAACACACCTACATAAACCGGGGCGGATGCGGCTGTGAGTTTCTGGTGGTCCTGATCTATTCGGGGGAGGGTTCTCATCCTGCGCCATAACCGAAGGCATTCTGCCCTTGGTTCCAACCCGGTTTGCTGTTCTCTTCAGTAATGGGTGTTGGGAGCGGGGCCTGACGGAAGGCCGGGCGGCGGTACCGGAATATTGGTGCGGGAAACTTTTTGCGGGAAGAAGGTGATGGGGGGTTGGAACGCTTTACCCGGCTGGAAATCAGTGCGGAAGACCGGCTAGGGATGACTTCGGAAATTCTCAAGGTGCTCCATAAGCTGGGCATCAATCTGCATTCACTGGAAGTTTTCCCGCGTAAGGTGCGAGTAAAAACGGAGGTGCTTGAGGAAGGCAGATTGCAAATCATCCAACGTGACCTGAAAAACGTCCAAGGCGTTGACTCAGTGGGCGTGGTGGATCTGTTTGATTTTGAAAAAAGCGAGCGCAGGCTTTTAGCCATTCTGGATGCCATTGACGAAGGAATCGTGGCCGTCAATAAAGAGTTCCGCGTGGAGTTGTTTAACAGCTACTGTGAAAGCGTATTCAAGGTAAAAAAGGAAGACGTTTTGGGCCAGGACATCCGCCGGCTGATGGGGCCGGATTCTCCCCTGCTGCGCTTGATCCAGGACGGTATTGCCTGGAAGAACAAGGAAGTCTCCGGACACAACCAGTGGGGCGACAGTCATTACATTATCAATGGCAGGCCAGTGCGGGATGATGACGAGCACATTATCGGGGCGGTGGCTTCGGTTAAGGATATCCGGAAAGCGATTGAACTGGCCAACGCTGTATCCCGGACCACCGAAGGAGCCTTCAAGGAGATCGTGGGCAGCAGCCAAGCGATCGAAAGGGTCAAGAAAATGTGTGTCGCCGTGGCCAAGAGCAACTCCACCATTCTTTTGCGCGGGGAGAGCGGAACCGGCAAGGAGTTATTCGCCAAGGCGATTCATCGGTTAAGTAAAAGAAGGGATCAGCCGTTTGTCACGATTAATTGTGCCGCCTTGCCCGATAGTCTCATCGAAAGCGAGCTTTTCGGCTATGCGCGGGGAAGCTTTACCGGTGCCGCTCAGTCGGGTAAGGAAGGGCTCTTCAGGGAGGCCGACGGTGGGACGTTGTGTCTGGATGAGATAGGCGAGCTGTCGGTTAGGCTGCAGGCCAAGCTGCTGCGCGTCCTTCAGGAGGGGGTCATTCGCAAGATCGGCAGCAACCGCGAAGAGCAGGTCAACGTCCGCATCATTGCGGCGACCAACAAGAATTTGGAGGAGATGATGCGGCAGTCTCTCTTTCGCGAGGATTTATTCTACCGCTTGAATGTTGTGCCGATTTTCCTGCCTCCTTTGCGTGAACGAAAGGAGGATATTCCCCTCCTGGTCAACCACTTCATCGCGGTTTACAGCGAGAAGCTGAACCGCCGGGTATCCGGTACAGACATGGCTTTTATGGATAAACTATTTAAACATGATTGGCCGGGAAATGTGCGTGAATTGCAAAACGTGATTGAGCGGGCGCTGGTTCTGGGGGACGATGATATTTTGAGCTTGCAGAGCCTGGCCCTGAGCCTGGAACATTCCGCACAAAAGAGCGGTGAAGGGGATGCGCCTCAGCCTTTCCCCCCCGGACGGAAAAATCTAAACCTACGCAGGGCTGTACAAATGTGCGAACGTGAGGTTATCGAACAAGCGCTGGCACAAAGCAAAAGTTACCGCGCAGCCGCCAGAATTTTAGGCATTTCCCATACGGCACTGATGAAGAAAGTGAAGAGATATGAGTTGTCCAGTTAAATAAATAAAGGGTTTACCTGCGGGGCTGCCGCCGGACAAAATCAATACCTGAAAACGTTAGCTCAGGTTGCCAAATGTAACGAAATGATTACACCACCGGCAGATAATGGCAGCATATGTTACCAGGAACGGAGCGCTAATTGACGGAGCCCGGTTACGGGCGGCTTGGAACAATAGGAATAGGCCAAGTGAAGCGGTGGAAGGCGACCTGTCGAAGTGGGAGTTGGGCTAGGGAAATAAATAATTCCGGCACAATACTTGCAAGATAAGAGTAAAGCAGCAAGATTGTTGAGGGGGAAAGACAGATGCATGACCACGCCCGAGACGCTTTTGGCACGTTGGCCATTCATGGAACTCATCGGAAGAATCCGGCCGGCGCCTTGGCCACGCCGATTTACCAAACAGCCACGTTCGTCTTTGATTCGGCCGAGCAGGGAGGGAAACGCTTTGCCGGGGAGGAAGACGGATACATTTATTCAAGATTGGGCAATCCGACTAATGCCGAGTTAGAAGAGAAAGTTGCCTTATTGGAGGGAGCGGAGGCCTGTATCTCTACGGCTTCCGGCATGGGGGCCATTTCAGCCCTCATGTGGACCGTCCTGCGGGCGGGAGACCATATTGTGGCGGCGAAAACCCTTTACGGCTGTACTTTCGCCCTGCTGAATCACGGTTTGACCCGCTTTGGCATTGAAGTGACTTTTGTGGACGCGACCGATCCGGAAAACATCCGTCAAGCCATGAAAGAAAACACAAGGGTGGTTTATCTCGAAACTCCGGCCAATCCCACCCTGGAAATCAGCGATATCGAGATGATTTCTTCGATCGCCCACCGGAATCCCGGCTGTATGTTGGTAGTCGATAATACCTTTTGCACACCCTATTTGCAACAGCCCTTGACTCTGGGTGCGGACGCGGTGGTGCACTCGGCCACGAAGTTTCTCAACGGACACGGGGATGTCATCGCCGGCTTGGTCGCGGGCGGGAAGGAACTGATCGACCAGGTCCGGCTGGTGGGGGTCAAAGACATGACGGGAGCGGTTTTGAGTCCGTTCGAGGCCTTTTTGCTCCTGCGGGGCTTAAAGACTCTGGAGGTCCGCATGGAGAGACATTGCGGCAACGCCTTGGCAGTCGCCAAGTTTCTTGAGGGGCATCCGGCGGTAGAGGGGGTTTATTATCCGGGACTGGAGAGTTTTCCCCAGTACGATCTGGCTAAAAAACAAATGCGTCTTCCCGGTGCGATCATCGCTTTCGAGATCAAGGGCGGAGTCGAAGAGGGCAAAGCCGTCATGAACAACGTACACTTGGCCAGTCTGGCGGTCAGCCTGGGCGATGCGGAAACCCTCATTCAACATCCGGCTTCGATGACCCATTCCCCTTATACAGAGGAAGAAAGGCGGCAAGCCGGGATCAGCGACGGCTTGATCCGGTTAGCCGTGGGTCTGGAAACGGTTGATGATATCATCATGGATCTGAAGCAAGCCCTGGAAGCAGCGGTCCTCTAAATTGTCAGTGCCGTGTGACTGTCAGCGCCATAGTGGCGTGAAAGAAGGTCCCGGGGAGGTTTTCCTCCCCGGGACCTGTGCCTTAAGTAGGACGGGTTGCGAATATTCTGAGCCCTATCCTATGGAGATTTACAGGGTGCCCAACTTCAGTTGTATCTTGAGAGTATCTCGAAGCCCTTAAATGAGTCGTCACAGGTCGTAGCGATGGATGTTGCCGGTATTCTTTTGACCTTCCTCTCAAAATTTCCGGACTTCAAATTAGGGACCAATGGCGGATTGCGGGAGAAGAAGAAAAATACTAGAATAGGTCACAAAAAGAAGAATCCAGGCCAAAAAAGGAAAGGATTCCGGTTAAAGAAGCAGAATCCCGGTTGCAAAAAGCAGATCTAGGTTACGGATTCGTCGTTGGGGGAGATTAAGTAGTGTTTAGGTTATCTGTCAGAGGCAAAATTACGACCCTGGTACTTATGCTGGCTCTGGTTCCCACCCTGGTGTTGGGGGTCACAAACTATTTCAATGCCTACAGGGCGCTGGAGAGCCAGCTCCGCCAGGCGGCAGCCCAGTCGGTGGCTAAAGCCGGTACGCTGACTCAGACACTCATGGGTGAAGCCGAGCACAGTGCCGACCGCTTGAGTATGGATGAGAATGTCGTCACGGCACCCAGTCAGCCGCAGGCGGCCAAGGCGATGGCGGCCTTTAAAATCTACCGGGAGTCCCATCCCGATGTGCAAAATGTCTATTATGGCACGGCGAACAAGCAGATGTTTGTTTATCCCAGATCGCCCTTGCCTCCGAATTTCGATCCGACTTCCCGGCCCTGGTATAAACTGGCGGTGCAGGCTAAAGGGATCGCCTGGACCGAGCCCTATATTGATACGGGCACAAAAAAACTGGTTGTCAGCGTGGCCAAACCCGTGCTTGAGCCGAAAACCGGGAAGGTTCTGGGCGTTGTGGGCATAGATATCTCGTTAGATAGCTTGAGCAAGATGCTGGGCAGCATCAAAATCGGGGATCATGGCTATGTGATCATGGTGGACAAAGAGGGCAAAGTCATGGTTCATCCGGATAGTTCCCTAATTGGCAAGCCGGTGCCCATCGCCGCTCTGCGGCAGGGTCTGACCGGGGGACAATCAGGCAGTGTGAATTACGTATACCAAGGGCAAAACCGTTTCGGCGTCTTTGAAACCTTACCTGACATCGGCTGGAAGATCATCGGAGTGGTGAGCTACAATGAGATCCAGGCGGCGACAGGGTCCATTTTGTGGGAAACACTGCTTGCCAGTTTGATAGTGGTGGTCCTAGCTATCGCGTTGGGACTTTGGTTTTCGGACTCGATTGCCAAAAACCTGAAAACATTGGTTCAGGAGGCCAAGAAAATCGGCGGCGGCGATTTTACCGTGCGCACCCGGGTTAGATCCAAAGACGAAATCGGTTCTTTGGCCGCTACTCTTAACGGGATGGTTGAACAATTGGGGCGCCTGATGGGGAATGTTAAGGACCATGCCTCTCAGGTGAGCCAATTCGCGAACTCACTGGCTTCCAGCGCGGAGGAAACGAGTGCGGCGAGTGAAGAAGTCACGGCTACCGTGACTGAGATTGCCGCGGGCGCCTCAGAGCAGGCGGCAACAGGGGAGCGGACTTCGGCTCTGGTGCGGGAGATGGCCCGGCGCCTGGCAGACCTGGCGGCGAGTTCCGAAGCCATGGCGGCGGCTTCGGCCGAGGTGCGGGCGGCCGAAGAAAACGGCGTCAACACCGTGGGGGATTTAACCGAAAAGACCAACCACAACAGCGAAGCCATTAACAAGATCGAGACTACTATCTATGCTCTCAATACCAAGGCTCAGTCCATCGGGGAGATTCTTCAGGCGATCAATTCCATCGCTGAGCAGACCAATCTCCTGGCTCTCAATGCCTCGATCGAGGCGGCACGTGCCGGGGATGCCGGTCGGGGCTTTTCTGTGGTGGCGGATGAGATCCGTAAATTGGCTGAGCAATCTTCCCAGTCCACGGCTGGCATCCGCACGATTATTTCCGAGATCCAAAAGGAGAGCGGTCAGGCGGTGTCTGTGATGGCTGAGGTCCGCTCCCGTACCCGGGCGCAGGTGGATGCCGTTCATAAGGTTGGGGGTTCCTTCCAAAAGATCTCTGCCGGTATAAATGAGATTGCGGCCAAGATTCAAGGGATCTTTGCTAATGTTGAGCAGGTGAATGTCAACAGTCAAGAGATGGTGCAGATGATTGCCAATATCTCGTCGGTTTCCCAAGAGACAGCCGCTTCTTCCCAGGAGGTTACGGCCTCCATGGAGCAGACCGCCGGTGCTGTCGAAGAAGTCGCGAGGACGGCCGAGAAGCTGAATGAGTTGGCAGGGGTTTTGAACCAAGAAGTGGATAAATTTAAAATCTGAGCGGGTGCCCGTTTGCCGTGGCATGTTCAAACTACCCTAATCCGAGTTAAATACGGAAAAGAGTTTAGGGATTCGAAGGGAAAAAGGCACTCACGTAGAATTAAGAAGGAGTGAGGTTGAGGCTGCAGGGGGTTAAGGCTGCAGATAGAAATGAGGAAGGTGGAAGTCATGATGAAGTTCAGTGAATTTCTTTATCAAAGGCCGGATGTGGCGGCCCTGGAATCCGAGTTCGAGGCTCTCTTGACCAAGTTCAACCGGGCCGGAACTTTCGCGGAGCAGGACGCCCTGATGGTCGAGCTCAACGGCCTCAGAAACGAATTCGAATCGATGGAACAGTTGGTCTATATCCGGCATACCATCGACACCACGGACGTTTTTTACGAAGGGGAGCAGAATTTTTTCGACGAGGCGACCCCGGTTTATCAGGGCTTGATTTCCCGCTACTACCAAGCCTTGGTCGATTCCAAGTTCCGAACGCATTTGGAAAAGAAATGGGGGAACCAGCTCTTTACCAAAGCGGAACTGACCCTGCGAACCTTTATCCCGGAAATTGTTGAAGATTTACGGCAGGAAAACAAACTCTCAACCGAATATACTAAGCTGATCGCCTCGGCTAAGATCCCATTTGAAGGGGAAGAACGCAATCTGCCTGGTTTGGTGCCTTTCCAGCTGTCCACCGACCGGGCGATGCGCAAACGGGCCCATGAGGCTAAGTATGCTTTTTTTGCCGATCACGAAGGGAAGCTGGATGAGATTTATGACGAGTTGGTAAGCGTCAGAACCCGCATCGCCCACAAACTGGGTTATACTGACTACGTCGAACTGGGCTATGCCAGAATGCTGCGTTCGGATTATAACCCCGAGATGGTGGCAAATTTCCGCCGGCAGGTTGAGGAGGTCATCGTCCCAGTGGCCAGCCGGCTGCGTGAACGCCAGAGAAAGCGGCTGGGACTGTCAACGCTCGCTTATTACGACGAAAAATTCAGTTTCAAAACAGGTAATGCCAAGCCCCAAGGGGATCCGGCCTGGATCGTGGCCAATGGGCAGAAAATGTATGACGAATTGTCGGCTGACACTGGTGCCTTTTTCAAGCTCATGGTTGAGAGGGAGCTCATGGATCTGGTCAGCAAGAAGGGCAAAGCCGGTGGCGGCTACTGCACCTATTTGAGCAAATACCAGGCGCCGTTTATCTTCTCCAACTTCAACGGGACCTCGGGAGATATCGACGTCATGACCCATGAGGCCGGGCACGCCTTCCAAACTTACTGCAGCCGGGACTTTCAGATCCCCGAATATTATTGGCCCACCTATGAAGCCTGCGAGATCCACTCGATGAGCATGGAATTTTTCGCCTGGCCCTGGATAGATCTCTTTTTCAGGGAAGATGCTGACAAATATAGGTTTTCTCATCTGAGCGAGGCTTTGCTCTTTATTCCTTATGGGGTTTGTGTCGATGAATTTCAGCACTTTGTCTACGCCCATCCGGAGGCCTCCCCCGAGGAACGCAAAGCGGCCTGGCGGGGACTGGAAAAGAAGTATCTCCCTCATCGAAACTACGAAGATAACGCTTATCTGGAACGGGGAGGGTATTGGCACCAGCAGGGGCATATTTTCGGCAGCCCGTTCTATTACATCGATTACACTCTGGCCCAAGTCTGTGCTTTTCAGTTCTGGCAGCGCTCCCGGGAAAAGCGGGAAGAGGCTTGGGCTGATTATCTCCGGCTGTGCCGGGCGGGCGGGAGCCGCTCGTTCTTAGGGCTGGTGGAACTGGCCAATTTGGTATCTCCTTTTGCGGAGGGTTCGCTTAGGGCTACGGTCACCGTGATCGAAGATTGGCTGAACGGGATCGACGATTCTGTCTTCTGATGGCAGCCTTCCGGTGGCAATAGGCCGGTTCTGCTTCGGGCTCGCGCGGGGCCCGGCGCACGGCGTGATTTTCCTGATGATGTGTATGGCGGTTTTTCTCCGGGTTCCCGCGGGACCCGGAGCTGTCTTCTGCCGGACTGACGGCAGCGCAACCCGCCGCAAACCCCATGGGCGTAAGGTTAGGCAGTTCCCGGCTTGTAGGGCAGTGGGAACTGCCTAATATATCTGTCCTGAGGGGCAGAGGCCAACTCTGCTTGGGGCGTTGCCTCGGAGGGTTAGGGTGGAGCACTTGCCGATGGTTCCCCTGGAGCGATTTGACTCAGAGCGGATCGTTCAACTATAATAGAAGAATATTGTGACAATACAACGAGCAGAGGCGGAGATATTATGGGGGAAAACACGGGAAAGAACAGTGGGGAAGGGGCAGGAGAGGGCCCTGCCCAGGGGGTAGGGCCGAAAGAACTTTGGACCAAAAACTTCATCCTAATCGTTTTGGCGAATTTCATTATTTTTTTCGGCTTTCAGATGCTGATGCCGACCATTCCTGTTTATACGGAAAAATTGGGCGGCTCGCAATCCGAGGCCGGGTTGGTCATGGGCATCTTCGCCATTTCGGCAGTGCTCATTCGTCCCTTTGCCGGGCGTGCTATCGACGTTTTTGGGCGCAAGGTGATTTTTCTCTCGGGTTTAACGATTTTTTTCGTCTCAGTCCTGGCTTATAATTGGCTGCCTACGGTTCTGCTGCTGATCCTTTTTCGACTTATTCACGGGTTTGGCTGGGGAGCCTCCAGCACGGCGGCCGGGACGATTGCCGCGGACACGATTCCCCGTCCCCGCCTCACGGAAGGCATGGGCTATTACGGTATCGCGAGTGACATTGCCATGGCGTTGGCTCCGGCTTATGGGCTCTTCCTCATAGGCAGCTACGGATTTCCGGCGCTCTTCTTTTCTTCGGGGGCGGCTACGTTGCTTGCGATCATTTTAGCCTGCTTTATTACCTATCGTGAGGCCTCTCAAACGGAGCGCGGGAGCCGGACAGCCTTTTTTGAGAAAGCCGCTTTCCGGCCCTCTTTGCTCATGTTTTTCGTGACTATGACCTTTGGAGCGATTGTTTCCTTCCTCGCTTTATATGCGAGTCATCTGGGTATTTCAAACATAGGGATTTTTTTCACTTTCTATGCCGTGGCTCTGATGTTAAGCAGGCCGCTGTTCGGACGCCTGGCCGATCGCCGAGGATTTGATATCGTTCTTGTGCCGGGAATGCTGGCTATCTTGCTGGCCATGTTTTTGCTCTATCGCGCTCAGGCTTCCTCGCAACCTTTGCTCATCCTGCTGGTGGCGGCAGTTATCTATGGGTTCGGTTTTGGGGCTGTACAGCCGAGTTTACAGGCGATGGCGGTGCTCGATGTGCCGTTTAACCGCCGGGGGGCCGCCAATGGGACCTTCTACTCCGCCTTTGATCTCGGCATCGGCCTGGGCTCCGGTATCTGGGGTGTGGTTGCCGATGTCTGGGGTTTCAGTGCCATGTACTTGGGCGCGACCGTGCCTGCTTTCCTGGCCTTGGTTTTTTATCTGTTCATGGGTAGGCGAAAAGCGCCGGAAGGCCGAGACGGCAGAAGGGGGTAGGTCTCGGCTGAGCAGTGAGGTCATGCCGGATGCAAGGTTAATTTGGATGCGGGAAAAATCCATACGTCAGCCAACTCGGATGCGGACCCAATTGGGGGACGGGCCGATCAGGATGTAAGGTCGATTGAGATCCGGGTAAATCCACGGTTGTCCCGCGTCGCCCGTCGTGGTATGTTATTCTCAAAGTAAATTGTTGCGAGAACGGAATCGGCGTTCGGGTACTTAATTTTCCCTATGTCAACCACCCCATGCCTAAAGGCGTCTGAAGCCAGGGGCTTCCGCGCGCAGCATTCGGTGAAAGGTCGTGAAAGGTCGTTTGGCGTGAGCGGGCAGTCCTGGGGGATGATTTCCATTTATCCTGTTTCCGCAACCGGGAAGGGTTCTGCCAAGAAACATGACGGCGGGTGGGTAGGAGGAGATTTTGGACAAGAAAGAGGTAAATGGTGATGGGTAAAGACGAGGGAGACGGTATTCGCAGGAGAAGCGAACTGGATAGCCTTCTCTTGAAGGCGGATTGGCGCGGATTGAGGTATCGGGCCAGCCGGGACCGTTCCGTCGTGAGGCAACTGCAGAGTAAAGTGCTGACTGCGTCGGGATTGCTGTTATGGCGGGCAGTGGAAGGGTTGGGACGGGTGGCGGGATGGTTGGAAGAGGAAAGGCCGGGCTACGCGCAGGAGATGGTTCGCCGCTATTTTTGGGCGCTCAATGAAGAATCCGGTGGTACGGCTTGGAATGCGGGGCAGGCCATCGGGAGCATCATGGCCAACAGTCCGGACACGTGCGGGCATTTTCATTGGATGTTCAGCGATTTTTTAGCCGATCCCAGTTTGCGAGACGGAGTGTTGTGGGGATTGCTGCAGTTGGCGCTTGAGGCTCCGCAATGGGTGTTCCCTTTGGAAGAGCGGGTTAAACCTTTCTTGGGGGCGGGTTCTGCGGAAACGCAACTCTTGGCGGCACTAATCTATCGTTTTATGCGGGAGCGGGCGGGACAAGAACAGGGGTGGGAGATTTCCCGCGCGGACGGCTTGGCGGAGGGCGAGACGCCGGTCACGCTTTATCAGGAAGGGAAACTGAGAACCCTTCCCGTGCGATCGTGGCTGCAAACGGATACGGTCAGCTTTTGGACTCAAACCATGGATATGGGCGGGGTCGAAGCCCACCTGACGCTGGCCGGCAGCGGGGAGGGGTTGTGTTGGCTTAGCTCAGGCAATCCCAGGGAGGAGGAAGGCAGGTTGCGTTCCTGGGTGCGGCGGCACTTACCGGGGTCTTGGCTGGTCCGGACTTCCCGGCCGCATGAGGAGGCACTCAGGGAACTCGGCGAGTATTTTCAGGGCGCGCGCCGCAAGTTCGAGCTGCCCCTGCACTTGAAAGGGACGGATTTTCAAAAGAGGGTCTGGCGGGCCCTGACAGATATTCCCTATGGAGAGACCCGCAGTTACCATGATATTGCGGTAGCCGTGGGCAGTCCCAAGGGTTCCCGTGCGGTGGGCGGCGCCGTTCATGAAAATCCGGTTGCTTTTGTCGTCCCCTGTCACCGGGTCATTGGACAAGACGGAAGATTGACCGGGTATGCGGGGGGCTTGGAACTCAAAGCCGCTTTACTGGAATTGGAGAAAGGCAGGGATTCTTTGCCCGGCGGGGCGTGATCCGAGACCGAGCCATGCATGATTTGACAACTTTTTGGTCAGACTAGAGGTTGAACGATTGAAGATCTTACCTAAGGGAGAACAAATGGTGAGTGAAAGGACGGTCAATCTCATGAAGCATGTTTATGCCCTAATCGTCAAGTATGTCATGGTTGCGGTAATCCTGTATGTGGTCCTGGGGTTGTTTTACAGCGTCGGCATCGGGGATATTCTGTTGCTGAGCCTTGTTGTGACAGTCTTGGCCTACCTCTTGGGGGATTTGCTGGTTTTGCCGATGGGTGGTAATGTCATGGCCACGGTGGCCGATTTCGTGATAGCGGTTGTCGCCGTCTGGGGAATCGGGGGTTATTGGCTGAATTACGGAATCAGCATTGTTCCGGCCCTCTACTCGGGTATCTTGATCGGAGTGGGAGAATGGTTTTTCCACAAATACATGGTGGGGCGGGTCGTGGACAATCATGTGGATCCGTCGGAGTAAATGTCAAGTCGGCGCCGGTCTCGGAGTAGACCCCGGACGGATGAAGGGTCAGCCATGAATTGCCAAGACAGACAACAAAGATGAACTACGACGTGAAGCTTTAAAGACGACCCAGAGATAGAGCTGAAGATATAGATATAATAGAGATAGAGATAGAGATAAAGATAGAGATAAAGATAGAGATAGAGATAAAGATAGAGATAAAGATAGAGATAAAGATAAAGATAGAGATAAAGATAGAGATAAAGATAAGATAAGCTATTGAGAGAGGCCATAAGGACCATCAAGTAGACAACTTCTTTACTAAAGAACTACGGGTTTTGCGGTAAGGCCCTGCCCTCTGTCCCGGTTGAGGTGACGGAAGGCGGGGTTTTTATGCATGGTTGGAGAAGGAAAGACGCATAATAAAGGACAGGGTGTGGGCGGTAGGCCGGTGTGCCCGGCGGTATCGTCTGTTGGCATGCTTGCTTTGGTGAGCGCTTTCTTGACCAGGGCGAGAGGAGCGGGAGAAGAGCAAGATATGAAGGATAAGAAGGATGGAATGGCAAGGTGAAAATGAAAAGGAGGGCTAATCCCAGTGGCAAAGAAAATGAAAACGATGGACGGGAATACGGCGGCGGCCAGTGCTTCTTATGCATTGACGGAAGTCGCGACCATTTTCCCGATTACCCCCTCTTCGCCGATGGCGGAAAGTGTGGACGAGTGGGCCGCGCACGGCAAGAAGAACTTATTCAACCAACCCGTGAAGGTGGTGGAGATGCAATCCGAAGGCGGCGCGGCCGGGGCCTTGCACGGGTCTTTACAGGCGGGGGCCTTAACCACGACCTATACGGCTTCGCAGGGTTTGCTGTTGATGATTCCCAACATGTATAAGATGGCGGGGGAATATTTACCGGCAGTCTTTCAGGTGAGTGCCAGATCCTTGGCCTCTCACGCCTTATCGATCTTCGGCGACCACCAAGATGTAATGGCCGCGCGCCAAACCGGTTTTGCCTTATTGTGCTCGGCCAGTGTGCAGGAAGCGCAAGATCTTGCTTATGTGGCCCACTTGTGTGCGCTGAAAGCCCGTGTGCCCTTTCTGCACTTTTTTGACGGTTTCCGCACTTCCCACGAAGTGCAGAAAATTGAGGTTATCGAGGCGGAAGAGATTGCCAAATTGGTGGATTATCAGGCTCTGAAGGATTTCCGGGATCGGGCCCTCAGCCCGGAACACCCGGTTCTGCGGGGAACGGCTCAGAATCCGGATATTTATTTTCAGGAGAGGGAATCAGGCAACCGGTTTTTCCAGGCCGTTCCGGATATCGTCGCCAATATGATGCGAGAAATTAAAACTTTAAGCGGCCGGGAGTACCAGCCTTTCGTTTATTATGGGGCGGAGGATGCCGATCGGATCATTGTCGCCATGGGCTCTGTCTGTGAGACGGCCGCAGAAGTAGTGGATTATTTGAATGCCCGCGGGGAGAAGGTAGGGATACTGAAAGTTCACCTCTACCGCCCGTTCTCCGCTCAATATTTCTTCAACGTTTTGCCCAAGACAGTGCAAAAGATTGCCGTTTTGGATAGGACGAAAGAGCCCGGCTCCCCCGGTGAACCGCTCTACCTGGATGTGGTGAGGGTGTTTTATGAACGGGCGCAGAAGCCCCTGATCGTCGGCGGGCGCTATGGCTTGGGTTCCAAAGACACGACGCCCGCGCAATTAGCCGCGGTTTACAAAAATCTGGCCCAAGCCCAGCCAAAAAATGATTTTACCATCGGCATCGTTGACGATGTGACCTTTACCTCCTTACCGGAAGGTGAGCCCATGGAGACTACCCCGCAAGGAACGATCAGCTGCAAGTTCTGGGGGTTGGGTTCGGACGGGACGGTGGGAGCCAACAAATCGGCGATCAAGATTATCGGGGATCACACGGGTATGTATGCCCAGGGCTATTTTGAATACGATTCCAAGAAGTCCGGCGGAACCACGATTTCTCACTTGCGTTTCGGCCAAAAGCCGATTCAGTCCGCTTACCTCGTTTCCAGTGCCGACTACATAGCTTGTCACAACAAATCGTTTCTCCGGCAATATGACCTCGTCAAAGGGCTCAAGCAAAACGGAACGTTTGTCCTCAATTGTCCTTGGAATATGGACGAGCTTGAGCAGAATCTGCCGGCGGCCCTAAAACGCTATATTGCCCGCAACAATATAAAATTTTACATTGTTGACGCGATTGATATTGCCCGCAAAATCGGTTTGGGTGGCCGGATCAATATGGTCATGCAGGCGGCCTTCTTCAAGCTGGCCAATGTCATCCCGCTTGAAGATGCGGTGAAATATCTCAAAGACTCAATCCAGGCGACTTATGGGAGAAAAGGCCGGAAGATCGTGGAGATGAACTGGAAAGCGGTCGACGAAGGGATCAATGCCACGGTCAAGGTGGAAGTTCCGGCGGCTTGGGCCGATGCGGCCGACCAGGCAAAAGAGCCGGGCTTGAGCGGGGAGACCGAATTCCTGCGCAAAATTCAAAGGCCGATGGAACGCCACGAAGGGGATGACTTGCCGGTCAGCAGTTTTGTGGGGAGGGAAGACGGGACCTTCCCGTTGGGTACGACGAAGTGGGAAAAGCGCGGAATCGCCGTCATGATTCCGGAATGGCAAATTGACGAGTGTATTCAGTGCAACCAGTGTTCATATATTTGTCCGCACGCCACGATCCGGCCTTTCCTTCTGGATAGTGCGGAAGAGGAACAGGCGCCTGAAACCTTCAAGACGAAGAAAGCCATCGGCAAGGAGTTGGATGGGCTCAACTTCAGAATCCAGGTGAGCCCGCTGGACTGTACAGGTTGCGGCAATTGCGCGGATATTTGTCCGGCCCCCGGCAAAGCTTTGATCATGAAACCGGCTGATGAACAAATCGGAAAACAAAGTGCCAACTGGGAATTTGCCTTGACTGTCCGGGAAAAAAACAATCTTCTTAATCCCAAGACCCTCAAGGGAAGCCAGTTTGCCCGCCCGCTGCTGGAGTTCAACGGTGCCTGCCCCGGCTGTGGTGAAACAGCGTATGTCAAGCTCCTGACCCAGCTTTTTGGGGATCGCATGATGATTGCCAACGCTACGGGCTGCACCTCAATCTGGGGTGGCAGTGCTCCTTCTATTCCCTATACGACCAATGCGGAGGGTAGGGGTCCCAGCTGGGCCAACTCCCTCTTTGAGGACAATGCCGAATATGGTTACGGCATGTATTTGGGTGTTAAGCAGATGCGAGAGAGGCTGGCGCTCCTCATGCGCGGTGCGCTGGAGAGTGGGGTGCGGGAGGAAACCAAGGAAGCCTTGCGTAACTGGCTGGATCATTTTGCCGACGGGGATGTCTCCCGAGTGGCTTCCGATCAAGTCCTCCGGGCCCTCCAAGCGGAGCCTGATACCAACAATCCGGTCCTTAAGCAAATTTTAGAGGCCAAAGATTACCTGGTTAAACGGTCTCACTGGATCGTCGGCGGCGACGGCTGGGCCTATGATATCGGCTATGGCGGTTTGGATCACGTGTTGGCGGCGGGGGACGATGTGAACGTCCTTGTGCTCGATACCGAGGTCTATTCCAATACCGGGGGCCAGTCCTCGAAGGCGACGCAAACGGCGGCTATCGCCAAGTTTGCCGCCGCCGGCAAAAAAATCCGCAAGAAAGATCTGGGTCTCATGGCCATGAGTTACGGTTATGTTTATGTCGCTCAGGTTTCTATGGGTGCCAACATGAATCAGGTGCTGAAGGCGATTGCCGAAGCGGAAGCCTACCCGGGCCCGTCCTTGATTATCGCTTATGCGCCTTGTATTAACCACGGGATCAAAGCCGGTATGGGGACGTCGGTGCTGGAAGGAAAGCGGGCAGTTGCCGCGGGTTACTGGCACCTTTACCGTTATAATCCACTGCTGAAGGAACAAGGGAAAAACCCCTTCACGCTCGATTCGAAAGAACCCGCCGCCTCCTTTAAGGAGTTTCTGTTGGGTGAGATTCGCTACGCCTCGCTGGCTACGGTGTTCCCGGATGCCGCCGAAAAACTGTTTGAGGTGGCTGAACGAGACGCCCGCGAGCGCTACGAATCCTATAAGCGCCTGGCGGAGATGAAATTCCCGAACGGTTGATCTAGGTGACCAAGAAGGTAAAGGGCCACTGGCGGTGCAAACTGTGTTACACTAAGATAGATATCTGCCAGTGTGGCATCGTAAGCAATCGGCAATGGTGATATCTATGGGTTCAAGAGGGCAGCCTTTGGGAAAAGGGTTGCCCCCTTGGACAGAAGCTATTGTTTTCTCAACTAATCGCCTAAATCTTCTTGGGAATTTTGGCCAATGGGGATTTTGGCCAATTGGTATTTGTCAACTGACGACGCGCCCTGCTCGTTACCAGGATAGGGTCAAGGATAGAAGTTTCAAAGGCTTTAATTTCTTCAGCCGGCTTCAGCCGTGGGAGGATGTCTGAGGGAAAATATCCCTTAGCTGGATTTCCAAGCCTGTCAACAAAGGGGAAGTCAAAATATCCTCATCATCACATGCTTGAAATAGATTCCAGCTTTGCTCGGCCCGTGTAAAAACTTCAATCGTTTTATGGTCGGGGTCTGCTATCCAGTATTCCTTCACCCCATGTTTGTAGTACATCCTGCTTTTTTCAACTCGATCATTTTTACCCGTTGAAGGTGACAATATTTCCACGACTAAATCCGGTGCGCCCTGAATATTTGTCTCAGTAATAATATCCAGGCGGTTTTTGGCGATAAATAATATATCCGGCTGGGGCTTTTCCGTTTCAGATAAAAGAACATCCATCGGGGCATAGAAGACTTTACCCAAGTCATGCTTACGAACAAATTCTTTAACCGCGGAATATAGTTCTCCGCTTAACTCTTGGTGAATCGTTCTTGGCGCCGGAACCAAGATTAACCTTCCCCCAATCAGCTCGTATTGGTTGTCATCGTCTATTTTTAGGTAATCTTCATAGGTATACAACCTCTCGGTTCCTGCCTTTTCCGTACGCATTATCAGACAACCCCCTTGTAAGATCCAACCAATCCGAAAAAACCATCTACCTAAAGACTACTTTTTTGAACAATATTTGCCTCAACTATTCTCATATTTGTCTATCATAGCTTTCGCCCAGGCGCTGCTTTCTAAATCTTGTAGGTCCTTGCATTTGTACTTTTCCAATACTCCTCTGGCCCTTTTGGTTTTCTGTTCCATGCCGCCTTCCGTATTCACATCTTCATATGGATGTATGAGTATGTCAACTTTCCGATTTCTCAGGCTTTCAGGGATATCAATAATGTGAGCTAATACATCGCTATTTTCGACCTTTCTAGTGAATGTCATTGCAAACTAACCTCCATGTCAGAAAAGTGCGAAATCCCTTTCATCAGGTACGGATGTGCTTAGTATTAACTCCACAGGGCACCTCCTTCATCTGTAATATTATACCATACGTTGAACGACAGCGAAAGCTCTGATCACAGGGCTTAACCCAAATGTTTATGGGCGCTCAGAAAAGACATTACGGTACTGGGGTAGCGGTTGCTCCGGCGCTTGAAAGGAAAAGGTTTGTGGGGATGCACCCGTACGATGTAGCGTGGGATCGTGGCCTGTCAATTGCACCAACTGACGGGATCCGGTATTTTTCGGGGACAATCGCAGCGCATTTTTGCGGAAGGCTCCTTGTTCAAGATGGTGCGCCATGGTAAAATAAGGATTGGAAGCGGCCGATGGGTATTGCCAGAAAGCGAGGGCCGGAGATGTTGGCTTTTGAAGCGGAAATCGCAGATATTACGCGGCAGATCGGAGAACGATTTAACCCTGAGCAGGTCTATTTGTTTGGTTCATGTGCTAAAGGTTGGGCTCATTCGAGAAGTGACATTGATCTTTGTATTATCATGCCAACCCGTGACAAACGTGTGCTTGTCCGTGATATGTTGCTTGAACTGAATTATGAGAGAGACGTCGACATTGTCGTGTACACACCCGAGGAGTGGAGCAAGCACAGCCAAGATCCTTCGACTTTTGCCAATGTTATTAGGCGGACGGGGGTAAAATTACGTGGTTGACAGCAAAAGTTATTCCGAATGGTTCAAAATGGCACAAAGAGACCTGGAGAGTGCGCGTATTCTTTTTGAGCACGATGCGGATTTTGGTACTGTTTGCTTTCACTTGCAGCAGGCGGTCGAGAAATATATTAAAGGTTTCTTGCTTAGTAAAACAGGATTGATTCAAGAAGGCCATAATTTAGTTAAATTATGCAAAAAAGCGGCGGCAGTGGAGTATGATTGCAAGCAATTCCTTAAAGATGTTGCTTTTCTCAATACGTTTTACATTGAAACACGTTACCCCGCTGAGGATCCGCTGATAGTAGAACGGGAGGATGTTATGGAGTGCTTTCGGATCACAGATAAGGTCTTGGGCTTTATCGACGGACTCCCAACACAGACGAAATAACTGTCGGGAATTGGTAAGGCTCTGGAAAAGGTTACATTGGAGAAAGGGTGAGGTCTTGGAATGCCTGAACTATGGGGACGTACCGTGACGAAAGAGGAGCTCCGTCGTTACTGCGGCAGGATGGAACAGATCGCAGGCGTGCGGAAGTTTGTTTACGCCCAGGGTAAAGCGGCCGGGCTGGAGGGTGTGGAAGTTCGTACGGGTGGGGGTCTGCGCTTCATAGTTTTGCCCGGTCGAGGTATGGATATCGGTTTGGCGGAATTTAGGGGCATGCCACTCAGCTTTATGGCGCCGCTCGGTGAGTCCGCAGCCCAGTTTTTTGGATCGGATGAGCAGGGTTTTGTGCGTAATTTTAGTGGCGGGCTGCTTATTACCTGCGGTCTGAGCCAGGTAGGCTCGCCTAACGAAGACGAAGGCCAAAAATTGGGTCAACATGGTTTGATCTCCAATATACCGGCGGAGAGAGTGTCTTGTCGAGCTCAATGGGAGCGAGAGGATTATGTCATGAGCGTCGAGGGCGAGGTGCGGGAGACATCCTTGTTCGAGCCGAATCTTCTGCTCCGGCGGCGAGTGTGGACGCGCCTGGGTGAAAACCGTCTTTTCCTGGAAGATCAGGTTGTCAATGAAAGCTTCTATCCGGCGCCGCTCATGCTGCTTTACCACATCAACATCGGTTTTCCCGTCCTGGACCAAGATTCTGTTTTGCTCGCGCCCAGTCGCGCGGTCGAACCCAGGGACGAGGTAGCGGCTCGGACGGTAGAAAGCTGCAGAACATATCGGCAACCTACGCCGGATTTTCCGGATACGGTCTATTATCATGATATGCAGGCCGATGGGGACGGTTGGGTTCAGGCCGCCCTGGTCAATGAACGCTTGGGGACGGGCGTTTACGTTCGCTACGAACAGAAAAACCTCCCCTATTTTGTGCAATGGAAATATACGAACCTGGGCAACTACGTGGCCGCTTTGGAACCGGCCAACTGCCATGTGGAAGGCAGAGCCCGTGAGCGGGAACGCGGCACCCTGAGTTTCCTGGCTCCCTGGGAGGAGAGGAACTTCCGTCTGGAAATCGGGGTACTGGAGTCGGAAGAGGCGATCCGGGCTTTTACGGATGCTTTACATTGAGAATTTACTTAGGACTCCCTACCCACCGGCTTAGAGGTCCTGTGGGGTTATGACGGACATTATTGACTTCCTCCCCGCACTGAAACGCGAGGATTCCCAAGTCTCCCGAAGGAGCTTTGCAGTATAAAGATTTGCATAGCTATTGTTAAATGGCGTGAACCGTTGTGGGTAATAATAATGTTGATAGGGAGGGGGGTACAGACATGAAGCGCGGGGTTTGCTTTCTGGGTACGATGGTAAAGGCGGATCCCCTCATGGTCCAGATCGCCGAAATAGAGGAATTTTCCCTTGGTCAGGATTTCGCGGCTAAACATGCCCTGAGCGTAATTTTGCAAGGCCTCAGGCTTGGTGATCTTATTCCCTTCTCCATAGATCAGCGCTTGAATTGAAGTGCCCGCCAAGCGGTTTTTCCCGGTCTCCCGCAGAAGTCTGCGCAGGGTGAACCAGGTATCTTTATTTTCGATGACAAGCAGAGTCCCCGATAGGGAGCGCTCCTGCACATACTCAAAGAAGGCTCCGGCGTATCGTAATAGTTCAGGAAGTTTTTCGGCTGGCCGCTAAACTTGAGCACTTCCCGGAGCGTTGAGAAGCGCTTATCGATCAGTTTTTCTTCTTTACCCCAAATGGAAAAGGAGCGTTCTTTGCGCGACATCGGCTGTTTAAGAAGATGCACGTGCTGCCAAAGATACCGGCTCAGGCCCTTCACAATTTCCTGATGCCGGACATACAGTCTTCGGCATTTTTCAACCTCGCTGAAAATGTGTTTTCGATGTGATTCTATCAGTTATTATCGACTGACGTTTTTCTATATTAGTGTTACCACTTTTGCCACCGCAAGCATGGGAGACTTTTCGCCGATCAGTAATAGCGCAAGAATCCTGGTAACGCTAGAAGTCTTGTTCTTTATCTATATTTTTACAATGGGGATTGTCTTTTTTGCCGATCCTTAAGCCTTAAAGAAATCGACAAAAACCGGCATCGGGCCAAAACTAGAAAAGTTGCCCCAGTTCGTGCTGAGTCAATTTTTCTCGTGGGCCGCAGTCCCCAAAGGCTGAGTTTCATCTGTTTTGTAATATGCGACTGACTCTCCCTGTGGCTCAATTTGGGGCAGGATTCCAAGAGGTGAGGAGATGAGGATCGAGTAGCGAAGCTCATCCAGTGGGTATATAATTGAATTGAAAAACATTAAAAATAGTGCCGAAGGAGGGTCATTATGTGGAACCAATTAAGAACTGATGAGTATGAAGGGATGCTGGCGGAGACTGTTACAATGCCCGGACATAATGGAGACCGAATACATGCCTACTTTTCGCGACCGCTTGGGAAGGGACCGTTCCCGGGAGTAATCTTGATTCCTCATATGCCCGGATGGGATGAGTTTAGCCGTGAGACCGCCCGCCGCTTCTCTCAGCATGGTTATTTGACTCTCTGCCCCGACATTTATTGCCGGTTTGGGCATGGGACTCCCGATGAGATAGCGGCAAAAGCCCGCAATGCCGGGGGTGTTGCCGACGACAGCGTGATGGGTGATTGTGAGGGGGCTTTGGAATACCTGAATTCTTTGCCTTATTCCAATGGCAAAGCAGGCGTTATCGGTATGTGCTCCGGCGGCCGTCATGCCTTTCTCGCGGCCTGTAAAGTTAGCGGTCTTGATGCGGCGGTCGACTGCTGGGGCGGTCGCGTGATCGCTTCCAAAGAAGAGCTGACAGCGGCTCAGCCGGTTGCTCCTATTAACTACACGCCTGAGCTAAGCTGCCCTCTGCTGGGGCTGTTTGGAAATGAGGATAAGTTCCCGACCCCGGAACAGGTTGACTTACAAGAAGAAGAGCTCAAAAAATACGGCAAGAATTATACATTCTACCGTTATGAAGGCGCGGGACATGGCTTTATGTATTATCATAACCAAGCGTATAGGCCGCAGCAGGCGATGGATGCCTGGGAGAAAGTTTTTGAGTTTTTCGGGGAACATCTGAGCACGGAGAAAAGGAATTAGATGCAGCCGTTTGTTGTTATGGCTAAGCCGGTCGGATCGCTGTGTAACTTGGAGTGCAGCTACTGTTACTATTTGGAGAGCGGACGTTTTACTCCAAGTCGGCATGAATCCCGCATGTCGGACAGCCTCCTGGAAAAGTTTATCCGGCAGTATATAGCATCAAGCCCGGGGCCTGTCGTACAGTTTACATGGCATGGCGGGGAACCGACATTGGCGGGACTCGACTTCTATCGGCTGGCTGTGAAATTACAGGAACGCTATCTCCCGGAAGGATGGAGCTGCTGGAACAATCTTCAGACCAACGGACTTCTGCTGGATGACGAGTGGTGTTCGTTTTTGGCGAACGCCCACTTTGATGTTGGGCTGAGTATAGATGGCACACAAGGGCTGCATGACAAAAACCGTAAAGATCACAAGGGCAGCGGTACTTATGAACGGGTGGTCGCGGCAATCCGCCGCCTGCAGGCTCACGGGATTCAGCCTGATTTGCTGTGTACTGTAACATCCGCGACGGCCAAAGAACCGCTGGCCGTTTATCAAGCGCTCAAAGATCTCAACACTGGGTGGGTTCAGTTCATACCGATTGTAAGGCTCACAGAGGACGGGGAGCCGACGGCAGACTCTGTCTCGGGCGAAGGCTACGGAGATTTTCTGTGCGCGGTTTTCGACGAATGGATCCGTCACGATCTTGGAGTGCTGAATGTCCAACTGTTCGCGGAAACGGCCTTGGTATGGTCCGGAGGGAACGCCGGTTTATGCTGGATGGCCCCGACCTGCGGGCGGGTACTCATCGTTGAGCATGACGGCAGTGTGTATTCTTGCGATCACTTTGTTAATCCTGACCACCGTATCGGCGACATTGAAACTTCTCCGCTGAGTGCCCTGGCCGACTTGCCGGTACAGCGGGGCTTCGGTTATAAAAAGCAGACCAAACTGCCCCAACAATGCCGTTCCTGTCCGTGGCTTGCCGTATGCAATGGCGGCTGCCCTAAAGACAGGTTCGCTTTAGCGGAGAACGGAGAGCAGGGGCTTAATTATTTGTGCAGCGGCTTGCGGCAGTTTTTTGCTCACGCCGAACAGCCGTTGAAAGATGTCATGCGGCTCAGAAAAGAGGGGTTAACACCTGACGCGATTACGGCCGAACTGTTGGCCGAATCGCAAGCCCGTTGGCACGGTGTGGGACGGAATGATCCCTGCCCCTGCGGCAGTGGTCGCAAGGCAAAGCATTGCTGCTGGTCAAAACGTTTCTAAGCACTGCGCGCTTGCCAAACTGCCTGGTCACAGCGTCGAACCTCAGTAACCTGCTTTCTCGGCAGGATTTGAACGGCACCCCGCACAGACGAAGAAATGCTCAGAAAGTTGACCCCTCCTTGTTGGAGGGGTCAACTTTACTTCCCAGTACATAATTCGTCCCGTCAAAAACCGCCCGAATGACAGATGATCTTAACGGGTGGTGCACCCAGTACGAACAAACGCAAGAATATCAGATGAAAGGCTCATGAACTGCCAAAAAGCACGGAGCTAAAACCATCGTCTTTGAGCACTTAACAAACCTCAAGCCCAGCAAAGGAACTAACACTCACCGGCTCAACCAGAAATTTATCTTCTGGGTCAAAGGGCGGATCGTCAAGTATACCCGGTATAAGGCGCTGCACGAAGGGATCGTGGTCAACCGGGTCAGCCCCAGGAATACATCTAAAGAATGTCCCTACTGTGGGGGTATACTCACTTGTTACCAAGGCGTGGCCCTCGCTAAATGCCCGACCTGTGGCGTCAAAGACGTGAACGCGGACTACGTCGGTTCACTCGGTATTGGCCAGAACTTCAGGAAAAAATGGCTTGCCTAAATAAGCTTTAAGCGAACAACAAAGAGCACAAGAGCTCGAATAATTTTGTGAACAAGTCAGAACCTGTTCTGCTCATCGGGGACAGGTTATTTTTTGCAATTTGCCCAGGGGGTAGTTTGTTGGTAATGTTCAGTGAACCGTTCAACGAACATTTACAGCATTTCTAAGTTATATGATAATTGATACCCTCGGGAAAGTGACTATTCAGTCACGTAGTTTTTAAGGAAAAACGGTATAATAGATTTCAGGTGATGTAAATGCAACGCATACTTTTGGTTGAGGATGACAAGAGCATCGTGATGGGTCTTTCCTATTCCTTGCAGCAGGAGGGATTTGCGGTTGAGGCCTGCTCGGATACCGCTGGGGCTCTGAACAGCATAAAAAAAGGTGGGTTTGCTCTTGCACTGTTGGATATTTCCCTGCCTGACGGAAACGGCTACGATGTATGCCGGGCGATTAAAACGCACGGTGATACTCCTGTAATATTCCTCACTGCCTGTGACGACGAATCAAACGTGGTCATGGGTCTTGATATGGGAGCGGACGATTATATTGTCAAGCCTTTCCGCCTTCGGGAGCTCCTGTCCCGCATTCGATCGGTATTGCGCCGTGTAGGACAGGGCACGGAAAAAACGGAACTGCACTATCGAGAACTTGCCATCCATACGAAACAGGCGAAGGTGAGAAAGAATGGCGTTGAAATTCCCCTTACGGCACTGGAATACAGGCTTCTGCTGACACTTGCGAGCAATATGGGGCGGGTGCTTTCACGCAGCCAGCTTCTGGAGGGTATTTGGGATATCGCCGGGGCTTTTGTTAATGACAATACCCTGACTGTATATATCAAACGCCTGCGTGAAAAAATCGAGGATGATCCGCAAAAACCGCAGTACATCCAGACGGTTCGCGGCTTGGGCTACAGGATGGGGGATTAAAATGAGCCTGTTACGAAATAAAGAGGTAACTCGGATGATTGTAATCCTGCTGCTGACAGCGGCAGTGGCGACAACGGCTGTATTTATGTTTTCCCCCGCTGCGGCTGGGATGGCCGCCCTGGGGTACGTTTTCATGGCAGTTTTTTTTCTTATTTCCACACATGCGCGTTATCGTCATCTTGCCCGCCTGAGTGCTTACCTTAAACGGGTCAACAGTGGAGATTATGCCTTGGAACTGCCGGACAACGACGAAGGCGAATTGTCCATTCTGAAAAGCGAGATTTATAAAGTGACCACGACCCTGCGACAGCAGAACGAATCGCTTAGGAAGGAAAAAGCCACGCTTGCTGCTTCACTATCGGATATTTCACACCAGCTGAAGACGCCGCTGACTTCCATGTTTATGATGATAGATATCCTAAGTGGAGAAAACCTGCCGGAAGAAAAGAGGACGGAATTTACCGACTGCATCCGTCAGCAGCTTGAACGGCTGCAGTGGCTGGTGGAGTCCCTGCTTAAAATTTCAAAGCTGGACGCCGAGGCGGTTACCTTCCGGATAAGACCGGTCAGCCCGGGCGAGTTGATCGAAAAGGCCCGTGTTCTGCTGAACATTCCGATGGAGCTGAAAAATCAAACTCTATCGGTCGAAGAAGGAAACGGCTTATCCATGGATTGCGATTTGAATTGGACGGCTGAGGCACTGATCAATATTTTGAAAAATTGCGTGGAGTATACCCCATCCGGCGGCAATATACGTATAGCATTTTCGACAAACCTGCTGTATACGCAGATCAGAGTGTCGGATAGCGGGCCAGGTATCGATAAGGAGGATTTGCCCCTGATCTTCAACCGGTTTTATAAGGGAAAGCATTCCGGGAACGACAGCGTGGGAATCGGTCTTGCCATGGCGAAATCTATTGTAGAAGCTCAAGGCGGTTCCCTGACAGCGGAGAACGAGCCGGGCGGTGCCATGTTTACGTTGCGATTTCCCAAACACGACGTGGTTTAACAGCAAGTGACTAAACTGTCACCAAAAAAGTCATCGGAAAGTCACTTGGAGCGTTTATGATAGAGTCATGAACCTAAAAGGGAGAGGATTATCTTTGGAAATACTGCGAATTGAAAATCTGAGTAAAATTTACGGTCAAGGCGAGACCGCCGTAAAAGCTCTGGACAACGTATCATTTTCGGTGGAGAAAGGACAATTTGTTGCCATCATCGGCCCTTCCGGTTCCGGAAAATCTACTTTGCTGCATATTCTGGGCGGGGTCGACCGCCCGACTTCCGGCAAGGTGCTAATCGACGGCACAGATATTTATACTCTTAATGAAACGAAACTTGCCATTTTCCGCAGGCGTCAGATTGGACTGGTGTATCAGTTTTATAACCTGATCCCGGTACTGAATGTCGAAGAAAACATAACGCTCCCCCTGCTGCTGGATGAACGTAAGCCTGACCGCGAGGAACTTGCAGGCATTCTATCGATGCTGGGACTAGAAAAACGGGCAAAGCATCTGCCCAATCAGCTCTCGGGTGGCCAGCAGCAGCGCGTCTCCATCGGCAGGGCTCTGGTAAGCAGTCCCGCGCTGATGCTAGCGGACGAGCCCACGGGCAACCTGGACAGCAAAAACAGCGCGGAAATTGTAAATCTCTTGCGTATGGCCAATCAAAAGTTCAATCAGACGCTGATCCTGATTACCCACGACCAGAACATCGCGCTGCAAGCGGATCGCATCATCTCGATTGAGGACGGACGGATTGCGAAAGACGAGGTGATCCGGCGATGAACGTCATTGAGCATTTTACGATTCGGAGTCTGAAGCAGAATCGAAAATGGACGGTCGCAACCATCATCGGCATTATCATCTCCACTGCCATGGTTACTGCCGTTGCAACTTTTTTCTCATCTTTTATGGTAATGATGCAAAATACTGTTAAGGCGCAGACCGGAGACTGGCATGCCAAACTTCCCTGTGTCAGTGTTGCCGATCTCAAGACCATTAAAAACGCTGGATTTGTTGGCAGTACGATGTTGACCCGTGATGTTGGTTATGCTGCTCTTTTGGGTTCTCAAAATAAAGCGAGACCCTATCTTTTTATCGAACAGTTTGACACGGCAGCTGAAAAAGGTTTCCCCACAACACTTGTAGCCGGTAGAATGCCGCAGAACGGCAGTGAACTGGCAATCTCACAGGCGGTACGGACCGATGCCGGTGTTCCTGTTCATGTGGGTGAGAAGCTGACGCTAAGCGTCGGGGAACGAATCTCTGGCAACAAGGTATTGACGCAAAAAGACCATTTTCAGCAGCCAATGCAGGCGAATAAGCAGGCGGGTACTCCTGCCAGACCCCGCGAGACGCTTGTGCCGCGGTTGACAAAAACCTATACAGTGGTTGGTATAATCAAGCAACCGGCGTTTGAGCCATTTAGAGCAGCCGGATACACAGCGGTATCTTATCTTAACGACAGCACCTTAAAGTCCGGGGATAAAGTGGATGTTTCCATACTTGCAAAGAACCTCAACCATAGTTTTTACAACAAGGTCGATGCTCTCGCGAAAAGTATCGGTATCAGTCCGTCATCCGTATCTTTTAATAAGCAATTGCTCCGATACAGTGGCATATTAAGTGGGGCGAATAATCAAAAAATGGTGTATGGATTTTCCGTCTTACTGATCGCTATTATAATGATCGCCTCTATATCATTAATTTACAACGCATTTGCCATTTCATTCTCGGAGCGTACCCGGCAGCTGGGTATGCTCGCAAGCATCGGGGCAACAAAGAGACAGAAAAAGAAAAATGTGTATTTCGAAGGGTTCTTGCTCGGGCTTGTCGGCATACCGTTGGGCATTCTTGCAGGGATAGCCGG
This sequence comes from Acididesulfobacillus acetoxydans, assembly GCF_902729405.1. GTDB lineage: Bacteria > Bacillota > Desulfitobacteriia > Desulfitobacteriales > Desulfitobacteriaceae > Acididesulfobacillus > Acididesulfobacillus acetoxydans. The sequence continues at coordinate 1,265,376 of NZ_LR746496.1, forward strand.
AATCGGTATGACAATTTCGGCTCTCAGGTCACTTTTGAGTACTTTCAGATCCTCCACTGGGCTGACCCTTGTGGTTTCTCCCATATCTATTATCGTTGCGGCTGTAATCGGGGTGCTGACCATTTTGATCTCGGTGTGGATTCCGGCACGGCGGGCATCCAAAATCATGCCGATTGACGCAATCCGACAAGCCAATGAATTCAGTCTCACCAGAAAAGCTGTGAAGACGTCATGGATAACCCGCGTGCTCTTTGGATTTGAGGGAGAATTAGCACTCAAAAATATAAAACGCAGTAGGAAAAAATATCGTGCGACCATTTTATCGTTAATTATCAGTCTCGTCTTGTTTCTGACTGTTTCTTCCTATGCCCAAACCGCGTGGAAAGTTAACGAAGCTACCAACTATGGAGTCAATTATGATTTTTCGGTGACATATTACAATACCCCAACATCCGTAATACAAGCACTCAACAGCAGATTAGCCAAACTTGATTCAGTCAAAAGCGCGACCACACAATACCTTGATAGCGGTAAGATTCTGATGGAGAGCACGCAGCTGACACAGAACACAGAACACTTTGTCACACCGAATAAGCAGGGAAAGTACGAGATGAATGTACAGCTTATAGGCCTGGATGACATTTCCTTTGAAGGATATGCAAAAAGCATTAGAGTTAACCCAAAGGACTATGAAAATCCAAAGGTGCCTGAAGCCATTATAATTAATTACGGCACGGACTCTATCGGAGGCGTACACGCCGCGGGGCGGCTTGTAACAGTCAGCCCAGGCAGCACGCTGCAGCTTGAGAATAGTAGCGGCACATCGGAGAGTACAGTTTTGAAAATAGGGGCACTAACTGATAAAAGACCGACCGGCGTGTTGATCGGGAAATTTAATCCTATGAAAATGGTAGTTAGTGAAGATGTTTTCAAGTCTATCAATGCCAAGCTTGATAATGGAAAACCAGCGGAAGCAGCGTTGTTTTTGACCACTGACAACAACCAACGACTTCAAGAACAGATTGGCGGTATCGACGGAATGTCTTATCTTTCTCCCGGTCAGGTGGCAATAATGAATTACATTGCTCTCAAAGAACAAGATAAAGGCAACAAAACGTTCATACTGGAGGTTTTCATTTATGGGTTTATCATCCTTATAGGCTTAATTTCTATTGCGAATATCTTCAATACCCTTTCGACGAACATTGGTTTACGGCGAAAGGAATTCGCGATGCTTCGTTCAGTGGGGATGACGCCGAAGAGCCTTAATCGGATGCTTCGATATGAAAGTATTTTTTACGGATTAAAGGCTCTGCTCTACGGACTACCTATAAGCGTTGCAACTGCGCTTCTGCTCTATTATTTCCAAAAGGGCGCGTTTAGCTTTGGATTCACACTACCTTGGGAAAGCTACGGGGCGGCTATCGTACTGATCTTTGTAATTGTGCATGTTGTGATGTTTTATGCGAGTTCCAAAATAAAGAAGGAAAACATCGTTGATACGCTCAAAGACGAGACGCTCTGATGAGGTTCCCTGACGGAGAAACAACTTCTGGAAGGTTTAATGCTCCCGTCAGGAGACAACATTGCAAGTACATTAGGCCGATGGGCATCGGGCTCGGAAAGTGCTTTTCTGAAAGGGGGTCTCGGACATAAAAAAATAGATCAAACAAATATTTCTATTTTTACTTACAAACTGTAGATGGAAGAAAAGATTTTGCATCCAGCGAAAGGAAGGTGCCCCTATGTTCAAGAGAAAGTACATACTGCAAGCCTTGCTGGTAGTGATGCTGGCCTTGGCGCTTGCCGGATGTGCCGGCCAATCACAACCGATTGCCAGTAGCAGCGCCTCGGCTAATCCAACGGGCGGAGGGCAGACCGGCAGCGCTCCGGAGAGTGGCACCGGCAACGCAGCAGGGCAACCGGGACAGTCCGGCCAGACTAATGGTTCTCGCCTGGAAAATATTAAGAAAGCACTGGCGGGACTGGTAGCTGCCGGAACCATCACCCAGGATCAGGCAGATAAGGTGGCCCAGGCTTACTCTCAAGCTTTGGCCAACGGATCTTTGCGGATTAAGGGGGGCTCGGAGCAGCAAAATTCCGGCCAGAACCAGATCCTGGCGCCGCTGGTATCCAACGGAACACTGAATCAAAACCAGGTCAATGCTTTTGACAAGGCAATCAGTCAGAATCACGTCTCGAAATAGGCGTCGGCGGCTAAAGAAGGAACATCTATTGAAAGACGAAGGCATTTCAAGACGAATACCTGTTCCCTCAATTCGACAATACTTCCTCGTGATAAAAGGAAGCTATTAATCGCCAATCCTCTTGAAATAGCCTGAAAAGAACTGGTCTTCTTCGTACTGCCAAAGGGTGATAAGAAAACGCGGTAGCAACGCCGTTGTGGAAACTTATTTTTCCGCGGAGCGACTTGACCTGGGCATCTGAATTCTCAAGGAACGATTGAGTAGCGACATCTCCTAAACACACAACAAGTCGGGGAGTTTTGGATGTTAGCTTCTCTTGTAGATATTTGATACATGTTGACCGGGCCTCTACCTTATTATATTTTCGCACAGGGCGGCAGCGAAGGACATAGGTAACGTAGAGATCGTTGTTTCCCAGCCCTACGTTGGCCGCAGCCAAATAAAGGGTCTGTCTTGTGCCACAAATAAATGGTTCACCAGATTTATCTTCCCTGACACCGGGGTTATCAAGTAGGACAAATATCTGGGCATTCGGATTGCCCTCGCCCCATATTATTCTTGAACGCTGTTGGGATAGTTCACACTTCTGACAGTTCATAATCTCGGAAGGAGTAGGGTCTTCCGGCCAAATCTTTGGAGTTAAGGGCATAGTGCCAATAAGTTCTTTATAAATTTTGACCACCTGTTTGCTGGATTAGTTCAACTGCCAATTCGATTGACACTATTATAGTGGATGTGATGAAAACCTTCAAGCTAAAAACGTTATGCCATAATGTGGGGTTTAAGGAACAAGATGGCTACAGTGCATTTCAGATCATCGTGCTCCTGTTTACAATGCCCTTCTTACTGCTAAAAAGTGTGGGTGACCTCTACAGGAGCAGCAGTCAGAGGATCATTTTTGGCAACGGGGAGGCCGAACCCGAATGACAACCGGTGTGATCGCTTGATTTCCACATTCGGCGTTCCCATCCCCCAACGCAACCTCAGATCATCATGAGTTTGATGTGATTGACGACAAGGAAGGGGTCGAATTTGCTTGGATAGGTTGAAGACCATGATCGGCAGGGTACCGGTAAGCCCTCGTTTCGCGGATGAGATCGGGGCGGACGGCTATGCAGCCGACGCGGGCGCAGCGGTCGAGATAGTGAGGGCTGTGCTGTCTTAACGATGCGAGATCTCCTAAATATACTGTTATTTAGGAGACCTCGTTGGTTTCTCTCAAAGGTTGGCAAAAACAGCCGCGAGGTCAACCTCAAAATCTGGGAAGGAGTTCACTTTTATCTTATCCTCGTTCGAGTAGATTTCCGGTCTGCCGTACCTCTTGTTTTCCTGCAAGACAAAGACGTTCACGAGCATAATCTCAGGTTCGACTAGCCAGTATTCTCTGACACCGGCTTTTTCAAAAGCATTAAACTTTGTAAGCTTATCATTTTTTGCCGTCGAGGGTGAAACGATTTCGACAATAATTAGGGGTATGCCAAAATAACCCGTTTTTCTCAACTTGCCCTGGTCGCAGACGATCGCGATATCCGGCTGGGATATAACATTGGAGATGTCCTCGTCGCTTTCGTCTGCTTCAGGTATACAAACATCAAAGGGTGCGGCAAAGACCCGGCAGGGTTTATCTTTGAGATAACCATGAAATTGGGCAAAGATGTTACCGGAGACCGCCTGGTGTTGCCAAGTTGGGGCCGATTGCATGTAGGGTACGCCGTCGATTATTTCCCATCTTTCACCCTTTGGCCAGTTTAAATAGTCCGCGTAATTATACTTCTTGTTAGATTGCGGGATCGGCATAAGACCAGCTCCTCACCACACTTCACTCCCATTATCCATTATAAGGAAGAAAAACTTAACTGTCAATTTGTTTGTCGGTTAGTTTTGCGCTCAGCTGTACAAGATGGGGTGGAAAAGTCCCTTGGTGCCAGTACAGCGATCTGTAAAAAAAGTATGTTTCCGCATTTCACATTCAGAAACTCAAGAAGAAGATCCGAGAAGCAACGGGATGGGAGTCGAGGAGAGAAAGGGAAAACTCAATCAAATCATCCGGGGTTGGACAAACTACTTCAAGCCGGCGGACGCACGGCGGCTGCTCGAGACCCCGGATGAATGGCTGCCAAGTCGAATCCGGATGGTCACATGGCATCAAAATACGCGGCTGCGTTTTCCGTTTTGAAGCTCTTGTTGAACGGTCTGAGACAGTGGCCGCTCTGACTGGATCAAGGCCGTGAGGACACCGGCTCGCTCGGTGTTGCCGACGAGAACGAAACCTTTCAGCTCGTCATTCTTCCAGACCAAACGTTGGTAGTGCGGATGGCCTGTTGTGCTGCGCGAAAGAGTGTCTTTGTGATGCCAAGGAGGGGCGGACGGGGGTCTGATCATCCCGGCGGAAATAATACGAAGACCAAAAAAGTCTACCGCATTCATTCCCATCGACCCCGAATAGGTTAAGTGATGTCCAGCCATATTGGCCCCGGCTATACGGCCCTGGGTGGTAGCGTTGGGCCAAATCGGGTTCAGACGCTGGATTTGGTGAATGCGATCCCAGGCTTCGGCAACATCCCCGGCCGCATAAACGTCAGCAAGATTTGTTTCCAGGTGTTCGTTGACCGGGATTCCTTTCCGAATGGCCAGGCCGGATGAAGAGAAGGGCTGAGTATTGGGGAGAACACCCTTGCCGACGATGACAATGTCGGCAGGCAAGGTCTCTCCGTTACGGAGGTGTACGGAGTGGACGTGTTCTGAGCCCTCGATCGCCCCCACATCTTGGTTGAATTGAAATGTAAGGCCGTGGCTTGTTAAATGGGCTTGTAGGAGGTCGGCCGCTTCCGGGTTCAGCATCTGTGAGAGAATTTGCCCTGAGGAAATGATGACGGTGACCCGAAGTCCTTGTTTGAGCAGGGCATAGGCTGATTTGAGGCTGACTAAGCCTCCCCCGATGATTACGGCACGGCGGTTTGGTTCGAGATGTTTTTTGATTCGCAGTGCATCTTCCAAGTGTCTTAACGTGAATACTTCGGGAAGGTTGCTGCCCGGCACGGGAAGAGAAACGGCGGAGGCTCCGGTGGCAATAAGGCACTTATCATAACGGTAATATTCTCCCGCTGCCGTGAATAAAACCCGTTTACGGGGCTCCAGACCGGTGACAGGGCAATGGTAGTGCACTGTCAATTGAAGTGCTTGCAGAGTATGGACGTGGCGCAGTGCGAGTTGAGATTGCGAGATATCTCCGGCCAGGAAATATGTGGTTAGGCAGCGAGAATAGAAGGGATACGTATCTGCTGTGAGGACTGTGATTTCAGAGCGGGTATCCTGCTGCCGGATTGCTTCGGCAGCGAAGAGGCTTGCGGCACTGTTACCCACCAATACGTAATTCATTAAGCGACTCCCCCATACGGTTCAAATGGTTAAACCCAGCGCTTTCCGTTTGGCGCGAATATCGGCGATCAGACCCTGAGCCGCTAAAATGGGATCGGTTTCGACATAGAATTTGCCTCCAATAACTTCGGTGAGCCCTTGCGTGAGCAGTTCGGTAACAGATTTGCTGCCTAAAACGGGGGGCACGACACCGAGATGTGTGGTAAGGCCCATCGTCACTGCCCAAGTTCCGATGCTGAGGGCTTTTTCGTGTTGCGGTTCAGGGGCGCTGGCGGCGACGGGGAGGGCTGCCGTATCGACTCCGAGATAGCGGGCTATTGCGGTGACCAGATCTCCGATGCGCGAGTTGTCTACACAGCTGCCCATGTGCAGGACGGGGGGCAGAGGCGCACCCAAGCCTGCTGCATGCCCCAGAGCAGTCAGGACGGATTTTAAATTGTCTCCGGCAAAACGTTCGGTTCCTTCGGAGTTCATTAAGCCAAATTTAGCTAAGGCATGTGCCGAACAGCCTGTGGCTGCGACGAGGATATTGTTTCTTACGAGTTCTTTTACCATTTCCACATGAAAGCTGTCTTGAGTGACCTTGACATTGTTGCAGCCAACGGTGGCTACAACTCCGAAAATGTTGCCATTGGCGATGTTATCCACTAAGGGTTTTAAAGGCTGTTGGGGATTAAGCTGGGCTAACGCAGCAGTGATGGCTTCGACGCTAAATCCGGCCATGATCGTTGTTCGCTGATCAGGGATGCGGACTTTACGGGGATCCCGCTTCTTATAAGCGGCAATCGCTTTGCGAACAATTGTCTGCGCGGTTTCATCCGCATTCTCCAGAGTGAAAGGAATATGAGTCGCTCCCGGAATTTTCACAATAGGCATCGTGGTGATCAATTCAGTATGGTAGCACGAGGCGACTTGAGCCAGTGAGGGCATGATGCATTGCACGTCCACAACCATAACATCAACGGCTCCTGTGACAATAGCCAGTTCCTGAGCGAGAAAATTGGTAGCGAGGGGAATACCTTGACGCATGAGAACTTCATTGCCGCTGCAGCAGATACCTGCCACATGGATTGACTGGGCTCCGACAGCTTCTGCTTCTGCAGACAGTTTCTTAGCCCAATAGACGATCTTTTCCGAGAGCAGCGGAACGTGTCCGTGAACGATCAGATTAACGGAATCAGACTTCAGAACACCCAAATTAGCCTCAGTCACGACTGGGGATGGGATGCCAAAGAGAATATCCTGCATGTCTGTTGCTAACTTCAGACCGGCGTATCCATCCACAAGTCCTTGTTTAGCGGTAGCCAACACGAGATTAACCGGATCCGCATCCATGCCCATGGTTGTTTGGTGCATCGCTTCCCGAATTTCGCGATCTGGGTTACGGGGGAGAATGCCCAAGCTTTGCCATACGGCGATCCGCTCTTTAGGCGCGTTGGCCAGAAGCCACTGCAGAGGCTGCCGGCTATGGTTCGACATATCCGCATAGGCGACACGAACGACTTCAAGAGCCAAAGCCTTTGTATCTTTGCTTGGGGTTTCCAAACCGAGGGCGGTTGCAATCTGGCGAAGTTTATCTTCACCCGCGATCGAATAATTAATTTTGTCCTCGGCAGCAAGTTCCAGAGCTTCGACGGCCTCGTAGGCGTGGTCCACGTGAGCGGCGGCTCCACCCGCAACTTGGCGCAGAAGGTTGCGGGCGACGATGACATCAGCGGTTGTTCCACAAATCCCCGCTTTGGGTCCGTTACCAAACGGATCGATCCGGCAAGGTCCCTGAAGACAATGGCGGCAACAGATTCCCAATGTGCCAAACCCACATTGCGGTTGTTGAGCCTCATAACGATCCCAGACGGTTTCGATTCCATCTGTCGCGGCCTTCTTGAGTAATTCCAAGGCTGCAGGGTCGATGGTTTTGGCTTTAAGCATGGATATTCGCCTCCTTTAAATGATCAAGCCAAGAACGACGTCCGGCGGTTGCGAAGCGGTCGACTTCGATCCATTGAAGTGCTTTCGTCGGACAAGCGGCTGCACAGGCAGGTTCGTAATCCAATTCACGGCAACGATCGCACTTTAGCGCTGTATGCAGCGGACTCTCTGTGATCGCTCCAAAGGGACAGACCATGACACACATCCAGCATCCGACGCATTTTTCAGGGTTTACTTGTACTAAGCCGGTGGTAGGATCTTTGTGCATGGCTCCGGACATGCAGGCTTGAATACAGGGTGTGTCTGAGCATTGGCGGCACTGCAGCGGGAAGTTGAGGTCTCCGTTTGTTTCAACAAAGACGCGTTTTTGGGGAGTCTGAGCGTCAAAAATGGCGGTGAACAAGGTTTTGCCGGGAGAGTGTGCCACGGCACAGGCTAGTTCACAACTCTTGCATCCCAGGCAGTACTCTGAACGCACGAGTAACTGTTTCACGTTATCCCTCCTATCCAGATGGATGATGAGTATACTCTAAATTCAGGATATCGGAAGATTCAGCTAAATTATGTCAGCTTCCCGACATAAACGAGATATTTTCACTGAACAGCCGGATTTTGTTCAAAAAGCCGGTTCGAGAATTCAGACATCAATTTTGTCACACAATAGCTTCAGATCCAGAATGTGGACTTCTCCTCTCTGCAAAGTCAGGATGCCCTGCCGTTCCCAACGGCGTAAAATTTCATTGACTGTTTGGCGGGTTATTCCGCTCATTGCGGCCAAGTCTTCATGCGTAAAACAAACACGGTAGGATGGAAGCGAAGGGAGTGACGTGTTGTAGGTTGACAACGTACCGAAGTTACGTTCGCTTTGAATAGCTCGCTCCATGACCCTGGCCAGACGTGAGGCAGCCTCGCGAAAAGCGAGATCGAAGATCAAGTCATTGGTTACACGCAGAATCTGCCCTAGGACTCGAATGAGTCGACGGGCTAATTCCGGAGATTCGTCCAGCATCCTTTGGAATTCCCGCATGCCCAGGTAGAATACTTCTGTGTCTTCCACAGCCGTAGCTAGGGCCAGAGAATGTTCACTATAGACATCCCCGGATGAGAGGATGGCCACCGTGAATTCTTTTCCGTCTTCAGAATAATAGGAGACTTTTACCTTGCCGGAATGTACGAAAAAGATCACATCCGGACTGCCGGAAGGAAACACCAGGGGTTGTCGCTTGTGGAATTGCTGCCTAATGAAGCGGGGTTTCCAAGTATTCAATAGGGCAGAAGGCAGATTACGAAAGAGCACAAAACGTTCCAGATCGGGCATATTAAAAGGCGTGGGTTGTTTCGGCTGGTCCAACACGAGCCACATCCCTTCTGAACATGATCCATGATAAATGAGTTCTCCGGGATGTGCCGAAACTCCTTCTGGGTTTGTCGGCTTGTGCCGGATGTTGCCAAGGTTGGACCCGATCAGGCTGTGGAGGATTAGTGCCCAAAGAAGGTTAGCCCGGAAAGCTCTTTTTTTCCGGGAAAAGGGAGCGGCTCAGGAAAGATTTGCGGTTCCCGAAACAGGTGAGACCCCGAAGCGTGATGCAGCTTTAGGACACAAAAAAGCCGGTGATCCTTAGCGTAAGGAAAACCGGCTTTTCACTCCCGAAATATGTCTTAGCGCAAATTTCCGTTAAAATGTTGGCGGGGCCCCAAATTCAAGTCGCGTCATGAAATAGCTTCAGGTCTGATGAGACTGCGAAAAATCAGATGTCGCGCCGGTTGAAGCGCCTAATGGCTGCCAGGAGAAAGCAAAGAATATAGAGTCCGGTGTAGGCAAGCATCCAGATACTGGGTTCAGAATAAACGCCAAAAGGTCCCAGAAAGTTTCCGGTTAAGGCGAGTGCCGAGCTGAATTGAACTGTATCTATTTCTTTACGGCCCATTGCGCAAAAGCGCGGGAAGCGCGAAAATGGACTCAGAGAGCGGCTGGTGTTTCTAAATGGATATCGGGGACGGGGTGGAAAAATCAATGGACGAAGATGAACGAATTGGAGAAGTTAAAGCTATTAGCCCGATTCGGCCCACGCGCAAGGTCGCGCTAATCAATCCCCGCCGGGGACGGCGTGAACTAAGGTATCAAATCGACCGGTATCAGAAAGCGCGAAAAGCGGAAAACGCCAAACCGGAGAGCGCCAAACCGGAGAGCGTGAAGCGGGTGGTAAAAAAGATGCCGGATGTTTCTAAAGGTGCCGAAGCCTGCTCCGGCACCGCTTTGAACCGTGTGGAGCCGCGCCATGGAAATATAAATCGCGTCGCCTATGACCGGACGATTATACTGGGCGAATAGGGAAGCAGGGAAGCGTTTAGGCGGGGAGCTGGGACCACCAAGAGGGTGCACCGCCAACGTAGAAAATACCGGTTACCGTGGAGTTCAGCAACCGGTGTTTGGTCATTTAGGCAAAGCAGTCTGCGGAATATTGCCCTGAGCCGCTTGAAAATCTTGTATTCGATGGCCGTCCGGGAGTAAGATGAACGCAAAAGGGCCGGCATATCGAACCGGAGGGCCGCTCGGCGATTATCGCTTTTGGCCCAGCCGCAGTGCGCATGACTGACAGCGTGAGATACCTTAGACTCTTGATGGACAGCGCTCGCAGACGCTAGATAGGCTTCGGCTCAGTGAAAGGATTTTAAACCGGTAGTAAAGCTTCCGGGGACATGGCAGGCTGGCCACGCTTTAATAGTTTTTAAGGTGGATGAGAACAGGGGGTTTTATGTTTAAACTTGCGATCTTTGATTTCGACGGAACCCTGGTCGATTCTAAAGACGTGGGCATCACCCTTTATAACCGGCTGGCGGAAAAATTCAAGACGAGAAAGATTGAGGATCTGGAGAGCCTGTGGAAGTTGCCGCTTCTTGAACGTTTAAAGGCACTGAACATCTCTCTCATCAAACTTCCGGGTCTCATAGCCGATATGAAAAAGGAATATGAACATTCTCTGTCCTACATTGAGATGTTTCCCGGTATGCGGGAACTGCTGCTCGAGCTCAAGGGCAAAGGCCATTCTGTGGCCATCATTTCCTCAAACTCGGAAAGCAATATCCGGGACTATTTCCGGAGCAAGCGGCTGGACGTGCTCGGGACCGTTCTCAGTCCGGCCCATCTTTGGGGCAAGGATAAAGCCATCAAGACATTACTTCGCGTTTATCATTTGAGGCGGGAGGAAGCGGTCTATGTCGGGGATGAAGTGAGAGACATCGAGGCCTGCCAAAAAGCGGGGGTTAAAATAATCTGCGTGGACTGGGGCCACGATCCGCCGGAGCTGCTCCAAGCGGCTCACCCCGATTATATGGCCGGTTCGGCGGAGGACATCCGTTCTATACTTGCCCGGTACCCGGGGTAGTTCACTTGATGTTCTATCTATTAAAGAGGGGGACAATGTGGTGAAAGCCTCCATTGGAGGCTTTCACCACAGCCCTTTATCCCGAAAGGATACCTCTCGGCGAAGGCGATAGTCTCCGGTACACCGCCCCCACGTGGGAAGGATTACAACTACTATTTGAAAATAACGTCGGGAATAAGACGGCCGCAAGAAGTGAAAGGTCCTGACCAAAGCGGTTGACTCCATAGCATAATAGAGCTCTAATATTATTAGAATGTTACTATAAGGAGCTGATACCCTACTGATTAAACCGTCCGCAAGCATCCGGCAGAACTATAATGAGATAGCGGATTTGTGCAGGTCTACCGGTGAGCCGGTGTATCTTGCTAAAAACGGCGACCGTGCAGCCCATCGTCATTAAAGGACTGACCTTTTTTGACGGACGGGAGGGCGTGGAGACGCGCCTTGAAACCACCTTTCAACTCTAGAAGTCTTCCACCCGGCTGAGAGGATGCGCTTTCTGGCGCTGGGCCACCTCATAACGACATAGGTCATATTTTGAGTAGGTGCATTGTAAACCGCACTGATGACAGATGCAGTGTCCCTGGCAGTCTCGACAGCGGCAACTAGACATAGACATAGACAGCAACCTCTTTCCGATAATTAAGATATTCCCCTTACTTCCAAGTATTGCACAAATTCGCGCGAATCATTCATTTGTTAGCGACAAGCGAAATGGGTGGCAGTATCTGTTTACTGTCACCCATTTCGCTCCGTTCCTGCCCGTTAAAAAGCTCGCTGGTCAAAAAACCCGCCGTCTATCCGGAGGTAGGGGCTCAGGAAAAAATAGCGCATCCTATTTCTGATTCATATCGACCCATTCTTTGGCATACTCGACATCGTCCTCGCTGGGGATGGCGACGTTGGAAACTGCTTTGGTTTTTTTAATGTTCGCCCAGGCAGCGGTATCATGTTTTTCGACGGGAGCTTGCGGGGCACTTTGTTTGCGCTGATCTGCCGACATTCTGATCCCTCCTAACTTCATCTAATCGTGGGCTTCCCACTTCTATGAGTGGGAGTGGTGCTAAGCGCAAGTGTCCACAGGACACTGGCGTGATGGACACTAGCGTGATGTTTAGCTTTAGCTGAACGAGTTACTTTAGTATTTGTCTCCTGGGGTGAATGTATGAGGTTGATGCGTGATTCGAAAAGGAAAGTTATGCCATATGACTGCTTGAAGATCGTTGCATGCCAGGCATGAACCAGTGTTGCAATTAATCGGACCTTTTGTTATAGTTGAACCACCGAAGGGGAGTAGTTTCTAAAAAACAGTGTCAACATACTGGCTTACGGGCCTGGCACTGTTTCGCCGGCGGCGTAACGAGACTTTTGGCGCAAGGGGGACCTGCGCTGAAGGTCTTTTATATTACTATGAAAAAGAGGAGTTTGGGGGAGACTAAGCGCGGAGTTTACTCCGGGATGAAGGGGATGGGGGAAAGTTATGGTCTCTATCTTTGCGGTGTTGTTGGCGGCGGCTCTCTTGATCTATTTTAGCTGTGAGCTGTTTGTCAATGGAATCGAGTGGACCGGAGTAAGGTTCAATATTGCCAAAAACGCAGTCGGCACTGTTTTGGCCGCGGTGGGGACGGCGTTGCCGGAAAGTGTGGTAACCTTTATCGCCGTGGTTTTCGGCCGGAATCTTCACCAGAAGGATATCGGAGTGGGCGCAGCCTTGGGCGGGCCCTTGGTCTTAAGCACGATTGCCTATGCCGTAGTCGGTTTGAGTTTGCTGGGGTTCAGCCGCAGGAGGGCCCGCGGGCGGGATTTGGACCTGCGCGGCAGTAAATTAGGGCGGGACCAAGCATGGTTCTTGTCGATCTTTATCTTCAAGGTGGCTTTAGGGTTTTTCGCCTTTACGGGCAAGGCCCTGACCGGTTTTTTATTTCTGGCGGCTTATGCTTTCTATTTTTATGCGGAGATGAAGCCGGTGGGCGAAAGCGGCAAGGGGGAAACGATGGAACCGTTGCGCTTTCGTCCGCATTCTTCCCGGCCGGAAACGGGTTGGATCGTCTTTCAAACCCTGTTGTCGCTCTTGCTGATTGCCGCAGGTTCGCAAATTTTCGTTCATTCTTTGGAAAGCCTCAGCGCCAGAATCGGGCTGCCGTCCCATGTAGTGGCCCTATTTCTGAGTCCGGTCGCGACCGAACTGCCGGAGATTCTCAACGCAGTGATTTGGGTCAGGCAAGGGAAAGAACGGCTGGCTTTGGCGAATATTAGTGGGGCCATGATGATTCAGGCCACTGTGCCAAGCGCTTTGGGCATTCTCTTTACCCCTTGGCTTTTTGACAAATATTTGGCTATGGCGGGTTTGTTCACGATCCTTTCGATTCTCTTTCTCTGGTTCACCTTGCGCCGGCGGAAACTTTCGGCTTATCGTCTGGCTTGGGCCGCGGTATTTTACCTCCTTTTTACCATCGTAGTATTTCAAAATGTTTAGTTCGTATTAGGTGTACGGCGAAGATTCCTTTTGTCGGAAGTATGGGAAAAGGCCGCGGCGCTCGGTACGCAAGGTATGCCTTCGGTCTGGTTCGGCGTTTTAGAATCGAAAAGAGGGTGGATCCTGAATACTTGCGCAAAATACAGAATACATGAGCCGAATACGTTTACTTTTCCGCTCAATTCTAATTAAATAAAGGGGGGCGTGCGCCCCAACCGGAATGTCGTTCGCCGCGATGCTCCGAAGAAGTTGTGCGGCCGGGGAAAAAAGGGGCGATCGTTTAGGGCCGGGTCAGGATCTTCGAAACCGATGCAAAAGCGGTTATCGAGCTCAACAGGGAAACGAATGGAGACCGGGGAGAGCGGTACAAGGAGAAAAAGAGAAAAGATTAAAAGGGAAAGGCCAGGAATAAGGGAAGACACAAAGGAGAGGAACAAGGGATAAGGAAGAGGAGGATGGTGCGCATGGCGGTCGAGAACAAGCTGCCACCGGTCTTGGACCTGATCCGCGGCAATATCGTAAAGTACGGCAACCCTTTGGCGCTCAAGGGTTCAGAGGTCGCGGCCTGGGCCAAGGGGCTCAAGTTACCCAAGGAAGGGGACGTCCTTTTTTATACGGGCGGAGAGTATCAGCTTCTGCCCTTTATCGATTCCCTGGTCAAGACCATGACCCATATTGACCAAGGGAGCAAGAGCTTTTCCCTGATGATGGGAGTGAGAAATATCCTCGACAAAGCGGGCTTGAATGCGGAAAAAATATACGCCTCCGTCTTGGCCAAAGACCGGGAACGGTTCAACTCCGTTTGTTACAAGGCGGCCTTTGTCCTGCAGCAGCTCGGTTATGATCTGGCCTACGCGGGAGATGAGGAACTCTACAGCGGAGCCTTGCTTTACGAACTGGGTTTTGGGGAGGATCTTAAAGAATATGCGCCTAAAGTCAGGCGGATGATCGAGAAGACCCGGGCCAAGACTGTCGTCTGTCTTTCTCCCCATGCGGCGGAAGTGCTGAAGCTGGTGTATCCGAAAATGCTGCCCGGGTTTTCCGTTGAAGTACGGACTTTTGTCGAACTCGTTTGGGAACGAAGGAACAAGTTGCCGGCGATTTCGTCCCCAGCGGTCGTCATTCATGATTCCTGCCGCCTGGCTCGCGAACTTGAGGTGGACGAGGAAATCCGGGATATTTTGACCGGAACCGGAGTACCGGTGCGCGAGGCGCAGCGCAACCGCCAGTGGACGACTTGCTGCGGGGGGCCGGGAAAACTTCTCTTTCCGGAGCTCTCGCACGTTATGGGTTCACGCCGGGTGGCCGAGTTGGAGGAAACGGGGGCCGAGACCATCCTTACCTCTTGCCCGTACTGCTTAGCGGCTTTGGCAGGCGGACAGGAGAAGGGTGATAAGACGGCTGTCGAGGACCTGATTGAGTTTTTGTTTAGGGGGTATGCGGCGTGAAATCGGATCTGACGAAGGCCTTCGCGGACTATGCCAAGGACCTCAATCAAGCCAGCCGGGATGAGAATATACAGAAAGCCATGTCCAGAGCGGTGAAGTCTTACCGAGCCACGACGGATGAAACGATGCGGCGCTTTCCGCACACGCCGGAGTTGGCGGCTGAGGTTCGAGAGATTAAGACGCAAGCGATTCAAAATAACGCGGCTCTGCTGCGGGAAGCTATGGCTTCGGTAGAGCGCAACAAAGGCAAAGCTTTTTATGCCAGGGATGCTGAGGAGGCTTTGCGGCTGGCTTTGGAGATCATCGGCCGGGGCAAGGTGGTTGTCAAAGGCAAAAGTATGTTGGGGGAGGAACTGCACCTCAGGGAATACTTGGAAGATCATGGCAATGAAGTTTGGGAAACTGATTTGGGCGAGTTCATTTTGCAGCTGAAGAAAGAGCGCCCGATGCATATTCTTTCGCCGGCTATTCACGTGCCGCGGGAGCAGGTGGCGGACATTTTCAGCAAGTTCTTTCAGAAAGAGGTTCCGCCGGACATTGCGGCGGAAGTGGGGGCGGTCAGGGAGTTCTTGCGCGAGAAGTATTTCAGCGCGGATGTCGGCATCAGCGGGGCGAATGTCGTGGCGGCTGACACCGGGGCTATGGTCATCATCGAAAATGAGGGAAACGTCCGCCTTTCCACAGGGGCCCCGCCCGTGCATCTGCTCATGGTTGGGGTGGAGAAAATAGTACCCACATTTCAAGAGGCCATGAAAGTGGCGGAGGTCACTTGGCGCTATGCCCAATACGGGGTTCCGGGCTATGTCAATATCATCAGCGGGCCCAGCAAAACGGGGGATATCGAGAAAGTGACCACGTACGGCGCCCATGGGCCCAAAGAATTCTACGTTATTTTTGTCGACAACGGGCGGAGTCTTATGGCCGGGGACGAGCGTTTCAGCCAAGCCCTCCATTGCTTGCGCTGCGGCGGCTGTATGTACGAATGCCCGGTCTTTCAAGTGACGGCCGGACACTTCGGTCACACCTACTTGGGAGGAATCGGTGCCATCTGGACCGCGTTCGTGTCGGGGGGCCTGGATGTGGCGGCTCCTCTTCTCTACACTTGCTTGCGTTGCGGTCGTTGTGTGGAGCGCTGCCCGATGCGTATCAATGTTCCCGGGATGGTGGGGGAATTGCGGAAAATGCTCATTTACGGGGAGTCGCTGCCGGGGGAGGATTTGCCGGAGGCTGCGATCGCCGGCGGGGTGGGCTTTGAGCATGCTCCCGTGTAAGGACGCTGATCTTCTTGGCTCTGTCTTGAACCCTCACTTTGTCAGGTGGGGGTTCTTTTATATATCACAGAGCGTTTTCTTTCTCTTCTCTTAATTTTGAAGAAGGAAAAACGAGGTGCGGGGTTGAAATAAACAGTAAATGTGAGATTGGGCCTGGGCCGGGATGTGAGGGCGGAAGAAGTGCCGGCACCCGGTGCAGTTCTATAAAGAAGTACTTATGCCTGACGCGGGGTCGAATCAAGTGCCGGTATCGGGTGCGGGACTTGGAGGGTACCGGACTTGGAGGGTACCGGATTTCGGGGTGGGCAGATATAGAATGATAGCGGACACAGGGTCGAGTTACGTACAGGCTAAGGGGTTAAAGCTGCGAGAGCAGAGCCTGGATTTTTCAGGGAGCGCCTGATGTGCCGCATACTGGTCAGGGGGAACCTTAGGCACGATGTGCCGTTCGGGGAGAAACGGGTGCGCGATACCCCGGCAGATTCTAGTTGAGTGAGGGAACCTAAGGGAGTTGGCGGGATCATGATGAAGGTGGTTTTGGTGGATGATGAGGTTCCGGCCCGCGCGGAACTTCATTATCTACTGGAACAGTTTCCGGAAATTTCTATTATCGGGGAGTGTAGAAGCGGCGGAGAAGCCTTAGAAAAAGTGCCGCTTTTGCAGCCGGATATCCTGTTTATGGATGTGCACTTGCGGGACATGGATGGCCTGGATGTTGTTCAGAACCTTCAGCGTCTGGGTGTGAATTCGTTTGTAGTTTTTGCCACCGCCTTTGACGTGCACGCCGTCCGCGCCTTTGAAGTCAATGCCGTGGATTATCTTCTGAAACCCTTTAGCCTGGAGCGTTTGACGCTGACCATCGAGCGAATCAAAAAACGCTGCCGCAACAATGAACGCGAGCTGGCAGAAACCATTTCCCAGCTCATGGCCCAGGCGGGCTTTAGACAACGGCCCCGCAGAATCCCGGCCACGGTCAAAGGAAGGGTGACCTTAATTGATCCGCAGGACTTGCTGTATGTGATGGCGGACGGCCGTTACGCCTGTCTGGTGACAGAAGGGAAAGCGTGGGCAACGACTTACAGCCTGCAGGAGATTGAGGAGCGGCTGGATCCCGCGCAGTTTGTCAGAACCCACCGGGCTTATTTGGTGAATCTTGACCGTGTGAAAGAAGTAATTCCTTGGTTTAACGGAACCTACAGGATTATCATCGCTTACCCGGGGGCTCCGGAAGTTCCGGTCAGCCGGACTTACGTCAAGGCCCTGAAAGAACGTCTGGAATTGTAGGGCCGGCCTCTTGGCACGCCCTGAGTTTTGTTTCCGACCACCCTGCTTGCATCCGGTTGTCCCGGCGGGAGAATCACGGTGCAGGCAGGGTTTTCTTGGTTACTGCTAAGGGCCGCTTGCGTCTGGTGCCGTTTTTATTAAGTCCTATGCCGGGAAAGACGCACTTCATTACGAAGTTCTCGACGGAGTCGTCAAAATTGCGTTAAAATATAGGCGGGGCTTGTCATAATCTGCAAGAAAAGGAAGGTGAGTGAACCTACTTGGCTTGTTTTAAAGCGAGCCCAGTACTCTTGCCGGTGGCAGGCTGCTCACTGCTACTTCCGTCCTTATATTTCGGATTTCGGCTGAAAACTTAGAAAAAGAGGTGACATTATCTTATGAACGCGCTTACTTTAGTCATTGCCGCAGCCTGTATCCTGCTCCTGGCCTATCGCTTCTATGGGGCGTTCATCGCGGCCAAAATCCTCGTTACCGATGAGACCCGTCAGACTCCGGCCTACCGCCTGGAGGATGGGCAAAATTACGTGCCCACCAATAAATGGGTCGTCTTCGGCCATCACTTTGCGGCCATTGCCGGGGCGGGACCCTTGGTCGGGCCGGTTTTGGCGGCTCAGTTCGGTTATCTGCCCGGGGCCATTTGGATTTTGGTCGGGGCCGTGATGGCCGGAGCGGTTCACGACATGGTCATACTTTTCGCCTCTGTTCGCTACAACGGGCGTTCCCTGTCGGAAATTGCCAAAGCGGAGATTAGCAAACTGTCCGGTCTGACCACGGGAATCGCTATTCTCTTCATTTTAGTTCTGGCTATGGCGGGCTTGGCTGTCGTCGTGGTGGGCGCCATGGCCAAGAATCCCTGGGGAGCTTTTATCATTACCATGACCGTACCCATCGCCCTCCTGGTCGGCCTGTACATGTACAAGATCCGGCCCGGAAAAGTGGGGGAAGCGTCATTGGTCGGCGTGATTCTCGTCTTTGTCGCTATCGCTTTGGGGCCGGTGGTCGAGGCTTCCGGGTTCGGGGCTTTCTTCAACTGGTCGGCGAAGGCGATGTGGGTTATCCTGCCGGTCTACGGATTTGTGGCGGCGATTCTTCCGGTTTGGCTGCTTTTGGCACCCCGGGACTACATTAGCAGTTACCTGAAAATCGGAACCATCTTAGCGTTGGCTTTGGGGATCATTTGGGTTCATCCTCAGATCCAGATGCCGGCCATTACGCAATTTGCCTACACGGCCAACGGTCCCATTGTCAAAGGCCCCGTTTGGCCGTTTGTCAGCATTACGATTGCCTGCGGGGCGATATCCGGTTTCCATGCCCTGATCAGTGCCGGGACCACTCCGAAGATGATCAGCAGCGAACGCGATATTCGGCTGGTGGGCTTCGGAGGGATGCTGATGGAAGGGTTCGTGGCGATGATGGCTCTGATCGCCGCGACCGTCCTCAAACCGGGCGACTATTTTGCGATTAACACCCCGGTTCAGGCGTTTGCTGCCTTGCACATGCATACGGTCGATTTGCAGCAGCTTTCAAACCTGGTGGGGATGAACCTGGCTGGGCGGACCGGGGGAGCGGTGACCCTGGCCGTGGGTATGGCGCACGTCTTCTCACGTGTGGTAGGCGACCAACTGATGAAGTATTGGTACCAGTTCGGCATCATGTTTGAGGCCTTGTTCATTCTAACGACGATTGATGCCGGGACCCGGGTCGGCCGCTATATCTTGCAGGATTTTCTCGGCCGTTATGTGCATAAACGCTTTTCCGATATTCACTGGTGGCCGGGCGTGCTCCTCACCAGCCTGGTGATCTCTTTCGCTTGGGGCTACATGCTCTGGGGCGGCAACGTGGCGAGCATCTGGCCGATTTTCGGAGTATCCAACCAACTGTTGGCCACTTTGGCCTTAGCCATCGGCACGACGGTTATCTTGCGCAATGCTAACAAGATGGTCTATGCTTGGGTGACCATCTTGCCCTTGGTTTATATGATTGTCACCGTCTTTTTCGCCGGAATCTGGTCTCTGTTCAATCAATATCTGGCTGTTCACGACTATGTCAAGTCAGCGCTCATCGTGATCATGCTGGCTTTGGCCGTAGTCATCGTGGTCGACAGTGTTTACCAGTGGGGCAAGATTATCGCTGCCCGTAAGGCAGGCCGTTCCACTGCTACCGTCTCGCTTCCGCTTTCCGGAAGATAAGCGGCAGTGAAGGATCCGTAGGGCACAAGCCGGTTCGGTCCGCCTGTTTTCCCGCCGTAACAGAGGTCCCTTTGCTTCTCGGACAAGAGAGGCGAAGGGGCCTTTTTGTGCGCCTGCCCCCAAAGAAACGCTGCGTCATCAAACGCTGAATTTGTGCGTCTGTTCAACAAAGCCGTGAACTAGAAATTTTTCTGCTTGGGCGGAGCTAACGGAAATGGGATCACGAAATGCCTTTGGAATCTGCAACCAGGGTGGCCAAGGGGTTAACTCACTTGGCCACCAAAGGCATCCCCGCCGTAGGCCGGACGCAAGCGAGAAACGAGTATGGTGGGTAGGGAGTCTGGGGTTGGGGATGACGAAAGCGGATTAGGATTAAGATTGCAATCGCAATGATTCCGGCGCCTACGCCTACTCCTACCCCACCGGCAACGGGCACTACGAGTGGGCAAAAACCGCTGGTAATAGGCCCTACATGAGGCGGAGCGCCAGCCGGTGAGATGTTGGGATAATGACCCGCTGTCCCGCCAAACATAACCGACCTTCCTTTCTGAGTAAAAAAATGCGGTACTTCGTCAGAAAACGATGCCCATGGCAATCAGCAATAAAATGATTACAACTACAATTCCGATTCCCGCTCCAAAGCCGAACCCAGCCCCATCTGCCCCAAAAGCCACGTCGTCCTACACCTCCTCTTTACTCGCCGGCATTGTAGATACTATAACAGGGTCATCTGTTTCTCCACTGCCATTCCCTTTTCTATTCAGAACGATATTCTGCAGTGGTTCCTCCCCAACCCAAGAGAATAGCGGCGCTTCGCCTCCACCAGTTGTGGGCTAGTATGGTGATTTGATGTAAATTACAACTCGTTTAGCGTAAATAGGGATTCAACGCGGTAAGGAAAGCCTAATGTTTTAGGGCTTTTTTATTTTTTGCGTTCAATCCTCAACCTATATGTTTTCCATAAAGTCTCGGGAGAACGGGATTTTCTCCGGGGCCGCTCGTCTGAAAGCATGGCGGCGGAATTGGGCATAGCTCAGTTGTTGGTGGGGCCCGGGGGACAAGAATTACACGCGGGCAGCCTTGTCTTTTCAGGGACGGGCGATGCTGAAACGGTGACCAAAGCGGAGGAAATTCTTCCAGGCGTGATCGGCAGGCCTTCCGGGGTTGCCAGTGCCGCTGCGGCCTTCACCCAGAAAACGCAGAGGCTTAAGGTAGTCTGCGGGGCTTGGAAAAAGGTTGACAGGGCTGTAAGCAAGGAACTGCGCCAGGCGGTGATCACCGGTGGTGCTGAGTTGCGCATCACTGATGAACCGTTTATCTCTTCTCTGGGATAACATTCGGGCAACGTAATCAGAAGACAGCAATGATTTTTCCGTTCAAGATGTTACAGCTCTTTGGGACATGCTGCCTGATGGGCGGCATGACGTAAGAAAGCCGAAACCTTATTAAGATGAGAGAGTGCGAGCACGTCTGGCAAAAGCCCTGAGATCAGGGCTTTTGCTGTCTTTTAATGTATGGTATAATCTTACAGAGAGAAGAAGAAGAAGGGAGGCAACACGGTGGGAGAAATGCTCAACACAGTAGATAACAAAATCGCAGAATCGGTAAGCTCCGACAAGGACATTGCAATTGCCCAAAAAGTGAAGCAAAGCATTGCTGGAAAAATCCCATTGTATGAAGTGCGGTTGTATGGTTCGCGGGCGCGCGGAGATGCCAGCACTGATTCGGATCTCGATCTATACCTAGAAACAGGGCCAATATCAAGAGAGCAGAGGCGGCTGATCAGCGATTTGGTTTGGGGAATCGGATTTGAGAACGACGTGGTTATTTCACCGTTGGTCATTCCCCAGAGTGAGGCAAGGAATGGTGCATTCTCCGTTTCTATGCTTTGCCAAACAATTAAGAATGAGGGAATTTCTATATGAAGGAAAACCCGAAAGATATTTTGATCCAATACAGGCTGGATTTGTCGAGAGAGGTCCTTGCGGATGCTAGAAAACTCTTCAACGTTCAGGGTAGCCCCAGGAGTATTGTTAACCGATCTTACTATGCGATGTTTTACGCGGTGTTAGCTGCTTTGGCTGCCGCCAATCTGGGTTCCGCTAAACATAGTGGTGTAATCGGTTTATTTGACCGCCATTCCGTCAAGACAGGGCTTTTTTCCAAAGAGTTAAGTAAGACGCTCCATCGTGCTTTTGATCTACGGCAACAGGGGGATTACGGCGAGGCAACTGTGGCTGTCGATACCGAAGATGCTACCGAATTACTGGAAAGTGCTGAAATATTTTTGGCCGCCATACAGACTTACTTAAAACAATCGGGTTGACTTTAACCGGAAAGGCCGGTGGAGGAGGCGAATATGTTTCCACGGACAAGGCACGTAGAATTGTCCACTTTCACCGTTTGCACGCCGGTGATTTGGTTGGCATCATTGTATGTGTAAATATCTTCGGTGCTGTTGGGATTCACCCGGTTGATTAAATTGTCCCCATCGTCATCGACTAAGTGTAAATGTTCGGCTTCGTCTTGGCGCAATCGAGGAGGCTAATCCCTTGATGCGATGGCTGATCGATCAACTGAGTCAGCTTTCCCTTTCGGTACCGGAGGAGATAAAAACTGGACATACTCGCTATGATCCTACAATACCGCCGCAAGATCGTATGCCTAATAATGACTGAGCTTAGAATGGTTGCTCTGGACTACCCTGCACTGTTGCTCTGAGCGATAGTGAATGGGGTGCACTCTATGCTGTCACCCATAAGACAACCATCCTGCCCAAATCTCCACCCGATTTACAAACCGCTGTATTATGGATCGCGAAACTCGGCTGCTTCCCCGGGCGCAAAGGCGACGGCCAACCTGGTGTTAAAGTGCTTTGGCGAGGTTTTCGCCGTCTTCAAGACCTAACCACTGTGCGGAAACTCTTTCATCGTTCCAAAACTTATGGGTAATACAGAGGGCTTTAGCCAGGGGCATGCGGCTAAGCCTCTCGGTCTGAACGCCGGCGTCGATTCCCACGTTTCTGAAGCCGAGTGTTCCCGTGGCTGCGGCCTTAGACTGCTGCGCGGAGATTTCCACATGGCGCTTTCCGGTGTCGTTTCCTAAGTTGTCCCGAATACCCTGAGTTGGGGATGTTTTTGCAAGGGAAGCGGTACATCCCGAAGGGGGCGTCATGCAGTGGGAAAATATAGGATCCTGGCGCTGGACGGGGGCGGGATCCGGGGGGCTCTCACCGCCGTACTCTTGACCCGGCTGCAAGAGGAGATTCCCGGACTCTTGGATGGGGTGGAACTTTTGGCCGGAACTTCGACGGGAGCCATTATTGCCCTCGGTTTAGCTTATGGGGTTTCACCGTCGGCCTTAAAGGACCTTTATCTTGAGGAGGGAAAGAGGATATTTGCGCCTAAACACTGGGGGCTGTGTCGGCCCAAGTATGATGCGGAGGGGTTGCATAAAGCGCTTGAACGCGTGTTTCCTCAGGATCTGAGCCTGCAGGATCTCAGGGTCCGGGTGCTTGTCCCCGCTTTCAGCCTCAATGACGTGCGGACCGGGACTTGGAGACCCGCCTTTTTTCATAATTTCCCCGGATCCTCTACCCGGCAAGAGAAGGTTTTGGATGTGGCCTTGGCCAGCAGTGCCGCACCGGTTTACTTTCCCTCCCACCAAGGGTACATCGACGGCGGGGTGGTAGCCGGTAACCCCAGTACGGCGGCCATCGCCGAAGCTATTCACGAGGAGCGGGGACGGCAGCAGCTCAAGGACCTTTGCCTGCTCTCCCTGGGGACCGGTGTCAATCCCGAAAAGATTGTCGCTGATACCTCCCGCTGGGGCCTTCTGGCCTGGATGTTCCACCGGCCCCCTGTTTTGCCCCTGCTCGAAATCCTTCTCAACGGAGTAGGTGAGGTGGATGATTACATGAGTGCCCAGCTTCTCAAGGAAAGATATTTTCGTCTGAATCCGAGGCTTTCGGAACCGGTGGCGCTGGATGACGCCGGAAAAATTCCCGGCTTGATCAAGAGGGGCCGCACGGAGAATCTGGGTCCCGTCCTAAACTGGTTGGAGGATGTTTGGCTGGACTAAGACGGGGTAAAAACGGGCAGCCGTATGGAGAAAGTCGATCCCTTGCCGAGTTCGCTGCTGAGAGCCACCTCCCCCCCATAAGCCTGAACTAAACTTCTGACGATGGCGAGTCCGAGCCCGGTGCCCGTATCGGGTGCTTGGGTTCTTCCCCCGCGGTCAAACCTATTCCAGATCGAGTCCCGCTCCTCCGACGGAATCCCCGGACCCTGGTCTTGTACGGAAATCTCGACCCAGCTGTAGCCGCTGCGGCAGGAGAGGATGATTTCCCCTCCGGGCGGTGAAAAGCGGAGAGCGTTGTCGAGTAAATTGAGAATGATCTGTTCCAAACGGTCAGTGCTGCAATCTACCGGGGGCAAGTTCGGCGGCAGGTCCAGGGTCAGTCGGACGGGCTTTTCCTGTGCGGCTGTCTCGGTTTGGTCCTTAATCAGGGACAGAACGTGGGGAACGGATACCTGTTCGTGCGGGAGCCCGCGGGAACCGTCGAATTCAATCCGGCTCAGATCCAGAAGTTCGTTGACCAGGCTGCGCAAGCGCAGAGTTTCTTTGAGGATAGTTTCAAGATACCGTTTCTTCTGGGCTTCGTCGGTGATCACCTCGTCCAGTAAGGCTTCCGAATAGCCCTGCAGGTAAGAAAGAGGGGTCCGAAGTTCATGCGAGACATCTGAGATAAATTCGCGCCGCATTTCATCAAGACGCCGTTCTTTGGTGACATCGTGCCAAACGGCGACGGTTCCTCCACACTCTTGGTCCAGCATAAGCGGTGTAGTTTCCACTTGGAAGACTCTGTCTTCGACTCGGAAGTCACCCTTGTGAGGCACGGGATCGCATAAGGATTCCAAAAGCAAGGAATGCAGGCTGTCCGGCAAATCGTGGAGGCACAAAGCGCACTCCTGGTCCGGTTCGGATTTGGGGATACCTTTCCCGGCGGGTTGCGGCGCCCTTGAGCCAAACTGTTTCATGGCCACACGGTTGGCCATGACGATCTCCCGGTCCGGAGTCAGACTTAAAACGCCATCCGCGATGCTGGCCAGAATGCTGGCCAGCAGTTGGCGTTCGTGCGCGATCTCTCTGAGATTGAGCCGGATTTCCGTGGACAAAGTGTTGACGGACCGGCCCAGGGAGGAAAGTTCATCCGTAGAGCTGAGCGGCAACAGGCGGCTGTAGTTACCGGTGGCGATATCCTTAATGGCCCGGTCCATTTCGACTACAGGGTTAGCAACCCGTCGGGCCACATAGAGGCCGAGGGGAAGAGTAAGGAGGAAGGATAGCGTCAGGCCCCAGCCGCTAGAAACCCTGACGGAGCGGCCGACCGCCTCGAGATAGGTCATAGGTTCAATGACGAAGACCCCGCCTATGATTTTTCCGTCCTTGCGAATGGGATAGGCCACTTTAAGAATGGGGTGGGTTTCGTAGGGAGCATTGCCGGAAAAAGCAATATGTCCGCCCCGGCGCAGGATGGCCATGTCAGCCTCCGGCATGACATAGTGATTCCAATTGCGCATTTCATGAGTCGCCAGAAGCACGCGGCCGCTGGGGTCCGTCGCCACCAAATCGTAGTTGAGGACCGAGCCGAGCAAGGCGAAATCAGCCTGCCCCGCCTTGATGTCTGGCAGGGAAGCCAAGTGAGCGGCCATGCTGGAGGCGGTGTTGTTTAATTCCTCGCTCTCCTCGGCCGAATACCCGTAATAAAAGTCATGCGTAGATTTGGCGAGTATGCCTCCGAAGATGAGCAGGACCAGGAAAACCCAAGCGACAATCACGAACCAGATTTTGCCGGCAAAACTGCGGAAAATCATTTTGGCACCTCAAATTTATAGCCGACTCCCCAAACGGTTTGCAGGTAGGGAAAAGGAGCGACGGCGTTCAGCTTTTCCCTGAGGTTCTTGATATGCACGTCGACCACGCGAAATTCCGCAAAATAGTTTTCACCCCAGGCCTGGGACATGATCTGTTCCCGCGAGAATACCTGGCGCGGGGACTTGGCCAGGAAGGCCAGAAGACTGAATTCTTTAGGGGTCAGGATAATGGCTTGACGGTGCCATTCCACCCGGTGCAAAGCGGTGTCGATCAGGAGGTGGGGGTAATCCAGAGGCCCTCCTTCGGAGGCGGAAGGTGCGGAGGAGCGCCGTAGGACGGCTTTGGCCCGGGCGGTCAGTTCTCTCGGACTAAAGGGTTTAACCAGATAGTCATCCGCCCCGCAGTCAAAACCGAGCAGGCGGTCTTCCACTTCTCCTTTGGCTGTCAGGAGCAAGATGGGAAGATTTTGCCGGGCGCGTATCCTCTGGCAGAGTTCCAAACCGTTCATGCGAGGCATCATGATGTCCAGGATGACTAAATCAAAGGCCTCCCGGTTGAGCATCTCTTCAGCCTCGACTCCGTCGGCGGCTTCCCCGACCTCGAAGCCTGCATTTTCTAAGTAGACTTTAACCAGTTCGCGTAAGCCGGCTTCATCGTCCACCAACAGGACTTTTGCTCTTTCCTTCATCATCAACACCTCAAGTTCATAGGATTAAGCGGGATGGGGCGGGAACAACCGTGACGAGAGGGGTCGCTTAAAAACAAGTTCGGGGCCGGGGGAGGCGAGTGCGGGGTAAGGATAACCAGTCTGCTTGCTGAGCTCCTTGCCGCCGCACCCGCACGAAAGGCAGGTGCAGGCCAGGGTAACCAGGTTTCCCTGTTTTGCCTTCGGTAAAGAAAGTATTAAGATTAAGTATGGATGTGAAGGTGCGGTAAAGTCAAGTGAATACGGCTTGGGTCAATCATTCTTCATGATTTCTTCATTGTTTCTTTATCAAAATCAAAAAAAAATCCCATAGGATCGTTTCTGCAGACATACTTCTGAAGAATTAGTCAAGGAGGAACGATCCCGATGAAGAAAACCGTATTTCTGGCCCCAGCCGTACTGCTCTTGTCCCTGGGTTTGACAGCCTGCGGGACGACGACAGCCGCCTCGTCGACCCCTTCTTCGCCCTCCAACGGCAAGACCTCAACCGCAGCGGCTTCCTCTCTCAAAACAGATGACCTTTACATGACGATCAAACCCGGCCTAAAATTGGGTTCGGACGGCAAACTGCATGATTCTTTCTCACCCACGGATTTGACCTTCACGCAAGGGGTTCCCACCAAGGTGACCGTCTTAAATTATGACGACGGTTCCCACGATATTGTTGCCAAAGACATGAATCTCGACCAGCAGATTCCAGGTTCCAAGAAAAAGGGTGTCCCTTCAGTGACGACCTTCACGGTGACAGCGACCAAGACGGGCGACTTCCATTGGGCTTGCGATGTGCCGTGTGACGGGGCGGCCCATCCCGACAAACCCGGTTCCAACAAAGGCTGGGCCATGAATCATGACGGTTATATGGCCGGGACCTTCCGGGTCGTGTCCCAACAACCTTCTGTGGAAAACGTGGCGATGACAGTGCTGCCGGGTACGAAGCTGGGCTCTGACGGCAAGCTGCACGATATCTTCTCGCCGGCTAATCTCACAATTCGTAAGGGCGAGACTAAAGTCACCGTCTACAACTATGACGGCGGTTCTCATGACTTTGTCTCTAAGGACTTGAATCTTAATGTGCAAGTGCCCGGACACAAGAAAAAGGGTGACCCGTCTGTGACCACCTTCATTATCAAAGCGGATAAAGCGGGAAATTATCACTGGCTCTGCAATGTTCCCTGCGACGGCGCGGCTAATCCCAACAAACCCGGCTCGGCCAAAGGTTGGGCTATGAGTCATGACGGTTATATGGCTGGCATTGTGCACGTCGAGTAAGGCAAAGCCGTTCAGTTTCTCCCGGGCAGCCTTGGCAACGGAACAAAGGTGTGGGCCCCGGGCGGATGCATCGGTTCTATTCGGGGGATCCACCGGATCAGTTCAAGGGTTACCGGGAATCCCCGGCGCTGGCGCCGAAGAGTCTCTGAAAAGTCTATCGGGTCTGTTCAGGGAAAAATCTATCGAATCTGTTCAAGCCGCAGAAATGCGGCTTTTTTGTCCTATCAGAAAATATAAATCCCCCGCAGGATAAGAAAACTTGCGTCAGCCGGCTTGATTCAACCGATCGCTCGTTTGAGCGATCGCAGCAGCCGAGTTTTCCTTATCGGCGTGTCAAGCATAACGATTAACCAGACGGTGAAATTTCGTTATAGGGGTAGCAAACGATGAAAATACCCGCGACGGAAGCCGCCGAAAACCGGGAGGATTTTACCTGCCGCCGCCGAAAAGTTCTAGTGAAGAGAGATGTGTACATGGGAAAAAGATGTGTACATGGAAAAGAGATGTGTACATGGAAAAGAGATGTGTACATGGAAAAGAGATGTTTACATGGAAAAGAGGTGTTTACATGAAAAGTCTCAGGCAGGGCGTGATAGAAGCCGTTCACAACGGCGTGCTGGCGATCGATACGGAGGGTAAGGTCGTTCTGTGCAATAAGGCAGCGGAGAGAGTTTTGAATTTATCTGTCGGCGAGGTCTTGGGCCGGTCTATTTTGGACTTTTTTCCGGAGTCGAGGACCTATGGCGTCTTGCAAACAGGTCAACCCGAGGTTGACTGTCCCTATGCCTGCAAGGGTTTGAATCTCCTGGTCGATTTTC
This sequence comes from Acididesulfobacillus acetoxydans, assembly GCF_902729405.1. Taxonomy (GTDB): domain Bacteria; phylum Bacillota; class Desulfitobacteriia; order Desulfitobacteriales; family Desulfitobacteriaceae; genus Acididesulfobacillus; species Acididesulfobacillus acetoxydans. The sequence continues at coordinate 1,293,614 of NZ_LR746496.1, forward strand.
TCCCGATTGCCGATCAGGGGCAAATTCTGGGGGCGGCGGCCATTGTTAAAGATGTCACCGAACTGGAGACGGTCGCGGGACGGCTGGGCAGTGTTCAGGAATTGGCAGCGACTCTGGAGGCTGTTGTGGAGAATTCCTATGAAGGGATCGTCGTTATCGACGACCGGGAACGAGTTGTCCTGATTAATCAGTTCTTTCTCGAACTCATGGGTTATACGTCGGAGGACGTGGTGGGCAGACACATCCATGAGGTGAGCCCTGAATCCCAACTGCCCCAAACCCTTAAGACAGGAATTGCCCAGTTTGGCGAACCTTGGCACGTGGGCGGCAGGGATTTTCTGATTATGCGGGTCCCGATTAAACGGGACGGCAAGATTATTGGGGCTTTGGGCAAGACTCTCTTCAAGAATATGGAAATTGCCAAGATGTTCGCCCGTAAAGTGGTTCGCTTGGAAGAGGATCTCGCCTTCTATAAGGAGGAGTTGAGCAAAATACACAGTTCCCAATTCAGTTTTGCCGACATCAGCGGGGAAAACGAGCACATGCTGGCTGCCAAGGCATTGGCCCTGCGCGCGGCGCGCACGACTTCGACGATCTTGCTCTTGGGCGAAAGCGGGACGGGAAAAGAGGTCTTTGCCCATGCTATTCATCAGGCCAGTCTGCGCCGCCGGGGACCGTTTGTCCGGATTAATTGCGCCTCCCTGCCGGAGAGCCTGCTCGAGTCGGAACTTTTCGGTTATGCGGAAGGCGCGTTTACCGGAGCGCGTAAAGGCGGAAAGCCGGGAAAATTTGAACTGGCCGACAAAGGTACTATTTTCCTTGATGAGATCGGAGATATGAGTCTCGGCATGCAGGCTAAACTTCTGCGGGTCATTCAGGAACGGGAAGTGGACCGGATCGGGGGAACCCATCCGATCAAAGTGGACGTGCGGGTGATTTCCGCCACGAATCGCGATCTGCACCGGATGGTCATGGAACACAAATTTAGGCTCGATCTGTATTACCGCCTTAATGTTGTGACTTTGGAACTTCCTCCTTTGCGTGAGCGGGTTGAAGATCTGGAGGGGATCATCAAGACGCTGCTGGAACGTTTGAACCGGAGACTGGGAACTGTTGTCGAAGGAGTAAGCAAGGAGACACTGGATATCTTTCGCAGCTACGGCTGGCCCGGCAACATTCGGGAATTGGAAAATGTCCTGGAACGGGCGATGATCATATCGGACGAACCGTATATATCCCCTGAGCACCTTGCCCCGTCCCTGCGCTCCACCGGCGGGGAGGAGTCTGGGGAGAGAGGGGCGGGACAAACATCTTTTTCCGAAAACTTATCCTTGGAAGAAGCTTTGAAGGCGGCCGAAAAAGAAATTCTCAGCCGGGCCTTGCGGCGCAGCGGGGGTAACAAACTGCAGGCGGCCAAGGCCTTGGGTATTCATCGTTCGGCCCTTTACAAGAAACTGGCCCGTCATAATCTGCTCCCCCCGCGCGAAAACATGAGTCCCGCAGTCGCTGCGTTAAAGCAGCCGGAAGCGGGTGAGGCGGACCATGGAGAGACAGAGCACGGCGGGACGGGGTAGAGCGGCACGAATTGAGGAGGTACGGATCAAGGCGGGACGTGGCAAAGCGGGAGGGATTAAAACGGGAGAGATTAACACAGTGTTCACGCAAGAAGACATATGTCTCTATTAATGGACAACTGCGCAGAAATAGCCGCGGAAAGGGCTTTTATAGTGTTTTGAGCAGGGTGAGTGTTTCCGAGAATGGACACTTACCCTGCTCGGTTAGGCAGTGCAGCAGGGGTTACGGTCAGAATTACGGGGTGGAAAACCAGCGGACGCTCGACCGCAAAAGAAGAGAAAAGGCGGGAAAGAGCGAATTCCAGACTTTCCTGTCATAATTCCAGGAGTCCAAACCAAAATACAGGTAATTGTGGCACAGTTCTTGCAGTTTGGGTAATTGATGCTATTGGCAAGAGTAGCTATTGTCAATAGTCATCATTGCAAAAGCACTTTACTAAGAAACTGCTATTGAGAAGAATGAGGCATGGTTGTGACCCGAGCGACAAGGTTGGTTTCAAGCTGGGCCAAGCAAGCAGGGCTGAACAAGCGGGGATAAGATGGTAAAGATGGGAGGAAAGAGGATGGCAAGGGCCGTGATTGTCAGTGCAGCCCGCACGCCGTTTGGTACTTTGGGTGGCAGCCTCAAAGAGGTTCCGGCGGTCGATTTGGGCGCTCACGTTATCAGGGAAGCTATCCGCCGGGCCGGGATCAGCGGCGAGATAGTGGACAATCTTCTTATGGGTATGGTGATTCAAGGAGGTGCGGGTCAGATTCCCTCGCGTCAGGCTGGAATCAAAGCCGGACTGCCCAATACGGTGACTTCAGAAACGATTAATAAGGTCTGCGCGTCAGGCCTGAGGGCGGTGACCTTGGGTGAAACCATCATACGGGCCGGGGACGCGGAAATAATCGTGGCCGGGGGAATGGAAAGCATGTCCGGTGCTCCCTTTGCCCTCAAGAGGGCCCGCTTCGGTTATCGCATGGGGAACGACAGTGTGATTGATCTCATGGTTCACGACGGGCTCTGGTGCGCTTTTCATAATGTGCATATGGCGGTGCACGGCTCAAGGGTGGCCAAGGAATACGGGATTACCCGAGAGGAGCAGGACCAATTTGCCCTGCGTTCGCACCGTTTGGCACTCAAGGCTATTGACGAAGGGCGCTTCGCCGAGGAGATAGCCCCGCTGGCCATACCCCAGAAGAAGGGGGAAGCGAAGATTTTTGCCGTGGACGAGGCTCCGCGCCGGGACACGAATGCGGAAAAATTAGCGGCGCTGCCGCCCATCTTTGTTCAGGATGGGACCGTGACGGCGGGGAATGCGCCGGGGGTGAACGACGGGGCCGGGGCGATGGTCTTGATGAGTGAAGAGAAAGCGACCGCACTCGGCAATAAGCCCTTGGCCTATATTCTCGGCCACGCCACGGTGGCGCAGGAGCCAGCCTACATCGCGACGACTCCCGGGTTGGCCATTAACAAACTGTTAAAGCAGAAAGGCATGACCATTAAGGACATTGACCTGATCGAAGCCAACGAGGCCTTTGCCGCGGTGGCCTTGACCAGTCAGAAGATCGCCGGGTGGGATCCGGAGAAGGTTAATGTCAACGGCGGCGCGATTGCCCTCGGCCACCCGATCGGGGCCAGCGGGGCCCGGATTATCATGACTCTGATCTACGAACTTCGGCGTCGGGGCGGGGGCTTGGGTATTGCGGCCATTTGCAGCGGGGCGGCTCAAGGGGATGCCATTCTCTTGGAAGTTCCGGGTGCCTAGCGGAAGCGGCTGCGGGAGGTGAGGCGGGGACAAAAACTTGGATAAAGCGGCTCGGAAAATCCGGGCAGAAATGCGTTCGGGGGATTGCGCGCGAGGGGATGACCAAACAGGGGGCCGGACAGACAGGGATTCGTCTGCGGCGGCAAGGCTTTGCGGATCCCGGACGGCCGCATTTTTCATGGGGTGGGGGAGAGCGAAAAGGAGATGGACGGCGTGGATTTCAATCTAAACAGTGACCAGTTGATGATGCGCAAAATGGTGCGGGACTTCGTGGAAGAGGAAATCGTTCCTTTGGCTTCCGTCACAGACGAGACCCATGAATTCCCTCTGGCCTCTATTCAAAAGATGGGCGAACTCGGTTTGATGGGTATTCCCATTCCGGAAGACTACGGCGGAGCGGGGGCCGACTTTCTCTCATACATCATAGCGATCGAGGAAATCGCGCGGGGATGCGCCTCCACGGCCGTGATTTTGGCAGTCCACACTTCGGTGGGGACCTTTCCCATCCTCTATTTCGGAACGGAGGCGCAGAAGCGTCGTTACCTGCCCAAGTTAGCGCGCGGAGAGATGATCGGGGCATTCGCCCTGACGGAGGCCAATTCCGGATCCGACGCCTCCAGTCTGGTCACGACGGCGGAAAAGCGCGGCGACCACTATGTCTTGAACGGGAGCAAGCGCTTTATCACGAATTCCGGCTATGCCGGCGTCTACACCGTGATGGCTTCGACGGACCGGAGCAAAGGTCCGCATGGGGTCACGGCTTTCCTGGTGGACAAAGACACCCCTGGATTCAGCGTCGGCAAAGCCGAAAAAAAAATGGGGCTCAATGGTTCGGCCACTTGTGAATTGATCTTTGAGGACGCACTCGTTCCCGTGGAAAACCGATTGGGAGCGGAAGGGCAGGGCTTTAAGGTGGCCATGTCCCTGCTGGACGGCGGCCGGATAGGTATCGGAGCCCAAGCCCTGGGTATCGGCCAGGCGGCTTTTGAAGCGGCCTTGGCCTACGCGCAGGAACGGGTTCAGTTTAAGCAGGCGATCATCAACTTTCAGGGTATCCAGTTTATGCTGGCCGACATGGCCACCCAGTTGGAGGCCGCCCGGCTCCTTATCTATCAGGCGGCGGCCCGCCGCCTGGCCGGCCTCCCCTACAGTAAAGAGGCCTCGATGGCCAAGCTGTTCGCCAGCGACACCGCGGTCAAAGTGACCACGGACGCCGTGCAAATCTTTGGGGGGTACGGTTACACCAAAGAATACAAAGTTGAACGTTACATGAGGGACGCCAAAATCACCCAAATCTACGAAGGGACGAACCAGATTCAGAGGATGGTTATAGCTAAACATTTGCGCAAGTAGCGCCGCTTCGTGCCGAAGTGAGGATGCGGTGCCGGCAACTGCCTTGCCAAACCTTTAAACGACAAAGGGGGAGGGGGTTTGCCAAGGACTTGCGGCCAAGGCGACGGGTGGTGTTCCGTGGATATGAACTTTGTTAAGGTGAGAGGAGAGAAAAACAAATGAAAACGATTATGGTGGTCGGAGCCGGCCAGATGGGCTCAGGCATTGCGCAAGTGGCTGCTCAGGCCGGTTATGCCGTGATTTTGAACGATATTAAGGATGAGTTTGTTCAACGGGGATTGCAGACGATTGCCAAAAATCTGAGTCGGAGCGTAGAAAAGGGCAAGATGGAGGCCGCGGAAAAAGAGGCGGTTTTGAGCCGCTTGAAGCCCTCTGTGGCGCTGGAAGACGCGGCCGCAGCGGACCTGGTCATTGAAGCGGCGGTGGAAAATATGGCGATCAAGGCTGAGATCTTCAAGCAGTTGGACGCAGTTTGCCCCGAAGCCACGATTCTCGCGACCAACACTTCCTCTTTGCCGATTACGGAAGTGGCGGCCGTGACTAAGCGGCCGGAAAAAGTCATAGGCATGCACTTTATGAATCCGGTACCGGTGATGAAGCTGGTCGAGGTCATCCGGGGGCTGGCGACCGATGACGCGGTGTATGGGGAAATTGAGGCTTTGAGCCGCAAGATGGGCAAGACCCCGGTCGAGGTCAATGATGCGCCGGGCTTTGTCGCCAACCGCATTCTCATTCCCATGATTAACGAAGCTGTTTGGACCCTTTATGAAGGGATTGCCGGTATCGAAGAGATCGACCAGGTGATGAAACTGGGCATGAACCATCCGATGGGTCCGTTGACCCTGGCGGACCTGATCGGCCTGGACACGGTGCTGGCCATTTGCGAGGTACTGCACGAGGGTATGGGTGACAAATACCGTCCCTGTCCTCTGCTGCGTAAGTATGTCAAAGCGGGTTGGCTGGGCCGGAAGACCGGCCGGGGCTTCTATCAATATTAGGGATGGAGTCAGGAGGGACCGCGCGAAGGACTTCAGAGCGAATTATCTATAAAGGAAAGAACAGTGGGAAGCATTTCAGGTCGGGTTAGGTTAAGAGCCGTGCGAACAATTCAGGACGAATTACAGGACGGATTGCAGAAAGGATCGCAGGAAGGAGTACAGGGATGGCCGATGTCAAAGAACTTTATCGACGGAAAAGGATGAGCGCGGAAGAGGCGATCAAGCTTATTCAGGACGGGGATTACATTTCTATTCCCGTGGGTGTGGGGGAGCCCCCGGCCCTTCTGACTGCCCTGTCGGATCATCGCCGGGAGTACCGGGATGTTAAGGTGATGCAGATTCTTCCTATCCGCAAATACGGCTACTATGATCCGGAGACTGTGGAAAACGTACGCCATTTAGGCTTTTTCTTGGGGGGGCCTTCCCGTTCGGGCATCGGGGATGGCTGGGTGGACGTCATCCCCAACTATTTCTACGAACTCCCCCAACTCATCCGGGAAGGTTCAATTCCGGTAGACGTCGTTATGGCTATGGCTTCGCCGATGAACAAGCATGGGTACTTTTCCATCAGCTTGGGAACGGATTATACCATGGCCGGGATTGAGAAGGCTCGGGCTTTGATTCTGGAAGTAAACCCCAATGTTCCTTTCACCTGCGGCGACTGCTGGGTGCACATTTCCCAGGTAGCCGGATTGATGGAAACGGAGGAGGAACTGCTGGAAGTGGGTTTGCCTAAAATCGGGGCAGTGGAGGAGAACATCGGCAAACAGGTCGCGGAGCTCATTGAGGACGGTTCGACCTTGCAGATTGGCTATGGGGCCATTCCGGATGCGGTGGTCATGCAGTTGAAGGACAAGCACGATTTAGGGATTCATACGGAGATGGTCGGAGACGGAATCTTGACCCTGGTGGAGAGCGGGGTGGTTACGAACCGTAAAAAGAATTATCATCCCGGCAAGATGCTGGCTACTTTTGCCCTCGGGTCACGGCGGCTCTACCGCTTCATGGACCTAAATCCCGCTCTGGAAATGCATCCGGTGAATTTCACCAATGATCCCATGCTGGCGGGCCAAAATGATAAGCTGGTTTCCATCAATGGTTCGATTGAGGTGGATTTTATGGGTCAGTGCAACTCTGAATCCATTGGTCCGCTTCCGTACAGCGGGACGGGTGGCCAGGCGGACTTTGTCCGGGCAGCTAACCGGTCCCGGGGAGGGAAGTCGTTTATCGTCCTGCCTTCGACTGCGAAAAAAGGCAGCATCAGCCGGATTGTGCCTTCCCTGACACCCGGTGCCGCTGTGACGACCGGCAAAAATGACGTTAACTATGTAGTGACCGAATACGGAGTGGCCAAGCTGAGGGGAAAGAGTTTGAAACAAAGGGCGGAAGCCCTGATTGGGATTGCCCACCCGGATTTCAGGGAGGATTTGAGAAAAGCGGCTCGCAAGCTGCATTTGCTCTAGAGCAGACCGAACTCTCATGAAAGTAAATGAAGGAGTGTTGACCGTGATTTTTGATTTAACGGAAGACCACATCATGATGCGCAAGATGGTACGCGACTTTGCCGAGAAGGAATGCGGGCCGGGTGCGGGCGAGAGGGATGAGAAGGAAGAATTCCCCCGCGAGATTTGGGATAAGCTGGCGGAATTGGGCCTGGCCGGCATTACTTTTCCCGAGGAATACGGAGGCGTCGGAGCTGACTACATTTCCTACGCCATCGCAGTGGAAGAGCTCTCCCGGGTGGACGCTTCCGTGGGCGTGACGGTCTCGGCCCATTCCAGTCTGGGTGCTAACCCGATCAATCTTTTCGGAACGGAAGAACAGAAGCGGAAATATCTGGTCCCCCTGGCCAAAGGAGAGAAGATGGGAGCCTTGGGCCTGACTGAGCCGATGGCGGGCTCGGACGCTTCCGGAACCCGGACCACGGCGGTGCGTGAGGGCGGGGATTATATCATTAACGGCTCCAAGATTTTTATTACCAACGGCCACGAGGCAGATATTTATATCGTTATTGCCCAGATGGACAAGAGCAAAGGAAACAAAGGAATTGCCGCTTTCATTCTGGAAAAGGGCATGCCCGGTTTTACTTTCGGTAAGAAAGAGCAAAAGATGGGGATTCGCTCCTCTGCCACCTACGAACTGGTTTTTGACAATGTCCGCGTCCCGGCTGAAAACCTGCTGGGGCAGGAAGGTCAGGGCTTCAAGATCGCCATGATCACTTTGGATTACGGGCGCATCGGCATCGCGTCCCAAGCTTTGGGAATTGCCCAGGGGGCTTACGAACAGGCCTTGAAGTACGCCAAAGAACGGGTTCAGTTTGGCAAGACACTCGCTCAGTTCCAGATCAATCAGTTTAAGCTGGCGGACATGGCCACGCAGATTGAAGCGGCCCGCCTTCTCGTCTATCAGGCGGCTTACCTGGCTTCTCAGCACAAGCCGGTCTCCAAGGCTTCGGCCATGGCCAAGCTGCATGCCTCTGAAACTGCCATGTGGGTGACGACGCAAGCGGTGCAAATTCACGGAGGCTACGGCTATATCCGGGAGTATCCGGTGGAACGGATGATGCGGGATGCCAAAATTACCGAGATTTATGAGGGGACGAGCGAAGTGCAGCGTATCGTGATCAGCAACCATATTTTGCGCGAGTAAGGTTCTCCCTTCCCGAAAGCCGCACGCAGTCATAGAATGTCCCAACGGCTGAGGATGAGTTTCGCCGAAGCCGCTTATCCCAAAATGATACCAAACGGAGGAAAACAGAGATGAACGAAGTTGTCATAGTCAGTGCGGTTCGCACTCCCGTCGGTTCCTTTGGCGGCGCTCTGAGCCAGGTATCGGCGCCGGACCTGGGGGCACTGACCATCCGGGAAAGCATCAGAAGGGCCGGCATCACCCCCGAAGAGGTGGATGAAGTGATCATGGGCAATGTGCTGAGCGCTGGTCTGGGGCAAAACCCGGCCCGGCAGGCCGCTATGAAAGCGGGCATTCCGCAGGAAGTCCCTTCGTGGACGGTGAGTAAGGTGTGCGGTTCAGGCCTGAAAGCTGTTGTCTGTGCGGCTCAGGCCATATTAGCCGGAGACGCCGAGATCATTGTCGCCGGGGGAATGGAAAGCATGTCCCTGGCGGCCTATGCTTTGCCTAAGGCCCGTACCGGTTACCGTATGGGAAATGCCACGGTTGTGGATACAATGATTATCGACGGTCTGACCGATGCTTTCCACAACATCCACATGGGCCTGACCGCCGAAAACATCGCGGAAAAATTCGGCATATCACGGCAGGAACAGGATGAATTTTCCGTCCGCAGCCAGAACAGGGCCGAGAAAGCGATTAAAGAGGGCAAGTTCGCCGAGGAGATTGTTCCGGTGGTCATCCCGCAAAAGAAAGGGGATCCCGTCGTCTTCAGCCAGGATGAATTTCCTCGCTTCGGCACGAGTGTGGAGACCCTGGACAAGTTGCGCCCGGCCTTTAAAAAGGACGGTACGGTTACCGCCGGGAATGCTTCGGGGATCAATGACGGGGCCGCGGCAGTCGTGGTCATGAGTGCCGCCAAAGCGGAGGCCCTGGGGGTCAGACCTTTGGTTAAAATCACATCCTGGGCTTCCGCCGGGGTGGATCCCCTGATTATGGGCACCGGGCCGATCCCGGCGACCCGTAAAGCCTTAGCCAAAGCGGGTTTGAAAATCGAAGATATAGACGTGGTGGAGGCCAATGAGGCTTTCGCGGCTCAGGCTCTCGAGGTGGCGAAAGAGCTTAACCTGGATATGGAGAAGACTAATCTCAACGGGGGAGCCGTGGCCCTCGGCCATCCGATCGGTGCATCCGGGGCGCGCATTCTGGTGACTTTACTCTACGAAATGGGCCGCCGGAAGGCCCGCAGGGGTCTGGCTACCCTCTGTATCGGCGGTGGCCAAGGAATCAGTATGGTTGTGGAGCGCTGAGGCGGTTATCGATGTTCAGCTTAAGCTGAACGAGTTCACTCCGCTTACCCGGGAAGCAGCGGACCCGGGAAGCGGATGCGGCGGCCGGGGGAACCGGTTTAGGCATCCGTGGCGACAAGCGAAGGCCCGGTCGGGAAGCACGCGGTGTTTTCCGGCCGGGACTTTTTTTAGCTAATCAGAAAGTATAAGTCTGAGGGCACATAAGAAAACTGGCGTTGTCGCCTTGATTCAACCGATCGCTCGTTTGAGCGATCGCGCCGGCTGAGTTTCCGCGGGACCCATCGGAAGGGTGGGTTCAGCGCTTGATGTGACCTGTCGAGCGCAAAATCTGACCGGGTTCGGGGCTGGCTTCCAGGCCGGAGCCGCGGCCGCGCGTGAGGCCGGGTTCTTGGGCGGGCACGGGGTCACCGGCAAGTGCCTGCCGGTAAAATTGCAGCAACTGTTCCGCGGGTCTCTCCCAGCCAAACTCGGCCGCCGTGGCCCGGGCCCGGCCGCCCATGTCCCGGCGCACCTGTTGATCCCGCAAGTCTTCGACCGCTTGCTCCAGGCTTTCGGCTTGGGCCGGGTTGTAGAGCAAGCCGTTTATTGCAGGGGCGATCTGTTCCCGGGCGGGACCGCTGTCCGCGGCGATCACCGGCAGACCGGAAGCCATGGCTTCTAAAATGACGAGGCCCAAAGTGTCGGTCAAGGAAGGGAAGAGGAAAATATCCGAGGAGGCATAAGCTTTCGCCAGGTCTTCGCCATGGAGAAAACCTGTGAAAACGGTCTGTGTACCTTGGAAATGCTTCTCCAAAGCCTGGCGGTGGGGCCCGTCACCGACGAGGGCTAAGCAGAAATCTGCGGATTTGGTCAAAAGCGGGCGGATTCCTTCAATACCTTTTTCTGGAGCCAGGCGGCCGACGTAAAGGAGCAGAAGTTTTTCCGGATGCCCGTTGCTGAGGCGTTCTCGCCAGGAGTTTTCGCGGTGGCTCGGGTGAAAACGGTCCAAGGCGACGCCGCGCGACCAAACGTGTACATTGCGGAATCCGCGCTCGGTTAAAGCGTTTTGGACAGCCCGGGAGGTGCAAAGATTGAGCCGGGCCTGATTGTGCAGGAGTTGGAGATATTTCCAAGTCAAGGGCTGAAGAAACGACAAGTGGTAGAATTTCATATATTGGGCGATATTGGTATGATAGGAGGCCACAAGCGGCAGCCTCAAGCGCCTGCTGTAGTAGACGCCCGCTAATCCCAAGAAAGCCGGGTTCACCGCGTGAACTAAGTCCGGCTGAAATTCCCGCAGGTATTTTTTGACTTTCGCTGTGGGCAGAGAAAATTTACGGTCGGGATAGAAGAAAAAGCTTCGGGCAGGAACCCCCGCCACCTTGGCGCCCATGTATTCTTGCTCTCCCAGGTCGGGTGCGATCACCAGGACTTCGTGCCCGTTGCGCCGCAGCCAGCGTATAGAGGCACAAAGGCGGGTGACGACGCCGTCTGTGGAAGGAAGAAAGGTTTCAGTAATAATTGCTATTTTCATATTTACTGGGGGCCCGGACAAGGCAAACTTTGACTCGCGGCGGCCAGGCCCGTCTCTCCTTTTTCTCAAGCGCAAGGTTTACAAGTCGTATTACTTCCAGGTGACCTTGGGCAGGACATTTGCCTCGATCAGCCGATGTTTGTGCTGCAGAACGGCCAGGAAAATGCCCCTCAGCACCTGTTCCGTCAGCAAATGCGGTACCAGGCCCAAATCCGAGAGCTTGCTGTGGGTGGCCCGGTAATAGTGAGTCTCCTTTTCCACCCGCGGGTTTTCCAGGTGAACGATGTGGGTATCAAAGCCTTCGTTCCCGGCGACGGTCTGCACTTTATGGGCTAGGTCGAGAACGGAGAATTCCTCCGTGAACTGGTTGAAGACACGAAATTCGCCGCGTTCGGCCGGATTTGCGGCGGCGATTTCGATGCAACGGACGGTATCCATGATGTTGAGGAAGCCCCGAGTCTGTCCCCCGCCGCCGTAAACCGTCAAGTCATGGCCGACCGCCGCCTGGATCAGAAAACGGTTTAAAACCGTCCCAAAGACCGCGTCATAGTCCAAACGGTTGAGCAAGACGGGATCCATTAACGTTTCCTCGGTGTGGAGTCCGTAGACCACACCCTGGTTCAGATCGGTGGCTCGCAACCCCCAGGTTTTACAGGCGAACATGATATTGTGGCTGTCATGGACTTTGGACAGGTGATAAAACGATCCGGGTTGTTTGGGATAAGGCAAGATATCTTCGCGTCCCTTGTGGTTGATTTTCAGGTAACCTTCTTCGATGTCGATATTGGGTGTGCCGTATTCGCCCATCGTTCCCAGCTTAATCAGGTGACAGTCCGGAGCGATTTCTTTCAGCGCAAACAGGACATTCAAGGTTCCCACGACATTATTGACCTGAGTAAAAACCGCGTGTTCGCGGTCGATCATGGAATAGGGAGCCGAACGCTGCTCGGCAAAATGGACAAAAGCTTCGGGGCGAGTCTGGATCAGGACTTCACGCAAAAAATCATAATGATTCAGATCCCCTATGTAGGTTTTGATTCGGTGGCTTGTAAGTTGCTGCCAGCGAGTGGTCCGCTCTTGCGGCGAGGCGATGGGTACCAGGGAATTGGAGTGCAATTCCTGATCCCATTTGCGCCTGATCAAACTGTCGATGATGGTAACTTCATGACCTTGATTGGACAGGTAGAGGGCAGTGGGCCAGCCGCAGAAGCCATCCCCGCCGGCGACTATGATACGCATGCCTTATTCCCCTTCTTGCTCTTGATTTACGATATTCCCCGAACCCGTAAGTAATATTCTTGTACCGGGAGTTTGCCGCTTTCACTTTGTGATAACCCTGTGGAGCTTGCGGTAGGGTATGTGTGACGGAAATATCCGCTTATACCCAAGATATAAGGTTAACAAACGGACGTTAACGTTTAACGTGTTTTCTGTTAGGATTTGGTTAAGGTTGCTGCCAAATGATAGGATGCGGGGGGGTGGGATTCAGCGCCGAACACCGGCATAGTCACCGAAATGAAACAGCCTCAAGCCCCAGCGGCTGATCGGCTGAAGGAGAGAACTGAAACGCCACATGACGAAGGAGCTGAGTGCGCCGACAACGGCCCCGCCCAAGACGTCGGTCGGCCAGTGCACACCGGTGTAAATCCGGGCGATGCCGACCAGAACCGCGAGTACGGTAAAACTCACCTGAATCCAAGGCGCCGTTTTCCCGAAGGAGCCCACGGCAAAACCGAAGCTGCCTGAGACGTGGTCACTGGGAAAAGAAGCGTCCGGGGGGTGAGGAATAAGCTTGGTGAAAGTGCCGCGGGCCAGTGTTACGAAAGGGCGCGGCCGGAACCAAAAATGGGCAATGATCACGTTGAAGAGAAGTGCCAGAATCCCTGACAACCCCATGATGAACAAGGCATGACGCTGTTTGCCTTCCTTTCTCGGTAAGAAGAACCAAGCCGCCAGGAAGAGCACCACGTAGAGTTCCAGAGCGTACTGCGCAATGAAGGCCATCACCCCGTCCAAGATGGGAACATGCCCCGCCCACTGATTGAGAAAGTGAAAGCCCGTAACATCAAAAGAATTCAAACCAAAAGCCCCCCTATATAATCTCTTATTCGTCCCTATTGGACGGCTATGCTGCCCGGGCGCCACCGACAAACGATGAAAATGCGCCGAACCGATTCAAAGATAAAGACGGCGGGAAGGAGCGAAAAGTTCGCCGTCCTGGGCTACTTTTGGGTTCGCCGCTCAGCCTTGCCGGAGAACTTTCTCGATCCGGGCTGTTTTTTCTGTCAGTTCAGGGCGGTCTGATTCAAGAGGGTCGGCTTCAGGCAATTCGGCTCCGGAGCGTCTCTCTGCCGGCTGGGCCGGTCTGACTTGAGACGGTTTTGAACTTTGGATGAATATGTATCGTCTTTCTTAATGTGTGGTAACAATTTACGGGTCTGTTCACACGGTGCAGGACGGGAATAGGTATGGCTATTTCCGTCGGGTTCTGGCAATATAATAAGGGATAATCCGTGTGAGGGGACGGAATTTTGTGACCGACAAAGATTTGGAGATTGTGCTCAGATGCCGCTCTGGTGATGAAGAGGCATTTACCGATTTCGTGTTGCACTACACCCCTTATGTCTACCGGACAGCTGTAGCTTTTTTACACGATCGGACTGAAGCGGAGGACCTGACTCAGGAAATATTTCTAAAAGTTCATCGTTCTTTGTCACAGCTTCATGATCTCAGGACTTTTCCGGCCTGGTTCAAACGCTTGATTACCAATGCCTGCCTGGATCACTTGAAAAAAAAGACGCCTGTGCCAACCGCTGAATTCGAATTGGATCGTGCCGCGCCCTCAGGTCCGGAGCAGTGGGAAACCAGGCTGGTTCTGCGGGAAGCGTTGGCCGGGCTGAGCCTCGAGCAACGCCAGGTGTTGCTCCTGCGGGAGTGGCAGGGCTACGAGTACCGGGAAATCGCCGAACTGATGGGAATTCCGCTGGGGACCGTGAAGTCGCGGCTGTTCAGTGCGCGGGCGCATTTGAAAAACGTGCTGGAAGAAGAACCCCGTGTCCGGGGTACGTCCACGGGGCGCGACCGGTAAGGCGCCCAATGACACAGCGGTTAGAGTCTAAGAGAGGGGTCCCATGCTCTTCCATCCGGGGCTTCCGGCTGTAGTTTGCTTTCAAGGAAGGAGAAGCTGAAATTGGAATGCCGGGATTGTTTAGAGTTAATTTCAGAATACGTTGATGGGGAGTTGCCGTTAAAGCGGGTCTCAGATTTGGAAAATCATCTGGAAGGCTGTTCCGCCTGCCGGGCCTCGGAACGGGAACTGCGTGAACTTCGGCGGGAACTCAGGGGGGCCGTGGAAAGCTTGGTTCCGCCACGCGGTTTGGAAGAAAGGATTCTCCGCTCGCTCTGGGTCAGTGAGCGGAAAGCAAGGCAGGTTCGGACTGTCTGGACCGCTTTATTGTTAGCTGCACTTTTTTGCCCGTTCTTCCTTTTCCTTTCCCCGGTATTTGCCATGTTTCTCAACTTGGCCTACGTTTCGACAGACGCGTTGTGGCGCGCGGGCTTCACCTTATTGAAATCCGCTCCGGCCCCCCTGAGCCTGAGCCTGGGGGTAGCAGGCTTGTTGGTCATGGGGTTAGGGGCCTATTTGGTACGCAGGATTTTGCGCGATATTCCCGCGAACGAGGTGTTCTCGTAATGAAGAAAGCCGGAATCACCGGAACTTTCCTGGTGTTGCTGCTCTTGTTCCTTTTCTCTTGGCCGACTCGGGTGCAAGCTTCCGAGATGTTGACCAAGTTGGGCGGGAACCCCGCCGAGGTCGGCCCGGGCCAGCGGGTAGACACGGTGGTGGCGGTCGGCACGGATGCCCGGATTGCGGGTTGGGTTAAGGATATCGTTTTGGTCGTGAACGGTAATGTCGTCCTCGCCCCTTCGGCCCGAGTGGATTTGGTGATTGACCTGGGGGGACATGTTACCAACTTGGCTTCGGAAAAAGTCAAAACCGGGGTGTTTGAGGTGAATCCCACGCCGGGAGTGACGCAGGAGTTGTTGTTCGGCGCTCTTCTCCTGGTAGGAACTTGGCTGGTGCGTCTAATTGCCAGTTTAGCAGGTATTCTTTTGCTGACCGGTTTGGGCTATGCCCTGGACCGGCATTTTGAGCGCGCCGCGGCTTTTCTCGCGCATGCACCCGGACGCCTTTTTGCCATCGGTGTGGCAGGTGCTCTGGTGAGCTGGGCTCTGACGGTGCTTTTGTCTCTGACGATCATCGGTATTCCCGTCGCTGTGTTGGTTTTTTTTCTCAGCCTCTTAGCGGCTTTTCTGGGTATTCTGCCGCTTATCGATTATTTGGGCAGGGAGTTTCTCAACGCGAGGGTTCAGACCTATCCACCCATTACCCGCCGGCTGGTTTTGGCGAGTCTCTTCACAGCGTTGATCAATATTCCCTTGCTCGGTTTTTTCCTTCTTCTCATTTTTGGAGCGGTCGGGTTCGGGCTGACGACGGTTTTGTTGTGGAGTTTTTTCAAGGAGAGAAAAAGCGGGCGTCTAACCTAGTCCGGGAAAAGCGCGGATCCCACCCAAAGCGATCAGGCGGGCGGGATTGATGGACAGCCCGGTTCGTTGGAGCGGCCCCCTGCCCGTCGGGGACCGGAGCGCAGGTTTGCGAAGGGTTTCGGACCTATTCTAAGCCGGTTGGCCTGTGCGTTAGCCCCACTGATTGGTGTCGTGGTGATTGTGGAACTTTTAGGCAAAAAGGAGTCGGGTGCGGATGTCATCCCAAGTGATCCTGTTTATCGCGCACTATGGCTATTACGGATTGTATTTGGTTCTGGGCGTGTCGATTATGGGTATTCCGCTGCCGGACGAGTTCATCATGACTTACGTGGGCTTTCTCACGTATGCGGGGAAACTCAATCCCGTTCTGGCCGTCGCTTCCGCGGCGTTTGGGAGCATGAGCGGGATCACGGTGGCGTATTGGCTCGGACGCCTGTTTCACGACAGGGTGCTTGCTTACCTGGAGAGGCATGCCGGGGGGGAGCGCCTGGAGAAAGTTCTTCGCTGGTACCAGCGGCAGGGAGGAAAACTTCTGACGGCCGGATATTTTATTCCGGGTGTACGTCACTTGTCGGGTTACGTTGCGGGCTTGAGTGGTTTGCCTTATCCCGGCTTTGCTTTTTTTGCCTATCTGGGGGCTCTTCTCTGGACCGCTGCTTTTATTTTTCTTGGCCGTCTTTTGGGCAGCCGTTGGCAGACGATCTTGCCTGTCATTCACCGCTACGCAGTGCTCATGGGGATAGGCGCAATTCTTCTCTCCTTAGCTTTTTACCTGCTTTATAAGAATAGGGTCTCTTGGAGTGCCGGACTCTATCAAGCCTTTAAACGTTGGACAAAGAAATACATGTCCCTGGGAAAGCGGCGCTTTGCGGTTACAGTGGGTGGCCTTAGTTTTGTGACACTTTTTGTCATCCTTGCCGGTCTGATTCAGGATTTGGTTGCGCAGGAGGTGGGGCAGTTTGACAGGCTTGTGGTGGAGTGGCTGGAGGTCGGTTCTCCCCCGTCGGTGATCAGGTTTATGCAAGGTGTCAATGCTTTGGGGACGCACGTTGTGATTGCCCTGGTGTTCGTGGCCGCCGTTCTGGTTTTCCGTCAGCTCAAACGGGACTGGAGCCCTGTACTGCCCCTTATTTTGGCTTGGGGTGGAGGTACCCTGATTGACCGCCTCTTCCAACTAATCTTTCGCGGTGCGAATTTCAGTGTCTGGGAAGACCTTACCCCTTTGCAAGCGCCCAGCTCCGGCTTTTTGTTGGGCGCGATCAGCTTTTATGCGGTACTGGGCTACATTTTTGGCAGGGAACGGGGGTGGTCCGGGCAGGGTCTTATTCTGGCGGGTGAAGTCATCCTCCTCACCCTTCTGGGGGTGAGCCCGGTTTATCTCCGGCTGCACCCCCCAAGTGCTACGGTCACTGGCTGGGTGGTGAGCCTGCTCTGGACTTTGGTTTGTGTCTTTATCTACGAATTTTGGCTTTACCGCCGGGAGAATGGGGTTTCGGCACATCCGGGCCCCCGTTGACCTCTTGACGGCAAGGAAGCTCAATGATAGCCTAACCGTGAGGTCGGAAAGCGGACCGGGACGGCCGAGGAATCCTGACAGGGCGGCACTTGGCCGCCACTCCCCGCGTACCCGGCACGCTGTGCAAGATCTCAGAAGATTCATGGTTGGTCGTGTTCTTTCCGCAACAGTGCTTTACGGACTTGTTGCAGGGGAATTATGGCTGAAAAATCCAGGATTGAGGGGGATATCGGAATGACACTTGACAAAGAGAAGACCACGATCGGTTTTATCGGCACCGGAGTCATGGGAAAGAGTATGGCCGGTCACTTGGTCAAAGCGGGGTATCGGGTTAAAGTCTTCAACCGGACGAAGGCCAGGACAGATGAACTCATCCGCTTGGGGGCCGAATGGAAAGACACCGTCGGCGAACTGGCGGCCGAGTGCGGGGTGATCATCACGATGGTCGGGTATCCGCAGGATGTGGAGGATATCTACCTGGGAGAAGGTGGGATTATCCGGGAGGCCAAACCCGGCACTTACCTAATCGATATGACGACCTCCACCCCGTCTTTGGCCCGGCGGATTTTCGCCGAGGCCAGGGCTAAGGGTCTGTTGGCGCTGGACGCACCGGTTTCCGGCGGGGACGTGGGCGCAAGGGAAGCCCGTTTGGCCATCATGGCGGGCGGAGAGGAAGCAGACTTTAAAGCTGTCCTGCCTATCCTCAATCTTATGGGTGTGAACATTGTTCTCCAGGGGCCTGCGGGTGCGGGCCAGCATACCAAGATGTGCAACCAGATAGCTATTGCATCCGGCATGATCGGGGTTTGTGAGGCCATGGCTTATGCGGTAAGAGCGGGTTTGAATCCGGAAGTCGTGCTAAAGAGCATTGCCGGCGGCGCCGCCGGAAGCTGGTCTCTGAGCAACCTCGCTCCCCGTATGATCGCCGGCGACTTTGAACCGGGCTTTTATGTGAAACACATGATTAAAGATATGGTGATTGCGCTGGATTCTGCCCGGGAAATGGGCCTGATGACCCCCGGCCTGGAACTTGCCAAGTCTCTGTATGACAAACTGGCGGCCCAGGGGGCCAACGAGCGGGGAACCCAGGTTTTGTTTAAGCTCTATCTGGAGGAGCGCCCTTTGGACTTCAGAGCCGCTCGTTGACTCCAGAACACTTGACAGTGCCGGGATAGCCGCAGGATTTTGATGTTTGCCCTGAAATAAGCGAATCTCTGCCCGGGTCGGTTTTGACTCGGGCAGAGCACTCCCTGGGATTCCGTGACTTGTAACCTTTATTAACCAATTGTTAACCAATTCGTAAAGGTTTGTCTAGGGAGTCTGGTGTATTCTGGTTCTGGGCGGGAACTCTTCCGTACTGAGGGTTGGCTCTGGCTGTCGGCTCGAGAGGAAGGAGAGAGTTTCAGGACGAACGGAAAAGAAAACTTTTGCCGGGGGTTGTTTATTTCGGGCGCCACTTTTTCTCCCCTTGAAACGTCTATATACTGTAAGGGGGAATCCGCCTTTCCGGGAAGGAGAATCCCCCAGCCCGGTGGGCGGGAATCTGACGGGTCCCGCGCGAGATTGACCGGCTTTGGGTTTTAGACTCAAAGGAGGGATGCGTAGGGAAAATTAAAAAACGGTGCTCTGACCTGGCAGCGGGGGGTTGCCCCGCTGAGGTTCCAAGTTCCCGGCGCGGTTCTCGAGGGGCGGGCAGGCAGCAAACATATCCCGGCCGGGCGTCCCGAGTCAGGAAAGCAAAGACTAAGGCGAGCGAGAGCCTAAAGAGCCGGGAGAAAAGGAAGAGGATTCGAACGATCAGGAAAAAAGCAAAGAAGATGACAACGCTCGGAAGAAGAAAGGAATTGGAACTATCCAGCAAAAGGAGCGAAGATTCAAACGATCAGGAAAGACAGAGAAGAAGCGAACGTCCAGGAAGGAAGAAGATTCACACGATCAGGAACATGAGGGAGGATGATGGCGGTGTTTTTCACTAAGGGGAGTCACGCCGCAAAGCGCTATTTGGCTTTGCCGGCGGTTTCCGTTCTCCTGTGGCAGTTGGTTTTCCCGAGTTTTGCTTTGGCGGGGGGATTGGGTTTTGTGGCCGGGGGGACGGTCCCCGCCGGGCCGGCCGCTCCAGGGAACGCGAGCCAGACTATGCCGGATCCGGCGGTTTCGTTGACCAAGGCGATCGGCATTGTCAAGGACAACTTTACGATTCCGGCTGAAGACACCCAGTTTTCGTCCGGGCTGAACATGTACAATCAAACCGAAACTTGGTCACTTAATTGGAGTTCCCCGGGTCAGCCGGGCGGACAATTCTCCGCTCAAGTGGATGCCAAGAGCGGAGAAATCCTGAACATGAACAACTGGAAGGGAACTAATCAACCGGGGCCGTCCGTGCAGATTCCTAAAATTCAGCCGGATGCCGCGCAGGCGATCGCACAAAAACTCGTGCAGCGTTTGGACGGCAGCAAAATGGCTGAACTTGGGCTGATGCCTATGGACGATCAGGTGATTCCCCTCAACACTTATGGCCAGACCAGCTATAGTGTTCGCTGGCAGCGCCTTGTCCACGGCATTCCTTTTCCGGACAACGGAGTCTGGGTAAGGGTGAATAGCTTAAACGGGGACATCCAAGGCTATTCGCTCAATTGGGCTCCCCTGAGCGGGATACCGTCGGCGACCGGAGTTATTTCGCCGAGTAAGGCTCAAGCGAGTTTTCTCAACAACCCGATGTTGACCCTCGAGTATTTTACCCCTCCCCCCTTCGGGCCCCTGGCCGCCGGGCAGAAGACTGTCGTGCAGCTTGTATACGCTTTAAACAATGCCTACCAGGGCGGAGCGATTGACGCCTTAACAGGGGAGCCGGTCAAGACGGGTTTCCCGGGTATGTATGCCGGCTGGAAGGGCGGTTTTGGCGGAATGCCGAACCAAGGATTCGGAGGCTCATTTACCGTACCCCTCACTCCGTTGGAACAAAGCGCGGTCGCCGAGAACGCCAAATTAATCAGCCAGAACGAGGCGGTCGCCGCGGTCAAACGTTGGGTCAGTGTGCCGGACTCCCTGATTCTGCGCAGTGCCAACTTAACTACGGATAATATGTCCGGCGGGAACCCGGTCTGGAACTTGAACTGGAGCGGGGGCAAAATTACGACTCCGGGCCAGGCACAGTTTATGTTTGCCCGGGTCGATGCCGTCACGGGCGAACTCCTGGGTTTTAATCTCCCTTATCCGGGACCGGGAGAGGGCAAGCCTGTTATCGACAGAACCCAGGCCCAAGCCGTGGCGGAAAGTTTCATCAAGAAAATTGAACCGGGCCATTTTGCGGAGATAAAACTTGCGGACTCCGATTTCCCCGCCGGTCCGGGCGGACCCGAGATCAATAACGGGGTGCAGATGTTCAATTATTATCGGCTTGTCAACGGTATTCCCTATCGAGCCAATGGTATTAATATCTCAGTGGACACGGTGAGTCAGAAAATCATTAACTATAATTTTAACTGGGCTAAGCTTAACTTTCCTCCGGTCACCGGTATATTGACTGCTCGGCAGGTGAGCGAGGATTTTCTCAAGGCTGAGCCGCTTAAGCTCATGTACGTCCAGGTCTTCAATCCGGGTGCCGGCGATCATCCGCCTGGGATTCACTTGGTTTATCAACCGACGCCCGCAGGCGGAACCCCGGCGAGCAATATGCTGGATGCCAAAACTGGTGAATTCTTGGGCTGGAACGGTCAGCCGGCCTCGCAGATGCCGAGAGCACATCACTTTACGGACATTGCCGACAGTTTTGCCGCAAAAGAGATCGCCCTTCTCGGACAGGCCGGGGTTTTTGGCGGGTATGGGAACCTGTTTCACCCGGATGAGTCGATCACGGCGGGTTCTTTGTTCAAGGCCATGCTGTTTTTGAAAAACGGGTACGGCGGGCCGATGCCCTACAATGCGGCGACAGACCAGGATATTATCAAGACCGCTCAACAACAGGGATGGCTCAAGCAGGATTTGCAAGCGGGGGCGACGGTCAACCGGGAAGAGTTCACCAAGTGGATGATCCGCTATTTGAAATTGGAACCGGTTGCCCAACTCCAGGGGATTTATCAAGCCCCTTATTCCGACGTGAGCAAGGACTTCACCGGCTATGCCGCTTTAGCCAAAGGAATTGGCCTGTTTAACATTACCGGCGGCACTTTTGCTCCCACTCATGTGATGACCCGGGCTGACGCTGCCTACGGTTTGGTCAGGGCACTGATGCTGGGCCAAAGCGGTTCCTAAGCGGTCGTCCCGCCGCCGCGCGGACAAGGCGGTGTTTAGCGTTACCATGCGGCCAAGTCTTGTAAGGCTTGGTCAGGTGCGGAATCGCTTCTGCGGGCGGCGTGAAGAAATTCACAACGACTTGCGAGAGGCAGGGCCATCCCTGCCTCTTTCGATCCAGCACCCAGTGCCGGTTCTGAGTGCTGGACGAGAGCCAAGCAGAGCGCAGTCAACGATAGGTTCTTAGAACCCCCTGGCTAAAGCCAGGCTTTGGCCAGGGGGAGATTCAGAGTTTCGCGGCTGAAGCGGCGAGCCTGATAACTTTGGGTATCCGATGTATCTTAAGCCCGTGACGTTGTGTCGCCACGGGCTTTTCATCCCTGATTTATCGATTTTCATGTCGATCTTTGCTTGTCGTTCTTGGACTCATCGGTTCTCATGTGTCGATTGCGGATGCGTCGTTCTCTGATTAGCGGATTCTCATACGGCGCTCCCCGGTTTGCCGATCCCGGACTTACCAGGCCGCTACTTGTCCGTCCGTGCGGGGTTCGGCGGCACCGGCCAAGACGCCGTCTTCATTCCGCCAGATGATTTGTCCGCGGCCGAAACTTCCCGACCCCAGGGGACGGACAATCCTGTGACCCCGCCGGGCCAAACTTTCGGCAGTGTGTTCGGGAACAGAGTGTTCGAGTTCGACCGTTTTGCCTTCAAGCCATTGCCAGCGCGGCGCATCCAAAGCGGCCTGGGGGTTGAGATGGAAGTCCAGGGCGTTTACCATAACCTGGAGATGGCCCTGGGGTTGCATGAATCCTCCCATTACACCAAAAGGACCGACGGCAGAGCCGCCGCGGGTGAGAAAACCGGGGATGATGGTGTGGTAGGGGCGCTTGCCGGGTGCCAGGACGTTGGCATGGTCCGGTTCCAAACTGAAGTTACAGCCGCGGTTGTGGAGGCTGATGCCTGTGCCGGGTACCACCAGGCCGGAGCCGAAGCCCATGTAATTGCTCTGAATGTAAGAGACCATGTTGCCTTCCTTGTCCGCGGTGGCCAGGTAGACAGTTCCCCCCTGAGGCAGCCGGCCGGGCTCCGGTTCCAAGGCTTCCCGACCGATGAGCTTTCTTCTTTCCTCCGCATAGGCGGGGGAAAGGAGGTCCTTGACCCGCACTCGCATACTCCCGGGTTCGGCGATAAATTTACGGCCGTCCGCGTAGGCCAGCTTCATGGCCTCAACGCACAAGTGATAACGCTCGGCGCTGTCCTTCTCCGGCAGGTCCAGGCCGTTCAGGATGTTGAGCGCCATTAAGGCTACCAGGCCGTGTCCGTTCGGGGGTATTTCCCAGACCTGATAGCCCCTGTAGTCGACCTTGATGGGTTCTGCCCATTCCGGCCGGAAGGCGGCCAAATCCTCCAGACGCAGGTATCCTCCCTGCTGTCGGGAAAAATCATCAATTTTTTCAGCCAGAGTCCCCCGGTAAAAAGTCTCGGCTTCGGTTTCGGCGATCAGCCGCAAAGTCCGGGCGTGGTCCGGCGAACGCCAGATCTCGCCGATTTTGGGCGCGCGGCCCCTGGGTGCGAAAGTCTCAAACCAAGACTTAAATTCATCCCCTTTGAGTTCCCGGCGATAGGTGTCAAAAGCTGCAGACCATTGATAGCCGAGTGTCGGCGAAATGGGGTAGCCTTCATCGGCATAAGTGACGGCCGGTTGCATGACATCTGCCAAGGGTAAGCGCCCGAAACGCCGCGAGAGCTCTGCCCAGGCGGCCGGCGCCCCGGGAACGGTTACCGGAAGCCAGCCGTGTTTGGGGATTTCGCGCCAGCCTTTGGCCGTGAGGGTTTGGGCCGACAGCTTGTGCGGGGCGGGACCGCTGGCATTTAAGCCGTAGAGTTTCCCCTTGGCCCACAGGAGAGCGAAAGCGTCGCCGCCGATCCCGTTGGAGGTCGGTTCGACGACGGTCAGGGTTGTTGCGGCAGCGACGGCCGCGTCAATGGCATTGCCGCCCCGGCGGAGAACCTCCAGGCCGGCTTGGGCGGCCAGAGGCTGTGAAGTTGCCACCATTCCGTTACGGGCATAGACTGTGGTCCGGCGCGAAGCATAGGGGTAGAACAATGGGTCGTAGTGCATGGATTTCAGTTCGCCTCCTAAATAATTCTGCCTGACTTGCGGGGGTTCCCTTTTCTCTTAGCAGGAAAAACCAAGGTCCGCGTAATCGAAAAAAGTCCTACAATCATGCGAATGATAAGCCTAAGCCTAATCACCTAATCTGGAGACATAGGGGTCTATCATGGGTTTTAGATGAATTCGGGGCAGGTTCCTGAAGAGAAAATTTCGCCGTATCCCGCGGAAACCCTCTTTTTCGTGAGAAACTTGAAGAAACTTTGCCTGCCGCCTTCCTCCGGATTAATTCAGGGGGGAATCAATCGCCCCGGGAAAGTGGTTGTGCCCCGACTAATTTTGCCTTGAAATCCGCATCCTATAAGCATGGAAACTCTGAGGAACGAAGGGTGAGGGGTGAGGCGATTGGCCGGGTTGCAGCCTGTCGAGGCGGTTTTGGTAATTTTCGGGGGCACGGGGGATTTAACGTCCCGCAAGTTGATACCGGCTCTGCACAACCTAAAAGCGAAGGATTCGCTGCCACAGCACTTTGCTGTGATCGGCGTGGGGCGGCGGCAGCTCTCAGACCAGGAGTTCAGGAAAAATCTCTATCCGGCTTTGCGCCAGGCTGTAGGAGAGAATCTGCGGGCTGACACCTGGGCGGAATTACAAGAGAGGATCTTTTACCGCCGGTTTGATTTTCAGGATGAGCGGGGATACCGGGTGTTGAGAGAATTTCTGGAGCAAACGGATGCGGCTTATCAGACGGGTGGAAACCGGATTTATTATTTGGCTGTGGCTCCGGAGTATTTTGGGGTAATTGTCGAGAAACTTTATGCCAATGGCCTCGTGCGGAATCGCAGCGGGCAGGGTTGGCAAAGGGTTGTCATTGAAAAACCTTTCGGCCGCGATCTGGCTACGGCCAGGGTTCTTAACCGCAAAATCACGGCCGTCTTTTCGGAAAAGAACACTTTTCGGATCGATCATTACCTTGGCAAAGAGATGATCCAAAATATCATGGTTTTACGCTTTGCCAATCCGCTCTTTGAGGCAGTTTGGAATAACAAATACGTTGATAATGTCCAAATTTCGGCCACGGAGACGGTGGGGGTGGAAAACAGGGCCGGATATTATGAACAAGCGGGGGCTCTGCGGGACATGCTGCAAAACCACTT
Source organism: Acididesulfobacillus acetoxydans (assembly GCF_902729405.1). Lineage (GTDB taxonomy): Bacteria > Bacillota > Desulfitobacteriia > Desulfitobacteriales > Desulfitobacteriaceae > Acididesulfobacillus > Acididesulfobacillus acetoxydans. Next base: position 1,318,302 of record NZ_LR746496.1, read on the forward strand.
GCTGCAGCTCCTCACCCTCACCGGAATGGAACCACCGGTTAGTTTAACTACGGAGGCGGTTCGGGACGAAAAAGTTAAGGTCTTGCGTTCACTTCGAGCTTTGGCGCCGGAGAGGGTGGCAGGGGATGTCGTGCGCGGACAGTACGGCCCGGGTCGGATTGAGGGCGGGCAGGTGGCCGCTTACCGTGAGGAAAAGGGGATATCTCCTTCCTCAGACACGGAAACTTTCCTCGCACTCAAAGTTGAGATCGATAATTTTCGTTGGGCCGGGGTGCCTTTCTATATTAGGACGGGTAAACGCCTGCGCGCCAAGTCTACCGATGTTATCGTCCAATTTAAGGCTCTCCCGCCAATCCTCTACGTCAAGGAACATGGGGAGCTGGAGCCTAACATTTTAATTATTCGCATTCAGCCTAAAGAAGGGGTGTATTTTCAGTTCAATGCCAAAAAACCGGGGATGGATCCGAGTATTTCCCCGGTCAAAATGGATTTTTGTCAGAACTGCGACTTTGAAAATAATTCCCCGGAGGCTTACGAAAAGTTGCTTCTGGATGTGATGCGCGGGGATCCCACCCTCTTTACCCGCTGGGATGAAGTCGAATACTCCTGGAAGTTTGTTGACCAAATAGCGCAAACCTGGGGGGAGGATCAAAGGATATCTTCACCGGTTCCTTATCCGGCCGGCACCTGGGGGCCGGCCGCGGCCGGAGAACTTCTGGCGCGGGACGGCAGGGCTTGGTGGTCACCCGGGGGATGAGAGAGGGAAGCAAGATGAGAAAGCGGGGGGAGCCGTAGCAGGCGTGGAAAATGCGCGCAGGAGTGAGAGGAGCGGAGGGGAAGCGGAGTGGGAGGCGAAGGGAGCGGCCGGAGAAGCGGGGGAATATGTTCGGAAGTGAACTCGTTCAACTAAAGTTGAACATCGAGACTTCGGTGACGAAAGTCTCCAGTGGAGAGTTTCGCCGAAGCCGCCTATCCCAAAATTACGCTTCGCGGCGAAGGCGTCATTGTCCGGTGGACAATGACGGCCGAAGGCTGAGTCTACCCCCACCGAAGCAACGGGTAACCGCTCCCACTTGCAGAAGTGGGAGTCTCACGGTTGGATGAAAGGGACGGGGAAGTGGAGAAACCGTCTGCGGAAGTGAACTCGGAAGTTAGCGGAGCGGGCGAGGAACGGGTGCAGTCTGAGCAAGGGCGAAAGCAGGAAGGATCAGGAAAAGCAAGGATCAGGAAGAAAATGGACGGGAAGAGAAAAGATCGGGAAGAGAAAAGATCTAAAGGAGCAAGGATCAGGAAAAGCAAGGATCAGGAAGAGAAAGGACCAGGAAGAGCAAGGATCGGGAGGAGAAAGGATTAAGAAGAGAAAGGACCAGGAAAAGGGGAGGGATAGCTGTGGAGATATATGACATCTCGATGACGATTGCTCCGGGTATGACCGTTTATAAAAATAAAGCAGAAAAGAGACCTCTCTTTCGGGTTAATGAGGCGTTCAGCCGGGGCGGGAAAGCATATGAGTCTTCTCTCTGCTTGGACATGCATACCGGAACTCATCTGGATGCACCACTGCACATGATTGAAGGAGGAGGGACGGTTGACAGCATCGATCTCGAGCGATTCCTGGTGAACTGCCGGGTGCTCGATTTGACGGGGGTGAATGACAAAATCTCAAGCAAAGACTGCGCGGAACACGCGATCAAGGCCGGGGATTTTCTGCTTTTCAAGACCCGGAACTCGTCGCTTAATGCCTTTGATCCGGAGTTTGTCTATTTGGACCGGGATGGGGCGGCATATTTGAAGGAAAAAGAAGTAGCCGGGGTTGGAATAGATGCTTTAGGTATCGAAAGATCCCAGCCCGGACACGAAACCCACAAAATTCTCCTCGGGGGAGGCATCATCATCCTGGAAGGTCTCAGGTTAGGAGATGTGGAGGCGGGCGAGTACATTCTTTGCGCTTTTCCCTTGAAGATTCAAGGAGTTGAAGCGGCACCTGTCCGGGCGGTTCTTCTCAAAGGCCTTGACAGGCTTCCTCCGGTCCCTCTAATATAAGGTAAACAAGGGGCGGTGAAAAATTGACCCAGTGGCGCAATTGCGGCGCCGGCCCAGTTTTCAGTGCCCTTGTCGGCGTTATAGAGGGGAGTGATGGTTATCGTCCGGTCGGAAATGTTTTCGGTGGCTATTCTCTGGTTTGGTGTAGTTTCGGCCGTGATCCTTTTCAATTTGCCTTTCGGTTATTGGCGGGCGAGCGTTCGCAAGTTTTCCCGCCCCTGGTTCTTGTCGGTACACTTGCCGGTCCCTTTCGTTATTTTCATGCGTATTTATTTTCGCTTAGGCTGGCACTGGACCACTTATCCGGTTTTGGTAGGCGCCTATTTTGCCGGGCAGTGGTGGGGAGGGCGTATCTACCGGCGCCTGGATCGATCCATGAAGGCCTCATCCTGTTTGCTCGTTGACCTTTTCACGCTCTGGTCCGGTGGACGTGAAAACGGGGCCTGATTAAGGAGAAACATTACAGAACACCCAGGAATAACCTAATAAAGAGGAGGTGTTCAATGATGTTTCTGGGCCGGACTAGATTCCAAGGGACTGCCGGGGCAGAGGCGGCTGCGGGCAATGTGACCGAGGGTGGACCTGTCGGCGCCGGAGCTGCTATGCCGCTCGGTTTGCAGAGGTTTTTAAACAAAAAGGGAATCACATCTCAGGAGGATCTCATGAATCGCATCAACACAGGGAGTCCAAGGGTTTCATGGCGCCGACCCCGTTAAGGCGGGTTTGTACAGTGCGTTAGGCGACAAGAAAGTATGAGCCGGACGGAGAAAGAGCGAGGCTTGCCTCGCTCTTTCGAAAAGTGGCAGCGGGGGGGCAAGGGTACCTCAGGCAGGAATTAGCCTATACATTTCACGATCACCATCAGGATGCGGACCGGGCAGCGCCGGACGGCGAGCGAAGTTAACCGGTACATTGTCAGGTTTCTTTTGGGGTCCCCGCGGCTATACCGGGGGGACAAGCCAAGTTAACCGGTACCTTGGCGGGTTTCTTTTTCGGTTTGCCGGAGAAGGGCCTGCCGGGGGCCGGCAGGCCCTTCTCATCTGAGAAACGGCAGCGGGGGATTGAATGGATGTGGGAGGAATTAAGTATGCCTTACGGTGAAGATGCTTTGAGGACACGGAAAGTTATGACAATTGCAGGGTTGAAAGAGAAAAAAGCTGCGGGTGAGCCCCTTACCATGCTGACCGCTTACGATTTTCCGACTGCACAAATCGAGGACGAATTGGGGATCGACATGATCCTCTGCGGGGATTCCCTGGGGATGACGGTTTACGGCTACACTGGGACGATCTCAGTGACCATGGAACAGATGCTGCTCCATGCGGAGGCCGTGAAACGCGGCGCTCCTCATAGTTTTGTCATTGGGGACATGCCTTTCCTGTCCTACCAGGTTTCGGTCGAAGAGGCAATTCTGAATGCCGGCCGGCTTATGAAAGAAGCGCGCGTGGACGGGATTAAGCTGGAAGGCGGCCGGGAAATGGCCGATCGGGTCCGGGCGATCACGAAAGCGGGTATCCCGGTCATGGGACATATCGGTTTGACTCCCCAGTCTGTCTCGGCTTTGGGGGGATTCAGGGCTCAGGGCAGGGATCTCAGCGGGGCCGTTCGTCTGATCGAAGATGCCAAGATCCTGGAGGAGGCGGGAGCCTTTGCCCTGGTGTTGGAGGCGATTCCGGAGCAGTTGGGAGAGTTGATCACCGGGCAGGTTGACATACCGACCATCGGCATAGGGGCCGGCGCGTACACCGACGGTCAAGTCCTTGTGGTCCATGATGCCTTGGGTTTCTTTGGCGGACATGTGGCGAAATTCGTTAAACAATATGCCAACCTGAACCAGGTCATGAAGGACGGTCTGCGGGCTTACATGGACGACGTGGCCGGGCGCAAGTTTCCGGCGGCTGAGCACTGCTATGGCATGAGTAATGAAGTGCTGGCGCAGATCAAGGAAAAGATGGCGGGCGAGGGGTTCAAGAAGGCCTCAGATTAGAAGAAATAGCTGCCGCGGTTCCCAGTCTCCGTTTCCTTGAGGAGCGGCGATGTTCAGCTTTAGCTGAACGAGTTCACTTCCTGCGCCGCTTGCTTGGCCCGGAAGAAGAAGTTTTTGACCGTGCTCAAGAGGCTTTTTCAGCGGCTTGCCGTTAAGGACACAGGCCTTAAGGAAAAGCTTCTCCAGATGTGTCAGGCTCTGCAAGCGGAAGGACGGCTGCTTGCGGGAACGGTGCGAGAAGAAGTGCTGAAGCGGCTTCGCTAAGTATCTCAGGTACTGTGAATGAGGCGGAAAGAAGCAGGACGGTTAAGAGGTGGGCGAGTATGAAGTATCGGCGCAGTGTAAGTTTATGCGTTGGGAAAAGACCTGCGGTTCTAAACTTTGACCGGTTTTTGCGTTTGCAGTCCAGTTCCATAAACGCGAATCAGTATGTCGAGTTTTCAGAAACGCGTCCGGAGGTTTTGGGCATACCCGCTGCAGCGCTGCCTTCTTACCGGGAACCTGCGACGGTAAGCTGGCGGGGCCGGTGGTATACATTACAGACGAAACGCCTGCCCGAAGAAACGGGAGGGTACCGGGTACTTATCTGCCCCAAGACTCGGGAAGAAGAATTGCGGCGAAAAGTTGCCATCTATGAAAAGATCCTAAATACGATTCATGAGGGTGTCCTGGTCACGGATCCCGGCGGACGTGTTATTTTTTATAATCAGGAATTGGCTGTGCTCGAAGGCATTGATCCCAGGGAAGCGATAGGAAAACACGTTACGGAGCTTTACCGCCAATCTCCCGGAGACAGTGAACATCTGCAGGTTTCTCAAACCTCTCGGCCGATACCGGAAAGTTTTCAAAAATATTTTACGCAAAACGGTGTGGAAGTCCATTCCGTGGCCAGTACCGTCCCGATTATCGAGAATGGTGAATTATTGGCAGTTTATTCGGTTTGCCGGGAAACCACCCACATGAAAGAGATGTTGATACGTACGATGCAGCTTCAAGGCATGGACAGCGAGGCGGAGGAAAACCCGAAGACGGATGGCCGCAAAGTCCCCAAAAGCGCAACTTACAATTTCGCTCATATTGTGGGCAAGAGCAAGCCCATGCAGGAAGTCGTCCGAGCAGCGCAGCGGGCCATGCTGACTTCGGCGAACATTTTAATTTACGGAGAGACCGGCACCGGAAAGGAGCTTCTGGTGCAAAGTATTCATAACGGAAGCCCATGGCGGGCACAGCCTTTTGTGGCAATTAACTGTGCGGCCATACCGGAGAACCTCCTGGAGACCATGCTGTTTGGAGCGGTCAAAGGGGCGTATACCGGCGCTGTTCCAACGGTCGGTTTATGTGAATATGCGGCCGACGGCACGCTCTATCTGGATGAGATCAGTTCTATGAGTATCGGTTTACAGGCGAAACTTTTGCGGGCCGTTCAGGAGCGGAGTTTTCGGAAGGTGGGAAGTGTGACGGAAAGCCCCTTGCGCTGCCGGATTATTAGTTCGATTAACGTGGACCCTTTGACATGTCTGCAAAAACATTTGCTCCGTGAAGATTTATTTTACCGGCTTTCTGTAATTTCGCTCTATTTGCCGCCCTTGCGTGAACGCACCGGAGATATTCCGCTGCTCATCGAATATTTTATTAAAAAACATTCTCCGCGCAATGACCTGAAGAAGATGGATCCCGATTTGGCACGTTTATTGCTGCATTATCGCTGGTCTGGTAACATCCGCGAGTTGGAAAATACCGTTGAAAGTATGATCTATTTGACGGGAGAAGAGAAGTGGCTGACCTATGAGCATTTACCTGCTTATCTAAAAGCTCAGGTGGGAAAAACCACACCCTTGCCCGCTGCGTCGGAAGGCGGTTCAGGACCGCGGCTAAATTCATCCCTTCTCAGTGCGGAGAACAATATTATCGTGGAGGCCCTTAAGAAGCATCGGGGCAACATAAACCGGGCCGCTAAAGAGTTGGGCATCCTCCGGCAAAGCCTCCAATACCGTGTGAAAAAGCTGGGGATTGAGGTGGAGCAATTCCGGAAGTGAGGAAGGTACAAGAGGTACAACAAGAGAGAGCAAAAACCAGTGCAAACTAATGTTGCACTGGTTTTCTTTTTGCAGCCAATTTTGCACCTGATTTTGTCCCGGACATTCCCCCTCAAGCGATGGAAAGATTATCTTCAAGGACAAGGGGCCGGAAAACCTTGTTTGCCGACATAGCAGCCAGGCCGAGACCCCTTGTTTTTTCTAGACTATTTATGGCACGGTTTTTGCAATTATCTCTATTTTGAAGGAACAAGTTTTGCATTAAAATTATTTTGTAACTAGGAGGATACAGGCGTGAAAGTCAATATGGCGAGCCAAACAACGGTGGGCTTGAATTTGTTGTCGGAAGACCAAATAGAAGAAATTCATTCCGCGACATTACAAGTCCTGCAAACGGTCGGAGTAGATGTCTACGAAGAGGAAGCTCTGGTGTTATTGAAGGGCTCCGGCGCCGACGTCGAAGGCAACAGGGTAAGGATTCCGGTTTGGATGGTGCAGGAGGCGTTGGCGAGCGCGCCAAAATCAGTGACGTTGTATAATCGTCAAGGGGAAGCGGCTTGCGTTCTGGAAAAGGGCAGAATTTATTATGGGAGCGGTTCGGATACGCCGTACACGATCGATTTGGAGACTGGCAAGAGACGTTTGGCGACCAATGAAGATGTGGGAAATGCCGCAAAGCTTGCTGATGCTTTGGAGCACATCAATTTCATTATGTCGTTAGGCCTGGCTTCGGACACTCCTAAAGAGTCTTCCGACGTCTATCAGTATCTGGCAATGGTTACGAATACAACTAAGCCCATTGTCTTCACGGCGCATGATAAGCAAGGACTATTGGACATCCACGAGATATCCGCCTTGGTGGCCGGGGGTGAACGGGAATTGCGCAGGAAGCCCTTTCTGGCCTTATACGCGGAGCCGTCTTCCCCTCTGATGCATTCCAAGGAAGCGGTGGAAAAACTGTTGGCCTGCGCGGAAAAGGAAATTCCCGTCATTTATGTCCCGGCAACGATGCGTGGGGCAACGGGCCCGGTAACTCCGGCCGGTTCTTTGGTCGTGGCCAATGCGGAGCAGTTGTCCGGGCTGGTGGTTCATCAGTTGAAGCGAAGAGGAGCGCCTTTCATCTACGGCGGCGGCACCCCGCCCATGGATTTGAGAACTTTCATCTGTTCCTACGGCTCGCCGGAACGAGACCTGGGCTGCACGGCCCTGGTCAAGATCGGCCAGCACTACAACCTGCCCACATTTACGACCGCTGGCTGCAGCGATGCGCATGTGTTTGACCAACAGGCCGGGATGGAAGCCGGGTTCAACCTTTTGATTGCCGGACTGGCCGGGGGTAATCTGATTCATGATGCGGGCTATATCGGGATTGGTCTCATTTCCTCAATGGAGATGCTTGTCCTATGTGATGAGACGGTTAATAATGTGAAATATTACCTAAACGGCATTGAAGTCAATACCGAAACGCTGGCGGTCGATGTCATTAAAGCGGTGGGCCCGGGCGGCAATTTTATCGGAGAAGAGCATACCCTGAAGCATTTCCGCCAGAACCGCATCAATACCCATGTGCTGAACAGGGAAAACCTGGACAACTGGGAGCTGGGAGGCGCCAGGACCTTCGGTGAATTGGCGAACGAACGGGCGAAAGAACTGTTGGCGGAACATGAGGTGCCGTCCTTGCCTGCTGAGGTGCTCGATAGAATCGAAGAGATCGTCCGCAGGAAAAGGGGATTGGAGGAGTAAAGATGACAGACGGAAGCCAGCGGGAGCGACTTATTCTAAATGGGAAGGACCTGACTTTAAAGGATATTGTCCGCGCAGCCCGGGGTATCGAAACGGAACCCGGCCGTTTCCCGGAAGTGCGCCTGTCGTCGGAAGCCGCAGCCAGACTGCGGGAAGTGCGTCAGTACATCGAGGAAAACTGGTTAAGGCCGGACGCTCCGACAATCTACGGGTTTAACTCCGGGGTCGGCAAGCTGAAAGACACCCACATTCCTCCGGAAGTGAATGATGCTTTTCAGAAACTGATGATCGAATCCCACTGTTCCGGCATCGGGGAGGCCGCGCCGGAAGAAGTGGTGAGGGCGACGATGCTTATACGGGCCAATGCCCTGGCTAAAGGGGTTTCCGGCGTGCGCATCCAAGTCGTGGAGAGACTCGTTGAAATGCTGAATCGCGGCGTACACCCGGTGATTCCCCTTTTGGGTTCTGTGGGGGCGAGCGGGGACTTGGCGCCGATGGCGCACCTGGTTTCGGCGCTGGTGGGACATCCGGAGGCTGAAGTTTTCTACAGGGGTGAACGGCTTTCAGCTCAAGAAGGACTGCAGCGCGCCGGAATGGAGGCTACTTTCACCATGAAGGCCAAGGATGTTCTGGGAATGATCAATGGTTGTACGTTTACCCTGGGCATGGCTGTTTTAGCGGCCTACGATGCCCGTCGGATCACCGCCTTGGCGGATATCGCCTGTGCCTTGAGCATGGAGGCTATGCGCGGGGAGATGGGTGCTTTTGATCCAAGGATTCAGGAAGCGCGTAATCATCCGGGGCAGATGGAAACCGCCGCCAATATCCGTCGTCTGCTTGCGGGAAGCCAGTGGACAACGGACACGGCCAGGAAGATAAAACTGAAGGACGAAGTCCGGGACGGGGCGTGGCAGCCGCGGGTGCAGGACGCGTATGCTTTGCGCTGCGTGCCCCAGGTGCACGGCGCTGTCCTCGATGTACTCGCTTTCGTCGAGCAAATTTTGGTGCGGGAGGCGAATGCCGCAACGGACAACCCCCTCATGTTTATGGAGGAGGATGGGGAGTACACCGGGCTCAGCGGCGGAAATTTTCACGGAGAATACCTCGCTTTTGCGATGGATTTCCTGACGGTCGCCGTGCATGAGCTCGGAGATATTTCCGAGCGCCGGAGTGCCCGGCTGCTGGACCCGACCATGAGTTACGGGCTTCCGCGCAACTTGGTCGGGACGACGGTGGGGCTGAATACAGGTTTCACTTTGGCCCAGTGTAGTGCCGCTGCGTTGGTAAGTGAGAACAAAACACTGTGTTTCCCGGCCAGCGCGGATTCCATCCCAACAAAAAGCAACCAGGAAGACCATGTCAGCATGTCGACATGGGCGGCCCGAAAAGCGCAAATGGTCATTAAGAATTTGTTTAAGATTCTCGGTATTGAAATTCTCTGCGCCGCTCAGGGAATCTCATGTATTGAAGAGCAGCTTGCGGGCTTGCATTTGGCCCCGGCAACCCAAAAGGTATATGACCGTCTGCGTCAGGACGTGCCGGCTACAGGCGACGATCGCTATATGAATAAGCAAATGCGCTTGGCGATTGCCCTGGCGGAAAATGATGCTTTTTTGCAGTAAAGGAGTGAGAGTATGAATTCTTGGCTGGAAGTGCTCAAGCCGGAGGAGATTGAAGAAATACACGCCGCGTCTCTGGAAGTTCTGGAAGACGTGGGCGTGGAGTTTCAGCTGGAAGAGGCGCGCGCCGCTTTCCAAGCCCATGGCGCCAGAGTGGCAGGCAGCCGGGTCTATATTCCGCGTCTGCTGATCGAGCAGGCCTTAACAGCGGCTCCGGAGCGCTTTCTCCTAGAAGCCAGGAATCCTGCCCGGTCAGTGTGGATAGGGGGTGGGGAAACCGTCTTTGCTCCACCAGCCGGATGCGTCTATGTGCAAGCCACCGGGACGGCACGGCGAAGCGCGGTACCGGCAGATTATATCGATCTTGTGCGTCTCGTGCACCAAAGTACGCATTATGGAACCAACGGCGGCGGGATCGTCATTCCCGAAGGTGATTTCGGTTCCGATGAGGAAAAATTCGCCTGGCTCCTGCTGGCTGGGCATTGGTATTCAGACAAGCCTCAGATGGGCTTGAACTTAGGTGCGAAGGTTTCCCGGCTGGCGCTGGATTTCAGCAGAATGGCTTTTGGCGGCCGGCCTGGATGCCGCATTTTAGGGACGATTAATCCAGATTCGCCGCTCATGTTTTCGCCAGAGATGCTGGCAAGCCTGCTCATTTACGCGCGGGAAGGGCAGGGCCTAATCGTCGCGCCCTGCAGCATGGCGATAGCCACCAGCCCGGCTACGCTGGCCGGAACCTTAGTCGTAAACAATGCGGAGATTTTGGCGGGCTTGACCTTGGCCCAGCTAGTCCGTCCGGGAACACCTGTGGTTTATGGCAATACCTCGACGATTGCCGATATGAAAACAATGGCGATTGCCCTGGGGGCCCCGGAGCTGTCCCTGCTGGTTTTAGGCACGGCACAAATGGCCCGGCGCTACCGTCTTCCTTCGCGGGCCGGCGGCTCCCTCACAGATGCCAAGGAGCCGGATATGCAAGCCGGGCTGGAGTCCATGCTTTCCCTGCTGTCCACGGTCGCGGGCGGCGTGAGCATTGTCATGCATGCCGGAGGAATCTTGGATTCTTTTCTGACCTTGTCTTATGAAAAGCTGATTATTGACGAAGATACAGGGGGTATGGCCAAACGCTTTCAGCGGGGGATCGAGGTCAACCGGGAGACCTTGGCGCTGGAAGCGATTGCCGATCGGGGCGCCGGCGGCAATTTCCTGGATCATGAGCACACCCTGAAGCATTTTCGGAACGAGATCTGGCGCCCGCAGCTGAGCGACAGGGAGGTTTATCAGGAAGGGCGCGATTATCAAGCCTACACTTTGGCCAAAGCCACCCAGGCCTGGCAGAAAAGGCTGGAGGGCTACTCCCGGCCGGTTCTGCCGGAGGAAGTTGAACGGGAAATGCTGGATTTCTATCATCAAAGATTTGGCTCCGAGCCGGTTTTGGATGTTTGAGGAAAGGTTTTCGGCAGCAGATACTTTACAGGCAGGAAATTGCTGTTTCGGGTTTATTGATGCCTGAAATGTGAGAGGAGTAATAGGCAATGGACTTTAAAGGAATGAACGAGCATGTCCTGAAGGGAAATGTGGAAGAAGTAACCCGGGGAACCCAAGAGATGCTGGAGAGCGGAGCGGAACCCCTCCGAATTATCAGTGAAGGTTTAATTCCGGGAATGAATGTGGTTGGAGGTTTGTTCAAAAAAGGAGAAATGTTTGTCCCGGAAGTGATGCGTTCGGCCAAAGCCATGAGCGCCGGCATTGCCTTGGTTAGACCGCTGATCGCCGACTCGGACATTCCTACACGCGGCACTGTCTTAATGGGGACCGTGAGAGGAGATCTGCACGATATTGGCAAGAACCTTGTCAGCATGATGTTGGAGAGCCAAGGTTTCACCGTCATTGATCTGGGAGTCAACATTACTCCGGAACAGTTTGTGGCCGCGGCTGAAAAGCATCGACCTCAAATCATCGGGATGTCAGCCTTGCTCACGACCACCATGCTGGCCATGAGGGAGACGATCAAGGCTTTGCAAGAGGTAAATTTAACGGACGGGATTAAAGTGATGATCGGGGGTGCTCCGGTTACCGCGGCTTTTGCCAAGGAAATCGGTGCCGACGGATATGCTCCGGATGCCGGGAGCGCCGTCGAATTGTGCGAACAGTTTGTGGCCTGAGCGCAGCGTCTGCCCGCATGCGGAATGCTGACTGCGGAGATCCTGAACGTTTGATCGGAAAGAAGGATGAAAGGGATGGAATTGCGGTTTACAGTGAACGGGCAGAAGCAGGTCCTGGAGGTTGAACCGCAAGCCCGGCTGCTTGACGTTCTACGGGAGCAACTTGGTTTGACGGGAGCAAAAGAAGGGTGCGGCGAAGGAGAGTGCGGGGCCTGTACCGTGCTGGTGGATAATCTTGCGGTTAACTCCTGCCTGGTTCTCGCACATCAGGCCCGGGGCAGGTCAGTGACAACCGTGGAAGGCCTCGCTCCTTCCGGCAAATTGGACGCTCTGCAACAGGCATTTATCCAGAAGGGTGCGATTCAATGCGGATACTGCACGCCGGGCATGCTAATGTCCGCCAAGGCGCTGCTCCTGCGAAAGCCGAAGCCAACTGAAGAGGAGATACGGATGGCCCTGGCCGGTAACTTGTGCCGCTGTACCGGTTATGTCAATATACTCAGGGCTGTTCAAGATGCCGCCGGTACCGCCGAATCCGGGGAGGTGCGGAAAGCATGATGCACAAATTCCGGATGGCATGCCCGGACAGTGTTGCAGAAACCTTGGAGCTTCTGGCCGGAATGGAGGGGGAAATCGCCTATCTGGGCGGAGGGACGGATTTGGTCCCGCAGATGCAGGATGGCCGCAGACAGCCCGACTGGGTGGTTGACCTGTCACAAATCCCGGAACTCGCTTGTATCCGTTTTGACGGTGAGCGGATCCGGCTGGGCAGCACCGCGACCTTTACCCAAATTGCCGGCAGTGCCCTGATTGAAGAACAGGGCCGCTGCCTGGCGCAAGCCGCCGGACAGGTAGGGTCGGTTCAGATCCGAAACCGGGCAACGCTGGGAGGCAACATCGCTTCGGCTTCTCCGGCGGGCGACAGTTTGCCGGTCTTGTTGGCGCTGGATGCCAAGCTTACGGTTCTGGGGCCTGCGGGGGAGCGGAGAATTTCTTTCGAGCGTTTTCAGATCGAACCGGGAGAGGGATTAAGGCGCGGAGAATTAATTGCCGGGATCGATTTTGCGGCGGGGAGCAGAGGACATACCGGGGACGGGAGGCATGTCCCTGCCGACAAGTCGGATTTCAGCGCCGGCGGTAGGCATCCAATACGGGTAAGTGCCTTTGGAAAAATAGGATCGCGGCAGAGCGTGACGATCGCTAAGCTGAATATGGCAGCTTTTCTGGAGATGGAGCCGGGAGAGGGCATTGTGGTGAAGTCGAGGCTGGCCTTAGGGGCGCTGGGCCGGCATCCTTTCCGGTTGAGGAACGTTGAAGAGGAAATGCGCGGACGCCGGCTGGACGATTCTTTGATTGTGGATGTGACGAAGCGTTTGCAGGAAGTGGTGGATGGGGCCATTCCCGGAAGGTATTCCCAGACTTATAAACGGCAGGCGATCCGGGGGTTGGCCGCAGACGTGTTTGGCGATTTACAGCAGCAAGTGTCTGTCGAGAAAGCATCTTCGTCAAACGGCCCGGATCAGGGAGGGGGGAAGGAGGAACAGGAAATTGGCTGTTAGAGGCAACTTAGAAGATTCAGAGAACAGGCACGAGACAGCGGGGCCTGAGAAGCTCAAACAGGTAGGACGCAGTTATCCGCTTCATGATGCGGAGGCCAAAGCCACAGGACGTATCCGCTACACAGGGGATATGAGCCTGCAGGGCATGCTTTGCGCCAGGATCCTTTTTAGTCCTCTTCCCCATGCGCGTATCAGGAGAATTGATGCCGCAGGGGCACTGGCGCTTCCCGGCGTTTACGGTGTGTTTACGCATGAGAATACGCCTGATGTCCTGTACAACAGCCAGGTGTGGTATGCCGGACAAGAAGCGCTGAAGGATGAACGGCTGTTCCCGGATACCGTGCGTTATATCGGGGACCGGGTCGCCGCTGTTGTGGCCGCGAATGAACAGACGGCCGCCAAGGCTTTAGGCCTGATAAAAGTCGACTACGAGGAACTTCCCGCGGTTTTTGAAGCGGAGCAAGCTTTGCGGACGGATGTGCCGGTGCCGGCTCTCGCTCCGTGGGCATCCCCCTTCTTCAGCAAGGAAATTTCTGTCGGCCATGTGGATGAATGCTTTGAGGCGCCTGATGCTGTCGTTATCGAAGACCGGGTGGAGACTCCGAAGATACACCATGCCGCATTGGAACCTCATGTCTGTGTGGCTTATCCCGATCATAACGGTAAAATCACGGTGCTCACACCCTGCCAGATCCTCTATTCCGTCCGTCTGGTTGTTGCAACGGTTTTGGGGCTGCCGTTCAATAAGGTCCGGGTGCTCAAGACGCCGATGGGCGGCTCGTTTGGCGGGAAGCAAGAAGTGACATTGGAACCGCTGGCCGCTTTTTTTGCCCTGGCAACCGGCAGGCCGGTGAAGATTCAGCTGACTCGGCATGAGAGCATTATTTCCACACGCACCCGCACAAAGACCATCGGGTACGTGCGAACAGCCTGGGATAAGGCAGGCAATCTGTTGGCCCGCGATCTAAAAACCGTGATCGACACCGGTGCCTATACCTCGAACGGAGCGATTATCGGGATGGCCATGGGCAAGAAAGCCTTTCGTTTATACCGGATTCCCAATCAACGCTACCGGACAGAATCGGTCCATACCAACACTCCCGTCGCCGGCGCGGCCAGAGGTTATGGTTCACCGCAGATCCATGCGATCACAGAGATCAACATCGATCATGCGGCAAGGAGGCTGGGAATAGATCCGGTTAAACTGCGCCTGCGCAATCTCGTGCGCCCGGGGGATTTGGATGCCGGCGGCGGGCCGCCGTTGGGTCAGGCCCAAATCATCGCATGTGTCGCGGAAGGCGCTAAAGCGTTTGGCTGGGCCCAAAGGCGCGATGCTCCCCACGGGACGGGCCGCTTCCGGCGAGGCGCAGGCATGGCCTGTGCCACCCATTCCAACGGGTATTTTGGGGGATTTCAGGATTTTACGACCATGACTTTGCGCATGCTGGAAGACGGCAGTATGATTTTGAATTCCGGGATTCAGGATTTGGGCTGCGGGACGGTTACCAGCATGAAGCAGATCATTGCCGAAGTTATGGCGATTTCTCCCGATAGAATCGAAGCGCCCGAGGGAGATACGGAGACGAGCCCCTATGATGTGGGTTCGCAGGCCAGCCGGGTTACGCATGTAGCCGGAGCCTGTGCTTTGCATACAGCCGGGAAGCTGAAAGAAAAACTGTGCCGGGAAGCTGCCAAACTGTTGGAGTGCGCTCCGGATGAAGTGATTTTACAGTCGGAAAGAATACGATCCGCGGCCCATCCTGAGAAAGACTGTTCCTATGGCGAAATGGTCAGTCTCATTCAGGAAAAAAACCGGACGGAGATCATTATTACGGAGACATTTCAAGCACAGGACAACCCGGGTTCCTACGGAGCTGATTTTGTGGAAGTCGAAGTGGATACGTGGACAGGTCTTGTCCGGGTGGTGGAAGTGCTGGCAGTGCATGACGTCGGCAGGGCTATCAATCCCGGTTTTGTCCGGGGGCAGATTTACGGAGGAGTGCAAATGGGCATCGGCTACGCCCTGACGGAAGACATCGCTGTTGATCCGGTCAGCGGCCGGGCGAAGGGCGATCGCTTCAGCCGTTATCACCTAGTTAACATGCCGGATATGCCTCCCGTACGGGTGATCCTGATCGAAAAAGGCGGGGATCTGGGACCGTTCGGAGCTAAAAGCATCGGGGAAATCGCCACTTGCCCGACCGCTCCGGCCGTAGTCAATGCGGTTAACCAAGCTCTGGGGACCAACTTGGAGACTTTGCCCCTGACGCCGGAAAGGATATTACGGGCGCTTGCTTGTCAATAAGTTTTTAACATGCAATAATATCTGGCAGAGAAATGCTTTTTTTGCACCCGTCTCAAGCTAAGCGTAAACCCGGTCTTATGGTTATGGGCGCAAAATGATTTTGCATCTCTACCGGGCTTAACTCGAGAAGGTCAGCGTACACAGCGTTTTCAATATTATCTGAGAGTTGGTACGACTTTTGCAATGATTTTATCCCCGAAAAGGAGTGTGAGGAGATGACTTGGGCTGATCTGTTCAATTTTGTAACCGGAAATGCCAGCACAATTCGTAGGTATTCGGAAACTCATTTTATTCTGGTGCTGGAAACCGTCATAGTCTCACTGATCCTGTGGGTGCCCTTAGGCCTGCTTCTCAGCAAAAGCGACAAGTGGGCCGGACGGGTTATGGCCCTGGCCAATCTGATCTTTTGCATTCCCAGCCTTTCCCTGTTTGCCATCTTTGTGACGATTCCCGGTCTGGGACTGGGGCGGAGGTCTTCCCTCCTGGCCTTGGTTCTCTATGCTATGATGCCTCTCCTGCGCAATGTTTATGATGGGGTAAAAAATGTGGATCGTAGCGTGATCGAGGCCGCTAAAGGCATGGGCATGAGTGAGGCGGGAATTATACGGGAAATTCGTTTCCCGCTGGGCCTGCCCGTCATCTTTGCCGGTTTTCGGATCACGGTTGTTATGACAACAGGGATGGCGACAATTGCCTCTTTTATCGGGGAACAGAATTTGGGCCGCTTTATAACCAACGGCATGGTCCGTAACAATACGGAAATGCTGGTGACCGGCGCCGTCTTAATCTCTGTGATTGCCGTTGTGCTGGACACGATCCTTGGCTTGCTGGAAAAGGGGCTGATCCCCCGGGGATTAAGGCTGCGCCGTTAATACTGACTTAGCCTGAAGGTATCTGCCCGCAGACGGAGAAAATTCCGGAATGAGCGGTAAGACTGCTAAGTCCGCTATGACCCGGAAATCAAAGCGTTCAAATGTCCAACTTTGTACTTCGCATATCGAATCTTGCACATCGTAAGGGGGGATGTCTGTGATAGAGCTAAGAGAAGTAACCAAGTGCTATAAAGGCCAAACTGTACCGGCAATTGAAAAGTTGTCCCTCTGCATAGATGAAGGGGAGATTTGTGTTCTGGTCGGTCCTTCGGGTTGCGGCAAAAGCACTACCTTGCGCCTAATTAACCGCATGATTGATCTTTCCTCAGGAACGATCCTAATCAATGGGGAAGACATTCTGAATAAGGATCCGGATCAACTGCGCCGGGGCATCGGTTATGTAATCCAGCAGATCGGGCTTTTGCCGCACCGCACTATAGGGGAAAACATCGCGATTGTCCCACGCTTGTATAAATGGCCCAAAGGCAAGATCAAAGAACGGGTAAATCAACTTCTGACCATCATAGGGCTCGATCCGGATCAGACAAGAAACAAATATCCTTCCCAATTAAGCGGCGGACAAATGCAAAGGGTAGGGGTAGCGCGGGCGATGGCTGTTGATCCGCCGATTATGCTGATGGATGAACCTTTTGGGGCGGTGGATCCCCTGGTGCGCAGCCACTTGCAGGATGAGTTTTTGCGCCTGCAAGAGGAAATTAAAAAGACCATTGTGTTTGTAACCCATGATATTAACGAAGCGATTAAAATGGGGGACAAGATTGCCATATTTAACGAAGGGAGATTGGTGCAATTCGGCACTCCGGAGCAAATCCTGACTGATCCCGCCGATGATTTCGTGGAAAATTTTATCGGGCATGACCGGGTGGTGCGCATGCTCAGCCTTTACCGGGCGGAAGAAGCGGCCCGGAAGCGGGTGTGCGTCGTCCGGGACAATGAACTGGCCGGGCTGGCAGGCGAATTGCGCGAGGCCGGAACCGGGGTGGCCTTCATAATCGATGCCGGAGGCGGCCCTCTGGGCTATGTTACGGAAGAGGAAAGCACGGCCGTTTCCGGCCCGGAGAGATTAAAAGCCGTCGCCGCCGCACGGCGGAAAGCTTTTGTGCAGGCCAATACCCCCCTGCCGGACGCGCTGTCTATTTTGCTGGAATATGATCTCGATTGGCTGGGGGTGCTGCAAGGGAAATCCCTCTGCGGCGCGCTGTCGTTTAAGGATATCCAAAGACATGTTTACCGGAGAGAAGGTGAGTAAATGACCTTGAGCTGGGCGCGTTTTCGGGTGGCTCTGTTTCAAAAGGCTCCCGGTGCTTTGTTGACCCACCTGCTGATTGTGGTCATCACGATGGTTCTGGCCATTGCCATATCCGTTCCGGTTGGAATTCTCTTAACCAGGCCCAAATTTCGCAGGTTCGGGATGTTGGTTCTCAATATCCTCAATATACTGCAAACTATCCCCGGTTTGGCGGTGCTGGCTTTTACGATGCCGATTCTGGGACTGGGTCTTAAACCGGCTATCGTTGCCTTACTGTTCCAAAGCCTGCTGCCGATTGTCCGAAATACCATTGCCGGGCTGCTGGGGGTTAACGCCGACGTGAAAGAAGCCGCGGCGGGCATGGGAATGTCCCAGGCCAGAGTACTCCAGGAAGTTGAGCTCCCCTTGGCGATGCCGATCATTCTGAGCGGAATCAGGACCGCTACAGTGTATGTGGTCAGCACGGCAACTTTAGCTTCCATGATTGGGGCCGGCGGTTTGGGGGATATGATTTTTGGCGGTTTGGCTCTTATGATTCCTGAATACCTGATTGTGGGCGCCGGCTTGGGCGCACTGATGGCGATCGCCTTTGACCGGGCGCTAAGTTACCTGGAGCACATGATTACTCCTCCCGGTATGCGGGTTGAATAGATTAACCTGACCGGGTCTGGAGAAAGGAGGAAATAAAAGGACAGAAATAAAAGGACAGATTAGATGGAATCAGGCACAGGTTCATGG
Source organism: Acididesulfobacillus acetoxydans (assembly GCF_902729405.1). Lineage (GTDB taxonomy): Bacteria > Bacillota > Desulfitobacteriia > Desulfitobacteriales > Desulfitobacteriaceae > Acididesulfobacillus > Acididesulfobacillus acetoxydans. Next base: position 1,336,639 of record NZ_LR746496.1, read on the forward strand.
GAGGAAAGACTCAGAAGTAAAAAGAGGAAGCGCAGAACGGATTGTGCGAAAGGAGAATGTTCATGAAAAGGTTACCCCTGTTAGGACTGGTGACCGTTTTAACCCTGGTACTGGCTCTGGGGGCCATTGCCGGCTGCGGTACGGGGCAAAACGCGGCAAGTGCGGGGAATTCCGCAGCGGCGGGAAATGCTCCTAAAAAAGGCCCGATTATTAAGGTTTCATCCAAAACCTTCACGGAAGCCGAGCTTTTGGGCCAGATGACTTATGATTACCTGAAATACCTTGGTTATCCCGTAGAGAACAAAATCGATCTCGGAGAAATAGCGGTCATCCGTCCGGCTCTGACATCGGGCCAAATCGACCTCTATTGGGAGTATACCGGAACCGGCGTCGAAACGCTGATGCACCACGCGCCTGTTTATAATTCTCAGGAAAGCTACGATCTGATTAAAAACTGGGATGCTAAGAACGGGATTGACTGGCTGGATTATGCGCCCCTCAATGATACTTATGGGATTGTAGTCCGTCCTGATATTGCTCGGAAATACAATCTTAAAACTATCTCTGATTATGTGAACCTTGTCAAGAAGGGAGTGCACCTGAAATTTGTAGGCTTCCCTGAGTGGGACGGCCGGGCCGACGGTTTGCCGGCATTTGAGAAAGCTTATAATTTCACGATGCCGAAACAAGATCTGGTCAACGTGGCTATGGGTTTAGGTTATGATACATTGAAAGCGAAAAAAGGAGATTTAATGATCGCCAATACCACAGATGCGGGTATCGTCGCTGACAAGTTTGATCTTCTCCAAGATAACTTACATGCTTTTCCGGTCTATAATCCCTGTCCGGTCGTCAGAGAACAGATTGTGAAAGCTTATCCCACTTTGCCGGGTGACTTGAAAAAGCTGAGTTCTTTGCTGGACACGCCGACCATTACCGGACTGAACAAACAGGTTGATGTGGACAAGAAAAGTATTGAGACAGTCTCTTCTGATTTCCTCAAGAGCAAAGGCTTAATCAAATAGGTTTTCCCTTTGTTATAGGTCCGCCGGGAGAAATAAGCCTGGCGGGCCTTATGGCTCCTGTTTGCCAAAGCGCGTGCCCGGCCGGCGTGCTGCTATGATCAGGGTTTAGGAAATGTTTGGCACGTCTCAAAATTTTGCACCTGTTTAACAGAAGCAACGATTATTTGGAAACTTCAGGCGAGGTTCCCTCGCCTTAAAGCGGTTGACTAACCCCATCCCATAAACGCCGGGTTGCTGGGCGATTCTCTCTCAAACGCCTTCCTGGGTACTTTCTCCTTGTCAAAGATCGTTGTTTACGCTATTTGGCATCTTGGACTCAGGGACTTCCAGAATTAGTTAATGCGTCAGCACCGGCCGCCGGGCGGAAGCTTTGACAGTCCCTGCCCGGCATGGTAGAATAATTATAGGATGTAAGCCGCATCCGCGAGGGAACATCGCTGCCGGCGGCAACAACTGCATAAGATGAAAAGTTCAAGCGCTGAGTTCTCTGTCAGAGAAACGGGGGAACCAAAATTTCCGGGGTGAGTCCACGCGGGTACTTGATTCCGTGTGGTAGGGTTATCTTTCGACCCGAACCCGTCAGCTAACTTCGTAAGCGTTGAAAGGAGATGTAGAGGCTGGGTTTAGCTTTTATATGCCTGTGTACCTTTTGACCCCGCGCTTGTTGAAGCCGGGGTTTGTATTTGTGTTTTTCCCCGTCAGCAGGGGATGTTGCGAACATCCCAACCTGCACAACCCGGTCGCCTTCAGCGATTGCGCGTGTTAGAGTCTCGTCGGAACGCAAGCTCAGTTCAAGGCTCGGTCCAGTGAAAGAGGAGGTAGCAATTTGAAAGAGTTTAAGTTCAGAGTCTGGGATAAAGTCAAAAGAACGATGTTGAGGCCGCAGGCCATTACGTTTGATATCCAGAGTTTAGCGCCTTTCGCCGTCAGTGTACCCGGCCGTTCGTGGGAACCCGTCGGGAAATTCGACTTGCTCCAATGGACTGGTTTATCCGATACCAAGGGCAAAGAAGTGTACGAAGGTGATTTTATCAAGATTGCGGGGACGATTTACCGAGTGACTTGGAGCCAAGCGGCCGCCGGTTTTGAACTGGTAGAGGTAGGGGATTCGGGTAATCGCAGTATCGTTGATGTTGGAATGGGCATACTGGTGGGAAATCAGTTTGAAAACAGCGATCTCGTGCACTAGGATGCGGCTTGAGGAAGCCGGCAGTATTTCACATCCCAAGGAAACCCAACAAACCGCAGTACCGAAATGTCGGTGCCGCGGTTTTCTTCTGTCGGAGAGTGCCTTTGAACCGGAATTCTCAATCACTTTGCCACGTGACGTTTTTTCTTCGGTCTCGTTTTAATATATGAGGGGGGAACAAAGGAGATGGGAGCGGAGTTTAGGGGAGATGAAACCGAAACATGGTACAATCAAAGCGTGACGCGGCTTTATCGGTTTGTTTACGGACGAGTGCAGAATAGGGCTGAGGCGGAAGACATTACGCAAGAAGCGTATGTACGTTGTCTGAAAATGTACAAAGGCAGAAACAGCTTGCCCCCCTACGCGTACTTGCGGCAGACGGCCCAAAACCTGATTTATGACCGCTATCGCAGTTTACTCACCCACCCGGTTTCGACTGTTGACCCCAAAAGGCCGCAACAAATCTATGCCCGGGCGAAAAGCGTCGTTTTCGCCTATGGTGACACCGTCGTTTCGGAAACCGTGCCCGATGCCCCCTTTGTTTTGTCCCCTGGAGCCGCCTTGGGTCAGGCGGACGGCGGTCAACTGGAAGTGTTGAAGGATAGTCTGCGCTGGCGCCAAGGTGGTTTGGAAATCAAAGCAGAGGGGCCCCGGGCACTTGAACTGGCCAGGCAGTTAGCGAAAATCACTCTGCCGCAGGCCGGACAAGGGACGGGTCAAGTGCCTCAGGTTAAAGTTCCGGTCAATATGGAAGTGGTCAGAAACAGTCAACAGCAGGTGGATGCCGGCAGCAGCCCCTGGCAGCTCGATCCTCTGCAAGTGGCACAGACCTTCGTGGCGCTCAAGATGTCGCCCGGAGGAATCAAAGGTAATCCGCCCGTCGCTTACTCCTCCTTTAAGTTGGCGGTGAACACCGGCGCGGAAGCCGTCGTCCGGGTGGCCCAGGGACCGGTTAAGACCGTTTACCTGAAACGGCTGGTGCGCCAGGATGCGAGCGGCATTTGGACAGTGGTCGGCTACGCTCCCAGGTGAAAGAGTGGGTCGAGGACATCGGTCCGGACGAACTATACTGCAAGAGCAGAAATACCTGAGGCCGCTTCTGTCAAAGGAAAGGTCCCGGAGAGAACTTCTCCGGGGCCTTTCTCCGTCAACCGGACGCCCGGTTTTATGATCTTCCTGTTGCACGATTAAGCCATCTGCCCCCACAATAAGGCTGACAAATTGTTTGGAGTACAGTTGACGCATGAGGGAATCTTTAAAAGGTGACGCAGCTTTTGGTGCAGGAGAGAGGCGAGAAATTTCCGATTTGTTGCCTTTCCGAGCTGAGAGGGGTTACGGTGCCTTTCCTGCCGGAAGTCCTCCTGCAGCCGTGGCGTATTCGACGGCGTTGAGGACCGCTCTTTCGACGGCGTCCACCGTGGCGGCGGCCAAAGCGAGGATTTCTCCGTGCCATTCACCTTTGACCTTACCGGTGGCCAGGGCGAAGAGGGTGTCCCCGTCGAAGAGGGTATGGACCGGCCGGATGGTCCGGGCCAGGCCGTCATGAGCCAGCTTGGCCAGGTGATTGGCTTGCTCCACACTCAGATCGGCGTCTGTTGCCACCACGCCGATGGTCGTGTTCGTCGCCCCCAAGATGGATTGCCCGCTTCCTTTCTGCACTTCCCGAGCCGTGTTGACGAAACGGCCGGTAAGGGGGTGGCGTGTGCCCGCCAGGATGGTGTTGTCTTGCGGGCGAACGACGTCGCCAAAAGCATTGACGACGATCAAGGCCCCGACTATGGCCTTGCCCACCCGGATACTGGCTGTACCCAGCCCGGATTTCGTGGCTTGCCCCGGACCGAAGAGCTTGCCCACAGAAGCTCCGGTTCCGGCCCCCACACATCCTTGAGCCACTTCACCCGTTCCGGCAGTCTGGCAAGCCTGATAGCCCATGGCTTCATCCGGCCAGGCGACTTGACCGAGAGGCAGATCAAAAATAACCGCTCCCGGGACGATGGGCACTTTGGTGACGCCGACATCATAGCCGATTCCCCGTTCCCAGAGGTAGCGCATGACGCCGGCAGCCGCATTCAGCCCGAAGGCGCTGCCTCCCGCCAGGAGAATGGCCTGCGCTTTGTCCACGAGGGTAGCCGGGCGGCAGAGATCCGTCTCCCGCGTGCCGGGGGCCGAACCGCGGACATCGACTCCGACCACAGCCCCCTCGCGGCAGATGATGACCGTGCAGCCCGTCAAAGCGTCACGGTTCTCGGCCTGTCCGACTTCGATTCCGGACACGTCGGTGATGGCATTGAACACGAGATCACCCTCTTTTTTTTAATCCAATCGCAAGACTCCTACTTCTACAAGTGGGAGTGGGTCCCACGTACCCTGCTTCGGTGGGGGTAGACTCAGCCTTTGGCCGTTATTGTCCACCGGACGGTCACGCCTTCGGCGTGATCGTAATCATCATTGGCAGTGTCCCAGTGGCGATAGTCTCCACTGGAGACTATCGCCACCGAAGACATTCTCACCGCACAAGTAACACCACCACCGTCACAGAGTCGCCCAAATGAAGACAAAAAGCCCGCGACTCAACCGCAAGCCAGTACCAAAGATAAACGGGGCAACTGTCAGTATCAGGTTTTTCCCCAGGGCCGCTTTATGAGCGGAGCCAGTCCAATGCGGCGCCGGCCCGGTTTCCGGGGCGTGCTGGACGCGGAAGTTTCCGAGGGATATAATGGAAAAGGAGCGGATCGTGCAGAAACAGGGTTTCCCGGAAAGGAGAGTCTTAGGTGCTTCCCGAAAGGACTAAGGTCAGTTACGAAGAATTCCTGAGTTTGAACCAGGCGGACGAGAGATTGGAATATATCGAGGGAGAAGTCTGTCTCCTGGTATCACCCAGTGTAGAGCATCAGCGTACGTTGCTCAATATAGCTTTTGTCTTTAAAAGTTATTTTAAGAGAAAATCTTGTGAACCGTTTATTGCCCCTTTGGATCTCATCCTGCGCAAGGAAGAGGAAGGTGTTCCCCACCATGTTCAGCCGGACATCATGGTCATATGTGATAAGTAGGGGCCAAAAGATAATCAATACCAAGGGATACCGTCTTTGATCGCGGAGATTGTATCGCCAACCAACGGTCCGTATGATCGGATCAAGAAATTCAATTTGTATATGCGCTTCGGGGTTAAAGAGTACTGGCTCGTCCATCCAAAGTTTAAAACAGTTGAGGTGAATGTCCTAAATGAGGAGGAGCTCTATGAGCAGTCAGGCATTTACAAAGGACCGGATGTCGTATTCTCACAGAGTTTCCCCGATTTGGCGGTTGATTTAAAAGATGTATTTGCTTAAGGGGCAGGTTAGGGAGGAACGATATACGAAGTGCTGCTCCCATTTGTCAAGGGAAACTCTTGCGATCAAGATGAAAGGATGATGAAAGATGGGGATACCCATGCGCAGACAGGACCGGAAAACGGAGGACGATCACGCTCAGGAGTTGCTGCGAAATGGCACTTATGGCATCTTGTCCACGGCGGATGCCCAAGGGAATCCTTATGGGGTTCCTCTAAGTTATGTCTACATAGGAAGGAATCTCTACTTTCACGGTGCCCACGAGGGTAGAAAAGTGACAAATGCTCGGCAAAATAAGCAGGCTTCGTTCTGTGTCGTAGACGGGGCTGAGCCTTTGCCGGAGAGGTTTAGTATGCGTTACCGCAGTGTCATCGTCTCCGGGGAAATCACAGAAGTGGAGGGAAGGGAAAAAAGAGAAGCCCTGCAGGGTTTTTTGCGCAAGTATTCGTCTAACTACCTGGAGGAGGGACGCCGCTATCTGGAAAAGACCGAAGAGCAAACCATCGTTCTCAGGCTGGAGGTTCAAGAGCTCTCGGGCAAGACCAGAAGCTGATCGGATAAGTAAGTTAGCGGCCGGTTTTTTCCGTTTCATTATCCTGTCGATGCAGCCAGGCATGGGCTCGCAGGGCTAATCTCCCCCTACCATGTCTTTGTGCTGGGTCTCCTGCTAGGGCTCCGTCCAGAGTATAAAAGGCTGACAAGACAGAGGCTTTGGTTCAAACAGATGATGATATGGAATTAGCATTTGATATCTCGGGGTCGGCAAGCACTCATGGGAAAAATATTATGATGTGATGAACAGTTCCTCATCAACCTCCGGAAAAGGCGCAGGGAAGAGATATTGCGGCACGGTTTGCGGCCCTGCTTGACTAAGGTTGGTACGAGAAAGGGGATGCCGATATGACCCTGTATCAAGATTTCGACAAGATTTTGGAGAAAGGCTATGAGGAATACTTTCAGCACCACGATTTGAAGGCTTGTGTACAGTGGCGGGATGCCTGGCTGCTTTTCCTGAGGATCGTGGACAGTGAAGGAATTACTTCTATCAAAGAATTTGATCGAAGATTTCACGGTTATGAAATGGTTTTCAACTGGACTCAGGACTATGAGCAGGCTCTGGCCAATGCCGGACGCCGGGAATCCAATTTTTTCGCCACAAGAACCGCGTATTGTGAGGAATTCTTGCGCCGGTTTGAAAGTACCAGTGATCCGTTAGTGCTTCAGAACATGAGGAGAGCTGTCGGCGAATCGTATTTCATTTTAGGTCATAGGGACAAGGCTGAATCTCTCTTCGAGGGATGGTTGAGTCAGGATCCGAGTTGGGGCTGGGGCTGGATAGGTTGGGCCGACTGTTGGTACTTTGAAACCGTTGGAACCAAAGAGGATCTGGATAAAGCCGTTGAGATCCTAAAGAAAGGGCTGCAATCTTCGGATGGGCGGGACAGGGAATTCGTCCTCGAAAGGATGAGGGATGTTTACCTCAAATTGGGCTTGACAAAGGAAGCACAAATGTATGAAGAAATGCTGCGAGATTTCTTGGCTGAGAAAGAGATGCACAAGGTCGTGGAAACGTCTTTGCCAAAACTGGTCAATGGTCCGGCCGTGAGCCACAAGATCGGTCGCAACGATCCGTGCCCCTGCGGCAGCGGCAAGAAATACAAGAAGTGCTGTGGAAAATAACCGGTGAAACGGGTGAAGGTCGGTGTAGATACGTTTTGAACCTCCCCGGACTGAAGTCAGAGGATTCCCGGTTGCTTCCGGGGACTTCGTATCTGCCTGGGGTACACGTTAACCGAAGTGATCGGGCCGTAGGCCCCACTGCTGATCCCGCATTTTACCCAGTCCAAAAGACCAGCGGGTTCGTGCCTCATCCGGTTAACCCTATAGGCTAACCGAACGCCCAGCCGTCACCGGCCAGGGCTTAAAGCGTATTTAGGCAAGCCATTTTTTTCTGAAGTTCCGGCCAATACCGAGTGAACCGATGTAGTCCGCGTTCACGTCTTTGACGCCACAGGTCGGGCACTTGGCGTGAGCCACGCCTTGGTAACGCGTGAGTGTACCCCACAGTAGGGGCATTCTTTAGATGTATTCCTGGGACTGACCCGGTTGACCACAATCCCTTCGTGCAGCGCCTTATACCGGGTATACTTGACAATCCGCCCTTTGACCCAGAAGATAAATTTCTGGTTGAGCCGGTGAGACTTAGTTCCCTTGCTGGGCTTGAGGTTTGTTAAGTGCTCAAAGACGATGGTTTTAGCTCCGTGCTTTTTGGCAAACTCCACAATGGCCCTCGAAACCCGGTGTGCCACATCATCGTTGAAGTTGCCAATTTTATCCCAAAGGTCTGCCGCAAAGCGTTCCCCTTCGGGAATCACCCGGGTCTGTTTCTGAAGTCTCACAACTTTCTCAAGATAGCCCTTCCTAAGATGATTGTCCTCACCACCCGATATAACCTTAGTGGCTAAGACTCGACCTTTCCTATCCTGAATCGTCATGACGAGATGGTGGTTGATCCCTAAGTCCACGCAGCACATTCTGAAGTCGGTCTTTCCCACTCTGACCTGGACACTCTCCAACTTTACCGCTTTTCTCGGCAGCACTACCGGTACGTGTAACTGCCAGCCGCCCTGTTTATGGATGAGCATGGGGGTTCCCGCCTCATACCCAGCCGGCACAATCAGGGGTTGCAAGAGCACGGCTTTCCGGTACGCGTAGCTTTTACCGGTCCAGACTTTGAACAGGACATGGTGCGCATCCAGGATTTTAATCTCCGTTCCGTAATAAGTGAGCCAGTTGTTTCCGACCCCCGGAAAAAGCGGAGGATGTTCTTTAAACACAACCTCCTTTTTCCCTTGGCGCACTCTGACCTCGTTTTTCGCTGAGACCTTGCTTTTATGCTCCTGCCAGCGGTTGTAACGGGTAAGCCAGGAACAGGCTTCTCCATAGGCTTCCGCTATCGCGGCCCGCCGCATCCCGGAAGGGTAACGGGGAAACACTTCGTCGAAGGGGTAGAGCGGATGAGGATTGTCTGCGCTCCGATGTGTTAAATGCTCTGCCGCATGAAGCCAGTCAGACACCCCGAGGAGTTCCTGATGTTCTTGAAACACGTGCAGAAAATAGTCCAGCACCTCCCGATACTGCCCGGTCGTGGCTGTGAGCAGAATACGGGTATCCTCGGGTACCACAAGGTTATAGCGCTCGGATAAGTAAGTTAGCGGCCGGTTTTTTCCGTTTCATTATCCTGTCGATGCAGCCAGGCATGGGCTCGCAGGGCTAATTCCAAACTGAGGCGGTTCTCAGGTTTAAGGTAATGGCTGCCGAGGAGTTGTTCTATTTTCTCCAGACGATGGTAAAGCGTCTGGCGACGGATGAACAGCTTTCCGGCAGCTTCTTGTTTGGAGAGGTTTTCGTCAAGTAAGACGCGGAGGGTCAGGAGGAGCTGGCTGCCCGACTTGGCATCATAACTGAGAATGGGACCCAGATAGTCTGCAATGAAAGATTCCAAGGCCTCGCGGCCCGCTTGTAAAAGGAGTCGGTAGACCCCCAGGTCTTCGAAAAAGGGACTGCGAAATTCTGCGGTGAAAGCGAGAACTTGTTCAGCTTCTTTAAAAGCTTGATCGGCATGGGCGTAGTTTAGCGAGGCATTGCTCACTCCGAGGTGCAAACGGACGTCCGCTCCGAGAGCCCGCCGAGCGGCTTCTACCATGTCGTTCAGCGCTTTTTCCAGAGGAAGCCGAGCGTTTTCGTGCGGAGACAGCCGCCTGGCAGGGACCGAGTTCGTTTCCACGAGCAGAAAGTAGAGACGATGGCCCCTACTTCTCAAGAGGGAGCGAAAGGAGTGCCGGGTTAGGAGGAAACGGAAGATCGCGAGTTGATCATGAAACGGGGAATCCGTTTCATGGGTCCAGTGGAGTTCGTCTTCGTCCGAGAGGGCTTCCAGGATGGCAGCCCAATAACGCGGACGATGGGAAGACGTGGCGTGCAAGCCCAGAATGGCCCGGAACTGCTCTTCTGTTCCGGGGCGGTTTTGCAGGATGTCTTCCAGAAGGCGGTTTTCGTTGTCCAAGGAGCGCTCTTGGGCAAACATCCGGCGCAACAGGATCTGGGCCATGGCGATGGCGGTATAGTCTAAAATGAGGTGCAACATCTCGTCCGGCTGGTTTTCGTAGAGAACCAGCCCCAAATAAGCGAGGACTTGGCCCATGGCGATCACAGGTTGGTAAAGAAAGTATTTGTGCGCGGCGATGGGGAGAAATCCACTGCTTTCCGGCAAAGGATCGAGACTCAGGAGAAAAGCCTGAAGCCAGCCGGTGAGTTCCGCCTGAACACTTTGAGGCATGTTTGGGGAGAAAAGAGGCGGACCCTGCAAGTTTAAAAAAAACGTCTGGGCTTGTACCATGGCTTGAAAGTGGCCTAAAATCCGGGGCAAGCTTTGGGTTTGCAGAGTGAGTCTCTGCAAGTCACGGGCATAGCGCTCCAAACTTTTTAAGACTTGAGTTTGACAGTTGACCAAATTTTCATGCAGGTCAAGGGTAATATCCACGAAGCGTACGGGTTGATGAAAGACGATTAAGGGGAATTCGTGGTGATCAGAGAGTTCGCGCATATCCCGGGGGATTTCCCGGATGTAGAGGCCAAGCTCCAGGCAGAGACCTACCGCCTGCCGCTGAATGACTTCATTGAGATAAGAAAGGCGCTTGGCTGCGCTCTCACCGAAACCCACCCCGGTCGAAAGCAGGAGTTCGCCCCCGTTGAGAAAAGAAGCGTTTTCCGTACTCTCTAACACGTGAACCCAGCGAATCGGACGCGTCAGACCACGGCTGCCGGCAATTACCTCGGCATGTTGAAATAAGGGTCTTTTTAAGGCGTCGGCAATGGTGAGCAGCTGTTCTTTGTTCATAGAACGTTCAAGCCTCCAGTTTCTCCGCCTTTTAACATGACTTGCGATTTGCCCAAGCGTGGGACTCCCATTCCCGTAGATCCTCTGCTCCCGGGATGGCCACGTTTTTCAGCCGGCTTGAACTTCCCTGACTAATATCCGCAGGTCCCCATGGAGAATATTAATCCCTGCATTTTCATCCACTCGTGAGACTCCCACTTCTACAAGTGGGAGTGGTGCCCCGTACTCCGCTTCGGTGGGGGTAGACTCCCTCACCGAAGTCTCGATGTTCAGCTTTAGCTGAACCAGTTCACCCCGGCTGCGTACTGACCGGCAAATGAGATATTGCCGTAATCCTCAGTGCACGCCACCGTATTTTCGTGAATGAGCTTTGCGGAAAGCCGGTGAAGCAGATCCCGACGCAGTGGGGATAGTTTACGTAGTGTCTAAAATACTAGGAGTAACAGTTGACACTTTGCCTCATGAGGAATCCTTAAATTCTGCTAAGATAAAAGTAACAGAATTTTTGAGATAAATAAAGGGGTGACCGGTTTGAACAGACGAAAAATCGAAAGATTGCAAAATTATATTGCGGGTCAATGGGTAGACCCTGCCCCCACCCGCTATGAAGAAGTGTATAACCCGGCTACAGAAGAAGTGTTGGCAAAAGTCCCTTTCTCCGGACGGGCCGATGTGGATGCCGCGGTGCAAGCCGCGGCGGAGGCTTTTCCTGCCTGGAGCGCCACTCCGGTCGTGGAGCGGGCCCGTATCATGTTTCGCTTTCAACATCTTCTCTTTGGGCACCAGGATGAGTTAGCCCGCTCCATTACGACCGAGAACGGCAAGAACATAAACGAAGCCAGTGCTGAAGTCCTGCGTGGCATAGAAATGGTCGAATTTGCCGCCGGGATGCCCACCTTGATGATGGGGGATGCCTTGCCCAATATTGCCCGGGGAATCGACGGTGAGACCATCCGCCTGCCTTTAGGGGTTGTGGGGGGAATTGTCCCCTTTAATTTTCCGCTTATGGTGCCGATGTGGATGTATCCGGTCGCACTCACGGCCGGAAATACTTTTGTCTTAAAACCTTCGGAACGGGCGCCTCTTTCTTCCATGCGGGCCATGGACTTATTACGGGAAGCCGGTTTGCCGGCTGGGGTGATCAATCTCGTCCATGGTGCTCATGAGGTGGTCAATGGCCTCTTGGAACACCCGCAAGTGAAGGCGATCTCTTTTGTCGGTTCAGAGCCGGTGGCCGAGTACATCTATAAGACCGCGGCGGCCAACGGGAAACGGGTTCAAGCCTTGGCGGGAGCGAAAAACCATCACCTGGTCCTGGCTGACGCCGACTTACGCCGGGCGGCCAAAACGATCGTCAGCTCCGCTTTCGGTTCGGCCGGAGAACGCTGCATGGCGGCCAGTGCGGTAGTTGTGGTCGCAGAAGTCGCCGACCGGCTTATGAGTCTGTTGCTGGAGGAAGCGGCCGCCTTGAAAATGGGACAGGGTTTGGAAAAAGGGGTGGACCTGGGCCCGGTTATTCGAGCCAACCACTTGGAAAGGGTGCACGGCCGGATCGAGAAGGGCCTGGCGGCGGGGGCGACCCTGGTCCGGGATGGGCGACAAGATGCCCGGGCCTTTGGGCAAGGATATTTCCTGGGCCCGACGATTTTCGATGATTGCCATCCGGATATGGAAATTGTGCGCGAGGAAATTTTTGCCCCGGTCCTCAGTGTCATGCGGGTCAAGGATTTTGAGGAAGGGCTGGACACCATCCGGATGTCCCGCTTTGGCAATGGGGCGACGATCTATACCCGCAGCGGTTATTACGCCCGGGAGTTCGTCCTCAGGGCAGAAGCCGGGATGATCGGAGTCAATGTGGGAGTCCCCGCTCCCATGGGATTTTTCCCTTTTTCAGGCTCCAAACGCTCCTTCTTCGGGGACCTCCATGTCAACGGCAAGGATGGGGTTGAGTTCTATACCCGGAAGAAGACGATCACGGCCCGCTGGTTCGCGGAAGGAGATATGGGGATTGGCTCGCAGAAGGTGTTTGTCAAGTAGGAGTCCGCGCCTGTTGCGGCTGGGGTTTAGGAGAAGTGGGGAGGGGAGGTTAACCCTCAGGGGTTGGGGCTGGGGCCGTTCTCTGCTGTAACTTTGGGTTTTAAGGCTGGTATGATCACAAACCCGTGAACATCGAACTTCGGGTATGGAGTATGGAGTATGGAGTATGGAGTAGGAGTATGGGGCAGGAGTATGGAGCATGGAGTAGGAGTATTATGGTTGGGGTGACGATCTATGACGTCATAGCGAGGTATGGAGCATGGAGCAAGAGTATGGAGCATGGAGCAGAAGTATGGAGCATGAGGCAGGAGCATGGAGTATAGAACATGAGACTATGGAATGAGAGGGGTGTGCCCGGTGGCTGAAGCTAAGGACTTGAAGACCTGGAACAAAGAAGACTTGCTGGAAAAAGATCGTACTTATATGTGGCACCATATATCCCAGTACAATCCCAATCCCTTGATTGTAACGGAGGGCAAAGGATCCTGGATTACGGATGTGGAGGGAAACCGGTATTTCGACGGGATGGCGGGTATCTGGTGCACCAATATCGGCTACGGACGGCCGGAACTGGCGGAGGCCGCCTACGAACAGCTCAAAACGTTGGCCTTTTTTCCTTTGACCCAAAGCCACATTCCCGCGATCGAGCTTTCCGAGAAAATCAGCGATTGGCTGGGGGATGAATACCGTATTTTCTTTTCCAACAGCGGTTCGGAAGCTAATGAGGTCGCTTTCAAAATCGCCCGTCAGTACCATCATCACCGGGGGCAGTCTAACCGTTACAAGATCATTTCCCGCTACCGGGCTTATCATGGTAACTCCCTGGGGTCGTTGGCGGCCACCGGGCAGTCCATCCGGAAAATGGACTATGAACCTTTGGCTCCCGGATTCCTGCACGTCCAGCCTCCCTATTGTTACCGTTGTTCTTTCGGCAAAACCTATGGCAGATGCAATTTGGAATGTGCTCAGGTTTTTGCCGAAGCGATCAATTGGGAAGGGGAAGAAACCATAGCCGAAGTGATCATGGAACCGGCTATTACCGGGGGCGGAGTGATTGTCCCTCCGCCCGAGTACCTGCCCAAAGTGCGGGAGATTTGTGACAAACATGGTGTCCTTTTGCACATTGATGAGGTGATCTGCGGCTTCGGTCGTTCCGGACGGAAGTTCGGGCATCAAAACTTCGGAATCAAGCCCGATATTGTGACGATGGCTAAGGGGATTACGAGCGGTTATCTCCCCTTGTCGGCCACGGCTGTGCGGGCCCAGATAGCAGCCACTTTCATGGGGACCGCTCCCAACCAGCATTTCCGTCATGTCAATACTTTTGGCGGAAACCCGGTATCCTGCAAGCTTGCGCTTAAGAATATGGAGATCATGGAAGAGGAGAAACTCGTCGAACGCTCCGAGCAGCTGGGCTTGGAACTGCGCCAAAAGCTCTCCGCCCTGGAGGATCACCCGCGCGTGGGCGACATCCGCAGCTTCGGCTTTATCGCCGGGATTGAGCTGGTGGAAGATCGGGAAACGAAAGAGCCCGCGGCTCCCGACAAAGTGGTTAAGGTCATCAATGAATGCAAAAAGCGTGGGCTCATCATCGGCAAAAATGGAGACACCATTCCGGGCTTTAACAACATCCTCACCCTTTCGCCTCCGTTTTCCACGACGAGTGAGGATATCGACTTTATCGTGGGCGTGCTGAAAGAAGCTTTGGCGACGATTGAGTGAGAAGGTATTCACTCTGGTTTCTGACTCGTGGGGCGTGGGGCTGGCCTCTGATTGCGTGGAGGTCAGTCGCTGGCTTGAAGAAAAGTGAGAAAAAATCGTGAAAGAGGGAGAAAAGGAGAGTCAAAAACTAAGAAGGAGAAAAGGAGGGTCAAAAACTAAGAAGAGTAGAAGAGAAGGTATAAAGGGCGAAGGAAAGAACAAAAGGTAAAAAAAGAAGAAACGGGAGAAAAGAAGGAGGAGAAGAGAAGAGAAAACAGAAAAAGGAGACGAGAGAGACAAGAGAGACGAGGGAGACGATAGAGAGACGAGAGAGACGAGAGAGACGAGGGAGACGATAGAGAGACGAGAGAGACGACAGATGAGACGAGAGAGACAAGAGCAAAGGAGAGAATGGCATGATTGTCGGGTTACCGAGGGAGATCAAAAATAATGAGAACCGGGTGGGAATGGTTCCGGCAGGAGTTAAAGCCCTGGTGAAAGCGGGGCATCAGGTTCTGGTTCAGGCGGGGGCCGGAATAGGGAGCGGATTTAGCGACGAAAACTATGCGGCGGCGGGAGCTCAAGTTCTAGACTCAGCACCCGAAGTCTGGCACAGGGCGGAGATTGTCGTCAAGGTGAAAGAACCCCTGCCGGAAGAGTACCACTATTTCCGGGAAGGACTCATCCTTTTCACGTATTTGCATCTGGCGGCTGCCGGAGATTTGGTCTTCAAACTGATGGAGCATAAGGTTAAAGCCGTTGCTTATGAAACGATCCAGTTGCCGGACGGTTCTCTTCCACTGCTCCAACCTATGAGCGAAGTCGCCGGCAGAATGTCTGTCCAAATCGGAGCGCATTTTCTGGAGAAGGCCCAGGGTGGGCGTGGAGTTTTGTTGGGCGGGGTGCCCGGAGTGGAGGCGGGGAATGTCGTGATTGTCGGGGGCGGGATCGTCGGCACCAACGCGGCGAAGATGGCCGTGGGTCTCAGAGCCAGGGTGACGATTCTGGAGAATAACCCGAAACGCTTGCGTGAACTGGAGGATCTGTTTGGAGCAACCGTTCAGGTCCTGATGTCCCATAGCTATAACATTGAGAAGTCGGTGGCCCGAGCGGATCTTTTGGTGGGGGCGGTCCTGATTCCAGGAGCTAAAGCCCCGCACCTCGTGACGGAAGAAATGGTCAAAACGATGAAACCCGGGTCTGTGATCGTCGATGTGGCGATTGACCAAGGTGGCTGCATTGAGACCATTGACAGGGTTACGACCCACGATCACCCAACTTATGTGAAACACGGTGTTGTGCACTACTGTGTCGCTAATATGCCCGGGGCCGTGCCTTACACTTCTACCCTGGCTTTGACGAACGCCACTCTGCCCTACCTCATGCAATTGGCTGGCAAAGGGTTGGAACGGGCGGCGGCCGAAAACAGTGCGCTCAAGAAAGGCGTGAACGTCCTGGGGGGCAAGGTGACTTATCGGGCGGTGGCTGAGGCCTTCGGGCTGGAGGTCGGGGAGTGGTGAAGCCAATTGAAACCAAGATATTTTTCGCTAGGGGTGTATGGGAATTGGATTGGTCCGGTTGCATTTTGTGCGGGTGCGTTATTTTTGTACTGGGGGGGCTGGCCACTGGTTGGACAGGAAAGCCTACTCTTTTTGGTGGGGGTCGTGATCTATGCTTACTACTTCAAACGTCTTTCTCTGCCTTTGAGGGATATTAAGGCGGGGGTGTGGTGGATCGCTTTTATTCTGTTTGAGAACATAATAAGCTATATTGGTTCGTTCAATAGCTCAGTCAAGCTAATTCCATTTCCTTGGGACAATGCAGTAATAATCGTTTTTGCACTGTTTTTTTACTACTGGGGCATCTCTTCTGGTTATAGAACAAAAGAACTTGAAGATTATGTGAAGGGTGTGAATGCTGACTTTTGGGATGACCTCGGTGTTTGGGCTAGAGTATAAAGTCCGAAAGCTGGCGGTATTGCCTGTCCAGGAATTGCCCGATATAATGACCATATCTTTGGAAAGGAAAAGGATGCCTCGTTAACCGTAAATCCGCCATCAACAGATTCACGAGAGGCATCCCTCAAAAAGGATCATGGTTATTATATCAAAATATGATCTAATTGAAGACCCCCTTACTAAAGTTTTTTGTTAGGTGTGCAGAGTCCGTCCCTTGTCCTTGCTGCGGAGAACAGCTCAGCGTCATCGGAAGTCGAAGAAGGAAAATAAAAACCCGTTCTGGGCAAACCCGGGTGCTAATCATTCGTAGATTGCGTTGTGCGCAGTGCAGGCGAATTCATCACGAACTGCCTGACTGTATCGTGCCCTACAAACGTTATGAATCTTCCTGTATCGAATGCGTCGTTCTGGAGGGTTCTGAGCCTACCGACGTTGCGGCAGATAATGCCACATTGTACCGTCTGCGAGTGTGGTTTATCACGATCCTCCCGTATTTTCTGAGCTGTTTAAATGCCATTGCGATTCGTCTTGGGCAAGACCCTGTGGAGGAGCCGTCCGTCCCCACACTTTCTGCACACCAAAGAATTGGACTTTACGTTGGACATACATCCGGTTGGCTGGCGAGAATTGTCCGCCCCCTCGTCAACACAAATTCCTGGGTACAGACCCGTTCTGCATTTCTGTCCGGAAACGCCTGAGGTAGACTGAAAATCGAAGTCTACCTAAGAGAGAGGAAAGGTGTTTGCGGATGAAAGATCAAAGAAAAGCCGAGGAGATTGCGGCCGAGCGTGTTCAGCTTTTGTCGCCTCTCCTGACGGAAGGGCTCGATCCGGCCAAAGCACGGGAGCTCAAGTACCAACTGTGCCTTGCCCACGGAATTTCCGAGCGAACCCTACGGCGTTACTTAGAGACTTATCATCAAAAGGGATTTGAGGGTCTCAAACCCCAAGGAAAAGGTCGAAAACCAACGGAGACGATCGCCCCAGAGCTTCTGGAACAAGCGATTCTGTTGCGTCGGGAGGTACCCCGCCGGAGCATTGCCCAGATCATTCAGATCTTAGAATGGGAAGGCAAAGCGAACCCTGGAGAACTCAAACGCTCCACCTTGCAGGAAAAACTCACAGAGCGCGGTTACAGCACGCGCCAGATGCGGATGTATGCCAGTACAGACATCGCTTCCCGACGTTTTCAAAAGCGGCATCGTAATCAATTATGGCAATCCGATATCAAATTTGGCCCATACCTTCCGATTGGCCTCAAAGGCTCCATGAAACAAGTGTATCTGGTCACCTTCATAGATGATGCGACACGGCATGTGTTGCATGGGGCCTTCTATCCGACCCTTGATCAAATGATCGTGGAAGACTGTTTTCGAATGGCTATTCAAAAGCGGGGATTGCCGCAGGGGGTGTTCTTTGATAACGGAAAGCAGTATAGAACCAAAGCAATGAGCCGAACCTGCTCCAAACTTGGCATCCGTTTACTCTATGCAAGGCCATATGCCGCAGAATCCAAAGGTTATGTTAAGACTTCCGTTATGTAAAGATTTTCGGTGAAATCCTTGAAATAACGAAAGTCCCAACGAGATTTCTTTACATAATCATCTTCGGTTGAATGTTTTCAGCCACTGTTTCAAATCAGTATTGTTATCCCATTCCGCTGTCTCTGCTGGAACGATTTCTTTACTGGCTGCCTCAATCGCTTCACGTTTTCGCCTCGCATCTGCTTTTCCGTACACCTCCGTTGTTTTAACACTGACATGGCCAAGCAAATCCCGTATGTAAATCAAATCCACCCCGGAATCTACAAGCCCCATAGCGGTCGAATGTCTCATTTTGTGGGGACTGAAATCCTTTGGAATAATCTCCGGATTGATTTCCCGAGCGGATTTCGCATATTTAGTGACAAGATAGTTGATGCCTTGTCTGGTGAATTGAGTATTCATATGGTTTGTAAACAGCCATTCTTCCAGTTTTTCCTGCCTGTCATACCCCTTTCGAGCCAGGTATTTCTGTATGGGTGAAATGATATTGCCCATTAGGGGGACATAACGGCTTTTCTGCCCTTTCCCATGAACCAGGAGCGTATGCGGTGCATAAAGTGACAGATCTTTCACCCGGATGTTTATGAGTTCACTTACACGCAGGCCTGTTGTATAAAGAAGAGACAGAATAACATAATCGCGCAGACCATTAGACGATTCATGATCCACCTGCTCCATGAGCAGCTTTATCCCGTCCGTTTTCATATACGATATTTCTTTCTGAGGTACTTTTTTTACTGGAATTCCGAGGATTCGCTGATATTCATCCAAATGCTCAGGAAATTCGTACATAAGAAACCTTACAAAGCTGTTAATGGTAGCCTGCCGTTGGTTCCTTGTCGCTATCCCATTTAGCCGGTGTTCCTGAAGCCATTCCAGAAACAGCAAAACGTTCTTACGGGTCAGGTCAGATATCTGTATCCTGTCTGCGGATATATGGAGTTCTTCTTGCATGTATGTCAGAGGACGTATGAAGTTTTGTGTAAATGGTTAGAACTACCAATAAGGAGTTGATCATTTATGCAAGATGTTAAAGACCGGTTAGCCCGTGAAGTCGCCAAGGACTGTAAGACCGTCGAAGACGTCCACAACACGCTCAAAGACCTCTTCAGACGCACCCTGCAGGAGATTCTGGAAACCGAGATGAGCGACCATCTTGGTTATGAAAAACATAGTGTTGAGGGCAACAATTCAGGCAACAGCCGCAATGGATATTCGAGAAAGACCATTCAAACACGTATGGGTGAAACAGAACTGGCGATTCCCCGGGATCGCAACGGCGAGTTTGAACCACACATCATCAAGAAGTACGAGAAAAACGCCAGTGAACTCGAACAACAGATTATCGCGATGTATGCCAAAGGCATGTCGACCCGGGATATTGAAGCCCATATGCGCGATATCTACGGCATTGATGTCTCAGCCGAGTTGGTCAGTAAAATCACGGACAAGGTCATGCCACTCGTCACAGAATGGCAATGCAGACCCCTTGAGCGTATCTATCCCATCGTCTTTCTGGACGCGATTCACTTCAAGGTTCGCAAAGATAATCGGATTGTCACCAAAGCCGCTTACTCTGTTTTGGGTCTGGATGTACAAGGCCGTAAAGATATTCTCGGAATCTGGATTGGCGAAAGTGAAAGTGCCAGCTTCTGGCTCAGTGTCTGCAACGACTTAAAGAATCGGGGCGTAGAAGACATCCTAATTGCCAGCAAAGACGGGCTGACAGGCTTCTCAGAGGCCATAAACAGCGTTTTTCCCCGAACATCGATTCAACTGTGCGTGATTCATCAGATTCGCAACTCCATGAAGTATATTTCCTTCAAAGATCGAAAGCCGGTGATGGCTGACTTAAAACAGGTTTACCAAGCGGCGACTTTGGATGAAGCCGAATTTGCTTTCGAAATGTTCAAAGAAAAATGGGGTAAGAAATTTCCATTGGTAATTCGTTCCTGGGAAAACAACTGGCTGGAGCTCACCACTTACTTTGCTTTCCCCCGAGAAATCCGCCGGTTGATTTATACAACCAATACAGTGGAAGCCTATCACCGACAACTGCGGAAAATCACGAAAACGAAAACGGCTTTTCCCACGGATGATGCCCTACGAAAAATCGTTTACCTGGCAACCATGGAAATCACGAAGAAATGGACTATGCCCGTTCAAAATTGGGCAGAATGTATCTCACAGTTTGCGATACAATATGGGGACCGGCTCAGCGGTGCGCTCTAGTCAGGGGCTTCGCCCCTGGAGTTTATCGCCTTGGTTCTGCCCGTAAGGAAATGGAGTTGGAAAGGGAACCCTATAAAGCCAGTTCCCATTTCCTCCGGCAGAAACCAGTTGGGCGCTCAGGTTGCTCTCCAGCAGAGCCCTACCCTCCCAGATTGGCAAGAGCCAGCTATATTCTAACCCAAAAATCGTTTGGGTAGAAATACCATTTACACAAAATAATTTACATTCCCGTATGTCACGTAGAGTATGAATGCGTATCTGTAAGAATCAATAGTCATTGGCGTACTGCCGCTCTCATTGGGTAAATAAACGGTGAAATATTTATTCAAATACAGAGCAAAATCAGTTGTTTTCATGGCTTACCACCTCACTGAACACCTTGTCCATCTTATCCTTGAAACGCTTCTCAATATACGGATACAGGCTCATTGTCAGTCTGACATACTGTTCCGTGGCGTAGATCGTCTTATGACCAAGATACGTAGACAGGATGGGAAGTGCCACGTACATATCCAACCCGGAGTCAACCATTTGCTTAAAGGAATGCACAGAAAAAGTATGGCGCCAGTCGTGCAGCCTTGGCCCTCTGCCTCCCCCAAGGTATGGTATCCCGGCTTTCTGAAGGAATAGCCTATGGCATTCGTAAACAACACGGCCGCTCAATCGTGCTCCGTTGGATGTGGTGAATATATACTGCTCATCATCCAAAAGATAAAAACATTTTTCTGCATACTTCTGCATCAAGTCTCCAAGCTCACCGCTCAAGACGATATGGCGTTCGTAATTGTTCTTTGTTTCAAAAAGCCTAATTATGCCGTCCTCAAGATCCACATCTTGTTTTCTGATGCCAAGCGTTTCATTTATCCTCGTTCCGCAGCAGTACAGAAGCCGGAAGAGTATCGGAAACTGGATGGCATCCTTACGATTCCGCGAGGACTCATATGTATCAACCGCATGAAAGTATCTTGTTATTTCATCTTCGGTATATATGTACGGCTGAAAACCCGTCTGTCTGTGGCTAATATCTCTTGTCACAAAGACGTGATATCCCTTGCGGCTTAGATAGATCAAGAATCGTTTAATTCCATTTATCCGGGAATAGCGGGGCAACCCCCTAATTTTAGAGCCTTACTCCCTTATTCTCGTGATTTCATAGTTTTATGATTTTGTCCAAGAAGGCTTAGCATAAGCTCACTTGACAACCGCTTGGCCGAGTTTACAACTTCCGGCCTCTCAATGTAAAGGGTCCGCTTTGCCGGGCTTACGCCCGCCCTTGACATTGAAGTCCTCCAGCCGTTGTGCGCAGTCAAGCGGTTGTCAAGGGTTTATCCGCAGATGGAATCTGCCCTCTGCTGCACATCAGCACACTTAAACTTTCACCACAAAGCGTTTGATTTCTCCTTTGCTGAGCTTTTCTTGGAATTCTTCAGGCGACAGGTCGTAAAGGCTGTCGTGATAACGGCGTTTGTTGTAGAAGTCAAGATAGTTAACGATTACCTCATACGCTTCGGCGTAACTGCCAAATTCATGTTTTGAGAGGCATTCCCGTTCTAGGTTGGAGTGAAACGATTCGATGTGAGCGTTCTTGTTCGGTGTCTTCGGCGGAATTCTCTCGTGCTCTACACCCCAACTTTCACAAGCGGTCTCAAAGATATGACTAATAAACTGCGGCCCATTATCTGTCCGGATCACGGGCTCATTTGAGCTTCCAAATATTCGCCGACGCCAGAGAGCTCTTTCCAAGGTCTGGGCGGCGTGTTTTCCTTCGCAGCTTAAACCAATATGGTAATCGACCAGACTGCGGTCATACACGTCAAGAATGCCCATGAGAAAGAAGAATCGGTCTTCTCCGCGGATGTATCCGTACTTGATGTCCATTTCCCAGAGTTGATTCGGTGCGGTTATCTCTCGATTTCTTGCGATCCGGCGGGGATGCTTGACTCGTAAACGCTTAGCCGCCTCCAGAATATCCAGCTCTTTGCAGAGCCGATAGCCTTTTTTAAAGCTGATAACCAGATTCCTTTGCCTTCTTAAGCTTAAGGTGAGCTTTCGGTAGCCATACGCAGCCTCCTCTCCGGCCACAAGTTCCAGAAGCCATTCTTTGATCTCTTCGTCACTGATTAGCTTGCCCTCTTGGGTTCGGCAATAACCTGGACGTGGGCGTCCCCCCTTGTTTTCACGCTCCTGCTTAGGTACCTGTTCCGATTTCCTTCGGTTGTAGTACGTTGCTTCGCTGACACCAACAATTCTGAGCACATGAGCTACTGCATATCCCCGGTCAATCCATTGCTCAGCAACCTCTATTTTTTCGGAAAGCCGGGCTGGCGGTTTTTTAGAAGATCCTGATAAATTGCGATCTCAAGGTCCTTTTCTCCAAGAATCGATTTGAGCCTTCCGTTTTCCTCCTCGAGCTCGCGAAATTCCTTGGGTGACGGAAGGTACTCCGCTATCTTCTTTGCCTCGTCCGAAGCCTGTCCCCACGCCTTGTGCTCACTCTGCTTTCCCCAACGGTAGATTAGCCCAACGCTTATCCCATGTTTTTTGGCTACGGGAACCGCGTTGCCGACCTCCCGTACCTCTCGAAGAACCTCGGTCTTAAATTCTTTTGAGTATCGATTACGCTTCACCATATCCCCCTCCACATCTTCAGTGTACCCTATAAGGGGCTATGGCTCAAGTTCGGTTAGGGGGCTTTATAGATAGTGCGTAGTGCTTGCCTCATTTTCTTTCCGCTGTATCCATTCTGTTGCATGCTGGCTGGTGAAAACTGGTTGACATATTTCATGTTCAATGCAAAAGTGGTCAAACTGCCGTAAATGGTTGCAATAACTTTTTTCTTTATACCCGGAGGCCACAATGTAGTCCAAATATTGACCTATCTCCTCTGAAAAAACGGATTTTAATTCTGATCTGTTCATGCTTCGCACCTCCCTGCCCTGTAGTGCTTTGAATATATCCTTGGCATGGAAAGCGGGCATTGGCGCAGCTTTTCCACATCTACTTTCAGATACACCTTGGTGCTCTCGGTATCCTGGTGCCCAAGGACAGTACTGATGATGGGCATGGAGACATTCTTTTTTAACATGTTAGTTGCCAAACTGTGCCTCAGAGAATGTGGTCCATGTTTCTTGGTTTCCCAGTTCATAATGTTTGCCTTGCGCATGTATTTCGTCACAATGGAATGCACGGTCGGGGGTGAAAGCGGCCGGCCCTTTTTTGCTGATTCTGCCGACACGATGATTTCTTCTGAATCAGTTACAGGACGCCCGTGCTTCAGATAATCTATAATAGCGTTGCCCACTGAAGAGAGTAGTGGATACTCTACCGGTATATCCGTTTTATGTTGGCAGAAACGGACGATATTTTTGTCCCAGTCTATCTGACTGAACCGGAAGCCTACGATGTCACTGGAGCGCCATCCATATTCGGCTGCAAGCAATAAAATCAAGTAATCCCGTTTTCCTGTGACAGATGAGCGTTCCACTGATGAGATAATTGTACGGATTTCATCTTCATTGTATGTCGTAGGAATCTTGCAACGTCGATTGTAATTATCATCCAGAACGAAGATAGAGTTGTCTTTGTCGGTAATGCCGTTATCATGTGCGTATCGAAAATAGATACGCAGCGTTGAACTGCAGTTGTGCCTGGAGGCGAGCGAATAATCCATTGAGTCAAAGAAATCCTCAATGACCTCAATACAAAGATTATCTAGTGTTAAAAGGTGTTTTTCCAGGTAACAAAAGAATCCGTATAGATACTGTTCCTTGTTCTTGATTGTGCTCTCCGAAAGAAGCTGCACATTGCGAAGGTAAGATAGGTACAGGCTTATATCCATGCCTATACTACCGTGGAAAATCCTTTCAACCTGTGGGGTACGGAATTCAAAATCGCCGTCTTTCTGGTAAGAAGTCAGCATACGGACCGCACGTAGCCGTATCCGATTGGTGTGTGTTAGCTTTTCAGCCAATATATGAGTTCCCAGAGTCTCATCACAATACTGGAACCCAATTGATTCGGAAAAAGTCGTGTAGTTCTGCAGTTTCATCCAATTAGCGAGATTTTCCCATTCTGCTTTGATTCTGCCGAGGTGTATAGCGGCATACTCCCGACTGTTTAGCTCGTCTTCGCATAAAGAAACCAATGTTTTAAAGTCAGTTACCATAAATCAAACCCTCCTTGATGTTTTGATCTATGAGTAACACTTCCTGATTATTATGTAAAGATATATAACACCAAAACAGGGTGCTTCCGCATTTTGGAATCGCATTTCTTTACATAACGGAAGTCTTAACATAACCTTTGTTATGTAAAGATTAACGTAACAAAGGAAAAATTGAAAAATTTAACCGGCTTGTTGATGCCTTCTTAAGCGAAGTCGCTTTGGAAAAGCCCAAGACCCTTGATCGACTTAATGAATTATTTCAAGTCTGGCTTAGCGAATGCTATGAGAACAAACCGCATGCCGCACTGGAAAACAATATGAGTCCAGAAGCAGCCTATCGCAGTGACAAAAAACCCCTTCGCTTCCCTGACCCAGAGGTCTTGGCCAATGCGTTTTTACACTCAGAATCCCGCAGAGTGGATAAATCCGGCTGCATTAGCTTTATGGGCAAAAAATATGAAGTCGGGCTTTCCTTTATTGGCTGTAAGGTGAATGTGGTTTATGATCCGGCGGACATCAGCGAACTAACCATTGAATACGAAGGACACGCTCCCTGGAAAGCGCATGAACTCGTAATTGGAGAACACGCCGGCAAACGCCCGGAGCTGCCGGAGCACCTCCAAGCACAAAAGGCGGACTCATCCAGATTACTGGGAGCTGCCGAACAGAAAAACCATGAGCGCCGTGAACGCCAAGCCCCGGCCCTCTCCTTCCGTACGGTTTACAAGGAGGGTGTGCAAGATGTTTGAAACATTCTATGGGTTTAGCCGGATACCCTTTTCACGGGATATTCCAACCGCTGAACTTTACGAGTCGATCCTCTTAGACGAAACCTTAGGGCGGCTGGAGTATGCCGCCGAGCGAAGGTGGTTCGCCGTGGTCACCGGCGATTGCGGGACGGGGAAAACCACAACCATTCGCCGTTATACGCAAACCTTAAACCCGTCCAAATTTAAAGTGCTCTATTTATCGGACTCCAAACTGACCCCCCGGCATTTTTACAAGGGACTTTTAGAACAACTCGGCTTCGAATCGAAGTTCTACCGTGGGGATGCCAAACGTCAGCTGCATCGGGAAATCGAACTCATGAGGGGAATTCAACATCTGCAGCCTGTCGTGGTCGTGGATGAAGCTCATCTGTTAGACCGTGAAATGCTGGAGGAAGTCAGATTTCTGCTTAATATGAATATGGATGCGGAAAGCCCCATGGCCCTCATTCTTGTCGGACAAACTGAACTTTGGGATCGGCTTCAACTTCAGGCTTATGCTGCTATTCGCCAGCGTATCGACTTGCAGTGTAAATTAACCCACTATGATCGTGCGGATACTGAGGCTTATATTCAACGCCACTTAGGGTATGCGGGAGCCAACAATGACATTTTCTCAGAGCAAGCCATCGACGACATCTACCGGTTTTCCAGCGGTTCCGCCCGGCTCATTAATAAAGTTTGTACCCATTGCCTCATGTATGGCGCCCAGAAGGGTCACCGGATTATTGATGACCGAATGGTGAAGCGCGTCATCGAGGGGGAACTGTCATGAATCGTCAGGGGTATGACCTAACATACGATGAATTGACAGACCGCTGGATAGTCCACAAGGGTCCACAAACCTTTGGACTTCACTGTGGGGAATGCTTTGAGCTTCGTATCGGGAACAAAAGCATACCCTGCCGCTTGGAATATGGGCAGCAATGGTACGTTGTTATCGATGGCACTCGGCTCAATTTGCGAATTTGGGACACCTACACAGTGAAAATCTAATGTGAGCTTGAAACAGGGGAGACCTATGCTGCTCTATAAAGCCCCCTAACCGAACTTGAGCCATAGCCCCTTATAGGGTACACTGAAGATGTGGAGGGGGATATGGTGAAGCGTAATCGATACTCAAAAGAATTTAAGACCGAGGTTCTTCGAGAGGTACGGGAGGTCGGCAACGCGGTTCCCGTAGCCAAAAAACATGGGATAAGCGTTGGGCTAATCTACCGTTGGGGAAAGCAGAGTGAGCACAAGGCGTGGGGACAGGCTTCGGACGAGGCAAAGAAGATAGCGGAGTACCTTCCGTCACCCAAGGAATTTCGCGAGCTCGAGGAGGAAAACGGAAGGCTCAAATCGATTCTTGGAGAAAAGGACCTTGAGATCGCAATTTATCAGGATCTTCTAAAAAACCGCCAGCCCGGCTTTCCGAAAAAATAGAGGTTGCTGAGCAATGGATTGACCGGGGATATGCAGTAGCTCATGTGCTCAGAATTGTTGGTGTCAGCGAAGCAACGTACTACAACCGAAGGAAATCGGAACAGGTACCTAAGCAGGAGCGTGAAAACAAGGGGGGACGCCCACGTCCAGGTTATTGCCGAACCCCAGAGGGCAAGCTAATCAGTGACGAAGAGATCAAAGAATGGCTTCTGGAACTTGTGGCCGGAGAGGAGGCTGCGTATGGCTACCGAAAGCTCACCTTAAGCTTAAGAAGGCAAAGGAATCTGGTTATCAGCTTTAAAAAAGGCTATCGGCTCTGCAAAGAGCTGGATATTCTGGAGGCGGCTAAGCGTTTACGAGTCAAGCATCCCCGCCGGATCGCAAGAAATCGAGAGATAACCGCACCGAATCAACTCTGGGAAATGGACATCAAGTACGGATACATCCGCGGAGAAGACCGATTCTTCTTTCTCATGGGCATTCTTGACGTGTATGACCGCAGTCTGGTCGATTACCATATTGGTTTAAGCTGCGAAGGCAAACACGCCGCCCAGACCTTGGAAAGAGCTCTCTGGCGTCGGCGAATATTTGGAAGCTCAAATGAGCCCGTGATCCGGACAGATAATGGGCCGCAGTTTATTAGTCATATCTTTGAGACCGCTTGTGAAAGTTGGGGTGTAGAGCACGAGAGAATTCCGCCGAAGACACCGAACAAGAACGCTCACATCGAATCGTTTCACTCCAACCTAGAACGGGAATGCCTCTCAAAACATGAATTTGGCAGTTACGCCGAAGCGTATGAGGTAATCGTTAACTATCTTGACTTCTACAACAAACGCCGTTATCACGACAGCCTTTACGACCTGTCGCCTGAAGAATTCCAAGAAAAGCTCAGCAAAGGAGAAATCAAACGCTTTGTGGTGAAAGTTTAAGTGTGCTGATGTGCAGCAGAGGGCAGATTCCATCTGCGGATAAACCCTTGACAACCGCTTGATTGCGCACAACGGCTGGAGGACTTCAATGTCAAGGGCGGGCGTAAGCCCGGCAAAGCGGACCCTTTACATTGAGAGGCCGGAAGTTGTAAACTCGGCCAAGCGGTTGTCAAGTGAGCTTATGCTAAGCCTTCTTGGACAAAATCATAAAACTATGAAATCACGAGAATAAGGGAGTAAGGCTCTAAAATTAGGGGGTTGCCCCGCTGCTCATTAAATTCAGGGAGATGTTCAGAATGCCAAAGACCTTCCCTCCATCGAACTATGGGATATCGGCCCAGCCAGCTTTAGAAAAATACTTCATTCAGACCGGGTTCTATGATCTACTGCCTTTGGCCCTGCAATTAGCGGAAGAGCAAGGTTTTAACCAAGATGAAATAATTGAGGCTATTTGCAAAGTGAACGATAAGTTTGACCAGTACCCGCCGACTAAGAACAGAACAGCGTGGTTTAAGACAGTCTTTCAGGAAAAATTGAAAGAAGCCAGAGGAGACATTCTGGCTTTCCAAGCCGCAAGGAAATTTCGGCAGTGCAACTAACAAGGCCAACAAAAGCCGGTCAGCAGCAAGCTCCCGGCTCTTTTTTACCGAACATGCGCAATGTAAACGACGGACGGACGGACGGATCCAGGAATTTCGGTCAGTCCATCCGTCAAATTACGGACAATTTACGCCATCAATCCACGGACACTATGCGGCGGCAGTAACACCTCGGGACGGTGGCGGATTCGCAACGGCAAAAGTTAGTCCAATGAGTGGAGGGGGGTATTATCGTATGGGGGAGGCCGAAAGGATAATACCCCCAATAAGCAGAGGGTCCTCTCTTCGTAGTCTTGGACATCGTTGCAAAGCGATTAAGAAAGCATCGGCGGATGCCGGGGTGTACAGGATTAACTTAGAGCGCTGAAGAGGGGACAAGAAACCCCCGTGTGTAAAGATCCCTCTTGGGCAGCGCTATTTTAGAAAGGGTGGGGAAACATGGATCTTGAATTTATAGGCAAGATCTACACCTTGACCGGGACTGAGCCGGTCGACTCGATGATCGTCAGGGACAAGAAGATTGTTTATGCAGGTCCAAGGGTTCATGGAATACCAAGGCAAACAGTTGATTTGGCCGGAGCCATTGTACTGCCTGGATTCGTGGATTGCCATACCCACCCGCTACTGCTTGGCCTTTTACAAAAGCAAATCCGCACCAATCCGCCTTTACTGAATACTCTTGACGAATTTCTAAAGGCAATAGAGGACAGGGCGAGAGAGATTGAGAAGGGACAGTGGCTTTTGGGCGGTGGATTTGACGAGTCCCAATGGAGTCTACCAAGACTACCACAGCGGGACGAGTTGGACCGCGTTTCCGGCGAACACCCTCTATTGATGGTGCGGGCGTGTGGACACATCGCAGTCGCAAATTCATTAGCACTTAAATTAGCGGGCATTACGGAAGACTCCGTCGATCCTCAGGGAGGAAAAATAGTTCGCCATGAGGGTTTCTTAACCGGAGAACTGCAGGAGTCCGCAATCCCGTTAGTGGGCCGGTGTGTCCCAGAGCCAGACCCTTCGGTTACGGCGAGTGCCATTTCAGATGCGAGTAAGTACCTTGCCTCTCGTGGTGTAACAACCGTATGTGATATGGAAAGTGGAAGTGGCTCGTCTGAAGAATGGGATTTATACAGTGAAGGCTTACGTGAAGGAAATTGGAAGCAAAGGGTTGGCCTTTTCATAGTCTTTGAGTGGTTTAAGGTTCGTGGCAAGTTACCGCTCCTTGAACCGGGAGTTACGCAGGACTTGAAACTGCTCGGTCTGAAGGTGTTTGCCGATGGGAGCATTTCGGGACATACGGCGGCTCTACATGAACCCTACCTCCATGATTGGGGTAGGGGAATAATGCGGGTGAGTGAAAGGGAAATCGAGGAAGCGGCAAGCATGGCTTTAAGTCATGGGCTAAAACTCGCGGTTCATGCCATGGGCGATGCCGCGATTGACCTGGTCGTTACTGCTCTATCAAAATTTGGGGTCCATGGCGGCGACAGCTTCACGATAGAACACGCCGCACTGCCGACGACTTACGCGCAGGGAATGATGGCTAAGCACGGGATTGGGGTCGTAACACAACCCATATTCACGTACGCCGAAATTGAGTCCTATTTGAATGGTCTTGGATACGATCGTACGTTTAACTCCTACCCTATACGATCTTTAAAAGAGCAGGGTATAAAAGTTGCACTCTCATCAGATGCTCCCTCAACAGCTCACAGTGACCCGGCTAATCCATGGTTAGGGATTGCCATGGCAACAGGTCGGCGCACAGCAAGGGGTATGGCACTGTCCGGGGGTGAATGTATATCCTTGGGCGAGGCACTAAAGAGTTATACTGCGATCGGTGCGGCGGTTCGAGGCTTCGAGAATTGTGGATGCCTTTTACCGGGGTGTGATGCCGACTTTTCCCTATGGGACAAGGACCCTTTCAAGGAAGGTCCGGCCAGCATGCCAGGCGAGGCACTTGCCACGTATAGAAATGGAGAAGTCATTCATTCTGCTAAGACTTGGACATCGTACTAAAGGGTTCATGCGTTCGCGAATGCTGATAACCGAAATAGCATTTGCCGGTACATTCCTATTTGATCTTTCCAAGGAAAACATAGTACTGGAAGAGTTTGTATTAGAAGTTCCAACGGCACTGGGAGTGTCTGCCGTGGCATTGGTCAAAGTTACGAATGGCAGAGCAACCACTACTGTAATTACTAATATTGCCCACTTAAAAGCCTAACCGGAATTTAAGCGCAAGAACCGGGATTCTCAAGTGCCGGAAATACTTGTCGTAAGATGCTTCTAGCCGTATAATTAGTTTGCGTGCTAAAGAGATAAGGCCCCGAAGTTTTCGGAGACTCTCGGCCGTAAAAGTTGCGGAACCTCTTGGGCTTAGCTTGGGTTTTGCCAAGGGGAGAGTCAGTTTATTGATTTAGGAAATGGGGGAAACACGTGAGCTTTGAAGAACGGTTTGGCATCAAGGCCTTGACGATGGTCAGCGTTGTCTTGGGGGTTTTCATGGTAATTCTCGATACAAGTGTTGTCAATGTGGCGATCCCGAAGATGATGTCGGTGTTTGCTACGGATCAAACGACGATTGAGTGGGTGATCACAGGTTATACCCTTACTGTAGGAATGCTGACCCCGGCCAGCGGTTACTTGGCGGATCGCTTTGGAATGAAACGTATCTATATACTTGCCTTGTCCATCTTCGTCCTCGGTTCGGCCTTATCAGGCGCGGCTTGGAGTTCTTCATCGATTATCACATTCCGCATCGTTCAAGCTGTCGGCGGGGCGCTCCTTTTGCCAGTCAGTATGACTATCCTGTTCAGTCTCTCGAAACCGGAAAAGCGGGGCCTCATGATGGGAATCTGGGGGATTGCCAGTATGTTTGCTCCGGCCTTTGGCCCGACGTTAAGCGGTTACATTGTTCAGAACTTGAATTTCCGACTCATTTTTTACATAAATGTGCCTGTTGGCATATTTAATATCCTGATAGCCCGAACTGCGATTCCTAAGTTCGAAGCCAGAGACGCCGGGAAGTTTGATTGGCCGGGTATGGTCACTTCGCTCATCGGTTTTTTCTGCCTCCTCTATGGATTTTCTGACGTACCGACGAGCGGCTGGCACTCTGCCGAGATTATTTCCCTTTTCCTGGCGGCCGGAATCTTCCTTTCTCTCTTTGTGGTGCTGGAGCTGACCACAGACAACCCCATGGTAGAACTTCGGCTCTTAAAGATTCGTCCTTTTTTGGTGGCGAACATTGCTGCCGGTATCCTGAGAATCGCGATGATGGGAACACTGTTTCTCTTACCGGTGTTTCTGCAAAACGGGCTTGGCCTGACGCCGCTCCAGACTGGGCTTTTGACAATGCCGGGCGCTCTTCTTACGGCGGTCCTGCTGCCGATCAGCGGTGCCATGTTTGACAAGGTGGGAGCCAGGCCTTTAGCCATTTTGGGGTTGAGTATTATGACGGTTGCTTCCTTTTTCTTGGTCAACCTAAACTACAATTGGAGCTTTATGTCGATTATGATGATCTATATGTTCCGCCAGTCGGGGATGGGGTTGAGCAATATGCCTTTGAGTACGGCCGGAATGAATGCCGTGCCCCGCCGCTATTATAACAAGGCTTCCGCCTTGCAGAATACCCTGCGCAATGTTGCCGGTTCCTTCGGCACGGCCATCTTGAGTACGGTCATGCAGAATCATGAGAATTATAGCTTGATCAGCTACCTGCAGAATACCAGTGCGCAGTCCCTCCAGGGTGTGAATACCTATGGTATGCAACCTTCGGTCTTCGCTGCCAAGGCTCCTTCAGTGCTCTTGCGTTTCATGCTGGTATTGAAAGGGATTGCCTTCCAGAATGGGATCAGGGAAGCTTTGACGGTAGCAACGATGTTCACGGCCGTCGCTCTGCTCTCGGCCTTCTTTGTCGGGAAGAAGCAGGTTCCGGTTGCTTAGATCTAGCGCGGTTCCCAGTTCCGGAATGGCGGTTCCTAAATCTCACGGAAACAGCATGACCAGCTGAAACGGAGCTATGCCGTGAAATTCTTGCGGCGCTTGGTGGGATGAGGGAAGTACTTGGCACGGTCCAAAGGACGTGATATGATGATACCACATGTTGGAAGCAGTAAAATAAGCTAAAGCAAAGCTGCCTCGCGGTGAGGGTCGTATTAAGGATGCTCGGTAGCTTTTCCTTGGGAACAAGTCACGCGGTTGTCAGAGAGGCTTCTTTGCGAAATCTGAGGAAAATAGTCCTTCTCGGCACGGTTTTGGGGTGTTCACGTTGCCGCAAGCCGTTGATTGAGCAGGAGTTGCTACGTTTAGCTAAAGGGATCCGTAGCCACGTGGAGATCGACGGATCCAGCGGGGGTTGGATGAAGCTCATGCGGCACGCAGGCACAATCCCGTGAAATGAACACGTTCCCAGGTAGATTATGGCAACCTGTATTTAGCTATCCGATTATTTGCGACCAAGAACCCGTTCTCTTTGGCTGGCTACTGCGACTCCCATGCGGATCCATCCGGTGAAAGTTTGCGATTTGCTGGCTTTATCTAACCGCGTGGGTTCCTTTCGGTTCGATCCGAAGCTGACGCTGAAATACTATGGGGTATTGGGTAGATTAGTGCAGGGGCGAGAACTTGAGGAACTGGAATGGGATTTTCTGCGCCTGCGTTTTGCTTCCAGTCTCTTTGCTTTGCGTAAGATTTTGCAGCGCCGTCTGGTCCGGGTGGAGGCAACGTTAGGTCATCAGCAGATCGAACAGGCTAAAGAGGTCGGAGATGGCTATGCTCAGGCAGAATGGTTGGAAGCTCAATGCTTTCGCCCTGCCGGACTGCGTGAAACGGCTGGTGGTTCCTGTTCCGGGTTTAGACGGAGTGGAGATGGTGGGTTATGTCGTAGCTTGCCGGAGTGAGAGCGGTTCGCCTGAAATTAGATTGGTCTGCGCCTGGGAAGAACTTGAGGGCCTGGAGCCCGCTGAGACGGTTGAGCTGACAGATACTCTGGTTGAGCCCCTGCGGCGTAGACTGGAGGAGCGGGCTCAGCTGGAGTTTGCCTCAGTACGCACTGTCCCTTCTATTGAGCGTGATAATGTGCGTGCTGCCTATGGCCAAGAACTCCTCAATTTCCTTGTGATGGATGATCTTATGGGCGTCAGAGCCCGTTCTGCCGGAGAGAATGCCTCCTTCCTGGTCTAGGGAGTAAGGCGAAAGGTGCTCGACCTTGGGCCATTCGCCCTGATAGACGCAGCATTTTGCTAACGGTCATCGAGCAAGGGCTTTAAACGTGGAGCGTTATCTGATAAGATTGAAATTACAAACTTAGGTGTTGCGTCAATCGTATGACGTGGGGTATACAAGGCCCTGGTCAGAGACATAGCCGCGGGCCGGTCATTGCGACGAAGGTGTTTAAGGGGGGACTGTGTGTTGAGCCGACAACATTTCTCTTCCTCAATGGCCTCAATGTCATATTTCAAGGCCAATCAGTACTTTGTTCAACAAACAGCGGAGGCGATAGCTGCTGTGGTGGAATTTGAAGTGGCCATCATCGACAATAACCTTGAGGTTATCGCCGGTACTGGGTGTTATAAGGACCAAATAGGGACAGTTTATGGTGAAGGATCCATCACCAGCCGGCTGCTGCGGATGGGTGGCTATTGCATTCTCGAAAATGCGCCGCTCGTAAGTGCGATATGCCGGAATTGCTCGTTTAGGCAAAAGTGTACCCTGACGGGAGGTTTAACCTTTTCCATTCCACTGGAGGAAAAGGTAATTGGAACCATTTCCCTTTATGCTTTCACGGAATCCCAAAGGCAAAATCTATTGCTCAACCAGGACAAACTATTGAGTTTTTTAAATAAAATTGCTCTCTTGATGAGCAGCAAGATCCACGAGTCGGAGATGAATGGCCTGCTCACTTTGATGACCAATCAACTGGGTGCCGTCATGGATTCCATTGTGGAAGGTATCATCGCCGTAGACAAAGAAGGGATTGTGAACCAAATCAATAAAGCGGCGGAAAAGCTGCTTTTCGTCCGGGCCTCACAAATTCTCGGGGTGCCTTTAAATGAACTTTTCCCAGGCTTAGCTATTCCTAAGGTACTTGAATTGGGTCAGCCTTATGTGGAACAGGAGATTTTGTATAAGAGCAGGGAACAGAATTTGCAGTTTATCGGCACGATGACGCCGATAAAGCTGGAAGGGAAGATTGCCGGAATGGTTATCTCCCTTCGCAGTGTCCGCGACGTGCGCAAGTTGGCAGGGCGGTTGATCCGCGAGGAACGCAAGTATACTTTGGACGGTATTCTTGGGACGAGTGAGTCTATTACGGAATTGAAACATAAAATGCAACTGGTCGCGGCTACCGATTCGACGGTACTGATCACCGGAGAGAGCGGGACCGGCAAGGAGTTATTTGCGCGGGCGATCCATGGGGAAAGTTATCGCAAGAACGGACCGTTCATTGCTATTAATTGCGGAGCTATTCCCGATGCGCTGTTAGAGAGCGAATTGTTCGGCTACGAAGAGGGGGCGTTTACCGGGGCGGTTCGTGGCGGTAAGCCCGGGAAATTTGAACTGGCCGACAGAGGAACGCTTTTTCTCGATGAAATCGGCGATATGCCCTTGCCCCTGCAGGTTAAGCTGTTACGGGTTCTGCAGGAACTCAAGATCGAAAGGATTGGAGGGGTAAAGCCGACTTGGGTTGATGTCAGAATTATTGCCGCAACCAACCGAAACTTAGAAGAAATGATTACCAGAGGCGAGTTTAGGAGTGATCTCTTTTACAGGTTAAGTGTTATCCCTTTTAACATTCCGCCCCTGCGTGAAAGAAAGGAAGACCTTACTTTGCTTCTATATCATTTTCTGGATAAATACAATCTGATTTTGAATAAGCATGTTACAGGGTTGAGTCCAAGTGTTCAAGAAAAGATGTTGGCCTACCCTTGGCCCGGTAACGTTCGGGAACTGGAAAATGCCGTAGAATACGCGATTAACGTTGCTGCAGGAAACTACATTGAGGAATCCTGTATCCCTTTTCGTGTCAGGGAGTATTTCACTAAAAATACCGGTTCTTTTGCCGATGACGATATTTCTACCATTAACGAACTGGAGAAGAAAGCCATCATGGCGGCTTTAAGAAAGTTCGGAACGACAGGGCCCGCCAAAGAAAAGGCGGCTCAATCCCTGGGCATGAGTCGGTCCACATTCTATCGGAAGATTAAAGAATTGGGCTTAATGGAGGAATTTGAGAGTGTGATGACGCAGGATAGCTGGCGGTAAACGGATGAATGCCGTGACTGCCGCGAATAGGACCCTAACATGATCGATTTGGAGGTGGTTCAAAAATGGATCACTCAGTTTCCCAGAAGAGTTTCCCTACTCAAAAATTGCAGTTGGCTCAAGATCTCCTTTATAAAATACTGGAAAATTCCTATGATGAAATTTTTGTAATTGATGGCGCGGGTAGAATTGTTTATGTCAATAATGCGTGTGTGGAAAATTACGGCTTACAGCCGTCCGAAATCATCGGCAGATCAATATGGTGGTTTTATGAACGTGGTTATTGTCTACCTACCACCCCGGTAGCTTTGCGGAAGAAAGAGAGAGTGACACTAGAAACAATCACCAGTATAGGCAAAAGATTGGTCGTTACGTCTACGCCAGTTTTGGACAGTCACGGGAATATCGAATTGGTGGTTGCTAATTCCAGGGATATAACGCAAATAGATCAAATAAAACAGGATTATGAGCAAACAAAGCTACTATTGCAGAAATATAGGAAAGAGGTGACCGAACTTAGAAAAAAGGAATTGTTGGCGACAGATTTTGTGGCTCATAGCAAACAGATGAGAAACATAGTGGAACTAGCGCAAAGAGTGGCTCCCACTGACTCAACGATCCTAATTACAGGAGAATCGGGAACGGGTAAAGGAGTCATGGCCAAATATATTCACAAAATGAGTAAACGTAAAGGCAACGCCTTCATCCATATTAATTGCGCAGCGATTCCTGATCAGCTTTTTGAGTCTGAATTATTTGGTTATGCACCGGGGGCTTTTACGGGAGCGGACAAGCATGGCAAAGTAGGGTTATTGGAACTTGCGCAGAACGGAACCGTTTTTCTGGACGAAATTGGCGAAATCCCTCTAAGACTTCAGGCGAAACTCTTAGAAGTTATGCAAGAACTCAGATTTATTGACGTGGGAGGAAGGAATAAGAAAGAAGTTAACGTCAGAATAATCGCAGCCACCAACCGCGATCTCAGAGGACTTGTCAAGCAAGGTTTTTTTAGAGGAGACTTATATTATCGCTTGAACGTTATCGAAGTTGAAATGCCACCATTAAGAGAGCGGGTTGAAGATATCCTTCCTTTGGTTGTTTTTTACCTCAAAAAAATCAATCATATTTATGAGACGAAACATAGTTTTTCACAGGCAAGTTTAGAATTACTTTTGAGATATCATTGGCCGGGTAACGTCCGTGAACTTGAACATGTTATCGAACGACTAGCCATAACTGTGCCTGAGACAACAATTGAAGTCGAGCATTTGGCCTATTTATTTCGCCAAGTTGAGAATGAGGATTGCAGTGTTTCCTTGCCTGCCCTAATTCCGTTAGATGCGGCAGTCGAACGGGTCGAAAAATACTTAGTGATTAAAGCCTTTAGGCAATTGGGGAGTTCCTACAAAGTGGCTGAGGCATTAAAGATTAGTCAAACAAAAGCCAGTCGACTCATCAGAAAGTATTGTTCTGTTCAGGAGTTTGAAGCGTTAAGGGATCGAGGATGAAAGTGCTAAAAAATCATTAAGCTAGTTTGAGGGGCAAGCGTGCTTGAAACAAGCACGCTGTTTTCTTAGGCTACCCAGAATACTATAATGTTAGAATTTTAGTAGCGCACGAGCGCAACTTTCTTCTGGGTGCTTAAGGCTCGGCGCAGTTGAGTTCTAATGGGCATAAGGACGTGGCTCATGCCGAGTTGAATACGACTCATAATGAGTCAAATGCGACTCATTGGGGGGTCAGAATACGATCAAATCAGGGGGAACATGAACGGTCTATAGCGAAATTAAAGCTTTCACCTAATGAAAAGCGTATTGGCACAATAGTTGCAATATGGTTACCAAATGATTGCTTAAACTTGGTAAACCTATGAACCGATATCCATCTTACGAGGAGGAAGGGAAATGTCAAATTATTTAGAAGATCTTGCTCAAAGCGTGATTGTGGGTCAGGAGGATCGCGTCAAGCAGCTCACACAACAGGCTATCGACTCGGGAGCTGATCCGGTCGAGATCATCAACCAAGGTCTGATCCCTGGGATGAATGTTGTAGGGGCCCGGTTCAAGGTCGGTCAAATGTTTGTTCCCGAAGTGTTGATGTCGGCGCGGGCCATGAACGGGGGCATGGAACTCGTAAAACCCTTACTACTGGACGAAGAGCTACCTACCGCCGGCAAAGTGGTCCTTGGGACTGTAAAAGGAGACCTGCACGATATTGGAAAAAACCTGGTCGGCATGATGTTGGAGAGTGCAGGGTTTACGGTCGTTAACCTAGGGGTGGATGCCGGTCCAGATAAATTCTTGCAGGCCATTAAAGAGCATAAGCCGGGTATCATTGGCCTATCGGCCCTATTAACAACCACCATGCTGTCTATGAAGGATACGATCGAAGTCCTCAAGGAAGAAGGCCTGAGGGACAAAGTCAAAGTGATAATAGGCGGAGCCCCCATATCCCAGGACTTTGCCGATGAAATCGGGGCAGACGGGTTTGCTCCCGACGCCGCCTCAGCGACTGACCTTTGCAAGAAACTTCTGGCGTAAAGCAGAAAGGAGAAAGCGGACTTTAGTAAATATACGAGTTCGAAAGGTTGGTAAGCAAAAAATTGAAGAGAAAGCTCCAAGAGAAGTTTATTAATTTTTATTAGGGGGTTTGAAAGGAGCGAGTGTTTTGCGGGCAAATTATACGGTCAATGAGTCAGTTCAATTTAGGATCCTTTCTGAGGGGCAGATTTCCGAGATAGTCGGTGCCGCGATTGAAATATTGGAAACTACAGGTGCTGTTTTCTATAGTACAGAGGCCCTGGAAATGTTAAAACAAGCAGGAGCTCATATTAACGGCAACCGGGCACGAATACCCTCAGCTCTGACGAAACAGGCTCTGCAAAGTGCTCCTAATTCTGTGGGCCTGTACAATAGCCGGACCGGAAAAAAGGCCATGGCTTTGGCAGGATATAATTCTTATTATGGGACCGGATCGGACACACCTTATTTTGTCGATCCTTTAAGAGGCGAAAGACTGAGAGCCAGGTATCAGGATGTGGCGAATGCCGCCAAAGTTATTGATGCTCTTCCCCATGTGGACTTCTGCATGTCCTTAGGGCTGGTTCAGGATGTGCCGCGCTTAACCTCGGATCGCTATCAGTTTAAGGCAATGGTAACAAATACAGGCAAGCCAATGGTTATCACGGCCCACGACATTCAAGGATTCGCTGACATTGTGGCCATGTCTGAAGAAGTAGCCGGCGGGACCACTGAACTAAGGGCACGCCCGTTCTTAGTGCTGTACGCCGAGCCGATCTCGCCATTACAGCATCCTAAAGATTCGGTCGATAAACTTCTCTTTGCCGCTGAGCACGGGATTCCCGTCGTCTATACTCCAGCCCCAATGGCCGGAGCCACGGCGCCCTGTACATTGGCTGGGACTTTGGCCAGCGGCATATCCGAAAGCTTGGGAGGACTTGTCATTCACCAGCTAAAGCAGGCAGGGGCACCCTTTATTATGGGCGGAGTATTTACCATTATGGATATGAGGACCACCATTTTCTCATATGCCGCTCCGGAGTTTAATCTTCTTCAGGCGGCACAGACGGACGTAGCCCACTACTTAGGCTTGCCGATCTTTTGTACGGCAGGCTGCAGTGACTCAAATGTTTTGGATCAGCAGGCTGCGGCCGAGGCCATGTTTTCGATCTTGGTGACTGGACAGAGCGGGGCGAACCTAATTCACGATGTCGGTTACCTGGAATACGGTTCAACCGGTTCATTGGAGATGCTGGTCATGAGTAATGAACTCATTGGGATGGCTAAGCGCTTTGTTCGTGGTATCCGGGTAAATAAAGAGACTTTAGCCACGGAAGTAGTGGACCAAGTCGGACCGGGCGGGCATTTCTTAGGTGAGCAACATACTTTGGATTACATGCGCTCAGAATTCTGGACTCCTTCGCTTATGAACAGGAAACGTTACGATGAGTGGAAAGATGCCGGCGCCAAAACGTTAGGGGATCGGGCTCACGAACAGGTTCTTAACATATTGGCCGAACATACACCGGTTCCTTTAACCAAACAGCAGTTAGATAGGTTTGATGAAATCATTCGAAACGCTGACCAAAGACACGGGTACCAATAAAATAGGTGAAAGGGGTTTGACAATGCCAAGGAGTAATTATGTAGCTAATTCGAGCCTTTGCTTTCAACTATTTACGCATCAGCAATGTGCGGAGATCCATTCAGCGGTTTTGGAAGTGCTGGAAAGAGTGGGTGTGAACATCCATCATCAGCGGGCTTTGGCGATTGCCCGGAAGGCAGGGGCCTATGTGGATGGCCAGAGGGTACGATTTCCCGCGGCGTTGGTCGAAAAGAGCATTCGCAGTGCGCCTTCTCGGGTTGTTTTGAGTGATCGCAATAAACAACGGCGGATCTTTTTGGAGGGGCACAACTTCTATTTCGGCCCAGGACCAACGGCCATGAATACCATTGATCCTTTTACGGGGGAACGGAGAGTTCCGGTTCTGGAAGACACCTGCCGCGCCTCAAGAGTCATGGATGCTTTGCCAAACATTGATTTCCAAATGGATTTTGGCACACCTAGCGACGTGGATCGAAAGACTTCTGACGTTTATGCCTTTGAGGCTCTTCTGAACAATTCCACTAAACCCATTGTACATTGGAGTTATAATACCCGGAATCTTAAAGCCATGGTGGAAATGGCGGTGGCAGTCGCCGGCAGTTTA
This sequence comes from Acididesulfobacillus acetoxydans, assembly GCF_902729405.1. Lineage (GTDB taxonomy): Bacteria > Bacillota > Desulfitobacteriia > Desulfitobacteriales > Desulfitobacteriaceae > Acididesulfobacillus > Acididesulfobacillus acetoxydans. The sequence goes on from NZ_LR746496.1 coordinate 1,376,442, forward strand.
CAAGAACTTCAGAATAATCCGTTGTGCGCGTTCTATTGCGAACCTATCAGCCCTTTGACCCATGAATTCGATGCTCTCGATATTGCTATGGCAATGGCTGAATATAATCTCCCGGTAATTTACACACCGGCCCCCCAAGGCGGAGTCACTGCCCCGGCCACCCTGGCCGGAAATATTGTGCAATCGTTGGCGGAAAGTTTAAGCGGGTTGGTTATCCATCAGCAGGTCCGGGAAGGGGCTCCCTTTATTATGGGAGGAGTCATCACTATCATGGACATGATTTCCACTCAAATTACCTATGCATCTCCGGAGTTTAATCTGATGGCTGCCGGGTTGATCAGGATGGCGCAATTTTACGAAATTCCCGGTTTCAGTACCGCGGGATGCTCCGATTCGAAGAGCGTTGACCAACAGGCGGGTATCGACATTGCGACCAATTGTCTAATGGCTGCGCTCAGCGGCGGTAACTTGATCCATGACGTTGGGTATATGGAATCGGGCATGAGTACCTCGCTGCAAAGTCTGGTTATTGGGGACGAGGTGATCGGTCAAGTTAAACGACTTATCCGCGGAATCGAAGTCAATAAAGAAACTCTGGCACTGGATGCGATTGAGGCCGTTGGTCCGGGAGGAGATTTTATAGGGGAAGAGCATACTTATAACAATTTCAAGAAGGAATGGTGGATGCCGACACTGTTTAACCGTGGCAGACATGACTCCTGGGCTGCGCAGGGTAAGCCCGATCTGGCCGAATTGGCCAGCAAAAGACTGCGAATTCTCTTGGAAGAACACCAACCCCAAGCTCTGAATGAGGACACAAAAAACCGGATCAGGCAAATCAGGCTTGCTCTCTAAAGATGCAATTATTATAGATGGTCACTAGGCAGATGTGCGTCTAATCGCCGTTCAAAGAGAAGCCAGACGCCCGTCGACACACGGGAGATGTTAAAGAGAATGAAAAGGATCCCAAAATAGGAATGTCTCGTCCCAATATGGGACAGACGAGAGGGTTGGAGTTTGCCGAAAGACGGCAATCATTTCGCTTAGCGATCCTTGTTTAGGATTGGTCTTTTATCCAGGATGTGTTTTGAATATTTAGAATGTTGGACCGGGGACCCTTCCGGGCATTGGCAGCCGAGTGGCATAATATTTGCAATGCCTTAAAGGTTGATTTAACTAAGTCGCGGGGCATCAGTCTTGGCACCACGTATATCGGAAAGTTGCAATCCCTTATATTGCAATAGGAGGTGGAGGCGTCACAAGGGCACGTGCCACATTAATGAGTCGCACTGGCAGCGTTTCAAGATGGGTCGGACGGCTCATTTGGCCCAGGCGAGGGAAACCGGGAAGTTCTGAAAAAGGCGATAACCTCACGTGAGCCGGAAGTTAAATCGGGAGGGAAGAGATGTTCTGCCTGGTTCTGTGCGGTTAATCGGTTTAGGAAGGGAGCCATCGATGCCAGTAAAAATTGAGGTTAAGAATTTAACCAAGATTTTCGGCCTGCAACCGGACAGAGCGCTGAAACGGTTGGAACAAGGAATGAGCAAAAAACGGTTAGCGGAGACCGGCCATATCGTTGCAGTTCATAACGTTACATTTTCCGTGTCAGATGGTGAGATATTTGTGATTATGGGATTGTCCGGAAGTGGCAAGTCAACGTTGTTGAGGTGTTTGAACCGTTTGATTGAACCAACCGCTGGTACGGTGACAATTGATCAGCAAGACATTACAAAAATAATGCTTAGGGAATTAAGGCAAGTTCGGCAGAAGAAAACTGCCATGGTCTTTCAGCAGTTTGCCCTTATGCCGCACAGGACGGTCCTGCATAATACGGTATTTGGATTGGAGGTTCAAGGCGTTAAAAAAGAGGAAAGAGAAAGGAGGGCCCGAGAAAGTCTGGCCATGGTGGGGTTGGCAGGATGGGAAAACTCCTATCCTCATGAACTGAGTGGAGGTATGAAGCAACGTGTTGGCTTAGCAAGGGCCTTAACGAACGATCCGGATATTCTGTTTATGGACGAAGCCTTTAGTGCCTTAGATCCCCTGATCAGAGAGGGAATGCAAGATGAGTTACTAAGTTTGCAGAAGCAGATGAGCAAGACTATCGTTTTTATCACGCATGACCTATTCGAGGCTCTTAAAATAGGTGATCGTATCGCTTTTGTCAGGGATGGCTCTCTGGTTCAGGTTGGTCCCCCTCAGGAAATAGTCGCGGTCCCCGCCGATGATTATGTTGCAAACTTTGTCAAAGGGATAGAACGTCTGGGGAAGCTTTATAGTCAACGTAGTTAGGTTGTGCCAGAAGAAAGGATGTAACATGACCGATCGGGGCGAGAGGTGATACATGAAGATCTATCGTTTGCCGCTGGGGCAATGGGTCAATGTCGGCGTGGACTGGTTGTTAAAGAATTATGGTCACACCTTTGACCTCTTTTCGAATGGAGTCAAATCCTTTATTGATCAATTCAAAACCGGTTTAACGGTTTTGCCGTGGTGGCTTATCCTGGCTGTTTTTGTTGTGATCGCGTGGAAAGTTAGCGGCTGGCGTTTAGCTGTTGGGACAGGACTGGGGTTAATTCTGATTTTTGATCTGGGCTTGTGGCCGGCTTTTCTGGACACGCTTGTCCTGGTCATATTCTCGGCTCTGGTTTCAATCTTTATCGGAGTACCTTTGGGGATTTTGGCTGCCCGAAGCAACAACTTTCATCGCATTTTCACACCACTTTTAGATTTTATGCAAACTATGCCATCCTTCGTATATCTCATACCTGCTTTGATGTTTTTTGGATTGGGCACTGTCCCGGCAATTTTTGCAACTGTCATTTTTGCCATGCCGCCGGTGACAAGGTTGACTGACTTGGGCATCCGACAGGTTCCGGTTGAGTTGATTGAAGTAGGGGAGGCTTTTGGATCTACTCCAAGGCAAATGTTATGGAAAATACAGTTGCCGATAGCCTTGCCAACGATTATGGCAGGCATCAACCAAACTTTAATGTTGTCGCTGTCCATGGTGGTGATCTCGGCTATGATCGGGGCCGAAGGTTTTGGAGCCGGTGTTTTGCAAGGTATATCCCAAATGGACATAGGAAAAGGGTTTGAAAATGGCCTGGCAGTTGTCATTCTGGCCATGGTGCTGGACCGAATGAGCCAAGGAATTATTAAGCGCGGCGCAGCAGGTGCGGGAAAAAGGCGACCCCGATCTTTGGCGAAGGATAGTGTAGATAGTGTAGATTGACGAAAAATTGAGGGAGGGGCAATAAATGGTCCCAAAGTCCGTGTTTAAGAAACCAGCTCTCGCTGTTTTGTGCCTTGTGGTTGTTCTTCTGTTGATAGCGTCGTTGAACGGTTGCGGCGGGCAGGCTGGTTCCACAGGAGCAAATCAACCACAGGCAAGTGCTACCAAGGCAAAAGGAACAATTAGAATCGGGTATGTAGACTGGGCCGAGGACATTGCGGTTAGTAACCTGTGGAAGGAAATTCTGGAAAAGCAAGGGTATACTGTGAACTTGCAGAGCGCGGATGTTGCGCCCCTGTTTGTCGGACTGAGTAAAGACGACTTGGATCTTTTTCTTGACGCGTGGTTGCCGGTTACTCACAAAGCTTATTGGGATAAATACAAAAAAGATTTGCAGGATTATGGTATCTGGTACCAGTCTCCGGCCAGGATTGGCTTGGTGGTGCCGAATTACGTTACGATTAACTCTATCGACCAAATGAACTCGGAAAGGTCGAAATTTAACGGTCAAGTCATTGGAATTGACCCAGGGGCAGGAATCATGAAAGCTGCTGCCAAAGCCATAAAGGATTACGGCTTGAATTTCAAACTAATACAGGGCAGCGAGGCCGCCATGATGGCTGCTCTAGAAAAAGCCTATCGGGATAAAAATTGGATAGTGATAACCGGATGGAGCCCACATTGGATGTTTGCCAAATTCCAGCTCAAGTACTTAAGTGATCCGAAAAAGGATTTCGGAGAGGCCGAAGGCCTTCATACTTTGGCCAATAAAGATTTCAGCACGAAAATGCCTCAAGTAGCGGCAGAGTTAAAGCGCTTCAAATTAACCGATCAGCAGATTGGTGGCTTGGAAGCTTTAATAAATCAGGGTATGACTCCCCAGGACGCAGCCAAGAAGTGGATTGACGAGAACCAGAACGTTGTGGACAGTTGGACCAAAGGGTAACGGGGCCGGAACGGACCTGTTGTCATCTACCCGAGGAGTTGTTGGAATCCATGCAATCATAGTGGATACCATCCTTTCGTTCATGGTTGGTTGTGAGAATAATTAGGTAAAGGGTGGTTCTTTAAGTTGGAGGAGATAACTTAGGGAGGCAGAAAGCTAATGTTAAAAGTGCACACGAAAAGATCCGCCGCTACAGTGATTGCGGTGATAACCGCACTTGGTCTAATCTTAGGCGGTTGTGGTTCAGGCGGTAATTCCCCCGCGTCAAGTTCTTCGGCCGGTGGGAAGCTTGACATCGGTTGGGTCGCTCCCCTGACGGGAAGCAGTGCCAATGATGGGCAGCAGATGTTGAACGGGGCTAAACTGGCGGCCAAAGAGATTAATGACGCTGGCGGAATAAACGGGAAAAAGATTAACATAGTGGCTCAGGATGATAAGGCAGACCCTAAAGAAGCGGCCAATATTGCGAATATGTTTGCCGGAAACAAACACTTGGTGGCCGTTCTGGGCAACTATAACAGTTCTTGCGGGTTAGCAGGAGCACCGGTTTATGATCAGGCTAAATTGCCTATGATTCATGTGGGAACCTCACCGGTTTTCTCGCAACAGAACCATCCCTATGTTTTTCGAATTTCCGTTACGGATGCCTTTCAAGGAAGCTTTGTTACTCAGTGGATGTTTGATGAAGGACACAAAAATGTGGCTATTATTTACGAAAACGATGACTATGGTCGGGGCTTAAAAGACACTGTCAGCAGCGAAATCCAAAAGCTGGGCGGGAAAGTTGCCGGTACCTGGAGTTACATGTTGGGGCAGACAAGAGACTACACGGGTATTTTGACGGACGTGAAGAATTCTGGGGCAGATGCCATTTTCATTGGCGGATTATACACGGAGGGCGCTCTAATCGGTAAACAGATGCAGGGGTTAGGCATTAAACTGCCCGTTTACGGCACGGATGGTTTATATGAAGAAAGCCTCATTAAATTGGGCGGCAGTGCTGTGAACGGATGGAAGGTATCCGGTCTGTTCCTGCCCACGGAAAATGATCCTAAGTTACAGAAATTCATCAAGAGTTATCAGGAGGCTTACCATAGCACGCCCGGAACATATGCGGCCTTGGATTTTGATGCTATGAATCTTTTGGCTAAAGTGATCAAGACTGTAGGGACGGATCGTGAAAAGATCCAAGCCTATTTGGCTAAGATGCCCGAGCCGTTTGGGGGCGTGACAGGAAACATTGTCTTTAACGAGCATCATGATGCGGTGCGCAAGACCTTGAAGAAATTGGTCGTCAAGGACAGCAAGTGGCAGTTGTTCCAACAATGAAAGTTTCAAGCAGTTCCGCGAATTTGTGGGACCGGGCAATTTATGGAACCGGGGTTTGTGAGATCGGATAGTGTTTGGGGAAGTTCTTGGGCCGGACATGGGATTTTCCGTTTCCGGCCTAAACAAGTTTTAGCGCGGGGAGAGAAGGAGGCAAGGCACAATGATTTTGCAACAGTTGATTAACGGTATCATGCTGGGAAGTGTTTATGCACTCATCGCCTTAGGCTATACCATGGTTTATGGGGTTATGAAGTTCATCAATTTTGCCCATGGCGATGTTTATATGTGGGGTGCCTTTTTTGCTATGTTTCTGGCACACTTCCTTGGCGGGCAATTCTTACCAGTCCTGATCTTGACTATGATCCTGACGGGGATTCTGGGAGTGCTGGTGGAGCGCGTGGCCTATAAACCCCTGCGCCGGGCGCCCCGATTGGTTGTGACAACAAGTGCTCTGGGCATGTCGATTGTCCTCTCTAATTTAGCTCGCCTGTTGATCGGATCAGCAACTTATCCCATGCCGAAGGTCTTAGCCGTGCACGATTTTAAACTGGGGCCGTCTGCAGTTATCAACAATATTCAAATTCTGGTTTTAGTCACGGCAGTGGTTTTGATGGTTCTTCTGAATTGGTTCGTCAATCGCAGCCGTTATGGTAAAGCGATCCGGGCAGCATCGGAAGATCAGGAAACGGCGGGGCTGATGGGAGTCAATATGGACAACGTTGTCTCCGTGACCTTTTTCGTTGGGTCGTCCCTGGGGGGGGCAGCCGGTTTGCTGGTGGGCATGTATTATGATGCCGTTTACTCTACCATGGGCTACGCCGCCGGACTGAAAGCTTTTACGGCAGCCATTCTTGGCGGCATCGGCAGTATTCCCGGTGCGATGTTCGGAGGGCTTTTGCTGGGAATCGTGGAAAACTTCGCAGGAGCTTTTCTCTCCAATTATCGGGACGGTATCGCTTTCCTGGTTATGATTTTAGTGTTGCTTTTTAGACCGGGTGGGCTGTTTAATGCCAAGATCTATCAAAAACGCGTGTAAAGGGGGATAGAGATGAGCAAAAAGAGATTGACGCAATATGTATTGCTCGCCGTTCTCCTGGTTTTAGTTCCCCAGTTTGTGAGAAGTGATTATGCGTTGCATTTGATGATTATGGTGGCAATTTATGGCATTCTTGTTCTTGGCCTAGAGATTATCCTCGGGCAAACAGGTCTGTTTTCCCTCGGACACGCTGCTTTCTTCGGTATGGGTTCTTATACTTCAGCCCTTTTGGTTATGCGTTTGGGGATGCCAATATGGTTAGGGATAGTCTTGGCTGTTTTAGCCAGTGGTATACTGGGATTTCTTTTGGGTTTCCCGACTCTGCGTCTGCGGGGAGATTATTTAGCCATCGCCACCCTCGGCTTTGGGGAAATATTCGGGCTGATTCTGGTAAATTGGGACTCTTTGACACATGGTCCGATGGGAATACCCGGCATCACACGTCCGGAGATATTTGGGGTTGTATTTGACAAAAGAATGTACCTCTATTTGATTGTTCTGTTATTTATCCTCGCCTTGGCAGCCGCTTTCCGGATCAGCAACTCTTTTTTGGGGCGAACTTTTCGGGCCATTCGGGATGATGAAGATGCCGCCGAGTTTCTTGGGATTCATATTTCCAAGTATAAAATCCTTGCTTTTATTATCGGCGGCATGTTTGCCGGTCTTGCCGGAGGTTTTTATGCTCATTATGTTACGTTTATTAGTCCGGATAGTTTTACCTATGAAGATTCCGAGACCCTCTTGGCTATGGTGTTCCTGGGCGGAGCCGGAACCGTTATCGGCCCGGTCGTCGGGGCGGTTGTTCTGGTTCTTCTGCCTGAGCTCTTAAGCTTCATGGTTCAATGGCGCATGCTGGTCGTGGGGGTGATCATGGTGCTGGTGATGATTTTCCGCCCACAGGGTTTGATGGGCGGGGGAATGAAGTTTCTCAAGATAAAGAAGAAAGAAGTGGCCAGGATAGGAGAAAAGGAATAAAGGGGGTGGTGGTGCATGGCGATCTTGGAATTTGAGAGGGCATCTGTTCATTTTGGCGGTGTGCGTGCCGTAGATCACGTAAGTTCGGAAATTGAACAGGGGAAGATAACCAGCATTATTGGACCGAACGGAGCCGGAAAAACCACCCTATTCAATTTGATCACAGGTGCTTATAAATTGACGCAGGGGGACATTAGATTTAGGGGACAGTCTGTGGCTCGTTTATCCCCACATATGGTCCACAGCCTGGGTATTGCGCGCACCTTTCAAAACATCCGTTTGTTTTCCAGTATGACAGTGTTGGAAAACATTATGATCAGCACGCATTCCAAGTTAAAACCCAAGGTTCTGGGCATCTTCATTCCGGGTACCTTTAAACGTGTAGAGGAAAATATGAAAGGTATGGCGGAAAAGGTGCTTGTTCTATTGGACCTGTTGCCGAAAGCCGGTTACCACGCTTCAGCCTTATCCTATGGAGAACAACGGCGGGTGGAGATCGCCAGGGCCTTGGTCAGTGATCCCGAGATCGTCCTCCTCGATGAACCGTCGGCTGGGATGAATGTACGAGAAGCTAAGGAATTAATCAAGTTCATTTCTCAGATCAATAAGGACTTGGGCAAAACCGTTGTTGTGATCGAACACAATATGCGGGTGGTGCGGCATATTTCCGACAAAATTATCGTTCTTGACCATGGCTGCAAGATAGCGGACGGGGTATCAGAAGAAGTGCTGCGCAATCCAAAGGTAGTTGAGGCTTACTTGGGGCATAGTAGGCTGACCACATACGCGCATGTCAGGTGAAGGGGATTGGTGAAATGCTTAATGTCGAGAACATGGTTGTCAGTTACGGAAATATTAGGGCGGTACGCGAGGTTTCTCTGACGGTTGGCGACGGCGAGTTCGTCGTTTTGATAGGTAACAACGGGGCCGGAAAGACCTCGACTCTCAAGGCTATTTGTGGGGTGAATTCTCCCAGCGGCGGGACTGTGAACCTGAATGGAGAAAACATTACGGGAAAGCCCTCGCATAAGATAGCCGCCAAGAGAGTGGCTATGGTACCCGAAGGGAGGCGTGTTTTTGCCGGAATGACGGTTAGGGAGAACCTGGACATGGGTGCTTTTTTACGCCGGGACAAAAAGAGTATAGAGAATGACAGAGAAACGGTTTATGAACTTTTCCCTGTTCTGCGAGAGCGGTTTCGCCAGCCGGCCGGTACGCTGTCGGGAGGAGAACAGCAAATGCTGGCGATTGGGCGCGCCCTCATGGCCCAACCCCAATACCTGTTGCTGGATGAACCTTCTTTGGGTTTGGCTCCGATTATGGTGGAAAGTATCTTTGAAAAGATCGTCCAGATCAATCGCCAGGGCATTTCTCTGCTAATGGTCGAGCAAAATGCCTTTTTAGCTTTGTCAGTGGCTAACCGCGGCTATGTTATGGATTCGGGTGAGATTGTTTTGGCGGGGACGGCCGAAGAACTCTTGGAAAATGACATGGTCAAAAGAGTTTACTTGGGAATGGAGGAAGCGGAAGAATCTTAAAATGGGATAAATGATCCCAAACTGGGATGGAGTCAAATGAGGAAAGTCCGAAACCCTTACCACCTAGCCGTCACACAATCCTAAAATGGGATGTTTTTCAGAAGGGGCCAAGCACATTTTGCCCGAAAAGGTGGATTTCAACGAATCGTCCATAATGGCACGAATTTTGCAAATTTGTCAAGGCAGTGCTTCTAGTGAAGTCGACTTAGTCTTATACGAGGAGGCCGAGAGATGTCGAAGTATTTTGAAGATCTTGCTCAAAGTGTGATTGCCGGTCAACAGGAGCGGGTAAAGGAACTGACCCGGCAGGCTCTTGATGCGGGAACGGATCCGGTTGAGATTATTAACCAAGGATTGATTTCCGGGATGAATGTGGTCGGGGCCCGCTTTAAGGTGGGACAGATGTTTGTTCCGGAAGTTCTGATGTCTGCCCGGGCCATGAACGGGGGTATGGAACTGGTTAAGCCTTTGTTGGTGGGCCAGGAGTTGCCTTCAGCTGGCAAAGTGGTGCTGGGTACGGTTAAAGGGGACCTTCACGACATTGGCAAGAATCTGGTGGGCATGATGCTGGAGAGTGCGGGGTTTACGGTTGTCAATCTGGGGGTGGACGCGGGCCCGGAGAAATTCCTGCAGGCCATTAAGGAGCACAAGCCCGGTGTCATCGGCCTGTCGGCCCTACTGACGACAACCATGCTGTCCATGAAGGACACGATCGAAGTGTTGAAGGAGGAAGGTTTGAGAACCGAAGTCAAAGTTATCGTGGGTGGGGCCCCCATATCCCAGGATTTTGCCGAAGAAATCGGGGCGGACGGGTTTGCGCCCGATGCTGCCTCAGCTACAGATCTCTGCAAGAAACTGCTGGCCTGAAAAAACGCGGCCCGAAAAACGAATGACCAGAGAAAAGCTCAGACAGAAAATGGAATGACCAGAAGAAATGAACGGTCAAAGACCAATGGTCAGAGAAAACGAATAGGGAAGGAGAGAACGAATTTTGACGAAAAGTCAGTACGTACGGGCAAATTACCAAGTCAATGCCACTCCGCAATTTCATGTCTTAAGTGAACACCAATGTGAGAATATTTATTACGGCGCTCTTGAGGCTTTGGAACGAACCGGGGCGGAGGTACACAGCCGGACGGCTTTGGAGATTTTTCGGCAGGGAGGCTGCCGAGTAGACGGGAACAGGGTGCGTTTTCCCACTCGTTTGGTGGAACGCGCTGTAAGTAGCACGCCTTCGCGCGTGGTCATCTCGGACCGTCATGGCCACAGATCCATGTTCTTAGAAGGAAGTAATGTGTATTACGGGCCGGGGCCAACCAACACTTACACCTTGGATCCTTTTACAGGGGAAAGGCGGCGGCCGAAAAAGTCTGATACGGTTCGGGCGGGAATTGTCTGTGATGCCCTGCCCAATATAGCCTACGCCATGGATAATGGCACGCCTATGGATGTTACCCCCACTTTGGCGGACGTGCACGCCTTTCAGGCACTTCTGGAGAATACGGTGAAGCCCATTATCCATTGGGGCTTTGGGATTGAGCAATATCAGGACATCGTTGAGATGGCGGCGGCAGTGGCGGGTGGTTTGGCGGAACTCCAGCGGAATCCTTTTATTGTTCTTTATTCGGAATCCAGTCCGCCCCTGCGCCATTCAGAGGAGGCGATCGACAAGGCCATATTTGCCGCGAAAACGGACATTCCGGTAATCTACACTCCATGCACGTTTGCGGGTGGAGTGGCTCCGGCAACGATGGCCGGCAGCTTGGTTATTTCGGTAGCCGACTTCTTGGTTGGGCTCGTGGCCGGTCAGTTGGTGCGCGAGGGCGCTTCTTTCATCATGGGTGGATTGATTTCAACCATGGATATGTCGAGTTCCATCCTCTCCTACGGTGCCACGGAATTGAGTTTGCTTTCAGCAGGGCTGACCGATGTGGCGCGCCATATGAAAATCCCCATGTTCAGCACGGGAGGCTGCTCAGACTCCAAGGTTATCGACGTTCAGACGGGTATTGAAGCGGCGTTTTCCATCCTGATTGCCGGATTGAGCGGTGCCAGCATTGTGCATGACTGCAATTACATGGAGTATGGGGCAACAGGGTCCCTTGAGCTCATGGTAATGGACGACGAAATTATCGGCATGGTGAAAAGAATTCTGGAAGGCATTGAAGTGGACGACGAGCACTTGGCAGTGGATGTCATCGATGCGGTGGGACCGGGCGGCCACTTTCTTGGGGAAATGCACACGATGGCCCACTTCCGTGACTTTTGGGCCCCGACCCTGATCAACCGCCTCAGGTATGACGGCTGGAAAGCCGAGGGGTCAAAGACCATGGGGCAGCGGATCCGGGAAAAAACGCAAAACATTATCAACACGCACAAACCCGAAAAATTGCCCGACGAGGTCCTGCGGCAAATCCAAACCGTCGTGGACCGGGCGGAAGCGCGCGAAGCGGCCAAGAAGATTTCCAAATAACAGCCATAACGCTGACGCGGTGGAACGGTTTATTTTCAAAGTGGGTGGTTATGCCGCCGGCATAGTGGTCAAAGAGTGCGTCTGAAGAGGTCTTTGAGCGTGAGTTTAGTGCGCGCTTGTACAGTTTATGCCGGAGATCGAGACTCCGGGATGAAGTCCATCCCTACTGAAGTAGGGCATACAGGACCCACACCTATTTGTAGGGGTTTGCAGATGCCAAAGTCTCACGGTTGGATGTAAACACTTAAACTACGTATTCTTTGAGATAGGAGGTTGAGAGATGTCGAATTACTTTGAAGATCTTGCCCACAGCGTAATCGCCGGTCAGCAAGATCGCGTGAAGCAGCTGACTCAACAGGCTCTCGACGCGGGAACAGATCCGGTCGAGATTATTAACCAGGGGTTGATTTCAGGGATGAATGTTGTGGGGGCTCGTTTTAAGGTTGGGCAGATGTTTGTTCCGGAAGTCCTGATGTCGGCCCGGGCGATGAACGGGGGTATGGAACTCGTCAAGCCTTTGCTGGTGGGGCAGGAGTTGCCTTCGGCCGGCAAAGTGGTGCTGGGGACGGTTAAAGGAGACCTGCACGATATCGGCAAAAACCTGGTGGGCATGATGCTGGAGAGTGCGGGATTTACGGTTGTCAATCTGGGGGTGGATGCGGGGCCGCAGAAATTCCTGCAAGCCATTAAGGAGCACAAACCGGGCGTCATTGGAATGTCGGCACTGTTAACAACGACCATGCTCTCCATGAAAGACACGATCGAAGTGCTGAAAGAGGAGGGTTTAAGAAACAAAGTCAAAGTGATCGTTGGTGGGGCCCCCATATCCCAGGATTTTGCCGATGAGATCGGAGCGGACGGATTTGCGCCCGATGCAGCCTCGGCTACCGACCTCTGCAAGAAACTGCTGGCCTGAGAGACGAAGACGGAAAGGAGGAGGACAATGCCTGCCAAAAGTAATTATGTGGCTAACGCCACCCCCCTGTTTAGTATCCTGTCCCCGGCTCAATGTGAAGAAATCTTCCTAGCAGCCGAGGAGGTTCTCGAACGTACCGGCGTAACGGTCCATGATGAGGAGGCTCGCGATATTCTGAAAAAAGCAGGTTGTTGGCTTGACGGGATCCGGGTGCGCATTCCTTCGGCCGTGGTCAACCAGGCCTTGAATTCTGTGCCGAAAAGGGTAACCCTTTGCAATAGCCGCACCGGTTCCCGGGATGTGCTGTTGGAAGGAAACAACGCTTACTTTGGCACGGGGTCTGACACCCCTTTTACCATTGATCCGTATACGGGCCGGCGCCGGCGTTCGACCAAGCAGTCCGTGGGTTGGGCCTGCAAAGTAATTGATGCCTTGCCCAACTTGGACTTTGTCATGTCCCTGGGAATCGTGCAGGATGTTCCCCTGCTCATATCGGACCGCCACCAATTTGAGGCTCAGGTTCTCAACACAAGCAAACCGATTGTGACGACCGCCCATGACATCTATGGTTTCGCTGACATTATTGAGATGTGCGAGATCATTGCCGGAGGAGAGGAAGAGTTGCGGCGCAATCCTTTTATGACGCTTTATGCCGAGCCGATCTCTCCCCTGCAGCATGCCTGGGAGGCGGCGTCCAAGTTGGTGCTGGCCGCCCGGAAAGGGCTTCCGGTTGTCTATACGCCTTGTGTTATGGCGGGTGGGACGGTTCCGGCGACGATGGCTGGGGTGCTCACCAATGGCCTGGCCGAGTCCCTCAGCGGATTGGTGATTAACCAAGCGACCAGAGAAGGTTCCCCGTTTATTATGGGCGGCGTCTTTACCATTATGGATATGTCGAGTACAATTTTCAGTTATGGCTCTCCGGAGTTTAATCTATTGATGTCGGCATTGGCGGATATGGCTCATTACCTGAAGCTGCCGATGTTTGGCACAGCCGGGTGCAGCGATGCCTGTGTCGTCGACGAACAGGCAGGCATTGAAGCCGCCCTGTCGATCGCCATGACAGCCTTGTCCGGACCTAATCTAAATCACGATGTAGGCTATATTGAATACGGATCGACATCCTCCCTGGAGTATCTTACGATCAATAACGACGTGATCGGCATGGCCCGTCGTCTCGTGCGTGGCATCAAGGTCAATGACGAGACGTTGGCGCTGGATCTGATTGACAAGGTGGGTCCGGGGGGACATTTCTTAGCCGAGGATCACACGATGAAATACTTCAAGACAGAGACGTATTATCCGGAACTGATTAACCGGCAGCGGTATGATGCCTGGAAGGAAAACGGGAGCAAGACCCTGTTCCAGCGTGCCAATGAAAAAGTCAAAGACATCATCGAGAATTATCAGCCCGAGCCGTTGCCCCAAGACGTTCAGAAAAGGATCCGAGCCATCGTCGAACGGGCGGAACAAAAAGTCCATTAAGTTTAGGATGGGTGGGGAATGGAGTGACTGACAATGCCTTTGGTGTTGGGAATTGACACAGGCGGAACGTTTACGGACGGTGTGCTGCTCGACGTCAACACTAAAGAGGTTAAGAGAAAGGCCAAGGCATTCACGACGCGCGAAGATTTATCCATTGGCATCCGCAACTGTATTGACAATATCCGCGATTTGGATCCTCGCCAGGTTCATCTCGTTTCTCTTTCCACCACCCTGGCTACGAATGCCATTGTAGAAGGACGGGGTTGCCGGGTCGGGCTGATCCTCATCGGACATGAGCCAACGGGCGACCTCCCCGCCCAACGGACTTTCGTAGTCGCGGGCGGGCATGACATTAAAGGTGCGCCGGTTGCGGAACTTGACCTCGAAGCTGTTCGCCGGGCCGTGGTGGACATGCGGGGGCAGGTCGATACCGTAGCTATTTCCGGTTATCTGAGCATTCGCAATCCTGAACATGAACAGAGCGTTGGCCGAATGGTCCGGGAGCTATGGGATGTGCCGGTCATTTGTGCGCACCAGCTCACAACCACTTTGGGCTTTCATGAGAGGACGGTAACCGCCTGTTTGAATGCCAGGCTGTTGCCGATTATCGCCGAACTCCTGATAGCGGTCAAAGAGGTCCTGAAAGAGAAAGGCATACGGGCTCCTCTCATGGTCGTGAAAGGGGACGGGTCCTTAATGAGCGAGGAGATAACGCGGGAAAAGCCCATAGAGACCTTATTGTCGGGGCCGGCGGCCAGTATAGTGGGGGCAACCTTTTTGACCGGAAGTGAATCCGCCTTGGCTTTGGATATGGGCGGTACGACCACAGATATTGCGATTCTGGAAAGAGGCCGCCCCCGCATGAACAGGGAAGGAGCCACGGTGGGCGGATGGAAAACCCGGGCTGAGGCGGCGGAAATCAGCACGTTCGGTCTGGGTGGAGACAGTTATGTACAAGTATCCCCTGACCGGAAGCTGACTATTGGCCCTAAAAGGGTTTGGCCCCTGGCGGTCGTCGCGCAGAGGTTTCCTCATTTGGTTGAAGAGCTGGCCCGATCTGACCCCGATAGGAGTATCATCGACGCTCAACCGGCTGATTGTTGGATGCTGCTTAAGAAACCGGCTGGAAAAGATAGGTGGAGTAATTCGGAACGGCAAGTTGTAGAGGCCCTGGAGGACGGTGCCCACAACATTTTCACCCTGGCGGAGCGATTGGGGCGGGACCCAAATTTGTTGCCGCTGAAAGGATTGGAACAGGCCCAGGTGTTGGGGAGAATTTCCTTTACCCCTACGGATCTGCTGCACGGTCTGGGGATTTTCACCAACTATAATGTGGCGGCGGCTACCGGGGGCGCACGGATTCTTGCCCGCCGCCTGCGCCTGGATACGGATCGCTTTGCTGAAAGGGTTTGGCGAGAAATCGAAGCCGGCCTGTGCCTGAACGTCCTGCAAAGTTTGGCTGATCGGGAGGGTTTGCAGGCCAAATTGGGAAGCGAACCGGGTGCTGCGTTCGTCTTGAGTTCCATGCTGGCCGGGAAAGACAGTTACGGGTTCAAAACGGAGGTCCACTTGGGATACCCGATTGTGGCTCTGGGTGCGCCTGTCTCCGCTTACCTGCCGCCTGTCGGCAAGATTCTGCACACTCAGGTGTTAATTCCGCCTCATGCCGAGGTCGCCAATGCCGTTGGGGCCGCCTCCGGTCAGGTGGTGGAGACACTCCGCGTCCTGATCAAGCCCAACAGCGGAGGAGGTTTTGTGGTGCATGCGCCTTGGGGACGGGAAGCTTTTTTAAACTTGTCAGAGGCCGAAAGTTATGCCCTGGAAACGGCTGAAGCGGTTGCTTTGCAAAATGCCAAACGGGCGGGGGCTGTTAATCCCGAAGTTTTGGTCGAAAAACAGGAGGTGGTGAGTCATACGGCCGGAGCGAATGACGATGTCGTGTTTCTCGAAATGCGCATTATGGCTACGGCTGTTGGGCATCCCCGTTGGGAGGAGTGAAAGTGAAAACATGAAAGGGAAAGTCCTGGCGTGTCAGACTATGGCGGACGAAGTTCAAAAGGTCCTCCCGCCCGATCTAGATCTGGAACTGCTGCCATATGCCTTGCATCGTGTGCCGCAGCGGCTGCAGTCCGAACTTCAGAAACGCATTGATGCCGATACCGACCATGATACTCTGCTCTTTGGTTACGGCCTGTGTTCCTATGGTGTGGTCAATCTCTGCTCTGAACGCCACACTCTGGTCATTCCGAGGGTGCATGACTGCATTAGTCTCCTGATGGGTGCACGCGAAATTTACGACCGCGAGTTCGCGAAACATCCGGCCACGATATATTTGAGTAAAGGCTGGATCGATCAGGGGGCCGAACCTTTGGCCGAGTTTAAGAATTATGCTGAAACGTATGGCAACGAGGATGCGCAATGGATGATTGATACGCAATACAAGCATTATCAGCGGGTCGTTTTGATCGATACCGGGGTCGGCTGCCGAGAGGAACTTGCGCTGTACACAAGAAGCGTAGCACGGTTTCTCAACGTTGCTTATGATGAGCATCCTGGTTCCGTGAGACTTTTGACCAAACTCTTCCGGGGGGACTGGGATCGGGAATTTGTGGTCATACCCCCCGGCAGGATGGTTATGCAACGCAGTTTTCTTTGACATTCCTCCACCCCCGAAGAGGTGGGGTTCCCGGCAGAGGATAAGGTCTTCAGCGGCTGCCAGGGGAACTAGATTAAATAATTTGTCTGAACGTCCCTTGTTCCCGTTGAGAGGAGGTTAGTACATGTTGATAATCGGCGAACTAATCAACACCAGTCGGAAAGCTATTAGGCCCGCCGTCGAGCGGAAGGATACGGCCTTTATCCAAGACTTGGCCCAAAGACAGGTGGAGGCAGGCGCACATTACGTCGATGTGAATTGCGGCACTTTGGTGCATGATGAGGTCCAGACGATGGAATGGCTCGTGGATACGGTTCAGGAAGCGGTGTCTCAGCCTCTTTGTATCGACACGCCTCGGGCGGAAGCGATGGAAGCCGGGCTGGCCGGGGTCAAAAACGGCCAACCGATGGTAAACTCTATCACCGCCGAGAAGGAGCGCTATGCAAGAATTCTGCCTCTGGTTCTAAAATACAAGGCGAAAGTTGTGGCTTTGTGCATGGATGACAAAGGTGTGCCGGCTTCAGCGGAAGAGCGTATCACCATTATTCGCCGTCTGGTGACGGATCTGACGGCGGACGGCGTCCCGGAGGATGATATCTACCTGGATCCCCTGATTACGCCTATCAGCACCGGGGATCACTATGGTCAGGCAGTTCTGGAGACCGTCCGTTTTATCCGGAGGGAATATCCACGGGTTCACGCCGTCTGTGGCTTGAGCAACATTTCCTACGGGTTGCCCAACCGTAAGATTTTGAACCGGGCGTTCATGATTCAGACCATGGCGGCAGGTATGGATGCCTACATTCTTGATCCATTGGACAAAGCGATGATGGGTTTCGTCTATGCCTCCCAGGCGCTTTTGGGCCAGGATAGTTACTGTGGGCAGTATCTAAGTGCCCACAGAAGCGGACTTTTCGAGTAATTTCATCCGGACGAAAGTCGGAGGATTGACTGAAGCACAGCTAGTCCGGTTAGTCGGCCCTGGCAAAGGGTTTTGCCGGTAAAACTCTGCCTGAGGTTCGGTCCAGGCGTAACGCGACGTGTGTAGACCCGATTTTAAGCCTTATTCGTTGGAAGAGATAAAACGGCATTTCACCATGAAAATCAGACTGTTGGGCGCTGATGTCTGTTCAGCTGGGGCGGCCGTGTTATAATTAAAATTGTAGACGGTGTACAGAAAAAACTGAATAAACTATATGGATGAAATAAGGTGAAGAATCTGGATGATACACATGTTGCTAAGAGAAACCCGGAGACAGAAGATATCGAAGAGATGCGTGAACTTGTGATCGAGGCGATGTCCCAGACCATGTCTTTGTACGGGTTCAATGCCACGGTCGGGCGCCTTTGCGGGATCTTGTTTTTTGCCAAGGAGCCTATGAGTCTGGACGACATGAGTCAGGCCATGGGCATGAGTAAAACAAGTGTCTGCACAACCATCAAGACCCTGGTGGGTGCTAAGGCGGCAAAACAGGTGTGGCTGCGCGGAACCCGCAAGGACATGTATGTGGCGGAGAAGAACTTTTTTCAGTATTTCAGCGATTTCTTTTGCAATAACTTACGAACGGAGGTTGCCCTTAATTTTGCCGTTCTCGATAAGGTATTGCCGTTGTATGAAAAAATCTTGGCCGGTGAAAGTCGTTCGCCAACGAGAGCAGAGGCTGAGGAGGATTTCAGCAAATTATTAGAGGTTAAGCGATATTACACCTGGCTGGATTCTTTCGTCAAACAATATTTGGAGGACCTGAAAATACTTCAGCTTCCCAATCCTGCCGAGTCCCCGGACGAACCATGACCACGCTCACAGATGAAGTGTAAACCGTGCTCGAACTAAAAACGAAATAAAATCTGCCGGGTGGATTCGGGATGAGATGGGTGAAGGATAGGATGAACATTTTGAGAGCATGGTGTCTTTTGTGATCCCAAGATTCACAGACTAGGTCAAATAATGTAAAGGGGTGCTGAAAAGAATGCGTTTGGAAAGAGCTTTTAAAGTCAAAACCTTCGAAATGCCAACTGCTATCAAACATGGTTTGGGTGCACTCGGACAACTGGCAGATGAACTTGCGCTGCTTGGAGTCAAGAAACCGTTACTTGTCACAGACCAGGGAGTAGTTAAGGCAGGGTTACTGGGAAAGATGGTTGATGTTTTGGACAGCAACCATTCCCGATACGCCGTTTTTGACCAGGTTAAATCGGATCCGCCCGTTGAGCTGGTGGGACAAGGAACAGAAATCTATCGCAGCAAGGGCTGTGACGGCTTGATTGCTATGGGCGGAGGCAGCCCCATGGATACGGCCAAAGCCATTGGGGTGGAAGTGGCCCACGGAGGGAGCATCTTAGACTACGAAGCGGCGGACGGGAAACTGCCGTTGACCAAGCGCATTCCTCCTTTGATTGCCATACCGACGACGGCGGGCACGGGCAGCGAAGTGAGCCAGTGGGCGGTCATCACGGATCCGAAGCGGCAGTTTAAGTTTAACGTGGGTGGTCCGCTGATTGCGGCACACGTCGCTTTGATTGATCCCATGCTCCATGTCTCACTGCCGGCAAACGTGACGGCCGCGACTGGAATGGACGCCTTGTGTCACGCCATTGAATGCTATACTTCGCACTATGCCCAGTCCCCTACGGATGCCGTGGCTTTGCTGGCCGTTGATTACGCGGCCCGGTACCTGCGGCGGGCCTACGCCTACGGCAACGACTTGGAGGCGCGTTATGGCATGGCGATGTCGGCCATGCTGGCAGGCATTTCTTACGGCAGTGAGAGCGCGGGTGCGGTTCACGCCATGGCCCAAACGCTGGGTGGTATCGTTTCTATTCCTCATGGGGTCGCGGTGGGCGCTTTGTTGGCTCCGGTTATGGAATACAATTGGATGGGTTGGCCGGATAAATATAAGAGAATTGCTCAGATGATGGGGGTCGATACGAACGGAATGGATGAGAGGGGGGCAGCTTTGTCCGCCGTGAAGGCTGTGGCAGACCTCGCTCAAGACGTCGGGATTCCTTCTTTGAGGGACTATGGGATTACGGAGCAAGACATCCCCCGCTTAGCTAAGGAAGCAGCGCATGACCCTCAAACCGTAGAAAATACGCGGGACATAGATGAACGGGGATACGAGGCCATTTACCGCAAAGCGTTGACCTAACCGGCGAGCGCTGTGGTCGACGGAATACACGAAGGAGGGGCCCGAATGAATAAGGAAGAGGGGATCAAGACCGACATCATGGAGGAGGCTGAGCGCGTTTGGAGGGCCGCCGACAACTTCGGTATTCTGTTGCGGTTGATTGGCGGGTTGGCTGTGCGGGTGCACTCTGAGTCATCGTTGTTGCCGGCTCTGGCAAGAAACTATAAAGACCTTGATTTTGCCACGCAAGCGGGGAACGTTCCCCGCCTAACCAATTTGCTAAAAGAACTGGGCTATGTGCCGGATAAAGCCTTCAACGCCCTGAATATGGGAAGGAGGCAGCTGTTTTACGAAACAGAAAGCAACAGGCAGCTGGATCTTTTTGTGGACACTTTTGAGATGTGCCATACGATACCCTTGCATGACCGATTGAAGGTGGAAAAGATGACGATCCCCCTGGCTGAACTCTTTTTATCGAAAATCCAAATTATCCAGCTTAATGAAAAGGACGTGAAGGACCTGTTTGCCTTGCTGCTGGATCATAAGATTGCCGCCGGAGATAAGGAGGTGATTAACAGGGATATTATCGCAGAGAGGACGGCCAAGGACTGGGGGTTTTTTCACACGATCGAGTTGAATTTGGCCAAACTGCGCCTTTTGATCAATAACTATGAGCTTGGGGAAAAGGATGGGGAGAAAATACTGCTGGCTATTGAGGCAATTTTGGAGGTCATGAACCGCAGCAAAAAGGGTCTTAATTGGCAGATGCGAAGTAAGATTGGCGAAAAACTAATGTGGTATAAGCTCCCGGAAGAGGTGGGTTAATCAGATATTGTTAAATTAGATATTAGGGAGGGTTAGACCAATGGCAAACGACGTAAACGTTAATTTGTTTGCCCGGCAGGCCACGGGCTTGGTCAGGCATTGGTCGGTTTTCGACGCCTTTATTTACTCGTTTTTCTCCATCAATCTAATTACCCTGGGATTTTACATCTTTTCTTCTGCTCCCAATGTTCCGAATGGACAGTTGATCCCTGCCCTGGTTGTCAGCGCGCTGTTTATTCTGTTTGAAGTCGGCGTTTACGCCATGATGATTTCAGTGATGCCCAGGGCCGGAGGAGATTACGTCTGGCAGAGTCGCATTTTGGGCGGAGGTTTAGGCTTTGTCTTAGCCATGACCGGATGGGTATTGATCCTGTGGATGTGGATACCGGTGTATGGCTCTTTGCTTTCCTACGACGTCCTGACCCCGATTTTGGCGATACTCAGTTCAATCGGAAACAGCGCGGGTTTGGCCGCTGCCGCGGTGTGGTTCACGAGTCAGACCGGGCTTTTCCTATCCTCGTTGCTTGTCATTCTGTTCGCCTTTGTTGTGATTGGTATTGGCATGAAATGGTATGCCAGAATCCAAAAGATATCGTTTTTTGTGGGGGTTCTGGGGCTTTTTACAGTATTTGTCATGCTGGCCGCCAGCACCCCAGCGCATTTTGCCGCGGAATTTAACCGATTCAGTCAGACCGTATTTGGAGTCAAAGACAGCAATACTTATCAGAGTATCATAGCGCTGGCAGCCAAGGGGGGATATAAAGCTCTGCCTTTTGGACATATGCCGCTTATGGCCAGCCTTCCGCTAATTCCTTTGCTGCTTTTCTTTAATCTCTGGCCAAACTGGGGCTCCACTTTATATGGTGAGGTTCGTGGAGCGAGCGAATTCCGTAAGAATTTCTGGGGGATGGCGGCCGCCGTCATCATTACAACCGTTTTGGCGATTGTTCTCGTCGCCCTTTTAGCGAAAGGCATCGGTTGGGATTTTTACAACACGGCGAATTTTGCCTTTTGGAGTGGTAAATCCCCCTTGCCGGTTTTTCCGTTCCTCAGCTTGTATGTTTCGTTTTTGACCCAAAATCCCTTGCTTCAGCTTTGGTTGGTTCTGTCCATGAGCGCTTGGTTTTTTGGTTGGGCCGGTACCGTTTTCCTGTCTTCAACCCGGGTTCTCTTTGCGGCTGCTTTCGACCGGGTGCTGCCCGACTGGATCGCGGAAGTGTCACCAAAGCATGGCACTCCCTTCCGGGCACTTCTGGTCATGGTGGTTCCCTCAGTCGTGCTGAGCGCTTTGTATGCCTATTCGCCGACCTTTGCCAAGATGACTCTTGATACAACGGTGGTAATTGCCATCACCTATCTGGGGACGACAATTGCCGCCATGAGGCTGCCTGTCAAGGATCCCGAACTCTTCCGCGCCTCTCCTATTGCCAAGTACAAAATTGGCAATATTCCGGTGATAACAATCATTTCCGTCGTCTTCGGCTTGTTCTTATTGTGGAACATTTATATGTGGCTGGCTAAAGCGGTGTATGGTGTGAATGATCCGTTGTCCGCAGTCTTCATGTTGCTCCTTTACGTAATTGCCCTCGTCTATTTTCTCATATCGAAGAATTACCGAAAAAAACAGGGTATTGATCTTTCTTTGGTGCAAAAAACCATTCCTATTGAATGAGCTCTTAGGTTCTGTAACAAAGGATTCCAAGGGGTAGTGACCCGTGGTGAGCCAAAGGAGCGCCGGGAGCGGGGCGTGAAAAAAAGAGAAGAGAACGAGAAGAACAAGAGAAGAGAAAGCGAAGGAGACTACGAAAGGAGTTATGGAGCAAGTTGGAAGTTAAGAAAATGTGGATCGGCGGCGAATGGATGCTGTCCGAATCCGGGACAACCCGAGATCTAATCAACCCGGCGAATGAAGAGGTCTACGCCCGGGTTGCGGAGGGCGACGTTGCAGACACCCGGAAAGCGATTGCTGCGGCCAGAGAAGCTTTTGACCATGGACCCTGGCCGAACATGCAGGTTACAGAACGGGCGGCAAAGTTGGCGAAAATTGCCGATCTGATTGAAAAGGACGGAGAGGATCTGGCTGTTCTGGAGACCACCGGCACCGGAAAAGGTCTGCGCGAAAGCCGCTTTGACGTAGCGGATGTTGTCTCAGCCTTCCGTTACTTTGCCGGACTTGCCGATAAACCCGGCGGGCAAACCTTCGATGTCCCCGCACCGGCCATGAGCATGGTCTTGCGTGAGCCGCTGGGAGTCTGCGGACAGATTGTTCCCTGGAACTATCCCATGCTGCAAATCTCCTGGAAACTTGCGCCTGCCTTGGCAGCGGGAAACACATGTGTTGTTAAGCCGAGTGAACTGACCCCTTTGAGCACCATCAGAATGATGGAGCTGATTGAGGAGGTGGGATTTCCTCCCGGCGTCATAAATCTGGTTTTGGGTCCGGGACCGACGGTCGGTAATGAGCTGGCAGCCAGTCAAGAGGTTGACTTTATTTCCTTCACCGGAGGACCGATTGCAGGTCGCAGCATTATGCAGGCGGCTGCTTCCAACTTTAAGAGGGTCGCTCTGGAATTGGGAGGTAAATCACCCAATATTATCTTCGCTGATGTCGACCTGGATCTTGCCGTTGACTATGCACTGTTCGGTATTTTTGTTCATGCCGGACAGGTTTGCTCAGCCGGTTCCCGTCTGCTGGTGGAGGAATCCATTCACGATGAATTGGTAAGTCATCTTGTTGAGCGGGCTCAGAAAATTAGGTTGGGCAACGGAATGGATCCCGAGAGTGAAATGGGACCGTTGATTTCGGCGCCTCATCGGGAAAGAGTTGAAAATTATATCCGCATTGGGATCGAGGAAGGGGCAAAATTGGTCTGTGGCGGAAAACGCCCGGCGGGTTTGACCAGGGGCTATTTTCTGGAGCCGACCGTTTTTACCGATACTCATCCACAGATGAGAATTGTCCAGGAAGAGATCTTTGGCCCTGTGTTGGTGACCCAGAAATTCAGTTCGGAAGAAGAAGCGGTAAAGTTGGCTAATGCTACAAAGTATGGCCTGGCGGGGGCTGTTTGGACGAATGATGTGACCCGGGCTCATAGAGTTGCGCGTCAATTGCGCGACGGTATCGTCTGGATCAACAATTATCATCCGTATTATGTGGAAGGACCCTGGGGTGGCTACAAACAAAGCGGTTTTGGGCGGGAGCTGGGAACTTTCGGCTTGGATGAATACACTCAAATTAAACAATTAGTCATCAATCTAGATGTTGCCCCCGTACGTTGGTTTAAGAATTGAGAGGGAACTCTAAGGTGTGTTGCCGGCTGCAAAGGGACCCGTATCGCCGTCAATCGGTGTTTGGAGGGTAATGATGACAAGATTATTCTTTGCGACAGATGTTCATGGTTCCGAAAAATGCTGGAAAAAGTTCATTTCAGCCGGGAAATTTTATAAAGCGGAAATCCTTATTTTAGGAGGGGATATGACCGGTAAGGCTATTGTGCCTGTGCTGGAAACTAAGGAGGGATTCAAGACGACTTTTCTGGAACAGGATTACACGATGCACAGCAGTGAGGAAACGGCACAAATGGAGGAGTTGATCCGCAACCGGGGCTACTACCCGATTCGGATGGACTCAGACAGAATAGCGGAACTGGAAGCCAATCCTGAAAACGTCAATAAGTTATTTGTCGACGTTGCCAAGTCCACTGTGGAAAAATGGATGGACTATGCTGAGGACAAACTAAATAATTCCGGGATCAAGTGCTACGTCTGCCCGGGTAATGACGACATGTTTGAAATAGATGAGGTCATCCGTAAAAGCGGAGCCGTGGAATTGACAGAGGGCAAAGTGGTCAGGCTAAGCCAGTATCATGAGATGATCAGCACAGGCTGGTCCAATCCCACCCCTTGGAACACTCATCGGGAATGCTCTGAAGATGAGCTGAAGCGGAAACTTGATCGGATGGCGGAGCAGGTGGAAAACCTAAGTCAATGTGTTTTTAATTTTCATTGCCCGCCTTATAATTCCGGGCTGGATGAAGCTCCGGAACTAGATAAAGATCTGCGTCCGAGGTACGCAGGGCGGTCTTTGATCCCGGTCGGAAGCCTGGCCGTAAAAGAGACGATCGAGACTTACAGGCCGCTGTTGGGATTATTCGGACATATCCACGAAGGAAAAGGGGTTAAGAAATTAAAAAAGTCAACCTGTATTAACCCTGGTAGTTCCTATGAACAGGGAGTTCTCATGGGGGCCTTAGTAGAACTGGACAAGAAGGGGGTCCGGAGTTACCTCTTAACTTCCGGTTGATTTGGAGTGAACGGAGGGAGGGTTGGGTTTGGCAGCGCCGAGTCTGAGTGTTCTAAACGCGAAAGAAATTGAACAGATAAAAGACGCCAGCATGGATATCTTGCAACACACCGGCGTCAAGATGGATTATGCTTCGGCCAGGGATGTTCTGCGGGCGCGAGGAGCCAAGGTTGAGGGAGAGATTGTCTTTTTCCCACCCCGGCTGGTGCAGGAAGCCGTTATGTCAGCGCCGCGCGGGTTCAGGCTGTATGCCCGTAATCCGGCCAAGAACGTGAGCATCGGCGACGGGAATCCGGTATTTGTGCCGGGTTATGGCGCACCTTTTATCACTTCTGTAGATGGGGCTAAGCGCAAGGCTGTGTATGAGGATTTTGTCCAATTGGTCCGTTTGGCGGGGGCCAGTTCCAATATGGATATTACCGGCGGCGTTTTGGTCGAGCCCAATGATATTCCCGAGAAGCACAGGCATCAACAGATGCTCTATGCCTGCCTGGCTAATTCAGACAAACCGTTTATGGGCAGTGCGACCGGGGCTGAGCACGCCCGGGATTCTTTGGCTATGGCGGCGACTCTGTTTGAAGATGATGGCGACAGGCCCTCCCAGCCTGTGATGATCACCTTGATCAATTCTCTCTCGCCCTTGATGTATGACGCCAGGATGGCAGGGGCTTTGATGGAATATGCCGCGGCTGGTCAGCCCCTGATCATTGCATCCCTGGGCATGGCCGGGTCGACCATGCCGGCGACTCTGGCATCTGTCTTGTCCGTGCAAAATGCGGAGGTTTTGGCCGGGATCACCTTGGCTCAGGTTGTGCGCGAGGGGACGCCGGTTGTCTATGGGTCAGCTTCGTCAATCACGGAGATGCGTTACGGTTCGTTGAGCATTGGAGCGCCGGAGGGTGCCTGGATTATTGCGGCGGCGGCACAAATCGCTCACTCCTACGGGTTGCCTTGCCGGGCCGGGGGGTCTCTGACCGACAGCAAATTGCCCGACGCCCAAGCGGCGTCGGAGAGCATGATGAATATGCTGACTGCCGGTTTGGCCGGAGTGGATGTGATCCTTCACGCGGCAGGCATCCTGGAATCCTATGTATCCATGTCCTTGGAGAAGTTTGTCCTTGATGATGAGGCTTGCAGCGCCGTTAAACGAATCTTACGAGGGGGCGATGTAAATAAGGATACTTTGGCAGTAGGGTTAATCCACGATATCGGGCCGGGTGGAGAGTTTCTCTCAGCGGAACATACGTATGGGCATTTTCGTTCGGAGTTTTGGCAATCACCTTTGGCAGAGCGGGGCAGTTATGATCAATGGAGGCTGGAAGGAACCCGCACGGCATTGGTTAGGGCCCAAATACGTTTGCAACAAATATTGGAAAGTTACCAGGCACCGCCCTTGCCTAAGAAGGTGGAAAAGCGCCTGCGCGAGAGTGCCGCTAGGTAAAGTTACGAGGAGGTAACTGCATGAAGGGCTACAGCGGGAAAATTATAAGGGTGGATTTGGGCACACGCGAAGTGCGGATCGAAGAACCGCTCCGCCTGTGGTACGAAAAATACTTAGGCGGGAAGGGATTGGGCTATCGCTATCTTTTACAGGACGTTGACGCGAAGGTCGATCCTCTAGGACCGGACAACGAGATCATATTCATGAACGGTCCGTTTGCCGGCACGATTGTTCCCACGTCTTCACGCCTGGCGGTTTTGACGAAATCCCCTGCGACCGGAACGATCCTGGTAAGCCTGGTCGGCGGGGGGGTTGCCGCGGAGCTGAAGTATGCCGGATATGATGGAATCATCATTTGTGGTCGGGCCGCGAGCCCTGTCTATTTGTACGTCTCCAATCACAAGGTTGCCATTGAAAAGGCCGATGCTCTGTGGGGAAAGGGAATCCACGAAACGGAAGGCTGGCTGCGAGAGAAATATAAACCAGAAGTCAAGTCTTTGACGATTGGTCCGGGAGGAGAAAACGAAGTTCTTTATGCCTGTATTACAGTCGATTCTTATCATCAGGCCGGTCGCGGAGGGGCAGGGGCGGTGATGGGCAGCAAAAACCTGAAAGCCATCGTTGTGCAGGGTTCGACAGGGGTGCAGATCGGTAGTGATATGAAAAGTTTTTTGGACTATATCCTGGATATACGCAAGCGTGACGTTTTAACGGAAGCACACCTTTGGACCGATCTGACCGGAACTCCCGGCACGGTGGATGCCTCACAAGAAATTGGCGTTTTACCGACCCGGAATTATCAGGACGGCCAGTACGAAAAAGTGGCCGGAATTAACAGTGATGCAGTCAAAATGAAGTTGAAGAGAACAAGAGCCTGTGCCACCTGTCCTTTGGGATGCGGCCGGTTTACACAAGCCAAGGATGGGAGTTTGGTCGAAGGGCCGGAGTACGAGACCCTTGGTTTAGCCGGGTCGAACTGTGATGTCGACGATATGGACACATTGATCCGCTTCAACAAGTTGTGCGATGATTTAGGGCTGGACACCATCTCCACCGGTGGAGTACTGGCTTTTGCCATGGAAGCGACAGAAAAAGGGATTTATGATTTTGGGATCCGTTTTGGCGAAGGCGAAAAAATGCTGGACTATGTAAAAAGAATCGCCGGGCGCCAGGATGTGGGAAACCTTTTGGCCGCTGGGGTCAAGCGGGCGGCAGCCGCCGTGGGTGGGCAAGACATTGCCATGGAAGTGAAAGGACTGGAATTCCCGGCGTTTGATCCCCGGGGGAGTTATGGCATGGCTTTGGCTTATGCCACTTCGGACCGGGGAGCATGCCATCAGCGGGCTTTTGCCATTGAAGAGGACGCTTTTGGCTCGATGGATCCTTTTACTTTTGTCAATAAAGCGGAGGTCGTAAAGCGGCAGCAGGATTACAACAGTGCTAAAGATTCATTGATCATCTGCGATTTCTGGCGTCCGTCTCCCGAAACCTTGGCGGAAATTTACACCAAAGTCACCGGTTGGCCCATGACGGCAAAAGAGTTGAAAATCTGTGGCGAGCGAATATGGAACATGGGGCAAATGTTTAACCAGGGTGCGGGATTCAGTAGGAAAGACGACTATCTGCCTCCAAGGGTTTTACATGATCCACTTTTAAATGGGCCGGCTGCTCATAAGACATTTAAGGTTGATGAATTCACCGCAAGTTTGTCTGAATTATACGGGATGCGCGGCTGGGATGAAAGTGGAAAAGTACAAACAGAAAAGCTCAAGCAACTGGGGATGGATGATGGGATAGCAGGGGGGGAATCTGAACTATGAAACTTATCTTGGATTCCTCGCGCTGCACCGGTTGCAAGAGTTGTGAGTTGGCATGTGCCGGTTTTCATGCCAATGCATTCGATCCGGGGAGATCCAGGATTCGAATTGTCAATGATCCTTACCAGGGAGAGAGTCTAATCAATGTTTGCCGAAATTGTCCGGATCATCCCTGTGTAAGCACTTGTCAGTTTGACGCCTGTACTTATAATGAAAGGACTGGCTTTGTAGAGGTTCACGATGAAGTCTGCACACGTTGCAATGCCTGTGTTGCTGCTTGTTCTTATGATGCCGTTTTTCTTGATCCGATGACAGAACTGCCACTGATTTGTGACGGTTGTTCAGGAATACCGCGATGTGTGCCATTTTGCTATAAGGAGGCGATCCGGCTGGAGTAGACGCATGAGAAAATCCGCTTAAAAGGAAAAAGTGGTTTTTCGCCATTGAAACCTGGCTATTCATCACCTACGTCTTCTCCGGAGAGATGATGGTGCTATAATGATATTTGTACGCCACGTACAGAAGAAACTGAATGAACATTCTTTAGTTCACTACGGACAGTCAAAGACTTTACAACCTGATAGTTAAGGCCGGAGTTTTAGAGACAGCCGCAAGCCCATCTGTATGGTTTACCAGACAGAAGTGTTTTGCGGTTGTTTTTTTGGGGAGGGGTGATTTTACGCTCCGCGTATTTTGAGGAAGGCGCGGGATTTGTTGTTTAACCAAAGATGAAAGGAAGATGAGACCATGTTGGATGTTAAAAGGATGTGGATCAACGGGGAATCGATACCGGCGTAATCGGTAAAAATTCGTGATCTTTCAATCCTGCGAAAGAAGAGGTCTAGGTCCACGTCACAGAAAGGGTGTCGTAGATACCCGGAAGGCGATTGCCGTGGCCAGAAAGGCTTTTGACCATGGCCTTTGGCCGGAGACGCATGTTACAGAACGAGCGGCAATCGCCCGCAACTGCGGGGCGGCATCGTGTGGATCAATAATTATCACGCCTACTATGTGGAAGGACCTTGGGGTGGCTACAAACAAAGCGGTTTCGGGCGGGAATTGGGAACCTTTGGCTTGGACGAATACACCCAAATCAAACAGCTGGCCATTAATTTAGAGGTCGCTCCTGTGCGCTGGTTTAAGAATTGAAGCTCTGCCACAGTCCGCCGAATGGTGAAGGAGGTGATGAGTCTCGAAGGGCAGTGATTCGGTACTCTATTGTTAATCGGTTATAGCTGTTGTAGCTGAGGAAAGAGACAATGCGACCGAGTTGGACTCCGTGTGTAAGGGGGTTGAAGGAAAATTTTATCTTTAAGAAATGTAACCAAGATATTTTGCAATGGCACTGTTGCAGTGAATGACTTTTCCTTGGATATTCAGCGGGGAGAATTTGTCGTGCTGATTGGTCCATCGGGATGTGGCAAGTCAACAACGCTGCGCATGATCAACCGTCTTGTGGAGCCTTCGTCCGGTACAATTGAGATTGACGGACAGGACTATGAAAAATATCACCCGGTTGAACTCAGACGCCGTCTGGGATATGTGATTCAGCAGGTGGGGCTCATCCCCCACTTGACCATCGGGGAGAATATCTCCTTCGTTCTCAGACTAAAAGGGGTGAAGGAAAACGGGCGTCGAGCGCGGGCGAGGGAATTACTTGAGCTGGTTGAAATGAAGCCAGACTTGTTTATGGACCGTTATCCCTCTGAATTGAGCGGTGGCCAGCAACAGCGGATTGGGGTTTTGCGCGCTCTGGCGCATGATCCAGACATTATTTTGATGGACGAACCGTTCGGTTCCCTGGATCCTATCATGCGCGAACAGTTGCAGGATGAATTAAAACGTCTGCAGCTCAATGTGCAGAAGACGATCATTTTTGTGACGCACGATATGGATGAGGCCATCCGAATGGCTGACCGAATAGTGATCATGAAGGAGGGCCGGATCGTTCAAGTGGCGAGTCCCCATGTGATTTTACAGGCTCCCTCTGACGATTTTGTCGCTAACTTTTTTGTTCGGCAGCGCTTGGCATGGCAAACGATCAAGATACCGGTGAGAGAGATCATGAGTAGGTCTATGGCGACAATTCCGCATCAAAGTAGCCTGGCACATTGTCTTGAGGAGATGCTCAGGCAGGGTAGCGACCAAATGGTCATCCTCAACGAACATGACAAGTTTGAAGGATTTATTTGCCTGGAAGATCTGAAGGGAGTATCGGAACAAGGCCTGGAGATGCCGGTAAACGTTTTTCCCAAAGTGTACAAGGAAGCGATTCCACCTGAGTTCACTTTGCTGAACGGTATACAGGCGATGATTATCCATAAAATTAACGCGATTCCGGTCACAGAAAGCGACGGTACTGTCGTAGGCAGTGTCAGCTTGAGTCGTGTAATGGAGCTTCTGAGGGGTGCGGCTGGTACAAGTGTGGTGGCCCCTGCAACCGGCGGCGGGGAAAACGGCGACCCTGCCCTAGAGAAGGAGGTGAAAGGACCCGAATGCTGATCACGGAAACAATCCGGTTCTTTGTACTTCATCATGATCAAGTTCTAAAGGCTACAGTACAACACCTGTACTTGGTAGCTATCCCGATGGTTTTGTGCATCTTAATTGCTGTGCCCCTGACTATCTTGGCCACCAGGATACAGAAGCTGTACCCTTGGCTCATTGGGTTTAGCAATGCTATGCAGACTATTCCAAGCCTTGCTCTACTTGCGTTGTTAATCGCAATTGGCAGCGGCATTGGACTTGTTCCTACCGTGGTGGCTCTTTTCCTTTACGCTTTGATGCCTATCATCAGAAACACTTTTGTCGGCATCAACGGCGTGTCACCAGAAATCAAAGACGCGGCAATGGGTATGGGTGTAACAAATTGGCAACTACTCTGGATGATCGAATTGCCGTTGGCCCTAAAGGTGATTATCGCCGGCATTCGTTCTGCCTTAGTGGGAACAATTGGATTTGCGACCCTGGGAGCATTAATAGGAGCCGGTGGACTGGGGTCGCTAATTTTGCGCGGTTTGAGCATGGCCAGCAACGACATTGTGTTAGCAGGTACCTTACCTGCCATGCTAATGGCGTTCTTGGCCGAATTCCTGATGAGTCGGCTGGAAATTTTACTGACGCCACGAGGTTTACGAACGCGGAAAGGTTGAGGCGGTTCCTGTTTTTTCGCATTACTTGGCAGTAGTGTCATTTGAAAGGGGTTGGCTAATCGTGTCGATCGGTCGTTTCCTTAAGCTAACGGGAGTTGGGTTAATTGCAGCGCTAACGCTGCTGGGGTGTGGTACATCGACCAGCAATCAGTCCGCTGCTAATGGCTCAACGGGGCCTGAACAATACCCAATCAAGGAAATTAATATTGCATCCCAAGCTCAGAGTGAGGCCATCATCGTCGACAATATGTTAAAAGAGATTATTGAAAGCAAGACGCCAATTAAGGTCAAGTTGCAAGAAACCAGTGGCGGGTCGGCACTCACCCATTCACTTATGGAAAAGAATAATATTCAAGTGTACTTTGGATATGATGGCACAGAGCTCGACAAAGTGTTTCATCTAAAGTATACCGCGGGGGAATTTGTGGGGCACCCCGATGCCGTTAGCAAGTATGTGAAGGATAATGAATTAAAAAGGTTCGGCATCTGGGTCTCGCCTTCTCTGGGCTTCCAGGATACGTATGCGATAGCGGTCAAAGAGGATGTGGCCACGAAAGACCACCTGAAAACCTTTTCGGATTGCGCTCCCTATGCAAAGAACTGGATTTTTGCTACAGATCCTGATGTCATAAGTGATGTGATGCCCGGATTTGAGAAGGCCTATCCCAATCTCAAGTTCAAAAGGGTGATCTCTATGGATTACAACCTAATGTACCAAGCTCTCGCCGATAACTCAGTTCAGGCCATTATGGCATTTTCTACGGACGGGCGCCTAACGAAGCTCAAGGAGGTGCCCTTAACCGATAATAAGAATTATTTTCCTCCGTACAACGGTATTGTTCTGATCAAGAATGACGTTGTCCAAAAAGATCACCTTGATGCGGTGCTGGCGAAATTATGGGGTTCTATCTCAACTTCTGAAATGACTCATATGAACGAACTGGTGGATGTGGAGAAGGCGGATCCGGCAAAAGTGGCGCATGACTTCCTTACCCGCAAGGGAATCATCTAAAGGAAAGGTAATCGACAGGTGCGATTTTTACCTTCTGCTCCACGGTTTACCCAAGAACTGGGAATGATCTTGAGACACGTTGAGCGAGTGCGGGATCACAGTGAATAGCTTGGTCTTTCCACGGCCCACCAGCGAGGAGTGGAAAGGCCAAGCGCTTGTTTCGAGATTAGGCTCAAAATGAAAAGGGGAACTCCGTGATGAAGTTTATCAAAGAACCTGCAAAAGAAGTGCCGGTGTTTGCTGAGGTCGACGTCCTGGTAGTTGGAGGTGGGCCTGCGGGTTTAGCCGCTGCCGTTTCGTCAGCGAGGGAAGGCGTCAGCACAATGTTAATTGAACGTTACGGTTGTTTTGGTGGTGTCATAAGTCAGGTTGGAGTCGAAGGCTTTGCTTGGTACAGGCATAAAGAAACGGTAGAAGCCGGTGGTTTAGCCTTCGAATTTGAGGATGTGGCAAGGGATCTCGGGGCAAGCACCCCAAGAAGTGAGTCGGATAGCGAAGCTCTTGATGCGGAAATGTTTAAGTACGTTGCCGACAGCGTTGTCCGGGGTGCCGGAATAAGGCCACTCCTTCACTGCTATGCCGCTGGAGTAATCGTTGAAAATGATATCATACAGGGGGTGATAACCGAGAGCAAATCCGGACGCTTAGCGATATTGGCCCGACGTGTCATAGACTGCACGGGAGACGGAGATATTGCAGCTCTTGCGGGTGTCCCGTTTACAAAGAGAGAAAAACTGGCTTGGGTGACGCCGATGTTTCACTGCAGAGGGGTGGATGGCAAAAAGTTCTTACAGTTCATAAAACAGGACCTTAAACCTACGTTCGCTGACTGGAGCGGAGAGTGGTCCGTGGAGACGGGTGGCAAAGAGAATAAGATGTTCAGTCCCTATCTCAGTAAACCGTTTAACGACGCGATTAGGGACGGAATTTTGAGGAAAACCGATGGTATTGAGTATGGAGGTTCCTACGGCACGGTTTCTCCCGAGGGTGATGTCACACAGCTGAACGTAGTATTCATCAGTGGGATTGACAGTACAAATGTCAAGCATCTGACGGACGCCGAGCTCAAAGGCAGAGAAGCTGTCCTTAACGCTATCCGAGTCCTTAAGAAATATGTGCCAGGTTTTGAGAAGGCGCGCCTGAGAAATTTTGGCATGACCGTAGGCACTAGGGAGTCCCGCCAGATCGAAGGATATTACCGGATAACCGGTGAAGATGTTTTGAACCAAGCCAGATTTGAAGATTCCATTGGAATCTTTCCAGAGTTTGTTGACGGAAATGGGGTCTTGCGCCTACCAACGACCGGACGTTACTTCCAGATTCCTTACCGGGCGATTCTTCCACAGAAGGTAGATAACCTACTTGTGGCAGGAAGGTGTATCTCCGGCGATATTTTGGCTCAGAGTGCATTTAGAAGTATGAGTTGCTGTGTCTTAACGGGTCAAGGGGCGGGCGTCGCTGCCGCGATATCACTCAAAGAAAGCGCGACCACATCAATCGTAGATATAAAGA
This sequence comes from Acididesulfobacillus acetoxydans, assembly GCF_902729405.1. Classification (GTDB taxonomy): domain Bacteria; phylum Bacillota; class Desulfitobacteriia; order Desulfitobacteriales; family Desulfitobacteriaceae; genus Acididesulfobacillus; species Acididesulfobacillus acetoxydans. Next base: position 1,410,221 of record NZ_LR746496.1, read on the forward strand.
AGGTGCAAAAAGCCTTGGAAAAGCAAGGCGTTAGGCTTTTCTGAGCTCCCAAGCGTTGGCGATTCCGGTCATCACTTCTCCGCAGCAGCAAGAAGCGGCTTTCCAATGGATCAAGTTCTTTACCGGCACGGACACGACGTCCGATTGGCCCGTAAAGACAGGTTGTATCGCAGTGCGCAAATCCGCCACGGAGTCCAAAACCTACAAGGAATTTGCGGCGAGTCATCCCCTCGCTTTGGTGCCTTTCCAGCAGGCGATGATCGCATCTCCGCAGTTCATTGACACAACGGGCGGAAAAATTATCGATGCTTTGCACAAAGTGGCAGATCAATTGGGAATAGAAAATATCACGAGGGCTACAGCCTAGGCGCAAGCGGAAAAAACCGCCCAAGCGGCAGTGGACAGTGTTTCCAAGAAATGATGGACGGACAAAGGCCATGACCTTGGTTTTTTACGATCAGAAAGAGGAGTTCGGATGAACTCCCTTTTCTATTATAGGTGTGGTTACTGATGAAAGGGGTGGGCATTCCCAACGGTATTATTCGAAAACATCTCCCAAATCGATATTCAATTCAGGAAAGAGGACTGAGCGCAAAACGTCCTTGGCGCTAAAATTCAGCGGTTCTCTCCATAGGCATCTCCGTTCAAGACAAAAACCTGAACGCTTCTGTTTCTGGGGGATGCAATCCAGTATTCTTTGACCCCGGACTGCATGTATAAATTCATCTTCACAATATAGTCCTTGGCCGTGGTGGAGGGGGATAATACTTCGACGAGCAGATCGGGAGTCCCCAGATAATTGTTTTTGGTTAACCTCTGCTTATCGCAGATGATCGGCAATCAGTTCCGCCAGATCGCTTTCCACAGTTTCTGCGGCGGAACCCACTTCATGAATGCCGGTGACATAATCATGCTTTTTGAACTCCCCTGGGCGTTCCCCGTCGGCGATATACCGGCGATCATCGTATGTTCCGCCGGTGAGTATCCTGTGAATTTCTTTCACAAGAAAGATACTCAGCGGCTCCTTGCTTATGATTCTTTCTTTTAAAAACTCATGGCAGAGTTTTTGATTTTGCTGCTCAAAGAGAGCACGGGGATTTCCCGTATAATTCAGAACCCGGCTGTTTTCAAAGATTCCTCGTGTATCTTGATAGGTAATGCTTTCGTTCTCGATTCTCCCGGAATGAAACGCAAAGAGGACCCGAAAGCTATCCAGGTATTTGTCCAAATCTGACGCGGATATGATCTTGTACCTTTTCCACAACGAAACGGCTTGGTCGTATTTTTCCACGCGTGCCCACCTTCTTTTTACTTTTTGCGAATTATACCATATATCCAAGCGAAAAGGGACGCGCTTACCATCCCGTTGCTTGGGAGACAAAAATAGTATAATATTGGGACATGGGGTGCACGGGGTGGCGAGCGTGGGTAGCCACGGAATCATCTGAGGGGTGTTTTCGGAGAGCAAGGGATTTTAAGGATATGGCTATGAAACCATACTATGAATTTGCGAAAGGTACCGCTGGGGAAGAGAAAAACACAGTGGTTCGTTTTGATAATGGCCTTATGGTTGCCATACTTGAAAGAAGGTATAAAGCAGCGTATGGATATCTCACAGGCTTTGGCCATGCTGCAAAGGTATTTTGGTTATTCTTCCTTCCGGCCGGGTCAGCAAAAAGCGCTTGAATCCCTCCTGCAAGGACGGGATACACTCGCCGTCATGCCCACCGGCGCGGGCAAGTCGCTGGCTTATCAGATACCTGCACTTATGCAGGAGGGTCTGACGCTGGTCATTTCTCCTTTGATCTCCTTGATGAAGGACCAAGTGGACGCTCTCAGCCAGATGGGCGTACCGGCTGCGTTTGTCAACAGCACCCTGTCACCGCGGGAAGTCCATGAGCGTTTCGACCGGGTGAGGCGGGGGGAATGCAGGCTGCTCTACCTGGCGCCGGAGAGATTGGAAAATGAGAGCCTGCTGGGGCTTCTGACACAAGTGAAGATCTCCTTTCTGGCGGTGGATGAGGCGCACTGCGTCTCCCAGTGGGGACATGATTTCCGGCCGAGCTATCTTCAGATCAGTCCCTTTGTGCAAGCGCTGCCCCGGCGCCCGGTCTTGGGTGCCTTTACCGCAACCGCCACAGAGGAAGTGAAGCAGGATATCGTTCGCCTCTTGGGGTTGCGGGATCCGCAGATTCTGGTAACCGGTTTTGATCGGCCCAATCTCAAATTCATGGTTCTGCGCGGTGAGAACAAGCGGGAATTTGTCTTGTCCTATGTAACCGCAAAGCGCGAGGCGCCGGGGATTATCTATGCCGCCACCCGCAAGGAAACGGATAAAATCACGGATGTTCTCCGAGTCAAGGGCCTGGCCGCGGCAAAATATCACGCCGGCCTCAGTGACGCGGAGAGAGCGGAGAGCCAGGATGATTTTCTCTTTGACCGCAAACAGATCATGGTGGCGACCAATGCTTTTGGCATGGGTATTGATAAATCCAACGTGCGCTACGTGATCCACTACAATATGCCCAAGAATATGGAGAGCTACTATCAGGAAGCGGGGCGTGCCGGACGGGATGGGGAGCCGGCTGAGTGCATTTTACTCTTTGGGCCGGAGGATGTTCAGACCCAGCGCTACTTGATTGAGCAGAACTCGGATGGCCGGCGCCAAAATCACGAACTGCAAAAACTGCAGTTTATGGTGGACTATTGCCATACCGGGCGCTGCTTGCGACGGTGGATAGTGCGCTATTTTGGGGAAGAAGACTTTCCGGAGCGCTGCGGCAACTGTAGCAACTGTGATGATCGCCGGGAAGCAGTGGACATCACCGTGGAAGCCCAAAAAATACTTTCCTGCGTCTATCGGCTGCACGGGCGTTTTGGGGTTGCGCTTGTGGCCGATGTCCTCAAAGGCGCGGCGACCAAAAAGATCCGCGAGCTGAACTTGGACAAGCTGTCGACCTATCGGCTTATGCCCAAAGCTTCGGCTCGGGAGATCAAAGATCAAATCAGTTTTCTAATCGCGGAGAACTATCTTAAGCTCACCGGCGGCCAATATCCTGTTGTGCAACTGGCTCCCAAGGCTTGGCCTGTCCTTAAAGGGCAGGAGCAGGTCTGGCAGCGGAAACTCCCTGAGCCCGACCGACTCGTAACCGGTTCAACAGATCTCTTCGAACTCCTGCGCAGATTAAGGCTGGAACTGGCCCGGCAGGAAAACGTGCCGCCCTATTTGGTTTTCGCCGACAGTACTCTCAGAGAAATGGCAGAACGAGGGCCCTTGGAGCGCGGTCAGCTGCTTCGAATCAACGGTGTGGGAGAAAAGAAACTGGCCAAGTACGGCGATGCTTTTATTCGGGAAATCCGCCGCTTCCGTGAACGGGGAGTCGGAGATGACGATTTGGGCGACAGGCTGGCCGACAGGAATTAAGGCTGACTAAGGAGGACCGGGCGGAAAATGTCAGCTGCTTGCGGCCTCGGAGATTTATGAAGAGATTTCACGGCAGGATGTCCTCTGACTGAGGAGATCTGTTTTTTTGCGTATTTTAAAGACTTATGAGTTTTTTCCCACGAGGAAGGGGTACCCGGTTATCGTCTGCAGACAGGATGTCAGGGCCAGCCGGTCTATTGGTTAGAAATTGTTCTATAATGTATAATTATGCCGGTGTGCAAGAGATACTATTTGAGCATACCGGAAAGGAGAAGTACATAGTGGAAAAAAGAGGACTGGACCATTCCGCCTATGGCGGGATTGACGGCAAGGATTATGTGCCGTTTATTCCCGCAGACAAAGCCATGCCTGAGATTACGATCGTGTCGATGGTCATGGGGATTATCTTTGCCATGCTGTTTGCAGCCGCCAATACTTACTTAGGCCTGAAAGTGGGGATGACGATTGCGGCGGGTATTCCGGCTTCGGTCTTGGCCACCGGAATCCTGAAAGGGCTGTTTAAACGCAACAATGTTTTGGAAGCCAATATGATTCAAGCCATCGCGGCCATGGGCGAAGCTTTAGCGGGCGGAATAATTTTCACCCTGCCTGCCATTATTATCTGGGGTCAGCAGCTCAAGTTGTCGACCATCGTGGTGGCTACGCTCCTGGGCGGTCTGATTGGTATCTTCTTCGTTGTGCCTTTGCGCAGATATTTGACGGTGGAAGAACACGGTAAGCTCATGTTTCCCGAAAGTATGGCGGCCGCGGAAATTCTGGCGACTGGGAGTTCAGGCGGCACAGGATTGAAGACCGTGCTGCTCGGGTTGTCGACCGGAGGTCTCTATAAGCTGCTTTCCGGTGGTCTGGCGTTTTGGCTGGAAGATCCGGAATGGACGATCAAGCCGATTCAAAGCACTATTTTCGGTGTCAACGTCTTAGCGTCTCTGGCGGGGATCGGCTTTATTATCGGGATCGAAGGCGCCCTGTACATGTTTGCCGGAGCGGTGGTGGCCTGGTTTGGCTTCATTCCTCTGATCAAATATGTGGGTACGGGGCTTACCAGTCCCTTGTTTCCGTCTACGACCTTGATTTCGCAAATGAGCGCCGGCGCCATCTGGAGCAGCTACATTCGTTATGTGGGAGCCGGGGCCGTGGCTGCGGGCGGATTTATCAGTCTTGGTAAATCCTTGCCCACGATTATCCGTCCTTCCGCTCGGCCATGGGGGGGTTCGGCTCGGCAACCACCACTAAGCGTACAGATTTAGACGTACCCATTTACTGGGTGATTGCCGCCGGGGTCTTTGTTTTTCTGCTGGCCTGGCTTTTGCCGATGGTTTCCATAGGGCCGATAGGCTCCATCCTTGTCGTTCTTTTCGCCTTCTTCTTTGCCGTGGTTTCGGCGCAGATGTGTGGAATTATCGGTGCTTCCAATAATCCGGTATCGGGGATGACGATTGCCTCGTTATTATTTATCACGGCCATTTTAAGAGCGACGGGCTTTACGGCTCAACGAGGAATGACCGCTTCCATTCTGGCGGGCGCGATCGTCTGTATTGCCATTGCGGTATCCGGGGATGCGGCTCAGGCTCTGAAGGTCACTCACATTATCGGGGGCACCCCGAAACGGGTGGAATTCAGTATGTACGCCGGGGTTATTTTTGGTTCGGTTGTTTCCGGCCTGGTCCTGTTGATGCTTAATCATACCTACGGCATGGGTTCCCAGGCAGTGCCGGCACCGCAGGCGACTTTGATGTCCATGGTTGTCAAAGGTGTGATGACGGCTCAACTCCCCTGGATCCTGGTTATCATCGGGGTCGCTTTCGGGGTGATGTGCGCATTAATGGGACTGCCGGTCTTGCCGGTGGCCTTGGGTCTCTACCTGCCGATTGACCTTAGCGCCGGCATTCTCGTCGGAGGTTTGGTCAGATTGCTGGTTGAGCGGAAGTTCCGCAAGACTCCCGAAGAGATGAAGCTCAAGGTGGAAAAAGGGGTTCTTTTGGCTTCGGGCCTGGTGGCCGGAGACGCGATTATGGGGATCGTGATTGCGATATTGGCCTCCCTGAGTATCAATATTGCCTTTGGCAGTAAGATCTTGCCGGGTCTGACCGGTAACCCCTATACGGCCATGATTCTTTACCTCCTGCTGGCTTTCTGGATGTATCGGTTTACGGTTAAGAGGGAGAAGAAAGAAAACGGTTAACGAATGATCCCTGCGCTCTGCGGCTATCTGGAGAATGGGGAGGGCGCCACTGATTCAGCAGTGGCGCCCTTTCTTTTGCGCCGGAGGCGCGGAGTGATTGCCTGTGCAATGTCGAAGAAAAAATGCTATATTGAGGAAAAGAGTAATTTTTAAGGAAGGGAGTGGTTTTGATGAGAATGGTGGATATGATTCAGAAGAAAAAACAGGGAGAAGCGTTAAGTACGGATGAAATTGCGGCGATCGTTGAAGACTATGTCAAGGACAAGATCCCGGATTATCAGATGTCCGCTTTTCTGATGGCGGTCTTCTTTAAGGGCATGAACAAAAAGGAGATTGCCGATTTGACCTTAGCTTTTGTCAATTCCGGGGACAAGAATGATCTCTCAAGCATTCACGGAATAAAAGTTGACAAGCATTCTTCGGGAGGAGTCGGAGACAAACTCAGCTTGGTGATCATTCCCCTGGTTGCTTCGACAGGGGTGCCTGTGGCCAAAATGTCCGGCCGGGGTCTGGGCCATACCGGCGGTACCATTGACAAATTGGAATCGATCGAAGGCTTTAGGACCGTACTGAGCAGGGAAGAGTTTATCGGTAACGTCAATGTCCATAAGATGGCTATCGTCGGGCAGAGCGCCAACTTAACCCCGGCGGACAAAAAAATCTATGCCCTCAGAGATGTAACGGCGACCGTCGATAGTATACCTTTGATAGCCAGCAGTATCATGAGTAAAAAGATAGCTTCGGGGGCTGACTGCATCGTCCTTGATGTCAAAGTCGGTTCAGGTGCTTTTATGAAGTCAACGGCCGAGGCCGTGGAATTGGCTGGGACCATGGTGGATATCGGGAAATCTCTGCACCGGGAGACAATCGCGGTCGTCACCGACATGAGTCAACCACTCGGACACGAAGTGGGAAATGCCAATGAGGTCAAAGAAGCTATAGAAATCCTGAAGGGAAAAGGAGCTGAGGATGAGACAACGATAGCTTTGACCCTGGCATCCCACATGACAGTGCTGGGGGGGGCTTTTAAAGATTTTGACACGGCCTACTCTGAGCTCGCTCAGAGGATCCGATCCGGGGCGGCTATTGAGAAGTTTAAGGAGTTAGTTCGCATCCAAGGAGGCGACGCGCGGGTGGTCGATAACCCAGGTCTGTTGCCGCAGAGCAAATATCATTTAGAGATCAAAGCTCGGGAGAGTGGTTATGTCTCAGCCATCGACGCGGAGAAGGTAGGGGTTGCCGCCATGCTGCTTGGGGCCGGCAGAAAGAAGAAAGACGATACGATTGACTTTGCGGCGGGGGTCAGTATGGAAAAAAAGGTCGGAGACGTGGTCAAGGCCGGGGACATTCTCTGCATTCTGCACTCGAACCTTGAGAACACGTTGCAAGCAGGCCAATTGATCAAAGATGCCTACTCTTTCAGTGACTTGAAGCCCGCACCCATTAAATATATTCACCAAGTCGTACGCTAGGACGGAAGTATGGGGGTTTCCGGAGGCGTGAACTTTGGAGATCTGACAACTTGGCAATATCGAAATTGACGAGTGCAGGAACAAAGCGGTACCGATGGAAGGGAAAATTAAGTCCGTCGAGGACAAGTTGAAAGGAACGAAGTGAAGGCTGTGAGTTTAGTTTACAGTGCGTTTGTTCCCCACCCACCGATCGTGGTTCCGGAAATCGGGCGGGGTCAAGAGGAAATCTGCGGGTCGACGCTCGAGGCCTACCGGGAAGTGGCGGCCCGGGTGGCACAGGCGAAACCGGAAACGGTCATTCTCGTTTCTCCCCACGCCCCGCTTCTGGAGGAAGGAATATCGGTCTTGGTCAACGGGGAAGTGAGAGGGAGTTTTGCCGATTTCGGCGTGCCTGACCTAAGCCTGGCTTTCCCCAACGACGGTCGCCTGGTCGAGAGCTTGAGCAGGGGATTACCCCGGGTGCTGCGCCGGCAGGGTGAGTTGGACCACGGAGCTTTGGTTCCCCTCTACTTTTTGGAACGGGCGGGCTGGAGGGGTAAGGTCGTCCTCCTGAGCATGCCTTGGCGGGAGCCGGAACGCTACGGTGCGGAGATCGGCCGCATTCTCAGGGCCGGTACTGAGAAGACGGCTCTGGTGGCCAGCGGGGATTTGTCACACCGTTTGCGCGAGGAGGGACCGTACGGTTTTGACCCGACCGGACCGCAATTTGATCAGGCAATTGTCTCCGGGCTAAAAGGTAATCCCGCTCAGATTGGGCAAATACCGGCTGAGACGGTGGAGCAAGCGGGTGAATGCGGCTACCGCAGCTTGCGTTTAGCCTTGGCAGCGCAAGAGGGAATGCGGGAAGTCCTTTCTTATGAGGGGCCGTTTGGGGTAGGATATTTGGTGGCAGAACTCTATCATTCCTCACCTCTGCCCCGCTGGGCCAGGCTTTGTTTAACGGAATATGTGAAGGGCGGCGATCCCACGGCTTTGCCTGAGCCGGAGGAGGCGGAATTTCAGCAACGCCGGGGTTGTTTTGTCACCCTGAAAAAAGACGGGGAGCTGCGGGGTTGTATAGGCACAACTCAACCTTACCGGCAAAACTTAGCGTCCGAGATACTTTACAATGCCCTGGCGGCGGGGACGGAGGATCCCCGTTTCTGGCCGGTGAAAAAAGAGGAAGTGGCAGAACTTACATTTTCGGTAGATGTCCTGGGGGAACTGGAAAAAGTGACGGGTCTGGGGCAACTTGATCCCTGGCACTATGGGATCGTGGTTAGCCGGGGTGGCCGCACGGGACTCCTTCTGCCACACTTGGAAGGTGTGGATACGGTTGAGGACCAACTCCGCATCGCCAAGCAGAAAGCGGGTATAAGCCCGGAGAGCCCCGTGGAGATGTGGCGGTTTGAAGTGGTGAGGCATTTCGAGTAGGCTGGGTCAAAGGTCCGCACGGCAGTGAAAAAAGGGGAGAGTACAATGTCAGAAGGGCTGTCCTCAGAAGGATTGTCTTCAGGGGAGTTCTCTCAAAAAGAGTTTTCGACAGGAACGGCCGTCTGCCTCTTGTGTCCGCAGCATTGTCAGCTGCGTCCGGGGCAGAGCGGGCGCTGCCGGGCCAGAGGAAATAAAGAGGGAGCGGTTGTTTCCTTCACCTACGGGGAAGTGGCCGCTATGCAGCTGGATCCTATCGAGAAGAAGCCTCTCTACCACTTTTACCCCGGGAGGGATATCTTGTCCGTGGCAGGTTATGGCTGTAATCTGAGTTGCTCCTTTTGCCAAAACTATGGGATTTCCCAGACCCGCCTGCCGGGGGATAGGGTCAGTCCGGGTGAATTGGCGGGCTTGGCCGGAAACTCTCTGGGATTGTGTTTTACTTATTCTGAGCCCGGCGTTTGGTACGAAATGATCCGGGAAACGGCTCCCCTCGTTAAGGCACAGGGCGGCAAGGTCGTTTTGGTCAGTAACGGTATCCTGACAGGGGCATACCTGGCGGATTTGATTCCTTGGATCGACGCGGCCAATATCGACATCAAAGGTTTCAACGAGGCCTTTTACCGAAGATACTGCGGCGGCAGTCTGAGCTGGGTTCTGGAAAATGTGGAGCGACTGGCTGGTCGGGTGCATCTGGAAGTGACCACCCTAATCATACCCGGCGCCAATGACGACACCGGGGAGATCCGGGCCTTGGCCCGCTGGTTGGAGGGGCTGCGGGTACCCGTGCCCTGGCACCTGAGCCGGTATTTCCCCGCTTACCGCTCGAATATTCCTCCCACAGAGCCCGAGGCTTTGCAAGCGCTTTGGCAGGTGGCCCGGGAACGTTTGCCCTATGTCTACCTGGGCAATGTTTCGGGCGGCAGTGACACGTTTTGTCCGCATTGCGGGGGAAAAGTGATTGAGCGGGAAGGTTATGTTGTCACAAATAGGCTCTGGAATGGACATTGTTCAAAGTGCGGGACGGCTGTCTTTGGGGTCGGGGTCTGACTGCGGCAATGGTAAGCGTTGTTTTTTGGTTCCTTGCCTTTCCAGCGGTAAACGCACGGTAAAAGTGCTCCCTTGACCGAGCTTGCTTTCCGCCGCGACACTGCCTTGATGAAGGGTGGCGATCTGCTTGACCAAGGCCAATCCGATGCCTGTGCCGCCGGTCTCCCTGGAACGGGACTTGTCCGCCCGGTAAAAGCGTTCGAAAATGTTGGGCAAATCCGCGTCCGGTATGCCGATGCCACAATCCCGGATTTGGACCTGAACAAAGTCTGGACTCTTTTGGAGCCGGATGGCAATCGAGCCCCCGGCTTCACTGTATTTATAAGCGTTCTGGATGAGGTTGTAAAACAGGCGGGTCAAAAGCCGGGAATCCCCGTTTAGGGTGACTTCATGCCCAGGCTCCGGTGGTTCCCATGTCACAGTGATTTCCTTCTCTTGTAGGAGAGGGGAGAGATTACGCACCACTTTGCTCAGGATAGCGTCAAGGGCGACCGGTTCGGAATTGATGGTCAGCGCTCCTATCTCGGCCACATTAAGGTCTTTGAGGTCGCTGGCCAAATCGACCAGCCTGTCGATCTCCTCATTCAAGGCGGCAAGATTCTCTGCATCCGGCGGAAGTACGCCGTCTTGAAAAGCCTCGACAAAGCTGCGCATAGAGGTAAGAGGGGTACGGAGCTCATGGGCAATATCGGCCGTCATTTGCTTGCGCAAGCGTTCCTGCCCTTTAAGGTTATCGGCCATGGCGTTAAAAGCGGTGGCCAACCTTCCGATTTCGTCATCGGTTGCGAAAGAAACGCGTTCTTCCAAATGTCCCTGACCGATGCGGTAGGCGGCTTGCGTCAGGCGCAGTAGCGGGGAGGAGACCTTCCGGCTCATCCAGTAGCTGAGCAGGACGCCGAGCAGGAGAGCGAGGCCGCCGGCTAAGAGCAGGGAGCGAAAGACCGCTGAGGTAAAAGAGCGGTCGCGAGGGTTTAGCGCAGGGGAAGCCGAAGGATAGCGGATCACGGCTGTTCCTATGGGACCGTGGGCGTCGGCAAGGTTAAACGTCTTTGTTTTCCAGGTCGGGGCGGAGTAGCCTCCCATCCCCATGCCCATTCCCATCATACCCTGGGACGTATCAGACATCATGGTGTTCATCGGATTAGCGATCGTCTCGATCAACCGGTCCCGGGGGTCAAGCAGCGTGAGTTCCCCACCCAGGGGTAATAATTGACCAAGGTTAGTGAGCTGGGTTTTATCCCAATGCCCATTTCCTTGATAGGCGGCTTCCAGGCGACCGGGCAACTCATTCAGTGTGGCTTCCGCGGTCTGAGTGAGGTAATTGGAAAACTGCTGCCTAAAGACGAGTTCCACGGCCAGAATGCTGAGGGCCAGTGTGAGGAGGACGATGGCCAGTGTGGAAAGAAAAAGTTTTTTGCGCATGGTTATTCCTCTTCTTTGGGGTTGAACTTATAGCCGACTCCGTAGACTGTGAGAATGATCTTCGGTTCTGCTGCCAGTCTTTCAATCTTCTGCCTGAGTTTTTTAATATGAGCGTCAATCACCCGATCATCCCCGGCGAAATCGCGGCCTTGGACGATTTCCACCAGCTGCTCGCGCGAATATACCCTGCCCGGGTACTTGGCTAAAGCGCCAAGAAGCTTAAATTCAGTGGGGGTGAGCAAAACCTCGGAGCCGTTAAGGTGCACCTCATGGCGTACGTTGTCAATGGTAAGGCCGTTGTCGTAGCTGACCGAATCTGCCAAAGGTTCCGTTTCGCTCGCCGTGCGCCGCAGGATGGCGCGCACACGGGCCACAACCTCGCGCGGGCTGAAGGGTTTGGTGACGTAGTCATCAGCGCCCAGTCCGAGCCCGCGAATTCGTTCTTCCTCTTCTACCTTGGCTGTCAGCATGATGACCGGTACGCTCGACAATTTGCGTATTTCCTTGCATATCTCTTCACCGGGCATTCCGGGGAGCATAAGGTCGAGCAAAACCAAATCAAAGTGATTTTCTTTAAATAAGGTTAAAGCCACTAGGCCGTTAAAAGCGGTTGTCACATGGTAGCCTTCTTGCTGCAGATAAGCTTTCAGCACCGAGGCTATTTTCTTTTCATCGTCGACCAGCAAAATATTCATTCTTCTTTTCCTCCCCAGAAAACTTCCCAAGCATTTCCGGCGGTCAGAATCCAGCCCTATCTTCTCGCGGAGATCAGTATTGCCAAGTGCCAAAACTTCGTTTAGGGGGTGCCGAAGCCTTTGGGCAGACCATGTGCCAGACAACCCTGAGGCAGCTTAGAATTAAGTTTGCCCATGTGGGCAGAAATTTCATCGGAATTCCCGCGGCGTGTTTTTCCGGTGGCTCCGTTGGATAAATTCCCAAAGACCGCAGATAATAAACAGGGATCTACCGGAAGGAGGATAAAATCGTGTTTAAACATGTCAAAGATATGGAGTATACCGTTCATGTCGATCGGCCCGATCCTCGTTTTGCCGTGCTGCTGTTGGAGCAATTCGGCGGAGGAAACGGAGAGTTGAAAGCGGCCATGCAGTATTTTTCGCAGAGCTTGGGCTGCAATGACCCCAAAATCCGGGATTTGCTGCAAGATATCGCGGCCGAGGAACTCAGCCATTTGGAGATGGTGGGAGAAGCTTTGGCTATGTTGATCGGTGGCGTGGACACAGTTCCGAGAGATTTCGCCGCCAATCATATGGCGCTTCTGGGAGGAGGCCCGCTCCTAATCAACTCCGGCGGAGAACCTTGGACCGCCAACTATGTCAACTCCAACGGAGATATTTATACGGACCTCTCTTCGAACGCGGGGGCGGAACTGCGGGCTAAACTGATCTACGAGCGCTTACTGCAGCAAACCGATGACGCGGGAGTCAAAGACATGATTCGTTTTTTGCTCAGCCGGGAAGAATCACATAATTTCTCCTTTATGCAGGCGATTAAAACTCTGAAAGGGACTGGGGTCAACAAGGATTTTCGCGATTCCGATTTCTCCAAGAAATACATGAACATGTCCACCGGGCAAGGGGACAGCCGGGGTCCCTGGAATCAGGGCAGCGGGACCTCATATGAGAGCGATCCCAATCTCCGGTACGGCGGACCGGCACAATACGGAAAAGAGCCCCCGCCGGCGGGCGCTCGCGAGGTGGCACCCGGCTACAACGATCACACCCGCAACAATCCGGGCTACAACCAGCCCCAGCCTCCGCAGCAGTAGGGAAATGCCGGCAAAGGGGATTCGGGAGCCTGAGCTGGAAACAAAGTTGTCTTAGCAATGAGCGGGAAGCAAGTTTCACTTAGGAAGTGTGAGAGTCTGCAAGTATCAGAGGCCTAAAAAGGTCAGAGATTGGTAGCGGAAACTGCACGGGAAGAAGGTTCGGTCACAATAAGACGTCTAACAATAAGACGTTTAAAGGAGGAAATACCATGGCTTGGCGGGAATCACGTTGGCTGCAGGTCGTTTGGACGATTCTGAGGGTGTATCTCGGATGGGAATGGTTATCTTCGGGGCTGTCTAAAGTCTTTGGGCCGGGTTCTGCGGCTTGGGTCGGTCCCCAGGCCGGGAGTGCGGTGAGCAAGTTCCTCAAGGCGGCCCTGGTCAAATCCACGGGGGCTCACCCGGATGTTCAACGGTGGTATGCCAGTTTTATCAACGGCGTTGCTTTGCCGAATGCGACTGCATTCAGTTACTTGGTCGCTTGGGGAGAACTCCTAATCGGGATTGCCCTGATTATCGGCTTCCTAACAACAATAGCCCTATTGCTGGCTGTCTTTCTCAACCTCAATTACCTGCTGGCCGGCACGGTCAGCACGAATCCAATGGATTTGCTGTGGGCAGCACTCCTCTTGTGGGCAGGCTCCGCCGCTTATTACTGGGGTGTAGATAGGATATTCATTCCCCGCTGGAAAAAGTTCAGGTTAAATAAAGCGTGATGACGTCGGAGATTTCATTTTCATGCTCTGTCGTCAACACTTTGGCGGCAAGGGGATCAGCGCCTGACCAGTGTCGTTGAAGCTTGGCAGCCGGCGCGGCAGTGGAGCCGAGTACAGCGGTCTAGCGGTCACGATCGCGGGCGGGAGGCTGGGAAGGTGTTTTAAGCTTGAGTTTATGAGTGGCATCAGTGTGACCGGCCAAGTTGGGCCGGCGGGCGACCGGCGCCTGTAGCCCGCGCTGCGTCTGAGGATGTTCGTGGTCATGAGGATGTCCGTGATCGTGGGGATGTGCGTGATCGTTGGGGTGTTCGTGATCATGAGGATGATCGTGAGGATGATCGTGATCATGAGGATGTGCGTGATCGTGGGGATGTTCGTGGTCATGGGAATGTTCATGCTCCAAACCCAAAAGATGGGCTAACAAATGGTCTTTGTCCGCCAGGTCGTCAAGCCAGCCGTCGTTGGCGTCTTCTTTGCAATCCAAAGCATGGATATAGGGTTTGATGTCCAACAAGGGAGTGCCGTTGAAAACATCGATGCCGCTGATGACGATTTCATTGCCGCTGATTTCTTTTACCTCCACTATGCTTAAGCCGATGGGGTTAGGGCGGTGGGGTGAACGGCTGGCGAAGAGACCGACTTCGACTCCGGGTGCCCAGGGAGGATCCGCTGTTAAGTTCGGTTTTGCGGCTTTATCCATGTAAAAAAGCACGTAGATGTGGGTGTAGGATTCTAAACGTTCCAGGGCCGGCACATATTCCTCATCCAAAGAAAGCCAGAATTCCCCGGAGGCGTTTTTGTTAGGCTGAGGGGGCGCGTTTAAAGAGAAATACGGGGTATGAATGGTGCCGATAGGGTGAAGTTCAAATCCCATGTCATTTTCCTCCTTGTAAGGTGCCTGTGTGTATTGCGCTCTGACCGGATGTTGACCTTGTCTCCGGTCAAGGTACGGTTTCGCACGCGGTTTCTTCTGCAAAGGCTAGCAGCGCTTTACCGGTAGGTTAACGCTCCTTTATCAGTATGTTAACCCTATTTGTGTCATTCCGCAAGCGAAGTAAATCATGCTATTGTCCATTTGCTGAACGTATGGATGAGCGAGCGCATAGCGGGCGAATGGAACATCCCGTAGAGGACGGGGGCCTGTTGCGCAGGTCATTCTAAAGCGATTTGGATGATTTCGCCAAACCAGGGCAGGCGAGGGTTATGGCTCTTGCCGGAACATGCGCGCATAAAAATCTCATAGGTTGGAATTGGAGGGCAAACGGTAGAATCGGCTCGTTCAACTGCCTTGCTCTTTCCCTCTCCTATCATATAATAGAAGCAAGAGAAAGGAGGGCTTTCCATGGAAACCTATAGAGTGAAAGTCGGTACGACCGGAGAGGTTGCTTTGCCGTTGGAACTGCAGGACGTGCTTGGCTTAGTTCCAAACGATACCTTGGAACTGAGGGTTGATACCCAGGGAGTCCTCCTGGTGCGGGCGGAAGGCCACTCAGTGGGCCCGTTGGTGGACTTTTTTGAAGATCTGATTTTGCAGGATTTGCGTTGTGACGGGTGTGCGGGTGACGTGTTGAAAAACCGGATTCTAGAACAGAAGATCCAGCTGAGTCACAGCATGGATCGCCTGGCTCAAGAAGGGCACCGCGCCCAAAGGCACAGGCAAACAGTGCCTTGGCGGGAATCCCCGGAATTGCGGCGATTCGCAGTGGCGGAGGAGGAGAACGGCGCCTATCAGGTGATGATGACGGCCAGAGTCGAGCGGGAGATGCGGGGACTTTCGGCGCAAACATTGAAAGCGGTCGCCGCCGTGCTCGAAAGTTTGGAATGGGACCCGACCGTGTTCAAACGCCTGAGAGGACCTTATTATGAGACATACCGGGTAGCTTTTCCGGACCGGGGACGGGATGATTATCGGGTGATTTATACCGTCTTCGGGGGAGAGAATTTGGTGACCGTGCTGAATATCGGGAAACGGTCCAAACTGTATGAACAATTGAAAACCCTGGCCCGAATGGCGCAGCATTAAAGCAGACGGCGAGACTCCGGCTCCCTAAACCGGAATAGGTGTCACGTCAGGTGTCGGGTGTGAATGTTTTGTCGACCGAACGCAGCGGCACGGGTTCCCGGGTAGCTTCTTGTTCAAAGCCGGCTGTTCTTCTCGATGGCCACAAGGGTATCGTGCCAAAGGTATCGTGTCAACGGTGGTATAGCGTCACAGTAGGGAGGCCCTATCGAAAGGGCTTCCTTTTCTTACGCACTGGAAGAGAGATGCACACATCTTATTTTGCCAAGAATAGTGAGAGCATAGCATAATCCGCAGGAGGTGTGCAGATGGCTATAGAAGCCATTGAGAAGAGTAGGAGGCCCTGAGATCCGGGCGGCTATACAAACATCTGGCTATGCTGCCAAGCCCATGCTATAATGCCTATGGCGACAGAAGCAGGCGGTGACGGGGGGCAAGGACAGTGCACAGGACTTTCAAGGGGGTTTTGGCGGATAGTCGGATTGTTCCCGCAGTGAAACATTTGCAGGATTTAGCGGAAGTCCTCAAGATCCCCTGGGTATCCGTGATCTTTCTTCTCGGCGGGGAAATCGGCGGCCTGGATGAGGCTTTGCGCATGTCGCGGAAGCATCCCGAGAAATTTATTTTTGTTCATCTGGATTTGCTGGAGGGTATCGGCAAGGACGCGGCAGGGATTCGTTTTCTCAAACACTTGGGATTGCAAGGTGTGGTCTCGGTAAAGTGGCAGCTGCTGAAGTATGCCAAAGAACAGCACATGCTTACCGTGCAGCGGCTGTTTCTGGTGGATTCGGAAGCCATACACACCGGATTGCGGGTGATAAGCAAAGTCACCCCGGATGCCCTCGAAGTCCTTCCTGCCACAGTGCCGAAATTTGCGATTGAACAATTTCGCCAGGCGACTGACCTCAGTATCCTCGGAGGCGGGCTCTTGCGGGATGAGGCGGATGTCCGTCTGGCTCTCTTAAATGGGCTCACGGCCGTGACGGCCAGTCGCCGGGATATTTGGAACCTGCATTTGACGTAAAAGCTAATGAGGCGTAAAATAACATTGACCAGAAAAAGTGCTGTGGACTCAGTAGATAAGCAGGGTCATGCCGACCCGGTAAAGTTGGGTGCCGGAAAAGTCAAGACGGATAAAATTTGATGAAAGCTTGGCTGAGAGAGCGGGAGAAGCCACCGGAGAAAGCGTCTGAGGGACGGTTTCTGCGGTGGCTATTTGTTTGGTAAGGGCGGGGAAGAAGACATGGTGCGTTATTCGGCGCAAGTGGTTATCATCGGCGGGGGGGCGACAGGTGTCGGTATATTGCGGGACCTGAGCCTGAGAGGCATATCTTCCATCCTGGTGGAGCAGGGGGACTTGGCGCACGGTACCAGTTCACGGTTCCACGGCCTTTTGCACAGCGGGGCCCGTTATGCGGTCAAAGATCCGGTTTCGGCGGCCGAATGCATTCGGGAAAATAACATCCTCAAGCAGATCGCACCCGAATGTGTGGCAGCTACGGGAGGATGGTTTGTCCAATTACCGGGGGATGAGGTTGACTACGCACAAGCCTGGCTCAAGGGGTGTGAGAGAACGGGGATTCCGGTGCACGAAGTTCCCCTGGAGGAAGCCCTGAAAAGGGAACCTCTGTTGGCGAAAGAAGCCCTGCGCGTGTTTGAAGTGCCGGACGCCGCGGTGGACGGCTTTAAACTGGTCTGGGAGAACGCGAAGTCCGCCCGCCGCTGCGGAGGACGCTATCTGACTTACCACAGGGTGGAGGCGATTCTGCGCGAAGGGGAGGGAGTGGCCGGAGTTCGGGGAGAAAATCTTCTCACAGGGGAAAGTTTCACGGTTGAGGCCGGAATGGTTGTGAATGCGACCGGAGCCTGGGCCGATCGGCTGGCGGCTTCGGCGGGCGCTTCCTTGGAAGTAGTGCGCGATAAGGGAATACTTCTGGCTTTCAACCACAGACTCTTTCAGCGCGTGATCAACCGTCTGCGCCCTCCCGGAGACGGGGATATTTTCGTACCTCACGAAACCATAACGATTCTTGGGACCACATCTGAGTGGGTTGATACTCCTTCGGATAATCAACCCAGCGACCGGGAGGTGGAGCGAATGATGACTCTGGGTAAGGCACTCCTCCCGGGAATCGCCGAGAAAAGGGTGATCCGCGCTTTTGCCGGAGTCAGGCCGCTGCACCGGAGCGACAGCGAATGGGCGGAGGGGTCTGAAGGGGGAAGGGTGGAAGAAGGAAGGGGGCGTGCGGTCAGCCGGACTTTTGCCTTGATCGACCATGAAGCGGAGGAAGGAATCAAGGGATTTCTCAGTATCGTTGGCGGAAAATTTACGACCTATCGTTTGATGGCGGAAAAAGCCTCCGATTGGGTGGCGGCCAAGCTCGCGAACGACGTCCCCTGCCGTACGGCAGCCGAACCTCTGCAGCCCGAACTTCCGGCCCACTTGAGGCGGCGGGCCAGGGCCCTTCTGCCCTGTGCGGCCGCGGAAAAGACGCTGCAAAGACTGGGGCGGGACGCGGCAGCGGTCTTGGAGACTATCGCCCGCGATCCGGATAAGGGTCAGCTTCTTTGTGAATGCGAAATGGTGACAGTGGCCGAGGTTGAAAAGACCGTGGCCGATGAGGATGCACACCATCTGGCGGACGTGCGGCGCAAGACCCGGTTAGGGATGGGGACTTGCCAAGGGGCATTCTGTACCTACCGGGCCCTCCCTCTCATGTGGCGCGAAGGAGAAAAATACGATCCGTTGAGCGGGGAGTTGATTCGTTTTCTAAACCAGCGTTGGAAGGGTATTCGTCCGGTCCTCTGGGGTGACCAATTGCGCGAGACGGAGTTGACTCGGGCGATTTATGCGGGGCTTTTAGATTTACGGGAAGGTGGGGCAGCCGGGTAGAGTCTAATCCACCCGGTCAAATGTTTGGAGACCGGGACGGGTTTTGGTTCAGACGGGACTTATTGTTACATCTTGATTTCGCGCGGTCGGCAAGGGTCAGGGAATTTGGAGAGAATTTAGGAATTCGGGGTAAACCGGACGGAGGGGCACTATGTGGGATGGATTGGTCATCGGCGGCGGACTGGCAGGGCTCATCGCCGGAATCAGGGCGCTCGAACGGGGGAAAAAAATCCTGATTGTCTCGGAAGGGGTGGGAAGCCTGGCTTTCGCGGGGGGAGTCCTGGATTTCGGCCGAGTGCGGGAACTGCGGCGGCTGGAAAAACACCCCTACGCTTATGTCGGCGAAATGGCGGAGAGGGCTTTTTCTTATTTCTTGCAACTCAACCCGGCCTATACCGGGACCTGGGGGCGGCGGGGGAGCGTTTTAACCCCTCTGGGTACGCTGCGGGAAACGGAACTTCTGCCGCGGCGGTTGGATGCATCTCCCCTCTTTAAAGCGAACAAGATCGTCGTGGCCGTACCGGGAGGGCTGAAGGACTTTTTTCCGGAAATCGTAAAAGCCAATCTTCAAAAAGAGTTTCCGTCCGGCAATGTTAGGCTGAAGAAGCTGTCGGTTGAGGAGTTTGCGGATTGGCGAGCCGCCGGTAAATCCATTCCCGGCACGGTTTACGCCGAATTTTGGGGTACCGAAAGAGGGAACACAGCCTTAAAACGCCATATCTGCGAGATTGCCGGGGAGGCGGACTCGGAAGCCATCGTTTTTCCGGGCTTACCGGCGATCGGCTGCCCCGAGGTGGATGAGGTTTTAGCCGGGATATCCCTTCCCGTTGTCGGCATGACCTCCTTTCCCCCTTCGGCAATCGGACTGGCACTTTATGAAAGTCTGACGCGAAGGGTAAAAGCCCTGGGGGGAGAGCTGCTGATCGGGGTGGGTGTGGAGCGGGTTGAAGTTGAATCCGCACGGGCCCGGCGGGCGATTGTCCGAAGTAAGGGCAAAGAAACGGCTCTGACGGCCGAAACGTTCGTTTTGGCCACAGGAGGTTTCCTGGGGCGGGGACTGGTCGCCACCCCGGATGATGTCAGAGAAACGGTTTTCGGCTTACCGCTCCACGTCCCTCCGCTCCGGGGAGGGAAAGATTTCTTGGGTGAGCAGCCCTATGCCCGAGCGGGTATCGAAGTTGACCGACACCTTCGCCCCTGTGATCCGGCGACCGGAGAGGTCTTGTTGGAGAATGTCTTCGCGGCCGGCCGTATTCTGGCCCACTGGGATCCGTGGCTTGAACATTGCGGCGGCGGGGTTTCCCTGTCCTCCGGTCTCCTGGCGGGGGAACTCCTGTAGCCGGAACGGCTGCCGCTTCCGCGGCGGCACTCTTTGGGCCCGCGATTTACACAACTAATGCGGTCGAAGGATGCCACAGGATGGTAAGAAAGTTTACGAAATCCAAATCAATATTTCCCAGAGACGATATATGAAAAGATATTCATATGGAAAGATATATGAAAATCGGAAAGGAACTTGAGACAGGATGTACACGCAAACTCAGTGGGGGGAAGAAGGCGGCCCGGGGCCCAAACCGGCAGCTGAACCCGGTGGGGATGATTCACATCGTCAGGAGTGTGGGGACCCGGCCGGCTTGGACGCCTGTGTCAAGTGCGGCATTTGCACGGCCCACTGCCCAGTGGCGAGGGCCTATGCGCCTTTTCCCGGTCCCAAGAATCTTGGCCCGGATGCGGAACGCCTGCGCCTTGAAGGAGTGGCTCTTGATCCGGGGTGTTTGGCGTATTGTACAAACTGTAAGACCTGTGAAGTGGTATGTCCGTCCGGTGTGCGCATTACGGACATGATTCTGCGGGCACGCCGGCAGCAGGGAAGCGCCCAAGCGGAAAGCGCTAAAAGCCGGTTGAGAATAAGGGATCACGTTCTGGGACGGGCTGAGTATCTGGGGCGCCTGGGCACGGTTTGGCCTGAATTCACCAACACGGTGCTGGCCACGAAACTGACACGCCGGCTTTTGCAAAAAGCCCTGGGGATCAGCGCCGAGGCCCCTCTGCCGAAATACAAAAAACGCTTTCGACTCGAGAAGGGATCCGCTGCCGAGTTGACGAGCGAATCGGGCCAAAACGGTGGCAAGAGTGTAGAGGGGACAGGAAGCTCAAGTATGGGGAGAGGAGCCGCGGGCGACCCAAGTGCGGGGAACGGATCTGCGAGCAAACAAGTTGTCTATTTTCCGGGTTGTTTCGTCAACTATAACGACGAAGCGACCGGTCTGGCGGTCATTAGGGTTTTGGAGCACAATGGGTTCGAAGTGATAGTGCCCGGCTTCCATTGTTGTGGGGTGCCGCTCACGGCCAATGGGCGCTTCCGGGAGGCGGAGGGCAATGCCAGGCGCAATTTGGCTTTGATGGAGCCCTATTTGGAGCGGGGGATTCCGATCATTACCTCCTGCACGAGCTGCGGTTTGGCTTTGAAAGAGGATTATCCGAGGATTCGGGTTCCCGCGGCCAAACGGATCGGGGCTCAGACCTATGACCTATTCGAGTTCCTTTGGCTGTTGCACGAGCGCGGCGAGTTGAAAGAGGATTTTCTGGAGGTGAGAGTTCCACTGGCCTATCATGCCCCTTGCCATTTAAAGGCTCAGGGCATCGGAACGCCTTCTCTCCGCATCCTGCGGCTTATCCCCGGAGTAAAAGCGGAGGAACTGGACGCGGGCTGCTGTGGTCTCTCAGGGAGTTTTGGTTTTAAGGCCGAGAAATATGAACTGTCCCTTCAGATTGGCCATGCCCTGTTTCAACGCGTACGGCAGGGGATGCGGGAAGGAAAGTTTAAGGCCGTGATCACGGAATGCGGCGGGTGTCAAGTGCAGATCGCACAGGGTTCGGGAGCGCGGTCACTTCACCCGGTGTGGATATTGGCTCAGGCTTACGGATTGGGAGGCGGGACTTGACCTGGTGATCACGAAATCCATCAGCCGTTTGCCCGCAATACCCTGGACACGTTGCACTATGTGCGAGCGCTTAAGGAAAAAGGGACTGCCGTGTCCTTTGAAAAAGAGGGTGTGAATACCCTTGACAGCAAGGGGGAACATTTGCTCTCCATTTTGGCAAGCCTGGCCCAGGAGGAGTCCAACACCCTCTCCCAGAATACGCGCATGGGGATTGCTGACCGTACGGATCGTTTTGATAACTCGTGGTCTGTCCCAGTGGGTCAGTGGTGCTTGTCACATAGTTGTTATTGGCATCATAAGCAGCGGTCGTGGCCAGCCTGCCGGGGCTTAAGCGGATAGTGTCAAATTTGGCCGTACCTTGGGCATTATAGAGCTCCAGCCAGACTTGAACCGTACAACACAACGGGACACCATTCTGGGTGCTTTCGGTCGGGGTTGAGGTACGGGAGATCTTATGACCGAGTGTTGTCGGAGGTATTGAAATATACAGACAGTTATGGTAACATTAATAAAATAAAGGCTCATATAAACCGAGGCGGGGGAAATCGGGACGGACCACAGGTCCAATTAGGCAGATAAGCTACCGCCAGTCCGATATTGCAGTTAATGTACAAGCAATCCGGTAGTTAGATACACCAATCTGATAGTTGCAAATCCGATAGTTCACCCACAATATGATAGTTGGGGCTAGAGTTTGAGAGAAGCCGCGAATCCGACTGTTTAAACTTAAACAGTTCAGTATTTGCGGTTCTTTTATTTTTTGAAGGCGCCAAGGCCCGACAGGGGAGGGGCCAAAGGAGTTGATGGAAGATAAGGACGTTCGGTGCGGTTTTCATGTTCTTGGGAGGTCTTGGGTTGTTCATGTACGGGGTGGAGAGCACGTCTGAGGGTTTGCAAAAGTTCGCGGCTCACCGTCTCCAAGCGATCCTCACTTCCATGACCAAGCGGACTTTGCTGGCTGCCTTATTCGGTATGGTGATGACTGTGGCTTTTCAAAGCAGTGCGGCCACAACGGTCTTGGTGGTGGAGTTTGTTAACTCGGGTTTGATGAATCTTACTCAGGCTTTGGGCATTGTGTTGGGTTCGGCGGTCGGAACTTCTCTCACTATCCAGCTTATTGCTTTTCAAATGCTGGATGTGGCTCTGGGAGCCATTTTTCTGGGTTTCCTTCTTCACAGGATAGGCCAGGGTGCTTGGAAACATCTGGGTCAAGCTTTGATCGGCTTTGGGATTATCTTCGTGGGTAGGAGTGATATGGCCGGAGCTTCGGCCCCCCTTAAAAACATCCCGGAGCTTTATTCATTCCTGTCCGGTCTGGGTCACAGCCCGATCTTAGGCATTCTGGTCGGTTTGGCTTTGACAGTGGTTATCCAGAACAGCACGGCTGTCTTTGCCATCATGATGTCGCTGGCGGGTCAGCACTTACTCGGTCTGGCGGCCGTCGTGCCGTTGGTCTTAGGCACGCACATTGGGGGAACGGTTACCACATTGTTATCGAGCTTTACCGCTCGGAAGACAGATGCCAAACGGGCGGCCTGGGCCAACACGGGGTACAAGGTCGTGGCCGCGGCGCTGGTGTATCCCTTCCTGCCGCAAATGGCCAAGTTGGTGCAGTGGAGCACGGGCAACCTTGAGCGCCAGGTGGCTAACGCCCACTTGTTTTTTGCTCTCTTCATGGTCGTCGTCTTCCTGCCCTTCAATTCGCTCATTGCCCGGGGCTTGAAGCGCTTACTGCCGGGTCGGGTTCAGCCCGAGCCCCTTCTCAAGCTAAAATACATAGACGAATCTTCCCTGGAGGTTCCGGCCGTAGCCCTGACCCAGACTCTCCAAGAAATTTGGAGTTTGGGCAGAATGATTTGGGAACAAATGATGCTGCAGGTGCCGAGAGGCGTCCTGGAAGTGGGGGAAGAAAGTCTCCGCCGGATCTTGGAGACGGAAAAGAAGGTGGATTGGTATCATCACCATATTTCACGGTTTCTGATCGCCTTGTCGAAGAAACAACTGACTGACGAACAGATGGAGGAAAACATTAATGCCCAGTTTATCTTGAAAGAGTTGGAGTATGTGGGGGATGAACTTGACTACGCGGCCGTGGTCATACAAAAGGTGCGCGCGCAAAATATGGATTTGACACAAGGAGATCGGGAGGTCTTGCGAGAATTATATCATAAGATTTCGAGGAATTTCTCGTCCGCTTTGGATGCGATGGAAAGGGGAGATGAAGAATTAGCGGCCGGGGTGATTCGCCAACACCCGGAGATCGTCCGGCTGCAGCGGTCGCTTAGTTTTACGGCCCTGGCGGAAGTCCCCTGCGCGGAAACGACGGCCGAAGACATTCGGCGGGAGGAAAAAATGCGCTATGCCAAGGTCGATCTGATGAACCATCTCTATAGTGTCGACGAGCATGTGGTCAACATCGCGCAAGTGGTGATGGGGATTGCATGACCGGGGGTTGCTTTCCGACCGGAGAAGACAACAGGGATCCCGCTTTTCAAAGGATTTTACGACTGCTTTACGGTGGCTTTACGTTTATTTTACGGCAGTTTGACACGGAGGTGTTATGATAACAGAGCCCGTGGCTTGAGATGAGGATGTTGAAAACGGAGGGCAGGCTTGTGAAAGTGTTAGGGCACAGGGGGGCTGCCGGCAGCGCCCCGGAAAATACCCTCCCGGCTTTTGAGAAGGGCCTGGAGTACGGAGTGGACGGTTTTGAGTTTGATGTGCAGCTCAGCCGCGACGGAGAAGTGGTTATTTGCCATGATGAACGCGTGGATCGGACCAGCGACGGGGTGGGCTGGCTGAAGGATTTTACCTTGAAAGAACTGAAAGCGTTAAATTTCGGGGTGCGTTTTGGCCGGCGGGCCGAGATTCCCAGGCTGAGCGAGCTGCTCGGTCTGCTGGAGGGGAAGGATCTGCTTCTTAACGTTGAGGTAAAGAGCAGTCCTTTGGTAGAGTATCCCGGAATCGTTGACAAAGTGGTGGAACTCTTGGCCAAGTACCGGGTTTTGCCCCGGAGTGTTTTATCTTCCTTTGACCATCGGGTGGCAGCGGAAGTGATCCGGAAATACCCCCAGGCGGCAACGGGTTTGCTTTACGCATCCGGTCCGCTGCGGCCCTGGCTCTATGCCGAGAAAATCGGCGCCGGGCACCTTCACCCGCATTTTGCCTTCGTGGATCCGGAACTTGTCCAGGAAAGCCACGCCAGGGGCATCGGCGTCAATGTTTGGACGGTGGACGAGCCTTGGGTGATGGAGAAAATGGCCGCGGCCGGGGTGGATTGTGTGATTACGAATTATCCGGAGCGTTTTAAGCTGCCGGCGGCCGTAAACCATGCCGACGACACGTTATCGCGGCGAGATGAGGACCGCTGAAAACCCGGTTGCCGGTAATTCGCGGGAGTTTTTCACGGCAGCACGCGAAGTGGCCGAAGAAAGCTTGAGAAAGGAGAAGCCGAGCGGTGGCTAGAGAAAAACCCAAGCCTACCCCCGGATCTCGGTCAAAATCCGGGGTTAAAGCCAAAGGCGCGAAAGAGTTGGCGCATGCTCTTCTATACCTGGGGCCGTCTTTAATTCTTTTTCTGATTTTCGTCTTTTACCCCATGGTTAAGACGGTATACTTGAGCTTTTACCTGACCAATCCCAGCGGAGATCCCGTAGTTTGGAAGGGGGTTCAGGCTTATCTTAGTTTGTTAGGGAGCGGCGCTTTCCGCAATAGTGTCCTTGTCAGTTTTCTGTTTGTACTCTACACGGTGCCCGGAACGATCTTGGCTTCTTTGCTCTTGGCAGTGCTGGCGAATGTCAAACTGCGCGGTATTGGTGTATACCGTACCCTGTATTCTTTAACCATCGGGGTTTCGGTGGCTTCGGCGGCGACGATCTGGATGTTGCTGTTTTCTCCCGCGGACAGTGGTATGTTAAACTATTGGCTTCATCTCGTGGGTTTGCCCAAGATTGGCTGGTTAGTGACGACCCGGAGCGCTTTGCCCTCTCTGGCGCTTATGACTGTTTGGATGGGAGTGGGTTTTAATTTTATCGTTTTGATGGGCGGGTTACAAAGCCTGCCGGAGGAGATTTTCGAGAGCGCGCGCATCGACGGGGCTGGGCGCTGGAAACAGTTTCGCCATATCACCGTCCCCTTGCTTTCACCCACGTTGTTTTTTCTCCTGGTGGTGGATACCATTGCGGCGTTTCAATCCTTCGGCCAGTTTAACATTTTGACGCTGGGTGGTCCGGACCATTCCACCAACGTCATCGTCTACTCTATTTATCGGGAAGCTTTCTTTAACTCCCGCTTTGGCCCGGCCAGCGCCCAGGCCGTCGTCCTCTTTGTGATCATCTTGGTTTTAACCCTTGTGCAATTCGGGGTGGTTGAGAGGAAGGTGCATTACCAGTGAACGCCGCAAGTCGCACACGTGCCGCGAAAGTTGTTCAGTACGCCCTTTTAACTCTGGGGGCTCTGATGATCGTTTTTCCCATCCTCTACGCGTTGGGTTTAAGTCTGATGAGCGGCGGGGAAGCCGCGGCCTATCCTCCGCACATCATTCCCCAGCATTTCCAGCTCAAGAACTTTGTGAGCGCGGTATCCGAAGCCCCTTTGGGGCGGTTTATGCTGAACAGCTTCATCGTTTCGGTGATTGTCACGCTGGCTCAATTGGTCACAGCTAGCTTAGCTGCCTATGCTTTCGCTTTTATGGAGTTTCCTTTTAAGAAGATCATTTTTCTGGTCTTCTTATCGACGATGATGATTCCGGGGGAATCCACCTTGATCCCGAACTACTTGACCATCCGCTCCTGGCACTGGATCA
The DNA here is from genome assembly GCF_902729405.1 of Acididesulfobacillus acetoxydans. Taxonomy (GTDB): domain Bacteria; phylum Bacillota; class Desulfitobacteriia; order Desulfitobacteriales; family Desulfitobacteriaceae; genus Acididesulfobacillus; species Acididesulfobacillus acetoxydans. The sequence continues at coordinate 1,436,366 of NZ_LR746496.1, forward strand.
ACACCTACCAGGGCTTAACGGTTCCCTTCATGGCCACGGCTTTCGGGACGTTTCTCTTGCGCCAGTTTTTTTTGACCTTGCCGCATGACTTATTCGACGCGGCCCGCATCGACGGCTGCGGACGGCTGCGCTTTCTCTGGTCGATCGCGCTGCCTATGGCCAGGCCGGCCCTGGGCACACTCGGGGTTTATGCTTTCATTAATACGTGGAACCAATATCTCTGGCCTCTTTTGATCACAAATTCCACCAGTATGCGCACCGTGCAAATCGGAATTGGCATGTTGCAATTCCAGGATGCCACGACTTGGAATGTGGTCATGGCCGGAGTGGTTATTATCTTGTTGCCTTCGCTGCTCACCCTTGTCCTCGGTCAAAAGCAACTGGTCAAGGGTTTAACATCCGGAGCGGTCAAAGGCTGAAGAAGGAGGGGACGCCCCCAAGAAAACGGGCCGGCACGGGCGGTGACGCCGTGCGGTCCGCATTTCCCGGCGGGAGGGTTAAAGCGACCGGGAACCGGCCGGACAATCGGTCGGAAGCGCACGCGGCTGAACAGGTACGTTGGAGAGAATTGTGCCTGTAGTGAACGGGTGCAATTACAGACAAGACAGTTGTGAAGGAGGATATCATGAAGAAAAGGCAAACTTTGAAAATCCTGAGCGTTTTATTGGTGCTCGGTCTTCTCCTTGTGACGGGATGCGGCACAGGAACAACGAAGTCCGGCCAGACAGCGGGGGGACCGATCACGGTTACTTTTTGGCATTCCATGGGCGGTGTCCCCGCCAAGACTTTAACTTCCTTGATCGATAAATTCAACGCGACGCACAAGGATATTCAGGTGAAGTTGGTTTATCAGGGGAGTTATGACGATGCTTTTAATAAGCTAAAAGCCTCGCCTGACCAGGGACCGGATCTGTTCCAAGTCTATGACATCGGCACGCGCTACATGATCGATGCGGGTCTGGCGACTCCCATGCAAAATTTCATCGACCAGAGTAAATTTGATCTAAGCCAATTTGAACCCCACGTTTTGCACTATTATCAGGTGGGCGGCAAACTCTATTCGATGCCTTTTAACACTTCAGTCCCGGTCCTCTATTATAATAAAACGATGTTCAAAGCCGCGGGGCTCGATCCCAATAAACCGCCCCTAACCTTTGCCGAAGTGGAGAAAGATGCCAAGGCTTTGACGGCCACCAGCGGGGGCAAGAAAGTCTATGGTTTTTCGCAGGCGATTTACGGTTGGTTCTTTGAACAATACCTGGCCCGGGACGGAGCGCTTTATGTCAATAACGGCAATGGCCGTGACAAAGCGGCCACGGAATCACTTGTGAATTCTCCCGCCGGGGTGCAGATCCTGACTTGGTGGAAAAAGATGATTGACGACGGGGTGGCCACAAATCTCGGCCGGCAAACTTCGGCGACCCAAGCCGCTTTCGGGGCACAGCAGATTGCCATGACCATCGATTCCTGTGGCATCCTGCCCAACCTGACCACGGCTGCCGCCGGCAAATTCCAGATCGGGATTGCTCCTTTGCCCAGGGGCAATGACGCGACAGACAGCGGCCCGATTATCGGCGGAGGTTCTCTGTGGATCCTGAAGAATAAACCCAAAGCGGAACAGGAAGCCGCCTGGAAAGTCGTGCAGTGGCTGACCCAGCCGGCCCAGATGGCGGCTTGGACAGTCGGGACCGGGTACTTGCCGATTAACAAAGCCGCGGTCAATGAACAGACCTACAAGGACTTCCTGGCGAAATACCCCTCTTATCAGGTGGCTTTGGACCAACTGCATAATACACCGGAAAACCGGGTAACAGAGGGAGGCCGGATTGGGGTCTTCACTTCCGCCCGGGCGACAGTGGAAAATGCTATTGAACAAGTAGTGTTGAATAAAGCGACTCCGCAGGCTGCCTTGGACGCGGCGGCCAAGAAAATCACCTCAGCTATCCAAGAGTATAACCAAACGATGGGTATCAAGTAGGGGCGACGAGGTTGCCCAAAGGGTATGCCCGGTGGCCAAAGCAGGCCGGAAATCTTCCGATGGATGAAAGAAATAATGCGAACAGCACTCTTCCGGGGAGGATTGCTGTTCGCGTCTTTGTCGTACCGGTTGGTGCTAAAAGGGCGGCTGCTGACGGTTTTGCCGACGGATTTCCGTTGATGACCCGAATCGGTCGCCCGGACGGATGTCGCTTCTGGGAGTAAATTTAAGTTGGGGTTTCGCAGGTTTGCTCTCAGCGAACCCGAATACTCTCTCCCGCGTAAATCAGATTAGGGCGGCGGCGAAGCTTAGGATTGAGACGCAGCAGAACATTGACAGAGGTCCGGTTGCGCCTGGCGATCAGGTGCAAAGTCTCACCGTGACGAACAACGTGCATGGATTTTCCCTCCTCTAATACCGAATTGATGCCAGAGATGGAATATTGTATGAGGGGGAAAACCCGCGTCGTGCCAGTACACGGGCGCATGCGGGAAATTTCTCAGGGCCGCCTTGTCCGGTGCGCAGCAATTTCCTCCAGCCTGGTTTTGGGTGGCGTTTCGCGAAGTGGATTCGTTAAGCCTCACTTCCAAGTGAAAGCCCCTTGTTTTGGCGCGATATTAACGATATTAACGCTCTTTTTGTCTGACTTTAGCGGTGTAATCATCGATCATACGGCAAATGTTAACCATGAGCCGCAGTTCTTCTGGATCTTTATCCTTGGCGATGGCCACCAGCTCATTGATCAAACTGTCGGGTTCGACCTTGATTTCCTCTTGCAGGAGGTAATCAAGCGTGACTCCCAAGGAATTGGCAATACTTACGACCGTTTCCAGACTGGGGTTCTTTTCCCCCCGTTCGACCTGGCCGACGTAGGATTCGTTGACCTCCGCGGCTTCTGCTAATTGTTCCTGTGTCAGCCTGTATCGAGTTCTCTCTTCTCTGATGCGTTGGCCCAAATGCCTGAATACCATGGTCATAGCCCCTTTCCATGCCACTATATGGCATTTGGCACGGGGCTTGAAGACGCTATCGGTATGATCGCAATTGACTCGGGGTACTTAAAAGTGCTATTCTTTTCCCAGCAATACTCAATATTGACCTGTGAGATGGGTTAGAGAGTAAGGAGAATCTGTTGTATGGGTCACCGGGTTCTGGTTGCGGATGACGCGAGTTTTATGCGCCTGATGATTCGTCAGGTCTTGCTCCGTCTGGGATGCACAGAGGTTTTGGAAGCCGGAAATGGGTGGGAGGCAATTGAGATTTATTTGGCGAAGAGGCCCGTTCTCACGGTTCTGGATATTACCATGCCGGAACTCAATGGTTTGAAGGCCCTTGAACAGATTATTTCCTTTGATCCGCAGGCGAGGGTAATTATTTGTAGTGCCATTTCTCACAGCAATGTTGTTCGTCAAGCCCTGGATCTCGGTGCCGTTGACTTCATTGCCAAACCATTTCGAGCGGAGGAGCTTGAAAAGACGCTGATAAAGCATTTAGGTGCCGGAAACAGTTCCTAAGGCCGGCGCGCGACGGTAAGAAAGGAGTGGTCAGGCAGACGATTCGGCGCAGGAAACCGCCAAAATTGAGTTTACCCAAAGGAATGAGGCAGGAGGCCGTGACGGCCTCCTGCCTCGCAGTTCGCAATAGGTGTAGGTGTGCGGAGCGAGCTTTGCTTTATCCCGCCGGTCTCGCAGGGCTTGTTGCGATGAGGCCGGCAAGTGCCGGTTCAGGGCGTCGGGGTGTCCGGGTTACTTGAAGTGTTTGGCATGTCGGTAGCGTTCAGAGTGCTCGGATTGCGCGGGGGATTCTGATTTGCGGTGCCCGGGGTTTCAGGGATATCCGAGGTAGCCGGGGTATCTGGGGTATCTGGGGTATGTGAGGTATCTGAGACGTCTTGGGTGTTTGGCGTGTCCAAGGTATTTGGGGTGCTTGTGCTCTCCGAAACAAGGCGCCCAGGCTCCCCAGACCTGCTCAGAACTGGAGCCTGCGCCGCGGGTGCCCCATAATCTGCGGGGGAACCGCCGGCTTCTTCCTTAAGCAGAGAGAGGACCCAAATCATGGGCAAGACCATGTTAAACGGTGTAATCGCCAGGGAAACCAGAACATCCAATAAGGGCAAAATCCGGTTCAGCACTAAAAGCACGACTAAGATTAAGAGAGCCGTACCGATATAGCCCCAGAGGGCAGCCATATGCCGGCGAAAGAAGGTGAAGCTTTCCCGCAGGGTATGCCAGAAACTGTGTTCCCGGCGAGCGAGAAGATAGACTTTGGCGGTTCCAAGCCAGGGGATCAGGTAGATGACCAGGGCGGCCAGGGCGATGAGGTAGACGACGAGGAAGAGGGCCAGAAGTATCTTGATCCGGTGGAAAAGAAGGGCGCCAAGGACGGCAATGGCAGCGACGATGAGCTGGGCCAGGAAGAGGAGAATGTTCCAGCCCAGGATTCGCCAAGTTCCCCGAAGCCGGAAATCGCGAAATGAAGGTCTTTCTCCCTTAAAAGCTTTGTGGGTAAGCTGATAGGTTCCGGCGGTAAAACCTGCGGAGGTAAAGAGGGAGATGATGATTAACCCCAATAAGGACCAGGCCAGGCGGCCAAGGAAGGGGCGCACGAGTGCCGGGTCTTGGAGGAAAGGCAAGCCGGCGCCGAAGGGACCAAAGGGACCGAAAGGCATGGGGCCGCCATAAGTGAAGTTCCCGTGCAGGCTTCCGCCGGGAAATGGCGCATAAGGGCCGGGGAACATGGGTGCCCTGTGCAAGAAGGCGCTTGAGGGAATGGCGGTCGGGGCTTGATGAAACAGGCTAAATACGAAGATGACAATTACGACAGCCATGAGCAGAACGTATATAAGGAACCAGAGGTAGAGAGCGGGCGCTCCCCGCAGAAAGGTTTGCCAAGTGAGTTTGAGCCGCTCGGACCAGCGCATGAAATCATTCCTTTCCTTAATTGCGACAATGTGCGGGTGGCATGTTTTTGATCATAAGGTAACAGCTTGGAGTTTGCTGATAACAGGAGTTCGCCGTTTAAGTGCGGGATTCCTCTTTTAGCGGAGTTTTAGCGACAAATGGGTAGACTTTTGTCCGGAGTCAATGCGTGTCGCAGATGGCACTCCGAAGATCATTATATGCCGGGGAGAGGATAATTAATCTTGCCGGCCTGGAAAAAGGCGAACGCACCTGGTTAAAAGATGAAAAAGAGCTCAGGCAGAGAAAGCAAAGGGGTTCGGGCAGACAGGCACGGCAAGATTCCTTGCGCTAAGGGGTGTTTGCGGAATTTTCGCTCAGACGGTAGAATTCTGGGAGGTATTTGGTTAGAATGATAGGGAAAACCGTTATGTCATTACATTATCATTATCATTAGATTATTATTACATTATAAGGAGAAATGAGGGCGAGAACGATGTCTTTTGCCGAGGTGAGCGGTGAGCGGATCCATTATGAAGAAGCAGGCAAGGGGGCAGCGGGACAGCCGACCGTCCTCTTTGTGCACGGAGCGGGAGGAAGCTCAGGCACTTGGAAGAAACAACTGGCCGGACTCAGGGGCCGGCATCTCGTGGCCGTGGATCTGCCCGGACATGGGGAATCCGGGGGTGAGCCCCAGGATGAGATCGCGGGCTACAGGGAGTTCGTCCGCTGCTTCGCTCAGGTTCTGGGCCTAAAGCGCTTTGTCCTGGCAGGGCATTCTATGGGCGGGGGGATTGCTTTGGATCTTGCTTTAACTTATCCCGAAACCCTGGCCGGAATCATCCTCGTGGGCAGCGGCGCCCGGTTAAAAGTGAGCCCGGCCATTTTAGAAGTCCTGGCCGAGGGGAAGCACCCGCTGGGGAGTGTCAAGTACATGTATGCCAGGAATGCGGACGAGAAGATTCTGGACGAGGCCAGGAAAGAGATGGAACAGGTCTCTGCGCAGGTGTTTGAGTCGGATTTCCAAGCCTGTAACCGCTTTGACGTTAGAGAGAGGGTCGCGTCGGTCGGGGTGCCGGCCCTCATCCTCTGCGGCGAAGACGACCTAATGACCCCGGTCAAGTTCTCCCGCTATCTCCGGGATAAGATGCTTTCGACGACCTTGATTCTGGTCCCCGCGGCGGGACATATGGTCATGTCAGAACAGCCGCAAGCTGTTAACCGGTCCATTGAGGATTTTCTGGCGACACTTTGATCCGGGGTTCAAGGAGCCGGCTTGTCCTATGAAGACGCCGGGCTGCATTAAAGATGGGATGCCCTGACAGAGTCTCATTACTCCATCAAGACATCCCGTATCAATACATTAACTCGTTTTGTCAGACACCGGCATTTTAAGCCCAGACGCCGATATTCTGCTCAGCCGTCCGAATCCGGAGCCTGGGGTTCACTATCAGGTGACCCGTCCGTATGATGGACCACGGGGTACGGCACGTTACCCTTGGTCGCGGCCCACAGCATCTTATTGAATTGGGTATCATTGTTGGCGTCTTCCACATTCCAAATCATCTTATTGGCCACCGCCGCCATCGGGGCGTTTTGACCGTTTTTCGCGTTCACATTGTAGGTAGGCTGGACGACCTTGTACGGGGTGAAGTTCGGCTTAAAGGTGAAAGCATTCAGCATCGGGGTTGCTTCAGCATCGAATTGAGTCATGGGTTTCACTGTAGTTTGCCAACCAGTTTTTCTCGGTGTAATCGTTGGAAATGGCCGCAGTGGACCAGTTGTGTCCCTGGGCACTGGTTAACTAATTGTTTCAACAGATATAAAACCATGTTAAAACGAATCCACCGCTTAAGCCGGCGGGTGCACAAAGTTGCTAACAATAAACCGATGTGGCGCCTGGTTTGCCGCATCGGTTTGTTCATGAGTGCCCAGGGGCTGTCCTGTTTCGGTGGCAGTCGGGGGTGGGATAAGGACCGTTAACCTAAGTTTACAGACCTGTTGGCGCAATATTCAGGTATTTGCTCCGGCATGCACTTATAATATCTAGTGTGGATTATAATCTTTTGATGACGTATACACCTCCTGCCGGCCGGCAGGGAAAGAAGTGTGAGCCGTTGGTTGAGGGACGTTCATCCGGGGGGTGGAAAAGGATGCAAACAACGGAAGATCCGAGCATTGCCGGGATTATCGGCGACAGTCCCCAGATTCTTGACCTAAAACAAGCGGTTCTGAAGGTTGCTCCACGTAATACGACCGTGCTGATCACAGGAGAGACTGGAACGGGGAAAGAGCTGTTTGCCCAAGCGCTGCATCAAGGCAGCTTGCGCCGTTTTAAGCCGTTTGTCCGGGTCAATTGCGCGGCGATTCCGGAGGCACTTTTGGAATCGGAGTTATTCGGCTATGCCGAGGGAACGTTTACCGGGGGCAAAAAGGGCGGCTACCTGGGAAAATTTGCGCTTGCGGACGGCGGCACGGTTTTCCTGGACGAAATGGCCGAACTGCCTTTGGCGCTTCAGGCTAAACTTTTGCGCTTCTTGGAAGAACATGAAATTCAACGCTTGGGGGAGAGTTTGCCCCGGAGAGTCAACGTGAGGGTGGTGGCGGCCACAAATGCCAATCTTGTGCAACTGGTCAAATACAAGAAGTTTCGCAGTGACCTCTACTACCGCCTCAATGTTGTGACTTTGGAAATACCGCCCTTGCGCAGCCGGAGGGAAGACATTCCCGTCCTGACCCGAGCTTTTATGAAGCAGCTGAACGCGGAGTACGATTATAGGGTTTACCGTCTGGACGCTGACATACAGCGAATTTTCGACAGCTATCACTGGCCGGGAAACGTACGCGAATTACGTAATATTTTGGAAACGGCGTTCAACTTGCATGATGGGGGGCAAGAGCTGAACGTCGGACATTTACCCCCGTATTTGCGAAGATGGTTTCAGGAACAAACGGAGAGAGCAAAAACGGTGAGCCTGGCTTCGGGTGTTTCGACAGTCGGACAGGTTGAGGCGGACGCCGGAGGGGAGAGAAAGGAGGGGATGGACGAAACCGTTCGGCGGGAAGGCGAAGCGTGGAGAGGCGGGAAGGTCGGCCGCCGGCCCCGAGCAAGCCGGCGGCCGACGGCCAAAGAGGAAAAAGAAAGGGCTTTTTGGCGGCCTGAAGCGCAGGGGACGATTGAGGCAAGGGGTAGAACAAACGAGTCTGGAGAGGGAGCGAAGGAAGCAGGAAACAGGGCCATGGAAACAGGAGGCGAGGCAAAGGGGGCAGGGGCCACAGCTAAAGAAGCCGGGAGCGGGGCGAAGGAAGCAGAAGGCAGAGTGAGCGTAGAAGGGAAGAAGGTGAGGGAGGGGGCGGCCGGGACAAACGAAGAAGAAAGAAGGAACCGGGAAGACCGAACAGACAAAGAAGATAGAGCGGGCGAAGAATGGGGTAAAGCGAGCAAAGGAAGGGGCGGAAGGGACGAAGGAAGAACCGCAGGGGACAAAGGGAGAACCAGATCAGCCGAGGAATGGGACGGAGCGGGCGAGGCGATAACCTGGACAGAATGGGTAAATATGATAGGCAGGCGGTCCCTGGCAGAGATTACCGATCTGTTTGAAGGAAAGCTTTTGCTCCATCTTTTGGGCAGTGGGCGTAACAGGACGGAGATGGCAGACCTGTTGGGGATCTCACGCCAGGCCCTATATAAGAAACTGCAAAAATACCACCCGGGAAAGTAGTTCTCATAGATGTCTCAAGCCTCTCTGTCCCAGAGTTTGTCAACTTATATTTACGTTCCGGTTCCCAGAATTGTGTAAACTTTCCCCCACGTCGCAGTCCGGGTGTCAAACAAAGATGACACCCGGCTGAATGCCAGCCGAACTTTCTGGCACCTTCAGGGGTTCTTCCGGCCGCCCGCTTGGATTGCCCGAACTGTTGAAGGCGCGATAGTCACTATTCAGCGGCCGATCTTAACTTTTGGGGGTGAACGGCCGGGCGGAGCGCCTGGGGAACACATTGTTGGCCGGTAATTTGCTATAAGGCGTAAGCAGGGAAAGAGTCAAGTGCGATTCCCTGGGGTTGTGCAGAATCTGCGGCCCCAAACCGGCAATGGCCTAGCGGTTCTTAAATAAATGTCAGAGGGGGGAGTTTATGCCTAACGTATTGCACCAAACGATCGGGGACCTGCTGGATGAGGTGAGCGAACGGTTGCCGGACAAAGAAGCTATGGTTTATGCGGATCGGCCTGTGCGCCTCAGCTACAAGCGGTTGAGAGAGGAAGCGGACCGGGTCGCCAAGGCCCTGATTGGCTTAGGGATCCGCAAGGGGGAATCGATTGCCCTCTGGGCCACCAATGTCCCCGAGTGGATACTTTTGCAAATGGGCAGTGCCAAAATGGGAGCTGTCCTGGTTACGGTGAATACCCAGTATAGGAGTACCGAACTGGAATATCTGCTGAAGCAGTCCGACAGTGCGGTTATTTTTCTGGTGGAGGGGGTGAAACAGACTCACTATGTCGAGATTTTAAGTTCCGTGCTGCCTGAATTCACGCGCCATCCCCAAGAACAGCCCTACACTTATCCCGCCTTGCCCAAACTCAGATACAGGATTCTGCTGGCGGATAAACAAGTTCCGGGTTTGCTGAATTGGCCGGAGTTCCTGGCTCACGGCGCCGGGGTAACGGACGAAGTACTGAAAGAGTATCAAGAGAATACCCGTCCCGAGGATGTCATCAATATCCAGTACACCTCGGGCACGACCGGTTTCCCCAAAGGGGTTATGCTCACACACTATAATATTGTCAACAATGCTAACGCGGTGGCCGACGCCATGAATCTGCGGGAAGAAGATCGTCTTTGTTTCCCGGTGCCGCTCTTCCATTGTTTCGGCTGTGTCATGTCATCTCTAGCCTGTGTGACCAAAGGAGCCACTATGGTTCCCGTGGAATACTTTGAACCCAACGCGGTTCTCAAAGCGGTGGAGCAAGAGGCTTGCACCGGTTTGCAGGGCGTACCTATGATGTTTATTTCCGAACTGGAGACGCTGAAAACCACCCCTTATGATATTGGGACTTTGCGCAAAGGAATCATGGCGGGGTCTCCCTGTCCGGTGGAAGTGATGAAACAAGTGATCGGGACGATGGGAATGGAGGAGGTGACCATTGCCTATGGGCAGACGGAGTCCTCACCGGTCATAACCCAAACCCGGATTGACGATCCTCTGGAACGTCGGGTAACGACGGTGGGTCGGAAGTTGGATGGGGTTGAGGTTAAGATCGTGGATCCGGCTACGGGAGAACCCGTACCCTATGGGCAGCAGGGCGAACTCTGTGCCCGAGGTTACAGCATTATGGCCGGTTACTACAATATGCCGGAAGCCACCGCCCAGGCCATTGACGCGGAGGGATGGCTGCACACGGGGGATCTGGCGGTTATGGATGAAGCCGGCTACTGTAACATCACCGGCCGCTTGAAAGACATGATCATCCGCGGCGGCGAGAACATTTATCCGCGCGAGATCGAAGAGTTTCTCTACCGTCATCCCAAGATCGCCGACGTTCAAGTCGTGGGGCTGCCGGATATAAAGTATGGTGAGGAAGTCTGCGCCGTGATCCGCCTGCGCGAAGGGGAAACGGCCACGGCGGAAGAGATTCGGGACTTTTGCCGGGGGCACATTTCCAACCACAAGATTCCCCGCTACATTGATTTTGTGCAAGGATATCCGGCGACGGCCAGCGGCAAGATACAAAAATATCGCTTACGCGAGATCTATATTGAGAAATATAACCTGCAAGAGGCGGCCGCGGTCATCACAGCTTAAAGAGGAGACCGCGGGAAGGGTCAGCAAGGGAGAGGACGGTCAGCGGGGGACAGGACTTTCCCCAAGGGAAACCGCGTCGAATTCCGGCTTAGAAGCCCGTAAAAAGAAATTCCCCCGGGCGAAAGCAAGAGGACATCTGCAACGGTAGTTCAAGCAAATTCCCAGCGGCAGGAGCGGCTGCCGCCGAGTGTTTATTAAATTTAGGGGAGGAATGTGACTTGAGACCAGTATATATGATTGCCGGGGGCATTACCAAGTTCGCCAAGGCATCCCCACGCAAAGATTTCCGTTATATGGTCAAAGAAGCCTTTGACCAAGCGATGGCCGATGTGCCCGGTCTGACCTTGGATATGATTGACGGCTCGGTGGCGTCTTATTTTTCCGATCATTTTACACGGCAGCTGATGGCCGGGATCATGGTCCACGACTACTTGGGTCTGACGCCGAAACCTTCAAAACGGATTGAATCCGGCGGTGCCACCGGGGGAATGTGCATCCAATCGGCCTGGGAGGCAGTGGCCAGCGGGCGGATGGATGTTTGTGCGGCCTTTGGCTTTGAGACCATGTCCCATGTCAACACTTGGAAAGGGAACGAATTCATTGCCCTTGCTTCCGATACCAACTTCGACTATCCGGTCGGAGGATTTTACACCGGGTACTATGCCATGATGGTCAAACGGCACATGTATGAATTCGGCACGACAGAAGAGCAGCTGGCGGCTGTGTCTGTGAAGAATCATGCCAATGCCCTGCACAATCCTTATGCCCAATTTCCGGCGGAACTCACCATTGAAGATGTGTTGAAGTCGGAGATGATTGCCGATCCATTAAAACGCCTGGATATCTGTGTCATGTCAGATGGGGCTGCGGCGGTCATTCTGGCCTCTGAGGAGATGGCCCGGAAACTCACGGACAAACCGGTGCGGATCAGCGGAGTCGGTACTGGGACTGATGCCATGCGCATGGCTGATCGTCCCTCCCGTGAGGTCATTCTCCTTCCGCACGAGAACGCGGCCGACTATAAGGGTCTGAAATATCCCGGGGTCCACTCTTTCCGGGGCGGCCGGACGGCGGCTAAGGAGGCTTACAAGATGGCCGGTATCACCAATCCTCTGGAAGAACTCGACTTCGTCGAACTGCATGACGCGTTTACCTCTTCCGAAATCCAGACCTATGAGGACTTGGGCCTGTGCAAATATGGTGAAGGGGGTAAGTTCGTCGAGTCCGGTGCGGCCGGCCTGGGAGGAAAAGTCCCGGTCAATCCTTCCGGCGGGCTCCTGGCCTGCGGACATCCGGTCGGCGCGACCGGCTTGATGCAAGGAGTCTTTGCTTTGTGGCAGTTGCAAGGCACCATCGGTCAGCATTTCAACGGGGATGACACCCTCCAGATTAAGAACGCCAAACGGGGGCTCATTCACAGTCATGCCGGCACCGGGACCTATATTACTGTAAGCGTGATGGAGAGGGGGTTCTAAAGCATGAGTGCGGAACAACGGACGAACTCGGCGGGCAAAGTGAAACTGGAAGAACAGGAGATAGGGGCGGTTCTTTACAACGTGGATCCCATCATAATGAAGTACCACTACGAGATTGACTACATGCACAGTTATGCCCAAGATTCGCCCTTCTTTGAGGGCTTGAGCAAAGGAGAACTTTGGGGGAGCAAGTGCCCGGTTTGCGGCAGTACCTTTGGCACCCCGCGCGGCCATTGCATGAATTGCGGAGCTAAGACGGAATGGATGCAACTTCCGTTGGAAGCAAAGATCCACACTTATACCACCTGCTATTTCGGCAGTCAGGAATTTCTGGCGGAGACTCCTTTTACTTTGATCCTGGTCGAATGGCCGAATGTGGATACTTTTTTCCTTTCCCGTTTGTTGGGGGTGGCCCCGGACGAGGTTAAAATTGGTATGCCGGTGAGGGCCAAGTTCAGACGCCTGAGCCAGTTCAAACCGACGGATGTCTATTTTGTTCCGGAAGAGAGTTAACGGCCCCGGCGTGAGCAAAGCGAGTTTTTCGCCAAAGCGTTCTTGTAAAAGCGGCCCATGGGTTCCGGAAGCAGCGTACGACAAAAAAAGGTTACGGAGGAGGGGTAAACATGTTGGATTTAACGGCCGAACAAAAAGCCCTCCAAGACATGGTACATTCCTTCGCTCAGGAAGTCATCGCTCCGGGAGCGGCCCAACGCGATAAAACGGGAGAGTTTCCCTTGTCCATCGTAAAGCAGATGGGGGAATTGGGGCTTCTGGGGCTTCCCTTTGCGGAGGAATTCGGTGGGACGGGCGGGGATTATGTTTCTTACGCGATTGCCGTGGAAGAGATCACCCGGGCTTGTGCCTCCACGGGTATCACTTATGCGGCCGACCTTTCCCTCGGGATCAGTCCCATTTATCTCTTCGGTACGGCGGAGCAAAAAGAAAGGTACCTTCCCTCCCTCTTTCGCGGGGATTACTTGGCGGCTTTCGGGCTGACGGAGCCGGAGGCCGGCTCGGATGCCGGCGGCACCCGGACCCGGGCTGTGCGCGGAGAGAACGGTTGGGTGCTGAACGGTTCCAAGTGTTTTATTACCAATGCCGGCTACGCCGGGGTGGTGACCGCCACCGCGGTTACGGCTCCCGAGCGCGGCACCCGGGGAATCAGCGCTTTCCTGATCGAACCGGGAACCCGGGGTTTTCAGGTCAATTCTTCTTACGAAAAACTGGGTCTCCATGCCTCCAATACGACCGAACTCGTCTTTGACGAGGCGAATATTCCCCTGGGGAATCTTTTGGGGAAGGAAGAAAATGTAGGTTTCAAGCAGTTCCTGCAAATTCTGGATAGGGGAAGAATCAGCATTGGAGCTATGGGAGTGGGTTTGGCCCAGGCCTCCCTGGATGCAGCCCTGGCCTATGCCAAGGTGCGCAAGCAATTCGGCCAGCTCTTGAGTTCCTTTCAGGCCATTCAGTTTAAACTGGCGGATATGGCGACCCATGTGCAGCTTTCCCGGCTGGCGGTTTGGAATGCAGCCCGTTTAAAAGACGCGGGTAAGCCTTTTACCCAGGCTGCGGCTATGGCCAAACTCCATGCCTCGGAAACCGCCGTCAAGTGTGCCCTGGAGGCTATCCAAATCCACGGAGGGTACGGCTACATGCGGGAATACCCGGTGGAACGCTATCTGAGAGATGCCAAGCTCCTGGAGATCGGGGAAGGGACTTCGGAGATCCAGCGCCTGGTGATCGCCCGTTCTTTGGGGTGTGCCTGAGGGTGGTACCTGAATGTGGTGCCTGAAGCCAGGGGCGACGCGATCACGGTCCGCCCTTAGTTTGACCGGAAAGCCCAACGGGCTTTCCCAATTGGATCAAGAAAAGAGGCACCTTTCCGGGCTTGCTTAAAGTCCCGGGGGCGCCTCCTTTTTTTGCCGCGGTAAAATGGGGCCGCTCATCTGCACAAAAATTGACAGATGTAGGCGCTTGACATTTCGGCCCGGAAGGCTGAGTCCAAGGAAAAGGCTCCGGCAGATACTATGGGAGAGATCGCGCGGACATATTGTTCGGCTTTTTTGAAAAACCTGAGAAATAGCGCCGGGAACCAGGAATTACGAGGAGGTGCAAGCTAAATTTGGGTTTGCGTCCGACGTGAAAAGGAGACCGTAGAGGTGGTTAGCCGTGGTGTCTGGCAGCACCGACGTGAAAATGAGAGCGCTCGTGGATCAAGTTGACATCTAAGAGCAAGTTGCGGTCGGACAGAATTTTTAACGTGGGGCCGTCGGCGGCCAGGGTATGATCCTCCCGGATGACGATGACTCGCTCCGCAATGTCTTCGACGATAGAAAGGTCATGTGTGGCTATGATCACGGTTTTGCCCGCGTCTTTTAAGGCGGTGAGGAATTCCACCAGCCAGAATTGGGTGCGGGGATCCAGACCGTTAGTGGGTTCGTCCAAGAAGAGAACTTCGGGATTGACGGCTAGGACGCTGGCCAAGGCGACTTTCTTTTTCTCGCCGCCGCTTAAACGGTAAGGGGGGCGCTCCAAGAGATGTTGAATTCCCAGGAGTTCCGCTGTGTCCCGGACCCTTGTCTGTACCGTTTCGGTGGGGAGTCCGGCCTGCAGCGGGGCGAAAGCGAGTTCATCCCAAACGGTGGCCGAAAACAACTGCGCATCGGAGTTTTGAAAGACAAAGCCAACCTGTTGCCGGAAATTTTGCAAAAAAGCCTGGTTTCGCAGACTTTCCTCACTGAGTGTCTGGCCGAACGCCGTAATCTCTCCCGCGGTCGGAAAAATCAGCCCGCAAAGCAACTTGAGCAAAGTGGATTTGCCGCTGCCGTTGGCTCCTAATATGGCTAAACTCTCCCCTTGATACAGATCCAAGTTGATCTGCGTCAAGACGGGCTTGTCCGGAAGGTAATTATAGGAAACGCTTCTTAAGGTAAAAAGCGGTATTGACTTCGTCATATTCACCCTCCCAATACTTTGTCCGCGGCATAGAGAGTAAGGCTGGAAAGAAGGATGACCCCTGTTGTGAAGAGATCAAGCCACGTGAGCTTAAAGTGCCGGGAGAGGCGGACTTCGCCGTTGTAACCCCGGGCGGCCATGGCCTGATAGATTTCTTCGCTCATCAATTGGGATTTACCGAAGAGCCCGCCCATAGAGGAGGCTACAAAGCGACGTTGTTCCTTGATATCGGAAAGACCGGCATCGCGCGCCTTGCGGGCCATGAACATTTCCTCCAGGCTCATAACTAAGACAAAAATGTAGCGGTACGTCATTTCCAAAGTGGCGACAAATATCTTTGGCAGGAAGAAGGTGCGCAGAGCGCGCAGAAGATCATGCCAGCGAGTGGTGAGCGTGATGATCATGGCCAAACTGACGGAGATTCCTACCCGGCTCACGAGCAGAGCGTCCCCCTGCAGGCCTTGTTTGGTAATGGCCAGGGTGGCAGGAAGGCGCCAAGGGCCGATCCGGAGCGGAGCCCCCAGATGAAAGAGGGTAAAGAGGGGGTCTCCGGGCCGCACCCAGCTAAAAAGTGCGGGCAGGGCCATGATTCCGGTGAACAGCGGCACGACCAGCCAAACCCTTTTCAGAAGAGAGCGGACTGAAAGGCCGGACAAGTGGGCCGCCAAGAGGAGAACCAGGTAAAATCCCCAGAGAAGGGTAAGATGGCTTAGCAAATTAAGGGAGATCAACAAGAGGAGGAGGGCCATCACTTTAACCCGAGGATCGAGAGATTGCAAAAACCCGGGTTGTAAAGCGACTTCTTCCGAGAAGACGGAAGCGTGCAGGAAACGAATGATATCTTCCAAAGTCTTTTGCACAAACCCCTGCTTCTTCCGTCTGCCCAGGCAGCCACAGGGGCAAAGAGCGGGGCTGTTTTCTTGGAGCCAATCGGGAAGCTTCATGGTCGTTCCCCCACTGTCTTGTTTTTTGCCGGCATGCGCCGGGGCGAAACCCCGAACTGATGTGCTTGGACTCCCATCCCGGGGCCCGGCCGGCATCGGAGTAGCGAGTCCGGCCTTTGTGTCCGGGAGTTAACGAGCTAAGATGTCCGCCCTGTCTGTTTGAGCGGTGCTGACGACCGCATGAGGAGCGGGCCGGCGGCCTTCTTCCGCTTCCAGGACGATGCGGTGGCTTAGGAGGGTCATGTCTTTGATCCTGGCTCTGATGAATTTTTGCCGGCCGAAAATATCCACGAGTTTGAGTCCGTCCTCGTAGGGTTCGATAATGTCGACGGCTTCCATGAACAGCGCTTCGCCCTCGCTGTTTTTTAGATAAGCATTGGCTTCACACATGGTATTCCCTCCTCAAATTGATTAAAGCAAATGTTACGAAGGCTTGGCTGACCCGCGATCGCTCAGGTGGAGCAAGGCGCGGGGCGAGAACAAAAAAAGCCAGGAGCAAGCCATTCTCATTTCCGAGTGCTCCGAGTCCACACTCAGCAGAGAAGGGTCCAGACCTCCATGGCCTTTGCTTCCGCGAATTTTCAATTAGTTGCGTTTCTACTGGCTACATCCCATTATACCCGGTCCGCTTTCGAATTTGTAGGGGTTCTAAGCTTTTTATTTAAAGAATCTTTGCGCAAGCCGCGGTATGGCCGCGGGTATTTTTTAAAGGGAAAAAGGGCATTCTTTTTGACGGACAGAATTATCATCTTCGGGGGTGTAGTAAGATGCCAACCATTCATTTTGACGGCCCGGCGCTCACAATTGATCAAAAGCGCAGTTTGATTCACGGAATGACTCAGGCCGCTTCACAAGCTCTGGGGTTACCTATGGCCGCCTTCAATGTGGTACTTGATGAACACGAGCGCAGCAACATGGGCGTCGGCGGCGAACTGTTGGCGGAAAGCCCGTTTTACGAACAACGCCGTGACAAACTTGAGGATTAGACCGAGGAAAAACGAGAAGCCGAGCGGTCGTAAAACTACCGGTCGGCTTTTGCGTAACCTACTGTGTGCTGCGCTTGGCATAATTGCTTCGAGTCTGCACTCCGTTCAAGCGCTCTGCACCGCCATCTTCTCACGTGCGGCATGACCCAAAACGGCTGTTTCCATGGATGATGCCTTGCGAAAAATCTTTTGCGGCTTCCTGATTTTCCGGGCGGGTGGGATCATTGCGCATCTTTGAAGCGAACCATCGGACATTTCTTACAGACGTCCAGCCCCGGCCATTCCGTCCCGGTGTACGGGAAGGAGGCTCCGTCAGACACTTCAGTGCGGTAGGCCAGCTGCCGGGCCACGTCCAGGATCTGGTCACCCGGTATGAAGACGTTGACCTCCCCCTTCTCGGTTTTGCCGGAGGTATAACTGCCCGAGCACATGGTGCTCATGTTAGGCTTGTGGTTCAGGTAACTCCAGACGGCGCCTCCACAGACCGCTGAGTTCACGGTGTGATTGAATTGAAGGGGATGAACTTTGAAAGCGCCGATGAAATCATTCAGGATGTGGTAAGCCTGCAGGGGGTTGCAGACGAACATGACCACGTCGGGATCCACCGGCGTTTTGGCGAGCGGAGCAGTCATGAATACTTTCAACTCCCCCAGGGGCAGGCGAGGCTTGGTGGCTAAGACCTGTTTGGCAAGTTCCATATCCGCCACATACTTAAAATGCCCTTTGGCTTCTTCATCGGACGGGGCGGTATAGCCGAAACTGGTCAGGCAGTTTTCACATAAAATATTATCATTCGTTCCTTTGAGGACATAGTTGGCCATGCGGGTAGCCGCCGTAAATTGGCAGAAGGTGAGTTTCGCGGCCGCCCTCTTCTCAGCCGGGTATTTTGCCGCTTCTTCCGCAGACTTAAAGAACTTTATGGCTACCGGGTGATAATCGAGTTTTAAGAGGCGTTCAAACAGTTCCTGAGCGTCAGCATAGGTCGTGATGGATTTCGGATCAACCAATTCTATCTTCTCCTCTCGGGTTGCATTGCAGGTTCGGATGCCGGTAAGTTTCGTGGGTTCATGGGACCGAGTGCAGATCTTGACGGCGCCAAAGGGGCGAATTGGCTGAGTCCGCTGCGGTGCTTGCGCCGGCTAGATAATCTTGATTCCTACCGTGTGCAGGATGAGGGGGCCAAAGACATAACCGATGCCGATATAAGTGAGGACGACGGCCAGGAAAGCTTTAAGGTAGACCCCCTTGATGTATTTGGAAAGAGTGGGTCCCAAGTATGAACCGATGAGGATGCCGATGAGTTCGAAACCGATCATGGCGAAGTCCAGGTGGCTGCCCATGCGCAAATAGTTGCCGATGCTGGTGAGAGAAGAGATGAGAATGGACATAGTTGAGGTGCCAGCCACAATGAACATCGGAAAGCCGAGCATGCTGCTCAGGAAAGGTACCAACAAAAAGCCACCGCCCACACCCAGGGCCGCTGAGATGATGGCTACAAACATTCCGGCCAGGAAAGGAGCGAAGGCATTATAGCGGAACGTTTCACCTGCGAAGGAAAAAGTATTGTTGATGCCCATCTCACTAAAATTCACGCCGATTTCTTTAATCTCATTGAGCTTTCCGGCCGCTTTCAGTTCCTTGACCTTGCTCTCAAAAGCTTTGGTCGCTTTTTTGACGACCTGTTGCTTGTCACGAAAACGGGGGGTCAGCTCATACCACATGCGACCCGCAATGACAAAAGTGATCAAGCCGAAAAGGGGCTGATACGATTTCATGTCCGGCAGATAAGTGTGTGAAAGCCAGGAACCGATCAGGGCTCCGATGATTCCGCCCAAACCGAGGGTTACCGCCGCCGGAATCACCAGCCGTTTTTCCCGCAGGTATAGAGGGGTGGAAATGACCGGACTGACCAAAGTGAGAATTTGGTTCATGGGTTTGATGACGTTGGCTTTTTTCATACCGAAGATGGTAATATGCCCGACTCCGGCCAAGATTCCCCCGGCCGCGCCGATGGTCGAAAAGACGAACCCGACAAACATCATCCAGATTATGATGACGATGGGGTTGACGGTGACGCCCGCCACATGAAAAATCATTGAACAGCACCTCCGACTGTTTTTTCCCGGTTACATGGGGTTACCGGGTTAACCCGAGCGCCCGGAGAATATTTGCGCAATAAATGGCGTCCTGCGTAGAATAGAATTGCGGCTGTCGGATACCAGATGATGACAGGAAGTTGGTTGCCGATCCAGGGCAGTTGCAGGGGGACAACTAAGTAAGGGAAGCGGAAATTGATCAACCACATGACCACAACGTGCGGAATGAGAAAACCGATCCCATCCAGAAAGGCCAGAGTCAAATATTCGCAAAAGACTTCGTTCATCTCTCGCTGCAGCAGGGAGTACATGAGCTTACTTTCACTTTCCAGGGCCAAGGAAGACAAATCCCGGTACTCAGCCAGTCTAGCCAATAGTTTTTCCTGCTTCTTCCGGTGGGGATGCAGAAATTTGTCGACCATGCCGAGCCACGCCTTCATAGAGACACCTCACTTGTCAGGAGACTTATCAAGAGTAAACAGCATCTCGCCAACCATCGGAAAAAGATACAGCTCGCGCCGCGGTATATTAGGTTGTTGCCATAAAGTGAATGTGCCCCCTTTCTTAAATCAATGGCCAGATAGACTCTACCTAAAGCATAGCAAATTAAGGAGTCAGCAGATGTCAGCGGAGCGACAAAAACAATGTCGGCAGTACGACAAAAAGAATGTCATCTGCACGACATTAGGCGGTCGCGCAGATGACATTGTCCGGAAAAATACGATATTCATCTAATATTCATCCAATGGTTTTCCTTACATAATCCAGCGAACGAGTTTATCCGGATTGACGATTTTGATCTCCCGGCCTTCGTACGAAATGCTTTTTTCGTGCTTAAATGTATTGAGCAAGGTTGTCACCGTCTGGCGTGAGGCTCCCACCATACTGGCCAATTCCTCGTGGGTAAGAGGCAAACCGATCTTGATTCCGTTCTTGGCCTCCACCCCGCAGCGCTCGCTCATTTTTAAGAGAGTCAGGGCCAGGCGTCCCGGTGTCTGCCAGCTTACCATCTCATGGATGATTCCTTCCGCTTCCCGCATTCTGGCCCCCAGCAATTTAGCGACCTTAATGGCCAGAAAGGGGTGAGTGGCCATAAGTTCTTCGAATTTATTCCTGCGTAAAACGACCATGGTCACATTATCAATGGCACCGGCGAAACAAGTCCGTTCGCCTCCCCAGAGAGTCTCGGCCAGCCCCATCATTTCGCCGGGACTGCGGATGCTTCCCACGGTCACCCGATGTCCGTCGGAGGAAAGGCGGTAGATCTTGACCCAACCGCTTTCAATCAGGTATACCCGATCGGCAATGTCGCCGGCAGCAAAGACTATATGTCCTTTGGGATAATGGACCAACGAACCTGCCTGGCGGACAAGGACTTTCTCCAAATCATCCAGGGCTGCTGTTTCCAGGTTGGCGGCTTCCATACATCGCCCTCCTTCTTCGGTAGGTATTTTCGCGAGCGTGCCGGGCATGGGTCGGGTTTCAAAGGAGAGAGAAAAAAGGGCGAACAACAACGTCTTTGTCTGCGGCGGCGCGAGCCCGGCGCCTTCCGAAAGGTTTAAGATAACGCATACTTATTATAGAGTTAAGCATACGTTATTGTCAATTGCCTTATCGGTGATAATTGTCGGTATTATCTGTAAAGTTCGCCCGGGGGCAGGGCACCTGTCGAGTTTTCTTCATGTTTCATACCCGAGCCTCATGCCGCACGGCGGTACAAGCGATGAGTGAACTCGTTCAACGGTCAGTGCCGTATCTTGCTTCGGGTGAAGATTTACGGCCTGGCCCGGCTACCGTGCCAGTAAGAGGCTCAGAGACAATAACAGCCCGAATAGGGTATTGGTCTGGGCCGTGGCTTTAACGGCCGGCATCATTTCCCAAGGCAGATGTTTGCCGACAAGACGAAAGACGGCTTGCGCGGCTTTCGGGATACTCAAGAAAACGAGCAGGAGCCAGGGACTGACGACATCCCGGAGAGCCAAGGCGGCAATCCAGAGATAAGCGGCTGCGAACATCAGCCCCAGGCCGCAAACGGCACGGTTATGGCCCAGTAAAATAGCCAGGGTTCTGCGGCCGGAGGCCTTGTCCCCCGCCCGGTCTCGAATATTATTGGCCATATTGATGGCTCCGACCAGGATGGTCGTGGGCAGGGAAAGAAGGAGGGCTTCCTTGTTTACGTATCCGGTTTGGATGAAAAAAGATATGAGGATAAACATGCCCCCCATCAACACGCCGGAAAAAATCTCACCCAAGGGGGTGTAAGCGATGGGCAGAGGCCCCCCGGTGTACAGATAGCCAATCAGCATTCCGACCAGACCGATCAGGGCTAACCACCAACTGCTGTTGGCGCAGATATAAACACCCGCCAATATGGATAAAACGTAGGCGGCCAAGGCCATGGCCATAACGGTCCGGGGCCGGAAACCCTCGCGTACAATAGCCCCCCCAATGCCGATGGAAGCTTGCGTGTCCAGACCGCGCTTAAAATCGTAGTATTCATTAAATAAGTTGGTAGCGATTTGGATCAGGAGGCAAGCCGTGAGCATCGCGAGGAAAAGCAGAAGGTGGGTCCTGCCGTAGCGGCGGGCCAAAGCGGTGCCGACGAAGACCGGTATGACTGAGGCCGTTAGGGTATGCGGCCGGGTGATTTTCCACAAGACCCGCCCCAGGCTGCGTTTTTGCGGGGCCGTCTTGGGGGAGAGTGGTTGCTGAGAAATGCTGTACATTGTTTTTAGGCCTTTCATAATCAGAGAGGGATCCAAGAAAGGAGGATTCCAAGAAAACTTTTTAAGAAGTTTTATTATAGAGGATTCTATAAAGGATTCCGAGAAAGCTTTTTCGCCGGGTGAAGAAGTGCCGGGAGCATGTGGCTTCAGGCTAGTTTTATTATGACACCTTTTGGGCCGGAAACCAACGACGGAAAAAGGGTGTCCGTAGGAGCCAAAAGCCGAATGTGGTATAATGGCCGAAGATATGTTTTATGGTTGTACATAAGACGAGTTTCTCGTCTGCGGATGCTCTCGTATTTCAGCCAAGCGTATGCAGGCGTATTCCACGGAAAGGATGTTAGGATGTGCGCTGGGGAGAGAAGCGCTATAACAATTTTAATGGGCATCTGCGGCAGGTGTTTGGGGAAAAGGTTTTCAAGGTTCCGCTGGACGCCGGGTTTACCTGTCCCAATCGGGACGGAACTCTGGGCAGCGGGGGATGTGTCTATTGCAGTGCCCGCGGATCGGGAGACTTTGCCGGGGAACAAGGGAAGTCTATATCTGTTCAGTTTGCGCAGGTGAAAGAGCAAATGCGCAAGAAGTGGCCCAGGGGTAAATACTTGGCTTACTTTCAAGCCTACACCAACACTTACGCCCCGGTTGGGTATTTGCGGAAGGTTTTTGAGGAGGCACTGACTCAAGACGGGGTCGTGGGTCTTTCTGTCGCCACCCGGCCGGATTGTCTGCCGGATGATGTCCTGGATTATTTGCAAGAGTTACAGGAACGAACCTATCTGTGGGTTGAGCTGGGTCTGCAAACGATTCACAAGCGGAGTTTGGAATGGATGCGTCGCGGGCATGACTATTCCGCTTTTTTGGAGGGGCTCGCGAAACTGCGTGAGCGCGGGGTCCGGGTATGTGCCCACCTGATCTTGGGTTTACCGGGAGAAAGCCGCCGGGATATCATGGCGACAGCCGAGGCCGTGGCTCAACTGCCGCTTCAGGGTATAAAACTGCATCTTTTGCACGTGTTGAAAGGAACAACGTTGGCGCGGCTCTATGAAAGAGAACCCTTTCCGCTCTTAACGAAAGAGGAGTATGTCACATACGTGGCTGACATTCTGGAGATCCTGCCGCCCGAGATGATTATCCAGCGTCTGACGGGGGACGGGCCGCCGGACGATCTCATTGCACCCCTCTGGAGCCTTCGCAAATGGGAAATCCTCAATGGCATTGACAAGGAACTGACCATGAGGGGCAGTTGGCAAGGCAAACGCGCCGTACTTACCAGACCCGCGACATAGGCTGACGACCTAGACCGACTCTCAGACCCGCGACATAGATCGACCTAGTCCGACGGGGAGGGTGGGAAAGGCAGGCACGGAGAAGGGCAGGCGCGCATAAAAGAGCAACCCCTAGCCAGGGGCTGCTCTCAAAAAAGGGGAACAGAAAAGCAGTTAAAATCGACCAGACGGTAAGAATAATCTATCGGTCTCAAACGACCATGGGTAAACGATGATCAACCGGGACGGGGAGGGAAGTTGTCTCCTCTGTCCGGTTTGTTGGTAATTTGAGGCTGGGAGCCAGAGCGAGGTACTGTTCGATATCCGAATTGAGAGTAAGGATCTGATGGAAAACTTCTTGATCCCTTTGATCGCGCCTTTCAGACATATCGACCGGCTCCTTTCCAGAGTAAATTGCACTTGGCTCGTCAAAATTGTATACTCTTGCATAGTATCTAAATGTGGATCCGCCCAAGAGAGACTCCGCAGAGCCCCATCCGACAACCCTATGATACACAGAAAGTTGTCTGGAGTCAAGGGGTTTAGCGCTATGTTTTTTTGCCAATATTATAGGGGTAAAAATGGAGAAAACTGGGCTGAAGAGGACAATGAAGTTGCACTTATGCGGCCGCAGACTTTATACTTGCAGATATGGCGGGACCCTACGGCCCTTAGGACCGGAGGTGGGGCGGATTGTGGCGTAAGGAGAACAGGAAAGGAGCGGCAGGATGGATCAGGCTCGTTATCAGGAGATTGCCTTGGAGTTGGCTCATTCCATTGTCATGGGGGAATACCGCGAAGGAGAAAAAATTCACGGGCGCTCAACCTTAGCGGGGCGCTTTAACGTTTCGCCGGAGACGATTCGGCGAGCTATCGCCATTTTACAAAATGCCGGGGTCGTGATTGTAAATCAGGGGGTCGGGATCACGGTGACATCCAGGGCGATGGCGGACAGGTTCCTCAAGTCGTTTGACCAAAAAGGCGAGATGCAGGTTTTTCAGGAGGAGTTGAAGCGCCTGCTGGACCAGCGCCGGGAAATTGATTTAAAGATTGAAGAATATCTGGATAAAGTTCTTAATTACGCCGAGCGCCTCATGTCACGCTGGATGGATGTGGGGGAAATCGAGGTGGGAACGGGCTCAGCGGCGATTGGCAAAACTCTTCGGGAATTGAAGATCAGGGAACATACCGGGACGACGATTGTAGCCATCGTCCGGGAAGGTCTGGAACAATTTTCCCCGGCGGCCAATTTTATTCTGCAGGAGGGAGACATTCTGCTCGTGGTGGGCTCGGGAGAAGGCCAAAAAAAACTGCAGGCATTGCTGGCTAAAGGGCGGTCCTTGCCCAAGCCGCAGTGAGTTCAGGCAGCCGGCTCAGTTTCCCCGGGGCTTTTGCCAAGGTTAAAAGGACTTTGCTTCCCGATGTCGAACTGTTAAATAATAAGCCGTAGATGAGGGATGGGCAAATGCGCTGGCAAATTCTCTTGACCCTGGGGCTTGAAAGTGTATTGGGGTTTTACTTCCGGCAGCCGGTAGTTTTTTTCCTTTTTTTGCTCTTAAACACTCTTGTTTTGGCTTGGCGCTTTGAGCGTTATCGGCGGCTTCAGGCCAAGGAGCCGGAGCACCGCAATGAGGATTTGAGCGTTAAAATCGCGCACGAAACCCTGCCTTATTTGCGGCGGGGTTTGGATGAGAGCAACGCTGAGGCGATTGCCCAGATTATTCAATCTATCAGCCAGGTGGCGGCGGTGGCCATCACGGATCGGGAGAGGGTGCTTTCTTACTTAGGGGTCGGGTGTGACCAACACCATCCGGGAGACCGGATTCTCACGGAGGCGACCAAGGAAGTGATCCGAACCGGTAACTATAAAGTGGTGCGGACACAGAAACAGTTGAATTGTGCCCGTAAAGACATCTGCAATTGTCCTTTGGCGGCGGCGGTGATTGTTCCCTTGCGCAATCGGAGCGAAGTGGTCGGAACGGTTAAACTCTACGAGACCAAGGACGGTCAGCTTTCCCCGGATGTGATTCGTTTGGCCTTGGGCATGGCGCAGCTCCTGGGTATGCAAATTGAACTGGCGGAATTGGATCACCAGGCGAAACTCACGGCTGAGGCTCAGCTGGATGCCTTACATGCCCAGATTAACCCGCATTTTTTCTTTAACGTTTTGAACACAATTATTGCCACCAGCCGTTCCAATCCGAACAGGACGCGCAGGCTTCTCATTCATCTGGCGGAGTTTTTCCGCAGGGCTCTGAAATCCAAAGGAACGGTCATCCCTCTCAGGGAAGAGATGGAGTTCGTAAATACCTATTTAATTCTGGAGAAAGCCCGTTTTGGTCGCAAACTCCAGGTTAAAGAAGAGATCCCGGAGGAATTGTGGGATATAGTCATTCCGCGCCTGAGCATTCAGCCCCTGGTGGAAAATGCCGTCAAGCACGGTATCACTCCTAAGATGGGTAACGGCACCGTGCTGATTCACGTCGAGTGTCAAGAGGATGAAGTCTTGATCCGGGTGAAGGATGATGGTGTGGGCATTCCCCTCGACCGGATCCGCAATGTTTTGCTGCCGGGTTTCGGTTCGGGCAATGGAGTGGGCATGGCTAATGTGCACGAGCGTTTGAAGGGCCTTTACGGGGAGTCTTATGGGCTCAAAGTCGTGAGCGAACCGGGTGCCGGTACGACAGTCTCCATGCGGCTGCCCTTGGCCAAGAAAGCGGAAAACAAGGTACAGGATTTTCTTCCGCGGCCGGAAGTGTGAGAGGATGTCCGGAAAGCGGATGTCCGGGAATAGGAATTTTTTCCGGCCCGGTGAGCAGTCACCGGGCAGTTCTGCCGTTGAGTCGGCTGCGGAGAGGAGCGCCAAGTGAAGTGGCCATCTACCCGGGAGTGGATATCCTCGAAATTGAAAGGTTTGCCGCGGCATATGCCCGGCGTCCTGCTCTGGCGGAGCGTCTTTTTACCGACAGAGAAAGGGCTGACCTAAGTGAGCGCGGGGTGCAAAGCTGGGCCGGTCGGTTCGCTGCCAAGGAAGCGGTGCTCAAAGCGCTGGGCACCGGCCTGAAGGGGTTATCCTGGCACGACATCGAGATTATCAGCGGGGAGAGCGGGGAACCCCTTGTCTTGCTGGGTCCGAAAGCCCGGGCTCTGGCTCAGGCCCGGGGAGGCTCGGCAGTAAGGCTGAGTCTCAGTCATGACCGGGACAAAGTCGTAGCGTTCGCCTTGCTCATGCCGTAGATTTCCCGCGGGGCGTAGATTTACCGCGGGGAGTCCGTGACACTCACGGTCGGGGCACGGGTGGGGGAGCCGTTTCCGGCAGGTGAATTTCCGCCCGGTCCAGTGTCCGGAGACTTGGTGCGGATATTCAGCGGAGCCGCGGGCCGGCGGTTTCCGTCTTGCGGGGGGGGGCCGCGGGGCGAGCGGCGGAATCGCGCCGCCCGGCCTGAGCCAGCTTACGGTGGCCGCAAGGGGACTACGGGAACCGGTTGGGAAGGAGAAAAGCATGCGGGTTGTAAATTCAGAACAGATGCGTCAAATCGAGGAGAGGGCGATCCAAGACTACGGCATTCCCAGTCTTCTCCTCATGGAAAATGCGGCCCTGGCGGTGGTGCGCGAGATCCGGGCGCACTTTGCCGGTATGGGTGTACTTGACCCGAAGGGACACAAAGCCGTCATCTTGGTCGGCAAAGGGAATAACGGCGGAGACGGCTTGGCGGTAGCCAGGCACCTCGTGCTTCTGGGCATGGGGGTAACGGTTTTCCTCTTTTCCCCTCCCGAGGATTTCCGGGGGGATGCGGCCCTCAACCTTCGCCTTTACCAGGGAACCGGTGCCAAGTTCTTTGTCGTCCGGGGGGATAGGCAGCACCTGACCCGCTTAGCGCTCAACCAGGCGGAAGTTATCGTTGATGCCATTTACGGCACCGGTTTCAGGGGGGCCCTGCCCACCTTCATTCGCGAATATGTGGAACAGGTAAACCAGGCGGCCGCCTGGGTCATCTCCGTGGATATTCCCAGCGGAGTCGAAGCCGGAAGCGGGAACGTTTCCGGGACGGCTGTCCGGGCGGAAGAAACCGTGACTTTCGGCCTGCCCAAATTGGGCCACTATTTGGGGGAGGGACCGGATTTCCGGGGAGAATTGGTTGTGGACCCGATATCCATCCCCGAAACTTATTTCGAGTCGGAGGCCATCGCCAACTTCGTTTTAACGGATCGCCTGGTCAGCTCCTTTTTGCCCCGGCGGCTGAGACAGGGACATAAAGGGCAGCACGGCCGGGGAATTCTGGTCGCCGGTTCCCCGGGTATGAGCGGAGCGGCGATTCTGGCAGGGCGCGCGGCCCTGCGTACAGGGGTTGGCCTTTTGCAAATTATCGCTCCGCGCCAAATCAGTCCTTTGGTTGATGAAGGGGTGGTGGAAGCGACGGTTTGGGCGGGCCCCGAGGAAGAGTATCTGGGGCTGGACTCCTGGACCCGGATCCGGGAACGGTGCCAGGGAGCTCAGGCCTTAGCCGTCGGGCCCGGCTTGGGGCAGAACCCGGAATTTCTGCCGGTCTTGGAGAAAGTGCTGCAAAGCATTTCCCTGCCGCTTGTTTTGGATGCCGACGCCTTGAACCTGGTTGCCGCGGCTCCGGACATTTTAGCCGGGCGCCAGGGACACGGCTCCCGGATTTTGACGCCCCATCCGGGGGAAATGGCTCGCCTCTGCCGGCTGACGGTAGCCGAGGTGCAGGCCAACCGCTTGGAACTCGCGATCAGCAAGGCGGTGGAATGGGAAGCGACTGTCGTTTTGAAGGGAGCCACAACTGTCGTGGCGGCCCCTGACGGGAGGGCTTTTTTGAATCCCAGCGGGAACCCGGGTTTGGGAGCGGGGGGGACCGGGGATGTTCTGACCGGAAGTATTTTGGCTTGGCTGGCGCAGGGGGTCGACCCAGTGGAGGCTGCCTGTCTGGGAGTATACATACACGGGAAGGCGGGGGACCTTTTGGCCCAAACATACGGCTTCTCCGGCTATACGGCCGGAGAAGTGGCCGACATGCTTCCCCG
Organism: Acididesulfobacillus acetoxydans; assembly: GCF_902729405.1. GTDB lineage: Bacteria > Bacillota > Desulfitobacteriia > Desulfitobacteriales > Desulfitobacteriaceae > Acididesulfobacillus > Acididesulfobacillus acetoxydans. The sequence continues at coordinate 1,464,530 of NZ_LR746496.1, forward strand.
GGCCCGGCGGGCTCTGGAAGAGAGCGGGCGCGGGGGCGGAGGGAACTGAAAGAGCCGTCGCGGCACCGGTCGGGTTTTTCATCGGGACCCGCGAGCCGGTCGACCGGTAATTCATGTCCGCCCCGGGGCTGAAAGGCAGGGGAAGCCGAGCTGTGGCTGCAGCCCGCACCTTGTTCGTCATAAGCTTAGTTAGAAGGAAGCCGTTGGCCGAAAAGAGGGAGAGAGAATGGAGTTTATGCGTCCGGTTTGGGCCGAGATTAACCTAGCCGCCCTGCGCCGGAATTATGCCAGGGTCCAGTCCTATACTCACGCCGAGATGATGCCGATTGTCAAAGCGAATGCCTACGGGCACGGGGCCCTGCCCGTGGCAGGAGCCTTGCGTGCTTTGGGAGCCAAACGTTTCGGTGTGGCTTTGCTCGAAGAAGCTTTGGAGATCAAGCAGGCCTATCCGGATTTGACTCTCATGGTGATCGGGACAACCCCGGAAGAAGCTTCCGATGTGCTGGTGCGAGAAGACATCATACCCGGCATCAGCCGGCTCAGCCAGGCGGCCGCACTTTCAGCCGCCGCGGTCCGGCAGGAGAGGGTGGCGCGGCTGCACGTCAAAGTGGACACCGGGATGGGGCGCATCGGTTTTCGGCACGAAGATGCGGCGAGTATCCTGGAGATAGCCGCGCTGCCGAACTTGCGGATCGAAGGGATTTACACGCATTTCGCTGCGGCGGACCAACAAGACCTTTCTTTTGCCCATGAGCAATTGGATCGTTTCAACCGCATTTACAGCCGGTTGCGCGCGCAGGGATTGAGCATTCCGCTCAGGCATGCGGCCAACAGTGCGGCTATTCTGCGCTTGCCGGAGGCTCATTTTGAGCTCGTGCGCCCGGGCATTGTGCTCTACGGTCTTCCCCCTTCGCGGCAGGTCGGTCCGGAGGCGGAATTGGAACCGGTCCTTTCCTGGAAGACAAAGATTACCCACCTTAAGATGATTGCCCAAGGGGAAACGGTAAGCTACGGGCGGACATTTTGTGCCGCCTATCCCACCCGGGTGGCCACGATTCCGGTGGGTTACGCCGACGGATTGCGCCGGGCCTTGTCGAACCGGGGGGAAGCTCTGATCCGCGGTCGAAGGGTGCCGATGATCGGACGTATCTGCATGGACCAGACTTTGCTCGATGTGACCAAGCTCCCGGCGGCAGAGGTCGGGGATGTGGTGACCTTGATCGGTGCGGACGGGTCGGACCGCCTGGAAGCGACGGAGATGGCAGAAGTCCTGAAGACGATTAATTATGAGATAGTTTGCGGGATTTCCGGGCGTGTGCCCCGGGTTTATGCGGAAAACTGATCTCGTTAGCCGCTGTGATGCCAAAAGTAATATCCGTCATGTGAATAACCAAAACTTTGTGCAGATTCCGCTGGAAGTTCCGTCGTTTTTTAAAGTACGTGTGCGAGAAAAACGGCATTGAGTATGTGGAAGTTACGGAAAGCTATACTTCCAAGGCCAGCTTCCCAGATCGGGACATATTGCTTGAATTCGACCCAGAGCGCACGCGGGGAGGAAGTCAACCTTAGTTTTGGGACGCGGGCGTGTCAAACTTCTCAACGGAGTTTGACACGTCTTTCTGTTATTTAATAGACTTTAAGTTATAGAAAAAATACATAATACTTTAACTCGAACGGTTACCTGAGGGCCGGAGATGTGCTAAAATTAAACACACTTGAGCGAAGAATCGGCATCAATCACCCCTGCCAAGAGCTTAATCGACGTTGGCGGCGGGGGCAGTATACGTCTTGTCCCGTCTGGGGCCGGGATTTGCCTGGGCTTAAGAGGAAAGTTTTTAAGAGGATTTGGGGAGGGGAAGAATTTGCTGCGAGAAGGTCAGGTCCGGATTCCGTCCGGATGTGCCATTAGTGGAATTATGAACAAACGTGGCGAAGTGTTTTCCGGACAGGATATCATTAAATCCATTGCCCTGATGCATGATCGCTCAAACGGTTTGGGCGGCGGCTTTGCGGCCTACGGTATTTACCCGGATTTTCCTGAACACTACGCTTTTCATCTCTACTATGAGGAGCAGGCCGCGAAAGAGAAAACCGAGCAAAGGCTCAACAGTCTGTTTCACGTGGCCGAAAGCGGGAAGATTCCCACCCGGCGGGTGGGCTCCATTCACCAGGCGCCCTTGGCCTGGCGCTATTTTGTCAGGCCCAAGCCGGAAAGCCTTTTGGAAGACGAAAGCGAGGACGAACTCGTCGTCCGGACGGTGATGCACATCAATTCACAGATCAAAGGGGCTTTCGTCGTTTCCAGCGGCAAAAACATGGGAGCCTTCAAAGGAGTGGGATTTCCCGAGGACATGGGGGAATATTTCCGCCTGGAGGAGTATAAAGGGAATATCTGGCTGGCCCACGGCCGCTTTCCGACCAATACGCCCGGCTGGTGGGGGGGGGCGCACCCGTTTACTCTTTTGGACTGGTCGATAGTGCATAACGGTGAGATTTCGTCCTACGGGGCCAACAAGCGCTATTTGGAGATGTTCGGTTACAGATTGACGATGCAGACGGACACCGAGGCCATCACTTATGCGTTTGACCTTTTAGTGCGCAAACACAATGTGCCCTTGGACATTGCCATCGCTACCCTGGCGGCTCCGTTCTGGCGCGATATTGAAAGGATGGATCCGGAGCGGCAGAAGCTCTTTAAGACAGTACGCGCCGTTTATGGCAGTCTCCTGCTCAATGGGCCGTTTTCGATCATACTGGGTTCCAACCAAGGGATTGTGGCTTTGAACGATCGCCTGAAACTGCGCTCTCTGGTCGCGGCCAGCCAAGGGGACTTCCTCTATGTGGCTTCGGAAGAGTCGGCTATCCGGGAAATTTGCCCGAGCCCGGAACGGGTCTGGGCTCCTCGCGGCGGTGAGCCTGTGATCGGGTTATTTGAAGAGGGGGGGAATTTGGTATGACACTCAGCTTGAGCACCCCGGACTTCTTAATCGAGCGCAACCGCGATCGTTGTATCAACTGCCAGGTCTGTGTCCGCCAGTGCGCCAACGAAGCCCATATCTGGGATGAAGAAGAACAGCGGGTCAAATCCGATGACGCTTTGTGTGTGGACTGTCAGCGCTGTGTCACTCTCTGCCCCACCCATGCCTTGACCATCCGCAAATATCCTTTGGAATTCCGGGAAAATGCCAACTGGAGCGCCAATGCTATCAAAGCTATTTACAAGCAGGCGGAGAGCGGGGGTATCCTCTTGACCGGCATGGGCAATGACCAACCGTACCCGATCTTCTGGGACCATCTGTTGCTTAACGCCAGTCAGGTCACGAATCCCTCGATTGATCCCTTGCGCGAACCCATGGAACTGAAGACTTTTCTGGGCCGCAAGCCGGAAAAGCTGATGGTGCAAGACGGTAAACTGGTGGAGGAGATGCCGCCTCAGTTGGAGTTGGAAGTTCCGATCATGTTTTCCGCTATGTCCTATGGTTCGATTAGCTTGAACGCAATCAAATCCCTGGCCGCGGCGGCCGAAAAAACCGGCATTATGTACAATACGGGCGAAGGCGGACTGCACAAGGATCTCTATAAATACGGGAAAAACACGATTGTCCAGGTGGCTTCGGGTCGCTTTGGCGTCCATCCGCAATACCTGGAGGCGGGGGCGGCGATCGAGATTAAGATCGGTCAGGGGGCCAAGCCGGGAATCGGCGGGCATCTGCCCGGCGAAAAGGTGGGACTGGAAGTTTCCCAGACCCGTATGATTCCGGAAGGAACCGATGCCATTTCTCCCGCTCCTCATCACGACATCTATTCGATCGAAGACCTGCGTCAGCTAATCTATTCCTTGAAAGAAGCGACTCAGTACCGCAAACCGGTGGGTGTTAAGATTGCGGCGGTGCACAATATTGCGGCTATCGCTTCCGGAATTGCCCGGGCCGGGGCGGATATCATTGCTATTGACGGATTTAGGGGCGGGACCGGAGCCGCTCCCCTGAGAACCCGGGATAATGTGGGTCTGCCGATTGAATTGGCCCTGGCGGCCGTGGATTCGCGTTTGAGGGAGGAAGGAATTCGCAACCAAGTCTCCCTGGTTATCGGCGGCAGCATCCGCAACAGTGCCGATATTGTCAAGGCGATTGCCTTGGGCGCCGATGCCGTCTATATCGGGACGGCTGCCCTCATTTCCTTGGGCTGCCATCTCTGCCAGAAATGCAATACAGGCAAATGCAACTGGGGGATTGCTACCCAGAACCCTCTACTGGTCAAACGCCTCAATCCCGAGATTGGGGCCGAACGGGCAGCCAATCTCATTTCGGCCTGGGAACACGAGATTAAGGAACTGCTGGGGGGCATGGGAATCAACGCCATTGAAAGCTTGCGCGGAAACCGCCTGATGCTGAGAGGAATCGGCCTGAGCGACCGGGAATTGAGCATTCTCGGAGTCATGTCGGCAGGGGAGTGAACTCTCTTTGAGGGTATGCGGGACCTGTTCCCGCCGGCAGAAACGGAAATTTTACGCCTGGATAAAGTGCTTCGCCGCCGGTCCCGGTGGGGTCTCAGCGAGTTGCGGGGCCGGTGCGGATTATTTTGCGAGGAAGAGGGGAAAGCCAAGAATGAAGCGCGTATACGCCCGTGAGGAATTTTGTGCCGGATGTAAGCTTTGTGAGGTGCATTGTGCCGTTGCCCATTCCGAATACCCTAATGATATTATTAAAGCGTTTTTGAAGCAGAAAGTTAAACCCACCCCCCGGGTCCTGGTGGAGGAAAACCAACCGGTTTCTTTTGCGCTCCAGTGCCGGCACTGTGATGACGCTCCCTGCACCAAGGCTTGCATCAGCGGCGCTATGCAGAAAGATTCGCTGACCGGGGTGGTCACGAACGACGAAAGCCGTTGTGTCGGCTGTTGGACCTGCATTCTCGTCTGTCCTTTCGGAGCCGTTCAGCGGGATGCCGGAGGACACAAAGTCGCGTCCAAGTGTGACCTCTGCAGCAGCAACGGAGGCTTGCCCGTCTGTGTTCAGAACTGTCCCAACGGCGCCCTCGTCTTTACCGATGAACTGTGGAGGAGGTAGAAAAGATGGACTATGTGATTGTGGGCAACTCCGCTGCCGGCATCGGGGCGGTCGAGGGAATCCGAAGTTCGGACAAGACAGGAAAAATCACTCTTTTCTCGGATGAACCTTATCACACCTACTCGCGGCCTTTGATTTCCTATTATTTATACGGCAAAGTGGCGGAAGATAAGATGTATTACCGTCCTCCGGATTTCTATGAGCGCCAGGGCGTGACGGCACGCCTGGGAACCAGGGTGAATTCACTTTCAACAGCGGCGAAAGAGTTGGTGCTGGAATCCGGGGAAAAAGTACGCTTTGAACGTTTGCTGCTGGCTGCCGGAGGGAAGCCGATCGTGCCGCCCATGCCCGGTCGAGATTTGGAGGGAGTCTTCACTTTCCTGAAATGGGATGATGTCAAAGCCCTGGAAAAAACTCTCTATCCCGGGGTGCGCACGGTGGTCATCGGTGCCGGTCTGATCGGGCTCAAGGCGACGGAAGCTCTCTGCCATCGGGGAGCGGAGGTGAGCGTGGTGGAACTGGCCAACCGGGTCTTGAGTGCCATCTTGGATGAGGTTGCGGCTGGACTGGTTCAGGAAAGTTTGGCAGAGCATGGAGTGCGCTTTTACTTGGAAAATACGGTAGCCGAGATTCTTGGCGAGGACGGCCGGGTGAAAGGAGTGCGCTTGCAGGACGGAAGAGAACTGCCCTGTGATCGCCTGGTCATCGCCATCGGAGTCAGTCCCAATACCTCTTTGGCCCAAGGGACGGAGATAGAGATCAACCGGGGCATTGTGGTAGACGAGTTTTTGGCGACTAACGTCGCCGGCATTTTCGCTGCCGGGGATGTGGCCGAGGGGTACGATTTTCTTTATCGCCAGAGGCGGGTTTTGCCGATTCTGCCGAATGCTTATAAACAAGGTTTCAGCGCCGGCGTGAACATGACGGGGGGAAGAGAGAGCTACCGCGGCGGCTTTGCCATGAATTCCATCGGCTTTTTTGACTTGCCCATGATCACGGCCGGGATCGTTAAGCCCGAAGGTTCGGAATTCCGTGAGCTCATCCACGCGGACGCGGCGAAAAGGGTATACAAGAAGGTCGTCCTGCGTGAAGGCAAGGTCGTCGGTTTTATCGCCTTGAACGCGATCGACCGGGCCGGGATCTTAACGGGTCTGATGGAGAAAGAAATCGACGTGGCACCCTTTCAAGAGCATTTGCTCAAGGAGAATTTCGGTTACCTTCATTTCCCCAAAGAATACCGGCAGGAAGAATTGTGGAAAGGAGTGCTGAAGCATGAGCGTGCTTAATGCCAAAGGGGTTTATTACAGGGAACTTAACCGGCAGATCCGCGCTCAGTTCGCCTCCGGTGTCGAGGAGGTCCGGGTGCAAAACGTCAACGGCCAGCGTTATATCGGGGATGGTATCAGCGGTTCGCAACGCCTGATTCTGGAGGGGACGCCGGGGAATGATCTGGCGGCTTACATGGATGGCTTGGAACTCATTGTGGAGGGAAATGCCCAGGACGCGATGGCCAATACCATGAACAAGGGCAGGATCATCGTCCATGGCCATGCCGGCGACACGGTCGGGTATGCCATGCGCGGCGGGGAAATCTACATTCGGGACAGTGTCGGTTATCGCGTCGGAATTCATATGAAAGAATACCTTGACAGGGTGCCGGCGATTGTCATCGGCGGTACGGGCGGGGAATTTTTCGGTGAGTATATGGCAGGAGGAGTGCTGATGCTCCTGGGGCTCGGGCTTGCCGACGCTGCACCGATCGTCGGCAGCTATTGCGGCACCGGTATGCACGGAGGTGTGATGTACATCCGGGGCGAGGTGGAAGAGTATAAATTGGGCAAAGAAGTCAAGAGCGTCTCTTTGACTGCGGAAGATGAGGAGAAGATTCAGCATTATGTGTCCGAGTATGTGCGATATTTCGGAGGAGATGCGGCGCAAATCCTGGCCCGGCCTTTCAATAAACTGATTCCCGCCAATAAGCGGCCCTACGGTGATCTTTACTGTGCCTGGTAGGGACTGCGAAAGGTCTAATCCCCTCCCCTGCTTCATAGACTTAGAAGAAGGGGGGAAGAAAATGTCCTATTTGGCGTTGGGATTTACCTATGGGTTTTTCGTCTTCTGCCTGGTCCTGGGCTGGATTGCGGCCGGGATGTTGGATTTAGACGGGATCTTGCGCCGCTCCGGCGCGCGCTGGGGACGTTTTCTTCTCCGTCTGGGGGTGGCCCTGGTTTTGGCGGAGGGTTTCCGTGTTTTTCTCAGCTACGCGCTGGGGCCGCTGGTGGAGATTTTGGTTAACCGGAGTGTGACCGGATTCAAGACGTTCTGAACCTTGCAGCCCGCAAGGTTTTAGTTTTCTGAGTTCTCCCAGTTCTTCTCCGGGTTCTTGTGCAAGCAAGTTCGGGATCGTTCACCTGTCGCCGGGATTTTTCAGGAAAGCGGCGGAGGTTCTTTTCAGGCGGCGGGGGTGTTTTCAGGCAGCGGCTGCATGAGCCACTGCCTGAAAAGTTTCAAACCAAAGCTCCGGCAGGACTGGGTCTGCCGGGGGCTTTACAGTGTTAACGGCCCGGACGGCAGAGGCGGAATTTCAGGTTCGCTGCAGACGGGGCTGTGTTTGGAGCAATGAGGGCGCTTTGGTCCGAAGATGAGCCGGTTGATGATTCCCCCTCTGAGGATGTATAATCATTGGGGACAGACGAGAACGGTTGGGATAGGAGAAACTTTGTGAAACGGACATGGCGTTTTTACGCGGCGGTTTGGGCAGGGAAGCTGAGCGGCGCTCTTTTGAAGCTTCTGGGGAGGACGGGAACGACCCTGCCGGGGGCGGTGGCCCAACGCCTTGATCCCGCGTGTATCGCGCATCTAGGCGCCTCTCTTCCGGAGGGTGTTCTGCTCGTCACAGGCACCAACGGGAAAACAACCACGGCCAACCTGCTGGCGAACATCCTGAGAGCGGCCGGCAAGGACTTCGCCTTTAATCAGGCCGGAGCCAACCTCGTCACCGGCATTACCGGTGCCTTGCTGCAGGATACCGGTTGGTCGGGAAGACTGCGGGTGCCACTGGCTTTGCTCGAAGTGGACGAGGCCACGGTTCCCAAAGTTTGTGCTCAGATTACACCCAGGCTGGCCATTATTACCAATTTTTTCCGGGACCAGCTTGATCGTTATGGGGAGTTAGATACAACGGTCCGCTTGGTTCGGAATGCACTGCCGAGAGCGACGGCGCTGGTTCTCAATGCCGATGATCCTCTTGTGGCCCAATTCGGGATCGGGCGCTCGGACAAGCGGGCGGCGGACCCTTCCGGGGTCATGCACCAAGGGGTTATTTATTATGGAGTGGAACGAATTCCGGAGAGCAGCGCGGTAAGCGGAGAGACCAGGGAAGCCCGGTTCTGCCCTTTGTGCGGTGCTCCTCTGGAGTATACCTTATTTCATTACGGTCAATTGGGCCTTTTTGCTTGCCCGTCTTGTTCCTTCCGGAGGCCGCTGCCGCATTTGCAGGCCCAGCAAGTCAGAATGGAAGAGGGTAAGCTTTATTTCAGAGTCGGGGTCAATGCTTACGAGGTGGCTTTGCAGGGATATTACAATCTTTACAATGCCCTGGCAGCAGTGGCGGCCGCCGTGCAGCTGGATATTGACGGAGAGGCCATTGCTCGGGGGTTAAGGGAGTTTGTTCCGCAGGCAGGACGTATGGAGCGCTTTCTTCTGCTCGAAGGGGAGGTCACCCTGGCTTTGGTCAAGAATCCCACCGGCTTTAATCAAGTGATTCATACCGTGTTAAACGGTGGTGCCGCCGGGATACGTCTCCTGATTGCGATTAACGATCTGGCGGCTGACGGCAGGGATGTCTCTTGGCTTTGGGATGTTGATTTTGAACGGTTAGGAGCGGCCGCCGAAGCCGGGGAGGGCCGCGTGGACCTGGTTGTCTGTACAGGATTGCGGGCAGAGGACATGGCTTTGCGCCTGAAATATGCCGGTGTGCCCGAAGATAGATTGAGGATCGAACACTCAGCCGAGAAGGCTTTGGCCCTGGTGTCCGCCGGACGCGGCGGGCGGGAAGCGGTCTACGTCCTCCCGACCTACACGATGCTTTTTCCGCTGCGCACCCTGCTCGAAGCCGCAGCCGCCCACACCGGCCGGGGCCTGAGTGCCGAGGGGAGGGCGAGCGCTTGAAAATAACTATTTGCCATCTTTATCCGGACCTGCTGGATCTCTACGGGGACCGGGGAAATATCCTGGCTTTAGCGGCTCGCTGCAGCTGGCGCGGCATTGAGGGTTTGGTTCAACGTTCCAGTCTCGGGGATCCATTGGATTTCCGCCATATTGACATTCTTTTTATCGGCGGAGGCTCCGACCGTGAGCAGAGTATTCTGGTTAATGACCTCAAGCGGCGGGAAACGGAATTGCGCGAGGCTATTGAGGAGGGACTGGTGGTTCTCGGTATCTGCGGCGGGTACCAGCTGCTGGGCCAGTATTATCAAACGGGCGGGGGCGACAAAATACCGGGATTGGGCATCTTGAACCTGTGGACTGTGGCCGGTCGGGAACGGCTCATCGGCAATGTGATTGCAGATCTCAACCCTGCGGCCTGGGGGCAGGAGCCGACGGGGGAAGCGGCCGTCCGGGGAACAGGGAACAGCGAAGGCAGGGGGGGCGGTTTGCAAACCGGACCGGGCACCGGCTGCAGCTTGGGAAGCGTGGCAGGGACCGATAACGGAGCGGCAGCCAAGGCAGAGACCGGCAGCGGAGCGGCGAGCGGGAGTGGCATTTTGACGACTCTGGTAGGTTTTGAAAATCACTCAGGCAGGACGTATCTGGGAGAAGGGCTGTTACCTCTGGGTTTGATTCGGCACGGGTACGGAAATAACGGTCAGGATCAAGGGGAAGGGGTCCGCTATCGCAACGTTTTCGGTACGTATTTGCACGGGCCCCTTTTGCCTAAGAACCCGCATTTAGCCGACTTGCTGCTCGCTTTGGCTCTGCGGCGCCGGGGTGTTGCCGTTCTCCCGGCTGTGCTCGACGACCGCCTGGAAATCAGGGCTCATCAGGCTGTGGTGCGGCGGTTTTTGTCTTAGTACCTGTTTTTGTCTTAGCACATCAGATGAGGATTGAAAGTATAAGTCCGTGGCTGCCTAAGTGCCACTTTTGCTTCTGCCATCGCCCGGACGAGCCCGGTCGCTTCCCTGGAGCAACCGGAGTGAGGGCCGAGTTTTGCTTGAAATCCCGCCGGTTTTTGCTGACCGGACGGAAATTTTTGCCTGGTCCACCCGGAGACAGTGCAACACGGTTCGTCGGTAAAGATTTATAAAGTATATCGCTCTTGCAATACCGGCATAATATAAATGCAATACCGGCATAATATACTTGAAGTACACGGTAGGAAGGACTGCCGGGAACCGAGACTGCGAAATGGCAAAATTTACATGGGGGATTCGGCCTGAATACCGGTTCTCTGGCTTGTTTAGTCAGCCCAGTTCGTTGACACTTTGGAGCATTACTATCTATAATGGAATATAGCCTTGGCAGAAAACATGGGGGTGCTGGTGTGGCAGAAAGTAAGCGGATCATGATCAGTTTACCGGAAAGTTTGCTCGCGGAAGTGGATGGGATTGTTACACTGGAAAAACGTAACCGCAGCGAATTCATTCGCGAGGCGATCAATAGTGTTCTCCATGAACGCCGCAGGAGGGGAATACGGGAGCAGATGCGCAGGGGATATCAGGAAATGGCTCAACTCAACCTGGCCATCGCCAAGGAACTGTTTTCTACAGAACAAGAAGCATTGGAGGATTTTGAGAGAACAATTGTGGAGTGTCGATGATGATCATTAAGCGCGGGGAAATTTATTACGCAGAGTTAAACCCCGTCGTCGGCTCAGAGCAAGGGGGGACGCGGCCGGTTCTGGTCATTCAAAACGATATAGGGAACCAGTTCAGCCCGACGACGATTATTGCCGCTATTACTTCGCAAATTGCGAAGGCCAAGTTGCCCACTCATGTTGAAGTTCGTGCCAAAAGAAGCGGGTTGGAACGAGATTCCGTGATCCTGACTGAGCAGATCCGGACGATTGATAAGAGCAGGCTGAAAGAAAAAGTCGCCGTCTTAGATGAAGAAGTGATGTTGCGGGTGGATCAGGCAATTGAGATCAGTTTGGGGCTGGCGGACATTTAGACGGGCTGACACATAAAAACTGATGGCGCAAGAGACAGCGTTGAAGGGTGGACGCTGTTTTTTGGGTATATCTGAGGGTATACAATCTGTGGGTACATAAGTGTACTGCGGCTTTTGATGGACAGCGCCTGATTGCTTCAGGGGATCAACCGCAACACAAGCCAAGTCTTTTACGGAAATTTGGTGTGCTTTTGTCAGTGGCGGTTTTAAGCAGCTTTGTGAACGGAAGTTTATCGCGGTTTGCTCAGTACTGGGTGGTAGAAAGGAGTTACCGAGACGGTGGAGATCGAAGAAAATACATATCGTCTCTGTTTTGTTTGCGGGATGGATAATCCGAGGGGTTTGCGCGTGAGTTATAGGCATAAGGATGGGGAAACAAGTGCAAAAGTGATCATAGAGGACGCTTTTGCCGGATATCCGGGGATAGTGCATGGGGGGATCGTTACGACCCTTCTGGATGAAACCATGGCCAAAACCATTGAGCATCTAGGTATTTGGGCTGTAACGGCCAGCATCGAAGTGAGCTTTCGGTGTCCCACCCCAGTCAATACCCCGCTAGTGCTCTTGGGCAGACGGGTTAAGGGCGAAACCCGTCTGTTCCGCACGGAAGCCACTCTCTGCTTGGAGGATGGAACCGTTTTGGCCGAGGCTCGTGCTGTCTTTGTCAAGAGTCCGAAACCTATCGCCGACAAATTGGGTTAAGAGCCGTGGCGAATTGTCCGGGATAGAGGGAAGGCTAAGGCAGACAGTAACATTAGCAAAGGCAACGTGACTGAAGCATCATATTGAGTCTTGTGTAAGGAGTTGGGGAAAATGGTCAGGCCTTTTATCGGTATCACTGTCGCCCACCATGCGGAGGAGCTGGAGAACTTTCCCAGGCATAATTATGTTCAGAGTATTCGGAAGGCGGGAGGGGTTCCTATTCTCATCCCCCCTCCCGCGGACCGGCAGGAAAGTGAGATTCTGCTGGCAAAATTGGATGGACTCGTTCTCTCAGGCGGGGGAGATATTTCTCCCCTCTACCTGGGGGAATCACCGAGAGCAGGAATCCGCAATTGTTTTCCCGAACGCGATCTGGGCGAGATCCTGCTCGCCCGCTCAGCTATGGAAAAGAACATACCTCTCCTGGGGATTTGCCGGGGGATTCAGGTCATGGCCGTGGCCGCGGGCGGGAGTATCTACCAAGATATTCCTTCCCAATGCCCTGCCGCTTTGGAGCACAGCCAGACCGCGCCGCGGGATTGTCCCTGGCACGAGGTTGAGATCCTGGACTCCGGCCTGCTGCGGATCGTCGGGCTGAAGAAGTTGCAGGTCAACAGTTTTCACCACCAGGCGGTTTCTGTCTTACCTTCTGCTTTCCGCACGGCCGCTTTGGCGCCGGACGGAATCATTGAAGGGATCGAAGCCCCGCAGCTCAAGTTTTGCCTGGGCGTGCAGTGGCATCCGGAGGGCATGCCCAGCGCGGAGCACAGTCAGGCGATTTTCGCGGCCCTGATCCGGGTCTGTGGAAACTCATCTGCTCCAACGGCCTGACATGGGTCGCTCAGCAAAGAAGAAAGCGGGGAGGAATAGACCATGATAGGTGTGGAAATTGATTTTGTGGTATCCGACTGCCTGAAGGTGTTGGAACTCTATGAGAGTATTCTTGAAGTACAGCGCGCGTGGAGGTCACGTCCTGTGCGCGTGGGCTGAATGAGGCGGGGGCTTCATTAGTAGCAGCCGTGGTGAAAAATCGGTATACTTGACTGAAGAGGGCGCTCAGAAAGCCAAGGAATTGGCTAAAAGGTGTTTGAAAGAAAGGGGCAGTAATTTGGAGTGAACTCGTTGTGCTAAAGCTGAACATCGAGACTTCGGTGCGGGAGTCTACCCCTGACGAGGCGGAGTATGGGGTACCACTCTCACTTGTAGAAGTGGGAATCTCACGATTGGATGAAATTTTGTCTGAAAGGATAAAGGTGTGGTTAGTAATAACAAAAAAGACATTGAATGGGCCGAAGCAAAAAAGAAATGCAAACTGAACGAAGAAACCGTGAATATGGCTAAGAGATGGGTTTAAATCCAAGAAGCCTGATTAAAAATATCCCTAATACGCAATTCGGCCTCGACAGCTTTTCGTGGGTTTGGGCATCCGTTAAGAAATGGATGCCTGGCCTTTCTTATTGTGATTTGCATCACGAACTTTGAACTTTTTAGCTTGTATAATATGGACAAAAGCAAAAGTGAAAAAAGGTACCACCGATTCAAAGGGAGGATGAACATGCGTAGAGAAGAAATTGTTCAGACTTATCACTTAAAAGGCAATCCCGGTCAAGGGCTGGCTTTGGCCACATTTGGTTTTTTTGTCGGCTTTGCTGCGGTCTCCTTATTTGGCCCGGTGACGAACAATTTCAACCATCTCATGCACATGAAGGGCTTGCTGCTGGGTTTGTTGATTGCCGCTCCGAATCTCAGCGGCTCTTTGCTCCGCATTCCTTTTGGAGCTTGGGTCGATAAGGCGGGAGGGAAAAAACCCTTCATCATCTTGCTGCTGCTTTCTCTATTAGGGATGGCGGGTTTAACGGCGATACTCTTTTTCTATTATCCCCGAGGCATTACGTTGAACATGTACCCGGTTATTTTTTTCTTTGGTTTGCTCAGCGGCTGCGGAATAGCGACCTTCTCGGTCGGCGTGCCGCAAACCTCGTACTGGTTTCCTCAGAAGAAGCAGGGCCTGGCCTTGGGTACATACGGCGGGCTGGGGAATACGGCTCCGGGGGTATTCGGCATGATTTTGCCCTTCGCTTTGGCGGCGCTGGGCTTAACCGCATCTTACGCGGCCTGGTTTGTCTTCCTGCTTGTCGGAACAGTTATCTACAGTCTGTTTGCGCAAGACGCCTATTATTTTCAACTCGCCCAGACGGGTAAGAGTCAGGAGGAAGCAAAGCAAATCGCTCAGGATTTGGGACAGGAACTGTTTCCTTCCGGGAAGATGAAAGAGGCTTTACGAATCTCCGCCAAAACCCCTAAGACCTGGCTGTTAGTCATTCTCTATTTCACGTCATTCGGAGGCTTCCTGGCTCTGACCGGTTGGTTTCCGACCTATTGGAACCAGTATTTTGGGCTTAGTGCGGGCCAGGCAGGACTACTGATGGCATTGGGATTTTCCATCCTAGCTTCTCTGGTGAGGATATACGGCGGGCATCTCAGCGATAAGTTCGGCGGGGAATTGACGGCTGTCCTTAGCTATGGGGTTGTGCTTAGCGGTGCACTTATACTCATTTTCACGCACAATTTTTGGTTCGCTCTTTTCGGCGAAATAACGGTTGGGATTGGAATGGGGACTGCCAACGCGGCTGTCTTTAAGCTCGTCCCCAAATACGTGCCTCAGGCCCCCGGCGGAGCGAGCGGCTGGGTCGGGGGCTTAGGTGCTTTTGGCGGCTTTGTCGTTCCCCCGATCCTTGGGGCTTTTACAGACCTCTATGGGAAAAAAGGATATGCGGCCGGCTTTTGGGTCTACGTTGTCCTGGCCGCTATTGCAATTGTGACTTCATTTATACTCAGGCGAAGCGCCCAGTCTTAAGACTGGCAGCCGGAAACAAAATCAGATAAAAGCCGGAACGGAAAGGAGAGGCCGGATGCAAAAGAAAAGGAGCCCGCTTTTGAAAAAACTGAGATTTTTTAAGGCGGGAGAAAAATTATCAGGCTCGTGGACCGAAGTGACCCCTCAGGATCGAGGATGGGAGGATTTCTACCGGGCGCGCTGGCAGCATGACAAAGTTGTGCGAACCACTCACGGCGTCAATTGCACAGGTTCGTGCAGCTGGAGGGTTTTTGTTAAGAACGGGATCATCGCCTGGGAAAATCAAGCGACGGACTATCCGACGACAGGACCGGACCTGCCTGAATATGAGCCCAGGGGATGCCCCCGCGGCGCTTCCTTTTCCTGGTACAGCTACAGCCCCTTGCGGGTGAAATATCCGTATATTCGCGGGGCTCTGCTGCGCTTCTGGCGGGAAGCCATAGAAGCGGCAAAGAACCCGGTGCTGGCCTGGAAAAGCATTGTTGAAGATCCGGAAAAGGCGAAAACCTACAAAGCGTTGCGGGGAAAAGGCGGCTTAGTGCGCGCCTCCTGGGAAGAAGTGAAAGAGATCATTTCCGCGATGCTGATCTATACGATTCAGACGTATGGACCGGACCGACTGGCCGGCTTTACTCCAATACCGGCTATGTCCATGGTCAGTTATGCTGCGGGCTCCCGCTTTCTCTCCCTGCTCGGTTCCCCAATGCTCAGCTTCTATGACTGGTATGCAGACCTGCCTCCTGCGTCCCCGCAAGTCTGGGGAGACCAGACCGACGTCCCGGAAAGCGGCGACTGGTATAATGCCGGCTACATCATCATGTGGGGTTCCAATGTCCCTTTGACAAGGACCCCAGACGCACATTTCATGACCGAGGTCCGCTACAAGGGAACGAAAGTGATCAGCATCAGTCCCGATTACGCGGAATCGGTGCGCTTTGCCGATCATTGGCTGGCGGTGAATCCGGGGACGGACGGGGCTCTGGCCCAGGCGATGACCCATGTCATTCTTAAGGAGTTTTATGTGGAAGAAAAAACAGAGTATTTTCTGGATTATGCCCGGAAGTATACGGATATGCCCCATCTTTTGCTTCTGGAAAGGAGGGGCGAGTCTTATACCGCCGGCCGCTATTTGCGGGCCTCCGACCTCGGCCTGCCGCTGGAAAAGGCGGAATGGAAAACCGTAGTCCTTGATCAAGCGACAGGGGAATTCAGAATTCCGAACGGAAGTATCGGACACCGCTGGGAAGGAAAAGGCACGTGGAACTTGAAACCGGAAGACGAGGAAGGGGTTCCGTGCCATCCGCTGCTGACCCTGCTCGGGACGGAAGACGGGGTCGTACCCATCGAACTGCCGTACTTCGCGGAAGGCAATCAAGCGGTCTTGAGCCGCTCCGTACCCGTCAAGCGCCTTGAGCGGAAAGGGAAGACGGTTTATATTACCACGGTTTATGACCTGATGCTGGCCAATTACGGTATCGACCGGGGTTTGCCGGGAGAATATCCGCGGGATTACGACGATCCTCTTCCCTATACTCCCGCCTGGCAGGAACGATACACCGGTGTCAAGGGAAGCCTGGCCCTTCAGATTGCCCGGGAATTTGCCCGTAATGCCGCAGATACCCGGGGACGTTCTATGATCATCATGGGCGCGGGAATCAACCACTGGTACCAAGCGGATACGATTTACCGCACGATCCTGAATCTGGTTCTCCTGACCGGCTGTGAAGGAGTTAACGGCGGAGGATGGGCTCATTATGTCGGTCAAGAAAAGGTGCGTCCCATGGAAGGCTGGCAGACGGTCGCTTTTGCCCGGGATTGGTCTCTGCCGCCCAGACTGCAAAACGCGACGTCCTTCTATTACTTCGCCACCGATCAATGGCGCTATGAGGAACTGCCCATGTCTGAGCTCAGCGCGCCGACGAGCCGGGGGGCGACCTATCTTCACCCGGCGGACTACAACGCCTTGGCCGTACGCCTCGGCTGGCTTCCTTCCTATCCCCAATTCAACCGGAATCCGCTCGCCTTGGCGCAAGAAGCGCAAAAGGCCGGCGCTTCGACGAATGAAGAAGTCGTCTCGTATCTGGTGAAGGCGTTAAAGACCAAGACTTTGGAATTTGCCGTGGAAGACCCGGACAACCCGCTCAATTTTCCCAAGGGTTTGTTCGTCTGGCGCGCCAATCTTATTTCCAGCTCAGGCAAAGGGCATGAATACTTCCTGAAGCACTTGCTGGGAACATCCCATGGACTTCTGGGAAATGACCGGGAGAAGCTGAGAACGGAAGAGATCAAATGGCATGACGAGGCCCCCGAAGGAAAACTCGACCTCTTGGTTAACCTGGAATTTCGCATGTCGGGTACGGCCCTGTATTCGGATATTGTCCTTCCTGCGGCCACCTGGTATGAAAAGCATGACTTAAGCAGTACGGACATGCATCCGTTTGTCCACCCGTTTAATCCGGCGATCGCCCCTCCTTGGGAAGCAAAGACGGATTGGGATATCTTCAAAAGTTTAGCCGAAAGATTCTCGGAGATGGCGAGGACTTATTTGCCGGGGCTGAGCAAGGATATCGTCATGGTTCCTTTGATGCATGATTCGCCGGATGAGCTTGCCCAGCCATTCGGACAAGTGAGAGACTGGCGAGCCGGCGAAACCGAGGCTGTCCCCGGTCGGACCATGCCTAAGTTTACAATCGTCGAACGCAATTATCCTCAGATTTATGAGAAATTTACGGCCTTGGGACCGCTGCTCGAGAAAAATCCGCTCGGAGCTCACGGGATATCTTTTCCCGCCCAGGAACAATACGAGGAACTCAAGCGGATAAACGGGGTCGTGAAGGGGACAGGCGCCGGGTCCGGCTGCCCGAGCCTGGCAGACGGCCGGCAGGCGGCAAAAGCCATCCTGGCTTTATCCAGCGCCACAAACGGCAGATTGGCCGTAAAAGCCTGGCGGGCCGAAGAAGAAAAAACCGGCGTGTCTCTGCAGGATATCGCTGCCTCCCAAGCGGGAAACCGCCTGACTTTCGACAGCATCACCGCCCAGCCCGGGCAGGCTATTTCTTCGCCCATATTCAGCGGGAACACGGAGGGCAACCGGAGGTACTCTCCGTTCACGACCAATATTGAACGGCTGGTTCCGTTTCGGACCTTGACGGGGCGCCAGCATTTCTATGCCGACCACGAGATTATGCTGGAATTCGGGGAAGGGTTGCCCGTGTTTAAGCCGGCGCTCCCGAACCGAGCCTTTACGGGCGGTGACCAGTTTAGTGGCGAGGGCAAAAAAACGATTGAGCTGCGCTATTTGACCCCGCACGGGAAGTGGAACATTCACAGCATGTACGGAGATTCCCAGATCATGCAAACCCTTTTCCGCGGTGGGCCGAATATATGGCTAAACGACCGGGATGCGGCGGAGATTGAGGTCAAAGACAACGATTGGGTGGAGGTTTTCAACCGCAATGGGGTCGTGGTGGCCCGTGCCGTTGTCAGTCACCGGATGCCGCAGGGAACAACTTACATGTATCACGCCCAGGATAAGACCCTGAATACTCCCGGATCCCGTCTGACCGGGGAGCGGGCCGGAACCCACAACAGTCCGACGAGGATCCATTTGAAGCCGACGCATGTCATCGGCGGCTACGCTCAGTTCAGTTATGGATTTAACTATTACGGTCCGACGGGAAATCAGAGAGATCTTACGGTCCTAATCGCGAAGCTCGGGGAGGTGTCTTGGCTTGAAGATTAAGGCGCAAATGGCCATGGTCATAAACTTGGATAAGTGTCTGGGCTGCCACACGTGCAGCATAACCTGCAAAAATACCTGGACCAACCGTTCGGGTCTGGAATACGCCTGGTTTAACAATGTCGAAACCAAGCCGGGGGTGGGCTATCCCCGAGAATGGGAGAGACAGGAGAAGTATAAAGGCGGCTGGGTTCTGAAAAGCAAAGGCAAGCTTGAACTGAGAGCGGGGAACAGGCTGTCGAAATTGCTCAATATCTTCTATAATCCGGATCTTGCGGACATAGACGACTATTATGAACCTTGGACCTATGACTATAAGGCCTTGACCCAGAGTCCCGAGAAGAAGCATCAGCCCGTAGCCCGTCCCCATTCCCTGCTCACCGGAGATCCGCTGGAGTTGAAGTGGGGGCCGAACTGGGAAGACGACCTGGCAGGCGCTCCTGAGACGGGCAAGAAGGACTCCAATTTAAGGAGCCTGGAAGAAAAAGTCCGCCTCACTTTTGAGGAAGTGTTTATGTTCCATCTCCCGCGCCTCTGCGAGCATTGCCTCAACCCGGCCTGTGTCGCCTCCTGCCCGTCGGGGGCGATCTATAAGCGGGATGAAGACGGGATCGTTCTGGTGGACCAGGATGCCTGCCGCGGCTGGCGGTTTTGTATGTCAGGCTGCCCCTATAAAAAAGTGTATTTCAACTGGCAGACGAGGAAAGCGGAAAAATGTACTCTCTGTTTTCCACGCCTTGAAGCCGGGCTGCCAACTGTCTGTTCGGAAACCTGTTCCGGCCGCGTGCGCTATGTCGGGGTGCTGCTCTATGACGCGGACCGTGTCCAGGTGGCGGCCTCCCCCGTTTCCGAGCGGGAATTATACAAGAATCAATTGCAACTGTTCCTTGATCCGTATGATCCGGAGGTGCTGGCCCAGGCGCGGAGGGACGGCCTGGACGAGGATTGGCTGGCCGCCGCTCAAAGGTCGCCGGTCTACAAATTAGCCGTCGAGTTTGGCCTCGCTCTGCCTTTGCATCCGGAATACCGCACGCTCCCCATGGTTTGGTATATTCCGCCGCTCAGTCCCATGATGCAGGTCGTGAACAGCGGCCAGACGGAAGCAGAGAGCGGGGAGTTCTTTGCCGCGATTGAGCGCATGCGCACCCCAATTGAATATCTTGCCAATCTCCTGACGGCGGGAGATACGGAAACGGTGGCGGACGTATTCAAGAAAATGGTTTTGCTCAGGCAATACATGCGCAGCAAAAACCTTCTCGGTCAGGATGTGCCGGTTGAAGACAATCCTTGGGGGTTAAACGGGGCCGCCTTGCAGGAAATGTATGCCTTGCTGGCGCTTGCGAAGTACCGGGATCGATTTGTCATTCCGAACGCCCATAAAGAAAAGGCCGGCGACCTTTATGAAAGACAGGGAATGACGGGGTACGACCCGGCGTGAGGCTGCCGGGAGCGTGCCGGGGAAGGTGGTTGGCGGTGAAAGACGAAGGACGGATTTGCCATATCCTTTCCGTGTTATTCCGATATCCGGAGGAATGGCTGGATGATATCGACGACCAGATCACGAGCGAACTGAGCGGCATCCAGAATGAGGATGCCGCGGCACGCTTGGCAAAATTCGTTCAGGACCTTCAAGTGAAGGAGCGGGAGGAAGCCCTTGAGCGCTATGTCGAGACATTTGATTTTAGCGAACGAACGAATTTATATCTTACTTCGCATCTAATGGAGGACAAACAGGAACGCGGCCGGCGCCTGGCAGAACTCAAGGACTTCTATGCTGAAGCGGGAGTCCTCATGACCGAGGAAGAACTGCCGGACTATCTTCCGCTCGTTCTGGAGTTTTGTTTTTTGAAGCCTGAGTACGCGCCGAAAATACTGAAACGGTTTGAGGCTGCCATCAGGGAACTGACAGGAAATTTAAGCGAGCTTAACAGTCCGTATGCAAAGCTCATGCAAGTCTTGGCGCTGGTTATGGAGAAGAACTAGGAGGTGGCTTGCTTTGGGGATCTTTTGGTGGGCGATATTCCCCTATCTCATGATTACGGTTTTTGTGCTCGGACACATTTACCGTTATCAGAAAGATCAATGGGGTTGGACGGCCAGGTCAAGTGAGTTCCTGGAAAAGAAGTATCTGAAATGGGGCAGCGTTTTGTTTCATACCGGGATTCTGCTCGTCTTCGGCGGCCATGTCGTCGGAATGTTGATTCCGGAAGCTGTGACGGAGAGGTTGGGAATTAGCGACAAGATCTTTCATACGGCGGCGATCATCACAGGCAGTACAGCAGGCTTCATAACCCTGGCCGGTATCGTCCTGCTTTTAGTCCGGCGCGTCTCGGTGAAGCGGGTCCGCAAGACGAGCAGCTTTGCCGACATGTTGATTGCGGTTCTTTTGTTCCTTGTGGTCAGCATGGGTCTTTTCAACACGTTCGGGTTCAATCTGTTCGTCAAGAGCAGCTTCGATTACCGGGCCACCATCGCGCCTTGGATACGGGGAGTCCTTGTCTTCGCGCCGGATCCCGGTCTGATGAACAATGTTCCCCTTTTCTTTCGCTTGCACATTATTTTCGCGTTTGCCATTTTTGGAGTCTGGCCGTTTACCCGCTTAGTGCATGTCTGGAGTGTGCCGCTTGAATATTTGGGGC
The DNA here is from genome assembly GCF_902729405.1 of Acididesulfobacillus acetoxydans. Taxonomy (GTDB): domain Bacteria; phylum Bacillota; class Desulfitobacteriia; order Desulfitobacteriales; family Desulfitobacteriaceae; genus Acididesulfobacillus; species Acididesulfobacillus acetoxydans. Next base: position 1,485,701 of record NZ_LR746496.1, read on the forward strand.
GCCGGAGTTACATTCTTTATCGCAGTGTAGGGCCGGTCGCAAAACCGGTCAAAGAGTGGGAGAGGGCTTCAGGAGATGTTGGCTGATCGAAGTGCGGCTTATTCTCCGGCGAACGCCCATGGGGCGGCGAACTATGGTCAATGGATGCACGCAAGACGGGTGCCCAGTTTTCGACGGAGATGGCCCGCTCGGTGCGTGAAGCTTTGAAGAACTGGAGGGGGATCTTATACAGATCCATACTCAGGTTGAGGTCTATAGTCATGGGGGTGAAATCGGTGAGGGTTTTAGCGCTGTTAAGGGGTCCGGAGAAAAAGAAGTTGGAGTAGCTGGAGAACGGGAAGTTGGAGTATATAAAGAACGGGGGGAGGGGCCCTCGCTTCCTGGATTTCCTGAATGGCCGCGCGGGGTTCAATGCTCATCTCTTGCAGGGAGAGGACAAGATTTTCCGGTAGGAGGATGGGGTGTGAACAAGCGGTGTCAAGTGAGCTTATGCTAAGCCTTCTTGGACAAAATCATAAAACTATGAAATCACGAGAATAAGGGAGTAAGGCTCTAAAATTAGGAGGTTGCCCCGCCCACCCCCTCTCTCACAACTATCTTAGCACAATGGAGGGACGATGGGGTGGCGACAAGAGAGACTTGAATCAGCCCGACAAGTGCCTGGAGTTTCGTGATCGCAGAAGACTTGCCTCAACAAGTCAAAGAACTGTTTGGTGGCGCGTTCGAGCAAAATTCTTTCCGAGATAAACGAGTCATACGGACTGTCAAGAAGTTCCCGAACCCTACGCACGGGCAAATCAATTTCTGCCGCGAGACGCAGAAGTATTGCAAAACGTGGGCTGCGACGTTGGCCACTGAGGATCTTACTCAAATAACTCTCGCTAAGACCGCATGATTTGGCTAACGCCGCCTGACGGATATTGTGCTCGCTAAGGTAAGCCTTTAGGGCCGTGCCCCCCTTCAACATACCCCTCGCCGCTCCTTTCTGCAAATCCGCTCTCCCAGCGTTCGACGTTACTGTGGCAGCTTCCTGCAACAAACGAAACGATCTATGTTTTTTCAAATATGTTCTGTGCACATAGGCCGTAAATGTAAACCGTATTTGGTCGTTGATGCCACCTATGAAAAAGGTATTGGGAACGGAAGCAGCTGCTGTTGGGGTGGCGAAGACGAAAACGGAGGCGGGTGTCCCCGCCTCTCAAATAGACATTTCCAGTTGCTTGCGCAGCCTCTCGCGCGATCAGGGCACTTTCGTGCGGCCCGGGATCACGGTGACTCAGCTCACTTTGTGGAGTTTTGTCTGCAGCTTATCCAGCATGTCGACGGTCATTTTCGCCAAGTCAAAATCGGCCGAGAATCCCCATTCTTCGACGGCGTCGGAAGGATCGAGAGAGTTGGGCCAGCTGTCGGCAATGGCCTGGCGGGCCGGGTCAACGGCGTAGTCCAGTTTGAAATCAGGAATGTGCTTGCGGATTTCCTTATGAAAATCTTCCGGTTCGACGCTCATGGCCGTGATGTTATAAGCATTGCGGTGGATGAGTTTGGCCGGGTCGGCTTCCATCACGTCGATGACGGCTTTGAGGGCATCCGGCATATACATCATATCCATATAGGTTCCGGGGGCAATATAAGAAGTGTAGTGCCCTTTGAGGATCGCTTCATAGTAAATGTCGACCGCGTAATCGGTGGTGCCGCCGCCGGGAGGGGAGACATAAGAAATCAAGCCGGGGAAGCGAACTCCTCGGGTATCGAGCCCGAATTTGCTATAATAGTAGTCGCAGAGCAGTTCGCCGGAAACTTTGCTCACACCGTAGATCGTGGCCGGACGCTGGATCGTAACCTGAGGGGTGTGATCTTTGGGGGTCTCCGGGCCAAAAGCGCCGATGGAGCTGGGGGTAAAGAATTGACAGCCCAGTTCACGGGCGACTTCCAAGGCGTTGACCAAGCCGCCCATGTTCAGATTCCAGGCGAAAAGGGGTTTGGTCTCCGCCGTGGCGGAGAGCAAAGCCGCCAGGTGTATGATCGTATCGACTTCGTATTTTTTGGCGATGTCAAAGAAGTCTTTCGCCCGGGTGACGTCCAGCGTTTCATAAGGACCGGATTGAGTGAGCCGATGGTTCTTATCACTGCGAATGTCTGTGGCGACGACCTGATCGGCGCCATAGCTATCCCGCAAACGGGCGGTTAGTTCGGAACCGATTTGGCCGAGAGCTCCGGTGACCAGTATTTTCTTCATGCGGATACCTCCTCAGGTGTTTATCATTAGCTGTCTGTCATTGCCAAGATCCGGTCCGCGTACTCAAACATTAAGTGGGCTCTTTTGACTGGGCAGTGACAACGGAACCTGCATATTTCGGGCAGTCTCCCGCCTTGCCCAAGCGAAGGCGCTAGAGTATTCCCAGCTCACGCCCGACTTTGGCATAGACGGAGAGGGCCTGATCCAGCATCTCGCGGGTGTGGGCCGCGGTCGGCATGTTTCTCACTCTTCCCGTGCCCTTGGGAACCGTGGGAAAAACGATGGCTTTGGCATAAACCCCTTCTTCATAAAGTCTTTGGCTGAATTTCTGGGTTTGTTTCTCTTCGCCGATAATACAGGGGGTGATCGGCGTTTGGCTGGAACCGATGTTGAAGCCCAGCGCTTTCAGTCCCTGTTTCAGGTAGTTACCATTAGCCCAAAGTCTTTCCTGCAACTCGGTGCTGTTCATGAGAATATCGACGGCAGTTAAACAAGCGGCGGTATCAGCCGGGGTCAAGGCGGTGGAGAAAAGGAAGGGGCGGCTGCGGACTTTGAGCCAGTCAATCAGTTCTTTGCGGCCGGCGACATAACCGCCGACAACTCCCAGAGCTTTGGAAAGAGTACCGATCTGAAAATCGATTTTGTCAGACAGGCCAAAGTGCTTAACGGTGCCCGCCCCGTTGCCCAGGACGCCCGAGCCGTGAGCGTCATCGACATACGTAATGAGATCGAGTTTCTCAGCAATTTCAACCATATCCGGGAGTTTGGCAATGTCCCCATCCATGGAAAAAACGCCGTCGGTGATCACCATGAGCTTGTTGTAATTGCCGGATTGTTTGGCTTCTTGGGCTTTGCGCTGCAAATCCGACATATCGAGATGCTTAAAAGGAATGATCTTTGCTCTGGACAAGCGGCAGCCGTCGATAATGGAGGCATGGTTCAATTCGTCGGAAAGAATGGCATCTTCTTTGTCCATGACGGCGGAAATTGCGGCCATGTTGCAGTTGAAGCCTGACTGGTAAGCGATGGCGGCTTCTGTGTGCTTAAAAGCGGCCAGCTTCTCTTCCAGTTGGAGGTGGAGTTTCAGGGTGCCATTGATCGTTCTGACCGCCCCGGCACCGACTCCGAACTCCTCAATGGCTGCCTTGGCGGCCTCCTTGAGACGTCGGTCAGTGGCCAGGCCCAGATAGTTGTTGGAAGAGAGATTGATGAATTCTTTGCCCGCGATTTTGATCAGAGGACCATTGGGACTTTCCAAAGGATCGATGACATTGTAGAGGCCTTTGCTCTTCAGATCCTCCAGGTTGGTGGTGAGGAATTCCGACAACACGCGACTGGACATGGGTACATCCTCCTCCTTACGTCTGATGGTATCGTTTTATGGTACATTTGCGAAAAAGCTTACGACGGAAAAACCAACTGGGTCACGGGGTCGATGTCTCAAGGGATATACTTCTCTGCGGCACATATGTCCTCCCCCGGAAGACAGCAGAATTTGGGACAATCGCGTAAAACAGTGGATTTCTACTTTTTAAGATAACACTATTTCCGTAAAATGTACACACTCAAGAGACAGCAAAAGTAAGATTTCGGCGAACTTTTTTGAAGTATAAGGTACGCCCGTTATCACGGAGCTTCAATCCATCTGCCGGCAGTAATATAAAACGAAAGATGATAGAAGGTGTCTGCCAACATCCTTCGGGAGACTTGGGAATCCCGTATTCAGCGCGCGGAGGAAGTCAGATGCCTTTGAGATTCGAAGTTGTTTTTTGAGAATTCTCTCCCATAACTGTGGAGGAATCTCTCTGCAAAGGGAGTGACTGACTCTGATTCGGAGAACGGCGCTCTCAATGAGCAGTTGGCAGAGGCCTAAGGCGCGGAAATTTCCTGCGAATAGCAGGAATTACGGAGACTTTGGCGAAATAAGCTGGTTGGTCGGGAACAGACCGGTCTTGCCCCCGCCAGGATGGTGGCGTTCCCGGTCCAAAGGCAGTCCCGGTGAAAAGAAAGACCTGTCGAGAGGCAGCCTAGTCAAAAGGCACCTCAGTCAAAAGGAAGTCTCAGTCAAAAGGGAGCCCAGTCGGAAAGGAGTCGGATGGAAGTCAAAAGAAAGGGAAACCCTAATCCGTGCCCGGTTAACGACCCGACGGACGCCAAGAAGCGGCGTCCTCAGGGTAAGCGGCCACTTCGGGTGAGAGCGAACCACCTCACCGTCGGGTGAGCGAATCCGCCGCACCGTCGGGAGAGAGCGGGCCGCTGCACCTTGGAGAGAATGGCCCTTGTCCGGCTCTTCAAGCAATTAAACGGCTAACTGAGATTAGCGAATTTCGGAAATGAGGAGGAACAAAGATGGCCTTTACCAAGATCTACGACATTGAACAGACACCCCCTTTCAGGAAAGCGCTGCCTCTATCCTTCCAGCACGTCTTTGCCATGTTCGGTGCCACCATTCTGGTGCCGCTGCTGACAGGGTTTGACCCATCCGTGACTCTGTTTACCTCCGGCCTGGGCACTCTAGTCTTCCACTTGGTCAATAAAGGCAAAGTGCCGGCTTACCTGGGCTCATCTTTTGCTTTTATCGCGCCGATCATTGCGGCCGCCAAGGCTTACGGGGCCCAGGGAGCCCTTACAGGCATGATGGCGGCCGGAGTGGTTTACGCGCTCTTCTTCGCTATCATTGCCGTGGCCGGGTTGAACTGGATCAACCGTGTGCTGCCGACGGTCGTGGTGGGGCCTGTCGTGATGATCATCGGTCTGAGTCTGACGCCGACCGCGATTCAGGAGGCGGAAAAGGGACTTCTGACGGCTTTTGTGACCGCGGGCATCGTGATCGTGGCCAGTGTTTTCGGCCGTGGTTTTATCAAGATCATACCGATTCTCCTAGGAACGGTGGGGGGATATCTTTTCGCCATCACTCAAGGACAGGTTAATTTCGCGGCCATTAACAAGGCATCCTGGCTGGCCCTGCCGAACCTGAGCATCTTGACCGGACATCTGCCGGTTTTCACCTGGGGGGCAGTGAGTTTGATTGCGCCCATCGCCATCGCCTCGATTGTGGAAGACGTCGGCCATCTCTTGGTTATCGGCGATACGGTCGACCGCGATCTCATGCATGATCCCGGCTTACACCGAGTACTTTTGGGCAACGGTTTGGCCACGATTGTCGCCGCTTTTCTGGGCGGAGTCCCGGAAACGACCTATGGGGAGAATATTGGTGTTCTGGCGATTACGCGGGTTTTCAGTGCCCGGGTTGTTCAGGGGGCGGCGGTCATTGCCATCTTACTCAGTTTTGTCCAGAAATTCGGGGCGGCCGTGCAAACTATTCCCGAGCCCGTGCTGGGCGGCATCACCATTATCCTGTACGGGATGATCGCCTCCGTGGGCCTGCGCAACTTGGTCGAAGCGAAAGTCAATCTTGCTAACAACCGCAACCTCCTCATCGTTTCGGTGATCTTCACTTTGGGGGTCGGCGGGATCCTCATCAAATTCGGACAGTATGCTTTTGCCGGCGTGGGTCCGGCTGCCGTGATCGGGATCCTTCTCAACCTTGTGCTGCCTAAGGATAAAGAGGCCGACGCCCCGGCCAGCCAATGAAGAAGCTTCTATTGTTTAAGTGCTGCCCTGCGCGCTGGCGATTTTGGCTTTGACCGGATTGGTCGGACGCAGCACTATGCCGGAACTGGCGGGCAAACTCGGGGTGTCGGCTGCCAGCCCGCTGTTGCTTCTGGATCAAATCCATTTTGACGACCGCAATCTGCCTATTCTCTATTCGCGGCTCTTTTTCCGGCCGGATTATTTCGTCTTTCATGTCGTGCGCAAACGTTGAGTACCTCTCCTATCCTTAGCGGGCTTCGGCGATCATCGCCGAGATCGTGCGCAGAGGGCTCAACTCGGTTGACAAAGGACAATGGGAAGTAGAATTGCTGCCGGGCTCCGGGCGCCACAAGCGGTAACAACATCAAAAACCGGTGTGGGTTGACTCCCCTGCATCGGTTTTGCCATTCTCGGGGTTCTGATACTGGCAGAGATCGCAGCCATATTGCAGTTAAAGCCCGACGGGCAAGCGATGGCGGCTTCCGTATGCTTAAAGGCGGCAAGCTTCTCTTCCAGTGGGTATCCCACTAAGCACACCGGCCGGGGCTGTTTGTCCCGGCTGAATGTCCATATAGCGATTCATTCCCCGCCTATAGAGGACGGGGGAGTTCCCGCAAGCCGTGTTAAAGGGCAGATTGGCTTACGGCGGGCGCGGGAAAGAACCTGATTTTCATGCGGTTCGCCTGGGAACGGTGTTGGCGTCGTGACGGCTGCGGCGGGTTGTTCGGTTGGCGCGCACCCTTCATAAGGCTTGCTTCAGAGGACTCGGGTTCACAAGGTCCGCTTCGGAAGAAGGGGTTCATAAGGCCTGCTTGAAAGGGCTTGGTTGGGAAGGACGGGTATAGTTGCCGGGCCCGGCTATCATCTTGGCGGCGATATGGTATAATCAAGGGGATATCATGGGCAGGGGGGAAGAGCACTTGGAATTCACACCGGTCATAGCCCGAGAACTGGGCCTGAAGGAGAGACAAGTTCAGGGAGCCGTTGACCTTCTGGATGGGGGGAATACGATTCCCTTTATTGCCCGTTACCGGAAAGAAGCGACCGGGGAGTTGGACGAAAACGACCTGCGCGGCATTGCGGAGCGGTTGGAATACCTGCGTCATCTCGATAGCCGCCAAAGCGAGGTGCTGCGCCTGATTGCCGAACAGGGAAAATTGACAGAGGAACTCGCCGTTCAGGTCCGGGGGGCGAAGACCCTCCAGGAAGTTGAGGATCTTTACAGGCCTTATCGGCAAAAGCGCCGCACGCGGGCCACGGTTGCCAAAGAGAAGGGGCTGGAGCCTTTGGCACTCTGGCTTTTGTCTCAGCTTCCTTCCGCCCGGCCGCAAGAAGAGGCAGAGTACTATCTCAATCCGGACTTAGGAGTCGGACGTGTTGAGGATGCGCTCCAAGGGGCCGTTGACATTATCGCGGAGATTATGTCGGACGATGCGGCGGTGCGCAAGAAGATGCGGGAACGGACCCAAAGCTTAGGCGATATTGCGGCCGTAGCCAAGAAGACGGAAGAACGCTCACCTTATGAAATGTACTATGATTTCAGGGAACCGGTGCGCAGAATTCCGCCCCACCGAGTGTTAGCTCTGAATCGGGGCGAAAAGGAAGGCGTCCTCAGCGTCAAGATTGAGGCGCCTGTTGAGGAAATGCTGGCGGTTTTGGAGCGGGTCTATGTTAAAGGCGGGCCGGCGTCAGAATACGTAGCGCGGGCGGCGGAAGATGCTTACAGAAGGTTGATCGCGCCTTCCATCGAGCGGGAGGTGCGCAGTGAGCTCTCCGAACAGGCGGAGGAACAGGCGATCAAGGTTTTTGCGGCCAATCTGCGCCAGCTTTTGCTCCAACCCCCGCTGCGGGGCAAGACCGTACTGGGGTTGGACCCGGGTTTCCGGACCGGCTGCAAGTGGGCGGTCGTAACGGATACGGGAAAACTGTTGAACGTGGGGGTCATTTACCCCCACCCTCCGCACAATAAACGCTCAGAGGCCAAGAGAGTTCTAGCGGAAGCAATTGCTGAGTTCGGGGTCGGGATTGTAGCCATCGGCAATGGGACGGCCTCGCGGGAAACAGAGGAGGTTGTGGCGGAACTGATCCGGGAAAAGCGGTTGGCGGTGGAATACATCCTGGTGAGTGAAGCCGGAGCTTCAGTCTATTCCGCTTCCAAACTCGCCGCCGAGGAGTTTCCGGATTTTGATTTGTCTTTACGCAGCGCGGTCTCTATTGCCCGCAGGTTGCAGGATCCGCTGGCGGAACTGGTTAAGATCGAGCCGAAGGCCGTGGGAGTGGGGCAGTATCAGCATGATGTTCAGCCCAAACGTCTGGAAGAATCTTTGTCCGGCGTCGTCGAGTCCTGTGTCAACACCGTCGGAGTGGACCTGAATACCGCTTCGGTTAGTCTGCTTCAGTATGTGGCGGGGTTGAAAGCAACCGTAGCAAAAAACATCGTGGCCTGGCGGGAGGAGCACGGCAAGTTTCGCCGGAGGCAGGAGTTAAAAAAGATTCCCCGCCTGGGGGAGCAAACATTCGTCCAATGTGCTGGCTTTATCCGTCTTCCGGAAGGAGAGTATCCTTTGGAGAATACCCCGGTGCACCCCGAGTCTTACGATTTAGCGGAGAATATCTTAGGTAAAGCCGGGTTTCTGCCCGGAGACTTAGTGTGCCGTCCCCGGGAAGTACGAACCGCCTTGTCGGTTTTGCGGCCGGAAAGTCTGGCACAGGAGTTCGGCGCCGGCCTTCCGACGGTTAAGGACATCGTGGAAGCTTTGCAGCGTCCGGGGCGCGATCCGCGCGAGGACCTGCCCCGTCCGCTTCTGCGGCGCGATGTCACCCACCCGGAAGACCTCAGGGAAGGGATGGTTCTGGAAGGAACAGTGCGCAACATCGTTGATTTCGGGGCTTTTGTGGATATCGGCGTAAAAAACGACGGTTTGGTCCATATCTCGCAGATGGCCCAAAAATATATTAAACACCCGATGGAAGTGCTTTCCGTCGGGGATATCGTCAAAGTTCGCGTCATCGGTCTCGATCCCGGGCGCGGACGGATTAGCTTGTCCCTCAAGGATGTATAGGAGCCGGCAGGAGTGTTTGGGACGGTGTCGGACGGTGTGGCGATCGAGGGGTATTTCGGCCGCTGCTTCAGTCGGCTGAAGTTCCGGGCGGGGTTGCGGTCGGATGGTGCCGCGGACGGGGGGGGGTATTCCGGCTGGGGCAGGGTCCTCCGATGTTTGGGTCGGATAAGATTGAGGTCGGGAAAGGAGCCTCCGCGGGGTTCGCGACGGCTCTTCAGGAAGGCGGCAGGAAGGTGATGGCTGTTAACAGAAAGCGTGGGTTGGGGGTAGGCGCCGTACTTCTTTCCGCAACCTGTTTTGCGTTGACTTCGATCTTGCTGAAAATTGCGTTGCACCTCGGGCTCACTCCCCTGGCGGCCCTCGCGCTCCAGTCCTGGCTGGCTTCGGTTCTCCTGTTGGTTTACGGCCTGATCTTCCGGCGGGACATTTTCCGGCTCTCAGGGCCTAAGACCTTGGCAGTATTGGCTTTGCAGGGGATCGTCGGGAGCTTGGGCACCAGTATCCTTTATACGTATGCTCTTGTCTATCTTCCGGTGTCGGTGGCTATTTTGCTGCTTTATCTCTACCCCGCTTTTGTATTGGCAGCCGGGGTGCTTTTCTGGCGTAAGAAAGCCGGAGTCAAGGAGATTGCCGCCCTGCTGCTGACGCTGGCGGGTACGATTCTGGCCAGCGGCGTCTTGGCCGGAGCGCAGCACGTGTCTGTTTTGGGAGTCATATTTGGATTCGCCTCCGCCTTGGCCTATACGCTCTTTAACCTGGTCGGAGAGGTGGCGCTGACCCACCTGTCGCCCTTGGCAACCATGAGTTTTTCCCAATGGTTTAGTTCTCTTGGGCTTGTGTTAGCCCTGAGAGGCGGTTGGACGGCGATACTGTGGCATGACTACAGGATTCTCGGAGTGGGGCTTGCCTTGGCAACCGTGGCCTCGATTTTTCCTTTTTATTTCTTGTTGGTGGGAATTAAGCATATCGGTTCCGATCAGGCTGCCATCCTGAGCACGTTTGAACTGCCTATGACCTTTATCATGGCGGAGCTTTTCCTCAGAGAGGTTCCGGACTGGAATCAGTGGAGCGGCGGGTTTCTTGTCTTGGCGGGGATCATCCTCGTGAATTGGCGGGGCTTTCCGGGCGAGCTGAGAGACGGGTAGACCCCGTGACATATCAACACAATATCTTAATATCGATGATGTCAATGTCGATGCCAATGTCTTATGCTAATGTCAATTATCAATTTGGAGGCCAATGCTGATGATATCCAAGGCTATGGAAAGAATTTTTATTCATAACGGGAAGATCAAGACGATGACGGGGAAAGAGTTTACTGGGAGTCTTCTGATTGAAGGAGAGAAAATTGCGGCTCTCGGCGAGCATCTGCAAGTTCCGGCCGGAGTTGTGGTGATTGAGGCCAAGGGACGTTGGGTTCTTCCGGGTTTTATTGATGCCCATTGCCACGTGGGGATCGGGGAGGAAGTCTATCGGGTGGAAGGGGATGATCTCAACGAGATGACGGACCCTTTGACACCGGAATTGCGGGCGATCGACGGGATCAATCCGGAGGACGAAGGGTTTCGGGATGCCCGTTTGGGCGGTGTCACCACCGTGTTTACCGGACCGGGCAGCGGGAATGTCATCGGTGGGACGGGCGTCGTCATGAAAACCGCGGGCAGGGTCGTCGATAAAATGGTAATCCGGGATCCGGCCGGGTTAAAGGTGGCTTTCGGGGAAAATCCGAAAGGGGTCTACGGCGAGCAGAAAAAAATGCCGATGACCCGCATGGGCACGGCTGCCTTGCTCAGACAGGCTTTGGTGGATGCCGAGACCTACCGGGAGAAACTGGAGCAGGGCAAGAGCGACGCCGAGAAAAAGCCCGAGCGCGACCTCGGTTTGGAGACTCTGGTAAAAGTGCTGAATAGGCAAATCCCGCTCAGGGCTCATGCCCATCGTGCGGACGACATCATGACGGCCATCCGGATCGCGCGGGAATTTGGCCTGGACTTGGTCGTTGAGCATTGTACGGAAGGGCATAAAATCGCCGAGGAATTGGCGGAATACGGTTATCCGGCCGTGGTGGGGCCTTCATTGATTAACCGGGCGAAAGTGGAACTGAAAGACAAAACGTTTAAGACGGTCGGAATTTTGGCTAAGGCAGGCGTTAAGGTCGCTTTGATGACGGATCATTCCGTCACACCGATCGAGGAACTTCCCCTCTGTGCCGCATTGGCTATGAAAGAGGGTCTGCCCGAGGAGGAGGCTTTTAGGGCCATCACCGTTAACCCCGCCGCAATTTTGGGAGTGTCCGGTCGGGTCGGCACTCTGGAACCCGGTAAAGATGCGGATGTAGTCATCTGGAGCGGGCATCCTTTTGCCCTTTTGTCCCGCCCGGATTATGTTTTTATTAACGGGGCAATGGTTAAACCGGAAACAAGGGCCCCCGGGGAAGAAAGGTGACATCCGCTTGCCCTCTCTCACCCCCTCCGGGGAAAGAGAGACCTCGACCGCCGGCGGGAAAGGCCGGTAGGCCGCCTGACTCCGGTTTGGAAGGTTCGGACGCGGGAAAAGCGGGTACAATAAAGAGGTGCTTGTTTGGGGGTTGGGATATGGAATGGCACTATACGAGCTATAGCCCAGAGGATACGCGGAAATTGGGTCTGGCCCTGGGCCGGGTTTTGAGGGGCGGGGATGTCGTGTGTTTGCGCGGAGGCCTTGGAGCGGGAAAAACCGCTCTGGCCCAGGGGATAGGCGAGGGTTTGGGCCTTGAGGTTCCGGTGACCAGCCCTACGTTTACCCTTATCCAGGAATACAACGATTGTATCGCTGAGGATAGGCGGAAACGAAACCGGCGTGAAAATGAGGGTGAGGATCGGATCGAAGCACGAAGTGAACTCGTTCAACTAAAGTTGAACATCGAAACTTCGGTGGGGGAACCACTCCCACTTGCAGAAGTGGGAGTCTCACGGTTGGATGAAGACCGGAGCGAGAATTTTAAGGTCGTCCATATGGACTTTTACCGTTTAACGCAGCCCCAGGAAGCCGAAGTAATTGGGGTCAGCGATTTTTTTCAGGAGGATATACTGGTTTTGATTGAATGGCCGGATATTATTGAAGATATTCTGCCGGCGGAGCGCCTGGACATCCGGATTGAGGGCGACGGTGAAGAGCCGCGCCGTTTTACCCTGAGCGCTGACTCGGAGGAGTGGGTCGGGCGTTGGCAGGATCTGCGCGGAGGCATCTATGAAGTATCTGGCAATTGATACAACGACCAAGGTTAGCGGTCTGGCTTTGGCGGAAGACGGCCGGTTGGTGGGGGAAGGTTTTTTGCATACCGCCAAGACGCATTCGGAGCGGCTGGTACCTCTTTTGGACCAACTGTTGCGGGCGGCTGGCTGGGGTTTGCGGGATCTGAATTTCATAGGCGTCGTTCGGGGACCGGGGTCGTTTACAGGTATCCGGATCGGGATTGCGTCCGCCCAGGGTCTGGCCGGGGTGCTCAAGCTTCCGCTGCTCGGAGTCTTGTCCTTGGATGCTTTGGCTTGGGCGGGTTGGGGGAGGAAGGAAGAGATTGTTCCCATCCTGGATGCCCGCAAAAATGAATGGTATGCCGCCAGATACCGTTGGCTGGCAGACGGACGGTTGAAGGCTCTGAGTCCGCCCCGAGCCGTTTCCCCCGCTGTTTTAGTCGGCGAATTAAAAGGTATGGACGGGCCTTTTGTTTTTGTCGGAGACGCCGTGGAAAAATATTGTGACTTTGTTTGCCGGGAGCTGGGGGAACAGGCGATCCTTTTGCCTGATTATCTGGGCTTGCCCCGCGGGGCTTTTGCGGCTCAAGCCTTGTGGCAGAAGTGGCGGGAAAATCCACGGACGCGGGGGGGAGGAATCCCCGGGGAAGACGAGGAGCGGGTGGAGCCTTATTATATCCGTCTATCCGAAGCGGAAGTGAATTGGGCGCGCAGGCATGGAGGCGGCGGGGATGGCTGAACGCGGGATGAGGAATTCAGGAACGGATCCTAGGGAAACGGATTCTTACAGGAGAGGCGGGGAGAAGGCGGAGGAGAGTAGCGAGAAGGGCATTGTGCGTCCCATGCGCATAGAGGACTTGGGGTCGGTCATAGCGATTGAACAGGTATCCTTTCCCACTCCGTGGTCGATTCATTCTTTCGCTACGGAATTGCGCGATAACGAATATGCTCGTTATCATTGCCTGGAGGTAGGCGGTCTGGTTATTGGGTATATGGGCTTGTGGTTTATTCTGGATGAGGGGCATATTACGAACGTGGCGATTATGCCGGGTCACAGAGGCAGGCATTGGGGAGAGTTTCTCATGCGCTCGGTGATGAGCAAGATGGCTATGGAAGGAATGGAACGCATGACCTTGGAAGTCAGGGTTTCGAATGACCCCGCGCGCCGGCTCTACGAACGCTTGGGCTTCAAAGTCGCAGGCCGGCGCAAGGGCTATTATGTCGATACCCGGGAAGACGCCCTCATTATGTGGCTGGAGCTCTAAACAGAGGTCGGAAGCCAGAGGCCAGAAATCGGAGGTCAGAAGCCAGAGGGAGTTTACAGCGTGGAGCGGAGGCAAGGTCGGTGTCATACGGAGAAATAAAACAGTCGGATGCGGGTCTCTTGATCTTGGGCATTGAAACCAGCTGTGATGAGACAGCAGCCGCGGTTCTGAAAAATGGGACGGAATTACTTAGCCATGTCATCTCCTCCCAGATCACCACCCATCAGAAGTACGGGGGGGTGGTGCCGGAAATCGCCTCGCGGGAACACCTTCTCCATTTTCAACAGGTGGTGGAAAAGGCGATGGCGGGGGCAAAGGTTGACTACGGAGATCTGGCTGCCATAGCGGTGACTTACGGTCCGGGTTTAGTCGGTTCGCTGTTGGTCGGTGTGGCTGGGGCTAAAGCGATCGCTTATGCAGCCGGAGTTCCTCTCATCGGTGTCAACCACCTGGAGGCGCACATCTATGCCAACTTCCTCGTGCACCCGCACTTGGTTTTCCCTTGCCTGGCTCTGCTGGTATCGGGGGGACACACCCATCTTATCCTCCTCCGTGGGCATGGCGATTATGAGGTTCTGGGCCGGACTCGGGACGACGCGGCAGGGGAGGCCCTCGATAAAGTGGCCCGTACGCTGGGGTTGGGTTATCCTGGCGGACCGCAGGTGCAGAAGGCGGCGGCGGCGGGGAATGCGGCTGCCTTTGATTTTCCCAGGGCCATGCTTGAACCCGGAAGCCTGGATTTCAGTTTCAGCGGCATGAAGTCCGCTGTCTTGAACGCGCTCAACACAGCCCGAATGAAGGGCATAAACCTAGGCGTTCCGGATTTGGCGGCTTCGTTTCAACAGGCTGTTGTCGATGTCTTGGTGCGTAAAACCTTACTGGCTGTTGAGCAGACTGGGGTTACGCATGTCCTGCTGGCGGGAGGGGTCGCGGCCAATGATCTGTTACGCAAAACGCTGACCCAGGAACTGAAGGAGCGGGAGGGGCGGCTTTTCTTTCCGCCCCCGCACCTCTGCACAGATAATGGCGCCATGGTGGCTTCGGCCGGTTATCATCGTTATCTGGCCCGGGATTTCGCTCCCTGGACGCTCAATGCCGTGCCGGGGCTGAACTTGACTTAAGAGTCGGTTAAGAAATTCCTGCAGGATTTGACAGCATTTTCCGTGCTGGCGGGGGGATGCTTGTTCGGTGGATATTCGTTTCTGTGGACAATGTGGGTAAGTCTGTTTATAAGTGCAGGGGGCGGGTTTGCGAAGCCGCCGACCGGGGTGAAAAAATCACGGACTTATCCACAGGTTCTGTGCATAAGGTGGATAAGTCAGCCGGAAGGCTTAAAAACGGACTTTACTCTGGGGACAATTTTGTGACTTAAGCGGGGATAAAAAAACAGGGACTTGGTCCGGATGGGAACACTAGGTTAAGAAACCCGGGTGCAGGGGCGCGAAGGACAAGATTCAGCGGGGAGATGAGGCGAAAAGAAGCGGAGTTTTTCACCTCTGCCGCGGAGTATATGCATGTATGGGCTTGTTTTGGGCCTTGCGGGCATGTATTGCTCGCAGAAAAAGGAGGGCTCGCTTTGGTTCCGGTCTTGGTTTTTCTTCTCCTCGGGGTACTCTGCGGCTGGAAGGCTTGGTTACCCCGTCGTATTTTGTACCAAAGTTCGCGAATGGTAACACTGGGGGTTTTCTTCCTGTTGCTAACCATGGGCATTCGTATCGGTGCAGACAGGACCATCTTAGGGCGGCTGGGTTCCTATGGCTTTCAGGCTTTCCTCTTCGCCGTCAGCACGGTCTTGGCCAGTTTGGTTTTGGTCAGCGGGTTTGAACGCCTGTCAGGCCGGAGGTGGGTTCACCGCTCAGAGGCGAAAGTGGGCGGCAGTCAAGTTCTGTCCGAAGATATGATCGAAGCGGCACCCCCAGGAGGGGTAAAAAGCCCCAAAGAAACGAGTCAACCCGTGCGGGAAGCGGGAGGGAAAAAAATTAGGGGTGAGTGCAACCGCGCACGGGAGAACCGGCCTGAGCCCGATGCCGAGGCCGAGAAAAAGCCGCTGCGCATGATCGGGTTGATCCTGGCGGCTCTTGCGGCCGGCATCTTGGTCGGTCTCAGCCATCTTGTCCACGGATTGGAACAATACTTGACGGGTTTGACCGACGGAGCCCTCTATTTCACCTTATTCTCGGTCGGTCTTGATTTGGGTGGCAGCAAGGAGCTTTGGCGAGAGGTCCGCAGTTTAGGGTGGTACGTCTTATTGGCTCCTCTGGGGGTGGCGGCGGCCAGCGTCGGAGCCGGGATGCTGATGGGCAAACTCTTGGGCTGGACTTGGCGGGAAGGCGGAGCCGTGGGGGCGGGTTTCGGTTGGTACAGCCTTTCCGGGGTGCTCATTACTCAGCTGGACTCGGTGGCCTTAGGGACCGTCGCTTTTCTGGCCAATGTTTTCCGGGAACTACTCTCTATTCTCCTGCTCCCGCTGCTCGCCCGCCGCATGGGGGTTCTCTCCTTGGTCGCTCCGGGCGGGGCCACGACCATGGACACGACTTTGCCCGTTATTGCGGCAGTGGGACCGCCCGAGGTGGTCGTCATAGCGCTTGTCAACGGAATTACTCTGTCCGCACTGGTGCCCGTCCTGGTTCCGCTGCTGTTGGGGAAATAAGTCCTGGCCAAATGCTACCAAAGTCTGACATCGTTGCCCGAACATCCTGGAAGGGAGGAGCGCTTTTTCGGCCGGGTGCCTTGCCCAGCCGCGTTCATCAAGGAGGTTCCGAATATTTTTGTTGGGCAAAAAGTTTCTTCCGGCGGCAGGATTTAGGGGTTATTGATCGAATATTTTTACTGTAAGCCAAGTTTGGCGCTGTTCACGTATGAAGTTTTTTAATCTGCCTGGCAAATGTTCGCAGTCAAAAAAAGGTGAAAAAAGATGAGGAGATTTTGTGCCAATGGACCGCAAGAAGGAAGTGCGCACTCTGGCCCTAAACCGGCGGGCCGCTTTGTCTGAAAATGAGCGCCGTCTCAAGAGCCGGCAGATCCAAAGTCTGGTCGCGGCTTTGCCGGAATATAAGCAAGCGCGAACCGTCATGCTCTTTCTTAATTTCCGGGATGAAGCGGAAACGACAGGCTTGGCGGCGCAGACGCTGGCGGAGGGCAAGGGCCTGGTGCTTCCTCGCTGCGCTCCGGGGGGCCTTTTGATTCCCGCGTTTATTCACGACCTGGATCAAGATGTCGAGCCGGGAACCTGGGGGATCAGAGAACCGAAGAAGGACTGCCTGAGGGAGGCGAATCCGGAAAGCGTGGATTTCGTGCTGGTACCGGGAGCGGCTTTTGATCGGCAAGGCAACCGTCTCGGTTATGGCGGCGGATATTATGATCGGTTTTTTGCGCGTTTGCGTCCCATGGCAGCGAGGGTGGCGATCGGTTTTGCGGTTCAAGTGCTGCCCGAGGTGCCGGTTGACGAACACGATCAAAAAATAGATATTTTGGTGACTGAGGAAGGGGTGGAGCGTTTTCACAAAACCCGGTAAGGCCGTGGGCCTTTGCGGAAAAAGATAGGGGAGGGATTGTGTTTGTGTGATGTGTGTCAGGATCTGGTCGATCCGAAGGAGACGAAATTGGCGGAGCTTTTGGCCGGTTACGCGGGGCAGAAAGGAGCCTTGATTCCGGTCTTGCAGAAAGCTCAAGAAATTTACGGTTATCTGCCGGCTGACGTGCTCAGACGTGTCGGGCGGGGGCTTAAAATTCCAGTAGCCAGGGTTTACGGTGTGGCGACTTTTTACGCGCAGTTCCGTCTGACTCCCATGGGGCGAAATGTTTTGCGAGTTTGCTTAGGAACTGCCTGCCATGTGCGGGGCGGGGCCAAAGTCCTGGAGACGATTGAACAGGAATTGGGTGTGAAGGACGGCGGTACGACTGAAGACCAACGCTTTACCCTGGAGATTGTCGCTTGCATCGGAGCCTGCGGCTTGGCTCCCACGATGATGATTAACGACCAGGTTCATGGGCGCCTGACGCCGGACAAAGTTGGCGGTATTCTCGCCCAATACGAGTGAGGGAAAGGGGATGGAGACGATGAAGACACTGTTGGACCCCTGCTGTGAGCGCTGTACACATACCCCTGAAACCCCTTGCCGCGACTATATCCGTTGCTTGACGGCAGGACCATTGTGCCATGATGATCCCGGGTGCCGGGCAAAAAGGTCTGGGCTTCTGGCCGAACTGCGCCCGACCCAAGGGTCGGAAGAGGGTCAGCAAATTTTGGTATGTGCCGGAACGGGTTGTGCCTCATCGGGTGCGCATAAGGTTGTGTCAGCCCTGGAGGGGGAGCTTCAGCGACAGGGCCTTGACAGTGAGGTCAAGGTGGTGGCCACGGGTTGCCATGGATTTTGCGAGCAGGGGCCGACTTTGATTATCGAGCCCGCGCATACGGTTTATACTTTGGTCAAACAGGGTGATGTGGCGGAAATTGTACAGAAGGAATTCAAAGAAAAGCAAAGGGTGGAAAACCTGCTCTATCAAGATCCTTTGACGGGACAGTCAGCCGCGACCTTTGCAAACATTCGTTTCTTTGCCCAGCAAACGCGGGTGGTTCTCGGCAACTGCGGGTTCATCAATCCGGAAAGAATTGAAGAATATATAGCCCATGACGGCTATCAGGGAATTGCTAAGGCTTTGCAGGAGATGTCTTCGGATCAGGTCATCGAGGAGGTCAAGGCGTCCGGCCTGCGGGGACGGGGCGGAGCCGGTTTTCCGACAGGATTAAAGTGGAGCTTTTGCCGCCAGTCTGCGGGCGAAAAGAAGTATATCATCTGCAATGCGGATGAAGGGGATCCCGGGGCGTTCATGGACCGGGGCGTTTTGGAAGGGGACCCGCACGCGGTTATTGAGGGTATGCTGATAGGTGCTTACGCGATTGGTGCGGACGAAGGATACGTCTATTGCCGGGCGGAGTATCCGCTGGCGATAAAGCATATGGAAATTGCCATTCGCCAAGCGGAGGCAGCGGGGCTCTTGGGGAACAACATTCTTGACTCCGGTTTCAATTTTCATCTGTCGATCCGGGCCGGGGCAGGAGCTTTCGTCTGCGGGGAAGAGACCGCCCTAATGGCTTCCATCGAAGGGAAGCGGGGAATGCCTAAGGTTCGCCCGCCGTTTCCGGCGCAGAGCGGTCTTTGGGGCAAACCGACCAATATCAACAATGTCGAAACCTGGGCCAATGTTCCCCACATTCTCAGGCGCGGAGCCGCTTGGTATGCCCAGTACGGGACAGAAAAGAGCAAAGGCACCAAGATTTTTGCTTTGACCGGCAAGGTGAACAACACAGGTTTAGTTGAAGTTCCCATGGGGATGAGCCTGAGAAAGATCATCTTCGACATCGGCGGTGGGATTCAAAACGGCAAGAAATTTAAAGCGGTCCAGATCGGCGGTCCCTCAGGCGGTTGCCTGCCGGACGAGATGTTGGATTTACCGGTGGACTATGACACTTTGACCCGGGCCGGAGCCATGGTGGGTTCCGGAGGTTTGGTCGTCATGGATGAGACGACGTGTATGGTTGACATCGCGCGTTTCTTCTTGAACTTTTCACAGTCTGAGTCCTGCGGGAAGTGTACGCCTTGCCGGGAAGGAACCAAGCGCATGTGGGAGATACTGGATCGGATTACGAAAGGGGAAGGCAAAGAAGAAGATCTCGACACACTGGAACATTTAGCCCATGTGGTTAAAGAAACTTCTCTTTGCGGGTTAGGGCAGAACGCGCCGAATCCGGTACTGTCTACTTTGAAATATTTCCGGGATGAGTTTGAAGCGCATATTCGCGACAAAACTTGTCCGGCCCATGTCTGTGCGGCTTTACTGACCTATACGATCGATGCGGAAAAGTGCAAGAAATGCGGCTTGTGCGCGCGAGCCTGTCCGGCCGCTTGCATCAGCGGGGACAAAAAAACTCCCTACGTGATCGACACGGAAAAATGCATTAAATGTGGCACCTGCTTGGATACCTGTAAATTCGGCGCGGTGGTGCGCGCCTAGCGGGTCCTGGTTTTGAGAAAGGAGCGAAATCGTGTGGAATGGATCACACTGACGATTGACGGGCGCAGCGTAAGTGTCCCGAAAGGGACCACTGTTTTGCAAGCCTGCCGGATGAACAATATACCGATTCCCACTCTGTGTCATGATCCGGAACTGACAGCCACCGGATCCTGCCGCCTTTGTATTGTGGAAATAGAGGGCATGCGCAACCTCCCTCCCTCCTGCGTGACGCAAGCCACGCAAGGTATGGTGGTGCGTACCCGGACCGAAAAAGTGCGGGAAGCGCGTAAAACCATTTTGGAACTGCTGGTAGCCAATCATCCGCTGGATTGTATGACCTGTCAGAAGATGGGATCCTGTGATCTGGCTAAATATGCCTATGAATACCAGGTGACCGGGGAGGCGTTCTCCGGGGGCGAGCGTCGGCAGCTGCCCATCGATGACAGCAATCCTTTTATTCTTAGAGATCCCAATAAATGCATTCTCTGCGGCAAGTGTATCCGGGCTTGTGAAGAGGTGCAGGGCCGCAGTGTTCTGGATTTCTCCTACCGCGGCTTCAATACTCAAGTGGGTCCGGCCTTCAATCTGCCCTATGCGGAGTCGGAGTGCGTTTTCTGCGGTTCCTGTGTTTCCGTCTGCCCGGTCGGGGCCTTGACGGAAAAAGAAATGGTGGGTCAAGGGCGTCCCTGGGAAGTGAAAAAAGTCCAGACGACTTGTCCCTTCTGCGGGACGGGCTGCAACTTCGATCTCAATGTCAAAGACGGAAAAGTCATCGGCGTGACATCCAATCCCGAGGCCCCGGTCAACGGGCGCGCCCTCTGTGTCAAGGGCCGTTTCGGCATGGACATGATCCACAGCCCGAACCGTTTGACGACACCGCTCATTAAGAAAGACGGGGAGTTCGTTGAGGCCAGTTGGGACGAGGCTTTGAGTCTGGTGGCGGAAAAACTGGGAGAGATCAAGGCCCAGTACGGAGCAGACTCCATTGCGGCTCTCAGTTCGGCTCGCTGCACCAACGAAGAAAATTATCTGATGCAAAAGTTCATGCGCGCGGTGATTGGCACCAATAACGTCGATCACTGCGCCCGGACCTGACACGCTCCCACAGTGGCCGGTCTGGCCATTACGTTTGGTTCGGGAGCGATGACGAACTCCATCAACGAGATTCCCCATTCAGAAGTTCTCTTTGTGATCGGCTCGAATACCACGGAAGCGCATCCGGTCATCGGGGCCAAAATGAAACAAGCGGTGGCCAACGGCGCCAAGCTGATCGTTATTGACCCGCGGCGCATCGAGTTGGCGGAGATGGCGGATGTCTGGCTTCGGCTGCGCCCCGGTACGGATATTGCCTTGGTGAACGGGATCATGAACATTATTCTCAGCCATGGTTGGGAAGACAAGGAGTTCATCGCCGAGCGCACGGAGGAGTTCGAGAAGTTCCGTGAGCAAGTGCAGAAATTCCCGCCCGAAGTGGTCAGTAAACTCACCGGAGTGCCCGTTGAAGAGATGCTGGAGGCCGCGCGCATTTACGCCACAGCCGAACGGGCCCAGATCTTTTACACTTTGGGGATCACCGAGCATACCTGCGGTACGGACAATGTCATGACCTTGGCCAATCTGGCCATGCTTACGGGCAATGTCGGCAAGGAGAATTCCGGGGTCAATCCCCTGCGCGGGCAGAACAATGTGCAGGGGGCCTGTGATATGGGGGCGCTGCCTAACACATTCCCCGGTTACCAGAATGTTACCAGTCCCACTGTCCGGGCCAAGTTTGAAGAGGCCTGGCACGTACCCCTCAATCCCAAGCCCGGTTTCATGATTCCGGATATGTTTGAAGCCGCCATCAGTAAAG
Organism: Acididesulfobacillus acetoxydans; assembly: GCF_902729405.1. GTDB lineage: Bacteria > Bacillota > Desulfitobacteriia > Desulfitobacteriales > Desulfitobacteriaceae > Acididesulfobacillus > Acididesulfobacillus acetoxydans. The sequence continues at coordinate 1,506,958 of NZ_LR746496.1, forward strand.
ATTTAAGGGCGATGTATATCATGGGTGAGGATCCGGTTCTGACTGACGCGGATGCCAACCATGTGCGCCAAGGCTTGGAAACGCTTGACTTCTTGGTCGTCCAGAATATTTTCCTCTCCGAAACGGCGAAACTGGCCGATGTGGTTCTGCCGGGAGCCAGTTTTGCGGAAAAAAGCGGGACTTTCACCAACACCGAGCGCCGGGTACAGATGGTCAATCAGGCGATAGAACCTCTGGGCCAGGCGCGGACGGACTGGGAAATTCTCTGCGAGTTGGCGGGGCGCCTCGGATACGCTTTCGATTATGAGTCCCCGGCCGAGATCATGGCGGAAATAGCTTCCCTGACACCCCAATATGCCGGGATCAGCTTCGAGCGCTTGGGTACCCAGGGCCTGCAGTGGCCGGTTCCCACGGCGGAACATCCGGGCACAAAGTTCCTGCACGAAGGAAAATTCTCCCGCGGCAAAGGGCTCTTTATGCCGATCGAGTACCAGCTTCCGGACGAACTTCCGGACGATGAGTATCCGCTCCTTCTCGGCACGGGGCGCAAGCTTTCCCATTACAATGTGATGACGCGCAACTCGGCAGCCCTGGAGAGCTATTCGCCGGAAGAACTGGCGGAGATGAGCCCGCAAGATGCCGAGCGGCTGGGAATCAAAGACGGTGAAAGGGTCAAAGTCGCGTCCAGGCGGGGCGAGCTGGAGACGCGGGTTCAGGTCACGGACCGGGTTCCCCCCGGTATGCTCTGGATGACGTTGCATTACAAAGAGTCACCGGTTAACGTGCTTACTAACGGCGCTTACGATAAAGTCGCGAAAACTTACGAGTACAAAGTGTGTGGAGTCAAGGTCCGGAAGCTGTAATCCGGACACATTGTCAAGGGCACTCTTCCAGCCGGAGGAGTGCCCTTGGATTCAACGCAGAAGGGGACTGTTCCTGCGGTTCACGGGTGGCTGTGCGACGGGATGCGACGGGGAGATTTGACCGGTGCTTGTATTGAGCGAAATTATTGCAGTAAACATGGGTGACAACGAATGGTGGTGCAGTTGTGGGTGACAACGAATGGTGGTGCGGATGTTGTTGTTTCTTCGGAAAGTGAAAGAACATCTTTTTCCTATGCAGATTACAAAGCGCGTCTATGCCTCCGTCGTCATAGTTGTTATGATACTTGTGCTGTCTCTGGCTTGCCTTCTTCCTTGGGAATACATACAGGTACGGGTTGCTCACCGGTCCAAGGATCTCTATTATGTGGCTTCTTTGTTGGAAAGCCGGTTCCCGAAGTCTGTCCATGACATCCTAGCTGAAAGTCAGGCCTTGGGAGCATCACCGGATGAGCAGGCCCGTGTTCTCAACAAGGTGCTCCAGCCGACCATCGATCACTTGTCAAAGTACTACCCGCAGATGGGTCTCGGTTATTATTCCATCGCTTTAGACCGGGTTTTGGCGATGGGGCCGCATTTTTCCGCCACCGATTTAAAACCGGTTTCGCACGACAATTCATGTTTTTTGGTCTATCAAACCGGACGTCCGGAGTTCTCCCGGCAGGACCCAGCGCCGTTTAAGCCGAGGGGGCCGGTTCTCAATGTAGTTTATCCCATCTACCGGAACGGTCAGATTATCGGGCACGCCTGGGCCGACATCGGGATTAGGGACATTTACCGGGACGTCCGTGGGGCAATCATCCTAATACTCTTGATTGGCCTGGGTGTCCTCATGATGAGCCTGGCCCTCGCCTGGAATTTGTTCACCCGTCTCAGCAGAGGCTTGCAGGATTTTGCCCGGGCTCTGGCCCTCAACGCCCAGGTTCCGGAAAGCCTATGGCCGGAATTGACTCCCGTGCTGGAGATTGTCAGGAAGCACACGGACCAGGTTTTTGCGGCCTGCGCCAAGCTCCAGGAAGAGGTGGCGATGCGCGAGGAGACGGAAGCCGAGCTGCGCCAATCTGAAGAACGTTTTTTCAAAGCTTTCAACGCCAGTCCCAGTATGATGAACATTGTGCGCATAGGCGATTGGCAGATTATCGATGCCAATGAGAGCTTTTTTTTAGCTACCGGCTGGAGCCGGGCGGAAGTCATCGGCAGGACCGCGGGAGAGCTGAAGATTTGGGCGGATAAGGAAGATGTAGCCCGGTTGAGAGAGGAGAGCATCCGCAACGGTTCTACCCGAAATCTGGAAACGACTTTTCGCACTAAAAACGAGCGGGTGTTAACAACACTGGTTTCCGCGGAAAGGATCGAGCTCGGTCAGGAAGTTTGCATTTTGGTCGTCATCAATGATATCAGCGAGCGCAAGCAGATGGAAACGGAAATGCTCAGGCTGGACCGGCTCAACCTCTTGGCAGAGATGGCCGCCGGCATCAGCCATGAGGTACGCAATCCCCTGACGACGATCCGCGGCTTCTTGCAGATTCTCAAAGGGAAGAAAGACTGCCAGAGCTACGGTGAATACTTCAGCCTGATGATTGAGGAATTGGACCGGGCTAACGCGATCATTACCGAATTTCTCTCCATCGGCCGGAACAAGGTGGGAGAGCGCCAAATGCACAATCTCAATTCGATTATTGAAGCGCTGACTCCACTGATTCAAGCGGATGCGGTGGGCAATGACAAAAGCGTTGTTCTTGATCTCGGAGACATTCCCGCTCTCCTCGTGAACGAAAAGGAAATCCGACAGGTCGTTCTCAATTTAGCCCGCAACGGCTTGGAAGCTATGGAAGCCGGAGGAACCCTGACTATTCGTACGTACGCCACGGACAGTAAGGTCGTTTTGGCGGTGGCAGACCAGGGCAGCGGGATTAGTCCGGAATGCCTGGAAAAACTGGGCACTCCGTTTTTCACGACGAAAGAGCAAGGGACGGGTTTGGGACTGGCGGTGTGTTACAGTATCGCGGCAAGACATCAAGCGGAGATCATGGTGGATTCGGACCCGCGGGGAACTGAATTCCGCGTGTGTTTTGCCTTACCTTAAAGTGTCTGTGAGAGGCGAGAAGGCGTGGGTAACCTACGATACGCTCCGGAGAGTCACGGCGCGAAAATCGGCGGCATGACAGGGCTTTTTCCGGGAATACTTGTTCACTGGGGATACCGGCGGCTACGACGCACGCAGCCGGCTGTAGACGAATAGGGGAAGAATAGAGTATAGTAAAGTAAAGCAGAGTGAAGTAAAGCAGAGTGAAGTAAAGCAGAGTGAAGTAAAGCAGAGTGAAGTAAAGCAGAGTAAAGGAAAGTAGAGTAGAGGAAAGGAAAGGAAAGGCCTACCGAAGCTTTTCCGCAGCTTTTAAAGTACGGATGTAAAGTGAGCAAAGAGTCGAGTATGGCAGAGGAAAAGGCGAATCCGGAAGGGGGCAGGTCAGTGGAGCCAACAAAGGGTGTTACCATGTATATCTTGCCGCTCTGACCGCACTGTACGCGGGCCAGGCGGTTCTTCGAGTCTCGAGGAATATCATGGACGGAAAAGAACATTATCTTTCCGAAAGTCAGGAAAGAGATGCAAGCGCTGACGGACGCCCTGACGGTGCCGGTGACCCGGGTGGGCGACAGGGTGCTGGTGGGCTTCTCCAGCCGGGAATATGAGGAGGCGTTTGAGAATTACCAGGCCGGATCTTGAAGGGAGCCAAGCGTTCCCTCTGCCTGCCACGGGAATCTTCTTGGCGGGCGGAACTAATTCGCGAATGGGGCGTAACAAAGCGTTTTTGGAATTCGGGGGTAAACCGCTGGTCGAACGAAGTCTGGCCGTTTTGAGTTCTGTTTTCGAAGAAGTACTGATCAGCAGCAATGAGCCCGCCCTTTATCAGGCTTATGGGGTCCGGGTCGTTCAGGATCAAGTCTCGGGGAAGGGTCCTTTGGCGGGCCTGGCCGCGGGCCTGGGGGCCGCCCGTTTTGACGCCGCTTTTTTTACTGCCTGCGATATGCCCTTTGTTCGGGAGGAGCTGATTCGCTATCTTTGGCGGAGTCTGCCGGGCTACGAAATTGTCGTGCCCCGGGCGGGCGAAGTAGTTCATCCTTTGCACGCTTTTTACCGGAAGAGCTGCCTGCCGGCGATGGAGGAAAATCTGCGGGCGGGCCGGTATAAGATCATCGCCTTTTATTCCTCTTGCCGGGTGCGGTATGTTCTGGCAGAGGAGCTCCAGGCTTTCGGCGACGCAGCCAAGATGTTGGCCAATGTCAACACTCCCGAGGAATGGGCGGCCCTGGTGGGGAACTAGGTGGCAGCGGTGATGATGCGCTGGGGAGCGGTGTAGATATTCAAATGCTCATTGCGGGCAAAACCGATCACCGTGATGTTTAAATCGCGGGCCAGAGTCAGTGCCAAATCGGTGGGGGCGGAACGCGCCACAAGAATGGGAAGATTCATCTTCGCCACTTTCAGGAGAATTTCGGAGGAGACCCGGCCGCTGAAAAAGATCACATGGTCCGCCAAGTCGATTTTGGCCCGGAAGGCTTGACCGAACAGTTTGTCGAAAACGTTGTGGCGGCCGATGTCATAGCTAGTAAACAGGATTCGGCCCCGAAAAGCCAAACCGCCGTTATGAACTCCCCCAGTGGCTCGGAAGAGCGGCTGAGTTTGCAGATGGGCGGCATAAGCATGAGCGTCTGCCAAGGAAATGACAGCGGCGGAGGCCTGGGGCTTTGCCAGTCTGGCATCGTTGGCGAAAGCGAAGGAGGCCCGGCTCTTGCCGCAACAGGCGGAGAGAAAGCGTTTGCTCATCACTTCTTCTTCCGGAGCGCGGTTTTTTCCCTTGACGAAAACCGCTTTGTCCCAGGGATCGTAGGCAATGGCAATCAGATCATCGAACTCGCGGATAAACCCCTCGCTGAGCAGAAAGCCCAGAGCCAACTCCTCGATTTGGGCGGGGGAACAGAGCAGGGTCACTATTTCCTCATTGTTGAAATAAAGGGTTAGAGGGGTTTCCAGGACGACCGCATCTTCGGTTTCTTCGGCTTTCGCCCCATTGGCTCTGATGATTGGGACCATGACAGTTTCAGACATTTACCCTCCTAAAATTAGTATTTTTTCAAGTTATATTGTACAATAAAAAGCAGGTATAGTGAACTCGTTCAGCTTAAGTTGAACATCGAGACGTCGCTGGGGGAGTCTACCCCCACCGAAGCAACGGGGGAACCACTCCCACTTGTAGAAGTGGGAGTCTCACGGGTGGATAAAAGTCTCTGGCTATGATTAAAAGGCTTAGCCGCATGCCCCTGTCCTGAACCTGGCTTTAGCCAGGGGAAGGTTCAGTATTCAAGGCCTGGGGATCCGGACCTGAACAGTCACCTCCAGTCAGTCGGTGAGCGGTCGGGGTAGTTGGGAAGATGGGGTGCCGAGCGTGAAGAAAATTGAGGGAATTATCCGTCCCGGTAAACTGGAAAGCCTGCTGGACGAGTTGGAACATTGCGGAGTCAGCGGTCTGACGGTGTCACAGGTCATGGGTCACGGCAAACAGAAGGGTTATGCCGAACTTTACCGGGGTAAAGAAATCCGGGTGCGCCTCCTGCCCAAGGTCAAAGTGGAAACGGTCGTGGCGGACGCTCAGGTGGCTCAGGTTGTAGAAACTTTTCTTAGGGCGGCGCGCACCGGAGAAGTGGGGGATGGGAAAATCTTCATCAGCCCGGTTGAGCAAGTGATTCAAATTCGAAATGGAGTGAGGGATGAGGAGGCTCTCTGAAAGCAAGATAATCGCAAATAGTTTGCTCCAAAACTGGAATCCTACGGTGTAGAACTATGGTGACCAGGCAAGTGCCGGCGGGTACTCGGGTAGTGTTGGAAACGGCGCTATCTCCTGTGGGAAAGGAGTCTGTATACAAGGCGGAAGACCCGCGGTATTTCAGACCGCGGGTTTTTTGTTCATCCAATCGTGAGGCTCCCACTGAACGAGTTCACTTCCGTTCTTTTTGCAGCAAAATGGGAAATGATCTGGGCACCGGGCAAGGGGGAATGTGGGATGCAGGACCAATATCAAAGGAAAATTGAATACCTGCGTATTTCGGTAACGGACCGCTGCAATTTACGCTGTCAATACTGTATGCCGGCAGAAGGGATACCTTGGATTCCGCATGAGAGGATTTTGTCCTTTGAAGAAATTCTGCGCCTGATGGCTGTCAGTACGCATTTGGGCTTTAGGCGTTTTCGGGTGACAGGGGGTGAACCCCTCGTGCGTAAAGGAATCGTAGAGTTCCTGGAGCAGGCGTCCCATCTGCCCGGAGTCGAGGATCTAATGCTCACGACCAACGGAATATTCTTGCCGGAGACGGCGTTTGCACTCAAAGCGGCCGGCGTTAACCGGGTGAATATCAGCCTGGACACGTTGGACCCGCTGCGTTACAAGGAGATCACGCGCGGCGGGGATGTCCGCCAAGCGCTCCAAGGAGTCTTTCGTTCTCTCGAAGCCGGACTTGAGCCGGTCAAGCTCAACGTTGTCGTTGTGCGCAGTCTCAACCTGGACGAATTGCCGCGCTTTTTGGACCTGGCCGAAAACTATCCGCTGAACGTGCGTTTTATCGAACTGATGCCGATTGGCACCGGCTCCGAACGGCGGAACGACTTCGTTCCCATTGACGAGATGATCCAACTTCTGGGATTGGCAAAAGCGCCCCAGGCTCAAGATGTTGCCGGGGGAGGACCGGCAGAATACTTGCGGCCCGCGGGATTCCAAGGGAGCATCGGGTTTATCAGTGCTCTCAGCCGGCATTTTTGCCACACCTGTAACAGGGTGCGTTTGACTGCGGATGGGAAATTGAGGCCCTGCCTGCACAGCAGTTATGAAGTGGACCTGCTTTCAGCCCTGCGTTCCGGCAAATCGGACGCCGAATTGTTGGACATTTTCGCGCGCGCCGTCTGGAGCAAACCGGCCGAACACCACATGAACGAACAGGCGTGGCAGGACAAGCGCTACATGTCGCAGATCGGAGGCTAAAGATTGGAGGACAAAGATGGATTTGACCCATTTTGATTCGGAAGGACGGGCCCGCATGGTGGATGTCAGCGAGAAGGCGGAAACGGCGCGGTTCGCTCTGGCCAAAGGGAGGGTGCGGATGGAGACGGGCACCTGGGAAAGGATCAAAAGCGGCGGGATTGAAAAGGGTGATGTCCTGGCAGTAGCTCAGGTGGCCGGGATTATGGCGGCTAAGCGCACGTCGGCTTTGATTCCCATGTGTCATCCCCTGGCCATAACGAGTGCCAAGCTGGATTTTGCGCTGGAGGAACCGGGCATTGTCGAGATCGGGGCGACGGTCAAAGTGACCGGCAAAACAGGGGTGGAGATGGAAGCTCTGACAGCTGTGAGTGTCGCGGCTCTGACCATTTATGATATGTGCAAAGCCATTGACAAAACGATGGTGATGAGCGATATTCGTCTGATGGAAAAAGCCGGCGGCAAGAGCGGCCATTTTCGGCGCAACCCGGAAGCCCAGGAATAGGAGCCCCGGCGGGTATGACAGACCGGCGCCCGAGTCTTCGGCAGACGTCGAGACAGAAGCGCCTCTGTGACTCCGGCGCGCCACCGGGGTGGTTGACTGTTCAGGGTGTTGGGTGCAATGGCGTGAGTCCGCGCTGTGGCAGACTGACCCTGTTGGCGCGGCTTAACACTGCACCGCCTGCCTGCGTGCGCGGGCGCTCCCCGACTCGGACGGTTCGCTTGGCTTGTGGAGCCTCGGTTAAACACAGGCGAACACGCGACTAAACAGGGGTCCGCCGAACGCCCGAGGCCGGAGGCGCGGGATCGGATGAAAAACGATGGGAGCGGATAGATGATGGCTAAAATAGTAGCCGTATGCAGCAGTGAACGGAAAGGAATGCGCAAGAAGAACGTCGGCACCGCCCTGCTGAAGGCGAATTACGGTCTCGAGGGGGATGCCCACGCCGGTGCTTGGCACCGGCAGGTGAGCCTCTTGGCTTTGGAAAGCATCCGCAAAATGCGGGATTTGGGTTTACAAGTCGGGCCGGGGGACTTCGCCGAGAATCTGACCACGGAGGGAATTGATTTGGTCAGCCTGCCGATCGGCACCAAGCTGCGCCTCGGTCCCCAGGGCCTGGCTGAGGTGACACAGATTGGAAAAGAGTGCCACAGTAAGTGCGCCATCTACTATCAGGCCGGGGACTGCGTCATGCCGAAGGAGGGTATCTTCGTCCGCGTGCTCACGGGCGGGCCGATCTCTGTCGGCGATGAAATCGAGGTGATGCCTTAATGTTCAGAGTCGGAATCATTACCGCGTCCGACAAGGGTTCGCGCGGGGAGAGGGAAGATTTGTCTGGGGCCGCGTTGCGTGAACTCGTGCGGGAGATCGGGGCTGAGGTCGTGGAATATGCCGTGCTGCCGGACGAGCGGACTCAGCTGGCGGCCACTATGCGTACCTGGGCGGACGAGCTGGGGTTGGATCTGATTTTGACGACTGGCGGAACCGGCTTTGCTCTTCGGGATGTGACGCCGGAAGCCACCCTGGAGATCGCGGACAGAATAGTGCCCGGCATAGCCGAAGTTATGCGCGCGGAAAGCCTTAAAGCCACGCCGAAGGCTATGCTGAGCCGGGCCGTTTCCGTCTTGCGCAAGCAAACCTTAATTATCAATATGCCAGGCAGCCCGAAGGCTGTGCGCGAGTGTTGGGCCGCTATTGCTCCGGCTTTGCCGCATGGTATTGAGATTCTGAAAGGGGAAGCGGGTGAATGTGCCGCGGGTCCTGTACAAGGGTGAAGAGAACCCGGCCGCGGCACGGTCAGCGGTGGCAGTTCGGGGCCCCTTTGCGATACGGTTATCGGCGGTGCAGGGAGCCGCTTCAGAGTACCCTCGGGGTTAGTGTGAGATCTTTTTACTAACGATGAATTTCGGCGTTTCGTTCCTACCCTTGTTCACCCTTGCCAAGCTTGCGCGTATACTGTAGCAGAGACAAGCGGGGTGTGAGGTGAAAGATTTGAGGGCGATAGCGTTTGTCGACTATGAAAATATTTGGCTCAGTTTATTGGAACGGGGGTATGAACTAACTCCCGAACGTCTGGTTTCTTTGCTCCAGCACTACGCGGTTCAAATAAATGCGGATATGTCGGCTATTTTCCTTTATGCTAACTTCGATCGGGAAGAATTTTGGCGGACACAGACCCTTTTTGAAAAAACGGATGTGTTTACCCGGCATGTCTTTGGCAAGAACAACTACACTCATACTGACTTGCGCCGGAACGCCGCCGACTCCGAACTGATGCTGGAGGCTCAGGAAATCCTTCTGACCCGGCCGGAGACGTTTGATGTGTTTCTCTTGTTCACGGGAGATGGTGATTTCCTCCCGCTCGTGCGCAAAATAAGGGCCTGGGGCAAACAGGTTAAGGTCGTCGGGGTTGACGGCAGCGTCCATCACGCACTCCAACCCTACTGCGAAAACTTAGATGTGCTTAAGCAGCTTTTGCAAGATGCACCGGGGTCAGACTACGACTACACGGCAGATCTCGGCAGGGCAATCCAAGTCCTGGGCCGGTTGCAGCTGCGCTTGGCTTACGTGGCCTCCACTAGGGCAAGGGCTGCCTTGAGCCAAGAATTGGGCCGTTCCATGCCCCGGGTTAAGGAACTCATCCGTTATGCTTTACGCGAAAAGGTCGTCCAGGAACGCGAATACCCGGATAGCAGTTTAAAGATCGGGCGGACGAAAATCTACGTTCTCACCCTGGATGATCCGCGGGTGAAAGAAACCCTGGGCCAGGATTGGGAAGAGGTTCGTCGTAAACAGGAAAAATTGACATCGGGCCACTGAGGCGGTGCTCCAACGGATCAATCGCAGCATAAGCCGAGCTTTTTTTACGAAAAGGGGCTTGGGTGACCGGACAGTCCACGTGTCTCTTGGGCGAGCCTGGTCGAGTGTCACATATTTTTGCCGGACGGGTTTGCGGCTGAAGAAAGCCGGGAAAGTTTTGTCCCGGTGTGATGGATGATAGTGAATAATTAGCACTGGCTTTGGCAATCCTAGGTACTAGAGCCCCGCGGGGGGCCCGAGGGGCTTGCTGTGCAATCAGGAGCCAAGGTGAGATTGAGGAAGATCGGGTGACATAATTGTTCTTAAGACCGGATATCAACCCGTGGCGAAGTTTGCTTTCCCATTGCCCCTTGCATATTATATAGCTAGGTGTTAGCACTCAATAAAAGCGAGTGCTAACAAACACGTTAAAGAAACCATAAGGAGGGACTTTCTGGTGATGAATATCCAACCTCTCGGAGACAGGGTCGTCATTAAGGCGCTACCCCTGGAGGAAAAGACGAAGAGTGGGATCATCATGCCGGACACGGCCAAGGAAAAACCCCAAGAGGGAGAGGTCGTGGCGGTTGGCCCCGGCAAGATGGAGAAGGGCGAAAGGATAGCCCTTGATGTCAAAGTCGGTGATCGCGTTATCTATTCGAAGTATGCAGGCACTGAAGTCAAGTACGACGGCGACGAGTATCTCATTCTGAAAGAGTCCGATATTCTGGCCATCGTGGGCTAGACTTTTAAACTTTAAGACTTTTAGATTATAGGGGATTAGGCCAGAGGGTCGAATTCAAAGTTTCAGATGCGTTAAAATTACGGTTGAATCTGAATGGTTTAGATTTAGATTTCATGGTGGGTTAGATTTGACGATGGGTTAAACTCCATGGTGGGTTAATTCCATGGTGGGTTAAACTTAAGCCAGTGGATTATTTTAAGGATATTTTGGCAAGGAGGAACAGAAGGTGGCAAAACAAATCGTTTTTAACGAAGAGGCTCGGCATGCTCTTGAGCGCGGAGTCAATGCTTTGGCCGAGGCGGTCAGAGTGACCTTAGGACCGAAAGGGCGTAATGTCGTTCTGGACAAGAAATTCGGCTCCCCTTTAATTACGAACGATGGGGTTACTATTGCCCGCGAAATCGAATTGGAAGATCCTTTCGAAAATATGGGGGCTCAGCTGGTTAAAGAAGTGGCAACAAAGACCAATGATGTCGCCGGCGACGGAACCACGACCGCGACGGTCCTGGCTCAAGCCATTATCCGTGAGGGCCTGAAGAACGTAGCCGCAGGCGCCAATCCCATGGGAATCAAGAGAGGGATTGAGCAGGCGGTGGACGCCGTGGTAGCTGAGCTGAAAGCCATTTCCAAAACGATTGAAGGGAAAGACGCTATCGCCCAGGTTGCTTCCATCTCGGCCAGTGACAAGAACATAGGCCAACTGATCGCGGAAGCCATGGAGAAGGTTGGCAAAGACGGTGTAATCACGGTGGAGGAAGCCAAAGGGATGACCACCGAACTGGAAGTCGTGGAAGGGATGCAGTTCGACCGGGGTTATATCTCTCCCTATATGATTACGGATACGGACAAGATGGAAGCGGTTCTGAATGATCCCTACATCCTGATCACGGACAAGAAAGTCAGCGCCATTGCCGATATTCTCCCGATCTTGGAGAAAGTGGTGCAAGCCGGGCGCCAGCTCTTAATCATTGCGGAAGACATTGAAGGTGAAGCTCTGGCCACATTGGTGGTCAATAAGCTGCGGGGAACCTTTACGGCTGTCGGCGTGAAAGCCCCCGGATTTGGTGACCGCCGCAAGGCTATGCTCGAAGATATTGCCGTCCTGACGGGAGGAACCGTGATCACGGAAGATCTGGGCCTCAAACTCGACAATACGACACTGGATATGCTCGGCCGCGCCCGCCAAGTCCGGGTGACCAAGGAAGAGACCACGATCGTGGAAGGTTCGGGGCAGACCGCGGAAATCAAAAAACGGGTGGAAGCGCTGAAGAAGCAAATCGAAGAGACGACATCTGACTTCGATCGGGAGAAACTGCAAGAGCGCCTGGCTAAATTGGCCGGCGGGGTTGCCGTTATCCAGGTCGGCGCCGCCACTGAGACGGAAATGAAAGAGAAGAAACTGCGCATTGAAGACGCGCTGGCTGCCACCCGGGCGGCTGTTGAAGAAGGGATTGTCGCCGGCGGCGGCACCGCTTTGACGGATGCTATACCTTCGCTCGATAAACTGAACCTTACGGGCGATGAGCTGACCGGTTCGAACATCGTCCGCCGGGCCCTGGAAGAACCCCTGCGTCAAATTGCCAACAATGCCGGCAAGGAAGGGTCCGTCGTGGTCGAAAAGGTCCTGTCCTCGGGCAAAGGGATTGGGTTTAACGCAGTGACCGAAGCTTACGAAGACATGATCGCGGCCGGAATCGTCGATCCTGCCAAGGTCGCCCGTTCCGCTCTGCAAAATGCCTCCTCTATCGCGGCCATGCTTCTGACCACAGAGTGCCTGGTTGCCGATCTGCCGCAGAAAGAAGCCGCCGGCGGCGCCGCCGGCATGGGTGGCATGGGCGGCATGGGCGGTATGGGCGGCATGATGTAAGAAGAGCCCTGAAACCCTTGATACAAGCGGCTTTCGGAGTTTGTCTACCCCCGGAAACGCCATCGGGTAACGAAAAGGTAACATTTCCTGATAAAAGAATTAGCACCCAATAGGGGTACACACTAAATTTAGAGGTTTCTCACGAGTTCACTGAACTTGCGGGAAGCCTCTTTTTCACGGATTAGCTTTTCTTTATAGAGCCCAAAGGACGTGTGGAGGGAACCAAAACGGTGACGGTGACCCGAAGCGAGATTCTCACGGCCCTGAATTAGCCCGGGCGGTTCGTGTTGGCTTTGGTTTTCGCGGATGGGGATCAAGCGGGGCCACCGTCTACCTATTCGGGCCGTTTCAGACGGAACCGGATTTTGGCGTAACCAGTGTAAACTATGATCTGGCAGGCATATACGATATAATGATATTAAAGGTATATACAAAGGGAGATTGCGTTATGGAAAACACGAAAATGACCCCCATCCGAATGCCGGTGGAACTGTTGGCAGAACTGGATAAACGGGTTGGGCCCGGAAAACGCAGCAAATTTGTGATCGAAGCGACCGAGGAAGAACTACTTCGGCTGAAACAAAAGAAGGCTTTGCTGTCAACAGCCTACATCTTTGAGGAAAAAGACTACCCCGGTTTTGCCAGCCGTGAAGACACTTACGCTTGGGTGCGTCAGCTGCGGGAAGAAACGGAGGCTTGGAGGAGGGAAATGTTTGCGCAGTAACGATTTTCCCTTGGACACACTCTTGTGATCGATTTCCTTCGTGGACGAGAAGAAACAGTGGCACTGCTGAACGGATTTGTTGAGGAGGGGCCGCTGGCTTGCAGTCACTGAACCCGGTACCCGCCTGAAATCTCTCAAAATCAAAGGCAAGCCGCTCGTCGTGATCGGCCGCATAGATCTGAATTGGTCGGGAGTGCCGTTCATTTCTTTGGAGGAATGGTTTCTGGGTCAAGGGCGCCAGCGGCTGCTCAACCTTCTGCACTTGCCTGCCGTGGATGCGGACTTAGGGCCCAGCCCTCAGGAGCTGGAGCAGCTCTTGGGGCAATACTTGCGCTTCCTCAATCCGGGACAAATCTTGAAAATAACCCAACAGATTGTGCGGGATATGGGAAAGGACTTGCACATCACCCTCAAACCGCATCATGTCATCAATCTGGTCGTACATTTGAGCTGTTTTGGTGGAACGGCTGCAGGTGGGCGAGGAAAGTCCGTCCTGGCCGGGCCAAGACGAAATACGGAACCGACATCCCCGGGCCTGGACCGGGGTGGTACACTCTTTGCGCCTCTTGGAAGAGACGTTTAACCTATCCGTCCCCGAGAGTGAAATAGCCTTTATGGTCCAGTTCCTTTTGGAAACTTAACCGGAGCGCGAGCTCCGGTTAAGTTTTTGTCCGGGAGAGCGTGCCGAGAAAAAGCGCATAGTGTCTCGCAGTGTTTCAAGAGACGGGCATATTTTGCCGAGCTACGGCAATCTCTGATGCGGGCGATGATTTTAACGGCAGAATCTTTCATTGGGCGCAGGCATCTCGCCGAGTCGATCGGTCAGGGGGTGGATCAATTTTTGCAAAATCCTGATGTCATGCCCTTGAATCGCATGGAGGAACTTCTCGTGCGCAGTGCGCTCAGTCGCTATGGGACAACCTTGGAAGGCAAAAGACGGGCAGCCAGGGCTTTAAATATTTCTTTGGGTACACTGTACAACAAAGTTAAGCGTTATAACGTCAATAATTAGTACAGGGTAAGGTGTTATCAGTCTCTTTATTCTGGATTAAAAGAGTCAATTTATTTTGGATTGAAAATTAGTCAGTCAGTCAATTCCAACCCTCTTCAAGCTTTTCTTGGGAAACCAGAACACTTTCCGTCGAGAATAAAGTGATTGCGAAATGACTTCCAGTCCAGAATACGGTGACCGGCAACAGGTAAGGCTCATATTACGTTGTACTAAACCGCTACCGTATATACAACTCAAACCGAATCCAGCTAACATGTTCTTTTAAGAGAGGACGTATGAAGTTTTGTGTAAATGGTTAAAACTACCAATAAGGAGTTGATCATTTATGCAAGATGTTAAAGACCGGTTAGCCCGTGAAGTCGCCAAGGACTGTAAGACCGTCGAAGACGTCCACAACACGCTCAAAGACCTCTTCAGACGCACCCTGCAGGAGATTCTGGAAACCGAGATGAGCGACCATCTTGGTTATGAAAAACACAGTGTTGAGGGCAACAATTCAGGCAACAGTCGCAATGGATATTCGAGAAAGACCATTCAAACACGTATGGGTGAAACAGAACTGGCGATTCCCCGGGATCGCAACGGCGAGTTTGAACCACACATCATCAAGAAGTACGAGAAAAACGCCAGTGAACTCGAACAACAGATTATCGCGATGTATGCCAAAGGCATGTCGACCCGGGATATTGAAGCCCATATGCGCGATATCTACGGCATTGATGTCTCAGCCGAGTTGGTCAGTAAAATCACGGACAAGGTCATGCCACTCGTCACAGAATGGCAATGCAGACCCCTTGAGCGTATCTATCCCATCGTCTTTCTGGACGCGATTCACTTCAAGGTTCGCAAAGATAATCGGATTGTCACCAAAGCCGCTTACTCTGTTTTGGGCCTGGATGTACAAGGCCGTAAAGATATTCTCGGAATCTGGATTGGCGAAAGTGAAACTGCCAGCTTCTGGCTCAGTGTCTGCAACGACTTAAAGAATCGGGGCGTAGAAGACATCCTAATTGCCAGCAAAGACGGGCTGACAGGCTTCTCAGAGGCCATAAACAGCGTTTTTCCCCGAACATCGATTCAACTGTGCGTGATTCATCAGATTCGCAACTCCATGAAGTATATTTCCTTCAAAGATCGAAAGCCGGTGATGGCTGACTTAAAACAGGTTTACCAAGCGGCGACTTTGGATGAAGCCGAATTTGCTTTCGAAATGTTCAAAGAAAAATGGGGTAAGAAATTTCCATTGGTAATTCGTTCCTGGGAAAACAACTGGCTGGAGCTCACCACTTACTTTGCTTTCCCCCGAGAAATCCGCCGGCTGATTTATACAACCAATACAGTGGAAGCCTATCACCGACAACTGCGGAAAATCACGAAAACGAAAACGGCTTTTCCCACGGATGATGCCCTACGAAAAATCGTTTACCTGGCAACCATGGAAATCACGAAGAAATGGACTATGCCCGTTCAAAATTGGGCAGAATGTATCTCACAGTTTGCGATACAATATGGGGACCGGCTCAGCGGTGCCCTCTAGTCAGGGGCTTCGCCCCTGGAGTTTATCGCCTTGGTTCTGCCCGTGAGGAAATGGAGTTGGAAAGGGAAACCTCGAACAGACAGTTCCCATTTCCTCCGGCAGAAACCAGCTGGGCGCTCAGGTTGCTCTCCAGCAGAGCCCTGCCCTCCCAGATTGGCAAGAGCCAGCTATATTCTAACCCAAAAATCGTTTGAGCAAAGATTCCATTTACACAAAATAATTTACATTCCCTTTTAAGAGGCCGTCATGGTTCTTTCTTCCATATTAACATTTTTAAAGTGTTTGCCCGATGTATCCTAAATATTTACAAAGAGGAGCGTTCGGATGGTACCTTTAACAAGCCTAAAAGACTTGTCATGACATCCTTCTTATCCACCTTAAACGTTGGAGAAATATCGGGCTTGAAAGCGCAGGGTTTAAATGATTATAGTGCTTGAGCGCGTACCCACCCTGTCACTGTCATCAACGAGGGCTGGCTCAAACGCCTTTTCAGCGCATTCCCCGGGCAACTTCGCGGGCTTTTGTGCTATACTAAACGTATAATCGCATCCAGGTGCAAAGCAAGGGAGTATTCCGTTTATAATGATAAAGTGGGGCCCGACAGCTAAAGCTGCGCTGGTATTAACCTTGGCACAATTAATGTATGGCGGTAACCTCGTAGCAGGAAGAATCATGGCTCAGAGAATCAACCCGTTCGTTTTGGCGGCTTTGCGCGGCTGGGTCGGTATGGTGGTCCTCTCTTTCTTTGCCTTTTGGCAAATTAGGAAGGTTCCCAGGCCGAAATGGAGGGATATGGGTTTATTGGCCTTGGTCGGCAGTATGGGTATTACACTGGCTTACCTGACCTATTTGATAGGTTTGAAGAACAGTACCGCCACCAATGCCGCGATCATAACAGCCGCACTCCCCGCGGCCACCAATGCTTTGCTGATTGTGGGCTGGAAAGTTAAACCGTCGCGACTTGAAGTCATCGGGATTGGTACCTCATTTTTGGGCTTACTCTTCGTGTTTACACAAGGATCAATCACTGAGTTGCTGCGATTTCGCATGAGTTATGGCGAACTGGTGCTTTGCGGCAATGTCTTGGTGTCTGCCTTGTTTAGCATTTTTGGACAGGAGGCCATGAAACGGTTTTCTCCGTTAGTGGTGACCTTTTACGCTTCTTTTTGGGGGACGTTGTTCTTAAGCCCCTTCGGTGTGTGGAATGTATCCCGGGTAAACTGGAACATCGGTTGGTCCGGATGGTTGCTCATATTGTATATGGGCGGTGTCATCACCGGTCTTGCCAACTTATTTAACCTTTACGGTATTAAATTGATTGGCAGTGGGAGAGCTGCTATTTATGGCAACATGTCACCGGTATTTGGCATCCTTCTCAGTGGAGTGATTCTGGGGGAACGTCTGGCTTGGTACCACTGGGTTGGTTTCACCCTAGTTATGACCGGAGTCGTCTGTGGGGTGTCGCAAACGAACTTGATACATAAACCGCAGACAAAGGCCAAGACATCGAAGTTATGAAAAACGTAAAGAGGATCACTCCGATGAAAAAAGATACGATTTATCGCTTGAAAAACAATGAGAGATGCCCTGGAGAGTGCTCCTACTCGCACTCGCCGAGCAGTCCCGCACGGGGAATTGCGCTATGAAGGAGAGAAGCTCCCGAATCTGCTGGAAATGAGCGATAAAGTGGTCTACCTGGGCACTTTTTCTAAGGTCCTTGCCCCGGGTTTGCGCCTGGGATACATTATTGCCGATGAAGATATCACCCGGCACTTACAGATGACCAAAGAGGGAGTCGATCTCCATAGCAACAATTTGACTCAACGGGCTGTTTGTGAATTCCTGAGCAGGAATTTACTGCCTGAACATATTCTAAAACTAAGGGAAGTTTACGGTGCTCGGCGGCACGCGATGATCCACGCGCTAGAACGTTGGTTGGGTGAGGAAGTGGAGATGGTCGTTCCCACAGGCGGGCTTTTCCTCTGGGCCAAACTTAGGCATGTGGCCATGAGTATCTGGAGGCTACTAAGCGGCAAAATGTGCTCTATGTGCCTGGAGCTCTGTTTTATCCGGATGGGCGCGTCTCTTCGGAGATGCGTTTGAAATTCTCCTGTTCGCCCCCCAGCGTCATTGAAGAAGGGGTTCGGCGCTTAAGCATGGCGGTACGAACAGCCGGGTAGGAAATAGGTTTCACCTCAATAGCGGGCGATTCGCTGCCCCATTTCGTTTAGTGGAGGTGTTGTCCTCCCGTTCCAGTCCTTACACTGGAACGAGGCCAAGATCCGAGGATACTCTGAGGGCTCACTGGAGAGTCGGACCCTCGAACCGTCCAGTCCAGAGTTAGGTTATCTGACACGCCGCGAGGCGGTCAGAAAGGAGCAGACCCGTTTTCGAATGCCCAAGCGACAGCCCCGGTATTGGATTAGGCCGAGGTGGCGTGTGCATCGGGCGAGACTGGGGGGAGTCATCAATGCGAATGCCAAGCAAGAAAAAAGTGAGCCAGCCGCCAGCACAAAGTTGAGCCAAGTTAAGCGGGATGTATCTCACTAACTCTCTTGAGAATTATATCCGCGTGGCCGTTCAGCTCCTCAACCGTGGAGGCACCGGTCAGCACCCCGACCGTAAGCCCTGCCCCTCCGGCGTTGCCCATCTTCACGTCCAACAGTGAATCGCCGACCGCAAGGCATTCTTTGGGTTCCAATCCTAAACGCTCGCAGGCGAGCAAGAAAAGATCCGGGGCCGGCTTGCCTTCCCTGACTTCGTCGCGACAGGCGTAAGCAGAGATAAAGATGTCCATTCCGGCCTCTTTCAACAAAGCCTTTGTTCTCAAGAGGGAGTCGTTGGTTGCCACCGCCAACGCGATCCCCGCTTTCCGTAAAGCGAAAAGCATTTCTAACGTTCCGGCTACGGGTAGGGCCTGGGCCGCCAGGCCCATCTCGACGTCGGCCTCGGCAAAAGCTTCCAGGATTGCCGCCAGTCCAATATCCCAGGGTAAGCCCAGGTACAGGTAAAGGACAGCGTTGACTGCCGCCGCAGTCTGTTCCCGGGTTCCTATAACAATTACACTGCGTAAAGTTATTAAGCCATTTTCTTTCAGGCCCATAACCCGCTCTATCAGGAGGCCTATTTCCGGTGTGAAGTTCAGCTTTCTCTGTAAGATTTCTACACGGTGGCGGATAAGCTCCGGCCATATCTTTAGTGAATCTATGAGTGTGCCATCCTTGTCAAAAATCACTCCGTGGCACTCCACTCTTCTAGCGCCACAATTTAATAAAACCATTCTTAGTAAGTCCTTTCATTCTGCTGCAGAAACCACTTTCTTTGCTTTGGAATCGGCCGGAGGTAGGGCAGCGGCTTACAATAAGCCGCTGAATATCGCCGTCAAAACGCAAACCGGTACTTTCTGCGCTGAAATCATCCTTTACAAGAAAATCTTCTGATCTTAGTTACTAACGATTATAAACCATGGAGTGACACTTGTTGTCAAGGATTTTTTCAAAACCACGTTCCGGCTACCTTCGCTCATCTAGCGATTCTCAAAGATCCTTTTTTGTCGATGGAATCTGCTCAAGAATATAATTCTAAGGGTCTTTATGGGTTCTCCAATTTCCGCTTAATGGCAACGACCGGTCAGAAGGGCTGGGGATGCGGGAGTCACTGCAGAGATTAGTTACAGAGCCTTGCGTTCGTTTACTATCACTATCAACCCTTGGCGGTATCCTACTGAATCGCCTTAGCCGAGGCCAGAATCGGGCCACTGGTAAGAAGAGTATGAATAAATTTCATACTGCAGTGATTTGAAGATTTGTAGTAAACTGATATTAGAAAGACATCGACGATTGGGGACGATTAAAGGTGTTATAAACTCGAAGAAACCGTCGATCATGTTGGGGGGGAGATGCCCATACGAGACGGAGGTCACTGTTCATATTGTACTTACGAGAAACTACACAATGGAGGTTAGCATGAGAAAACAAGGGAAACTGACCGACCTGATGAGTCACGTACCCAATTGGGTGTGGCTACTCATCTCGCTTGTGATGGGATTCATGGTTTGGCAACTATTAGCCGACACGCCCAAAACATCCATTGTATTCGCTTCTCCGAAAGAGATTGTTTTGGCATTTATCAAGGAAGAGAAGTTGCATACAATTTGGACTAATATTGGGATAAGCCTGTTCAGGGTTCTTGCTGGGTTTGCAATCGGGTTTGTTGTAGCAATTCCTATAGCCTTTTTAATGGGTTGGTACAAAATTTTTCGCAATCTTGTTGAGCCATGGATTCAATTTATACGGAACATTCCCCCGATTGCCTATATTCCCCTTATAATTGCCGGTGTTGGCGTCGGTGAAAGAGCAAAGGTCACTGTTATTTTTATCGCCACGTTTCTTGTTATGGTGGTTTCAATTTATCAAGGGGTTCGCAACGTGGATGAGACGCTAATCAAAGCGGCCAAGATATTAGGCGCAAATAATAGAGTCATTTTCTTGAAAGTCGTTGTACCTGCCTCTATACCGTTTATTTTGGTTGGAGTCCGTCTTGGTCTGGCGGCGGCGCTCACAACACTGGTTGCAGCCGAGATGACAGGAGCTTCAAGTGGCCTGGGAATGATGGTTTGGTCTGCAGGTCAGTATTTTGATATGCCAGTTGTTTTACTAGGGATTATCATTATAGGCATAATCGGGTTAATATTTGAGGAGATTGTAAAGTTTCTTGAAAGGAGGCTGACAGGATGGCAGGAAACCCATGTAGCATGAAGGTTCGCGCAAAGGTTAAAATAGATAATGTAAAAAAGGTTTTTGCGGGCCGAAATGGGGAAACTGTTGCACTCAACGGGGTAAACTTTAATATCGAAGAGAATGAGTTCATTTGCGTCGTTGGACCCTCAGGTTGCGGCAAATCTACACTCTTAAATATTATTGCAGGCCTTGAGGAACCGACCGAAGGAAAAGTCTATGTTGATGATAAAGAGGTAAAAGGAACAGGCGCGGAAAGGGGGGTTGTCTTTCAGCAGTATGCGCTGTTTCCCTGGTTAACGGTTCGGAAAAACATCGAGTTTGGCCTAAAATTAAAAAACCTTAGACAAGATGAGATCGACAGAATTACAAAGCGATATCTCGATATGGTGGATCTAAAGGAGTTCGCCGAAAGCTATCCTAAGGAACTTTCGGGAGGAATGAAACAACGCGTGGCAATCGCCCGGGCGTACGCCGTCAACCCTAAAGTACTATTAATGGACGAGCCCTTTGGGGCGCTTGATGCCCAGTCCAGGACTCAGCTTCAGTCTGAGCTGCTGAAAACCTGGGAAGAAGAGCGGAAAACCTGTTTTTTTATTACGCACGACGTGGACGAGGCAATTATTCTTGCGCAAAGGGTAGTTATCATGAGTGCCCGTCCTGGACGTGTGAAGGAGGTGGTGGATGTAGACATTACCTATCCGCGCACACAAGAGACTAAGATGACCAAGAAATTCCTTGAACTAAAAAGGTACATTTGGGGAAACGTGTATCAGGAGTATTTGGCGGTAAGGAAGTAGTAATTCCTAGTAGAGTGGAGGTTATAAAGATTTCATTTCTCGTAGAGTACCGGAATGTAAATGGTGTAGAGTAGAGAAGGGGGAAAGACTATGCGAAGGTTAGTTGGATTGGGTTTGTCTTTGGTTTTTTTGGTGGGTATGTTATCAGGATGTGGCAATTCGAATTTAGGTAATTCTGCAAATTCGACCTCGCTACGAACATTGAAAGTAGGATATATGCCAAATATGGGCAGTGCCAGCGCCCTTGTAACCGGTATCAAAATGGGTTACTTTAAACAGGAAGGTTTGAATGTCCAACTTGTACAATTTTCTGCCGGACCTGGCGAGATTGCGGCTATGGCTAGCGGAAATATAGATATTTCGCAGATAGGAAATGGCGCCCATACCCTTGCGGCAAAAGGTAAGGCAGATATTATTTGCCTTGACGATTTCAGCATTGCGGACGAGATTTTGGGCAATAAGGACAAGGGTGTAAATTCAATATCTGATCTCAGAGGCAAGAAAATAGCGACATCACTGGGAAGCTCAAGTCAGTTAATACTGGATTTAGCCCTTGCGTCCAAAGGCATGACAGAAAAGGACGTAACGGTTGTCAACATGGATCCTTCGTCTGCCGTCACGGCGATGGTATCTGGCAATATTGCTGCTTGTGCGATTTGGTCACCGTCAACTTTTATAGTAAAGCAGAAGATGGGTAATAAAATTGTTATGCTGGCAAACGATACCACCTTTAAAGATAAGGTGAGTTTTCCTTCAAGCTTCGTAGTTACT
Organism: Acididesulfobacillus acetoxydans; assembly: GCF_902729405.1. Taxonomy (GTDB): domain Bacteria; phylum Bacillota; class Desulfitobacteriia; order Desulfitobacteriales; family Desulfitobacteriaceae; genus Acididesulfobacillus; species Acididesulfobacillus acetoxydans. Next base: position 1,528,860 of record NZ_LR746496.1, read on the forward strand.
CCGGCTTACGCTCAAAAGCACCAAACGGTTCTCGTAAAATTTGTACAGGGGCTTTATAAGGCCATGGACTACCGGGCTGGACACATCAAGCAGGTTGCCGACTGGGTTGCGTCAGAAATTAAGCAGGATCCTTCCCTCCTACAGCAGGATGCGCATACGAGTAAATGGCTGACCTCAAAATATGTCTTCGATGCAGTTAAAGATGGTACCCTGAAGAAAATGTATCAGAATCAGGAGCAGGTATTTCTGCAGCAAGGTCTAATACCCTCTTCAGTTAATGTAGACAACTACGTACTTTACAATATTATGACGCGCGCATATGAGGCAAATAATAAAGCGTAGGTCGTTATTGTTTATCTTGGTAGGGGAAACAGGCATGGTCGTCGCTTAGTACTGGTCAGGGGCGGTCGTGGTGGTATTGTCCGTCTCCTTAGTATTCAAGAGGATATAGAACAGAGGTTAGGATGTTTTATATCCTCTCTCCTCTTGAATTTCGATCATGGCTTTTTGTTATGTTCCCTTAGTCTGCAGTTCCGGTAAGGAGACATTGCTCCTCGGTAGCCGTAAAGTAATTATTTTGTGTCTATGGGTGGTTTTTAATCTTGCTGATTATTATTTTGATCATACTGGCGATTATTGCTATATTGTTTGTCATTTTCAAGCATGACGAAAACTCCCTATTTGTTGTGGGATTATATGGAAGCTCGATTGCTATGTTCTCCGGAATTATTATTTATACGGCCAAAATCGGAGGGCTATCGGATACCCAGAAAATATTCCTCTTTATGTCCCCCGGTATTAAAACCTGGTTCCAATATATGGACATCACTCTCGATAGACTTGGCTATCTAATTGCCGTCGGAAGATATCTGTTTCCCACCTTTCTGCTATTTATTGCCATGAACTATTCTATGATTCCCTTTATTAGGAAGCATAAGGTTAGTCTTAATTTCTTGGCTGTTCCGGCGCTGGTGTTCCTTATCTTGTATTATCCAAGGATTTTCTATGTTTTGGCACGCAATAGGTTTGTCTTCCAAAGCATATTGATGAAAGCGGCCGTGGTCTGGATTATTCTCTATCTGGCAGTTTCAATTTTCCTCTTAGTTTATGAGTATATCAGTATTACGATGATCTATTATAGCAAGCAGTTTCGCTATGTCCTTATGTCCTATATCAGCCTGGCCCTTTTGTACGTATTGTACTGTTTTCAAGACCCGATTCAGGTCTATCAATTATACAGTGCGGAATACATGTGGACGGCAGGGCTATCTTACGCCAATCCCGCTTTGACACTCTTTGAGTGGGTTATACTTTCCACAGGAACAATATTGTTCGTAACCCTTGGCTTTTGGAATTCGATCGGCTATACCCAGCTGAATATTGAAGCGGGGAAGGTGGACGTGTCTCTTCAACGCAAGTTCGATACAGCAAGCCGGGGGATATCGGTATTTGTTCATAGTATGAAAAATCAACTTTTATCGGCTAGGGTCATTCATAAAAAAATAGACCAGATCCTCGTTGGAGAAAATCCGGATCTTCATGTGCTCAGAACCCACACCGACATGATGTGCCAGATAAATGAAGGCATGCTGCTGCGAATGGAAGAACTTTATCGCAGCATAAAAACGAATTATATCGTTCTGAGACCAGTACCTGTTGGGGAAATTGTGGAATCGGCGGTGAACCGTTTTCACCAAAAATATCCGGACGTGTCGGTATTGATAACAATGAATAAAGACGTAGCAATCTTAGCCGACCGCGACCACCTGAGTGAGGCAGTAAATAATCTCCTGCTGAATGCGCAGGATGCCATAGCGGTGGCGGGGAGAGAGGCGGACGGAAGGGTAGAGCTGATTGTCCATGAGGAGCGGCTTTATACGGTTCTGGAGGTAAAAGATAACGGCATAGGGATCCCTAAGAACGTGCGCACAAAGATATTTGATCCCTTCTATACAAGTAAAAATACGAATTCTAATTGGGGGATGGGACTTTATTATGTTAAACAGATCGTAAAGAGCCATTTAGGGTCATTGCGTTGGGAGAGTACCCCAAATGTCGGAACCAGCTTCTTAGTTATGCTACCGAGATATCACAAGTCAGGCCGTTTAGCCAGTAAAGGTTTAAGGGGAAGGCTGTGATGCAATTGATTAGAGTCATGATTGCAGAAGACTTTCAACTGCTGCGCGAAGACTTGTATGAACTTGTAGAGAGCCAAAATGACATGACTGTTGTTGGTACGGCGGCCAGCGGGCAGGAAATAATAGAACTCTCCAGGAAGACTCTTTGCGACGTGTTTCTTATGGATATCGAAATGGAAACAGTCAACGCCGGTATCTTGGCTGCGGAAGAAATATTAAAAGAAAAACCGGATCAGAACATTATCTTTTTAACTGTCCACGAGACCGAAAATATGATTTTTAGCGCTATGGGCACCGGCGCAGTTGATTATGTGATAAAGGGGGGATATGACGCTGATCTATTGGAACATATTCGTCGCGCTTATGCAGGTAAACCTGTGATGGAGGGACAGATTCAGGCTAAGATTCTGAGGGAATACTCCAGGCTTAGGCGTTCGGAGCGCAGTCTGCTGTTTTTTATCAACAATATCTCACAGCTTACCCCGGCTGAGCGTGAATTGGTTCGTTTCCTACTTCAAGGTAAAAAGCCTGGCGAGATCGCGCAGATTCGCTGTGTAGAACTGGTTACCGTAAAGACACAGATCAAGAGCATGTTGAAGAAATTCGGATGCAGCAGAACAAAAGAGGTTGTCAAGATGATCGAGGATTTAAATATATCTAATCTCTTCTAATTTAGAATTATAGGATGTGGTTATTGTGAAAAAGAATTATTTCGATTACTCGAAGGAAGAATTGCTGGATGATCCAAGGATACGACTCTGCGTCTTGGAAGATGATCGAGCAGTATTTTTGTCTATGGCCGATGAGATGGAGAAAATAATTACTGAGAATAATCATGCCGGAAAGAGAACAGTGTTAATCTGCCCTGTCGGTCCGGTGGGACAATACCCGTATTTCGTAAATGCCGTGAATGGAAAAAGCATAAGCTTGAAAAATGTTTGGTTTATTAACATGGATGAGTATCTCGGGGAAAATAGGGAGTGGATCGATAGCTGCGACAAACTTAGTTTCCGGGGATTCATGGAAAGGGAAGTCTATTCTAAAATAAAGGAAGAACTCCTGATGCCCCGCGAACAGCGGATTTTCCCCGATCCGAAGCAGATATCCTATGTACCGGAATTGATTGAAAAACTGGGAGGAGTGGATGCAGTGTTCGGAGGGATAGGGATTACGGGACATGTGGCATTCAACGAGCCGTCGGATAAACTTACTCCTGAGGAGTTTTTGCAGCTTGGGACCAGGACGCTTGAGATATCTCCCGAGACTCGGACGGTCAATGGCATTTCAGATTTGAACGGTGCTGTCGAGGCGATGCCCCGATACTGCGTAACTATCGGCATGAAAGAAATATTTTCTGCAAAAAGGATTCGGCTAGCCTGTTTTCGCAGTTGGCACCGTGCAGTTGTGCGCAAAGCCTGCTATGGCGAACCGAGCCCCAGCTTTCCTGTGACTTTGTTGCAGAGTCATCAGGACATTAAGCTTTTCATTACGGATTTTGTGGCCGGACTTTAAGTACCCCAGATGGTCCGGCGTGAGATGCGCGACTTTGAAATTCTGAAGAACAGGCGGAAGGAAGTATGAACGACCTTTATGTAGCAAATGGCCGAGTCCTGATCGATGGAGCGTTCCAAAGAGCGGACATCGTCGTTTCAAACGGAAAGATAAGTAGGATTGCAGAGGCGGATTCCTTTGTGGGAACCGATCGTATGTTGGATGCGGCAGGGAAAATGGTATTGCCTGGTTTTATCGACATCCATACCCATGGGGGAGCCGGAGTAGATGTCAACAATGCGACGATAGAGGACTTGGAAAAGCTCGGGTGCTTTTTTGCTTCCCAGGGAACCACCAGTTGGCTTGCTTCTATTGTAACCGATACGGAAGAGAATACGCTTCGCTGTATCAACTGCGCCATCGAGGCTGCGGAACAGGGGACGACCGGGGTTTTGGGTATACATCTGGAAGGCCCGTTTCTCAGTAGACCCTACAAGGGGGCGATGTCGGGGGGGCTGCTAAGGAAAGCGGATGCGCGGCTGCTTGGAAAATATCTTCAGGCGGCTCGTGGCTACCTGAAGTACCTGACGGTCTCCCCGGAGGTCGAAGGAGTACCCGAGTTGATTCAGGGGATCAGAGGTCAGGGCATTGTCGTCGCACTCGGACATTCCGGCGCGGACTACGAGACGACTATGAAATGTATCCAGAATGGCGCGGAAAGTGCCACTCACACTTTTAATGCCATGAGGCTACCACACCAGCACGATCCAGGGATTGGTGGAGCCGTACTGGAAACAGATGTATTTTGCGAAGCCATCTGTGACGGGAGGCACCTTCATCCGGGAATGATCCGTCTATTGCTGAAGACCAAGGGGTTTGACAGAGTTATTGCGGTTACGGACAGTATGATGGCCGCCGGCATGCCGGACGGTAGGTACAAACTTGGCGCCAATGAAATCGAAGTACAGGGAGGCGATGCAAAGCTTGTGCTTGACGGGACGCGGGCAGGCAGCACACTGACCGCAGGAGCGGCGTTAAAAAACCTTGTCTCGTTCACGGGGAAAAAGGTAGAGGAAATTATCCCGCTCTTTACTGCCAATCCCGCTGCCCTGTTGCGTCTCAGCCACTCTAAAGGCTCTATTAGCTCAGGTATGGATGCCGACCTGGTGCTGGTGGATGAAGCGCTTGACGTGGTAGCCGTCATAATCGCTGGAATGCTTAAATATCACCGTGAGGGAATACCTCTGTATTGCTAGGAAAATAACGGACTGAAAGAAAGAATCGAGTAGGGAGAGTGTCCGAATGCTTCAGGGAAATAGATGGGGCCCACTCAGGTTAAAGGTTAACAGGGTCAAGCGCCCGTTCAAAGGGGGAATGCTGTTGGATAAATGGCAGCAAAAAGAGAATCCTCAAGACGGGTTTGCAGCGGAAGAATGGGTGGCATCCATGGTGCTTGCCCAAGATGAAAACAATGATTCCCTGGAAGGGCTAAGCAAATTAGATGGGCGGAACTCAGAGAAAGAACTATTAAAAGATCTGATCGATTCTTATCCTATTGAACTCCTGGGAACACCTCACGTCCGCAAATACGGTAAGAATACGGCCGTATTGGTCAAGATCCTGGATTCCTACAGCAGACTTTTGCTCCAGGTACACCCGGACAGGAATTATGCTAAAGAAGTTTTCGGTTCGGAATTCGGCAAGACAGAAGCATGGTATATCCTGGGGGGGCGCCGGATCAGTGGAGAGGAACCTTATGTCCTTTTGGGTTTCAAACCGGGTATGACTCGGAAAAGGTGGTCGGAGCTATTTTATAAGCAAGATGTTCAAGGTATGTGTGATGCCCTTCACCGTTTTCCTGTGCGGGCGGGGGATGTGTTCTTGGTTGAAAGCGGAGTGCCGCACGCGATTGGTTCCGGTTGCTTTCTGATTGAAATTCAGGAACCTAGCGATTTCACTTTGAGAGTTGAGAGAAAAGCACCGGAAGGAAAGATTCTTTCTGATTTTGAGTGCCACCAAGGAGCGGGATTCGCGCGAATGCTGGAATGTTTTCACTATGATACCTACGCCCGTGAAGAGATACTGGCCAAATATTACCTAAAACCTCACGTGATTGAGCGCCAAGCCGGTGGAGTGCGTAAGAGCCTTGTGTCAAATAAAGACACCCCGTTTTTTTCCATGGACGAAGTGGAAGTTTGGCATAACTTCTCCAGTTCCCAAGATGACAGGTTTTCTGTGGTTGTCGTGCTGTCCGGACGCGGTGACCTGATCTGGGCCGGGGGCAGCATGCCTGTAAGGCAAGGAGAGGAACTATTTTTGCCGGCAGCCCTGCGTGAGGTGGTGTGGAAGAGTGAGGAGGAAGAAAGCCTGAGGATCGTGCGCTGCTTTCCGCCGGATCATGACCCATGACATGACCCGGAAGGAGGCTGCGTAAAGGAAGAATTCATGCCTGGTACGTGTGGTGCCGATACGTATCGTGTCCGCCATTACAAGAATGGAAAGCCCGTATCCTGGATGGGAATCGCAAAACGACAATGTGACATCATGTGTTCCACTCGGGATCGAACAAAGAAGCCGAAGGGAGAAGCTGACAATGGGGATAGAATTGGATTATACTAACATTGCGGCTTTTGTTAGCAAGAGCGAAATTGATGCTGCTATTGAGAGCAAGAAGAGGCTGATGGAACATCTTCTTGCTCCAGTAAAAGAGAACACAGATAGCCTCGGTTGGATAGATCCGAATACTTTGGTTAATCAAAAATTGCTAACGAGCATTCAAAAAAAAGCCGAAGAGATAAGGGAGAAGGCTGATATCTTTGTCCTCATAGGGGTTGGTGGTTCCAACCAGGGAGCGAGAGCTTTGATCGAAGCCATGGGAGACGGGAAAGTTGAAATACTGTATGCCGGGAATAATCTATCCCCAAAATATCTGGGGAAGATTATGTCCAGACTTGCCGAGAAATCCGTTTATGTAAATGTGATTGCCAAGAATTTCGCGACTCTGGAACCCGGCATTGCCTTCAGAGTGCTCAGACACTATATGGAACAAAGGTATGGTCTGGAGGAAGCGGCGCGAAGGACCATTGCCACGGGAACTCTAAACAGCAGCAGTCTTGAGCAGTTGGGCAAGATGAAAGGCTATACTTTGCTTCCGTTTCCGCTTAACGTGGGAGGCCGCTATTCCGTGCTATCCGCCGTCGGTCTCTTGCCGATTGCTGTGGCCGGGATTGAAATCGGCGAGTTGCTTAAAGGCGCAAGGGATGAGAAAAAGGTGATACATTCTCGGATTCCCGCTAAAAATCCGGCGGTGATATATGGAGCGCTCCGCAACATCCTTCTCGCAAAAGGTTACAGGATTGAAATTCTTTCCTACTTTGAGCCCTCGTTGTCTTACTTTGCCAAGTGGTGGGTACAACTCTTTGCGGAAACGGAAGGAAAGGATGGCAGAGGAATTTACCCGTCGATGTGCTCTTTCACGGAAGATCTGCATTCATTGGGGCAGTATATTCAAGAAGGCCCAAGAATCCTGTTTGAGACCTTTCTCAATTTCGAAAACGAACGGGCACACTACTCGCTTCCTAGAGAAGAGAGGGATCTCGATGGTTTTAGCTATATCGAAGGGAAGGACTTTGCTCATTTAAATCGAACGGCTTTTGAAGCAACCGTAGGGGCTCATGTTGAGGGCGGTGTCCCTTGTCTCATACTCAACATACCTGAACTAACCCCCTATAATATGGGCCAGTTGTTTTACTTCTTCGAATATGCCTGCTACGTTTCAGCCTCCTTGTTAGGAGTGAATCCCTTTAATCAACCGGGGGTGGAAGCGTACAAAAGCAAAATGTTTGCGGCCTTAGGAAGATCTGTGGACATCTGATCGTTTCTGCCGGGTTTTTGGGGACCATGGAAAGACGGGTAATCCGGACAGGGGGAAGAGAAGTGCTAAATCTGACACATGGAAATCTTGTGGTCGTTCATGGTGGGGGGCCAACTGCGGTCATCAATGCCTCTTTATATGGGGCTATACAAGAAGCGAAACAATACTCTGAAATCACGGGGATCTATGGAGCAATAGGGGGAGTGGAGGGCATTCTCCGGGGAAAGTTTATAGATTTAAAGCAGGTCACTACCGAGGCGGTTCGCCGACTTCCCTGTTCACCAGCCTCTGCTCTGGGTACATCAAGGGCCCGACTTAACCCTGAGGATTATGAACGCATAATTCAGACGCTGAGAAAGTGGAAGGTTAAATATCTGCTGTTCAACGGTGGAAATGGCTCTATGGATACCTGTGGCAAAATCTATCGGCTGGCTAAGGAGTATGACATCAACGTGCTGGGAGTTCCGAAGACGGTTGATAACGACGTCGCGGTAACCGACCATTCTCCGGGTTTCGGCAGTGCAGCCAGATTCATAGCGGCTACCACTGCGGAAGTAGCCGAGGATGTTAAATCTATGCCCATCCATGTAAGCATTATTGAAGCTATGGGAAGAAATGCCGGTTGGATTGCTGCGGCCTCGGTATTGGCACAAAAAAAGGCGGAGGATGCCCCGCACCTTATTTACCTGCCGGAGAGGCCTTTTAAACAAGACGAGTTTCTCGAAGATGTTCAAGATTGGCGCGACCGCCTGGGTGGGGTGGTCGTTGTCGTCAGCGAAGGGTTGCGGGACGCCCGGGGAGAGTCCATCGTACCACCGCTTTTGACGAGGGGCCGTGATGTGTATTTTGGTGATGTGGGTACTTACCTGGCGACATTGGTACTGAAAGAGTTGGGTATCAAAGCCAGAAGTGAAAAACCCGGTTTGCTAGGACGGGCGTCGATTCCATACCAATCTTCAACGGATAGGAGGGAGGCCATACTGGCTGGGGCTTTTTCCGTTCAGGCATTGCTCAAAGGAGAAACCGGCAAGATGGTAGGTTTCAGGCGGATATCTAGTCGTCCCTACGAGTGTGAACCCGTGCTTATACCGCTGGAGAAAGTCATGCTTCATGAAAAAAAGTTGCCGGATTGTTTTATCAACCAAAGAGGAAACGGTGTTACAGAGGAATTTATAGAGTACTGCGGACCGCTCATTGGCGAACCCCTGCCGACCTTCGTGAAGCTGCAAGAAAATGGTATATCCGATTAACTGAAGCAAGAAGAGGGAGTATCCGGGTCTTTGACCAGATCGTATCCGGCCAATGCGCATTAAAAAAAGAGACGGTTGAAAATAAAATCATGGGGGCAAGATCTATGCTGAAGATGTTTGTAAACCTTAAGCGATTTGATGTACCCAAAGAAATGGGTGGAGTGTGCCCCGTTGGAAATCCCGCGGAATGGATTGCCTCGATTATGGCAGAGAGCGTTGGACAAGGGTTGGGAAAACTTAAAGATGTAGAACTCATCTTTTTTTTGCCGGAAGGATTAATCCTCAATGCTTACGACAAACTTTTCTCGTATCCGCCCGAAACTGCAAAAACCATCAAAATAGGTTGTCAGGGAGTCTTCCGGGAAGATATCCGCCAAGGCGGGAATTTTGGCGCCTTTACCACGAATAGACCCGCAACTGCAGCAAGGAATATGGGTTGCACCTGGGTTCTTGTTGGCCATTCCGAAGAAATGAAAGATAAGTTGGACATTATGGCTCGTTACGATCCCGAAACGGTGTATGATGAGGGAAAAAACAGAAAAGCTAAAGAAGCGGTCTATTCAATTATTAACCAGGAAGTTCTCTGCGCACTAGAGGCGGGAATGGATGTCCTTCTGTGTGTAGGGGAAACCGCCGAAGAACGAGGAGAGGGAAGTTTGCCAGAGCAGAAAGCAAGAGTCAAACAGGTCTTGCGCGGCCAGCTTGAAGCTGAGCTAAAAGAAGTTTTCACAGAAAGAACGGGCCGACGGGTGGTTATCGCCTATGAACCCATCTGGGCAATCGGGCCGGGGAAAATTCCTGCAGGACCCGACGATATCGCTTTTGCCGCTGCCTGCATTAAAGAGGTTGTACAGGAGTTAATGGGCGTGGAAACGGATATTGTCTACGGAGGAGGTCTCAAAGAGGATAACGCCAGGGCCATAGCTAAAGTCAAAGCCATTGGGGGAGGTTTGGTTGCCTTGACCCAGTTTGCGGGTAACATAGGGTTTTACCCAAACGATTTAAGCAGAATCATTGGGCGGTATGTAGAGAGCCGTAGGTAAATGTCTGCACTGTAGTTCCTGGTTAGCGAGCGCAACCAGTGAAGCAAAATACGCAAAACACGATAAGCTCATGATAGACTAAGGAGGAAACAGGGTGAAAAAGATAGCTTTTGAATACGGTGAAGGTCTCTTGGAAGCGGAATTACCTGACCAGACGGACGTTTTCGTACCAGGAGAAACTGTGCCAGATCCACCCGTGCTTCGGGACATCAGTAAAGCGACGAGGGAATCCATATTGAATCCAATTGGGGTTTTGCCAATTTCCCAACAGGTCAAAAAAGGGTCGAAGGTCGCCATCGTCTTTCCGGACCGAGTCAAGGGCGGATTCCAGGAAAATTCGCATCGGAAGGTCGCTATTCCCATCATTATCGAGGAATGTCTGAAAGCCGGAGTGGAGAAGCGGGATATCCAGCTGATATGCAGCAATGGGCTGCACCGCAAGATGACGAGGGAAGAAATCCAGAAGATATTGGGTGATGAATTGTTCAACGAATTTTGGTGGTCCCATCAAATTGCGAATCATGACAGCGAAAACTGGAACAACTTAGTGGACCTTGGCTTTGATGAGATGGGCAATCCGGTCATCATGAATAAAGACGTCTATGCGGCCGATCTTGCCGTACTGATTGGTCATGTTTTAGGCAATCCCTATGGGGGATATTCCGGGGGCTATAAGCATTGTGCGACAGGGATAAGCCACTGGAAGTCCATAGCTTCCCACCATGTGCCTTATGTCATGCATCGTGACGATTTTACACCGGTCAACAATCACAGCCTCATGAGAAGAAAATTTGATTCCATTGGTCAGCACATGGAAAAATGTATGGGCAAGAAATTCTTTACCTGTGATGCGGTTCTAGATACCTATCAACGACAAATTGCTGTATTTACTGGCTATGCGAAGGAGATTCAGCCACTGTCCTGGGAAATCGCGGACCAAAGGACGTACGTACCGTGGGCCAGGAAAAAGTACGACGTTTTGGTTTTTGGTATGCCTCAGAATTTTCACTACGGCAACGGAATGGGCACCAATCCGATTCTTATGATGCAGGCCATATCCGCTCAGATCGTCAGGCATAAAAGGATCTTGAAAGATAATTGTGTGGTCATCTGTTCATCGATTTGCAATGGCTATTTCCATGATGAAGAATTTCCAGCTTACAGAACGGTCTATGAATTGTTTCAGAAAGACTACCACAATGTCCTGCCTGATTTAGAGAAGTATGGCGAGTATCTGGCCCATAATCAGAAGTTTATTGACAAGTATCGCTTCAATTTTGGCTATCACCCCTATCACACGTTTTCCATGATTTCCTGTGCCCATATTGCCGAAAAACATTGCGCGGCCATTTATGTGGTGGGGGCTTATGAACCCGGTTACGCCAGAAGTATGGGGATGAAGACACGGGCAACTTTTGCAGAGGCTTTGCAGGATGCGGAAAAGTACGTCGGAAAGACTCCGAACATCTTGGCTCTGCCCAGGACTTTCAAAACGGCGAGTGTTCATTTGGGCCTGAAGGAAGGGGAGTTCTGAGATGCCACTCATACCGCTCCGACCTTTGCTGGAGGCAACCCGTAAACATGGTTTTGCTCAAGGAGCTTTTAACGTCAACAGTGTCGTTCAAGCCCAAGCCGTGATTGAAGTGCATGAAATGTTTCGCTCAGCCGGCATTGTGCAGGGAGCCGATCTGGCGAATGCCTTCATGGGTGGAAGGGCCGATTTCATGAAAGGAACGATTGAGGACAAGCGCAGAGGCGCCAGGAGAATTGGGGAGGCTGTGAAAAAGCTTGCCCAAGACTCACCCATCCCGATTGTGCTTCATCTTGATCATGGTAAGGATTTTGAATCAGTTAAGGCTGCTATCGCCGGTGGCTATACGTCGGTCATGATCGACGGTTCCCCGCTTCCTTTTGACGAAAACGTGGAACTGACCCGTGAGGTCGTCAAGTATGCCCATGCGCGAGGGGTCAGCGTGGAAGGCGAACTTGGCGTCCTTTCCGGCATGGAAGATGATGTTTTCTCCGAACACTCGACTTATACAAACCCCCTGAAAGCCGTTGAGTTTTTCAAGAAGACCGGGGTGGACTGTTTGGCGATCTCTTATGGGACAAAACACGGGGCCGTCAAAGGCGAGAACGTCCGTTTACGCAAGGAGATCGTCATTGCTGTGGCGGAGAACCTGAAGCATGAGGGAATCTTCGGCGTCCTGGTTTCCCACGGTTCGTCCGTGGTTCCGCAATATATCGTCGAGGAGATTAATCAACTGGGTGGAAAAATAAGCCAAGCCCACGGCATACCTCTGGATGAACTCAAGTCCGTGATCAAATCCGGTATCGGCAAGATTAATGTGGACACCGATATTCGCTTGGCGGTCACCAGAAATATCAGAGAGTACTTTGCCCGGAACTCTTCGAAGAAACGGAATTCTGTTGCTGAAGCTGTGAGCACAATCTGGGAACTCATGGAGAGAAACCCTGAGCAATTCGATCCCAGAGAGTATTTGACTCCCATTATGGAGGACTTTATTGTGGGCGAAGGGAAGGATTTTGCGGGAAAAGGAAGCGTCGGGGATATCCGCGATATTCTGGCCTGCGTCAAAAGTGGGGTGAGGGAGGTTGTTGGTTCTCTGATTGTGGAATTCGGTGCGGTCGGGCATGCCGCGCAAGTGGAGGTTGTGAGTCTCGACGAGATGGCTAACCGGTACCGGTGCATGCCAACGTGTTAGAGGTAAGTGGCGGGACAGAGCAATGAACATATCCGCTGAATTTGCCCACAAGCCGGGCCGGACTACAGACAAGGCAGGCGGGATAAGAAAGAGGCGGCCTCGGGGACATGAAAACTGCGATGATTAACGGAATTGTTTCCGCAACTCTGGTGGGAGTTTTACTCAGCCTAGCGAAGATCTGCTTCTCTGGAATGTCGGTTATCCTGTTCATGTTGATCGTACTGGGTGGAACGCATCTTACGCTTCTAGCTATTCTGTTAGTGCGACGAGAAGGCCGACAGGTTTTGTCAGCCGGTAAGCGTTATCCGGAGCTGTATTTAGTGGGTGTCTTGGGTACTACCTTGAGGTTGTTGCAGAATTGGGGGCTAGATCTTAGTTCACCCGTCAATGCCGCCATCCTGTTGCGGGGTGATTTGCTGTTCAGTCTCATAATTGGCTACCTTTTGTGGAAGCAAAAGTTGCGTCGTTTGGAGTGGGCAGGTATGGGGACCATGCTCGTGGGTGTTACTCTGGTTTTGCAAATCTCCTGGCAAAGATTTCGCCTTGGCTCCGGCGGCAACATCTTATTTCTTGGCAGTGCTTTTTTAGTGGCAGTTAATGCTGAGATCATTAAACATAGGCTGGGTCAGGTAGAAAATATGATAGTGGCCTATTTTAATTCTGGTATGTCTCTTATTCTCTTCCTAAGCGGGGCTGCGTGGACGGGGGAGTTAGGAGCATTTCCGCGGGCTGGCATGTTAATTTGGGTGTTGGTGTTCACGAGCATTATTTTTCAGGTCATCCAGTACCGGTGTTATTATCGTTCGTTGGAGGGATTGCCAACTTGGTTGGTCCGGGTTGTTCATTTAATCACACCGATTATAGCCATGGTTACGAGTGCCTGGTGGTTACACGAAAGGATCAATATGGCTCAGATTTTGGGGATGTTGGTGGTAGCTGGCGGGATTACGCTTATTTATGGCGCACATGCAAAGAGCTATTCCTAGCCAGGGGACTATCTGGCGGAATATCTTTAACAAATATCTATCCTTTTAATGATTACACGGCCTCAAATCCTTATGGCATCTGGGCTTCAGGCACTTGTGGCTTCCCGGATACGCCTTCAAACGAAATGTAGTGGCTTCGCTCAGTTCATGATGCGAACGCCATCCTGCCTTTGTTTACTTGTACTATCCGACAATGTAGATCGACGCGCGGGCCGAGCGGGCTGCAACTAAGTGACCCCTGGTGCTCAACGTTTGCCGATGAGATCGGGGCCGATGCCTATGCCCCCGACGCAGCTACGGCGGTGGAGATGGCAGATAAGCTCTTGGCTTGATTTGGAGCATAATGTGCCATGAGGCGACTGACTGTTTCGAAAGATATTAAAAAAAGTGTATTCAGTGTCGTACAGAGACAACTGCAGATTGATCACCTAATGCGCTGATGCGCTACCGTGTAGGAAGCCTAACTGAGAATGCATGACTCAGGGGAAGTCACTCGAAGGAGTGGCTTTCTTTTAATTTATCCATAGGCTCGGCGTGGGAAAGAAGGTGGATTCACTGTTACTACCGCCGCATAGTGTCCGTGGATTGATGGCGTAAATTGTCCGTAATTTGACGGATGGACTGACCGAAATTCCTGGATTCGTCCGTCCGTCCGTCTGTCGTTTACATTGCGCATGTTCGGTAAAAAAGAGCCGGGAGCTTGCTGCTGACCGGCTTTTGTTGCCCTTGTTAGTTGCACTGCCGAAATTTCCTTGCGGCTTGGAAAGCCAGAATGTCTCCTCTGGCTTCTTTCAATTTTTCCTGAAAGACTGTCTCAAACCACGCTGTTCTGTTCTTAGTCGGCGGGTACTGGCCAAACTTATTGTTCACTTTGCAAATAGCCTCAAATATTTCATCTTGGTTAAAACCTTGCTCTTCCGCTAATTGCAGGGCCAAAGGCAGTAGATCATAGAACCCGGTCTGAATGAAGTATTTTTCTAAAGCTGGCTGGGCCGATATCCCATAGTTCGATGGAGGGAAGGTCTTTGGCATTCTGAACATCTCCCTGAATTTAATGAGCAGCATAGGTCTCCCCTGTTTCAAGCTCACATTAGATTTTCACTGTGTAGGTGTCCCAAATTCGCAAATTGAGCCGGGTGCCATCGATAACAACGTACCATTGCTGCCCATATTCCAAGCGGCAGGGTATGCTTTTGTTCCCGATACGAAGCTCAAAGCATTCCCCACAGTGAAGTCCAAAGGTTTGTGGACCCTTGTGGACTATCCAGCGGTCTGTCAATTCATCGTATGTTAGGTCATACCCCTGACGATTCATGACAGTTCCCCCTCGATGACGCGCTTCACCATTCGGTCATCAATAATCCGGTGACCCTTCTGGGCGCCATACATGAGGCAATGGGTACAAACTTTATTAATGAGCCGGGCGGAACCGCTGGAAAACCGGTAGATGTCGTCGATGGCTTGCTCTGAGAAAATGTCATTGTTGGCTCCCGCATACCCTAAGTGGCGTTGAATATAAGCCTCAGTATCCGCACGATCATAGTGGGTTAATTTACACTGCAAGTCGATACGCTGGCGAATAGCAGCATAAGCCTGAAGTTGAAGCCGATCCCAAAGTTCAGTTTGTCCGACAAGAATAAGGGCCATGGGGCTTTCCGCATCCATATTCATATTAAGCAGAAATCTGACTTCCTCCAGCATTTCACGGTCTAACAGATGAGCTTCATCCACGACCACGACAGGCTGCAGATGTTGAATTCCCCTCATAAGTTCGATTTCCCGATGCAGCTGACGTTTGGCATCCCCACGGTAGAACTTCGATTCGAAGCCGAGTTGTTCTAAAAGTCCCTTGTAAAAATGCGGGGGGGTCAGTTTGGAGTCCGATAAATAGAGCATTTTAAATTTGGACGGGTTTAAGGTTTGCGCATAACGGCGAATGGTTGTGGTTTTCCCCGTCCCGCAATCGCCGGTGACCACGGCGAACCACCTTCGCTCGGCGGCATACTCCAGCCGCCCTAAGGTTTCGTCTAAGAGGATCGACTCGTAAAGTTCAGCGGTTGGAATATCCCGTGAAAAGGGTATCCGGCTAAACCCATAGAATGTTTCAAACATCTTGCACACCCTCCTTGTAAACCGTACGGAAGGAGAGGGCCGGGGCTTGGCGTTCACGGCGCTCATGGTTTTTCTGTTCGGCAGCTCCCAGTAATCTGGATGAGTCCGCCTTTTGTGCTTGGAGGTGCTCCGGCAGCTCCGGGCGTTTGCCGGCGTGTTCTCCAATTACGAGTTCATGCGCTTTCCAGGGAGCGTGTCCTTCGTATTCAATGGTTAGTTCGCTGATGTCCGCCGGATCATAAACCACATTCACCTTACAGCCAATAAAGGAAAGCCCGACTTCATATTTTTTGCCCATAAAGCTAATGCAGCCGGATTTATCCACTCTGCGGGATTCTGAGTGTAAAAACGCATTGGCCAAGACCTCTGGGTCAGGGAAGCGAAGGGGTTTTTTGTCACTGCGATAGGCTGCTTCTGGACTCATATTGTTTTCCAGTGCGGCATGCGGTTTGTTCTCATAGCATTCGCTAAGCCAGACTTGAAATAATTCATTAAGTCGATCAAGGGTCTTGGGCTTTTCCAAAGCGACTTCGCTTAAGAAGGCATCAACAAGCCGGTTAAATTTTTCAATTTTTTATCCGCATATTCGGATAAAAAATTGAAAGGATCATGCGTTCGCTCTACGAACGACTGGAAACAGAACTGGTTTTAAAAAAGCCCCCACTTACCCTTGACGAGGCGAACGATTACCTGGCGGCTTTAATCAGCCGGGACTACCACCGGAGAATTCATTCGGAAACCACCCAAACGCCGGAGGAAAGGTTCTTTCAATTTCCGGCACACTACCGCCGCTTTGTCTTCCCAGAAACGCTCAGTCTAATTTTCTTGCCCTGTAAACGGACCAAGGTTTCCAAGACCGGCCTCATCCAGTTCAATAAAGAGAAGTACCTGGTGCCGGAGATTAAGCTTTACAAACAGTGGGTGGAAATCCGCTATGACCTTTTGGATCCCCGTAAAGTCTATGTCTGGTGGCGAGATCGCTATTATGGAGAGGCCTTTCTCTATGTGCCGGAAAACGATTATCTCAAGCGTCAAGCCTACTTGTCCCGACTGCAGCCATGCCCCCAGGAACAATCCCCCCCACAGCCGTCTCCCTATGTTCCCCCATATACTCGTCTGGAACGTCAGTTGGCCGAGTACCGCCAGCAGCTGGCGGAGAGGGACGTAAACGAGGCTCTGACAAAAACCTGGGCGAAAAAGGAGCAAGTAAAGGCGGAACTGACACCTTGGGTTCGACCCCCAGAAGCCGGCGCTCCGGCGGGTACTTGTCCCCAAAGTGAAGCGAAGTCTGAACCGGCAGAATTCGGATTAGACCGGTGTACGCACTTGCTGAGCGTGCTCTTAAAGCGTTCCTTAGATGCTCGGGAACGCCTGTCGCTCGATACCGTCTGGCGCCATTACGGCCCTTTTACAGAAAAAATGGTACGCCAAACCGTCGGCCGCTTGCTGGGGGAGGGCCATCCGGTTTCTGATCTTATGGGCTACCTGGAGGCGCTCCGTCTGGCCGCAGGGGAAACGAATCCCGACCTTTAAGGGATCGGTCCCACGGGATGGACGGAACTTCATTCCACGAGGAAAATGCTAAGAAGAAAGAAGGAGGAACCCTGATGTATGCTATTGATGAATTGGTGACCCAAACCTTTCTCCAACACTGGGGATTGACCCGCTGGCCCTTCCCGAAAATAGCTGAGCCGGATCATGCCTTTCCGGATCAGCGACTCAACGCGGCGCTGACTCGCCTCCAACAATTGCTTCTCACCCGAGAGGTTGGTGTGGTGGTCGGCGAAGCCGGCAGCGGCAAGAGTACTTTACTCGATCTTTTTCTCAACACGGTGTCTCATACACGCTACCGGGTTATCCATATTCCTATCCCTCAAACCCGGCCTCGGGAGCTTTACCGCTCGATTGCGTCGGCTTTAGGGGTTAACACGTCCTGGTTCGGGGCGGACGCACTGAAAGTGATCGATCTCTTAACCTATTCTTATCTGGAGTCCAACCGGCCCAATGTGCTTCTCATCGACGAAGCCCACATTTTAACCCCGACCTGTCTGAACGAACTTCGACTGCTTACGAATGCGACCGGCAAAAACGAAGCCGTACTGACGTTAATTTTGTTCGGTCAGCCGACGCTCTCTACCACTCTGAAGCTCCCGACTCTGATTCCGCTGGCCCAGCGGATTGGTGCCTGGATCCCTTTGGGAGGCTTAAACGAAACGGAAAGCTGCCACTATATCGATTGGCAAGTGCAGGCGGCTGGGGGCCAACCCGAGATTTTCCCTCTGTCGACTCAAAAAGCGATCTTCCGCCGCACTCAGGGTATTCCTCGCATGATCAATCGCCTGGCCTTAGAATCCCTGCATCAAGGCTGCTTAGAGGGTTCCCAGGTGATTACGGAAGAATTGTTCACCCGCGTGTGCAAAAATTTAGGGCCGCACTTGGCCAACTAAATAAATTGAGGAGGTCAGTCCTATGCCTGAGCCATCAAGACCCTATCGGGGGAACGATAACGATCTAGAAGGAGAGTTGGAAAGGTTTTTCATTACGACCGGTTTCTACGACTTGTTACCTTTGGCAATAGAAATGGCCAAGGGTTTAGGGTATGACCCATCCGAAATGATCGAGGCGATATGCAAGGTGAACGATAAGTTCTGCCAGTATCCGCCCACCCGAAACAGAACCGTCTGGTTTCGAAAAGTCTTTGTGGAGAAATTACGCGAGGCAAGGGGGGATATCCTAACCTTTAGGGCTAGAATGAGTTACTACGGAAAATGAACCGTTAAGTGTTTAGGAGCCGGTACCCTAGGGTAACCGGCCCTTTTCTTTGCTATGCTATGCCCTTTTGACAGACGGACGGACTGACGGACACAGTCCAGAATAATTCGCTTATGCCGGTCCAGATTAGAGTGGCTGCTAACAGCATCCACTAAAGAAGAATGTCGAACAACCTTGCATTTGAAACGGGTAGCACTCGATAAGTGACCCAACCAGCTAAACATCGAATCATTCTTGTGGAGTGACACGCTATTTCACGGATAAGACCTCAAACGAGGGATCCAGGAGGAACGCACATCTATCTCTCTGACAAAAACGATTATAGCATGATATTTAGCGATAGATAGCTAGAGTGTCGATTGATTCATCTGAACAATAAGGGCCAAGTTGTAAAAGAACGTTCGGGCTATATTCAAGGCCTGAGCCCTATACTTATCTTGCAAGGAGGGTTATGTATCTGATCCAGTTTACAGCCTTTCTAAACGATTCCGGCTACAACTCCTACATCCCGGTGCTGCCCAGAGCCTATAAGAGCACATTCACGCCATATATCTTTTCTGCCAAAGAGATAGAAGAAATCTTCGCCGTCAGCGACCGGCTGGAGATGGGCAATTTCATGGACTCGACTGTCAATGTTATACCGGCGATCTTACGCCTTCTGTACGGAACTGGGATTCGCGTGGGCGAGGCGGTATCTTTAAAATTAAGGGACGTCAACCTTGATGAACGGTATTTGGTCATCAGTCAGAGTAAAAATGGGAAGGAACGGATGGTTCCGTTCTCAGACTCGCTGGCGGAGGTTTTAAGACAGTACCGGAATTCGCTGCATACAGTCCAAGCTCCGGAAAGTTTTTTCTTTGTCAAGCGCAACGGCTACCCGTGCCGTGCGAAAACGATCTACGAATGGTTTCGCAAGGTGCTCCGGGAAACGGGTATTTCTCACGGAGGCAGGGGGCAGGGTCCCCGGCTCCACGATGTTCGCCATGCGTTCAGTGTCCATTCATTTGTGGCGATGGCAGAGTCGGGGTTAGATCTCTACTATTCGCTGCCGATCCTCTCTGAATATCTCGGTCATCAGTCCCTGGAAGCAACAGACAAATACGTCAGGCTGGTCTCCGATATGTATCCCGGGCTTCTTTCCAAGGTCAATAACATCTGCGCCTACGCCTTTCCGGAGGTGAGAGACCATGCAGCCGACTGACTTTTCGAAAAGCCTGACAGACTTCCTCGCCCGCTACCTGCCGGGTGAACGAGGCGCCAGCAAACACACCACCGCTTCCTACAGAGATACTTTCATCCTATTGCTGGCCTTCTTGAAGGAAAGGAAGGACATATCAGCCGAAAAACTGACACTACGCCAAATAAGCAAAGAAATTGTTGTGGAGTTTCTGCGCTGGCTTGAAGAAGAGAGGCGCTGCTGCGCAGCGGCTCGAAACGTGCGCCTTGCCGCCCTGCACTCGTTCTTCAAGTATCTCCAATATCAGAATCCGGAAAACCTGATGGAATGGCAGCGCATCCTGTCCATTCCAGTCAAGAGAACTGAAAAACCGACCATCAGCTACCTGTCGGTAGGGGGTATCCGGCTGTTGTTGGAACTCCCCGACCCGTCGACCAGGAACGGGCGGAGGAATCTGGCGCTGCTGTCGCTCATGTATGAGAGTGGTGCACGAGTCCAGGAAATCATAGATCTCACACCTTCCATGGTGCGCCTCGACTCGCCCTGCACCGTGAAACTGATCGGCAAGGGCAACAAGGCCAGGATTGTTCCGCTGCTTGAACAGCAGGTAAAGTTTCTGAGAATCTATATGGCTGAGCAGAAACTGCTGGAGCCACATGCAAATATGTATCCGCTATTCAGC
Source organism: Acididesulfobacillus acetoxydans (assembly GCF_902729405.1). Classification (GTDB taxonomy): domain Bacteria; phylum Bacillota; class Desulfitobacteriia; order Desulfitobacteriales; family Desulfitobacteriaceae; genus Acididesulfobacillus; species Acididesulfobacillus acetoxydans. The sequence goes on from NZ_LR746496.1 coordinate 1,549,111, forward strand.
AACAGCCGCAGGGAGAAGTTGACCCGTGCTGGCGTCAACTACATCCTTGCAAAATACGCGAATCAGGCCCGAACGAAGAAACCTTCTCTGATCACTGAAAAGATCAGTTGCCACTGCGTAAGGCATTCCAAGGCAATGCATCTTCTCCAGTCGGGCGTCAATGGTGTACATCCGCGACGTTCTGGGACATTCATCCGTCCAGGTAACAGAGATTTACGCCCGGACAGATTCACGTCAGAAACGAGAGGCAATCGAAAAAGCATATTCAGATGTCTCACCAAAAGAGGTTCCTTCATGGCTGACCAACGATGATTTGTTGGCTTGGCTCAAGTCTTTTGACAGATAAGTCACGAGGGGTAATGTAAAGTAAATCCGCAATCATTGCCGGTAAAGCCAGCATATTCACAGCCTTGCTTTACATTACCATCCGCTTTCCATTACCCTTTTCGTGACCGGCGTTCGGGTTACAAAAGACCGCTTCAAAACCATAGTGCTGTTTGAACCGAAGGAATCCGTCGGTCAGCGTACGGCCTCTCCCTTTCAAAATATCCGTCACCATGGTGCTGGCGTTGTCAAACCAAGTTTCACGCGGTACCCCTCCAAGATATTCGAAGATATTTTTCAGCCCTTCAAACAGGCATTCCTGATTTTGGCCTTTGAATTGTTGGAGATAACCGCCATTACTGTAGGGAAAGGATAAGTTCAGATAGTAACCGCTGTATTTCTCGGCTTCGACAGTTTTTCGTGGATTTAGGCATCCGTTAAAAAAATGGATGCCTTTATTCATGCGGGTTTCAGGGCTTATCCACAGGCAAAAACAGTGAAAATGTGTAGGCACACGATTATGTGGATAAGCTGTGGATATCCCTTATTAATACTTGAAGGTATGTCTGACTTGTGGTAAAATGTAGGCATGTATATACGTGTGACGTCTCGTAAGAACAAAGATAATAGTGTGGTTAAGTACGTTCAGTTAGCTCATAACGTTCGTAATCCGGAAACCGGCTCTCCGCAGGCGAATGTCCTTTTTAATTTCGGACGTTTGGATCGGTTGGATATGGAGTCCCTTCGCCGGCTGGAACGCAGTATCCAGCGTTTCCTCGGGGAACCGCTCGATCCGGTGGAGGCCCCGAAACCGGAGCTCCTCTCCTGTCGCCCGCTGGGCGGTGCCTGGTTTCTGGATCAGCTCTGGCGGAAACTCGGAATCGATAGCATTTTGAAGCGCCGCTTGAAAGAGCGCGAGTATCGCACGGAGGTGGAACGCGCTCTGTTCGCGATGGTGGCTAACCGGGCTTTGGCACCTTTGAGCAAGCTGCAATTGGAGAAATGGGTGCCCGAAAAGGTAGTCATTCCCGGCCTTGCGAACGTGGAGGTTCAGCACTGCTATCGCGCGATGGATTTCCTCTTGGAATCCCAGGAAGACGTTGAGCGAGAGGTGTTTTATGCCGTAGCGGACTTGTTCCATCTTGAAGTCGATCTCCTGTTCTTCGATACCACTTCGACTTACTTTGAAATGGACGCGTGGGACGATGAGGAACAGGACTTAAAGGCGCTGGGTCACTCGAAGGACAGCCGGCCCGATTTGCCCCAAATTGTGATCGGCCTGGCGGTCACACGGGACGGGATCCCGATTCGCTCTTGGGTCTGGCCCGGCAATACCTCCGATATGTCGGTTATCCCGGAAGTCAAGCGGGATCTGGCGGGTTGGAAGTTGGGGCGGGTCGTGAGTGTGATGGATAGGGGTTTTTCCTCCGAGGAGAACTTGCGGATTCTGCAAAGGACCGGGGGCCACTACATCGCTGGAGAACGTCTTAGAGCCGGTAAGCCCGAAGTCGAGGAGGCCCTCTCCCATCCCGGAAGGTTTCGCACGCTTCAAGAGAATCTGGAGGCGAAAGAAGTCGTTGTCGGCCACGGTGAGGCCCGCATCCGCTACGTTCTGGTCCGTAACCCTGCGGAAGCCAAGCGTGATGCCCATACCCGCACCAAGCACTTGGAGAAGCTGAAGCAGAAGCTCGCGAAGCTGAAGGAGCTGGACGGAGAAGCGCACACCAAAGCCCACTGTGCTCTCTACAGCCATATCGTCTACAAGCGATATTTGCAAATCGATGCTAAAGGCAACCTTAGGATTAACCAGAAAGCGGTCAAAGCCGCGGAAAGGCTGGACGGGAAATACCTTATCCGCACCTCGGATGACACCCTCTCCATAGAGGATATCACCTTGGGCTTCAAACAGCTTTGGGAAGTGGAGCGGGCTTTTCGCACGCTCAAAACGACTCTGGAGCTACGGCCTGTTTACCACCGAAAAGACGATCGGATCTGTGCCCATGTCCTGCTGTGTTGGCTGGCTTTGCTCCTGGTACGCCTGGCAGAAGTAGAGACTCAACAAACTTGGGCCAACCTTCGTTCCGAACTGGAGAAAATTTATCTCGTCGAGTGGGAATCGGCGGACGGGAAAGTCTTTCAAAGGACAGAATTAACCCAAGAGCAAACGGGTATTTTTTCAGCACTCAAATTGCCGGAACCCCCGAGAATATGGGATATTTCGCTTCCCAAGGGACAAAAAGTGTAGGTACACGGTACGTTATCCACAAGTGCCTGAAGCCCAGATGCCATAAGGGTTTGAGGCACTTCCCGTGTCTACGGACTGCCGAAAGCGAGTATTTGACTCCGTTCTCATAGAAATCGGCCTCTCCGAAATCTGCCTGCGCTTCACCGGGAGCGTGTTGAAGCGGCAACCGGCCCTTGTTTTGACCGAACAATTCCTTTTTCCTAATGGCCACATAAGCAGCTACCGTACGGTAAGAGCAATCGAAGCGGATTCCATACTTGCTGCGTAACCGGTCAAAGACCCGTCTGGCCGTATGCCGCTGTTTGCGCCGGGCCCGCTTGTCCTCTTCCAGCCACTCATCAATATCCTTCATGTACGGTTCAAGCTTGGGAAACTTTCTCATACTTTCTACCGCCTGAACCGGTACGGGTTCATTCCAATCCTCCGTCTCGAGATATTTGCGGATTGTTTTCCGGTCGTGACTAAACCGTTCAGCGAGCTCACTGACATTTAGCCCTTCCTCAAAGAAAGCTTTTCTGATAAGATCGACTTGGGTCATTGTGAGCATCCTCCTGTCCTCCCTTGAAGTCTTTATCTCAACTACAAGGGTAAGGCTTGTTTTAGGTGCCTGCAATGGCCTTTGCAATTTTGGGGATTTCCCCGTTGCAAAAGTGGGGAATTTTAGTTGCAACTTTGTCCATTTCCATTATGCAACAAACACGCTTTGGGGCATGTAACCCGGGACAGTCTTGCCCCATACCTCTCCCTTGATGACGAAAGGATGGGGCTATGTATAAGCAGCTAACGCAAATTCGGCCGAATCCGAATCGGGTCCGTCCCGGTTCGAATTCGATCCGCCAGTTACGCACGAGCGCTTTGCTTAATAAGAATCACCACGGTTGTTCGAAAATATTGCCTATTGCCAAGATTACTTCCAAGTGGTATTCTAGTCATAAAGATGTCTAGACAAATAGACAAATCGTGCTTTAGGCCACGCAAGAAAGGAAGGGAAGTAACGATGTTAGACGAGCTTGTGAACCTGATTGCCGATCTAAAGGAAAAGGAGGCAGTCGAGGCAGCCAAAAAACTGCTGGATGACGGGGCCGACCCGATAAGAGTACTAGAGCGTTGCAGAATGGCTACGGAGATAGTTGGAAAACGCTTCGAGGAAGATATATACTTTATTCCGGACATGCTTTTTAGCGGGGAGATACTCGAACAGATTTCACAACTTGCGAAAGCAAAGATTCATAGGGATGTTGATGACGAGTCATATGCCGGTAAAGTGGTCATAGGTACAGTTGAAGGGGACCTGCATGATATTGGCAAGAATATCGTCGCGTTTTTACTGGAAGCAAATAACTTCAAAACTTACGATCTGGGTGTCGATGTATCCGCACAAAAATTTGTCGACGCTATTCGGGAGGTGCAGCCGGATGTTGTCGGAATGAGCGGCCTGCTAACCATTGCTTTCGGGGCCATGTCCAATACAATAAGCGTCATCAAGCAAGCTGGGCTTAGGGACAAGGTGCGTATTATGATCGGGGGAGCTCCTACGAACGAAGATGTGGCAAGGCGTGTGGGAGCCGATGCTTATGCCAAAGACGCGCAGCAGGGAGTTGAACTTGCCAGACAGTGGAGCGCAGTGAAGTAATTCCTCAGCAAGCGTTGGCCGTTTACTATGGCCCAGCCATTTTGAAGTCGAGGAGGGAAAATCAATCATGTCGAAAAGTCCTGAAGAGCTATGCCAGGAAAGATTAAAAAGGGTAAAAGATGCTGTTGCCCTTAAGGTCCCGGATAGAGTACCCGTGACTGCCTTCTTTGCCTATTTTGCCGCCAGTTATTCCGGGATAACATACGAGGAATATACGTATGATCCTGAAAAGATGCTTAAAGCGGCAATCAAAGTGCATGAAGACTTCGAGCCTGATTTAGCCGATATTCCGAGTATCTACTATCTTGGACCGACGTTAGATGCTGTCGGATTTAAGCAGCTAAGATGGCCGGGCCGGCACCTTAGTGCCAACAAACCTTATCAATTTGTTGAAGGGGAGTACATGAAAGCCGACGAATATGGACATTTCTTGGACGACCCCACCGATTGGCTGATTAGAAAATATTGGCCCAGGATTTGCACTGAGTTTGAGCCATTTAGCCAAATAGCACCGTTAAAATATAGCTTTACGTATTTCAACATGGGCTCTTTAGCACCGTTTGGCACTCCCGGATTGCAGCAGGCGTTGAGTGCTTTAAAAAATGTTGGAGAAGCGGCTTTACAGGCACTTAATTATACGGTCAAATTTAGCGAGGAAATGGGAAAAAGAGGCTTTCCCTTGTCGCTGGGCGGACTCACCCAGGCACCCTATGACACGCTGGGTGATTATTTCAGGGGAACACGAGGCATCATGATGGACATGTATCGCCGACCAGACGAGCTCCTCAAGGCGTTGGACAAATTAACGCCTTGGATGATTGAACAGGGCGTAAATGCAGGAAAACAGTCTGGAAATCCGTTCATCTTTATCCCTCTTCATAAAGGCTCAGACAAGTTTATGAACCAGCGACAATTCGAGACGTTTTATTGGCCAACACTTAAGGAACTAATGCTGGGCTTGATAAAGGAAGGGATGACCCCGATTGTTTTTGTTGAGGCCGACCATACTTCAAGGCTCGAAACTATGAAGGACGTTCCGCCGGGGAAAGTTGTTTACCACATGGAAAATACAGATATGTTTAAGGCCAAAGAAATTCTTGGCGACAGAGTTTGCCTAAAAGGAAATGTACCGGTGTCCTTACTGTGTTTAGGTACTCCCGATGAAATAAAAGACTATTGCAAGAAATTAATTGATGTAGTGGGCAAGGATGGTGGTTTTATCTTAGACAGTTCAGTAAATGTCGAAGAGGCTAAGGTGGAAAATGTTAGGGCGATGTTTGACTTTACAAAGGAGTATGGCAGATATTAGTAGGGAAAGGGCACTATTGTGAGAATATCCAGGTATCCGGTCGGTTTCTGCAGGAGGGGGGAAACACCGGTTTCCTTCCTCTCGTTTCTTAGGGGCAAGAACCACTTTGCCAAACTCAGGGGGAAACATTCCACTTCTAGGGTTACCTCCAGTTATCTCCACTGCGAGATATTTTGCCATTGATCCCGATGCGATTTGGAGTATTTTGGTCCCTGAAGGCGAGTAATATCCACAGGTAATCTCGGACAGACAATGAACGAGAAACCGATATTGCGCGGACTGAAGCTATAGAAGTGGGTGTTTTGACCATGCAGGAAGGCGAAGCGATTGACAAGAATTCAGTCATTCCCATATATTATCAGCTGGCTAAACTAATCAGGGAACAAATTCGGCGGGGAGAGTTTAAGCCGGGCGAAGCGCTGCCCACGGAAATTGAGATTGCCAACCGCTATGAAATCAGTCGGATGACGGTGCGAAGATCCATCGCCGAACTGGTGTCGGAAGGCATGGTCTATGCGCTGCAAGGAAAAGGCACCTTTGTTGCAAGCCCAAAGTTGGATAATGTGGTTTTCGAACTGAACAACTTTAACCGGGAGATGGCGCAAAGAGGACTAAACTTCAAAACAACCCTTTTGCAAGCCAAGATCCTCCGGGCGGATGATGAATTGAAAGAGAGGTTCCGGCTGGGTGAGGGGACGCACAGAATTTTGCACTTTCGCACGGTCACGGCTGCGGAAGATGAGCGCCTGAGTCTTGAAAACAAATACATTATTTACACCAAAAGCAAACCTCTTTTGGAGTCGGAACTCAATGACCCGACCTTGCCGGGTTTGATTGCTTCCCACAGTGATTACCTGCCGGTAAGCGCTAAGAAGGTCCTTAAGGCGGTGGTGGCAACCAATGAAGAAGCGGCGCTGCTCGGGATTGCCGCCGGTTCTCCTCTGTTCCTGGTCGAGACGACTGTTTTTGATCCGGATCTCAAGCCTGTTGGTTGGAGCAAGTCCATTTACCGAGGGGACAGGTACAAGATCACAAGCTATGATGGATGGTATCAAAAGGAGTAACGCCGGGAGGAGGTAGAAAAAGTGGACGAGCCATTGGAATTGGCCATGGGTGAACTCGATGAAGAAAAAGTCCTGGCCCTGGTCGAAGAGCGGATTCAGGCGGGCGTCAGCCCGACAGAGATCGTAGAAAGCTGCCGCAATGGGGTAGAAATTGTGGGCAGGCGCTACAGCGACGGGGTGTATTTTCTCTCGGATTTGATCATGTCCGAGGAGATTTTCCGGGGCGTGATGCGCCTTGTCGAACCTCACATTCCGCAGGGGGAGGCGACAAACGGCTATACGGTTGTCATGGGTACGATCGAGGGTGATATCCATGACCTGGGGAAAAACATTATTATTTATCTCTTGCGTTCGTCCGGTTTTCGTGTCTATGACTTGGGGGTCGATGTTTCGCCGGAACGGTTTGTTCAGGCTGTCAGCGAGACGAAAACTTGCATTCTCGGGATCAGTGTTCTCCTTTCTTTCTGCGTCGGCTCGATCAAGAAGGTTGTTGACCTTTTGGAGGAGGCGGGTCTGAGGGACGAAGTCAAGGTGGTTGTCGGCGGCTACACGGTCAGTGAGCTGGTGCGGGAATATACCGGGGTGGACTACTATGCCGGTGATGTGTCTCAGGCGCTGCGAATTATCCGGGAAATCGTGAATGCAGATTGTCCGCAGCGAAAGAACTGACAGGAATCTAAAAAACAGAAGAAATTTTTAAATAGAGGATTCTAAATAGTTTGTCGAAGGGTATTGACCCACTCATGACATCATGTTAAAATCGATTAAATCAATTGTATATACAATTATACAAATATACAAATTGGTCCTTTTGTTTTAGTATATTTCAAACATTTGATGTTTATTGCGCGCAACTTGATAAATAGACAAAGATATGAAGATACTTAAACTGGACAAAAATAAAATGCTCGGCCTGAGAAAGGGGAAAAAGATGCGGATGGAGAAATTAACCGAACGGGATTTCGGTTTTCGATAAGCGGACCAGAATAGACGGATGAAAGGGTGAAGGCTGTCTCGCGGCTAACCACGGTCCAGAATGAAGTTTTAGGTTTCTGGAAGGCAGATTTGAACGCTTGGGGAGGTTTTTGAGATGCTTATCATCGGCGAGAAATTAAACAGTGCCATTCCCTCCGTACGGGAGGCGATGCTGAATAAAGATGTTGAGTTCATTAAAGAACTGGCTAAGAAGCAGGCCGCCGGCGGAGCAGACTTTCTCGATATCAATACGGCACAGGGAAACAGTGAGATAGACGATATGGAGTGGGTCGTGCAGGCGGTGCAGGAGGTCGTTGATGTTCCTCTCTGCATTGACAGTGTGAGTCCGGAAGTGGTTCGGAAAGGATTGCAGACCGCAAAAGGCAAGACGATGCTGAATTCCATCAGCATGGAGGCCGCCCGGCTTGAGGGCATGCTTCCTTTAATTAAGGAATACGATTGTTCCGTTATCGCTTTGACGATGGACGATAACGGGATTCCTAAAACTGCCAAAGAACGCATCCGGATCGCGGGTGAGCTCGTCGAGGTCTTTAAGCGGGAAAACATTGACATGGAAAAGGTCTATTTTGACCCACTGGTCTTACCCTTGGCTGTGGACAGCAACAACGGTGTCATCTTCTTTGAATGTCTGTCTGAAATAAAACGCTTGTTCAACGGCAAAACGGTTTCAGGCCTGAGCAATGTATCGCATTCGCTTCCGAAACGCAAGTTGATCAACCGTAATTTCCTGACGATTTGCATGAGCCACGGGATGGATGCGGCGATCATGGATCCGATGGATACGAAGATCACCAGCGCCCTGATTGCGACGAATTTGCTCCTGAACAAGGACCGCTTTTCCCGCAATTACTTGAAGGCCTTCCGCAGCAACGCTTTGGAAGATTAGAAGCGCCTTGGCCGGCAGAGCGACCGACAGAAGGAGGTGGCAGCGGAAAGAAATCGTGTGTTTCGGGTTCTTTGCCAAATTAGGAAATAACGTTGGAGGTGTCGGAATGTCAATGGACAAAGAAGAACTTTTTCAAGAAAGGTTAAACCGCTATACGACCGCCCTCAAAGGAGGAAAGCCGGACAAGGTGCCGATCCGGCTGCAGTTGAGCGAATTTATGGCGGCCTATGCCGGGATTAAGTTGCAAGACATCTATTACGATTTGGATAAAAACAACGAAGCGGTTGACAAAATCCTTACGGATTTCGATCTGGATGTCTGCGGCGGGGCTCCCAGCCTCTGGTGGGCCGGCCTGCATGATGCGGTCGGAGCAAAATACCTGAAGTTTGCGGGACGCGAGCTGGAAGAGAACCGTCAATTCCAATATGTTGAACAAGAGTATATGAAGGCGGATGACTATGATGCTTTCATAGCTGATCCGACGAAATGGATTTTGGAAGCCTATCTCCCGCGCATTCACGAAGAGTTCGCCGAGCCGGGTTCCTATCGGGCTAATCTGGCCTTGATTAAGGGAACCGCGGCCATGATGATGGCGAATGGGTCTGCCCAGCAGGCTGCCGCCCATTGGGCCAAAGACTTCGGCATGCCCGGGTCCATTTCCGGTATAAGCAAGGCTCCTTTCGATACGCTGGGCGACACGCTGCGGGGCCTCAAAGGAATTATGATGGACCTGCGCAAACGCCCGGACAAAGTCCTGGCCGCGACCGAGATGCTGGTTGGTCACAATATTTTCTACGGCATGGCCACAGCCGGCGGGGACACGACGCTGCCTTGCTTCATGCCTCTGCACCGCGGCAGTTTTCCGTTTCTTAATCCCACACAGTGGGATACGTTCTACTGGCCGTCACTGAAAGCGGTCATTGAAGGTATGTGGAAGCTGGGCAAACAGACGATGTTCTACGCGGAAGGCAACTGGACGCCCTACCTGGAGGCGATCGCCGAGCTTCCGGCTCACAGTATTGTCTTCCATGTGGACCAGACCGATATGGCTAAAGCCAAGGAAGTGCTGGGCGGGAGGTTCTGCTTGAGCGGGAACGTTCCCAACACGTTGCTGGCCTATGGCAAACCGGCGGAAGTCAAAGAGTATGTCAAACGGCTTCTCCACGATTATGCCGCAGATGGAGCCTTCATCATTGACAGCGCCGGGGTTATGCAGACGGACGTTAAGGCTGAAAATGTGTTTGCCCTCATTGAAGCAGCCAGAGAATTCGGGACTTATTGAATGGGGAGGTAATGAAAATGACGGACATGCCGAAAAAAGAGGATGCGCATGGCAACCCTCCGGGAGTCTGCATCCCTTGGGAACAAAAAATGAAAGAGTTCGGGCTGATTGCCGGCAAACCTGAAACTATAAAGAAGGAATGGGAGAAGATAGACGCTTTTGCCTATGTCTATCTCTGGTATTGGGTTCACCGTTAAAAGCGGGCACACTATCTTTGGAAATTGGGAGGAATCGTTAAAATGGCTACACTGACGGATGAACTAGCGAGCGCGATTGCGGAATTGGAGGACGAGAAGGTTTTGGATCTCGTGCAAACCCGCCTGGATTCCGGAACTTCGCCTTTAGAAATAGTAGGCAACCTGCAACAGGGAATGACTGAGGTCGGCATGCGCTTTGAAGCTGGGACTTACTTTTTGAGCGAATTGGTCATGTGCGGGGAAATTATGAAAGATGCGATGAACATTCTTGAGCCCCGCCTCGCAGGGGCGGATCAAAAGCACCGCGGCAGCATTGTCATCGGAACGGTCAAAGGCGATGTCCACGATCTGGGCAAGAACATTGTTGTGATGCTCCTCAAAGGGGCCGGATACAATGTGATTGACTTAGGCATCGATGTCCCAGGCGAAAAATTCATTGAAGCGATCCGGGCCAATGGGGCTCCATTAGTGGGAATGAGCGTTCTTCTGACTGCCTGCCAGGAGGGAATGAAGGGGATCATTGAAGAGATACGGGCCGCCGGGCTGGATACCCGTGTGGTGATTGGCGGAAACTATGTGGACGAGTCTGTGAGAGACTACGTTAAGGCAGACTATTTTGCTCATAATGCGAGTGATGCGGTAAAAATTGCGGACGGAATATTCGTCCACTAATGCCGGGCATGCATGTGCGCATCGGAGGCTCGTGAGGAAAATGGGGAGTTTGCCTGTCAAGCATCTCCCCATTTTATTATCTGGCCGGGGAGAAAGGGGGAACCAGGCATGGTTGAGGTAAGATTCTTGCCCGCAGACAAAACAATTCGCATTCAGGAGGGAATGAGTATCCTTCAAGCGGCTATTGCGGCGGAAGTCCGGGTGGAAAGCACCTGCGGCGGGAAAGGGACCTGCGGCAAGTGCAAAGTGCGGCTGCAGACCGGAAAAATAGGGAACGCGGAAGATTTAACGCCTGCCGAAAAGAAGTTTCTCACGCCCGCTGAAATCGAGTCGGGCTGGGTTTTGGCCTGCCAGCACATTTTGACGGAGGATACCTTCGTTGTCTTGGAGGAGCAGAAAGATGCGTTTGACCGTAAAGCCGGTATGCGCGATTCCGAAAAGGCCTGGGAACACGCCCCGGCCATTCGCAAAGTTGCGCTCGCTTTAGACCCTCCGACCGTGGAAGAACAGACTGCGGACTGGGAACGCCTAAGCCGGGCCCTTCCGGTCGATCATGTTGCGTTCAGCCGGCTTGTTGCCGCCTCGTTACCGCAAAAACTGCGCCAGGGTAAGTTTAAAGTGACGGCCGTGCTGGACGGGGCCAAACTGCTCGCCGTGGAGCCGGGAGACACGATTTCGCGTTCTTTCGGTTTGGCCATTGACATAGGAACGACCACAGTGGTGGCTTACCTTGTCGATCTGAACAGGGGAACGGTTATTGGAAGCGGCGCTGTGACAAATCCCCAGAATGTGTTTGGGGCGGATGTCATCTCCAGGATCACCTATGCGGCCGGCGGCCCGGAAAAGCTGCGGGAACTGCAGGCCAAGGTGGTCGGCGGGATCAACGGAGTCATAACCCAGTTGACCGAAAAACACGGGGTGGGCTTTGATGAAATCTACCAGGCGGTTGTGGTCGGCAATACGACCATGAGCCACTTGTTTCTGGGAATTGATCCGACCTTTCTTGCTCCCGCCCCTTTTATACCCGTGTTCCAGCAGGAGGTGGAAATAGAGTCCAGGGAACTGGGCCTGAAGATTCTACCCACAGCCGTCGTGACCGTGCTGCCCAACGTTGCCGGCTATGTCGGTTCGGATACTGTCGGCGTCATGCTGGCTGGAAACGCGGACCGTTTACCAGGCCTGAATCTCATGGTGGATATTGGGACGAATGGAGAAATTATCCTGGCCGGAAAAGGAAGCATCCTGACCTGTTCCACAGCAGCCGGGCCGGCCTTTGAAGGCGCGGAAATCAAACATGGGATGCGGGCCGCAGAGGGTGCGATTGAGAGGGTGCGAATTGCCTCGGATGTCTTCGTCGAAGTGATCGGCGGGACGAAAGCGCGTGGAATTTGCGGTTCCGGTCTGATCGATGCCATGGCGGAGATGGTGCGGGCCGGTGTTGTTGAGACTTCGGGCCGGCTTGTCACCAAAGAAGCTCAGCTGGAAAAGCTCCCGCCTTTGGTGCAGAAACGCCTGCGCGGCGGGACGGAGTTTGTTCTTGTTTGGGCCGAGGATTCGGCCACAGGCGGAGACATCGTGATTAGCCAGAAGGATGTGCGTGAACTGCAGCTTGCGAAAGGGGCAATCATGGCTGGAATCAGGATCCTCCTTCGGGAGGCGGGAGCCGAGGCCGGGGACATCGACAAAGTGCTTCTCGCCGGAGCTTTTGGCAACTATATCGGAAAAGAAAGTGCCCTTGGCATCGGGCTCTTGCCTTCCGTGCCTCTCGAGCGGATTGCTGCGATCGGGAATGCGGCAGGCGACGGTGCGAAAATCGCTCTGCTTTCCCTCCCGGAAAAAGAGCGGGCGTTCAGGCTGGCCCGCCAGGCAAAGCATATCGAATTGTCGACGGATCCGGACTTTCAGGAAGAATTCATCAACGCCCTCTCTTTTTAGGCTTGTGCGCATGACAGAAGACTCGAGGGGAAGTATTTGAACGGCTTCACAGCCACCCGGGATTTCCGGAGGACTTTAAGAATGGGTGTGAATGAGGTGCCGGACAAGGACCAAATGGAGGCGGAGAGGCAGCGGGCATGGGTTGCCCGGAGTATCACCGGCGGCGTGAAGGAGCGGGTTCCGAAGGGGGAGCTGTGCATAGCCGACTCCCTCATCGAAAAGGCCTTGAACTGCCGAGTAGTTGGGTTCCGCGAGAGGTACGCTTTTGTCAAAGGCATGAATCTGGATATCGTCACAATTGGTCCTGTTTATCCCGAGCAGGGAAAACGCCTGCCTGGCCCGAATGAGATTATCTGGCCGGAGCTGAAGGAATGGATTGCGGAGACTTCCTTATTCACGTTTGCTTTGCTCGACGGAGCGTTTGAGTGGGGTCTGCGCACCCTGGGTTTTCAGGACTTTCTCCTCTTGCCCCATGCTTCTCCTTTGCAGCTCAATGGGCATATCCGCGCGGTGGAGGAGGTGAACACCGCCCAGATCCGGCTTCTGGCCGAGAGCGGGGTGGATGGCATCATCTTGGCGGATGACATTGCCTTTCCGAACGGGCTCATGCTTCGGCCGCAGGTTCTGAAAGAGCATTTCTTCCCTTCCCTCGCCAGGCAGGCGGCCCTGGCGGCGAAGGCAGGCCTTTCCGTTTTTTATCATTCGGACGGCCGCTATGGGGATGTGATAGAGGATGTCATTGCCTCCGGCTTTGCCGGATTGCATTGTATTGACCGGGCTTCCGGAATGGAGATGGAAAGCCTTCGGGCTAAAGTGGGAAACCGGCTCTGCCTCTGGGGCCATCTTGATGCGGGTGATGCGGAGAGAGCCGGAGACCCGGCTGTGCGGGAAGAATTGACGCGTTCCGCTTGGCAGCTTGCCCGGAACGAAAGATTCATCCTCGGAACGAACAGCGGCCTCTATGAAGGCATGGACATCGAGGGGTTGCGGGCGCTGTACCGCTCGATTGATGGCTTGCCCAACTGAATCCGGAGGCTGTCCCTCAGTCTCCGGATTCAGCCTCCGGGCCATTGATTCCGTGAAAGGGGTGAGGACATGTGACGGGAGCGGTAATCCGAAATCTGCCTTTGCCAAGAATCCGAGTCGAAGATGTCTTGCGGGCGGAAGGAAATGACGGGATGCGTTTTCCCCGTCAAAACATCTTAGATCTTTACGAAGATGTCTTGGCGGAAACGGCAGCTTTGCTGGAACCGAAAGCGATCTGGACGGAAATTGAGGTTGAGGGTGCGGCAGAAGACGCGCTCCTTCTCAGAGGGGGATTTCGACTCGGCAGCAGGCTTTTGGTCAAGTGCGCCGGGGCAGCCGAGAAACTTCTCATCTTCGTTATGACGGTCGGGCCAAAGATTGACGAAAAGATTGCTATGTATCAGGAAAATGACGACCTTACCCGGGCGTATGTTCTGGATTCCGTCGGCTCAGCAGCCATTGCTTTGGCGAGTTCCGAGGCTTTGGGACGGTTGGAGAAGGACTATGCCGAAAGGGGCCTGAGGACCTCAATTCCCTTAGGGCCGGGGCATTCCTACTGGAAGAGACTGGAGGACCAGAAGGTTCTCTTCCAAATCCTTCAGCCGGAGCGGATCGGGATAACGCTCAACGGCTCCGACTTAATGCTTCCCCGAAAATCGGTCAGCATGGTGATGGGAGCCGGGAAACAGCTGCCGGAGCATGAAGAGGGCCAGAAGCATTGTGATTTTTGTGCATTACGGGGAAACTGCTCCATGAGCAGGGTCGTTTCCGGCTATGCCTCACCCACTACTTAGGCAGCCGGATGTCCAGAGAGATTTTGAGGAGGAGTCATTCATGAAGGTAGCGAGAGTTAAGGCGGGGATCTGCGGATTTGTCACAGAAATTGTGGCGAGTTCCCAGAATGGACGTCAGGTTGATCTCGTGTTTCGAACCCAATGTCCGAATTTGAAACCGATGGAAGAGGAACTCACTCAGGTTGACGCGTATGCGGAGTGTTTTGCCAAGGTCGGGGATTCCCCGGTCTATCATTTGGCCCGCAAGTTCTGTAAACATGCCGCCTGTCCGGTTCCCAGCGCAATAATCAAAGAAATAGAGATCGCCGCCAAGCTGGCTCTGCCGGCGGATGTCACGTTCGAATTTGAAGACGATGCTGAGTGAACTCGTTCGACGAAAGCTGAATATGGATATAGCTTAGAGTTACAGCACGGCCAGCAAGGGTGGTTGCATTGATGAAAGAAAAATATCTTGGCGAAGATCTGCGTCAGATGAAGGGAGCCCGGCGGCTGGGAATTACTTTTGTTCTCGGGGCACTGGCGGCATTCGGTCCCTTATCCATTGATATGTACCTGCCTTCCCTGCCTTCGTTGACCCGCGACCTGCACACAACAGCCTCGCTGGCCCAACTCAGCCTGACGGCCTGTCTTTTGGGACTTTCAGTCGGGCAGCTGTTGGCCGGTGCGCAAAGCGATGTCCGCGGACGGCGTATGCCGCTCTTGGTCGGACTTGTCGCTTATGCGGCTTCTTCCATTCTTTGTGCCTTTACGCCAAGTGTTTGGAGTTTGATTCTTCTCCGCTTTATCCAAGGCCTGGCGGGTTCGGCCGGAATCGTCGTCTCCCGGGCCGTGGTCAGAGATCTGTATTCCGGGACGGAGATGACCCGGTTTACCGCCCGCTTAATGCTGGTCAACGGGGCCGCTCCGATTCTGGCACCGATTATCGGAGGACAGCTTTTGGAATTTACGACTTGGCGTGGGGTCTTTGTCGTACTCTTTGCGGTCGGAACTCTGATGCTCCTGAGCGTTCTCTTCGGTCTTCCGGAAACGTTGCCGGCAGAGGCACGTTCCCGGGGCGGTTTAAAAAACACTTTGGAGACGTTTGGCACGTTGCTGAAGGACCGTGAATTTATGGCGTACGCCCTGTCCCAGGGCTTTGTGACCGGGGCGATGTTTGCCTATATTTCCGGTTCGCCGTTTGTCATCCAGAATATCTACGGCGTATCTCCCCAGGGGTTCAGCTTGATCTTCGCCATGAACGGCTTAGGTATCATCCTGGCGGGCCAGATTACCGGGAAGCTGGCAGACCGCATCCGCTTGAGGACCCTGTTTCTTGCCGGTCTTGCTCTCGCCGCGGCCGGAGGGGTTGCCCTCTTAGCCGTGATCCTGCTTAAGATAGGGCTTTTCGCCATCTTGCCGCCTCTTTTTGTGGTAGTCTCCTGCGTGGGCATCGTGGGAACAGCCGGTTCATCGCTCGCGATGGAGAACTATGGACGCGCAGCCGGGAGCGCTTCAGCCGTTCTTGGCCTCCTGTCCTTCATCTTTGGGGCTATAGTTGCCCCGCTCGTCGGTTTAGGCGGCAGCAACACAGCCGTCCCGATGGGAATCATCATTGCCGTGATCGAAGTCTGTGCCTTGCTTCTCTATGTGTTCTTAGGAGGCCGGGGAAAGCGGGAACAGGCGGTTGCCTAGCGGGGGTTTACAAATAAGAGGTTTTTAGCCTATTTTATGTTGAAGTAGGGTCTGTAACCCTTGATAGGTAAGCGTCAAACCGTGCCCACCTTTTTTTTCAGCGGGATTTAAAGGATAATCTTCCTCAGAACATGAAATGGGGAGGATTTTTCTATGACCAGAGCGCAGCAGCAAAAAGAATGGGAAACCCGGGTCGCTGACTTCTTGAACAGCGGGCAAAGTGCTACAACATGGTGCGCAGCGAATGATGTAAAACCTCATCAACTATGGTACCGGGTCCATAAGCATAGGATGGAGCACGATGTTCTGGCCGAAAATCCAGCCAAATGGCTAGCGGTCGAGGTTGGTGACAATATATCCGGTGGGATTTTGCGAGTAGACGTGGGTCGAGCCAGTGTTGAAGTAAAGCCTGGTTTCGATCCTGCGCTGCTGGCCGCTGTGGTCAAGACTTTGGTGAGCCTATGCTAAGTGAAATCGGCGTTGAGCGAGTTTACCTCGCCCGCGGAGCGACGGATCTGCGTAAGTCGATTGACGGGCTGGCCGTGCTGGTCAAAGAAGGCTTTCAACTCGACCCGTTTTCTCCCTGTCTCTTTGTCTTTTGCAATCGGCAATGCGATAAGCTGAAAATCCTTCATTGGTCTCACAACGGCTTCTGGCTATATTATCGAAGACTGGAGCGCGGCAGATTTCAATGGCCCACCGAAGCAGGCTCTTTAACGGTCAAGGTGAGCTACCGCGAACTACGTTGGCTGCTTGACGGCCTATCGCTAGAGCAGCGGCAAGCTCATACAGCCGTTACAGCCCGTACGGTCTTGTGAAAGGGCTGTGAATCCCGTATTTATTGTGTTCTTGGGCCGGTCCGATAGGAAATCGGCATCGTTTGTCGAATATTAAATATTAATAGCATGGATACAGCATCAAACGTGATCATGACAACAGAAGATATTCGGGCGCGCTGCCTTAAGCTTGAGAAGCAAAACGAGCGGCTCCAGCGGGAAAATGCCCAACTAAACGCCATGCTTGACTGGTTTAAGGAACAGTTGCGTTTAGGTAAACACCGGCAGTTCGGGACTTCCAACGAGCGAACGATTCTTGGGGTAGAGCAACTTAATCTTTTCAACGAAGCAGAAAAGGAAGCCCAACCCCTGCAAGAAGAACCGGCCTTCGAAACGGTCACCTATCAACGGCGTAAACAGCGGAATCACCGAGAAGTGGTGCTCGCCGACCTGCCAGTTGAGAGGATAGAATACAAACTGCCTGCCGAAGAGCAGGTCTGTTCGTGTTGCGGCGGCCCTTTGCACGTCATGAGCACTGAGGTACGGCAAGAGCTTCAATTCATACCCGCCCAAATGAAAGTCATTGAGCATGTACGCGAAGTCTATTCCTGCCGCCACTGCGAGCGTGAGGAAATCAAGACGCCCATCGTAACGGCGCCGATGCCGGCTCCGGTACTTCCTGGAAGCTTCGTGTCTCCTTCTCTCATGGCTCATATCATGAACCAAAAATATGTAGAAGGAATGCCCCTTTATCGCCAAGAGCAGCAGTTTGGCCGATTGGACCTTGAGTTGTCTCGTCAGACGATGGCGAACTGGATGCTCTATGGAGCGAAGAAGTGGCTGACTCCTCTTTATGACAGAATGCATTGGCATTTGCTCAAGCAGGATATCCTTCAGGCGGACGAGACAACGCTGCAGGTGCTCCATGAGCCGGGCCGGGCCGCGGAGACCGATTCCTACATGTGGTTTTACCGCACCGGGCGTATGGGTCCCCCCATCGTGCTTTATGATTACCAGGAGACCCGAAGCGGCCAACACCCCCGCCAATTTCTCTCCGGTTTCAAAGGCTACCTACAGGTTGATGGCTATGGCGGCTACAACGGATTACCGAATGTGACTTTGGTAGGCTGTTGGAGTCATTCGCGGAGGAAATTCAATGAGGCTTTGAAGGCCCTGCCTCCTGCAAATCGCTCAGCACTAGTCGCCGCTAAAGAGGGACTGGAATTTTGTAACCGTCTCTTCGCCATAGAACGCGATTTGAAAGACGCGACTCCGGAAGAACGTTTCAAAAATCGATTGGCACGCAGCCGTCCCGTGCTGGATGCCTTTCTGGATTGGCTCTATAAACAACAGGCCCAAGTACTGCCGAAGAGTACCTTCGGTCGGGCGATTCAGTATTGCCTTAACCAATGGGACAAACTCGTGGCCTTTTTACAAGAGGGACGACTGGAAATCGATAATAACCGCAGCTTATCCTCATCTTTAGGAAATCCTCATCATTCCTCGGGCATGCGCTGGCGCAACATCGCTTGAGAAAAAGATGAGGATTTCCTGATTACTCTACCTCAGCCCGCACATCCTTGCCATGGCATCCTCGTCCCCTTCCCATATGGGTTTTTCGTCTGGCATGAACCCATTGGCGGATTCCATTGCTTTTTTTAGCATCTCAATTGACGGGGCGGCGTAAATTTTGGTGGTTTCGGTGGAGCTGTGCCCCAGTATCCTCGAAACAAGCTCTAGCGCCACACCGCTTTGGTAAAGGTTTGTGGCTCTTGTCCTGCGGAACATATGGGGGTAAACCTTGTCTGGCAGGCTTGGGAACTCGCCGCGTATTGAATCCGCGTACTTGTTGATGATCCTCTCGATGTTGCCAGGAGAGACCCGGTGGCGGGCGCCCTTTATCACGGTATAGAACAAAGGCGTATTGCCGCTGCTGGCATTACCATGGAACGCATGGATATAATGTCTAAGATGCTCGGCTGCCTTGTCAGACAATGCGACGATCCTATCTTTGTTGCCTTTCCCCCGAACCCGTACATACGGCTCAGCGACAGCCAAGTTCGCATCGGACAGGAGCATCCCGGTCAATTCGCTGAGCCGGACGGCTGTGTCATACAGCAGAATCATAATCATTTGGTCACGCCTTCCGATCCTGTTTGCCTTCGGGGCAGTAAAGATTGCCGCCAGGGCTTCCCCCGAAAGGGTTCCCCTGTTCAGTTTCGGCTCCCTTTGAAAGGGGACATGCGACGCGGCCAATGCGGATGGCTGGAGAGCAATGTCGCAGTCCGCGCAGTACCAAAGGTATGACTTGATTGCAGTCAGGCGTTGGTTGCATGTGCCTGGGGAACTCCCCTTTTCTTTCAAGAAAACCATGAAATCCAACAGGAATTCCCTCGTGCAGTCCTGAAAAGAGAACTTTGCAATTGAAAGCCCCTTCTCGTTGTGGACGTACCGCCTGAAAACAGTCAAAGCGTCCCGGTATGACCTGACCGTGCATGGGCTTTTGGCCGCCTGGTTGACCAAGTAATTGCCGAGGAACTCTGCCGTCCTCGAAAAGAACAGGCTGACCGCCAGTTTGTCAGTTTTCATATGCGGCAACCTCGGGAAGCACCCTGCCGGAAACGGCATCTTTCTCTTTGACTATGCGGAATGCGTCCTTTACTTGGTGGTAATAATAGAAAGTTTCATTCCTGCCTTTGTGCCCAAGGTACTTGCTCAGGTATGGCATCATCACATTCAGGTCCGCGCCGGATGACATCCACGTGTTCATCGTTTCGACAACAAACGTATGCCTGAGGCAATGGACCGTCGGATTCTTGTCGCAAGTATTTGCGTATGGCGTCTTTGCCCAAAAGCCGCTGAATTTTTTGTCCAAGCTTGTTTTTGGCATGTGCGCCCGCGGGTCTATGGAGGGGAAAAACCACTCCGGGATTGCCGCAAGACTAAGACATATATGATCCCAATAGTCCTTCAACACCGCCTTCAAATCGTTGGCCAGGTAAACGATCCTGTCTTTGTCGCCTTTGGAGTGCTTGACGGTTATTGCACCATTTTCCAGATCCACGCAGTCCCTGCGGAGGCTGCAGGCTTCGGATATCCTGAGCCCGCAACAGTAGATCAGCCGGAATATGACACGGTATTCACCGGCCAGCCTGTAGAATACGGGCCGTGGGACGCTCGGCACGTATGCGTCAACGGCTGCAAAGAATGATTGGATTTCATCCCTGTTCATTACGTGGGGGACCGGGGTTTGGGCCGAGGGCGCTTTGCCCGGGACGTATGAGCTGATCCCAATTGAATTGAGGTAAACAGAGAACAGCCTCACGAACGACACCATCTGTGCGCGGGTCCCGTTTGAAACTAGAAGGAATCTCCTGTTCCAGTCATCCATGATGCATTTTGTGATGGCACCGCCATGGTATCCATTGGCCGCGTAAAAATCGTCGAAGGCCTTCAGGACACTCGCTTCATAGTCATATATGAAACCGGATGAGCGTTTCTGGGCAATGAAGTCGGATATATGGGCGCCAAGCTCGCTGGCATAGGCATAATCCTTGCTCATAGGGACAGGCCTCCCTCCAACTGGATACCTGCTTCCGCAAGGGACATGGCGCAAAGCCTCATCCGCCCTTCGTCCAGCGACAGATACTTATTGACAGTGTCATCCGTGCTGTGCCCCAAGGAGTCAATGATGGTGTTCACGCCAACCCCGGCCCTTAGGAGATTGGTGGCAAACGTTCTCCGGGTCGTGTGGAAGCCGCCGCGAGCATTTTCGCCCAGTATGGCATGTATTGCTTGTCCGCAGGCTTCTTTGCCCAGTTTCCCGAACGGCACCCTATGGTGGATGAAAAGGAAAGGGGACTCGCTGCGTGGACGCCCGTCGCGCACATACCCGTAAAGTAAGTTAGCCACTTCAACGGGCAGCGGCAAGCTCAGGGACTTGAGTGTCTTCGTCTGGACAATCGACACTGTCTGCTTCGCCCAGTCAATATCCGCGAATTTGAGATTGACAATATCCGATGCTCGCAATCCCATCCGAAGGCCCAGTAAGACCATTGCCGACTGGCGGAGTTCGTAGGGAGCGGCGCTGCCACGGCAGAAAGCCGCGATCCTGGACATATCGTCGTCGTTGAAAACAACCGTGACTCTTTCCTTGTCGGCGCATTGGCATTGTAGTGCTTTGTGCAGCATAGGCTTGTCCGACAGGACCCCTTCTTCCAAGTATTCCAGGAACATTCTTATCCGCACATTATAAGCGCTTTTCCCCTCGGCAGTTTCGTGTGGGTCCAATCGGTTGAACAACACCAGATGATTGGCTTCGATGTCGTGGAACGATGATACTCCTTGGGCAACAAGGAAGGCGCAGAAACGGACGCATGAAGAGCGGCACATGTCAATCGACGACCTTGCCAGCCCTTCTTTCCTGCGCAGCTCAAGGTATTCCGTGACTTTATCCACGCACCACCGCGGAAGCCGCGACAAAGACGTGTCTTTGTATCTGTATACCTTTTCCGGGGCAATGTCCCCGAGCGTAGCGTACTGATTGAACTGCATCAGCGCGCGGCGGGTTTGCTTCCAACTACTGCCCAAGGCAGGCTTCAGTTCCGAAAGCCAAAGCAGGCCGAGCTCCAGCGAGTACCCGGTTCCGTTCATGTCGAAGAACAAATACAGGAGCCTGCAGGTGCGCTTTGCGTGTTTTATGATATTCTTTGAGTACAGATGTTTTTTGAGGCAGTCCACATAACCGTCGATGGCATTGTGGTATTTCGCCAAAGGAAAGCCAAGGCTTTTGCTCCTGAGCCTGATAACCTCTTCGATGGCGCTGTCTGACATCTTAGCCGGCGGCTGGATGTGCGGTGACATTTGCTTATTGCAGGCGTATGACAGCCCGATGCTTATGCCAAGCTCGCGATGGTGGAATGCCAGCAGCCGACGGGCGGCACATTCGAACACGTCCTTGGATTTCCTTGTCTTATGGGTATCTTCATCAAGGAACTGGCGGATATGGCTATAGGTTGTTTCCGCTACGGAAGACACGCCTCTCTCCTGCAAGAACAGGAGAAAATTTGAACATCGCATCCGCATGTTCTCTCGCATGTTCTCAGTCTCGATGCTGTCCAAGAACATGCCCAGTTCCTTTGCGAGCGTCCCCGACAGCATCGCGAACGGCGGAAAATGATGCGATAAATGATAGGCCGGGATTCCGCCCAGCCGATCCATGTCGTCCAGATGGACGATGAAATACCTGTAATTGGCGGATTTCCTCCGACCCCAGCGCTCGCTTTCCTGCTTGATCCAGTCCAACGCTGTCTCAAATGAATAGCCAAACTCTGCCTCAGTCAGGTGCGTCCGCAATTCGCTGTAACATTTCTTGTGTGCGCACACGGTCGATGCCGTGTATTTCTGTTCCCTCAGAAAGGCAACAACTCTCTCCACGCTCTGGTCAAATTGATTCATGGAATCATACCTCCTCAAAAGATGATTCCATTATAGCCACATCTAATCAGGCAATCAGGAAATCCTCATCTTTTTCGCAAGCAATGTTACGGCAGCGCACGCCCGAGGAATGATGAGGATTTCCTAAAGATGAGGATAAGCTGCGAAATCCTCATATGAGGATTTCGCAGCGAGCGCTCGATCAAACCTTTCGTCATCGGACGTAAAAATTGGCTGTTCTCGAACACCTCACGCGGAGCCAAGGCTAGCGCTACGATTTACTGCATTGTAGAAATGACGAAGGAAAATGGACTGAATCCCTTCCGATATCTGAGTTACCTCTTCGAGAAGCTCCCCAACCTTAACCTTGGGGATGAGGACACCTTGGATGCCATGCTCCCCTGGTCCGAGTCCTTGCCGAATCTCTGCAGAGTTAACCGACAATAGCAAAATAGCCATGTCTAAAATAATCCCCGCCTTGCTTTAATGTGGGGAGTATTTTACGCTTACCACTCGGACCAGCGCTCAGGAAGGAATATAGGCTTACGCGGGTGACGTCGTTCAACACGCGCATCGAGCCCGAGACAGGAGGTGCATCAGCATGATAGACTTGGTCAACGTCCACCTCTCAAAAGACGCGAGCGCAGTGGTGGAACGGATGGAGGCCACAGTGTGCTTCGATCAAAAGATCACAGCAGCGAAGTTCGCGCTGGCCTACGCGATCAAGAACCACTTCGACGAGATCGACCCAGAACGGTACGCCTTGCCAGACGGCGAAGGGAGCAACTTCAACTTCGGCACGCTTGATCCTGACGGGCAACTATCCATGTTACTCAGGGCACTATACCCCGGAACTAACACACCATACCTGTACGCTCGCGCCCTCATGGTGTTCGGACTGATGAAGCTCGACGCACGCATCGAACGCGAAGGGCTGCAGACGATCAGCGCACTCATGTAACACGTACTCAGCTGGGGTGTATTGACAAGCATCCCCGCTTTGTCTTGTGCCAATTAACAGTAAGACTTGATGCATGCTGTCCTATGCTTTATATGACGCTACAGCGGCGTCTTTTTTGTCGGTAGTTCAACCTTATTAAAGGATTTTTGCAATACAACAAGAATAACCATTCGTGGATAATGGCGGAATGTCCTAAGGGTTTCGTATGGCCTTCTTAGAAATGGCTCGGTTTTCACTTGAGAAGGCTAAGGTACCGCCAAACAGATAATGAGATTTGGTTAAGAGGCCAAGAGTACGGTTACGCACTGCAAGTTATAACGGCAGGAAAAGCAGCGGCTAAAACAATAGGGGCACGATTGTATGTTGATATCAGAGACAACCAGGACTCCGACTTTCGTATACCTGATAAACGGCCAACTCGTTTCGCGTTGGCCGCATGGGTGTTGCCGGTCGCTTGCCATTCTTGCGGCAGGCACTTGGCGGTAAGAGATAGGATTTTGGATGCCAAGTTCTTGACATGAACCCAGAGTAGAAGTAAAGGCGCGAAAAATCCAAAGGTTCGGATTTTACCCAATTTTTTGGCTCTCCCTGGCGTTAAGCTTCCGAACCTGGCCTCCAAGATTTTGTCTCTTAACGTAAAGAGGCTGTCCTCCGATTGGCAAAGGATTTATGGCCACCCCATTGTACTGGCAGAAACGTTTGTCGACCCCTCGCTTTTCAAAGGAACGTGCGATCTGGCGGCAGGATGGATCCGTCTCGGTGAAACCCGTGGGTTTGGCCGGAATGCGGAATGCGCTGCGCGAGCGGAATCAGGGCAGGTAATTTCAAAATAGTCGGCAGCGCCGGTTGACCCAGAAGCATTAAAGTGACAACGGCTTCGTGCTTACCGGTTGCATTGGTCAGTAAGCGGAGTTCATTCAGACAGGTGGGCGTTAAGATATGGGCTTCGTCGATCACGAGCAAATTGGGACGATTCGACTCCAGATAGGAATAAGTGAGCAGATCCACTACTTTGAGGGCGTCGGCCCCAAACCAAGAGGTATTCACTCCCAGAGAGGCTGCAATAGAGCGATAGAGGTCCCGTGGTCTGGCTTGCGGAATCGAAATAGGGATCACCCGGTAGCGGGAACCCTCAACCTTACTCAAAAAGACATCAAGTAAGGTCGTTTTGCCGCTACCGGCTTCGCTCACGACCACCCCGATTTCACGGGTGACCAGCAAGGGCTGGAGGCGATCCATGGCCTCATCCATGCGCTTGTCCGCAAATGCGTGTTGGAGTTGAGCAATTTTAGGGAAAGGCCAGTGAATTAAGCCCCCGATATTCCAAAAACGTCTGGGTGACTAATTCACCACAGCGTACATTTGATTCAGTCCTTTCGTCCTTCTTTTTCTTGATTTTCTTGGCTTATGTCGTTCCGTTTATGGGGGGTACAAGGGCCAAAGTTCATTTTCCCGCCGCCAAACGCAAAGCGTCCAAACAGCCCATGAGGTCTGAGACGGGATGGCCTTCCGCAAGCAGACGCCCGACACTTTGACGGACCCACGTTTCCGGCCAAGGCCCATAGTGCTGCTAGACCGTGGCTAGAGCCAGGCGTTCCCGCGCATCCAAGGGGCGTTTCAAGAGCGTGCTCATTAACTGGGCACAACGGTCGAGACCCCATTTGGGTGCCTCGGTTTTCGGAGGGCCCGGTGAAGAGTCGGGGGAAATGACCGCGACCGGAGTCAGTGCGGCTCGGATTTGCTCCTTCTTCGCCAAGACCTGTTTCAGCGATTCGTTGAGCTCCCCTTCCGCGACTTCCTGACGGTACTCGGCGAGTTTATGTTCCAGACGGCTATAGGGCGGAACATAGGCCGCGTCCGGCAAGGAGCCGCTTTCCTGAACTTGTTGGCTAAGCTTCTCTAGGTATTCCACCCGCAAAACATAATCGTTTTCCGCCACATAGAGGTCGGCTTCGCCATAATAACGGTCACGCCACCAGACATAGATTTGCGTGGGATGCAAGAGGTCACAGTGCACTTCCCCCCATTGCTTGTAAAGAGTGGCATCCGGAACCAAGTACTTCTGCTGGTTCAGGTGGATGAGACGGTCTTGGAAACCTTGGAGCGACGGCAGGGCGAGAAAACCAGAGTGAGGACTTCCTGGGAAACAAACGGCGGTACTGGGGCGGAAAGTGAAAGAACCTTTCTTTAGGGCTGTGACCGGTTTCGGAATGCACTTTCCGGTGATAGTCCTGGCTCGTGAAAGCGGCGAGATACTCGTTGGCTTCCTCCAGCATGGCCTGTCAGACGGAATGGGAATGAGAAAATATTTTCTAAAAAATCCAAAGTAAATTATTGTCCGCATGTACATACAAGTGATATACTATGATCAGTTTGGATGGCTTGTCATATTAACTATAGAGGAGGGGAGTATTTTCGCCGTGTGGAAACATCTTTTATCTGTTATGGGGGTAGTATAGCGGTCGTGGTAAAATTTTACACCGAGCAATTTAACGTGGACGAAAGCAAATACCATCAGGTGAAGGTAAATATTAAAAAGTGGATCTTATCCCGAAAAGTGGTGGCTGGACAGCGGATTCCGTCGGAAAATGAACTGTCTGAGCTATTTGGGATAAGCCGGCACACCGTCCGGCATGCGATTGGCGATTTGGTTAACGAGGGATGGCTCTATCGCGAACAAGGCAAAGGCACATTTGTCCAAGAAAGAGAAAAACGGAGCGGTCAGGAGACAAACCAAAGGGCAAAAATCGCGGTAATTACGACGTACTTATCGGACTATATTTTCCCGCACATCATCCGGGGCATTGAGGGAGTTGTCGCTCAGGCCGGGCATACTATTTCCCTTTTTAGTACAGGGAACAACATTCAAACGGAGCGGCGTTGTCTGGAGACGGTTCTGCTTGAGGGAGTAGACGGGCTCATTGTCGAACCGACCAAGAGTACCTTACCCAATCCGAACATAGACCTGTACTTTCTGCTTCAACAAAGAAATATTCCATTTGTCATGCTGCACAGTTCCTATGTTGAGTTGAATGCCAGCCTGGTCGCCCTCGACGATGCCAACGGGACTTACGCACTGACCCGACACTTGATAGGGTTGGGACACCGCGATATCGCCGGGATTTTCAAACAAGACGATATGCAGGGGCGAAACCGTTTCCGCGGTTTTGTCAGAGCCCATCAGGATGCCCATTTGCCGGTGGCGGCCGAGAATATTGTCACGTATGGTACGGAGGAACGTGAAGTGATCGGAGAGACCTTTGTCAAAAGGGTGTTTGCCCAGGGTGCCGGGACGGGCAAGCCTACGGCGGTGGTTGGCTACAACGACGAGATCGCGGTGCAAGTGCTCATGGCTCTGCGGAACCTGGATATTTCCGTGCCAAAAGAGGTGGCAGTGACGGGTTTTGACGACTCACGTTTGGCAACGGTGAGCGGCATCCCACTTACTACCGTGCGCCATCCTAAGGCAGAGATGGGAGAGACGGCTGCCGAGATGTTGCTGGGGCTGATGGAAAACAGGGACAGCATGTGGGTCCCGCGCGAGCACATTTTTGCCCCGGAGATCATTGTCAGAGAATCCACCGTAGCCGATCTGCTTCGCCCAGCCAGCCAAGGCATCTAAGATTTTTTAAGATAAGTTGTACGCACAACCGGACAGAGGTGATGACATGTCAACATTATTGAGAATTCGCGGGATTACAAAAGCATTTCCCGGAACTCTGGCTCTTAACGATGTCTCGCTTGAATTCAATGCAGGCGAAGTCCATGCGCTCATGGGAGAAAATGGAGCGGGAAAGTCCACTCTGCTCAACATCCTCACGGGTTCCCTTCGGAGTGATCAAGGAGAAATCCTTATCAATGACAGGCTGGTTTCTTTTAGGAGCTCCTTGGAGGTCAGAAAAGGCGGCATTTCCATCGTCCACCAGGAATTGGGCCTGTTTCCTGAACTATCGGTTGCTGAAAACATCCTTGTCGGACAGACCCCCAGCCGATTCGGTCTTTTGGACCGCAAAAGGATGTTACATATCGCCCAGGAACTATTGAGCCAATTTCAAGTCGAATTCGGCCTGAACACACTCGTCCGGGACTTGAGTGTGTCTCAGCAACAGATTGTTGAGATCGCGAAGGCTTTGGCTCTGGATGCCCATACCTATATTTTTGACGAACCGACCTCGACGCTCAGCGGGGATGATGTCGAGCGCCTATTTCAGGTCATTCGCGGATTGAGGAAGAAGCAGAAAGCAATTATCTATGTCAGCCACAAATTCAGCGAAATTTTCCAAATAAGTGACAGGATCAGTATTTTACGTGACGGGCAGCTGGTTGGCACGGGGTTAGCCTCGGAGATGGATACGGAGGGTATTATCAAAGCGATGGTCGGGAGGACGCTGGACCGGATTTACCCGGAAAAGGGGAAGCCCGGAGATGAGGTTCTGTTGGAAGTGTCTCATCTTTCCGCAGGGACGAAATGCATGGATATCTCCTTCAAACTTTTCAGAGGCGAAATTCTTGGAATCTTCGGTCTGGTCGGTTCCGGACGGACAGAGATCGTCCGGGCATTGACCGGCGTGGATCGGAAACAAAGCGGCCAAATCCGTTTGGATGATAAAGAAGTCAACATTCGAACCGTTCGCGACTCGATTGACTTAGGCATGTATTATCTGACGGAGGACCGTAAAAAACAGGGGCTGTTCTTGAAATTGGCGATAGGAGACAATGTCGCCGTGACTCATCTCGGAAATATAGCTTCCCTGGGAATGATCAGAAAGCAAAAGGTTGAAGAGGTATCTACGGGTGTTCTTCGTGACTTGAGGGTTAAGGCCAGCTCAGTCTCACAACAGGTGGGAAGTCTGAGCGGTGGAAACCAACAAAAGGTCATGGTAGGAAAATGGTTGTCAAAGGCCCCTAAAATCGTCATTCTCGATGAGCCTACACGTGGAATTGATGTCGGAGCTAAGGCGGAGATCCATCAGTTGCTGCGACGTTTAGCCAATGAGGGAATCGGGGTCATCATGATTTCGTCCGAACTGCCGGAAATCGTAGGTTTAAGTGACCGGGTGATGGTTGTGCACAAGGGACACTTTACGGGCGAGTTGACGGGACCGGATGTCAACGATGAGACCATCATGACTCTGGCGTCGGGATTGGATGCCCATGCAGAAAGAGGTGTAGGGATTGAATGAGCAAATAAGCAAGGCTTCAGTGGGCCAAGCTGTGGAACCGGCTCCTAGGAAAAAATCGGCTTTCGCCCGATTGACTCAGGTCAGAGAGTTGACGATCGCCCTCGTCATCATTCTCCTTATGGTGATTTTATCTCTCGTGAGCCCCACTTTTTTGACAGCCGACAATTTGATCACAACTTTCCTGGGAATTGTTATGATGGGGATTATTTCGGTTGGGATGACGATCGCGCTCGTCTCCGGGGGGTTTGACCTGTCCGTAGGCTCCGTGATGTCCATGTCTGGGGTTCTGGCAGGGATGCTCGCCTTAAACGGAATGAACATTTGGCTGGCTGCTCTTATCGCGATGATAGCAAGCCTTCTCTCAGGGGCGCTCACCGGGTGGTTCATCGGAAAGGTCAAGATCAATCCTTTCATTATGACGCTCGGCATGCAGGGGGTCATCCAAGGGGTGGCCTATGTGATCACTCAGGGTGCACCTTTATCGGTGACCGGGATGGCGCCTTCATTTTTATTCCTGGGACAGGGGACCCTGTTCGGGATACCAACCTTAATCTGGATCATGCTGGTCATCGTTCTCATCGGAGACTATCTTATGCGACATGCGGTTGCGGCGAGAAAGGTCTATTATATCGGGAGCAATGAAAACGCTGCCTTTCTTTCGGGAATTGCGGTATCTCAAGTGAAAACTTGGATATATATCATGACGGCACTTTTGGCGGGTCTAGCAGGCGTTCTCACTCTGTCGCGTTTCAGTGTCGCCGCACCGACTGCGGGTGTGGGAATGGAACTGCAGGCGATTGCGGCCTGCATCATAGGCGGGGCCAGTCTGACGGGAGGTGAAGGGACTGTCCTTGGGGCGTTGTTAGGCAGCATTCTAGTCGGAACCGTAAACGACGCTTTGGTTCTTCTCAATGTGTCTGTCTACTGGCAGAGTCTGGTAACCGGTCTGGTTCTTATCGGGGCAGTAACATTTGATGTGCTTACCCATTGGCAAAAAGCTTGAGTACCAAAAGGAGGACTTTTCATGAGGTTTAAAAGACTGACAGCAATTGCAGGTATCGTTGGCATGTTAACTTTAGCGGTGGTGGGGTGCGGTACGGCACAAAGCACTGCCTCCGCATCAGGCACTGCCCAGAGCGGAAACGCGATGGTCGGGCAACCGAATGAAACATACTATATGGTGACGTTCCTGTCCGGCATCGAATACTGGAAGGGAGTATATGCCGGAATGCAGGCCGCGGCCAAAAACCTGAATGTCAAGACAGTCTATACCGGCGGTCCCCAATACGATATCAACCAAGAGGTTACGACTTTGCAGCAGGTTATAGCCAAGAAACCGGCAGGGATTTTGGTCACGGCTATCAATGCCAAGGCGCTGACTCCGGCCATCAACCAGGCCGTTGAAGCCGGCATCCCTGTCATTTCGTTCGATTCCGACGCACCGGACAGCGAGCGCTATGCCTATCTCGGAACGAGCAATTATGAGGCAGGGCAAGTTGCGGCGAAATTCCTCGGGAAGCAGTTGAATGGGAATG
Source organism: Acididesulfobacillus acetoxydans (assembly GCF_902729405.1). Classification (GTDB taxonomy): domain Bacteria; phylum Bacillota; class Desulfitobacteriia; order Desulfitobacteriales; family Desulfitobacteriaceae; genus Acididesulfobacillus; species Acididesulfobacillus acetoxydans. The sequence goes on from NZ_LR746496.1 coordinate 1,579,036, forward strand.
GACAGGTTGCGATAGTTTCCACTCCGGGCGAACTGAATCTGGACCAAAGAACCCAAGGTTTCAAAGACGAAATGGCGCAAGCTTATCCAAACGTGAAAATCGTGGCGGTTGAAAACGGGAATTCCGACCAAATTAAAACGGCTCAAGTCACATCCACGTTGCTGCAAACTTATCCCCAGCTGGCAGGGGTGTTCGCTACAGAAGCAGACGAGGGAACAGGTGTAGCCACAGCCGTCAAAGAAGCGAAAAAGTCTGACAGCATAAAGATTGTCAGCTTTGATACGAATAAAGCGACGCTTGAACAGATTCAACAAGGATTGGTTACGGCCACCATTGCTCAGGGCACTTGGAATATGGGTTATTGGGGTCTCATGGATGCCTTCACGATCCATCATGATTTGCTTCATCCGGTGGCGAATTGGCAAGAGGCAAAAGTCGATCCGGTTCCGCCCAGTGTCGATACCGGTGTTACGGTTATTACCAAGGATAACGTGGGCGCGTACTTACAATAAGATGCTAGGTTACTGGGAAACATCGGGGATTCGGTGACGGGAAGAGTCTGCCGGATGCTTGCCGAAAGTGCTTTTGTTGGGGATTGCCTAACCACCGCAGCGATAGGCTGCGAATGCAGGCGACAGCCTCCGAGCGAGGCTATCGCCTGCACCAGGTGTTTGGCTCAAGCACATTTGGCCTAAGTTCGCTAAAGCCGACGACGCGGAAGCTTGCAGTAAAATTGTCTGAAGAAGGTATGTGTATGAAATATAGCATTGGCGTCGATTTTGGGACACAATCCGGAAGGGCTTTGTTAGTAGAAGTAGATACAGGAAAAGAGATAGCGAGCGCCGTCAAAGAGTACAGACATGGTGTTATGGATGAAACGCTCCCCGACGGTGTAACCAGGTTGGAATCAGATTGGGCCTTGCAGCACCCTTCTGATTATCTGGAAGTTTTGCAGGTGACCATCCCTGAAGTATTACATAAAACAGGCGTTTCGCCAAAGGATGTCATCGGCCTCGGAATTGATTTTACCGCCTGTACAATGCTGCCGGTCGATGCGAAAGGAGTTCCCTTGTGCCTCTTAGAGCAATTCAGCCACAATCCCCACAGCTACGTGAAGCTTTGGAAGCATCATTCGGCACAAGATGAAGCGACTCGTTTGAATCAGATCGCGGAAGAACGAGGGGAGAAATTCTTGCGGCGTTACGGCGGGAAGATTTCCTCAGAATGGCTGATACCCAAAATATGGCAAATCCTAAATGAAGCGCCAGAGGTGTATGAGGCGGCCGACCAGATGATCGAAGCCGGTGATTGGCTCATTTCTCAATTGACCGGAGTGATTCGGAGAAATAGTTGCACGGCAGGTTATAAGGCAATCTGGAACAGAAGAGAGGGTTACCCCTCCGAAGAGTTCTTTCGGGCACTGGATCCTCGCTTAGAGCATGTTGTCGATAAAATGTTGGGACGCGAGATCTTTACAATTGGAGACAAAGCAGGGGAAATTACACCTGAGGCGGCTCGGCTGACAGGCTTGCTACCCGGGACAGCTGTTGCCGTTGCCAATGTTGATGCGCATGTCTCCGTTCCGGCCGTCGGAATTACCGAGCCTGGAAAAATGCTGATGGTTATGGGCACTTCCACGTGCCACGTCTTATTAGGTGAAAAAGAGCAAATAGTTCCTGGTATGTGCGGTGTGGTGGAAGGCGGAATCCTACCAGGGTTCATGGGATATGAAGCCGGGCAATCTTGCGTGGGCGACCACTTTGAGTGGTTCATCGAGAATTGTGTGCCTGAAAGTTATTTTCAGGAGGCGAAGAACAAAGGTGTAGGGATTCATCAATTGTTGACGGAGAAAGCCGAAGGGCTGAAAGCCGGAGAAAGCGGATTAGTGGCTTTGGATTGGTGGAATGGCAACCGTTCCACCCTGGTGGACGTCGATCTCACGGGCGTCATTGTGGGCGCCAATCTACTGACCAAGCCGGAGGAGATCTATCGCGCTTTGATCGAGGCGACTGCTTTTGGGACGAGAATGATTGTGGAGACGTTTCGGGAAAACGGCGTTCCTATTTACGAGATATATGCCTGCGGCGGAATTGCTGAGAAGAATGATTTGATGATGCAGATTTATTCGGACGTTCTAAATATGGATATTCATATTTCCGCATCTCCGCAAACACCGGCTTTAGGAGCAGCCATGTTTGGCGCGGTAGCAGCCAGGAAACAACGCGGGGGATATGACCACGTGGTCGAGGCGGCAAAAGCCATGGCCAAGGTAAAAGAAGAATTCTATCAACCGAATCGGGAAAATGCCGCTATTTACAACCGGCTTTATGCGGAATATGCTAAACTTTATCGCTATTTCGGCCAGGGCGGCAACGACGTCATGAAAGAATTGAAAAAGATCAAGAAGCAAGTGAAGCCGTAACATTAGGAGGAATAGCCATGTTGGATTTGAAACCCTATGCTTTTTGGTTTGTTACCGGCAGCCAGCATTTATACGGACCGGAAACCTTGCGGGAGGTTGAAGAACATTCCCGGCGCATCGTTGAGAGTCTAAATCGGGATAGCGGGATTTCTTACAAGATTCTGTTCAAATCGGTATTGACCACTCCGGACGCTATCCGCAGACTCTGCTTGGAAGCCAATGCGGATGACGACTGTGCCGGAATCCTAACCTGGATGCACACTTTTTCTCCGGCCAAAATGTGGATCGGCGGTCTGTCCGTGTTAAGCAAGCCCCTTCTTCATTTGCACACTCAGTTCAATCGTGATATCCCCTGGGATAGCATTGACATGGACTTTATGAATTTGAACCAGTCTGCTCACGGTGACCGTGAGTATGGATTTATCGGTGCACGTACGGGCCTCCGGCGCAAAGTGATTGCCGGCTATTGGGAGGACCCGGAAGTGCGCCGGAGGCTTGGGCAATGGATGCAAACCGCGGTTGCTCATACGGAAGGACACTGTCTGAAGGTGGCGCGGTTTGGCGACAACATGCGCGAAGTCGCGGTCACGGAAGGAGACAAAGTCGAAGCGCAAATTAAGCTGGGTTGGTCGATTAATGGTTATGGGGTAGGCGACCTGGCTCAAAGGATCAACGATATCGCCGAAACTGAAGTGGAGCGGCTGCTCGAAGAGTATGCGGAGATGTATGATATTCGTGCGGAGGACCGTCACGACACCCGAATATGGGATTCTGTCCGTGAACAGGCGCGCATTGAACTTGGGCTCAAAGCATTTTTGGAAGAAGGTAATTTTAGCGCATTTACGACGACTTTCGAGGACCTTCATGGCCTTAAACAACTTCCGGGTCTGGCGGTTCAGCGTTTGATGGCAGCGGGTTACGGTTTTGGGCCGGAAGGCGATTGGAAATCGGCCGCTCTGGTCCGCATTGTGAAGATTATGGCGGGCGGACAGAGGACATCCATTATGGAGGACTATACCTATAACCTGAATCCGGGCAATGAAATGATACTCGGCGCACATATGTTGGAAGTCTGCCCAAGCATCGCGGCAACGCGGCCTAGAATCGAAGTGCATCCCCTGTCAATCGGCAGTAAAGAGAGGCCCGCACGGCTTATTTTCGACGGAGGTACCGGGCCGGCTGTTTGCGCTACGCTGGTCGATATGGGTCAGCGATTCCGCTTAATTGTGAATGAGGTTGAGGCGGTAAAAGTGGAGAAATCCATGCCGAAGCTACCGGTTGCCCGGGTGCTGTGGAAACCGCAGCCTTCACTTCGCGACGCTGCGGAAGCTTGGATTCTTGCCGGCGGCGCGCATCACACCTGTTTTTCCCTGGCCGTGACGGCAGAGAATTTGCTAGATTGGTCTGAGATGACGGGTATCGAATGTGTCCTGATCAACAAAGATACGTCGATTTTAGCATTCCGAAACGAGCTTCGCTGGAATGAGGCATTTTGGAACCGAAGGTAGTTAAACTTCTTGTCAGCGCGGCTGCCTTAATGCATTTCCGGGGGCAGCCTCTTTGTTCGTCAAGATGACTTGATAGAGAGGCTAAGGAGTGAGAAAATGTGCTTGAGATGCTCAAACAGGAAGTACTGTTGGCCAATCTGCAACTGCCTTTACACGGCTTAGTCGTTTTTACATGGGGCAATGTGAGCGGAATTGACCGCGAAAGAAATTTGGTCGTTATTAAGCCTAGCGGTGTTCCTTATGATGAATTGAGGCAACAAGACCTAGTGGTGCTCGATCTCGACGGAAATATTGTCGAAGGAAATTTGCGGCCGTCTTCCGATATTCCGACCCACCTGGCGTTGTACCGAGAATTTCCCGCCATTGGCGGCATTGTGCACACGCACTCTCCTTGGGCGACAGCGTGGGCGCAAGCCGGCCGGCCGATTCCGGCGCTTGGCACCACGCACGCCGATTATTTTTACGGTGAAATTCCGGTGACCCGCCCGATGACGAAGGAAGAGATCGACCGGGATTATGAAGCGCAGACCGGTCACGTCATTGTGGAGGCGTTTAAGGCTCATAACATCGACCCATCTCACATTCCGGGAATTCTGGTTCAGAACCATGCTCCTTTTAGTTGGGGCCAAAACCCTGATAATGCAGTTCATAATGCGGTTGTGCTGGAGAAAGTGGCGGAAATGGCCTTCAAGACATTTCAACTCAAGCCGGAAGTTTCTCCGATGAGTCAAGCACTGTTGGACAAACACTTTTTGCGGAAACATGGGGTGAATGCCTATTACGGGCAATAGCGAATGGAATTGTCAATTCGGGAAGAGAGCCTTAGCTCCGTTTGGAGGGGAATGCGGATGGGTTGTACGTGTCGGAACCACTTTCCGGTCGATATCGATGTCGTGATCGAAGCCAATTGTTTGGCAAAACTCCCGTCCTACCTGGAATCTCGAAATTGTCGCCACGTGCTGGTTGTGGTGGATCAGAATACCTACCGCGCCGCCGGGAAAAGCGTCCTGGAGTGTCTCAGCGAAAACAGCTTCGCCCACGCTCTCGTATGTCTTCAACCCAATGAACAGGAAGACGTGGTGGCCGATGAGGTAGCTTTAGTACAAATCTTCATGGAGGCGTCTCCGGATGTCGACGTCTTCATTGCGGTCGGCTCAGGAACCATCCATGATTTGGTCCGGTTTGTAAGCTGTAAGCTGCAGAGACCTTTCGTTTCAATACCCACGGCGCCTTCTGTCGACGGATTTGCCTCTTCCGGAGCGCCTCTGGTCATTCGCGGAGCCAAGGTGACGATTCAAGCGGCGCCGCCGGTTGCCATATTTGCCGATTTGAACATTTTGCAAGAGGCGCCTAGACATCTTTTGGCAGCAGGGTTCGGCGACATGCTGGGCAAATGTACCGCTTTGGTTGACTGGACTTTCTCCTGCTTGATGGCGGATGAACCGTACTGCGAAACGGCTGCGGAGTGGACAAGACAAGCGCTGGATTCTTGCCTAAGCAGGGTTGACGCTATTGTGGAAGGAAAGGCCGAAGGAATTGAAATCTTAATGAGAGGGTTAATCCAATCCGGTTTGGCGATGCTGCTGGTCGGACATTCCCGTTCCGCTTCCGGAGCGGAACATCACTTATCGCATTATTGGGAAACGGATTTTCTCGAGCATGGGAGACCTCAGGTTCTGCATGGAGCAAAAGTCGGGGTGGCGACAGGCATCATTTCCGGTCTGTACAAAAACCTTTTTGAACACCTGTCTCCGGATGACTGCTCCCAATTATCTCCTCATTACGAAGCACTCAGGGATTTGGTCTTTCAGATCCCGGAGCCCGGTTTGATCAAGGACTATTTACGGCGCGTTCAAGGTCCCGCCTTACCGGAGGAACTGGGGATAGACCGGATGCTGGTCAATGAAGCCTTGCACAAGGCTTATCGTTTAAGAGAGAGATATACGATTTTAAGATTCATTAACGAAAATAATCTCTGGAATAGACTGGCGCAGGAATAGGGGGAGAAGGTGTCACATGTCTTTCGATGTGGAAGAGGTTCTGTACTTTGGGGAAGAAGCCATAAAGGCCGGGAACAAGCATCTGGAAATTATCTTGGTTCCCGCCTGGGGGAGCAATCTCATTTCGCTTGTTTACAAACCCACCCGGGAGAAAATACTGAGAAGTCCCAACTCTGCGGAAGAATTTCGGGCGAATCAGATCCTGTATGGTGTTCCGGTTTTGTTCCCGCCCAACCGGATCGGCGGAGGAACATTTACCTTTAGAGGACGCGTTTATCGTCTGGATGTGAATGAGGAAGACAAAAACAATCATATTCACGGTTTTCTACATGGGGAGCGATGGCGGTTAGTCAGGGCTGAATCCGGAGAACATGGGCCGGTCGTGGAAACGAGAATCGATGTGGATTCCACGAGCCATCCGGCAATATACCGGCAATTTCCGCATGACTTCAGTGTGGAGATGAGTTATCGTCTGAACGGAATGGCGGTCTGCCAAGAGGCCACGATTGTCAATCACGGTCGGGAACCTTTTCCTTGGGGATTCGGTTATCATACATCCTTTTCTTTTCCGGAAAACACGTCCCGCTTTGCGCTGACGGCAGAAAAACGCTGGAAATTGAATGAACGGCTCCTTCCGACGGGAGAGTTGGAAGACATAGAATACAAAAATCTCTTGAGTCAAGGGATGAGCCTTGATGGTTTTCCCTTGGATGATGCCTTTCTCGCATCTGTTTCCGCCGACGGGACAAGTGAGGCATCTATCGTGCTGCAAGACGGCACTGGAGGGGACGGCCTGAGAATCCGCTATCGGGGAGACAAGAATTTCAAACATTGGGTTGTGTACAACGCTGACGGAAAACGAGGCTTCATCTGCCCGGAACCCTATACGTGGGTGACAAACGCTCCAAATCTCACTCTTTCCGCTTCCTTGACCGGGATTCAGGTGTTGTCTCCCGGGGAACGAGTTACTGTCAAAACTGAAATGCTCGTTTCGATAATAGCACAAAGCTGAGAGACTTTCGCGAACCGGTGCATGAGGGTACCGGTTTCGTTCACCGGCGAAACTTTATGCGCAACAGTCTAGCCGGACTTCAAATTGTAACCATGAAACTTTAGGAGAGAGGGCAAAAAGAAAGCCGGCCGCATGTTTAGACGACCGGGCTTTGGAACGAGACCCCTGAGCTAACTTAGTTAGTTTCCCTGCGAATCAGGCTAAAAGCATGAGTGCGGCGATGTCGGGTGTCTCACCATAGGATATGCACTCCTTGTCATTAATGTACCTTGATGCTTGCCATGGTTCGTCAAGAGGAGGTTCGATCAAAGGATTGGGAGTCCGCGGGCTTGTAAGAGGCCTTGTCTTTTCTGGATTGACATTTCGTTCTCTGCAACTAATATTGTTGTTGGGGCGAGTCCAATTTCCGACGCCCCCTTTGGGCAATTGTCGGCCAGCTGTTGCGAAGCACACGATCAATTTGAATGGCCGGCAGGGAGTACATGCCCTGCAAGTGTTTCTAAATTGAAAACGTAAAAGGGGGAGCTCGTTTGAAAAGATTTAATGATTGGCTAGCGGGAGTTTACGACTTATCCAAATAATTACCATATAAATCTTCCCCTTTTATAGGCACCAAAACCCAAAAAGTGAGTCGTTGAGCCCCGGAGGGAGATGGGATAAGGTACCAGTATTGGGAGCTAAGTGTATTACCCTACTAAGTGTTAGTACGCGTTTGCGTGAGTATCCTTTCAATTCCTTTTATTACGAGCCTTCGTAAATAATTGAAGGAATTTTGACCTCCATGTAAAAGTAGTGTATTACCCTACGGTCGAGAAGGAGGAATCCTATGGCCACCATCATTAAAAAGAAAAAGAAGAATCAGTGGTATTACTACCTGGTGGAATCCGCCCGCGTTGACGGAAAACCGAGGATAGTCCACCAACAGTACCTCGGACGCGCCGAGGAGATCGCCAAGAAGTGTTCACAAAGCACTGAAATGGCTCCTGCCAAATACAGTATTCGCCTCGATTTCAGAGCCGTCTGCGCTCTGTACGAGATTGCCAAGGAACTGAAAGTGGTTGAAATGATCGATAGCTACGCCAATAAGCGTAATCAGGATCTCAGTATCGGTACTTACATGTTGATTGCAGCCATTAACAGGGCGGTCGCCCCCGCCAGCAAGGTTCAGATGGCCGACTGGTATGCTAAGACGATGCTTAAAAAACTAATTCCCGCTGAAAAAAGGATGCTTTCGAGCCAGCGCTTTTGGGACAACATGGGTCTGCTTTCAGAGGATGCCATAGAAAAGTTCGAAGATGCTTTCACTGAGCGGATCGTCAAAAGGTACAACCTGGCAACAGATTGCCTGATCTATGACGCAACCAACTTCTTCACCTATATCGACACGAAGTCGGAAAGCGAGCTGGCACAACGCGGCCATTCTAAGGAGAAACGTTTTGACCTCAAGATCGTCGGCCTGGCAATGATGGTGACTCCGGACTTTAACGTTCCGCTGTTTCACGAGGTTTATCCCGGCAATCGGGCCGACGCCACGGAATTCGACAGTGCCCTCACCAAGCTGAAAGGACGCTTTGCCCGGATCTGCGGCGCTCCTTGCAATGTGACACTGGTCTTTGACAAGGGCAATAATTCTGAACCGAATATCGAACGTGTCTTCGAGAAAAATTCCTCCTTTCATGTAGTGGGTTCTCTCAAAGGATCCGAGCACAAAGACCTACTGGACATTCCGAAGAAGCAGTTTAAACAAGTATCTGAGCAGCGTTACCCGGGCGTGACCGCATTCCGGTGCCGGCGACAAGCTTATGGGAAAGAGATGACTGTGCTGGTCACTCACAACCCGGAGTTGCTCCGCGGACAGACTCAGGGGATCATGAACAATATCGAAAAATGCACCCTTAAACTCGGCGAACTCCAGCGCTCTCTGCTCAAAAGGAGCACCGGCGAGGTGACCAAGGGGCGCAAACCGACGGTAAGTTCCGTAGAGAGGCGTGTCAGCGACATCCTACGTCCCGAATTCATGGCGGACGTTTTCGATGTAGAGTTAACAACCGGCAGTGATGGGGTTCATCTCGACTTCGCTTTTAACAACGACAAGCTGAGACACATCCAGGAGCATTTCCTGGGCAAGACGATTCTGTTTACGGACAACCACCACTGGACAGATGAGCGAATCGTGGCAGCGTACAGATCCCAGTATCATATTGAGGACGACTTCAAACAGATGAAGAATACCAAGTTCCTAGGACTTCGCCCCATCTACCACTGGACCGACCAGAAGATCAGGGTCCATGCCTTCTACTGCGTGCTGGCGTTACGCCTGTGTTGCCTTTTGCAGCGGACCCTTCACGAAAACGGCATCACCGTCAGTATGAACAAGATGCTCTCTTCGCTATCGGAGATCCAGCAAATCATCACCATTTATCCCAAGCTGGGAGCGTCCAAGAAAGATCGGGAGTCCTTCTCCCTGGACAAGATGGAGCCCGAACAAAAGAAGATGCTGGAGGTGCTCAATGTAAATCAATACGCGTTAAGAGGGTAATACACTTTTGAAGCCTGGAGGTCTTGCAGCGCAAGGATCACAGGGATTCTATAAGCGCTAATTCGTAAACTGGCGCTAGTGCTCGCTTCATCGTCTCCAGCACAAATCCAATCTCCAGACTTTGATCGAGCTGCCAATCGACAATGAAACGGGAGTACCAATCCATGATAGCGTACAGATACATTACATCCAGCCATGTGTCATGCGGATGTAGGTGATATCCACAGACCACACTTGATCGGGCTTTGTGATTTGCAGCTTCCGGAGCAGGTAAGGATAGATCCGATGTTGGAGATCCCGTTTGCTCAGGTTCGGCCCGGGAAAGACAGCCATGATAGCCATTTCACGCATGTAGCGACGTACGGTATTCTCGTGGATTCCATTTCCTTCCCGATTCATGATGGCAGCGATTCTCCGGTAGCCCAGGAACGTATGCTGCGTATAGAGTTCATCAATCCGGTGCTTGCGGCGAATCTCCTCCGGAGAGGGAGGGACCGGCTTGTAGTACAGGCTGGAGCGATTCAGGCTAAGCAGCTCGGCTTGAACGCTGATCGCGTGTTCGGGGCAATCCCATTCCAGCAGGTTGATACGTTCATCGCGTGACAGGTTAGAGGCCAGATTTTTTTTTGAGCCACGACAATTGACTGGTGAGCTGTCCAATCTCGGCGTAGAGTTCGTGAATCGTTTTTTCGTAATCATTCTTCATTTTCGTGATGCCTTTCCGATCATCGACGAACAATTGCGGGAGATTCTGAACAGCTTCCGATTTCCACCTATTAAGGACATTCGTGTGAACGCCATGCTCAGATGCGAGCTGCGAGACCGACTTTTCTTCCTTCAAAATTTCCAGCACAATTCGCGTCTTTTCTTCCGGCGTAAACTTTCTTCTGATGGTCGTCATACAACTAACTTACTCCTCTTTTTCTGTCTTGTTTCTATGTAGATTCCCCTGAAAAACTGCTAATTCGAAGAAATCTCTGCCACAGATATCCAACCCAACTCGCATGAATAAAGGGTTTAGCAACGGAGGCATTGGCTGGATGTTATAAAATAGGGACTTTTTCAGGGGAATCTATGTAGCACTATATCTGATCATGAGTACCTTTAACAATCCGTTTTTTGTTTCTCTGAAGAACGGGGCTGAGTATGAGGCTAAGAAATTGGGGTATAAATTAGTCGTACAAAATGCCAATAATGATAATCAAACTGAATTAAACCTGGCACAAACAGATATCTTGAAGAAACCGGCAGTCCTGATTTTAGATCCGGTGGACAGTAACGCGATCGTTACGGCCATTGATAAAGCGAACCAAGCGGGGATACCTGTATTTGCGTTTGATCGCAAGCCCGCTGGAGGAAAGCTTGTAACTTTTGTTGGCTACGATGCGATTCAAGCTGGTAAGAGAGCCGCTGACGCTCTCGCAAAGGTGTTGAATAACACCGGTAAAGTCGTGGAAATCCAAGGTATTATGGGTACAAATGTGGCTCAAGATCGCAGTAAGGGTTTTGAGGATGAAATAGCCAAATACCCGAATATCCAGATCGTGGCCAAACAGCCCGCCAATTTTGATCGGAGCCAAGCACTAAACGTTATGACGAATGTGCTTCAAGCTCATCCAAACATCAATGGTGTCTACGCCGCCAATGATGAGATGGCCATGGGAGTTCTGGCGGCACTTAAGGCCCGTGGTCTCGAGGGTAAGGTAGCTGTAATTGGCAATGATGGGATCAAAGATGCACTGGATGCCATCACTGCCGGGACGTTGGCTGCTACAAATGCTGAATCACCCTTCTACGAAGGTGTTAAAGTGGCTGATATTGCAGGACGTATCTTAAAGAAAGAAACTGTTCCACCCGCCACGACACTTGAAGGCCAGCTCGTGAATAGGGATAACGTAGCTAGATTGCCCTGAAAAACTAAGCAAACTCTGTGCAAAAATCCCTCGAAACAAAAAGGAATTCACTAGGATTTTGTGGAAATTTAGAAGTGACCAAACAACGAAACTCCACAACCACCCTTTAGAGAATTCCTCGTTCCTGTGGTTCTCCAAAGGGACATGAAAATCCTTTTTTGGGGGGCAAAAAATGTTACGACTTCGCAACGAACAGCTTACAATTTGGGACTCCATTTTGCCGAAGGAAGTGCTGGAACTAAGCCCAGAACTCAAGACGGTTGATCGTCTCTTGGATGATGAGCGATTTATGGAGCCCTTTCTCTCTCACTGGAATATTCGTATTGGCCGACCAACTGTTCCGGTGGAAACTTATCTCCGTCTAATGTTTCTCAAATTCTGTTATGGATTTGGCTATGAAACACTTGTTAGCGAAGTCAGTGACAGTATCAAATGGCGGCGGTTCTGCCGCGTTGATCTCGATGCCTTAGTGCCGCACAGTACGACATTGATCAAGCTGAGCCAGAAATACGGGGACGAAATCATTGAGGATCTGAACAAAAAACTTGTTACTAAGGCGAGTCAGGAACAGATGACACGGAACCGGCGGCTGCGTACAGACACTACAGTAACCGAATCCAATGTTCACTACCCAACGGATGCCCATCTGCTGGCGGATGCAGTAAAAACCATAACCCGACAGGCGAACCGCCTTTGCGATCAAGTGAGTGGCACAGTTCCTAAGATGAGGAATCGTTTTCGTTCAACGAAAAAACGGATACTGGAAATCGGCAAGACCTTGAAACGGCGAAGCCATGAGGCGGTACAGGAGGTTCGCAACATCACGGATAAGCTTGTGGATAAAGCGATTGAGACGATTTCCGATGCCCATCGGATAATGGATAAAGTTGAAGAGACTTGGGGCGAGCAAATAAGCCCAGCTCTAAAAAATACGATCGAGAAATTGGACAAGCTCATTCATACCACGGACAAGATTGTCAATCAAACGCTTCAGGTGAACAGCGGAAAAACACACATCCCGCAACGGGTAATTAGCCTCTATGATCCTGACGCGAGGCCTATCCAGAAGGGCAAGTTGAAGAGCCCGACGGAATTTGGCTATAAGACCGAAATCACAGAGAATGAAGACCGTCTGGTTACGGATTACAAAATCCATATAGGCAACCCCAGCGATGAAAGTTTGCTCTTGGGCACCGTGAGACGCCACATCGAAAACACTGGGCGGATCCCTTACGCTGTTGCCACTGACCGTGGTTACAGCAGTGGTAAGAATGAAGCAGCTTTAACCGAACTGGGGATAAAACGAATATCCATCCCAAAGAAGGGCAAGAAAACTCAGAAGCGACAAACCCATGAAAGGCAAAGATGGTTTCGACGTCTGCAAGCATGGCGTGCTGGTGGAGAAGGAACCATTAGCATCTTGAAACGTAAATATGGCCTGGGGAGGAGTCTGCTCAGAGGACACCGCGGAGTTAGCATCTGGGTGGGATTTGGCATACTGACCTACAATTTAAGAAGATTGGCCGCCATGAATTAGGAAATGGCAAGGAATACCCCTCTACAATGCCGGGGATTCATACTGATGTATTCCGATCCCAGGGGGTCGGTCAAGGGACGGTTTGCAAACCTACTTTTTCAGGGCAATCTAGCTAAGTACTGGGATTATCTTAAGAGCATTGGTGACCCGCAAGACTAATGCCTGCGACATTACGTGACGGGGGCGGTACACAAACCGCTCCTTTCTGATTGAATATTGAATGATGTAGGACTTTACGAGGAGGAATTCGGTATGGAAAAAGAGAAGATCGCTGGGATTATGGATCATACTTTGCTTAAGCCCAATGTATTGGATGAGCAAATTGAAGTTCTATGTGCCGAAGCAAAGGAATATGGTTTTGCCTCAGTCTGCGTCAATCCTACCTATACCAAGAAGGTTAGGGAACTTCTGGTGGGGACGCGTATCAGGGTCTGTACGGTGATAGGTTTTCCGTTAGGTGCGACCACGAGTGCAACAAAGATTTTCGAAGCGCAAGAGGCCTTGCGTTTGGGTGCTGACGAACTGGATTATGTAGTCAATATTAGTGATGTGCTAAATGGCCGCTTTGGGGAGGTCCGAGCGGAAATGAGTCAATTCGCGCAGCTTAAAGGAGGAAATAGTCAAGTTCTCGTTAAGATAATTCTGGAAACTTGTTATCTAAGTGAGGACCAAATAACTAAGCTGTGTGTTATGGCAAAATCCGCTGGCTTAGATTTTGTGAAGACTTCCACGGGTTTCGGCAGCGGCGGAGCATCAACGGAGCATGTGACACTCATGCGGCATGCAGTGGGCCAAGCCCTGGGGGTTAAGGCCTCCGGCGGCATACGTACTTATGAGGACGCCGCGAAGATGGTGGAAGCGGGTGCCTCTCGAATTGGTGCCAGCGCCAGCGTTGCGATTGTAAGAACGGCCAGGCTACTTTCGGTTAAGCAGAGTAACGTTCTGAACTGTTAAAAGCGTTGATGGCTCTTGGCCCACAGGATGAGGGCGAGTCAAACAATAGATAGGATGCACTTTCGGACACGTGAGCGAGCACGCAGTCGATTCCTGGTATGGTACAACAAAGTAAGAAGAACCTAAAGGCCCGTTGGCAAAGACGGGGTTTTACTTATGCTTATTCGTCCTTTCAGCCTGCTTTCATCCCTACTCTTGCTAACACAATCTACAAATTGCATCGAGGGGCACAGGGTTTGCCGATGTCCCCCAATACTGTAAAGCCCGGTATGAGAATTTTCGAGAGCAAGCCACCCAGACAGACTTTTAAGCAAATTGGCTTGAGAAGGTGACGACCAGCAGGATTCCCAAGCGGAGTGTAGAATTTATTGAGAAATGGTGCCGAACAGGAAACTATACGAGCGTTTCTTATCATAGCGGCGTCGGATGGTTCGTTTGTTTAGCTGGAGGGGCGTGAGAATGTCGGATTAGCGGGATTCGCCGCCCTAATTCGTTAAGAGGGGGTGTTGTTCCCCCGTTCCGGTCCTTAAGGAGGCCGAAATCCGAGGATACATGGTTGGTCGAACCTTCGAACCAACCAAGCTGAGCTAGTTTATTCGATGTGTCTTGAGGCGGTGGCGTATGCATCGGGCTAGATTGCGCTAGCCCATATCGAGGAAGCGTTCTGGTGGTAAATAATGATGGCATTGTGATTTACTGCAACGGAATTGCGGCGGACACGGATAATCTAGCCGTGGATAGTGCCAGCCTGGGGAAAAGCCCTTTGGGGTCTGTCTAAAAAGAGCTTTCCCCCAAGCTTTGGACAAGTCTGATTTCGGGTTACGCTTGGGGGTAGACTTGCCCACACTGACCACAACCTCGGCGACTGCATTGGGTCATTTCTAATACTGCGCGTACCTTGTTGTTGGCAAAAAGCAGTCTACAATTTCCAGTTATATTTGCCTGTTTTATCCTAAATATTTACAGAGAGGGGTGTTCACACGGTACTTAAACAAGCCTGTAAAATTGTCTTGACATCCTTGTCCACCTTAATTTCTATAACAAGGAGGAGTTTATGTCATACTTGGAACTTTGCAGTGGGTTTTTAGATGATCTGCTAGATATTTTAATGCGACTTTTAAAGAAACTTATAGATATTGAGGAAGCGAATCGGGACTTAGAATCGATTTTCTTAAATTCCTATGATGGTATTTCCATTGTGAACAATAAAGGAATTACAATTCGAGTAAATCCTGCAATGGAACGTTTAACCGGGGTTAAGAAAGAAGAAGTTATAGGCAAAGATATGAGGCAGTTAGTTGAAAATGGAGTCTTTATTGATTCTGTTTCGCTTCGGGTGCTCGAAAATAAAAGGCCAACAACGATTATCCAAAAAGGTCGCACAGGTAAACAAACCATTATGACAGGTACGCCAATAATGGATGGAAATGAGAGGATCAAAAACGTTGTTATTAATATTAGAGATGTTACTGAACTGTATAGCTTAAATGAAAAGCTACAACGAACGATGGAATTAACCAATCGCTATCAGTGTGAAATCAATGAATTGAGGCGTCAGGTAATTGAGCAAAATGATATTGTGGCTGAAAGTAAAGAAATGCAGGAAATCGTAGATTTAGCCTTGAGAGTGGCAAAAGTGGATTCAACGGTTTTATTGTTGGGTGAATCTGGAGTGGGAAAGGAGGTCTTAACAAAAATAATCCATAAATCGAGCAGCCGCTTTCAAAGTGGTTCTTTCATTAAAATTAACAGTGGAGCTATTCCTGCCAGCTTGTTGGAATCTGAGCTTTTTGGCTATGAAGAGGGAGCCTTTACCGGGGCAAAAAAGAAGGGGAAACTAGGTATGTTTCAATTGGCTACAAAAGGGACATTATTTCTGGATGAGATTAGTGAGTTGCCGCCAGAATTGCAGGTGAAATTGCTCAGAGTGATCCAAGAAAAGGAATTTATCCCTTTGGGTGGAACTGTGCCAGTTACAGTAGATGTCAGGATTATTGCCGCGACTAATAAGAATCTTAAAAAGATGGTGGAGGAAGGCAAGTTCAGGGAAGATTTATTTTATCGTTTAAATGTAGTGTCCATTGAAATTCCTCCATTAAGAAAGAGACGAGAAGATATTCCCGCACTCATTTTCCACTTCTCAAGGGAGATTAATGACAGATATGGGTTTAAAAAACAATTTACCGCTGAGGCACTTAAACAGCTAATTAGATACGATTGGCCGGGAAATGTACGGCAATTAGCCAATATTATAGAACGAAGTTTCATAACTTCTAAAGGAGATAGAATAGGCAAAGATGAGTTATCGGGGGAACTTACTGAAGAGAAGCTTTTTCAGTTTGATTTTGGCAATATTATACCTTTGAACGAAGCGGTGGAATTATTGGAAAGGTCGTTAATTAAGAAAGCTTTGGAAAAGTATAAAACGACGTATGAAGTGGCTAAAGTTCTTAAAGTAAGTCAGGCTACTGTTGCTAGGAAAGCGAAAAAATATCGAGACGAAGAATCCTCTATGCCATAATGGTATGAGACCTCCCTCCCTCGAAATTAGTGTAGCAGACTGCAGGGCGGAGAAAGGTGATGGAATGGACATGGAGGGAATTTTCAGGTGTGGGATAGCCTGGGTGTTGAACAGGGTCAGTTGCTCCGCAGGAGAGGGGCCGTAAGGGCCGGGCGGTGAATTCTGGTCCCGGCGGGTTCAGGAGTTGAAACGGGAGACCAACAGCTTCGGGAACGTCTGCGGCGGGCTGAGGAGATCAACGAACTGCAAAAAAACCTCCGAGGTATTGAGGACGCCCCTGAGGAGTCCCGACGCGTGGGGGAGGAACTGATCATGGCAACTGAGCGGGTTGCCGCTACTGTGGGTGTGGCTTGGGGGTAGCCAGGGCGGCGACCCTGTACCGTCAACGGCAGCCTGAGCCTGCTCCCACAGCTGTCGTCCGGAACGTCACTCTAATTCAGTTATGGATTATAGTAACCCAAAAATGAATTAAAATTTGCCTGGCTAGCGGTCAGCTGTGCCATGTAAATGTCCTGGAGAACAGTATTTGCTGGGAAGATCTAATTCATCATTGCATTAGATAGCCATTAACTATTGTTGACCAAAGATTCAGACTCCAGTATTTAGGCAATAATTCTGAAAGACGCGGCTTGGCATCATTTTTGCAAGGGGAATAACGTGTTCAAACTTTTAGAGGGGGTTAGGTGATGGCTGTAATTCCGGAGATTAGTAAATATTATGGAAGGCACAAACTCTTTATTAATGGCGAATGGATCGAATCTAAGTCTGCTTCTGTAGAAATGAACTTAAACCCGGCAACGGGAGAGGTGATTTCAGAATTACCGAACGCTACGAAAGAAGAAGCCATAGGGGCGGTTAAAGCGGCCCACGAAGCTTTCAAGAAGTGGAGAGATGTCCCAGTGAGGGATAGGGCCCGCTTGCTTTTTGAACTACGCGCTAAACTTGAGGAAGGCTCCGATGAATTAAGCCGAGTTCTCTGCCAAGACCATGGTAGAACTATTGGGGAAGCCATTGGTTCGGTAAGAAGAGTTATTGAAAATGTGGAATCCGCTTGTTCAGCGTTATATGGTTTAGCCAAAACTAATGAACATATTGAACAAGTTGCTCGCGATATTGATCAATACCTGACGTGGGAGCCGTTAGGTGCATTTCTTATTGTAACCCCAAGTAATATTCCCATGCACGCATGGTCATCTTTTGTGCCCTATGCACTGGCTGCAGGTTGCACTGTTGTGGTTAGCCCGAGCAGACAAGATCCTATTGCGGCTGAATACATCTGTCGAGTGGCTCAGGAAGCGGGCTTTCCTCCTGGAGTTATAAATCTAGTTCATGGCGGTAGAAATGTTAATAAGGAGATATTGGTCCAACCTGAGATTAAAGGAGTAGGATTTATTGGTTCTAATAGAGCAGGATGGGAACTGTTTGAATTATGCGGAAGATACGGAAAGACCTCGTCTATTAATGGTAATGGGAAGAATAACTTTGTAGTAATGCCTGATGCAGACTTTGATGAAGCCGCGCAGGGTCTTTTGAGATCTTGCTTTGGTATGGCTGGGCAGCGTTGTTTGGGTGTTGACAATGTAATCATAGTTGGGGATAGATACGATGAGTTTAAGAGTAAATTTATAGAAGCTGCTAAAGGCATCAAGGTCGGCTATGGCCTAGACTCTGAAACAGACCTAGGACCACTGGTTTCTCAAGCGGGGAAAGATAAGGTAGTACGTTGGATAGAGGAGTCACTCAAAGAAGGTGCCAAAATGGTGGTTGATGGTAGAAATGTTAAGGTGGATAATTAGATTCCCCTGAAAAACTGCTAATTCGAAGAAATCTCTGCCACAGATATCCAACCCAACTCGCATGAATAAAGGGTTTAGCAACGGAGGCATTGGCTGGATGTTATAAAATAGGGACTTTTTCAGGGGAATCTATGTAGCACTATATCTGATCATGAGTACCTTTAACAATCCGTTTTTTGTTTCTCTGAAGAACGGGGCTGAGTATGAGGCTAAGAAATTGGGGTATAAATTAGTCGTACAAAATGCCAATAATGATAATCAAACTGAATTAAACCTGGCACAAACAGATATCTTGAAGAAACCGGCAGTCCTGATTTTAGATCCGGTGGACAGTAACGCGATCGTTACGGCCATTGATAAAGCGAACCAAGCGGGGATACCTGTATTTGCGTTTGATCGCAAGCCCGCTGGAGGAAAGCTTGTAACTTTTGTTGGCTACGATGCGATTCAAGCTGGTAAGAGAGCCGCTGACGCTCTCGCAAAGGTGTTGAATAACACCGGTAAAGTCGTGGAAATCCAAGGTATTATGGGTACAAATGTGGCTCAAGATCGCAGTAAGGGTTTTGAGGATGAAATAGCCAAATACCCGAATATCCAGATCGTGGCCAAACAGCCCGCCAATTTTGATCGGAGCCAAGCACTAAACGTTATGACGAATGTGCTTCAAGCTCATCCAAACATCAATGGTGTCTACGCCGCCAATGATGAGATGGCCATGGGAGTTCTGGCGGCACTTAAGGCCCGTGGTCTCGAGGGTAAGGTAGCTGTAATTGGCAATGATGGGATCAAAGATGCACTGGATGCCATCACTGCCGGGACGTTGGCTGCTACAAATGCTGAATCACCCTTCTACGAAGGTGTTAAAGTGGCTGATATTGCAGGACGTATCTTAAAGAAAGAAACTGTTCCACCCGCCACGACACTTGAAGGCCAGCTCGTGAATAGGGATAACGTAGCTAGATTGCCCTGAAAAACTAAGCAAACTCTGTGCAAAAATCCCTCGAAACAAAAAGGAATTCACTAGGATTTTGTGGAAATTTAGAAGTGACCAAACAACGAAACTCCACAACCACCCTTTAGAGAATTCCTCGTTCCTGTGGTTCTCCAAAGGGACATGAAAATCCTTTTTTGGGGGGCAAAAAATGTTACGACTTCGCAACGAACAGCTTACAATTTGGGACTCCATTTTGCCGAAGGAAGTGCTGGAACTAAGCCCAGAACTCAAGACGGTTGATCGTCTCTTGGATGATGAGCGATTTATGGAGCCCTTTCTCTCTCACTGGAATATTCGTATTGGCCGACCAACTGTTCCGGTGGAAACTTATCTCCGTCTAATGTTTCTCAAATTCTGTTATGGATTTGGCTATGAAACACTTGTTAGCGAAGTCAGTGACAGTATCAAATGGCGGCGGTTCTGCCGCGTTGATCTCGATGCCTTAGTGCCGCACAGTACGACATTGATCAAGCTGAGCCAGAAATACGGGGACGAAATCATTGAGGATCTGAACAAAAAACTTGTTACTAAGGCGAGTCAGGAACAGATGACACGGAACCGGCGGCTGCGTACAGACACTACAGTAACCGAATCCAATGTTCACTACCCAACGGATGCCCATCTGCTGGCGGATGCAGTAAAAACCATAACCCGACAGGCGAACCGCCTTTGCGATCAAGTGAGTGGCACAGTTCCTAAGATGAGGAATCGTTTTCGTTCAACGAAAAAACGGATACTGGAAATCGGCAAGACCTTGAAACGGCGAAGCCATGAGGCGGTACAGGAGGTTCGCAACATCACGGATAAGCTTGTGGATAAAGCGATTGAGACGATTTCCGATGCCCATCGGATAATGGATAAAGTTGAAGAGACTTGGGGCGAGCAAATAAGCCCAGCTCTAAAAAATACGATCGAGAAATTGGACAAGCTCATTCATACCACGGACAAGATTGTCAATCAAACGCTTCAGGTGAACAGCGGAAAAACACACATCCCGCAACGGGTAATTAGCCTCTATGATCCTGACGCGAGGCCTATCCAGAAGGGCAAGTTGAAGAGCCCGACGGAATTTGGCTATAAGACCGAAATCACAGAGAATGAAGACCGTCTGGTTACGGATTACAAAATCCATATAGGCAACCCCAGCGATGAAAGTTTGCTCTTGGGCACCGTGAGACGCCACATCGAAAACACTGGGCGGATCCCTTACGCTGTTGCCACTGACCGTGGTTACAGCAGTGGTAAGAATGAAGCAGCTTTAACCGAACTGGGGATAAAACGAATATCCATCCCAAAGAAGGGCAAGAAAACTCAGAAGCGACAAACCCATGAAAGGCAAAGATGGTTTCGACGTCTGCAAGCATGGCGTGCTGGTGGAGAAGGAACCATTAGCATCTTGAAACGTAAATATGGCCTGGGGAGGAGTCTGCTCAGAGGACACCGCGGAGTTAGCATCTGGGTGGGATTTGGCATACTGACCTACAATTTAAGAAGATTGGCCGCCATGAATTAGGAAATGGCAAGGAATACCCCTCTACAATGCCGGGGATTCATACTGATGTATTCCGATCCCAGGGGGTCGGTCAAGGGACGGTTTGCAAACCTACTTTTTCAGGGCAATCTAATTATCCTAAAGGGTTCTTCCTTGGACCTACTATTTTAGAAGACGTGAATGTGGATATGTCTATGGCCAAAGTTGAGGCTTTCGGTCCGGTTGCCGCGTTGATCAAAGGTGATAGCCTTGAACAGGCAATTGAGTGGATTAATACAAAAACAAATCTCGGACATTCAGCTTGTATTTTTACGAGCAATGGCAAGGATGCACGTCGGTTTAAGAGAGAAGTTAACGTGGGAAATATCGGGATAAATGTAGGTGTTCCTCAACCATACTCATTTTTCCCACTGGGTTCAAGAAGAGAATCTTTTGTAGGAACCGCTAAGTCTAGACTGGCTTCAATGCGCTTGTTCATGGATGAAAAGACGGTTTGTGAACGATGGATATGATAAATTTTAAAGGAGAGCAAAGTAATGCAAATACGCAAATTTTTAACTATCGTTGAAGAAACTCTTGAAGAAGCGGGAAAAGAGCTACCCGTAAAAATACGTAAAGCTGCAGCACTAGCCGTAATTAAGAACCCCTTTGCAGGTAAGTATCAAGAAGACTTAACAGAACTAATGGATATTGGAGAGAAGCTTGGAGGAATATTGGCAGCCAAGGCAGTAGAAGCCTTGGGTATAGATAAAAACAAAGTAGAAAGTTATGGTAAAGCAGCAATCGTGGGCGAAATGGGAGAGCTGGAAAATGCTGCCGCTATTCTGCATCCCAAGCTGGGTAAACCATTTCGTGAGGCAGTTGGTGGTGGTAAAGCAATAGTACCGTCGGCTAAAAAGATGGGAGGAATAGGTACTGCCATTGATGTGCCTCTGCATTACAAAGACGCTGCCTTTGTACGTACCCATTATGATGCAATGGAGGTCAGGGTGAGTGACGCTCCCCGAGCAGATGAAATTGTGGTCGCGCTGGTGGTCACTGATGCCGGGCGTCCATTGGCCCGGATCGGTGGTTTGCAGAAACAAGAGATTAAAGGCGAAGATGGTCTGAGATAAAATGTTCATGATAGGGGGGCTGACTTTGGCTACTCTGGCGATTACCAATATCGGGACCATAGTAAGTGGAGATATTCGGCGGCCACTGCTGGTAGCAGACACCGTCTTGGTACGGGATGAAAAGATTGTAGCTGTCGGTGATTCAGGGATCCTAGCTGGGATGCAGGTGGATAAGACGGTAGACGCCCAGGGGGTGACACTGATGCCTGGGCTCATCGACTCCCATACTCATCCGGTGTTGGGTGATTTTGCTCCGAGACAGAAAATGCTCGATTATATCGAGAGTTCTCTACATGGCGGGGTGACCACCATGATATCGGCGGGTGAGCCCCATTGGCCCGGTCGGCCGAAGGATCCCACAGGGGTTAAGGCTTTGGCTGTTGTGGCGGCGCGTTCTTTTCAAAACGCCCGACCGGGCGGGGTAAAAGTGCATGCGGGTGCGTTGATTCTGGAACCGGGATTGACGGAAGCAGATTTTGCTGAACTGAAGGAAGCCGGAGTCTGGCTGGTGGGAGAAGTAGGGCTGGGCGGTGTCCGCAGACCGGAAGATGCGGCGCCGATGGTGGCCTGGGCTCATAAATATGGATTTAAGGTGGCCATGCACACCGGTGGCACCTCGATTCCCGGCAGTTCCACCATTACGGCTCAAGATGTTCTGGCGATTAAGCCTGATGTGGTTTCTCATATTAACGGTGGGACGACAGCCGTAGCACCCGGAGAAATCGATAAAATCATTGAACTCAGTGATTATGCCATTGAAGTGGTGCAGTGCGGCAACCCCCGTGCAGCCCTCCGGGCCGTGCAGCTCTTAGCTTCCCGCCGGGAACTGGGGCGGCTAATTCTGGGGAACGATGCCCCTTCCGGTACCGGGGTCATTCCTTTGGGTATGCTGCGCAACCTAGCTTTTCTGGCTGCAGTGGGTGAAATGGAGCCGGCCCAGGCTGTTGCGGCGGCTACCGGCAACACCGCGCGGGTTTTCGGGCTGGCGGCAGGGGTGATAGAAGCCGGACGGGAAGCAGATCTGGTCTTAATGGATGCTCCTATGGGTTCTTTCGGTCGGGATGCCTTGGAAGCTCTTGCTGTCGGGGACCTTCCCGGTGTGGGCATGGTCATTGTGGACGGTGAAATTAAAGCCGGAATCAGCCGGAACACGCCGCCGCCTAAGCGGAAACCCATCTTGAAATAATGGAGGGAGGGCTTATGTTCGAACTCGACGCTTACTATCAGCCTGAATCATTGGCCGTTGCCCTCGAATTGTTAGCCAAATCGGACGGGAAATTACGGCCGTTGGCAGGGGGAACGGACTTAGTGCCCGCTTTGGCCAAAAGGAAAATCCATTGTCCGGGTTTGATTGATTTGTCCGCTGTTTCAGAGCTACGCGCAATTATTGCAAGGGAACATGAGATCCAGATTGGCAGCATGTCAACTTTTGCCCAAATTGAAGAATTCCTTGTCATCCGGAACAGATTTCCGTTGCTATCTGAGGCTGCTGCCTCAGTCGGCTCGCCCCAAATTCGTAATACTGGAACGATTGGCGGAAATATTGCCAACGCTTCCCCGGCAGCAGACATGGTCACAGCCCTCATTGCTCTCGAAGCGGAAGTCAGGTTGGATTCTAGCGAAGGGTTCAGGACTGTACCGTTGCAGAACATTCTGGAGGGGGCCGGAAAAACCCATATCCGACCGCAGGAGATTATTACTAACATTTTAATAAGACCGCTTGCGCCAGGGAGTAGGAGCGGCTATATCAAATTAGGTCGTCGCCGGGCCTTGGCTATTGCCAGGCTTAATCTAGCCGTTATTCTGGCCGTGCATGAAAACAAGATCAGTTTGGCCCGTGTGGCCTTGGGAGCGGTAGGGCCGAATCCTTGCCGAAGTTCCGCTTTGGAGACGACGTTGGAGGGACAGCAGATTTCGAGCACTCTGGTTGATACCTTTGCCAGCGAAGCGGAAAAGGAAGTGGTAAGAATGCTGGGTTCCCGCCCTTCGGTATCTTATAAGCAGGAGGCTGTAAAGGGAATTGCCCGTGAATTATTGCCCAGGTTATTTTCCAGTACTGAAGGGGTGGTGGCCTGAATGGACAGGTTTCCCTTGCACATGAAAGTCAATGGCACTCAGATGACGGTGGATGTCGATCCGGGCATGCGTTTGCTGGATGTGTTGCGCGATGTATTGGGTTTAACGGGCACGAAAGAAGGCTGTGGTGAAGGAGAATGCGGTGTCTGTTCCGTGATTCTGGACGGGAAAATTGTGGATTCTTGTTTGGTTTTGGCACCGCAGGTCCAAGGCCGGGAGATCATCACAATTGAAGGGGTGGCCCGCAACGGTGAGCTTGATATCTTGCAGGAGGCTTTCTTAGAGGCCGGGGCTGTGCAGTGTGGATTTTGCACACCGGGAATGATTTTGGCAGGCAAGGCGTTGTTGGATAAGAATTCCCATCCGGACAGGCGGGAAATTGCCCGGGCCATATCTGGTAATCTTTGCCGCTGCACCGGTTATGCCAAGATCGTCAAAGCCGTGGAATTGGCGGCAGCAAGAAGGTCCGGGAAAGAAGGTGCTACCGGTGCTTGAAGGCGGAGTTGTCGGTCAATCCGTGCAACGGGTGGATGGCTTGGTCAAGGTTACGGGAGAGAGCTATTTTGCCGCCGATGAGAAGGTTCCGGCTGCTTTGGTTCTCAAAGTGCTGCGCAGTCGTGTCGCTCATGCCGTCGTCAAGCGGATTGATATTTCCGAAGCGGAAAAAATCCCGGGTGTGGTACGGGTGTTTACTTATGCGGACATTCCGGGTGAAAACAGTTACGGTATTATGGTTAAAGACCAGCCGGTCCTGACGGACAAAATCCGGTTTATCGGAGACGCTATAGCTTTGGTGGTCGCGGAAAACCCGGACGCCGCCCGGAAGGGTGCGGAGGCTGTAAAGGTAGAGACTGAGGAGCTGCCACCCCTTTATGATGTTTGGTCCGCTATGGCGGAAGGCGCTCCGCCTATTCATGACAAGGGAAACATTCTAACGGTGGGCAGGGTAAAGAAAGGGGATGCCGCAGCGGCTCTGAGCCGGGCGGATGTTGTTATTAGCAGGCTCTATCGTACGCAGAGGGTGGAACATCTCTATTTGGAAACGGAAGCCGGTATTGCTTACCCGGAACATAACGGCCTTACCATCAAAGTGTCCACTCAGAATCCGCATTATGACCGGCGGGATGTGGCCCGGGTCTTAGGCCTGCCCATGAATAGGGTGAGAATTATTCAGACCCCGACCGGAGGTGGTTTTGGCGGCAAACTGGACATATCCGTGCAGTGCTTTCTCGCTTTAGCGGCCTGGAAACTGAGGCGCCCGGTCCGGATGCTCTATGACCGGGAAGAATCTTTTATCGCAACCGCGAAACGGCATCCTTTTATCATTGATTACACCAGTGGGGCAAACCGGGAGGGGCAACTTTTGGCTGTCAAAGTCAGGATTATCGGCGATACCGGGGCATACGCCTCCTATGGTCCCGCCACACTGATCAGGGCGGCTGTCCATGCGACGGGACCGTACGAAGTCCCCAGTGTGGATATCGAGGGACTTTGCGTTTACACCAATAATCCGTTTAGCGGCGCCATGCGCGGTTTTGGCACACCGCAAATGGCTTTTGCCTTTGAAAGCCAGATGGATCTGCTGGCGCAAGCTTTACAAATAAGCCCCCTGGAAATCCGCCGGCGCAATATCTTGCGTCCCGGTTCGGCTACGGCAACCGGGCAAGTTCTGTCCGACAGTGTCGGCATCGCTAAAACCTTGGCAGCGGCATGGGAAAAGGCCTGCCAGGTGATGCCCGGTCTGGGAGGTGAGAACCAATGAAAAAACACGGTTATGGCATTGGAAATATGTGGTATGGAGTGGGTAATACCGCTGCTCCTAACCCGTCAGGTGCTTTTGTAGACTTCCTGGATGACGGAACCGTGATTGTGCTCAGTGGCTGCGCGGATATTGGCCAGGGATCGAGTACTGTGCTGGCTCAGATTGCAGCAGAGACACTGGGGGTCGGCCTGGAGAATGTGGCGGTGATTGCCGCCGATACTGAAGTTACTCCGGATGCCGGCGCTACGTCCGCATCCAGGCAAACCTATATTTCGGGCAACGCTGTTCGGTTCGCTGCTGAAAAGGCCAGGGAGCAAGTGATTGCTCAAGCAGCGGAGCGTTTAAACCTCCCGGCCGACAATGTCAGCCTCAAAGATGGACAGATTTGGCATCAGGATGAACCGACCGGCACGAAAATCCAGGATGTTATTGCTCAGTGCCGCAGTAAGGGAATTCTGACTTTGGGGCAGGGCTGGTTTAATCCGGTGACTACGAAGCTGGATCCTCTGACGGGACAAGGGGCACCCTATGCTACCTATGCCTTCGCCACGCAGGTGGCCGAAGTGGAAGCCGACACGGAAACGGGAGTGATCGAAGTCAAAAGAATCGTTGCCGCCCATGATGTGGGCAGGGCGATCAATCCCCAAAATGTGGAGGGACAAATTGAAGGGGGCTGTATCATGGGGATGGGGTATGCCCTCTTGGAAGAAGTGGCAGTCAATCAGGGCCGGATCGAAAACCCTGCTCTGTCAACTTATCTGATCCCAACAGCCCTGGATATCCCGGAAATGTTTCCGGTGATTGTGGAAGATGAGGAGCCCAGCGGACCTTATGGGGCCAAAGGGGTCGGTGAACCGGCTCTCGTGCCTACGGCGGCAGCTATAGCCAATGCTGTGGCGGATGCCCTGGGGATCCGTCTGTATGATCTGCCGTTGACACCGGAAAAGATTGTGGCTGCGATCAGGGCAGCTGCAGAAGAGAGTGAACTCGGACTAAACGGTTAGCCGTAAAATTGCGGGACGCAACGGGACAAGAATATTAAGGATAGAGGTTGGGGGCCAGCTCAATGATAAAAATCGACCTGGACTTATGTAACGGTTGTGGTTTGTGTGTACGGGATTGTCCCTTGGGTCTAATCAATGTGCAAGACCATAAAGCCTTTATTGCGGACGGATGCTCTTCCTGCGGTGTCTGCACCAGGGTATGTCGGCGTGGCGCAGCCCAAAAAGCCGGGGAAATCATGGCAGGTGCGGTGGTTTGCACGGCATGTCCGGTGGAGTGCCAGATCCAGAAAGGTTATGAGGGGGCCTGTCGGCGCTATACCAATGAAGACGGTAAGTTGGTGCGCAAGCGGCCTTTGGTCACAGAGGCGGCAGAACCCAAACGGCAAGCTCCGGAAATTGACTGGCCTTTAATCACCGGAATCGGAGCAGGAACCGAGTATCCAGACCCCCGCCCGGCACCTTACATCCTTCAGGGTCGGCGAGGGGAAATCGAGGTGGTGACTGTAGTTACGGAAGCCCCCTTGAGCTATAGTGGTCTTAAAGTCAAAATCGACACCAATTTCCATGTCGGGGAAGAAGGCGCTAAAGTTCACCATGACGGGCGGGTTGTCGGTATGGTGGATATGGAGGAATATGGCTCAAAAATGCTGACGATCGGCGGAGCTAATCTGTTAACAGGTAGGGCAGGTTTTATCGTAGCCCGGACAATTGTCGATCTGGCTAACCGACAAAGGGTTATCTTGCAGGTTGATGGCGGCAGCAAACTGGAACTGCAGGCGGGACGAAGTCCGGTCATTGACGGCGAAGAAGACACGACCATGAGGGTAGGTTGCGGCAGTGCCACTGTGGGATTGTTTGCCCGGGATCTTAAGGGGGTGGTGGATGAGGCGATCATCCTTGACCACCACATTATCGGCTTGCTTTCGGAACACCGGGCAGGGCAGGAAGTGGGGATGTCTTACAGCGGTGTTGTCCCTGCCGGGCGCAAGAGTACTGCGGGGCGTTATTTTGGTGAACACGGCAAGGGTTGGGGGGGGACAGCCATCAGCAATCCGCGGGATGCGATCAAAGAAGTCAATATGCGGATTGGCAAGGCCGGGATGCACATTTTGGTAACGGAAACCACAGCCAGAAAGGCTGTACTGTTTGAAGTCAAGGCCAACGGGCACGTGCAGGAAGTTCCCCTCACACCGCAAGTAAGGCAAGTGATGCAACGGATTGCGGCTAATTGTGAAGAAGCCAGGGTTTCCGTCATTTATAGCGGTGGTGTCGGCGGTTCGGCCAGGGCCGGGGTCACGACCCAGCCGGTGGAACTCACTCGGGCTGTGCATCAGGGTGAAGTTAAGCTCACGATCGGTGGGGCTCCGGTTATGCTCCTGCCCGGAGGGGGTATTAATTTCATGGTGAACGTGGAGGAGGTCGTAGCTCCCCGTGCTTTCTACTGGACGCCCACTCCGGCTACGATTGCTCCCGTGGAATATACGATGCAGCGCAGCACCTATGCCCGGATTGGCGGGCATATGGCCCGGTTGCGTCCGCTTGAGGAAGTGTTGAAGGGAGAGACTGATGCTTAAGCGGATCGACCCTTATAAGGTTCTTGTCGACATCGGACCGGTGCAGATGAGTATATGGGCCGGACGCAAGGGTGAACCCTTGGGACGCGAATGGCGCAAACTGGAGAATCTGGTCAAGGAGTGGTTAGCCGATATCCGGCGTTATCTGCCGGAGGTGAAAAAGCCATGGCCTCAGCTTAACGACCTTGCCGAATATAACAGGGTGGTACAAAAAATGCACGCTGCGGTTAGAGACACCGGGGATCCCAGCCTGACTTCTATGGCCGCTGTGGCTGGCACTTTAGCCGGCATGACCTGTGAATATTTGGTCTATAAAGGGGCGACCAAAGTCCTGGTTAACAATGGCGGTGACCTTGCCATTTTCCTAGGCAAAGAGGAGAAGACCAAAGTTGGGATTGTTCCCCGTCTGGGGGTGGCTCCATCTCATTATTTAGAGGTGAAAGGGGGGAGTAAGATAGGCGGGGTGGCGACCAGCGGTAGGGGCGGTCGCAGTTTTACGCTCGGGATTGCCGATGCCGCCGTAGCGATTGCTGCTAGACCGGAGGTTGCTGATGCCTGTGCCACTGTACTGGGTAATGCCGTCAATGTGGATTCCGTGCTGATTGAGCGGCGACCGGCCAGGGAAATCGATCCGGATACCGATATCCCCCGGCTTCTGGTAACAACGGCTGTTGCACCCTTGTCGGTAGAATTAAGGACGGAGGCATTGGACCGGGGATTGCAGAGAGCCCGTCGGTTGGTCCAAGACAAGTTGCTTCTGGGGGCTGTCTTGTTTTTGAATGGGGATATGCGCCAGTATCCGGAGGATCTTGTTCGCCCGGTGACCGCCTCCGGGTCCTGAATGACAACCCGGTTCACGCTGGGGGGTAAGACCAGCTATTGTAATTGAAAGATTCAAAAGAATTGGAGAAAGGGGAATGCTCATGAATATCTCACAGAGGCTGGACAGACTGCCGGTGACCCGCACACTTTGGAAAGTATTATTCCTCACAGGAATCGGTTGGCTTTTTGATGCTATGGATCAAGGTATGGTGGCCGGAGTGATGGCGGGTATCGGCAAAGAGTGGCAGCTGTTGCCATCTCAACTAGGGTTAATTGGCAGTATCGGAGCGGTCGGGTTAGCTATCGGGGCGGCTCTGGCCGGCATGTCGGCAGATAAATGGGGTCGGCGGGTCATAATCATGTTTACACTTATTCTTTACGGAGTCGCCAGCGGATTGACAGGGATTGCGACCAGTTTCGGAATGTTGTTGGTGTTTCGGTTTGTTACAGGGTTGGGTTTGGGAGGCGAATTACCTGCGGCGTCAACTCTAGTCAGTGAATTTTCACCGTCCGGGGCCCGAGGCCGCATGGTGGTCTTATTGGAAAGCTTTTGGGCATGGGGTTGGATTTTGGCATCTCTAATCTCTTTTTTACTGATTCCCATTTATGGATGGCGGATTGCCTTCTTCTTGGGCGCTGTGCCGGCCCTATACACGGCTTACCTCCGTCGAGGCGTGCCCGAATCACCACGATTTTTGGAACAAACAGGAAAGCCGGCGGAGGCTAATTCCATTGTCAGCAAGATGGAGCAGGAAGCAGGGCTTGAGCCTTATCAGAACACAACCAAAGATTCCTCGTCGGTGACACCCGGAAAGGCTACTTTAATGGAATTGTGGTCAAAGCCTTTATGGCGCCGTACGTTAGTTTTATGGATTCTTTGGCTAGGAATTAATTTCGGCTATTACGGTTTTGTGCTTTGGCTTCCGACATTAATGATCGGGAAAGGGTTTGTACTGATGAAAAGTCTGGAATTTACCTTGATTATGACTTTAGCTCAGTTGCCGGGTTATTACAGTGCAGCTTATCTGATTGAGAAAATCGGGCGCAAAGCGGTGTTGGTGATTTATTTAGCGGGGACGGCAGTGGCAGCTTACATGTTAGGACAAAGCACATCAATATCTTCTATTTTGCTTTATGGTTGCTTGCTTTACTTTTTTAGCTTAGGGGCATGGGGTGGAGTATATGCTTACACGCCGGAGATGTATCCTACCCGTGCTAGAGGGAGCGGAGCAGGTTGGGCCGCTGCAGTCGGCCGAATTGGAGCGATAGCCGCACCCTATGTCGTTGGAGTTATGTATCAGTCTTATGGCAAAGTGAAGGGCTATTCATACGTTCTTGGGATGTTAACCATTGCTTTCGCTGTTGTAGCACTGGCTGTCGGCGTTCTCGGCATTGAGACCAAAGGTCGGACTTTGGATGAAATCAATGAACTGGGGGTCTAAGCGGTCAGATTCCCGGAATCATCCAATATGTGTATGAGGTTGTTCGGTCACCGGTGAGCCAACCCTTACTTCGATGGCGGTGGTGTCGGGAAGCATGGCTGAACTGACATGCTTCTCGACAGAAAGAGGCCACTACGGTCTTGGTGGAGGTGAGCGCACCCGGGTTGGAATTGTACCCCGTTTAGGAGCGCCGCCATCCCGTTTTAACGATGTTATGTGGCTGGGGAGGGGGGTTACCCTCGGGATAGCCGCCGCTGTCGAAGCTGCCGAAACAAATGTTGCAGAAGCCTGTGCCACCATTATGGGCGATGAGGTAAGCGTTGAAAGCTTTGCCGCAGGAATGCGCGACTTAATTTTGGAAAATGGTTTGCGTAATACATTTAGATTAGGAGGAATGCAGTTATGTCGATTGGCTATGGTTCCATGAGTAACCGACTTGATCGACTGCCTATATCTGGCTTTCATTATAAACTTTTACGGATAAACGGATTTGCGTGGGCTTTTGATGCCTTCGATACAGGTCTCATTACCTTTGTGGTGGCTGCTTTGGCCAAAGTATGGCAATTGAACACCGGACAAATTAGTCTAATATTAAGTATTGGTTTAGCTGGAATGTTTCTAGGGGCAATTGGTGCCGGAAGGATTGCCGATCGACTCGGTCGTAAAACTGTTTTTCAGATCACTATGTTGTTATTTGCCATATCGTCTATTCTATGTGCAATTTCCTGGAACTGGATAGCATTACTAGTATTCCGCTTTCTTGTAGGTGTGGGATTAGGTGGCGAAACACCGGTTGTTAATTCAGTCATGGGCGAATTTATACCAGCGGAAAGTCGGGGTAAGGTACAGGGATTGATTAACACCTTTTGGGCGCTCGGGTGGTTAGCCTCCGCGGTTATTTCCTTCTTTGTGATACCTACTTTAGGATGGCGGTGGGCATTTATAGTTGGTGCCCTGCCCGCTTTTTACGTTTGGGTAATACGGAGAAATTTGCCGGAATCACCGCGATGGCTCGTTAAACGGGGTAGATTGGCTGAAGCAGAAGCAATTGTTAGTGATATGGAAACGCGAGTCAGCAAAGAATTGAATAAACCTTTGCCGGAACCTGTTGCTGATGCCAGAGATGAACAACCGAAGGATCATCTGCATGTTGGATTCATTTTAGACAACCATTATCTGCGCCGTACCATTATGTTCTGGATATTATGGTTCATGGCCATGTTTGGGTATTACGGATTATTTTCATGGATGCCAACATTGTTTGTTAAAGCTGGCCATACGATGATGACATCATTTTTTTATGTATTTATTATGCAATTAGCTTATGTTCCTAATCAGATCTTGAGTGCTTATCTGATGGACCGGGTTGGTAGAAAATGGTTGTTGACTATTAATCTATTTTTGGCCGGGATTGCCACAGTGGCCTATGGTTGGGCTTTAGGACATGGAGTTTCTACTTTGTTTGTAGTCACTTTGGGAGTTTTTGCTTCATTTTTCATTTCGGCAATCTGGGCAATCACTTATACGTACACAACAGAATCATATCCGACGGAGTTTAGAGCAACGGGTATCGGAGCGGCTTCTGCCTGGTCGAGAATTGGCTCACTGCTTGCTCCGCTCATTGTCGGATACAGCTTGGCATCCATGGGTACATCAGGTGTTTTTATGATTGTGGCTTTTGCGTTTATTATAGCAGGTTTTGTTATTGCTATTTTGGGTGTAGAGACAAAAGGTAAAAAACTTGATACGATTTGAGGTAATCAATAAAGCCATTGCTCTGGGGAAATTCACCAATGTCCGGAAACAATTTGTATACTTGATTTCAGTGCTAAAAGTCTAAAAAATGGCAGCCTCATTCTCATCCGACTACCTATTTGGATTCGCTCAGGCCAACGGGTACCAAAATGGTACCCGTTGTCGCTCTAATGGGAAACGTGCCAGGGGTCTTTTTTTATTGCGCTTAAGAAGGCGCCACTCCAGAAAAGCATAAAAAAACAGAAGACGATGGAAATCACGGCTATAAAGTGGTAAGGAGCCGCGACCGAATAAATTTTCTAGGGATGGCACGGACGGATGACGTAATCCATTCGCCGTGGAATTGAGAGTGCTCGATTTGGACTTCGGCCAGGTCAGCTTTGGAGATTTGAACGCCGGTGGGGCAGACGTTGGTGTCGAGCTGACAACGAACCTTCAGTCCCGTGGCGGTGGTGGTGTTGGCAATTAGATTAACGATGACCTCATGACTCTCAAGAGGGCGCCCACGCCAGTTTTGCGCGATATGTGAGAAGAGTCGATGCTCAATCTTGTTCCACTTGCTGGTTCCGGGCGGAAAGTGGCAGACAGCGATTGACAGTCCGGTTTCGTCGGCCAGTTCTTGCAACTGTGTCTTCCAGAGTCGGGAACGCGAACTGTTGCTGCCTCCCCCGTCAGCAGTAATGAGTAACTCCTTGGCGTCGGGGTAAGCCGTTCGGCCCATGCTCTGCCACCAGCCCCGAATGCTGGCCACCGCAAAGGTGGCGGTGTCGTGATCGGTACCGACGTTGACCCAGGCCTCGTTGTGGGTGGGATCGTAGACACCGTAGGGGCTGACCTTGCCGAGTTTGGGAAGGACGAAGTCGTGGGCGCGCACATCCTCCGGCTGTCCTTTTGGCTGCCACTCGACACCTGCGTTCTTGAAGTCCCCAACCAGATCCTTCTTCTTGGTATCCACCGAGATGACCGGCTGACCGAGTTGCTGATAGGTGTGGACCCTTTGGTTGATGTAGTGGAACTGGGTGTTACGATCCGGATGTTCAGAACCTTCGTGCGTCTTGCTGGTGGGCTGAAGACTGTATCCTGTTTGAGCTAGAGTATAAAGTCCGAAAGCTGGCGGTATTGCCTGTCCGGAAATTGCCAGATATAAACCCATGGGCACAACGAATACTACCAGCCGGTTGGCAGGCAATAAGCGGGCGGTTCTTTTTTTTTTACACAACAGAAAGGTCTGGCTGACCGACCCAATCTACTGGCCACTTCTGTCAAATCAAAGTGCAGACGGCTACACCTTCAATCTATGGACACTATGCGGCGGCCCTAATATTTTAATATCAAGTGGGATCGGGAGATATGTCGAGGACGTGCAGAATAATTGGATATTTCAGATGGATCGGTAAAAACCGGTGGCTTGACAACTTTAGCGATACTGGAATATATTACAGTATAACAGTAATAAAAATAAATCTGATATGGGACAGGCGAATGAAATCGCTTTGCTAGCGTCATTACTTCTACTCTACGTATTTCGCGACGGTAGGACAGAATCGCTTGGTAACGACATCACAGTAAGGAGTAAAGTTTTACGTTGGAGAGTGTTTTACAGGGCATTTATGAGAAGATTAGGTTATTGCGCAAACAGAAAAAAATGACTCTGAAGGAGATGAGCGAGAAAACTGGTTTCTCGGTGAGTTTTCTATCGCAAGTTGAGAACGGAAGCAGTTCTCTCGCCATTACATCCTTGCAAAAAATCTCCGAAGCCCTAAATGTTCCCATCTCCTCCTTTTTCGAGGAGCCTATGAATAATACTTTCACTACTCGGGGAGCAGAACGCAGATTTTTCCGAATCGAACATTCCAACTTGCTGTATGCTCGATTGGCCGGAAATTTTCAAGGACAAGTGTTGGAACCACTCTACGTGACGCTTGAGCCCAAAAAGACGGTAGGTAGATACAACCACCATGGCGAGGAATTCTACTACGTATTGCAAGGTGAGGTCGTGGTTACTGTTAATAACAAAAAATACGTATTGCAAGAAGGGGATAGCATTCATCTACCTTCTATTTTGAAGCATTCCATGAGAAATCCAACTGATAAGCCGGTACACATGATTGCGGTCCTCACCCCCGCCATATTCCAGGGGTAAAATTGGTTGACGGATTGACGAACTTTGCAAGGAGGTTTTATGGATGCGAGTAGCGGTGGATATTGGAGGAACATTTACCGATCTATTCTACTTGGATGATCAGAATCAGATTGGCATGGCGAAGTGTGATACCACCCCGCCGAACTATGATGAAGGAGTTATTGATGTCATCAGTCGAACTCGGATTCCTGGCGAACTGATAGATACTTTTATTCACGGAACAACAGTGATCATCAACGCTCTAACGGAGAGAAAAGGAGTCAAGACTGGACTAATCACCACTAAGGGTTTCCGGGATGTGCTAGAGATTGCTCGCGGTAACCGACCCGATTTATTTAACGTACGCTACCAAAAGCCAGAGCCATTTGTGCCTCGCTACTTGAGACTGGAAGTCAGCGAGCGCCTTAATTATAAGGGGGAAGTGTTGGTGGCGCTTGCAGAAGAGGAAGTGAGGGCAGCCGTAGCCCAACTACAAGCCGAAGCTGTGCAAGCGATTGCGGTGGCTTTTCTGCATGCCTATACCAATCCGGTACACGAAATGTTGGCATTGCAAATTATCAAGGAGGTTTGGCCGGAAGTAGAGGTTACGGCTTCGCATCAGGTTACGAACGAGTGGCGGGAGTATGAAAGGACCAGTACGGCGGTTTTGAACGCTTATGTGAAACCTATTGCTGCCTCCTATATCGACCGCTTGGATAATCATTTGCGCAACATTCGGGTGAGGGGTAATAAGTATATCATGCAGTCCAATTCGGGTACAACGACGTTTGCTCAGGCTAAGGAAACCCCTATCAATATGCTTGAATCCGGTCCAGTGGCAGGAGTATTCGGTTCGGTGGTCCTAGGAAAGATGCTAAAAGAGCAGAATATCATTGCCTTTGATATCGGTGGCACAACGGCTAAATGCTCCCTGATAGACCGCGGAGAAGTCAAAGTGACGACGGATTATCACATCGAACGTAATGAACGCAGCGCTGGCTATCCGGTTAAGGTACCGGTGGTGGATATCGTGGAGATCGGCAATGGGGGAGGCTCTATCGCCTGGATTGACGATGCCGGACTTCTAAAGGTAGGCCCGCAGTCAGCTGGGGCGCTTCCCGGTCCGGTAGCCTACGGTAAGGGCGGAGAGGATCCCACGACGACGGATGCCAACCTTGTGGCGGGGAGACTGGATCCTGGGAATTTCGAAAATAAAGTGGACATGGAGGCTGTAAGAGCCGCTATTCAGAAAAGGATTGCTCAACCACTCCACGTGTCTGTAGATGAGGCAGCTTTAGGAATTATTCGGATAGCAAATTCAAATATGCTAAATGCCTTGAAACTTGTGTCTGTCCGCAAGGGCTATGATCCCACCGAGTTTGTTCTGGTGGCTTTCGGGGGCGGTGGTCCTATGCACGCCATGGCTTTAGCCAAAGAGCTTGGGGTCCGTAAGGTGGTCATCCCGGTCGGCGCTTCCGTATTCGCCGCTTGGGGTATGTTGATGACGGACCTGAGACATGACTATATCCAAACTTACATTCGCCGCGTTCACGGCATTAACCTTGGTGAGGTTAACGAGGCATGGAAACGCCTGGAGGATCAAGCGCTGAATCAGTTTCGGGAAGGCGGATTTTCCGCTGAACAGGTAGTTCACGTTCGGTACGCGGACATGCGTTATGTCGGTCAGGAACATACGGTCAAGGTTCCGATGGCGAGCGGGCGTATTGATGAACTGGGAATGGGAGCCATGGTGGATAGCTTTCATGAATTACACGAAAAGTACTACACCTTCAAGCTTAGCGAATCAGCCACGGAAATTGTCAATCTTCACCTCACGTCGTTCGGCCTGGTTCCGAAACCGGAGCTACCCAAGCTAGAAACCGTAGGGGACAATGCGGAGCGGTGCCTCAAGGAAACAAGGCCTGTCCTGTTCGAAGGCGAAGGCTGGGTGGATACTAAGGTTTATTTCCGAGATCGGTTGAATCCCGAAAGCGTGATTAGCGGCCCGGCGATTGTAGAAGAACCGTCATCTTCAATGATTCTCTATCCGGGCCAGGTCTTGACTGTTGATGCCTATGGCAACTTAATCGCTACGACGGGGGTGTAAACAATGAGTAAGGTTAAAGGAACGGTGGACCAGTTTACCTTGGAAATTGTAGGAGATTCTCTAATCGCCATTGGGGAAGAGATGTTTCATGCCTTGGCCCGCACTTCAATGAGCCCGATCATTTATGAAGTGCTGGATTTTGCTAGCGGATTAACCGACGCTAAGGGACAGTTGCTGACCCAAGGCAATGGAGTGACTGGGTTTATCGGATTACTCTCGTCCATGGTCAGGGAGGTCATTGAGAAATACGGACAACCTGGTGCTCTCCAGCCGGGGGATATTGTCATCATTAACGATCCGTATGGCGGTGGAGGTTCCCATCTATCGGACGTTGGGATGGTTATGCCCATCTTCTATGAAGAAGAAGTAGTTGCTTTCTCGGCTAACAAGGCGCACTGGACAGAAGTAGGCGGTAAGGATCCGGGTTCCTGGACTACCGATTCTACAGAGGTTTTCCAGGAGGGGATCCAGTATCCATGCATTAAGCTTTTCGAACGGGGCCGGGTTAACCAAGCACTAGTAGAGCTTACGGCAGCAAACGTGCGCTTTCCCGAGCAGTCGTTGGGCGACATGTGGGCTCAGGTGGCGGGGCTTCGAACTGGGGACCGACGCTTTAGGGAACTGTGCGAAAAGTATGGTAGGGATACTGTCCTGGCTGCTGTCGAGCATCTCCTGAATCATGGTGAGCAACTGGCGCTGAACGAATTGAAGAAACTGCCGAAGGGAACATTTGAGGCGCAGGACTTTATCGACGATGACGGGATCGGACATGGACCGTTTAACGTGCAGGTCAAAGTGGAGATTACAGACGACGAGTTTATCTGTGATTTTCGTGGTAGCCACCCGCAAGTCCCCGGCCCGGTGAACTGTTCGTATAGTGCCCTGGTTTCCTCGGTGCGGACCCTCTTTCTGGCGATCACCAACTCGTCCCAGGACGTGAACGACGGTATGTTTCGCCCCTTGAAGGTGCTAGCGGACAAGGGCTCAATCTTTTCGGCGGAACGGCCGGCAGCTGTCTCCACATATTGGGAGACGATGACCTACGGAGCGGATCTTATTTGGAAAGCATTGGCTCCCGTACTTCCCCATCGACTGAGCGCTGGCCATCTCCTATCCGTATGTGGTGTGGTCCTGGCGGGAACGCATCCGGACAGCGGTGAGCCTTTCCTGGTGGTAGAACCAACCACAGGCGGTTGGGGCGCCGGGGCGGATCTTGATGGAGCCAACGCTCAGTTCTGCATCGGCGACGGCGAGACCTACAATGTCCCAATAGAGGTTGCGGAGACCAGATATGGCATTTTAGTTCAGGAGTACAGTTTGCACACGGACGGTGCCGGAGCTGGAAAAAACCGGGGCGGTTGCGGAACAATCCGGTCCTATACTGCCCTGAGCGACGGGCAAACGATTACAGCTACTTTTGGCAGGCATAAATTCCGGCCCTGGGGATTTAGCGGCGGCCAGGACGGTTCTCGCAATGAATTTGAGATTCTGAAGACCAGCGGTGAGGTTTGCGGACCGTTCGGCAAATATGCCCGCTTTCCTCTCAAAATGGGAGATACGGTACGGATGACCACGGCGACTGGGGGAGGCTATGGCAATCCCTTGGAACGCCCGGCAGACAAGGTAGCGAAGGATGTCCGGAATGGTTATGTCTCAGTGACGCAGGCCAAGGAAGAATATGGGGTGTTGATTGCTCCAAAGACTTTTGCTCTATTGGGATCTACTCAAGCGCGTCAGCAATTGGCAACAGATAGGGGGATGCAGGATGCTAATCGTTGATGTGAACGAAGTCAAGGCACATGAGATTACCAATCTTAAGGTGCTGTTTTCCGAGAATGCAACTGCTGGAGGCACAGTTCAGTTTGGTACCGTAGTGCTCCGGCCACAGGCGAGAATACCGTTGAACGGGATGGGAGTTCACGTACAGGACGAGTACTCGATTATAATTAAGGGGTCGGTAGTTACGGGTGTTGGAGGGAGCACCTATCGACTGAAGAAGGGTCAGGCTACATTGATTCCAGCAGGAGAGGCTCATTGGAGTTTCAATGAGGGGAAGGAAGATTGCGAAATCGTTTGGGCATTAGTGGGACGCTCTTAGCCGAAGCCTCTAGTCAAGGAATTGGTTGGATGAAGCTACAGCAAATAAATTAAGTGGATTTGGCACAAAAGGACTGGCCGGGTAGTTTCTACAATCAAGTCGGCCTAAAGGTGAAAGCCTATTTTCCGTAAAGCAAAGACTTTTATGGTACCTGTCCAGCCTTCAAATCGCGGAGCACAGCAGAGATAGGATGACTCTTCTAAATACAGTCATATAGTCCCTCTCAGGATTGTCCATTAAAGGTCGGAGGCGGTCAGTACGCTTTTAGGCTTATGCCTGAAGGGTTTGCGCTCGTTTTAAGTAACTGATTATAATCGGGTGGGCACCTGGCGTCTGCTTACGTTTGGTGTCAGACGACATTTTCAGAGATGAAAAAGAGCTGGAGGTTAAAAGTGGGGCCACATCCGTCAAGAATTAAGCGTACCCAATTGCTATTGGTAAAGCAAGAAATTGACGCCATAATTGTTGTTTCGACGGCGAACTTTTTCTATTTTACGGGAATCTGGATTGATCCCTTGGAAAGGTTGCTGGCATGTGTAATCAGGAAAAACGGAGATCCCGTGATCATTGCTCCTCAGATACACGAAGAGGAATTGGCTCCCTGCTCCATAGGGACCATCCTTTGGCAAGACGGGCAGGATCCCATTGCGCTGCTGGCTCGGTGTCTGCCTGTCGAGGGCATTGTGGCTGTCGACAATCTGTGGCCGAGTCGTTACCTGTTATTCCTGATGAAGCAGCGACCTAAATTGGCATTTACAAACAGCGATGAGATCTTAGGAGTTATCCGACGGAAAAAGGACTCGATTGAGCTTGGTTACCTGCGGGAGGCAGGAGCTAAGACCGATCGAATTATGCAGGAAATTACTAGGAAGATTACTGCGGGCGTTAAAGAAATAGAAGTAGCGGAAGAATTATTATCTTTGTGGAGACGCGAGGGAGAGCAACCTTCATTTCCTCCGATTTATTAAACGATTCATACCTGACAGGTACGCATTTGAACGATATG
This sequence comes from Acididesulfobacillus acetoxydans, assembly GCF_902729405.1. Lineage (GTDB taxonomy): Bacteria > Bacillota > Desulfitobacteriia > Desulfitobacteriales > Desulfitobacteriaceae > Acididesulfobacillus > Acididesulfobacillus acetoxydans. The sequence continues at coordinate 1,618,607 of NZ_LR746496.1, forward strand.
ACAGTCTGAAACATTACGCAAGGCTTTGCAGTCTGCTTAACGAGATGATGTTACCCAAGGGTTCATTGGCTCGCCAACAGACTCCACGGATATTTTTCAAGGAGGGCTACGGCTAGTCCAACTTTCCGCTAAATAGGTCGCTAACCCTTGCTGTATCTCGCTTTGCGATTTTAATTCTGTCACTACAAGCTATTTATTTCCATTTATCGAATTACCCCGAAAATATGCCGTTCCGACCTTTTAATTTAAGCCTAACAGGGAGCAACCAAATCTTCAATGAGATAATTTCCCTGGGATCTGGAATTACGTCACTACATTGAATCTGGGCAAAGTAAGAAAACGTCTAAAATCCAAAGGTTTGGATTTTCTTTCGTTATCCAAACAAAAATAAAATCCAAACCTTGCAGAAAAAAGCGCTTAATTGAGCTGTTTTCATCGAAAAAGGTTTGGATTTTTTCTTTACCGCTTGATTGGTTTCACACCACAGAAGTTAGCTAGTGAGGCTTTATTGTCCTTCCATTTCTTTGGGGCTTTCCGACTGTTCTCATCTTCAAGCGTCGCCAGAGCTTTCGCCTTCTGCTCGATTGTAATGTCCAGATATGCCATCGTCGTCTGCAGCTGTTCATGGCCCAATAAGAGCGATATCTGCACGATGTTCATCCCGTCCTCTAGCCAATGAGACGACTTCGCGTGCCTCAACTGGTGCGCATGGAAGTCCCTGGGTACCTCAACGCACGACTTGTGAGCTGTTTCAGCATGTAGTTTAAGCCGCTTGCTTACCGCCATCTGGCTCATTTTCCCGCGAGGGCCTGCGTTGCGTGAGTAGAAGACGTAGGTATCCGGGGCCGGAACGGCCCCATGGAACTCCTTAAGGTAGCCCTTCAGGTGGGCGACCGCCTTGGGTAGAAGGTACAGTGTCCTTATCTTGTTGCCTTTCCCAATGATGTTGACATTGGGATTCCTGGCATCCAAGTGTAACTGACCGACCTTCATCGACAGGATCTCGTCAATCCGTGCCGCCGTGCTGTACAGGGTGACAATCAGCGCCAGATCGCGCCGGCCAGTCGTTGTGGAGGTATCCGGTGCCGCCATCAGCGCCCGTACCGCGTCTTTGCTCATGCCCTTTACCTTCCTGCGCTTTTCCCTTCGCCGTTGTATGCCGGATGCGGCCTCGCTGATGTGTAGCATGGAGACTTCCTTGCCCCCGAGGTACTTCAGGAACACCCTTAGGGATGCGAGCCGGATGTTGCAGGTTTCAGGAGAACATCCGCGAGTATCGTCCAGCCACCGCAACCATTCCTCGATCATGTCCCTACTGAAACAGTCGCAGCTCAGCCTCTCCGGATCGATTCCCTTTTCGTCCTCGAGGAAACCTATATAAAGCGAGATAGCATACTCATACGACTTGAGGGTGTTTTCGCTGCGGCTCTTCTGGGACGGTACATAGTCTCTCAGGAACGTGTGGATGTGCCGGGCGATGGCGATGGACTCTTTCTCAGCCTTCTTCATAATCCGCCTCCGGCACGATGTCGTCGAAATCACGCCCGGTCCGTTCCAACAGGATATCGGCCATAGCCGGCACCAGGTGGAAGTAGTACTTAGTACTCTCCAGCGAAGCGTGGCCCATGCTCTTGCTCAGGTACACGAGTTTCGAAAAGAACTCGAAGCCTTCCCCGATCCATTGGTTGATGTTTTCCACAGCGTAGTTGTGGCGGAGTCCGTACGCTGTGGCATGCGGTGTGTTGTGCTTGTGCCAAAGCTTGCGAAAATTGTATACCACCCATCCATTCGTGAGAAATGAACCTTTTGCGGAAGGGAAGAAATACTTCCGCCCCGGGTGCAGCGCCTGGATTGCGGCATTGTACCTCCTTAGCAGGTCCAGCATGGTGTCATGGAGAACGATAAAGTGCTGGGAATGGCCCTTGGAATAGTGGATGATGAGAACGCCCTGGACTAGATCGACGTCACCCACCTGGAGCATTCTCGCCTCGTTGGTCCTTATCCCGCTGCTATACAGGAGTCGAAAGAATACCGGCACGACAATTCTGCGAGTGAGTACCACAAGAGTGCGGGGCGTGGACGGCAGACTGTCACAGGCCTTGAAGAAGCATTCCAGCTCGAATTCCGTGAAAGCATGGGGTATGTAGGTGCGGGGTTCCCTCTTCGGAATGTTCGGCCCCACGACATCCGCCATTTCCCGATCTCTCAGGTAGCGGGCGAAGTTCGAGATGACAAATATCCTCGTCCTGCAACTATTGTTTGTCTCTGTGGTGCGCTGCGTGCACCAACCGTCCACTATTTCCTGGGTCAGCGTCTCCGCTTCCGGAAACGACTGGGTGCAATAGCTGTCGAAAAGGAACAAGTTGTGCTCATATGTCTCGTTCCATCGCCCGGACGCTTTCTGAAAGGCGATGAACGCTTCCATCAAAGGGGTAAGAAAGGACTGAAACCTACGCATCGGCGAACACCCCCTCGGACACTGGAAAACGGGCTGTGCTAAGGGCGCATTCCTTAAGATGGACGAAATCTGCCGAGAGGTAGGTCTCCAACGATTCAGGCTCAGCATGTCCGAGTGTGTCGCTAATCACCGCTTGGGGCACCCCGTTGCCCAAAAGGGTTGTCGCAAGATGGTGACGGAAGATATGGAAACCTTTTCTGTCCCCTTTCGATTGTCGTATGCTCGCCTTCTCCATAATTCGAGCCGCCACCCTCCAAATGTTGGCGCTTTCCATCCCTTTGTAAGGCCCTTTCTGGGTCAGGAATAGGATTGGGCAATCCACTGAGGGACGCTCCTCATTTAGGTAATCGTAGATGGCGTTACCAACTGTGGCACTCAGAGGGAGTTCCAGGGGTTCCGCAGTCTTCTGCTGTTTGATCCTTATGAGATCGCATTCCCAGTCGATCGAAGCCCGTTCCATGGCAGCAATGTCGCAGGACCGCAAGCCGGTATAGTAGGCAAGTTTCCCGATCGCCCTGTCGCGCAGAGTAAGTGAATTGGTCATATCATCCATCGCGTCGAGAAAATACTGCGTCTCCTGTGGTGTAAGGTATTGTATGTTCTTTCTTGCCTCCCGCGTCGCGGGGAGGAAGGACAGCACTTTCTTGCAGGCATTCGGGTTCAGGGGAGTACAAACCTTAAGGAAAGCAGAGATACAGTTTCTGTTAGCATGGCTTTTGAGCCGTTCTCCTTCCGGGGACACAAAAACAGACATCACTACTTCCTCCGCGATGTCATCCAGTTTGCTGATTCCGGTCTCCTGTAGTGAGAGCAGGAAGGCGGCAGCGTTTTGAGATTCCGTGCGTATTGAGGACTCTTTCTTGCCGCGTTTTCTCTCCACCGTGCTGTGGTAGTCTATCAGTGACCTGAACTCGGCTACCAGCTTTGGGTATGCGCCCCTTTCTAAAAGTCCCGACCACTTCCCGTCGGGATATTTGCCGTTAAGGTCGAATTCCTTAATGGCGCCGATGAATGCGCGCCTTTTTTCGAGACTGCCAGGGGATAACGGAGTTGCTTTGTAGTCCTTGTACACGTCACTGTAGCAGTCCCAGTCTTTGGAATCTGCTTCCGCCAAGATCTTCTGGATTTCCTTCTGCAACCTACCGATGTAGTCTTTCGAGTAACCGGCAGCTTCCATGTAGGAAATTAGCTTAGGATGGTTGTTTCTTAGATATTCCACATTCATATGGATGACCTCCTATCGAGATTGATAGCAAGATCATACCACAGAAAAAATCCAAACCTTTTTCGGAGAAAAGCGGCTTGTTACGCGGCTTTGAACTGAAAGGTTTGGATTTTATTTTTGTTTGGATAACGCCGCTTGGTAAACCTGTTTTAAGTCAGCCATCACCGGCTTTCGATCTTTGAAGGAAATATACTTCATGGAGTTGCGAATCTGATGAATCACGCACAGTTGAATCGATGTTCGGGGAAAAACGCTGTTTATGGCCTCTGAGAAGCCTGTCAGCCCGTCTTTGCTGGCAATTAGGATGTCTTCTACGCCCCGATTCTTTAAGTCGTTGCAGACACTGAGCCAGAAGCTGGCACTTTCACTTTCGCCAATCCAGATTCCGAGAATATCTTTACGGCCTTGTACATCCAGGCCCAAAACAGAGTAAGCGGCTTTGGTGACAATCCGATTATCTTTGCGAACCTTGAAGTGAATCGCGTCCAGAAAGACGATGGGATAGATACGCTCAAGGGGTCTGCATTGCCATTCTGTGACGAGTGGCATGACCTTGTCCGTGATTTTACTGACCAACTCGGCTGAGACATCAATGCCGTAGATATCGCGCATATGGGCTTCAATATCCCGGGTCGACATGCCTTTGGCATACATCGCGATAATCTGTTGTTCGAGTTCACTGGCGTTTTTCTCGTACTTCTTGATGATGTGTGGTTCAAACTCGCCGTTGCGATCCCGGGGAATCGCCAGTTCTGTTTCACCCATACGTGTTTGAATGGTCTTTCTCGAATATCCATTGCGACTGTTGCCTGAATTGTTGCCCTCAACACTGTGTTTTTCATAACCAAGATGGTCGCTCATCTCGGTTTCCAGAATCTCCTGCAGGGTGCGTCTGAAGAGGTCTTTGAGCGTGTTGTGGACGTCTTCGACGGTCTTACAGTCCTTGGCGACTTCACGGGCTAACCGGTCTTTAACATCTTGCATAAATGATCAACTCCTTATTGGTAGTTTTAACCATTTACACAAAACTTCATACGTCCTCCCCATACACAAGCGTATTTTATGTACCTTCTCCGCAAACGTTCTTTCCGGCAAACTGTCAAATCCGCCTAACCAGGGTAATGACACAGAAAGAGCTTTTGCAAGTCTGGCTAAGGTATCTATTGTCGGCTGATAATGCCCCTGTTCAAGTCTCGGAAGGTAAGTTTCAGCTATCCCAGTTTGCCTCGCAACAGCCGCTAAGGTAAGGTTCTTGCTGATTCGTGCGAGTCGAATGCGCTCGCCAACGGTGTTTCCTTGCAGATTTGACACATCGACACGATGTGGCGGCAGTACTTCGGTTTTTGTCCATCCAATGTTTGGGGTGCCCAAGTTGTTAACTGCACGCTTGTCCGTGTGGGTATCTTGGCGATCCGGCCAGGGTGTGTTCCTGCACGCCCCTGGCAAATCCGCCACTTCGAGGCAAAATTTCCGGGCCTCCTTTTGGATCGGTTGAGTGCACCAATGCCCAGATGACGGAGCAGAGGAACTCCTGTAACGGGCTTATCGTCTGCAGCAGCTGGGTGCCCGGAATTATGACCGGATTCTCCGGGCAGCGAGGAGCATTGCGGACTCCAATGGTTGAGAGGGTGAAGGCAGCGGAAGAACCTGCAAGGGTCTCTTGCGCTGCCTTTTACTTTTGGCTCATAATCCAGGCGGAAATATTTGATATTAATTTTGTCATTGATCACACTGACAGGTTTGTTTTTGTTTGAATTGTAAAAAAACTAGCGAGAGTTTACCATTAAACTATAACCAAATAAGGAGGTAAGCCTAATGGCAACAAACGTAAATGTCATGGACAGGAGCTTCAAGGGCAAAGCCGCGTTGCAGAAGTTCGGGGGATTCCTGGCCGGAATGGTTATCCCGAACATTGGTGCCTTCATCGCTTGGGGCTTGATTACAGCATTCTTTATCCCAACCGGTTGGCTTCCCAACGCTTACTTGGGCAAACTGGTCAGCCCGATGATTTCCTATCTGCTGCCGATTCTGATTGGGTATACAGGCGGTAAACTGGTGCACGATACCCGTGGAGGTGTGGTCGGGGCCATCGCTACCGCCGGAATCGTCGTTGGCGCCGACATTCCAATGTTTCTCGGCGCTATGATCATGGGGCCTCTCGGGGGCTGGCTGATCAAAAAATTCGACGAGATGGTTGATGGAAAAGTGCCGACCGGCTTTGAGATGCTGGTTAACAACTTTTCGGCCGGGATTCTGGGGGCGCTGCTCGCCCTTCTCGCCTTCTCCGGCATCGAACCGGTGGTTCAGGGTTTCTCGATGGCGCTCGGAAACTTGGCGATTGCCGTCACGAACGCCCACTTGCTTCCTCTGATTGCGATCTTTATCGAACCCGGCAAGGTCTTATTCTTGAATAACGCAATCAACCATGGTATTCTTGCCCCGCTCGGTATTGAACAAGTTAAACAAGCCGGAAAGTCCATCTTCTTTCTCCTGGAAACCGACCCTGGCCCGGGTCTGGGAATTCTTCTGGCCTACTGGGTTTACGGGAAAGGAACTGTTAAGCAGTCCGCACCCGGTGCGATCATCATTCAGTTCTTCGGCGGTATTCACGAAATATACTTCCCGTATATTCTGATGAAACCATTGCTTCTGCTCGCTGTCATCGGCGGCGGTATGGCTGCGGATTTCACCTTCGTCCTGACGAAGGCCGGACTTGTCGCGACGCCTTCGCCGGGAAGTATTTTCGCAGAAATGGCGATGACACCAAAAGGCGGGTTTGTCCCGGTGCTTCTGGGAATTGCGGTTGGTGCCGCCGTATCCTTCCTTATCGGTTCTGTGATCCTTAAAAGGGATAAGACCGAAGGCGATGCGGGTTCCCTCGACGCGGCCAACGAAATGATGTCGATGATGAAGGCCCAGAGCAAAGGGCAAAACGTCAGCCCGCGAGCGGCAGCAGACCCAAGTGCCAAAAGTGTAAGCGAACTGCCTCGTCTGATTGTTTTCGCCTGTGAGGCTGGGATGGGCTCCTCTGCGATGGGAGAATCTATCCTTAAGAAACAGCTTAAGGACGCAGGCCTCAACATTCAAGTGAAGCACACGCCGGTGAACCAGATCCCGCCGGAGGCGGAAGTGGTTTTCACCCAGGAAAGTCTTGCGGCGCGTGCAGCCCAGGTTGCGCGTGCAGCGGAAATCGTTCCGATTAAGAATTTCCTGGATAAGACGGCTTATGAGACCTTCGTAAACGAATTAAGAAACAGGTCGTGATGCCATTGTGGAACTGACTGTCCGGCAGAAGTTCATTCTCCATAATTTAATAGAGAAAGGCCCTTTGACCTTAAAGGGCCTTTCACAACAGATCGATGTCAGCGAGAGGACAATTCTGCGGGAGACATCTGCCCTGAATGAATGGCTGAAGCCATACAAGCTGCGGATTTCCGACAGCGCCGGCTTGCTCCGACTGAACGGGCAGAAAAAAGAGCTGGACGCGATCCGGGAACGCCAGCAGGAAATTCCGCTCCTTTGGATGTTGAATCAGGAGCAGAGGCAAGCGCTGATCACGGCTCAGCTGCTGCTGGCGGACGAGCCGATCAAATCCGCTTATTTCAGCCACCAGTTCAACGTCGTTGAAGCCACTATTGTGTTCTATCTGGACAAAATTGAAACGTGGTTAAAAAATAAGGGTCTGGTCTTAATTCGCAAGAGGGGGTACGGCCTGGAAGTGGAAGGGTCTGACTGGCACAAGAGGAACGCCTTTGTCGACCTTGTTTACAGCTACCAGCCGATGAGCGAACTCTTAAGCTTCCTCTACGAAGACGTCCAAGACTATCCTCTCCTCGCCTTCTTCAAGGTTACCTTCGGGGAAGACATGCTGCAGGCGGTCAAGGGCCTGATGGAAAAGCTCAACCGGCAGGGCCTGTTTCCGAACGACATCCGCTTTTTTGGCGCCTTCATGCACATCCTGATCTCGATCAAGAGGACGGATTCCCACGCGCCCATCCGTCTTCCGGAGGAGGCCGTGCGGGATATCCTGACCTCGGCGGAATTTGATTTCATGACAGACATCCGGGCAGTCCTGGAGGAGCAGGGAATCAAATTTCCGGAAAGTGAGCTAGCCTATCTGGCCGTTCATCTCAAGGGAGATAAGACATTTTCCGAAGGAACTCCCGGGACGAAGGAGCTAGGGTTTGACCTGGAGGATTTGGTCCGGGAAGCCGTTTACATCGTGGAGAAAAAGCTGAGCCTGCCGATTAATGTCGATCAACAGCTGCTGACGGGGCTCGTCCAGCACATCGATCCGGCGCTTTACCGCCTGAGCAGGGGCCTGGAAGTAAGAAATCCGATCATCGATGACATCAAGCAGTATTACCCAAATCTCTACCAGGCGGTAGAGCAGGCTTGCAAACTGGTGTTCTCGAAATACAACCTGGTCATACCCGAAAGTGAAGTGGGGTATGTCACTATGCACATCGGAGCGGCAATCGAAAGACAACACGGGGCCGAAAACAAGCTCAGCGCTTTGATCATCTGCCCGAACGGCTTGAGTACAGCGAAGATGCTGAGCAGCAAACTGACAAGAAACTTTCCGGAGATCGACCGGATCGAGGTTTGCTCCCTGCGGGAGATGAACGAAAAGCTCAAGGCAGGGTATGATATGGTGCTGTCCACAGTCAGCCTGGACAAGAAAACGGACGAGGATGTCGCCGTGGTTTCCCCTTTCCTTTCCCAAGACGATCTGGAAGCGGTAAACAGCCTGATCCGGAGAAGAAAGAAGAAGAACCGCTGGAGGGAAAGTTTAGGCTTGCCGGCCGGAGAAGAGCGATCGGAAAGGGAAGAAGATCTGAATCTTACCAATGAGCTTTTGCAAAACGTCCAGCTCAAGCTGCTGGATGCGGAAAGCTATCCGGAAGTGATTGATAAGATCGTACGCGAAATATGCCGTGAGGATGCCGCCGGAATTATTGAAGCATCCAAGGAGGAAGTGCTAAAGACTCTTATCAGCAAAAGAGAAGAAAAAGGAAATGTGATCATTCCGGGGAGCCACATGGCTCTTCTCCATGTGCGGAGCGATGAGATCAAAGGGCCTTTCATCGCCGCCTACAGGCTTAAGAAGTTTATTGAAATGAAAAGCCTCGGCTTCGCCCTGGAAAAGGTCGATACGTTTTTTATTATGTTGGCGCGGAAATCGGAGAGCAACTATCTCCTGGAGCAGCTGGGGAAAATCAGCGTTGCTCTTGTCGAAAACCGGGAGTTTTGCGAAAGCCTGAGAATCGGCGACCGACAGGATATTCGGAAGGCGCTAATCGAAATACTCAACCGGGAGGCAGAACAATGAATCGGACAATTTTGAACGAAAACAATGTGGTACTCAATGTTGCGAAAGAGACGAAACGTGAAGCGATTGCCCGGGTGGGAAGGCTCCTCGTGCAGAACGGCTATGTCGGAGAGAAATATATCGAAGGGATGCAGAAGAGGGAAGAAAGCCTGAGCACGTATGTGGGAAACGGGGTGGCCATACCCCACGGCATGCCCGAATATATGCGGTATATCCGCAAGTCCGGTCTGGTCGTATTTCAGTATCCGGAGGGAATCGATTTTGGCGACGGCAACCGGGCTTATCTGTTAATCGGAATCGCCGGCAAGGATGATGAACACATAGAGATCCTAGCCGGAATCGCTCTGGTCTGCCAAGAGGAAGAGAATGTGCTGAAACTCCGGCAGGCAGCTTCCAAAGAGGAAATCATCGAGATCCTGACGGACGGTGAGCAGGATGATTAAGACGGTGACACTGAATCCCGCCGTCGACAAGACGGTTGAAATCGACAACTTTGCCGTGGGGACGGTCAACCGGATTTCCACGCTGCGTCTGGATGCAGGCGGCAAGGGCATCAATGTGGCCAAAGTGCTGAAGGTACTGGGGGCGGAGTGCAAAGCGACCGGAATTCTGGCCGGACACAACGGGCGTTTCATACAAGAGCAAATGGATGGGTGGGAGATCGAGAACGATTTTGTTTTTATCCCTGGAGAGACGAGGACGAACCTTAAAGTGGTAGATCCGGTCAGCCGCTCTTACACGGATATCAATGAGCCGGGCGGGGAGGTTTCCGCCGCCGAATTGGATCGTTTGGAAGAAAAGATCTTTTCCGATCTCGAGCGCGCTGGAATTTTGATCTTGTCCGGGAGCGTTCCGGCCGGAGTGGGTCCGGATATTTATGCCAAGTGGATCCGGCGGGCGGAGCGAGGAGGAGTGAAAACGATTCTTGATGCGGACGGGAAGCTGCTGCGGGAAGGAATTAAGGCGCGGCCCGCTCTGATCAAACCGAACATTCATGAACTGGAGGCCCTGCTCGAGCGAAAACTCCCCGGTCCGGAGGCGGCTGCCGAAGCGGCGCGGGAGCTCTTGGCCGCCGGAATGGGTATGGCGGTCGTCTCTATGGGCGCTCAGGGGGCAGTTTTCGTGCGCAAGGAAGAGGCTTACTACGGCGAGGCTTTTCCCGTAGAGGCGAAGAGCACCGTGGGCGCGGGTGACGCGATGGTAGCCGCTTTGGCTTATGCTCTGGCAGAGGGTTATTCTTTGGCGGAGACAGTCCGCCTGGCTGTGGCAACGAGCGCGGCCCAAATGATGACTCCGGGGACTCAGCCGCCGGAGGAGGATATGGTGCGAACGTTGGAGAAACGGGTCTCTTACCGCCCAATTTGAGGTTTTGCAGGCACAAATCGTCTGCGGTTGGAAAAACGCCTGCCTTGTACCAGCAGTCGCTAGAATCATTTGACAGACACTAGAATAATTTGGAGGAAAGATCATGAAAACAAAAGCAGTTCGTCTATACGGTGCCAACGACTTGAGAATGGAAGAGTTTGAGCTCCCAGAAATTGAGGAGGATGAGATCCTGGTCGAGATCATTTCCGACTCTGTCTGTATGTCTACGTACAAAGCGGCTATTCTCGGAAAAGGGCACAAACGCGTGCCTCAGGATGTCGACCGGAACCCAATCATCGTCGGCCACGAATTCTCCGGCAACATTGTCAAGGTCGGGGCGAAACTTCAAGATAAATTTCAGGCGGGAAACAAGTTTGCTCTCCAGCCGGCTCTGAACTACAAAGGAACGATGTGGTCGCCGGGATACTCTTACAAGTATTTTGGCGGAGACGCCACCTACAACATCATTCCGAAAGAGGTCATTGAGATCAACTGTCTCCTGGACTACCGCGGAGACACCTACTACGAGGCTTCTTTGGCCGAACCGATGTCCTGCATCATCGGGGCCTTCCACGCCAGCTACCACACGCACATGGGCAGTTACGAGCACCGCATGGGAATTGTCGAAGGAGGAAAAATGGCCCTGCTGGCGGCAGCCGGACCGATGGGCCTGGGTGCGGTCGACTACGCCTTGCACTGTGATCGCCGGCCGGGGTTCCTGGTCGTGACGGATATCGACGAGGAGCGGATCGGGCGGGCCAAGCAGATATTCACTCAGGAAGAAGCGCGCAAGTGCGGGGTGGAATTGCACTTTGTCAATACCAAGGATTTGCCTGATGTGCCCGGATATCTGAAAGAGCTGACCGGAGGCAGTGGTTACGATGACGTGTTGGCCTTCACTCCGGTTAAGCCGGTGGTCGAACTGGCCGACAAAATCCTGGGACGCGACGGCTGTCTCAACTTCTTCGCCGGACCGACAGACAACCAGTTTTCGGCGGAGATCAATTTCTACAATGTCCACTATTCTTCCACCCATGTGATGGGCACCACCGGGGGAAACACAGATGATATGATTGAGTCCTTGAAAATGACGCAAAAAGGACTGATCAACCCGGCGGTGATGGTGACGCATATCGGTGGTCTGGACGCTGCAGCGGAAACCGTTCTGAACCTGCCTCATATTCCCGGGGGGAAGAAGCTTATCTATACTCACATTAACATGGAGCTTACAGCCCTCGACGAACTGGCGGAGAAAGGCGAACGGGACCCGCGTTTTGCCAGGCTGGCGGAAATCGTCGGTCAGAGTAAAGGACTGTGGTGTGACGAAGCGGAAAAGTACTTGTTGGAGAACTGGAAATAGGAGAAGAAGAGAATGCGTACGGAGACCGTGACCATCCTCAACGAAACAGGTCTGCATGCCCGGCCGGCCTCACTTTTCGTCCAGACGGCATCCCGGTTTAAGGCTGAGGTTAGCCTGGAAAAAAGCGGCAAGAGAGTTACCGCCAAATCCATCCTCGGAGTGCTTTCTCTCGGCGTGACACAGGGCGACCAGGTTGTTCTGACGTGTGTTGGTCCGGATGAAGAAGAGGCACTTGGCCAACTGGTTGAACTTGTGCACTCGAAGTTTGGAGAAAAAAGCGAAGCTTAGACTGGCGTTTCTGAAGCCCCCGGCACTGAAAACGGTGCGCGGGAGCTTTGCCGTTCCTGCCGTCTTCCGGATCCGGGTACGCACTGGCACGTCGATGAGACACGCTGGATGCTCATCGCTGAGAAAGGAGGGAAGCAGGGGTATCGCCGGTGGCTCTGGACTTTCGTATCGGAGCCGGCCACCGTGTTCGTCTTGTGTTTCCAAAATGTGGGCCGATCAAAAACTTTTCAAAACATATTGTATTTCGTGACGAGCAAGTGTATACTTATAAATAAGCAAATGCTCAAAATGAATTGGCGGTGAGAAATGTCTGTTAGGATTACAGAGCGGGAAGTAATTAAGGTTTCTAGGATGTATTACGAACTGCATATGACACAGGAGGAAATCGCCGAGCATGAAGGGTGGTCCAGACCAACAGTAGGACGGATATTGGACCGTGCCCTTAAAGAGGGGATCGTTAAAATCTCAGTTTTGTACCCAAAGAATTCGATTCAAAGATTGGAGTCGCAGTTGCTATCAAGGTTCGAATTGACCAGTGCCCATGTCACTCCAGTTTATGTGGATTACCTTCAGTCTATAGGCGTTGATGTAGGTGGGAATGTGGGTAATTATTTAACGTCCATTCTAAAACCTGGGGATACAATTGCATTGTCATGGGGTACAACAATGTCGTTTGTTGCTAATAACTTACCTGAGTGGGGGGGTACTAAATTAACATTTGTTCAGTCAAATGGCGGAATTGGACGAATGGGTTTGTCGACTGATTCAGCTGAAATTATCGAAGCCTTTAAGCGAAACTTTGGCGGTACGGGATTCTTGCTACCAGTACCCACTATAGTTGATACGCAATACATTGCGGACGCAATTAAGTCGGACTCGATGATTAAGGATATTATGGAAAAGGTTGATCGAGCCGAGATTGTTCTCTTTGGTATTGGTAAACTTTCGAAAACCTCTGTGCTATACAAGGCTGGGTATTTTGAAGACCGCGAATACGACTTGCTTATAAAACGCGGTACGGTGGGAGACATTTGTTCCAGGTTTTTTGACTCAAATGGTAATATCAGTGATCCTGACTTGGATGCTAGAACGATAGGTATTACGCTAACAGCTTTGAAAAAGAAAAAACATTCAATTGCTGTGGCCATCGGTAAGGAGAAATGCCTACCTCTTCTAGGTGCATTAAGAGGTAAGTTCATATCCACTCTATTTGTCGATGAAATTTTAGCACAAGCTTTGTTAGACGAGGCCAATGTTAGGGGGATTTAGTTTGAAAGCTGTAAGATTGTACAAAGCAGGAGATTTACGTGTTGAGGATGTAGAACTAACACCTCTTAAACCTCTTGAAGTTCTTGTAAAGACTAAATATGTTGGCGTATGTGGCTCAGATATTCCAAGGGTTCTTCGTGAGGGAGCTCATAAAGCACCATTGACTATAGGGCATGAGTTTTCGGGGGAAGTTGTAGATATTGGGTCAGATGTCGTAGGATGGCAAAAAGGTGCCCGAGTAACGGCTCCTCCTCTTATTCCTTGTAACACCTGTACTTGGTGCCAAGAGGGGGAGTATTCACTTTGTAGTGAATATAACTATCTGGGGTCAAGAACAGATGGGGCGATGGCGGAATTTGTAAAGGTTCCTGTCACTAATTTACTTCTTCTTCCTGACAAGGTGTCCTTCAGACAAGGGGCACTTACCGACCCAGCCGCAAATGCAATGCATGCAATTATTAGGGGCTGTGGGATCACGTCCAATGACTCTGTTGCTGTGTTTGGTTTAGGCTCTATCGGACTCTTTGCAGTACAAATCGCGAAAATACTGGGATCAGATACAATTGCAGCAATTGATATTGAATCTAGTAAAGTTGAGTTGGCTAAAAAGCTCGGAGCCAATATAGGTATCAACTCTTCACTTGACGATCCGATTGAGACTTTAAATAGTTTGACAAATGGCCGTGGGATGAGTTTAGTGCTTGACATGTCAGGTTCGCCTATCGCTCAAAATCAAGCGGTATTAGCCGCAGCAAAACGTGGTCGAGTTGTCTACGTTGGAATATCGCATTCTAAACTGGAGTTAAGTGATGCGTCAGTTGATAGATTGTTACGTTATGAAATTACAATCTCCGGTTCATGGAATTCGTTTTCTGCACCATTTCCAGGGCGCGAATGGACGGATGCTTTAGGCTACATGGAGCGCGGATTGCTTTTAGCCGATCCTATAGTGAGCTATGAATTCTCTCTTGATCAAGCGCCAAGCGTTTTTGATCAAATTAGAGATAAAAGTATTACGTTCAATAAGATTTTATTTACTCCTGAGGCGAGAGTGCTATGAGAATTCAAGAAGCGGAATATTTTCTAGGGTAAATGTTCAGTGAACCATTCAATGAACATTTAAAAGTCAACGAAACGGGCCGGACTTAGTCCGACCCGGCGAGAATTTGACGAAAGTTCTTATGGAGTGGATAGAGGTAAATACTTTTAACGGGCAGTTTGTACTCGTTGAGCCGATCCCATTTACCCCGTCCCTGCGTTTCCCCCACGTAAGACCAGTTGGCCGCTTTGTAACAGGTTCCCCTATAGCGCTCTTTGTCAACAAACGTTTCGAGTAATACGGGGGTGTGGCCATAGGTCGCTTGCCATTCTTGCGGCAGGCGCTTGGCAGTGAGGGATAGGATTTTGGATGCCAAGTTCTTGACGTGAACCCAGGGTAGAAGTAAAAAGCGGGAATTGTTTACCACTAGGTTCAAGTGCTTCAGGCGTTGCTCCTTAGTCCAGCCGACGAGTTCGTCGCGAGGCCGCAAAGCCCAGGCCGGTGATGAAAAGCCGATGGCTCCCAGAAGCACGCCGGAGTCGGTATAAATGAGGTAGCGAATTTGAGCTCCGGGCAAGCGCGTGTAGCCGAGATAGTGATAACGCTCAATCAGTTCGTTCCAAAAGCGCGATTGTTTTGACCCACTGACTCGGATGAACCGGATAGAGCCCAAGTGATGGAGGGGGACCGTGATCGGTTCTCCGGGGTCACTCGCCGGGGTAAACTGAATTGGGCGCAGCCGGTTGTTATCTTTGCTTAGGGGAGGAGGGAGTTCGATGATGCCGTCTCGATGCAAACGCAACAAGGCCACACGGCAGCTCATGTCTTTGAGTCCTCCGTCCGGCTTACGCCAATTCAAAGCACGGCAGACCTCCTGAGAGATTCGCTGCCGGTTCAGATTCCCTTGGCGGATAAGGCTGCGGATGAGTTCCAGATCCTCCGCGCTGAAGGTGCGTCCCCTGGCTTTCACAACGGATATCATGGGCTCTTTCCTTTCTTTAAAAGGAGCGCCTCACGGTCCGGGCCGGTGATGTTCCAGGGTAGGAAGGAGGCTAACTCCTCGGGTTTCTGGGGGGCTTTACCCAAACGGGCACAGGCCTCTAAGTAGTAAAGGAGATATGCTTGGGGGTTTAGACCGTTTTGAACAGCGCTCTGAAGAATGGACAGACTCATCGCCGCAAACTGGCCACCCCGTTCGGAATGGTTCCCATAGTAGTTGTTACGCCCGACCGCCGCACCGCGCAGGGCTGATTCTGCGACATTATTGTGCATAGGAATATCGACATGATCGACAAAGACCGTTAAGTGCGCCCAGTTACGGCTTAAGCTCTTAAGGATCTTGGTTTGCACCGGTTTATTCGTGGTCAGTGTCTGTTGAGCATCCCGTTTAGTCGCCATTTTCTCCATCTGACCTTCCAGTTCCGCTTGCTTCTCGGCGAATTGAACCGGATGATTCTGGCACGCGACCCGTTCATCATTGACTGCCATTAGGGTATGAATGTCATCAATCCAGTCATCCGCCCAGTCTCTCAGGGATAAAAGGCCTTCTTTTGCCCGGATGAAGTCCCGACGGACATGAAGCCAACACAGCTGACGCAGCATCTGACCGTCTAAAACGCAGTAGGCACCGTAACGGTCGACATTGATAATGCCCCGGGCTGTCTGACCAAAGAACTTCTGAGGGACCTCTTTCGAACGGTGGGGATCCAGGACGAACACGGTGGCCCGCTTTGATACGAACGTCCAGAGCCACCAGCGATACCCCTGCTTCCCTTCCTTCTCAGCGAAGACCATCCAGCGTGTCTCATCGACGTGCCAGTGGGTTTCACTGCGGCTCGTCTCGATCAGCAAGGCATACAGGGGGACGAGAAAAGCACCGATCGTCTGAAAACAGCCGGTCAGCGTCCCGGCATGGATATCTAAGCCTTCAAGCTCCCACTGCCGGATCTGACGGTTCAGTGGGATCTGAAAGAAGTATTTCTGCACAATCGTAAACACCAAAAAGTCGAGACTAAATAGGCCCTTGGGAATAAGCTGCGGCGGCTTGGGGGCCGTAATGATGGCCGGTCCTAGGCACTCACAGGTCTTGGCTGCCTTACGCCGAACGTGCTTCTTGAGGATGACCCCGACTTCATAGTCGATCTCAATTGAGTCTTCCGTGAGATTCAGATCACGATAGGGCTTGCCGCAGTGAGGACAAACCTTCTGCTCCGGCGGAATCTCGTGAATCACTTCTGTCAGTGGAAGGTCCTTGGGAATTTGGCGGCCGTGACCCCGATGACCTTTCTGAGCGCCCCGTTTCTTCTTCTCTTTCTTCGGAAAAGCGCAGGAGGAATCCGCACTGTCACTTGGAGGTTCAACCGTCACGCCATCCTTCGTCGCTAAATGGAGGTTTTCTGGCTGAGACTTTTCCGAAGAAGCCCCAAACAAATCACCGCGCAGGTTGCGCAGTTGTGCTTCCAGTTTTTCAATCCGGGCATCCCGGTCCGCCAGCTGCTGCTGAAGCCGAGCGTTCTCTTCTGCGAGCTTCTTAACATGCTCTTTCAGTGCTTTGACCGGCCCACACTTTGGAAACGTGCACAGGGACTTCTCCGATCTGGGTTTCCTCTTCGATTCAGTTTTTGACAGCTTCTTCTCATCTGTATCCATGACCTTATTCTAGCAAAGAACAGGCCACGTCGCCAGTCAAAAAATACCAATTGGCCAAAATTTAAGAGAAAAGTTAAAAGGGCAATTTACATGAATGGTTCAGTGAATACTTACTTTCTAGGCATAGATTTTGGTACCCAGTCCGTAAAGGTTGGACTATTTGACAACGTATTTAATTGTAAGTCTATTGCTTCATCACCTTATGAGACATTTTATCCAAAGAATGGCTGGGCGGAGCAGAAACCTGAGGATTGGTGGAAAGCATTGAAAAATGCTCTGTCTATGTGCCTTCAAAAAGCCGATGTAAGTCCTGAGTATATTGCAGGCCTGACGGCATGTGCTACTTCATCAACTGTAATGGCTGTAGATGAAGAGGGCATACCTCTTTACCCCTCTATTTTATGGATGGACACTAGGTCAAAACTTGAAATGGATGACATTAATAAAGTTAACCATCGTGGCCTAATGGATTGTGGGGGCCAAGTTTCTGCTGAATGGTATGTTCCTAAGCTATTGTGGCTTAAGCGGAATGAACCAGATATCTATAAAAGAAGTTATAAAATTGTTGAACAACTTGACTGGATTAACTTTAAGCTAACCGGACAGTGGGTTGCATCCACTTGCAATGCTACCTGCAAGTGGAATTACAATTCACAACGAAATGATTGGGATGATGATTTTTTTTACGGATTGGGTATTAACGATTTTCGAACAAAGCTTCCCGATGCCGTAATTCCAATATCCGGATATATCGGACATTTGTCCCATAAGACAGCTACAGAATTAAACTTGCCAATTACGTTAGCCGTATACCAAGGCGGGATTGACGCATATATAGCTGCGATAGGGACAGGAGCCCTTCACCAAGGACAGTTGGCTATGGTTATGGGAAGTAGCTTCGTATATCTGGCTATTTCGTCAACCTCTATTTCTGGACAAAACGGACTTTGGGGGCCATATTATGGTGCTTTGTTACCCGAAAGATGGGTAATAGAAGGTGGTCAGCTATCAGGGGCTTCTATAACGCAATGGTTTGAGCGAGAATTTCTAAATGACATAGACAAACATGTTAAATTCCAGGTATTGATGAATGCCGTTAACGAAATCGAGCATGGTAGTGAGGGTTTGCTTGTATTCGACGGATGGCAAGGTAATAGAAATCCATACAACGATCCCTTAGCTACCGGCATAATAACGGGATTGACTTTAAAGCATACACGGTTCCACATTTATAGAGCAATTTTAGAGGCAGTAGGCTATGGCACCAGAAATGTATTGGATGCAATCTCGGAAAATGGTCAGCGCATTGAAAGAATCATAGTTTGTGGCGGGGCATCACAAAACTCCGTTTGGAACCAGATCATATCCGATATTTGTGGAAGGACATTAGAATCTTTGATGTTTTCAGAAGCTGGCTTACTTGGCTGTGCTATTGTTGCACAAACGGGCGCAGGGAAATTTAGAAGTATTTTGGAAGCGTCAGACAAGGTAAAGAGGGAAGTTAAAGTCTACAATCCTAATACTGAGCTAAAAGAACTGTCTGATGAGAAGTTTCGATTATATAAAGACCTATATGAACGTAATCGAAGTCTTTTTGGCTCTCTGACTTAGGGGGAGAAGATGAACAAAGATATTTTGTCAATGAAAAGCGTAACCAAATGTTTCCCAGGAATGAAAGCGCTTGACAACGTTGATTTCTCTGTTTGTTATGGAGAGGTACATTGCTTAATTGGCGCTAACGGTGCAGGAAAGTCAACATTGATGAAAATACTTACGGGTGTTTATTCCAGAGACTCAGGAGAAATTGTTTTTAAGGGTAACAAAGTCAATTTTTCGTCTCCGAGAGAGGCTCGGCAAAACGGAATCTCAATTATTCACCAAGAACTATCTTTAGTAGACAATCTGAGTGTAGCTGAAAACATATTTCTCGGACAAAACAACAACTTTAAGACTGTTAATTGGAGGCATCTTTATAATGAATCTAGATCTGTTTTGCAATCGATAGGGATGTCGACAATTTATCCGAAGGAACTTGTTTCAAACTTAAGCATCGGTCACCGCCAGATTGTGGAGTTGGCTAAAGCAGTTGCTCTAGATGCGAAGTTAATCGTAATGGATGAGCCTTCCGCGACATTATCTGGTGCAGAATATGCTACTCTAGTCAGGGTAATTCGCGATTTACAGCGTAAAGGTGTATCAATTATTTACATCACCCATAGGCTAAATGAATTGTTTGATATTGGGGACAAGGTAACGGTTTTAAGGGATGGAAAAGTGGTTGCAACACAACGTCTTACTGATACGAATCATGATGAACTGGTGTTTCAGATGATTGGCAAGAAGGTGTCGAATCAAAAAGTCATTCGTAATAGCCAAGTTGATGCGCAAAGAGCGGTCCTTGAGGCACAGAGTATTTCGACAAAAGTCATTAAACAACTCAATATTAAATTACACGCCGGCGAGATTTTGGGCCTTTATGGATTAGTTGGATCCGGAAGGACAGAGTTATTACGAGTTCTTTATGGGATAGACCAACCATCATCAGGTCGTGTTTTGCTTAATGGGCAACCCGTCAAGCTCAAAAGTCCTCGAGCTGCGATTAAGAAAGGGATGGCACTTGTTCCGGAAAACAGAAAGCTACAGGGAGTTATTTTGGGCTTGAATATCTGGATGAATGCCACAGTCGTACCGTCAAGGGACTTTGTGAAATATGGGTTCCTCAGAATAAGCGACATTAGGAAACAAGTTGGCGGAATGATGAAAAGACTAAATATTAAGGCGTCAAGTTCTAATACACTGGTGGGTAATCTTAGCGGAGGGAATCAGCAGAAGGTAGTTTTATCCAAATGGCTTTTAAAGAAAACGAGCATTTTTCTTCTTGATGAGCCGACTCAGGGCGTTGATATTGGGGCTAAAGAAGAGATTTATAGGCTTATATATTCACTTGCTAGTTCGGGAAATTCAGTTATAGTTGCATCATCTGATCATGAGGAACTTATTCATTTGTGCGATCGAATATTGGTTTTTTACGACGGAGAAATTGTAAAAGAATTTATAGACCTAGATGAAGCTTCCGCGAAAATTTTAGAATCAGCGGTAGTCGGGAGGTAGAGAGATGGGAGTAGGTATAAAGTCTAGAATAGCGACGCTCCGGCTCAGAGAACAATTTAAGAAATATAATTTGGCGATTTTATTAATTGTATTTATTATAGTTGCTTCTTCTTTGTCAAATAAGTTTTTTACTATATCAAATCTGTTCAACATTATTCAACAATCTTCTGTTGTTGGTATTATTACTTTGGGAATGACCTATGTTATTCTCGTTGCAGGTATTGATTTATCCGTCGGGTCAACCGCAGCTTTTTCAGGCATGGTAAGTACCATCCTAATTTCTCAACATTTACCTGTAATTATGAGTATTGTAGTTGCTATCTTTGCTGGTGCTATCATAGGCCTAATAAATGGTTGGTTTAGCTCGTACGGAGGACTACCTTCATTTATAGTTACCCTTGCCACAATGGTGGCAGTGAGAGGGGCTACATTTATTTTGACTAACGGGACGCCAATTTACGGACTTTCCAGCGGATTTACTTTTATTGGTACAGGTACCATTGGACAGTTTCCAATTAGTGGAGCAATATGGATAATTATAACTTTGGTATTACTGATTATTTCGAAATACACAGGCTACGGTAGAAACTTGTATGCGGTTGGGGGTAACCCGGAAGCCTCCTACCTCTCAGGAATAAAAGTCAATTTCGTAGTCCTCATTGCGTTTACAATATCTGGAATTCTCTCTGCTTTTGCTGGCATTTTGTTAGCGTCGTGGTTGACTGTAGGGCAGCCTACAGCAGCAACAGGCGTAGAATTGAATGCAATAGCTGCCGTGGTACTAGGTGGAACCAGTCTGTTTGGTGGGAAAGGAGGTATATTAGGCAGTTTTATAGGCGTTTTGCTCATGGCGGTCATTACAAACATCTTTAATTTAGTAGGCTTGGGGTCGTATTATCAATCTGTTTTTATGGGGGTGATTATTGTTGGAGCATTAATGATGAATAAATACCTCGTTGGAGAGAAGAGTTAGTTTGAAAAGGGGGATAATGATGAAGAAAACGCTGACAATGGGTATTGCGTGTGTAGCACTCTTATTGGGATTGGTTGGATGTGGCAACAATGTTAGTACCCCTGCAAGTAATTCAAGCAGTTCTGGAGGCACCAATTCTACGTCGAGTAATTCTAAGAAATTGGTTATCGGATTTAGTCAAGTTACTCTTCAATCACCATTTTACGTGTCTATAGAAAACGCGGCAAAGGCGGAGGTTGTAGCTAAAGGAGGCCAGGTAATTACTACGGATGCCGAAAATGACATTCAAAAGCAGAATAATGACGTGCAAGACCTGATTACAAAGGGCGTAAACGCTCTTATAATTGACCCGGTTAATCCGCAAGGTATTGCACCAGCCTTAGCGGCAGCCCAAAAGGCTAAAATACCGGTTATTGCTGTTGATCGCCCTGCTGAGGGTCCCATTGTAACATTTGTAGGACGAGATAATGAAAAGATGGGAGAGTTAGCAGGACAAGAAGCAGTCAAACTTCTTGGGGGCCAAGGACATGCAAAAGGATTGGTTATTGAGATTCAAGGTGCAGCAGGTGACAAAGTCATGATGGCTCGACGGGATGGGTTTGACAAGATTGTCGGAGCAGAGTCAGGGGTAAAGATAATTCACAGTCCATACTGTGATTATATTAGGTCTAAGGCAGTTGCAGCGATGCAGGATTTAATACAAAAGTATCCCAATGTCAGTTTGGTTTATGCACATAACGATGATATGGCATTGGGGGCGCTGCAGGTATTAAAGCAGTATCATCTTGATAAGAAAGTCAAGATAGTATCTATTGACGGTTTGACTGAGGACATCAAGGCTATTATGGACGGTTACGCAAATGCAACTGTACTTAATGACCCACAGTATGAGGGCAAACTGGCGGCTGATACAGCTATTGGTGCAATCAATGGGAAGACATATCCATCCTACATTGATGCAGGGACTACACTGGTTACATCCACTAATGCATCAAAGTATTACAACCCATCCAATGTTTTTGCGAGTTATGAACCCGCGAGTAAGTAATTAGACAATCTTAAGAGCATCCGCGAGACTAATCTCGTTTATTAGTGCATGAAAGGGGGCGGTGCCTAATCTGCCCCCTTTCTGATCGCGGTGCGCCACGCATGACGATTAACTTGACGGTGAAAGTCCGTTATGGGGGTATGTAGCGACCAACCATTAGCTCAAGGCAAGGGTGTCCATTGCGAGATGGAATCTGAAGGAAGCCGGCGGCAAAGTTCCGCCCCGAGGAACACGAACAATATTAGGCGCGAAATGTGGGGTAAGACTGCCATACAAGTTGAAGCCCAAAAGCTACACGGACACGTCAGCGTAAATGTTGCGGGGACATGGAATGAAAGTGAATCGTCTTACCGTGGGAGGCCTCACGGACGGGTGGAAACGGAGTAAGAAGCCCGGTTGAAACAAGATTTGTCGTGAGGAGTCAGCAGAAGCCATAGTACAGAGGTGTCCCGGACACCGACGGAAGGGCGGAACCAAAGGAGGTGTGGGTCAATGAAAGTTACCGAAGGTGGTAATTTAAAACACAGACAACTTTGCTTTAAAGACTATCTGCAAAGGTCATCTGCGGAACAGAGAGAGTATGCAGAAGTGTGCGTGCCACCCAGGATGACCAAAACCGACAACACCAACACAGACGAGCAGACAGAGAAACTGCTAGAGGAAATTCTCAGCGCCGAGAACCTTAATCGAGCCTACTACAGAGTGAAGGGGAACAAAGGCGCGGGTGGAATCGACGGTATGCAGGTGGACGAACTTCTACCCTACCTGAAAGGACACAAGGATGAACTTTTGCAAGCCCTCTGGGACGGGAAATACCGTCCGAAACCCGTACGGAGGGTAGAAATACCCAAAGAGAACGGGAAAATGAGAAAGCTGGGAATCCCTACCGTCGTGGACAGACTGATCCAACAAGCCATAACCCAGGTCCTTTCGCCAATCTTCGAAAGGCAATTCTCAGACAACAGCTATGGGTTCCGACCTCAACGAAGCGCTCACGACGCGCTAAGAGCATGTCAAAG
This sequence comes from Acididesulfobacillus acetoxydans, assembly GCF_902729405.1. GTDB lineage: Bacteria > Bacillota > Desulfitobacteriia > Desulfitobacteriales > Desulfitobacteriaceae > Acididesulfobacillus > Acididesulfobacillus acetoxydans. Next base: position 1,641,743 of record NZ_LR746496.1, read on the forward strand.
GCATATCACAGAAGGCTTTGTCTACGTCGTGGACATGGACTTGGAGAAATACTTTGACACGGTCAACCAAAGCAAACTCATCCAAATCCTCTCAGACACCATCAAAGATGGACGAGTCATATCCCTAATCCATAAATTCCTCAGAGCAGGGATTATGGTGGACGGACTATTTGAAGAAAGTCCGGAAGGCGTACCCCAAGGGGGGCCCCTTAGTCCCTTACTTGGAAACGTCATGCTAAACGTCTGTGACCACGAGCTAGAAAAGCGTGGGCATCGCTTCGTACGCTACGCGGATGACATGATGATTTTCTGCAAAAGCGAGAAAGCGGCCCGGCGAACGCTAGACCATATTGTTCCTTATATCGAAGGGAAACTATTCCTCAGAGTCAATAAGGAGAAAACAAGCGTGGCACACGTGAGGAAAGTCAAGTATCTGGGATACGGCTTCTACATCCACAAAGGAAGAGGACGACTGAGAATCCACCCGAAAAGCATCCTGAAGCTAAAGGACAAGATCCGGAAAGTCACCGGACGGAGCAACGGGATGGGAATCGAGGAGAGAAAGGCAAAACTCAATTACATCATCCGAGGATGGACCAATTACTTTAAACTGGCAGACGCCAAAGCGTTACTCGGAAAGATGGACGAATGGCTACGAAGTCGAATTCGGATGGTCACATGGAAACGATGGAAGAGAGTACGCACACGATACGCGAACTTGCAGAAGCTTGGCATCAAGAAGGAGCAAGCATGGATGTGGGCAAACACAAGAAAGGGCTATTGGCGAGTAGCCCATAGCCACATTTTGACAATGTCCTTATCCAACAAACGCATCGAACGCGCAGGATACCCCAGTTTTAGTCAATGCTACTCTGCCAAATAACGTGTAAACTTTGGAGGCGCCGTATACCGAACGGTACGTACGGTGCTGTGGGAGGTCGGCTGGCCAATTAATGACCAGCCTCCTACCCGATTAAGAACCAAGGAGGAAATCAATATGGAAAAAGAGAAAATTGCTAGGATGATGGACCATACTTTGCTTAAACCCAATGCATTAGACCAACAAATCGAAGTTTTGTGTGCACAAGCAAAGGAGTATCATTTTGCCTCAGTATGCATCAATCCTACGTTCATTAAAATGGCCAGGAAACTTCTGTCGGGAACAGATATCAAGGTCTGTGTGGTAATAGGCTTTCCATTGGGTGCAAACACGACGCCCACAAAGATCTTTGAAGCCAAAGATGCTTTGGCTTCGGGTGCCGACGAACTGGATTATGTAGTTAATATTAGTGATGTGCTAAATGGTCGCTTTGAAGAGGTCCAAGCAGAAATGAGTCAATTCGCTCAGCTTAAAGAAGAAAATAGTAAGTGTCTCATCAAAATAATTTTAGAAACCTGTTATCTTAATGAGGACCAAATAACTAAGCTGTGTGTTATGGCGAAATCTGCTGGTTTAGATTTTGTGAAGACTTCCACGGGTTTTGGCAGTGGTGGAGCAACAATGGAGCATGTGGCACTCATGCGGCATGCAGTGGGCCAAGCCCTGGGGGTGAAGGCCTCTGGTGGTATACGTACTTATGAGGATGCCGCGAAGATGGTGGAAGCGGGTGCCTCTCGAATTGGTGCCAGTGCCAGTGTTGCAATAGTTGATGGGGCAAGACAACAACATTAATGCAGACACACTTAAAACAAGGTTTCCCGAAAAGACAACTCGGCTACAGGAAGAGATTCGACCCGTTTTTGCTTATGTCGGACTCGATTGTGCAACGGGATCGTAAAGTTAGTGCAATATCGACAGAAAATATGTGCAATGGCGACGGGACTAGCTGCAGTTCATAAATTCACGATGGGTCAGCGATGAACGCTTCGCGGGGGCTTATCGCTTTAGTTTGCCTCGGTTTCGACAATTTTTCCTGGATCTAGGCATCCGTCAAGAGTGGATGCCTTTATTTACGCAGTTTTTTCGGGTGAAACTCAATTTGTTTTAATATTGGGAGGAATCAGGGGATGGGCCCCAATAGATTGGAATATTCAGATGTTTTAGCCCAACTTTCCACTAAACATGGCTTAAACCCCTGCTGTACCTCACTTCTTCATTTTAATTCTGGCACTACAATCTCTTACCCATCAGGGACCGTTTTCTCTTGAGGGGGTCTTTAATATTCAATAAACGAGAGATTATGTTCTCTTTGTCCTGGGAATTAATTCCGGTCTTCGGATCAGTGATCTCCTTCGTCTTCAACAAACGGACGTTCAAAATGAGAAGGGCAAGATGAAGGACCGGATCGAGATCCGCGAAAAAAAGACCGGCAAAGTCAAGAACTTTCCGATCAGTGATACGGCAGCCAAGGCACTCAAAGAGTACCTGCCCGGTATCCCCACCATGACCCCTCTCTTTCCCAGCCGGAAAGGTTCCCTTCCCATCACCCGTCAGCAAGCCTATCACATCTTGAACGAAGCGGCACAAATGGTGGGGATCAAGGAGCGAATAGGGACGCATACCCTTAGAAAAACGTTCGGGTATCAGGCGTACCAAGCCGGATATTCGCTTGATCGCTTACAGAAAATTTTCAACCACTCTTCTTCCAGGATCACTTTAGCCTATATTGGTATGACACAAGATGACACCGATGAGATTTATTTGAATTTAAACTTATAAACAGAGGAGCGACAGGAAAAAGCGCGGGCCGTGGAGAAACTTTCGTGGAGAAAATGAGAAGAAAATGCAGGAAGGGGAAGTGCGAGTATGCCAACACCCCGTCAACCCCAAGAATGGCGGTACTGCCCCGTTTGCGGAACACTCTTCCGAACGGCGCTGGGGTCGAGAAAAACATACTGCTCGGAGAAATGAAGTAAAAAGTCCCCACTCTGGGAGGGGAATGAAGGAGATTGGAAAACACGAAGGTAGGGTGTTAACGATCACTTTAATCTGGACCAGAATCACGTTTTCAGTCACATTAAATTGGACCCAAATTTCCCTCCTTACGTCGAAAGGAATTCAACTTGGCATGTCGAATAATTAGTCTTAATGAAGAGTACAAAGAACTTGGTCTAGTTGCCCTAGGGGCAACGCGGTGCTGACGGACGGACTGACAACTTTGTCAGTCCAGTTTAATTTGCTTATGTCAGCCCAGAATAAAGAGATTGCTAACAAGTAACAGTCTTAACCGAAATACAATCCACTGTGTTGGCATATCTAAATTTGTTAAGGATCATCAAGCCATGTTCTTGACTCATTTGGAGGAAATGGAATCTTGGAGAGAGTAATTTAGCATATGGGCGTTAGCAGGGACACTATCCGGAATTGGATTAAGAAAAACGTTGTTCCCCGCCGCAAGCAGTTCAAGCTCAAGAATTCGGAAGTTGACGCTTTGGTCGACAGCGGTAAGCGCGCCGAGATTGAGTAGTAAACTACTGAACAGAGGGTAAAGCTATGCAAATGCCAGAGATGCTCGACAACGTGAGCAGAACCGTCAAAGACGATTTGGCGGTAACAATAGCGAAAGGTGACAAGTTGTCTGTGGCGGCGGCGTGTTTCTCCATATATGCCTACCAAGCCCTTAAAAAGCAGCTTGACGGGATTGCTGAGTTGCGCTTTATTTTCACCTCGCCGACATTCCTTCAAGAGAAGGCTCCTAAGGCTAAGCGGGAGTTCTACATACCCCGACTCAACCGTGAACGCTCGCTCTATGGCACGGAATTCGAGGTGAAGTTACGCAACGAACTGACCCAGAAAGCCATCGCCCGCGAGTGCGCCGATTGGATTCGAAGCAAGGTGCAATTTCGGTCCAACCTGACAGGTGGCAACATCAGCGGTCTTATGAATGTGGTCGGTGTGAAAACCACAACCTATATGCCGCTCAACGGTTTTACCACCTCGGACATGGGCTGCGAGCGTGGCAACAACATCATCAATCCGGTCAACAAACTCTTTGCCCCTCTTTCGGGCGAGTATGTCCATATGTTCGACCAGATTTGGAACAACAAGAGCCTGATGCAGGACGTGACCGAGCAGGTCATCGACGGAATCACCGTCGCCTACAATGAAAACGCGCCGGAGTTCATCTACTTCGTGGCAATATATAACATCTTCAACGAGTTTTTGGAGGACATCTCCGAGGACGTTCTGCCAAACGAGGCGACAGGCTTTAAGGAAACAAAAATATGGAACAAGCTGTACGATTTCCAAAAGGATGCAACCCTTGCAATTATAAATAAACTGGAAAAGTTCAACGGATGCATACTTGCTGACAGTGTTGGTCTTGGAAAAACATTTACTGCGCTTTCGGTTATCAAGTACTACGAACTCCGCAACCGTATGGTGCTTGTACTGTGCCCGAAGAAGCTGGGTGACAACTGGTACACCTTTAAGGAGAACTACCTGAACAATCCGATTGCGGCTGACCGCCTACGGTATGACGTGCTTTACCATACGGATTTATCAAGAGAGCATGGGTTCTCAGACGGCATCGACCTTTCGAAGCTGAACTGGGGTAACTACGACCTTGTGGTTATCGACGAAAGCCATAATTTCCGAAATGGCGGCGACTATTCGGGGCGCGGGGATGATAAGCGTGAAAACCGCTACCTTCAACTGCTGAATAAGGTCATCCGCAAGGGAGTGAAGACAAAAGTCCTTATGCTTTCGGCGACGCCTGTGAACAACAGCTTTTCCGACCTGCGCCATCAGCTTGAACTTGCCTACGAGGGGAACCCCACGCTGATAAACGACAAACTTGATACCACGAAGCCGATTGACTTAATCTTCCGTAATGCCCAGACCGCTTTCAATCGGTGGAGCAAACTCGACCCTGAAGAGCGCACGACCGAGAATCTGCTGCGCTTCCTTGACTTTGATTTCTTTACGATGCTTGACAGCGTGACGATTGCTCGTTCGCGTAAGCACATTGAAAAATACTACAACACGGCTGAAATAGGCAAATTCCCCGAAAGAATGAAGCCTATCCCGCTGCGTCCGAGGTTGACTGACCTCGAATCGGCGATTGACTACGACGAGATTTACGACCAGTTAATGAAGCTCAACCTTGCCATCTACATCCCGACCGACTTTCTGCTTGAAAGCCGACGGGCGAAGTATGTTGACCCAAGTAAAAACATTGACCGTGCCGGGCGCGAAATCGGTATCCGTCGACTGATGTGTATCAACCTCCTGAAACGGCTCGAAAGTTCGGTCTACTCCTTCCGCATTACACTTGGCCGTGTAAGGACTTTGATCAACAGTACCATTGCCGACATCGACGATTATATTAGCGGGACGCAGCGAATTATTAACACGCAGGAGTTCTCTGAGGACGATTTCGACGGTGACGATCGCAATACCGACTTCTTCGAAAGCGCAGGCAAGAAACTCGATATCGATCTTGCCGATATGGACTATATCTCGTGGCGGCACGAACTTGCCGAGGACTCTGAAATCCTCGAATTGTTAACGATTCTGATTGAGGACGTCACGCCCGACCACGACACCAAACTGCAAACGCTGTTACAGCTTATCGTTGATAAGATTCAGCACCCGTTCAATCCGGGCAATAAAAAGATTCTGCTCTTTTCAGCGTTCTCGGACACGGTAGACTATCTCTATAAAGAAGTCGCACCGTTCATTAAGCAAAAGTTCGGACTTGATACCGCGATGATAACCGGCACGACCGACGGCAGGACGACCGTCAAGCTAAAACACGCAGATATGAATACAATTCTGACGCTTTTCTCACCATTGTCCAAGGACAAGGAGCTATTGATCCCGGGCAATCCCGCCGAAATCGACATTCTAATAGCAACGGACTGTATTTCGGAAGGGCAGAATCTGCAGGACTGCGATTACTGCGTCAACTACGACATCCATTGGAATCCTGTCCGCATCATACAGCGGTTTGGGCGAATTGACCGTATCGGAAGCCGCAATGATAAGATTCAGCTTGTGAACTTCTGGCCTAACATCGACCTTGACAAGTATCTCGAACTGAAAGGACGCGTGGAAACCCGTATGAAGGCTTCCATTGTGACCTCCACGGGAGATGATAATCCCATCGACCCGGAAGAGCAAGGTGATCTCGAATATCGCAAGGCGCAGCTTGAAAAGCTTCAGAATGAGGTCGTGGATATCGAGGAAATGCAGTCCGGCGTTTCGATTATGGATTTGGGGTTAAACGAGTTCCGGCTTGATCTGCTTGATTATATCAAGCACCACGGCGAACTGGACAGAACCCCGTTCGGGCTTCACACAGTGGTAGCAGGCAACGGTGACTCGCCCCAGGGCACCATATTCATATTAAAGAACCGCAACGCCGAGATAAACGCCCACAACCAGAACCAGTTGCACCCGTTTTATATGGTCTACGTCCGCGACGACTCAGTGATCCATATAGATCACCTACAGCCCAAGAAACTGCTCGACTTGCTTCGACAGCTCTGCAAGGGCAAAGATAAACCCGAAGTGGAACTGTGTAGGCTGTTCAACGCCGAAACGAAGGACGGCAGGAATATGCGGCACTACTCTGACCTGCTTTACTTTGCTGTGAAGTCTATTGTGGATTTGAATGAGGACGATTCGATCGACAGTTTCCTTTCAGGCAAGCAAATATCTCTAGCCGCAAACACGATTGACGGATTAGACGATTTCGAACTGGTCTGCTTCGTGGCTGTAAAGTGAGGTGGTTCATATGTTAGGCTTGCCAAAGGCGACCGAGCTTTCAAAACCTCTTTCCAAGAAGGCGATATTTGATAAATTTAAGCCGTCGCTGACTGACCGCAAGCTGTTTGACGATCAGATAAGCCGCCTTTCGATTGTCGCGGAAATCTCGCCGCAGACAGTGGCGATTAAGGCAAGCGCGGACGTTTCGGCTGTGTACGTTGTTCTGGTCACGCTTAAGACCGCAGAGTGTGACCAGAAGAACATTACACTCTTGTCGAAGCTGATTGACCAACGTATGCTGTTCGTGCTTCAATTCGGTGATACGACGCGGCTCGCCGTTTACCGCGCCGAAAAGGTTCTTGTTTCCGAAAGCAAGCCACTTGGCGGATGGAAACTTTCGTTAATTGGACTTGACCTCGAAGCGATATGGGAGAATGTCATCGCGCAGATTGGCGGCATTGACCTGACCGGCGGTGCAGACCTTGATGCGACCATAGCTGAGAATAACCGCCAAGAGAAGTTACACAAGCAAATAGCCGCCCTTGAAAAGAAAGCAATGACCGAACGCCAACCCCGCAGGAAGTGGGAACTTGCCGAGAAGATTAGACGATTGAAGATAGAATTAGGAGGAACATCGAATGAATAATCCAGAAAAACTTGCAATGCGCACACCATCTCTCGCAGATGAGAAATTCGCAGCCCTCGCAAACTTGTTCCCGAACGCCGTCACCGAGACCATAGACGAGAACGGTTCGGTCGTCCGTGCCATCGACAAGGACGTGTTGGCGCAGGAAATCAATGCTCACGTTGTGGAAGGACGAGAGGAACGCTATCAGTTCACGTGGCCGGACAAGCGAAAGAGCATACTGCTCGCTAACACACCGATTGCCGCCGCTTTGCGCCCATGTCGTGAGGAAAGCGTTGACTTCGACACAACTGAGAATCTTTATATAGAAGGCGACAACCTCGATGTACTCAAGTTGCTCCGTGAAACGTACCTTAACCGCGTAAAAATGATATATATCGATCCGCCGTATAACACATCAAACGATTTCGTCTACAATGATGATTTTTCAGAGGATACAGACTCGTTTTTAAGTCGTGATGGGCAATTCGACGAGCAGGGCAACAGGCTTGTAAGGAACCTTGACAGTAACGGACGCTTTCACACGGATTGGTTGAATATGATATATCCAAGACTTCGTGTGGCAAGAGATTTACTTACTGATGACGGTGTTATTTTTATCAGTATTGGTGACGAAGAAGCCAGCAACTTAATTAAAGTTTGTAATGAGGTGTTCGGAGAAGCAAACTTCAGAAATCAGATTGTTGTTCGGCGAGGAGCCAAATCGGTTCAGGCTCAATTTGATACTTGGGACAAACTTGGTCAGGGCCTAGAATATATTCTTCTTTACACTAAAAACCCAACATACAGGTTTCCAAAGCAAATGAAGATGTTAGATGAAGCAAAGCAAGGGGGGTGGAATAATCATTGGCGCGGTACAGATAGACCAACGATGCGATATCCTCTGTTTGGAATTACTCCTCCGAGTGGCCAATGGCGTTGGGGTAAAGAAAGAAGCGATAAAGCAATTGAGAATTATCAGCGAATGTTGAATGAAACACATAAAACACAAGAAACTATAATGGACAATGAGATAGACAAATGGTATATTTCGCAAAAAGACGGAACCCTAGATTTATTGCGACTCTCAAGAAATGGAAAACCAGAACACTATATTGCTCCGACGAACGAGACACTACTCAATAGCTCTTGGGTTGATTTATTGATTGGTAGTTCTTCGGAAATCACGAAATTATTCGACACAGCGGTTTTTGATACGGCAAAACTCACAGCAGTTATCAAGAGAATGTTGGGTTTTGTAGATAAGGATTCAATTATTCTTGACTTCTTTTCCGGCTCAGCAACGACTGCCCACGCAGTGATGCAACTTAACGCTGAAGATGGAGGAAAGCGCAAATTTATCATGGTACAGCTTCCGGAAATTTGTGCAGAAAATAGTGAAGCGGTTAAAGTTGGTTATAAAACGATATGTGAAATCGGAAAGGAACGGATACGTCGCGCCGGAGCGAAAATTAAAGATAGCAACCAAGGCCCGCAAGTTGACACCGGTTTTCGCGTCCTCAAACTCGACAGCAGTAACATGAAAGAAGTATACTATGCACCTGACGAGTTTCTAACAACGGCGCAGAAGCAGCAGAGTCTTTTCGGCTTTATGGATAATATCAAGGAAGACCGTTCCGATGAAGATTTACTCTTCCAAGTGATGCTTGACCTTGGCATTCCGCTCTCGGGGAAAATCACGCAAAATAGCGATGTGTTCTCGGTCAACGACAACTACCTGATTGCCTGCTTCAAGCAAGTCGATACCGCCCTTATTACGGAAATTGCCAAGAAGAAGCCGTACTATGCCGTGTTTCGCGACAGTAGCTTCGTAAACGACAGTGCGATGGTCAATTTCGAGCAGGTGTTTGCCACCTACAGCCCGAACACGATAAGGAGAGTGCTGTAAATGAAATTTCAATTTAAGATACAGCCTTTCCAAACCGAAGCCGCCGAAAGTGTTGTGCGTGTGTTCGCAGGTCAGCCGAATGTCGGGAAGTCCAAGTACCGCCGTGACATTGGTAGCGAGAGACGACTAAGCGAATCCGAAAGAGCGGGGCGTAGGGGCTTCATTCTCATCTCCTACGCCGCCTTATCCGATGAGGAAAAGCGGCTTGTCGAGGAGGATTACGAAACCGCTTACCGCAACGAAAACGTGCAACTCTCAAAAGAGCAGCTGTTAAAAAATATACATGCAGTTCAGACGGCGAATAATATTAAGTACTCCACTGACATTGCCGCTGGGCTTGGTGCGGTGTCGCTTGACGTGGAGATGGAAACCGGCACCGGCAAGACTTATGTCTATATTAAGACTATGTTCGAGCTCCATAAGGCATACGGCTGGAGCAAGTTCATCGTAGTCGTGCCGAGCATCGCCATCCGCGAGGGAGTCAAAAAGTCCTTTGAAATGTTGGAAGACCACTTCATGCAGATTTACGGACTGAAAGCACGCCATTTCATCTACAACTCCTCGAATCTGCACCAGCTTGATGAGTTCACACAGAACAGCGGCATCAATGTAATGATTATCAACACCCAGGCTTTCAACACCACAATGAATGAGGACAAGAACACCGAGGGCCGGAGCGGCAACGAGGCAGCGAGGATAATCTACACCAAGCGCGACGAGTTCGGCAGTCGCCGGCCGATCGACGTTATCAAGGCGAACCGTCCGATCATCATTCTCGACGAGCCGCAGAAGATGGGCGGAATGGCGACACAAAACGCTCTCAAAAAGAACTTCGCACCACTGTTCTCTCTAAACTACTCGGCAACACACAAGACGAGCCACAATCTTGTTTACGTCCTTGACGCGCTGGACGCATTCAAGAAGAAGCTGGTTAAAAAAATAGAGGTCAAGGGCTTTGAACTGAAGAATCTCGGCGGCACGAACCGCTATATGTATCTTGCCGCCATTGTGGTAGATAAAAGGAAGCCGCCTCGTGCCCGGTTGGAGTTTGAAGTCAGCCGTGCGACGGGTTCACCGAAACGTGAAACGCATCTACTCGAAGTGGGCGACAGCCTTTATACCGCTTCAAAGGGATTAGAGGAATACAAAGGAATCTCTATTGCCGATATTGACCCGATACGGGCGACGGTCACGTTCTCGAATGGCGATAGCCTGGCAGCAGGTGAAGCAAGCGGAAACGTCAACGAGGATGATATTCGCCGTATTCAAATCCGTGAGACGATTAATTCCCATTTTGACAAAGAGGAGACATTATTTGAGCAAGGCATCAAGTGCCTGTCACTTTTCTTCATTGATGAGGTAGCGAAGTATCGCCAATACGGTGACGACGGCGAGGAGATACTCGGTCAATACGGACGCATTTTTGAGGAGGAATACACTGCCGCACTGAACGAACGACTGACGCTTTTTCCAACGGCGTATCAAGCCTATCTGCGTGGTATTGAGACCAATGATACGCATCGTGGCTATTTTTCCATAGACAAGAAAGGCCATGTCATAAACAGCAAGGTTAAGCGTGGCTCCGAGGAGTCCGATGACATTTCCGCTTATGACCTTATCCTTAAAAACAAGGAGAGGTTGCTGTCTTTTGAAGAGCCAACACGGTTTATCTTCTCTCACTCCGCTTTGCGCGAAGGATGGGATAACCCTAACGTGTTCCAGATATGCACCTTGAAACACTCTGACAACGCCACGGCAAAGAGGCAGGAAGTCGGCCGCGGTTTGCGACTGTGCGTGAATAGCCTTGGAGAGCGACAGGACTTAGAGGCTTGCGGCGAAACCCTTGTTCATAACGTGAATATGCTCACCGTCGTCGCAAGTGAAAGTTATGCGGGGTTTGTTGCCGATTTGCAGAGCGAGATTAAGTCCGACCTATACGAGCGCCCAACAAAGGCAAGTGTGGAGTACTTCTCCGGCAGGACGGTATACCTGAGCGACGAGCAAACACATACGTTTACAGTTGCAGAAGCAACCGCAGTCTACAACTATCTCGTCCGCAATGCTTATGTTGATGATAACGGCGGAGTAACAGATACCTACAGAGCCGCAGCCGAAGCAGGCAGCTTCGCGCCGATGAAGCCTGAACTTGCGCCACTTGCCGAGAGCGTTCACAAACTGGTACAGGCTATCTTCGATCCAAGCATCCTCAAAGATATGGCGGGCAATGGCCACGACACGAAGGTTAAGGACAACCCGCTGAACGAGAACTGGAAGGACTTCAAGGAACTCTGGGAGCGCATTAACAAGAAGTACGCCTACACCGTGGAATTCGACGGTGATGAACTCATCAACAAGTCAATTGCCGTAATTAACGCAGAATTGAAAGTCGCCCGCTTGTCGTACACCCTCACCAAAGGGTCGCAGGAAGGTACGGACTTTAATGTGGAGCGCACTGAAACAAAAAAGCTCGACCGGGCGCACGGCGGTCTTGCAACCTATGATATTATCGGCAAAATTTCGGATGGCACGAGCCTCACGCGTAGGACAGTTACAGCTATCCTTGACGGCATGGCAAAAGAAAAACTCTGGTTGTTCCGTGAGAACCCAGAAGAGTTTATTGCCAAGGTAGTCGTTATCATTAACAAGCAAAAAGCCTCGGTGGTCGTTGAGCACATTACCTACGCCCCAAGCGCAGAGGAACCTTACACGCAAGATATTTTTAATATGAGCCGCGCCTCAGACGAGTATTATAAGGCATTCAAGGCAAAACATGCCATTCAGGACTATGTTTTTACGGACGGTTCTGCAACCAACAGCGTAGAGCGTCGTTTTGCCGAGGACGTGGACGTTGCCGACGAAGTAATCGTCTACGCCAAGTTGCCGCGGGGACCGCGCGGTTTCTATATCCCGACACCTGTGGGTAATTACTCCCCGGACTGGGCAATTTCGTTCAAAAAAGGTGCAGTGAAGCATATCTTCTTCATCGCTGAAACAAAGGGCACGATGGACAGCCTTGAACTCCGTCCGATTGAACAGGCGAAGATCTCTTGCGCAAAGAAGCTGTTCAACGAGATTTCTACAACCGGCGTGAAGTACCACGACGTAGACAGTTACCAGAGCCTGCTCACGGTGATGGAGACGCTTTAGAAAAAACGATTTTGCACTCAGGAGGGCTGAGCAATGGATTTTGACAAACAAAAAATTGGCGATAAAAACTCCATCGCACACTGTTAGCATCCGGACAACCTCGTGCACAGGTTACTGCACATTGCGGGGTTGCGGCATAGGTTTCACTTATTTGTCTGCGAGAGGTGTTATAATTGATGCATGCAGAAGACTCGCCGCTTGCGGGGGACTGGCCCCCGTGAGGAATGGTGCGAAGGTCCCAGATGTTCCTGGGATATTGGCAGGAATGTGGGGGAGAATGTCGAAAAGCTGAACAGGCGGACTGGGTTAACGTAGTGCGGAGGGTTTTACTCCGCTTTGAAAGATAACGATCTGGTTAGCGGTTTTCCATCATCTTGTTCCGCTTGCCAGTATTGGCGAGAAGTATGTGGTTGACCCGATAAAGGATTTGAGGCCAGTCTGCCCAAATTGCCATGCGATAATTCACCGTCGGGATCCGCCACTATCGCCGGATGAACTCAGGGACATAACAAAATCGCTCAAGGAGGTACACCCCAATGAAGAATTGCGAAATGAAGCTGAACGGTAACCTATTGACAATAACGGTTGATATCTCAAAGGAATTTGGCCTGTCGTCTTCGGGGAAGAGCATCATTATTGCCTCGACCGAAGGCAATGTGTCAATACCCGAGAAGGAGGAGATAAAGATCGGTCTGAATGTCTACAGGAAGCCTTAGAATGGACTTATACGCTCTTGGCATCCTATGGTCCATCGGGAGCCCAATCGAGGACAGATATCCATATTTCATGCTTCGCCACCATGACCGGTATTTCCTCGACGTGGTTCATGAAGCCCTTAATGTTTCAACCAGCGTTTTTGCGGGAGAAGCCAGAACCGGCTCACAATATAAACTCAAGATATTTAAATTTGATCTAAGGCAATTGATTCAATACGGTTGGCAGTCTCGCATCAGCGATCAGCGAAAGTACCCCGATATTTCGGAACATGCCGATTTTATCCGCGCCTATTTTGAGTTGCATAGCACCATTGATACTCTTACTGTCCGAAAACGTGGTAAAGAACGAAGGTCTCCCCGTTTGAGAATCTACGGCAACCGATATTTTCTTGACCAGCTAACAGAGGTGTTGAATTCACAGGCTGAGATATCTCCTAAGCGTGTCCAAAGGGCGACCAAGTATTCGAAGTTCAGCGGAATTCTGTACTATCAAAGTCGCCGGGAGTTAGAGAAATTGCTTGATTATCTTTATCCTCCGGATGCCTGGTATTTCCATCGGGGATATTATGAACAGTTTAGAGCTGCACTTCACAGATAAGTGGGAACGGTCCCAAAGTATGACATGGGTGACTAATCGCCCGCCCATTCCCAGATTGGGGAAGGACGTACCATCTTAACAAAGAGGAACTGGTGAGGCTAAAGTTTGGAAAAATATCTAGCGAATTGGTTGGGCAAACCGTGGTGGACCGGAATCTCTGGTGTAGCAGGACTAATAGCTATGACAACAAGTATTTTGTTCGGGGCTTCCTGTTTTGCAACTAACACAACTGGATCGCTGAGTTTATTTTCATAGGCGCTTTTCTAGGAATTCTGCCAGCCTTATCACGTGACGCTGAACATTGGGAAGATCTTTTGAATACCCCTGAGATAGAGGCCGGAAGAGTATGACGAGATTTTTTTTGCAAAGCGTGTCTAAACATCAGAATATGGCATTAGGGTGATGAATTCAATGGTGGAAAATAGTAATGATTGGAAACTAGGATATGTGCTTGCAAATCTAAAAATTAAAGAACCAGTTGAATCCAACTCGGGTGCTATAGCACTGGTGCCCTTTAATGACCGACGGCTCACGGGGATTCAGACAGCTTCAAATGGAGCCAAAAAACTTTTAAATGGATTTCATGACATGTATGGGAAACCAACCTGTCCATCCGCTATAATCTATTATGAAAGTGCTCCCGAAGGCGTAAAATCCATACCTGCCATGGTAGACTTTCGTAATTGTGTGGCTATGTCTTACATTTTACCTGGATGGGGTCAGATGGACTTTGCACAGATAAGTAGTCCATCTAATCCTTTGTGGTCGGACTTTTTCGACTTTTATCCTGCGTTAGTTGACTCGCGCGATGCTATTTCTTCTATAAATCCGGCACAAGAGATTTTTGGTGGGAAAAATGCGCCTTTCGAAGGAATGTCATCTCCATATGTAACGCAACCCCCTGGGGAATTTATCGTCGATACAAACCTGCTTAGCTTACTTATTTCCAAATGGGAACAGCGCTATGTAAGTCCGGGAACTGATAAGTGGGATGGACGGAAACTTTTTCGTTCTTTGGAAATGGCTTATCGAGTACTTTCACTCCCAGTAAAGAATGAAGGCAGCATACATGACTTTGGTTCTTCAATAGCTCTTTGGGTAAGTGCCTTTGAAATCCTTGCTCACCCTGAAGATGGGAAAGTAGACAAAACCGTTGTATTTGAACTCTTGCGTAAGGCACCGTCGTGGTATTATGAAGAGTTACTCGACAAGCGTTTTGAAGTCCAGACACGTAAAGGGAAATTGTCCGCTACATTAGTGGAGCGACTTTATGATGATTTATATAACGCCAGAAATGCGTTCCTTCATGGCAATACCATTGACGTGGATGTTTGGCGATATAAAGGCAAGACAATTCAAATTGCTTTAGAAAATCTCGCACCAGTTCTATATCGTACGGCCTTAATGTCCTATCTGGGAGGGCCCCTACCTACCTCAGAAACAGATGACGACATAATTCGAGCCTACTGCGATCAAATTTACGAAGATTTTCTAATGCAAGTTTTGGATGTTCAGTGAACATGTAGAAGTTAACCGGGCCGGACTTAGTCCGACCCAGTGAGAATTTAACGGGTTCCTATGGAGGGGACAGTAGTAATATGGGCTTCTCTCCACCCCACAACAGAAAATCCCTGCTACTCGCAGTAGCCCTGGCCGTTCTCACCCTTCTTGACGGCGCGCTAACGCTCTGGGGGCTTCGTCTTGGCGCAATCGAGGAGGCCAATCCCTTGATGCGATGGTTGATCGACCAAAACGCCGTCGCGTTCATGGCGGTCAAGCTGGCACTGCCGGTCCTCCTGGGGGTCCTGCTGTGGCGGATAGGAAACAGGCCGCACGCATTGGTTTCTCGGCTGCTGGTTATTGCGGTGTTGGCATATGGCGTGGTTCTAGTGACTCATGCCCAGTGGATTCTGCGCGGGGGATAATGGAACACCGGGGAAGGAATCTAGGAAACTTATGGACAGCGTCGGTCAATTATTGGCACGACTACGTGGGGACAAGGGCCTCTCCCAGGCAGAACTGGCTAAACTGGTCGGGACAACCGCGAATCACATCTGCGATCTGGAGTGCGGGAAGCCGGGCAGTATTGCACTTTCCGCGAAGCTGGCAGTGGTGCTCGACGTGCCTCTGGAAAAAGTGTACAAGAAAGAGAAGGGGAGGCAACCGCAAAATGAAAAAACAAACGCTGATTGAGATCAACGACTGCGTGGAAACCGACCTGAGCCATGATCAGTGGCTCGACGACTTCATCGACTGGCTGGAGTCACGTGGTGAGTATTTTGGCGGAGGGACGAAGGACGTGACGAGCGAAGAGGTAACATACGAAGAGAATGAGTAACCGTATATACCTGTTCTCCTCAAAAAGAGGAGATCCCGAAACCACAACGGGAAGCCAAGATCGGCACTTGGGTGAACAATTTCTGGGCTTGCGGCGGGTTACGATTCTACCACCCCGGCTAGCTAGCATAGCACTAGCACCGTTGGGCACAGTGCGGAGAAAGGCATCTTGTCTGGACCGAGTTAAGCAGGAACTCCTGGTGGGTACGTATAATGGGTGTTATACTTCTTTTGGAGATGATTAAATGAAGTTTTACGCAGAAAAGGATTTAGCGTTATGCGGGCTGGCCTGCGTTTTATGCAGCCACGAGGATTGCTCCGGCTGTAAGGAAAGAGGCTGTAAGGAAGGGAGCAACTGCTCCGTCTATCAATGCGCCACAGGCAAAGGGTTTGACGGCTGCTATCAGTGCGATGAATTTCCCTGTGAGGAGAAAATGCTTCAAGGCATTCGGAACAGAGCGTTTAACCGGTATGCGAAAGAACATGGCAAGCAGGCACTTCTTGACCGATTGCGCGACAACTTTGAACAAGGTATCAAATACCATAAGCTAGACAGTTTAAAGGGTGATTATGATATGATAGATACCGAAAATCAAGTTATACAGCTTATTCAATTTGGTAAAAGAAATCCATATGTGCGATAATGCAGCGACATGTCCATGGAGTCACGGCTGAGGCTCTGGTTAACCCCAGAGCAAGGCTTGACATGGGGGCGGCGGATGCTACCTATAGTGCTACAAGATGTCAAGACAATTTTTTTAGATTTTTAAGGGGTGAAAAAATTCACATTATCTTTGCCTGCCCCAACTAGGATCTATATTCCGTTATTCCAAATATGGATTAATATAACAGATACTTTGATTGGATGAGGACGTAGCCCAAGCAGGAGCGTTGACTTATCCACACGTTGATAAATGCTAGTTTTCTATTATCCACAGTTGCAGGCTTGGGAGTCAGATGTTCTTCGTTATTCCTGTGTGGATAGCAGCTTGACCTCTTGGTTATACACAGCTACCGGCGTATGCTTTTGCAGGGACTGATGCGGCAGATAGCGATTATGCAAGTGGATGTAGCGTTCCACCCCCTGCCTGGTCTCCCGTGGACTTGTATAGTCATTGATATAGACCTCATTGTACTTGAGACTACGCCAGAAGCGCTCAATGACGATATTGTCCTTGGCACGGCCTTTGCCATCCATGCTGATGCGAACGTCATGTTCCTTCAGCAAATCGATATACTGTGGACTTGTAAAATGGCTGCCTTGGTCGCTGTTGATAATTTCAGGCTTACGCCGCGCTAGTGCTCGCTTCATCGTCTCCAGCACAAATCCAATCTCCAGACTTTGATCGAGCTGCCAATCGACAATGAAACGGGAGTACCAATCCATGATAGCGTACAGATACATCCAGCCATGTGTCATGCGGATGTAGGTGATATCCACAGACCACACTTGATCGGGCTTTGTGATTTGCAGCTTCCGGAGCAGGTAAGGATAGATCCGATGTTGGAGATCCCGTTTGCTCAGGTTCGGCCCGGGAAAGACAGCCATGATAGCCATTTCACGCATGTAGCGACGTACGGTATTCTCGTGGATTCCATCTCCTTCCCGATTCATGATGGCAGCGATTCTCCGGTAGCCCAGGAACGTATGCTGCGTATAGAGTTCATCAATCCGGTGCTTACGGCGAATCTCCTCCGGAGAGGGAGGGACCGGCTTGTAGTACAGGCTGGAGCGATTCAGGCTAAGCAGCTCGGCTTGAACGCTGAGCGCGTGTTCGGGGCAATCCCATTCCAGCAGGTCGATACGTTCATCGCGTGACAGGTTAGAGGCCAGATTTTTTTTTGAGCCACGACAATTGACTGGTGAGCTGTCCAATTTCGGCGTAGAGTTCGTGAATCGTTTTTTCGTAATCATTCTTCATTTTCGTGATGCCTTTCCGATCATCGACGAACAATTGCGGGAGATTCTGAACAGCTTCCGATTTCCACCTATTAAGGACATTCGTGTGAACGCCATGCTCAGATGCGAGCTGCGAGACCGACTTTTCTTCCTTCAAAATTTCCAGCACAATTCGTGTCTTTTCTTCCGGCGTAAACTTTCTTCTGATGGTCGTCATACAACTAACTTACTCCTCTTTTTCTGTCTTGTTTCTATGTAGCATTATAACCCTAATGTAGCGAGATGGGGCTCACCCAAAAGAAATACATCCTACGAGCCGCATCCCGTTGCCACACTGAAGCATCCGTCGTAGGGTCCCATGTCAAGCGTACCCGAAGGTAACCAAACGACAATTCGAAGAAATGGGGGACTATAACTAAGATTTTTGCGGTTCGTGTCTTGACAACGGGGTGCGTTATACTCAAACCCACGGAGATCTTTGCTAGAATTACGAGTTTAATGACTCAACCGAATTTGACAACTCCACATCCCAGAGATTGGGAAGGTCGTACCGGCTTAGCAAAGTACGAACTGTCGGGGTTGTAACCGCCGTAGATAAACACAAGGAGGACATTATGGGTGATTCTAACTTCATTGTTGCAATCGGAACAATAGCCTTGGCCGTAACTGGGGTGAAAACTACGTGGGATACTCGAAAATCAATTAAGGCTGCGGAGAAGTCTGCTAAGGCAAGTCAAGAATCGGCAGAGGCTACTAAAGTCTCTGTTGAACGGATGAAGGACGCTTTAATTCCTTATTTTGATTTGAGCCTTACGTGGGATCATGGCCTTATTCTAACTATTCGAAATGTTGGACCAGGCCTAGGGAAAATACGGTTAGTAACTGTGCGAAATGATATTTCATTTGACTCCGTCTGGGATCCAACAGATTACTGGTCTCATGAAGCTCCACCAGTTAAGAATAAGAAAGGGAAAACGAGGATACGCGATTTCGTTGTCGGTTCCAAAGAAGAGTATTCCTTTCAATTGCAATCTAGTCCCCCGGTAAGTTCAAGTGATATTAAAAGCTGGCTCAGTTCTCTATCCGTTTTTTATGAGGATGTATATGATCGTGTATATCGTTCCCGCATTGTTTATACTTGGTATGCTCCTGAAGAGATTCGGGTGGTTGGTAAAGAGTCCTTTCCAGACGAACTATCGCTACTAATCTGTAGTAACATCCAACAGATTTATGATATTGAAGGTGAGAAACCAGTAGCTTTCAATGGATGTAGCGGTGTACGCTCCTTGGCGGCAGACCAATCACCGCCACTGGCACAGAGCTATGGGGTTTGTGTCACCGCCACTGGCGGTAGTTTGCCAGGTTTAAAATTGTCGCCAATGGCGATGAGTCCACGCTTTGTTTGGAAGCACCGCCACTGGCGATGGCGCTTGAAGCTCGAAATGGGCAAGGGTCTCTGTCCATCAGCCTGTCAGTCTGTCAGTCTGTCAGTCTGTCAGGTTTTTTGGAGTTTTTCGGCTTGCAGAAAAGCGTTGCTGGGCCTTAAAGGTCAAGATGTCTCCTCTGGCTTCCCGGAGCTTTTCCTCAAAAACCTTCTGGAACCAGGCCGTTCTGTTTTGAACGGGGGGATACTGGGAGAACTTGTCGTTGACTTTGCAGACGGCTTCGATCATTTCGCTGGGATCATAGCCAAGACGCCGGGCTACCTCCAAAGCCAATGGGAGCAAATCATAAAAGCCCGTGCTCACAAAAAACTTCTCTAAGAGCCGCTTCTCGGACGACTCTTCAGGTATAGATGGCTCAGGCATAACCTTTACCTCCTCAAGTTTTAATTCAGATGCCGTTCTCCGGATAGGGATCCAGGACATCCCCTCTAAATCAGGTCTTCCTCTTCAAGACCTTTTTTGACCGCGGTTGCATCAACGATTGAGTTATCGGCTGCCACGGCTGCCAAAAGGGCATAGCGGCAGAGGTTGTTGATACGACGCGGAATCCCTTTAGAAAACTGGTAGATGAGCGCAATGGCTTCGTCAGCAAAGATCTGCTTATCCACTCCGGCGATTTTCAGATGATGCAGGATGTAAGCAGGGATTTCCTCCTCTTCGAGACAGGGTAGGCGGTAGCGTACGCTAATCCTCTGACGAATGCATTCCAGCACCTGGAGGCGCAGGGTTTCGGCCAGTTGCGGTTGACCCGCGAGGATAATCATGAGGGGCGAAAAGGAATCCGTTCGATAATTCAGCACAAAGCGCAGTTCACTCAGCATAGGGACCGTCAGTTCCTGAGCCTCGTCGACGACCACGATGGGTTTAATGCCTTTCTGGTAGAGGTCCATCATGGCGTGTGCAACCAAGCGCTTGTTATGAGAGAAGGCGCGGCCGGGTTGGACATCCACCTGATAGAGCAAGCCTTTATAGAATTCTGCGGGCGTCAGCCCTGAACTGGCCAGGTAGAGATAGCGATAACGCGAAGCCTCCAGGGAGTGCATGACGGAGCGGATGGTCGTGGATTTCCCGGAGCCCACGTGCCCGGTGATCACAGCCAGGGAACCCGTCTCAATGGCGTGTCTCAGTCTAGCCAGAAGTTCACGGTGTCCCTTGGAGATAAAGACTTCGCTGGGAGCTAACTCTCGTGAGAAGGGCTCTCGCGTAAAAGAGAAGTAGGCGTTATTCATCTTCTTTTACCCCCAGAGCTTTGGCAAAAGAAAGGCCACAACGCGCTTTCAGTTCCTCTTTGTGTTCCTGTACAATGGCCTGCATCGCGTTGGCGAGGGCCACTTGCCTCTCGGTCTGGCGCTCCGTGACCCGCTTTTCCGTAAAATTCTGCATCCGGTAGGGGTGGGCTTCACCCCAGAAGATTCCTTCGTGGTAGACGAGAATACGCCTTAAGTCGTAGGGGTTGAAACGAAGCTCGACGGTCTTGCCGAGCAGGGCTTCATCCACTTCATACAGGTTATTGTAAATCTGTACGGCCCCCAGAGAATTGACTTTACGCTTTTCCCGCCATAAAAAAGCTTCCTGCAGTGTGGCCGGATCCACGGGCCGGGACCTATCCAGGTACTTGGCCTTTGCCGCAACTAAAGCCTCTCGGGGGCTCATCTTCAACGTAGAATGCCGACGGTCGTGGTAGCGTCTCTCTATCCAAGCGGTGAGGAAAGTGTTCACCTCGGCTAGGGTCGTTACTTTGCCGGATTCAATTTGTTCTTTAAGGAGGGGCTCGAATTTTTCAGCAACGGTCCTAAACCAGCGTTCAATGCGCCCGCGTCCTTGCGGCTGCCTAACCCGGGTGTGTTTTACGCAAAAACCCAGTTCCGCCGCGATGCGCTTCAAGTGTTGGGAACGGAAAATCTTGGCATTATCGACATAAAAGATCTGGGGAATCTGAAACTTGATAACCGCTTTCAGGAGTGCATCCTCCAGACAAGGGCGATTCTCGTTAAAGTAGAACTCGGCATGCACAATATAACGAGTATAGGAGTCAAGGATGGCCACCAGGCGTAGACGCCGGTTCCTCCCCGTTCGTTCATCGAAGAGGTAGGATCCGTCCCAGACATCGCAAATCCAGAGGACATGGGCGCCTTCTACGCTGAGCAGTCGGTAGCGCTTGCGGACGACTCGTTTTAGACCGGGACGATCTTTGCCTAAACGACGAAAGTGACGATTTAAGGTGCTGACACACATGCGCTCTGAGCCAGTCACATGATCAGAGCGCAGAAGCTCAATGATGCTGTCCGCAGACAGCTCCGGGCGGTGCAGCCGAAGTTGCACGGCTTGTTCCAAAGCCTCCGGCGGAAAGACTTTGAGTGTTCCCTGTTCCGGGCGGACCTGGGGTTTGAGGCCCTCTTTTCCGAATTTACGGTAGTTGCTGAGGTAGCGTTCAAGGGTCCGTTTGCCCAAACGGATGAGATTGTTGCGAGCGTCAAGATGCATTTTGCCGACAAGTTCTTCAAGAAGGATCTTTTGGGCACCCCGGGGCAGAGAGGGGCTTAGCAGGGGAGCAATCACCTCATAACGTTGAAGGGCCACCCGCTCGCGCTCGTCATCGGACATTCGATTCATGCTTTTCTTCCTCCTGACTTGTTCATTTCTGAGGGTTCTACCCTCTAGAGACCATCATGGTACAAGTCAGGCCGTTTGGCGATAACCAAGGTTTGTGGGGATTTCCCCCAAAAAGCCGGTCTAGCCGGGTGGGCTTGTCTCTTTCACCCTGGATTTTGCGTTCCCTAAAGGGCCCCCCCACAAATCCCATGCTCCCTCACTGTGCAGATTACATAAACCCATGAGCCGGTCAAAACGCGGAAAGTCGGTCCCCTGAGCCAGGGCTCGCAGCCAAGCCATCAGGAGTTGGGCCGCTTCCCAGTCCGATGAAGCGCTTAGGGGTAGTATGGTTTCACTCAGCAAGCGGAGAATACAGGGTATGACCCTCCCAACGAGTACGAGCGCTTGGGACAAAGCGAGGTGAATCCAACGGGACACGGTCCGTGGATCGTAAGCGATCTTGGCGCTGCTTTCTCTTAAACTCGCGCCGTTCAGGTGCTCAACCAGAACTTCTTCATAGGTTTCCAGCGGCTCCCGCGGGTAGGGCAGCACAAACTCGGGCCAATAACTTATGGTCTCACGGCAATCCACACAATAGGCATTAAAGATAAAAAGGGTTCTTACGTGAACATGATCCCAACATAGTCCACGACTCCAAGAAGCGTGCCACTGGGTCCGGTGAGAAGGATCATTCACGCAGGTAGCCTTTGGCGGTAAAAAACTTTTGGGATTTTCTTCATAGCTCTGGACATCAGGGCAAGGAATTGTTATTCTCATCTTAATGGTGGAACTCTACATCACCATTTTTCAAGCATAGGGAGAGGGGCGACTACACCAGACTCCCTATGCTGCCAGCGATGAAGAAGCCATCTCCTTGTTCAAGCTTACAAGGGATGGCTTTCTACTTTTATTGCGAAAATATTCCTGCTTTTTATACGGCTTAGCAAATTTTTGCAGGGAGTCCAATGCGTTAGAACGGTGGACAGCCTTAGGGAAGAGCCTTTAGGCTGACTTAAACACATTAATTTCTCATTCTTAAGCCGCTTCGTGCACTATAGGGACGCGACGACAGACTGACTGACATTCTGATCATCTTCTCCGTCAGTTCTCGGCATCTTATGGCGTAACCTTCAGATACAGGAAGTGGCAACTTCATCCAACTGAAATCGCCGACTTTGGCAGTTGTTCGCTAACCGCCAAATACAGTGCGTCACCACAATGGACGCTATTTAAATTTCCATCGAATAAAGTTTCTAAAACTAATCTTGGGGACTAAAATTCCAGGTGCGGCATTTACGAACAATGAGGACCTAATATTGCAAAAGATCGATTTCCCATGGCACGGGAATCCTGATTTTCAGCTACAGATTGGAAGTAATCTGCCATTCAGACTTGCCAGTAATGTAAAGAACAACGGTTCAATTGGAATCAATATTTTAGACGGATCGGGTTCAGACGCAAGACCATATCCCTTGTACGGGCTCCTACCGGATGGAAACGATGGTCCTAAAATAGTAGAAATGTACGATAAAATCGTGAAAACTCTAAACCCTATCGGTACTTAAGAGGAATAAAAGATCACCATTTCCGTATGTATTGTAAATTAAAGTCATCGCTAATGGGGAAAGTTGAAGACCTTCATATTGAAGCTAATTCTGCTGCTCATTTAAAGGCCAGCACGGTAGGGACATCCCAAACTATCCCCGACAAGGGGGATGGTAGCGGTGTTTTGCCATGGAAATACATGTTTTACCTCCAACTCCAAACAGTGGAAGCGCGGGGCAAGTCTATGCCCGAGCACAGGGGGGTGAGGAAAGATGGCTAAGTTTATTACAACATGAAGTATGAAATAAACAACTATTGAGAAGTACCCTCAGTTTTCGGGGATAGAAAACACGCCCTGTTTAGGAGCTAAGTCCGCCAAGTTACATTAGGGTGTGAACAGTCTTCTGAGGTTTCGGTCGCGACCGAGGGCAATTGGAGTGAGCAATGGGTACCATTTTGGTACCCCATTGGAGCGAATCCGGCAAACCCCTTGCCAGCCGTCTACCTCCGGAAGAGCCCGGTGCGGGGAAATTCGCACGTCGTGGGGGTGGGGTCACCGGGGGTAGCCTTGCCACCCGGAGAGGGTGCCAAAGGATCGTTGGGGAGCATTGAACCAGGTTGGCCCCGGCATAGGTTTCATGCAGAGAACCCGCCGCTTGCGGGCGGAATGGTGCGAAGGTCCCAAATGTTCCTGGGTTATTGGCAGGAATATGGGGGGGAATGTCGAAAAGTTGAGTTAACGTAGTGCGGAGGGTTTTGCTCCGCTTTGAAAGATAACGATCTGGTTAGCAGTTTTCCATCATCTTGTTCCACTGGCCAGTATTGGCGAGAAGTATGTGGTTGACCCAATAAAGGATTTGAGGCCAGTCTGCCCAAATTGCCATGCGATAATTCACCGTCGGAATCCACCACTATCGCTGGATGAACTCAGGGATACTCAAGGAGGTACACCCCAATGAAGAATTGTGAAATGAAGTTGAACGGAAAGATTTTGACCATAACGGTTGATGTTTCGAAGGAATTTGGCCCTTCGTCTTCAGGGAAGAGCATCATTATTGCCTCGACCGAAGGCAATGTGTCAATACCCGAGAAGGAGGAGATAAAGATCGGTCTGAACGTCTACAGGAAGCCTTAAATGGACTTATACGCTCTTCGCATCCTATGGTCCATTGGGAGCCCAATCGAGGACAGATATCCTTATTTCATGATCCGCCACCATGACCGGTATTTCCTCGACGTGGTTCATGAAGCCCTTAATGTTTCAACCAGCGTTTTTGCGGGAGAAGCCAGAACCGGCTCACAATATAAACTCAAGATATTTAAATTTGATCTAAGGCAATTGATTCAATACGGTTGGCAGTCTCGCATCAGCGATCAGCGAAAGTACCCCGATATTTCGGAACATGCCGATTTTATCCGCGCCTATTTTGAGTTGCATAGCACCATTGATACTCTTACTGTCCGAAAACGTGGTAAAGAACGAAGGTCCCCCCGTTTGAGAATCTACGGCAACCGATATTTTCTTGACCAGCTAACAGAGGTGTTGAATTCACAGGCTGAGATATCTCCTAAGCGTGTCCAAAGGGCGACCAAGTATTCGCAGTTCAGCGGAATTCTGTACTATCAAAGTCGCCGGGAGTTAGAGAAATTGCTTGATTATCTTTATCCTCCTAATGTCTGGTATTTCCATCGGGAATATTATGAACAATTTAGAGCTGCACTTCTCAGATAAGTTGGAACGGTCCCAAAGTATGACATGGGTGACTAATCGCCTGCCCGTCCCCAGATTGGGAAAGGGTGTACCTTGACTTAGCAAAGGGGAACTGAGAGGAGTTGCGGAAAATTGCTCCTGGACCAGTGGCAGGGGATTTACTTTTGTGAGTTTGATGGTCCACGTTTGCGTATCTGTTGCGTGAGAATGCTGATGTAAACCTGTGAGGTGATTGAAGGTATCAACGAATGAGAGAGGGGAGTTCGCGTGCGGAAACAAGTTAGGCTGGACGGATTTGGATTTAAGTTGTTTGGGAGTGATGGGGTTAAGCGTAAAGAGGTGAAAGGGATATTTACTGCCCAGACTTTAGTTGAAATGTTTATAAAGGAATTTATTAAAATGATTTAACGTCATATTGAAGATCAAAAAATCATATTGCGCATATGAAAAAAGGTTCTATAGACCTTAGCGGACTAAAAGGTTTAATTAAACAGTTGGAAGAAGAAACAAAAATCCAATCAATTTGGCGTCCTGGGGTTTGGTCATATGTTAAAAGGAAAGATAGTTATCGGGTTTACTACAGCAACAATTATAATTATGATTTTACAGCTAAGTTACCAAATAACAGTGAAGTGGAAGATTATTTAAAATACTTATCCTTGATTCCCGGCAAAAATTATACCTACAGGACTTTTGATTTCATTTAGCCAATTTAGTTGGAAAATAGCCTGCTTTCAAGCTTGTTTGTTGCAGAATCTCTTGAAGTTTATTGTTTTTCCCTTGTATTCCCCCTCGCTTGTAGGTATAATAATTTATACCTACAAGCGAGGGGAGGGGTTACCGTGACTTCCATCATTAGGCAAAAGGTTGGGGATAAGATTTATCTTTACGAGTCAGTTTCTTTTCGCAATGCCGACGGCAAGCCGAGAAACAAACGTGTCCCTATCGGCAAAATTAATCCCATAACCGGAAATCCGGTGTATAAGCCTGAATACCTGGCCCGTATGGCTGAACAAGGAACTCCCATTGAAATACCAGCAACCAACATGACCTTTTCTATTGAGGAGATCCAGCGTTCATCCATCAAGGATTATGGAGCCTTTTATCTCTTTCAGAGCATTGCGCAAAGCATTGGATTGCTCAGGGCTCTGGAGAGAGCCTTACCGAATTACTGGCAAGAGGTATTCAATCTGGCCTGTTACCTTATTTCCTCCGGAGATCCGTTTCTTTATTGTGAGGATTGGATTAACAGTACCGAATGCCTTCCGGTCGGCAGCATGTCGTCGCAACGCATCAGTGAATTGTTGGCGGCCATAAGCCCAGACTCAAGAGAGGCTTTTTATCAGGAATGGTGCCAGTGCCGGAGTGAACAGGAATACCTTGCCCTCGACATCACCTCTGTCTCCTCCTATTCTAACTTGATTGAAGACGTTGAATGGGGATACAACCGGGACAAGGAAGCGCTTCCCCAAATCAACCTTTGCATGCTGATGGGGGAAAAATCAGGGCTTCCTATCTATCAGACCGCGTACAGCGGCAGCCTCAAGGATGTCTCAACGTTGAAAACTACCTTGTCCAAAATGAATGCCTTATCGAAAGGTAAACCCACCCTGATTGTGATGGACAAGGGTTTCTTCAGTACCAAAAATGTAAACGCCATGTTGAATGATGCGGCCAAACTACGCTTCGTCATCTCGGTTCCCTTCACCTCCGGCTTTGCGAAAAAGCAGGTGGAAAGCGAACGCAAAGATATTGACAGCCTTCAGAACACAATGGTTTTAGGGGAAGATTCTGTTCGCGGGGTCACCAAACTTAGAGCGTGGAACAAAGACCATAAGATTTATACGCATGTTTACTATAACGCCATGAAGGCGATGAAGCTTCGCGAGAACCTTTATGCGCATGTCGCACTTCTGAAAGAACGGGCAGAGGCCCATCCTGCAGCTCACCTGCAGGAAGAAGAATATAGCAAATACCTTCTCATCCGCAACTCGGAGAAATCTCCCTCAGGCTATACCGTCAGCATTAAAGAGGAGGCCATCAGACAGGAGCTGGAGACAGCCGGTTGGATGATCCTCATAACGAATGATGTGGCCAACGCTAAAGCAGCTCTCCGAATATACCGGGAAAAAGATGTTGTGGAAAAGGGCTTCCTTCGCTTAAAAAATAGTCTAGACCTTGGAAGATTAAGGGTACATAAGGACGGTATTATGCAGAACAAGATCTTCATTGGTTTTATCGCACTCATACTTGCCGCACATATCCACAAGGTCATGCTGGAAAAGGATCTTTACAAAAAGATGACCATGAAGAAATTGCTCATCACCTTATCTAAATTACGCATCCAAGTAGTAAATGGAACACGAATCCTGTTCCCGCTTACTAAAAATCAAAGCACTATCTACAAAGCGTTTAATGTTAAAGAACCCGTGTAGGTATAATTATCGACGGGATTTTAGGTACTTATCTAAACGCTAAATGTTGCCTACATGGCTTGGGCTTGTTTGGGGGGGGATGGCCGAAGTCGGGGATAAATATGCAACCAAGCACAGTGTGGAATAAGGCTGTGTTGTGGGTTAAGTAATGAGAATGAATCTCGGCTTCGACGTAAATGTTCAATGAACTATTCAATAAACATTTAAAAGTTAACAAAAACGGGCCGGACTTAATCCGACCCGGCGAGAATGTGACGAAAGTTCCTATGGAGGGGATAGTAGTAATATGGGCTTTTCTCCACCCCACAACAGAACATCCCTGCTACTCCCAGCAACCCTGGCCGTTCTCACCCTTCTTGACGGCGCGCTAACGCTCTGGGGGCTTCGTCTTGGCGCAATCGAGGAAGCCAACCCCTTGATGCGATGGTTGATCGACCAAAACGTCGTGGCGTTCATGGCGGTCAAGCTGGCACTGCCGGTCCTCCTGGGGGTCCTGCTGTGGCGGATAGGAAACAGGCCGCACGCATTGGTTTCTCGGCTGGTGGTTATAGGGGTGTTGGCATATGGCGTGGTCCTCGTGACTCATGCCCAGTGGATTCTGCGCGGGGGATAATGGAACACCGGGGAAGGAATCTAGGAAACTTATGGACAGCGTCGGTCAATTATTGGCACGACTACGTGGGGACAAGGGCCTCTCCCAGGCAGAACTGGCTAAACTGGTCGGGACAACCGCGAATCACATCTGCGATCTGGAGTGCGGGAAGCCGGGCAGTATTGCACTTCTCGCGAAGCTGGCAGTGGTGCTCGACGTGCCTCTGGAAGAAGTGTGGCTGCGTGGAAACCGACCTGAGCCATGATCAGTGGCTCGACGACTTCATCGACTGGCTGGAGTCACGTGGCGAATATTTTGGTGGTGGCACGAAGGACGTTACGAGCGAAGAGGTAACATACGAAGAGGATGAGTAACCGTATAACCTGTTCTCCCCAAAAAGAGGAGACCCCGAAAGCACAACGGGAAGCCAAGATCGGCATTTGGGTGAACAACTTCTGGGCTTGCGGCGGGTTACGATTCTGTCACTCCGGCTGGGTGTCTCTATGCTCCCAGATTGACTTATTCTCAATGAGAGCGATAGATCTGCGTGATGGATTTTGGTCATTCAACTCCCAGTGCCGGACAGTTTGTTCGTCTACGCCCAGATGCTTTGCGAAGCTTCGTTTGGTCATCCCCATACATAAGCGTATTTTATGTACCTTCTCCGCAAAGGTTCTTTCCGGCAAACTGTCAAATCCGCCTAACCAGGGGGGTAATGGCACAGAAAGAGCTTTTGCAAGCCTGGCTAAGGTATCTATTGTTGGCTGATGCATATCAGACCATCCAATTGGATGGTCTGATATGTCTTGCTAATGGCTGTTGTTAATTGATTTCCGTTCGGCTATATTTTAAATAATTGAAGTCGACAATAATCCTGTGCTTTTGGATTCACCTTCTATGTAATTAAGAAAAGGGGCATCTCGTCTTGAAGAAAATAAGAAACGCTAAGGAATTACTCGCTCGTGGTGACGTCGAATCGAGGCGGATGGTTTTATCTATTTTGGAACAAGTGCTACAGAGAATGGATTCCTACAATCGGATTAAAGATATCGCAAAGCTAGACGGGGACGTCCTGCAGATCGGAACAAAAAAGATCAATTTGCAGGAGAAGAAAAGAATATTTCTTCTCGGCGCGGGCAAAGCATGCAACTCGATGGCCCGGGCGGTTGAAGACATTTTGGGCGATAGAATTACCAAAGGAATTATTATTGTAAAAGTTCTGGAGCCAACAGAAAAGTTTAAATATTGCGAGGTGGTCTGCGGCGGACATCCGCTACCGAACGAGGAGGGCCTCAAAGCGGCCGAAGCTATTTTGGAGCTGGTTGAACAAGCTGACGCCAATGATCTGTTTATCAGCGTCATCAGTGGCGGGAGTTCGGCGTTGATGAGTTGCCCCGTACAAAGCATCAGTCTTGAAGAAGAGCTGAAAGTAACCGATCTGTTGTTGAAATGCGGGGCAAATATTAATGAAATTAATGCGGTGCGGCGGCATATTTCCCAGGTCAACGGGGGGCGGCTGGCAGAAAAAATTCTCGCCAAGCGGGCTGAGCTGATCAACTTTATCATCAGTGATAGCGTAGGGGCAAAGCCGACCGCCGATCGGAGCCGTCCCTGTTTTTTTCAGGGCACTCCTGTAGCGCGTGACCAGACAACAATCAAAGATGCTTTAAATACAATCAAGAAGTACAGGCTCGCGGCCGAAGTACCAAAGGCAATCATGGACTATCTTGAGGCAGAAGATGAGTCGCATGAGACACCTAAAGAATTAGAGGGGAGGGTTTCGCATTTCGTCCTTGATAAAGTCCCTGATTCCTGTGAAGTTGCAGCTGCGGTCGCGCGGGAAATGGGAATTCCGTCAATGACGCTGACAACTTATCTTGAAGGAGAGAGTAGGGAAGCCGGAATATTTTTAGCGAGCGTTGCCCGAGAAATACAGACCAACCATCGTCCGCTGGCAACTCCGTGCGTGTTATTGCTGGCGGGAGAGACTACGACCAAAATAGAAAAAAATGAAAAGTGTGGCAAGGGTGGTCCCTCGCAGGAATTGGCGCTGGGGTTTGCACTCAAGGCGGAGCTGGTTGAGGGAGTATGTCTTGGAGCGCTGGATACTGATGGCACCGACGGACCGACGGATGCGGCTGGTGCGATTGCCGATGCTAAAACGGCCGCGCGGGCTAGGTCGATAGGCTTGGATATGTACAAAGCGACGCTAGAGCATTCGTCTCATTCGTTCTTTGATGGGCTTGGAGACTGCTTATACACAGGAACAACTGGGACAAATGTCTGTGATTTGAATGTTTTGTATATCCCCAATAAGAGAGAGGCATAAGGGAGTTGGATTCACGATGAGTCGTATCAAAAATGTTGTACCTCGGCAGATATTTGACACCAAAGGGCGGCCGATGCTGGAGGTTGATATCGTTACCGATAACGGGGCCATGGGACGGGGTTCGTCCCCTACCGGCACATCGGTGGGGAAACATGAGGCCGTTGTACTTCGTGATATGGATATCTCTTCCTTCGGCGGGCTTGGTGTTTCCCGCGCTATCAAAAACATCCAGGAAATCGTAGCGCCGGCAATCATCGGTATGGACGTAAACGAACAAGAACTTATCGATAATACGATAATCGCCCTTGACGGGACAAAAAACAAAGCGAGACTAGGCGGCAATACGATTTATAGTACGTCGATAGCTGTAGCCAGGGCAGCCGCTTGTAGTAATAACCTCCCGCTTTATCGATACCTGGCGAAGGGTAAGGAAGTAACTATTCCTGTTCCTACGTTTAATATGATCAACGGAGGGTCTTACGGAGCAAGCAGACTGGATTTTCAGGAATTTATGATTGTTCCTTGGAAAGCACAAACCTTCCGGGAGGCGATGCAGATAGCCGTGGAAGTGTTTTATATACTGCCTGATATTATTCGGAAAAAAGGGGGCCTTGTTAATACTGGCAATTATTCCGGTTATGGC
Source organism: Acididesulfobacillus acetoxydans (assembly GCF_902729405.1). GTDB lineage: Bacteria > Bacillota > Desulfitobacteriia > Desulfitobacteriales > Desulfitobacteriaceae > Acididesulfobacillus > Acididesulfobacillus acetoxydans. Next base: position 1,672,919 of record NZ_LR746496.1, read on the forward strand.
GCTCCCGTACAAGATCCTGCAGCCGTGCTAGATATTTTGAGCACAGCGGCGGAAGCAGCAGGGTATCTTGACAAGATAGTTTTTGCGCTTGATTGCGCGGCCAGTGAAATATACGACGAAACTAGAAATAAATACAGATTTATGGAGCAGTTTGTAACTCGGGAAGACATCATAAATGTTATAAAAGAGTTATCAAAAAAATACCCTCTGTTATTTGTGGAAGATATTCTTCAAGAAGATGATTTTGCCGGTTTTGCACTTGCCACAGAACAGTTATATCCGACATTGGTCGTGGGGGACGACCTGTTTACTACCAACATCGAAAGAGTAAAGACCGGAATAAAAATGCATGCGGGTAACGGCATTATTTTAAAACCTAATCAGGTCGGCTCGTTGACGGAAGCACTGGTAACTAAAGTCTATGCCAGCGAACGAGGTTTTACCGTTATTCCTTCCGGCCGGGCCGGCGGTGCAGTCGATGATCCGATCCGGGAAATAGCTGTCGGCATAAAAGCGCCATTGGTAAAAGTAGGTGCGCCGCGGAGCGGTGAAAGGATTAACTCAATGAACCAGCTGCTGCGGATTGAGGAAACACTGACCGGCCCCAGGACGTTGGCCGATATCGGGGCTATTATTGCGGAATTTCGGCTTGACTAAGGGGGGTATATGTAATGTATAGGATTGGAATAGACGTGGGCGGTACCTTTACCGATGTAACACTTTTGAATGCTGATACCGGAAAGTATTATACCTACAAACTGTCATCGACGCCGCACGACCAGTCAGTGGCGATTATGAACGGGACGAAGGAGATTCTGGAGCTTTATAATATTTCGGCGAGAGATGTTAACTATTTTGGCCATGGCACGACGGTGGCCACTAATATAATTATCGAGCGAAAAGGGGCCAAAACGGCGCTACTTACTACGCGTGGCTTTAGGGATATCCTGGAGATCGGGCGTCAGACACGGCCCAGTCTTTATAATTTATTTGAGGAGAAACCAGAAACCTTGGTGAAGCGGTCGCTCAGGCGCGAGTTAAACGAGCGCGTCAGATCCGACGGCAGTGTCGCAAAAGCCATTGAACCGAAAGAAATTATTGCGGCTTTAGAGAAAATAAAGCAGGAAGGTGTCGAATCGCTGGCAGTTTGTTTTTTGTTTTCATTTCTCAACAGTGAAAATGAAAAAGCAGTTGAAGACTGCATCAAACAAGTCTGGCCGGAAGTTTACTATTCACTATCGTCAGCTATTCTTCCCGAGTTTAGGGAGTTTGAGCGGCTGAGCACGACGGTAATAAACTCCTATCTTGGTCCGAAGATGAAAATATATATCGACAACATGCAAGAACGGGTTAAAGAAGTGGGTGTCACGGTTGAACCGTATATCACCCAGTCCAACGGCGGGGTAATGTCGATCAGCTCCACGGTGGAGACGCCGGTCCAGACCGCGTTGTCCGGTCCGAGCGCAGGTGTTGTCGGAGCGATTTATGTGGCCGAGTCCGCGGGATTTAAAAACATTATCACTTATGACATGGGCGGCACCAGCACGGACGTTTCGCTGGTGAACAACGGGACGGCCGAATATACGACCAAACGCAAGGTTTGCGGTTTGCCGTCGGGTGTGCCGATGATCGATGTTCATGCCGTCGGGGCTGGCGGGGGAAGCATTGCCCGGGTTGACAGCGCGGGAGCCCTCAAGGTTGGTCCGGAAAGCGCCGGGTCGGTACCTGGCCCGGCTTGCTACGGCTTGGGCGGGGATAATCCCGTAGTTACCGACGCCAATCTGGTGCTCGGGCGCATAAACCCCAAGCATTTTCTGGGTGGGCGGATGCAAATCAAGGCGAAATACGCCGAAAAAGCAATCCGGGAAAAAGTCGCCGGAAAGCTTGGGATGTCGGTAGAGGAAGCGGCTCAGGGCATTATCCGCGTCGTCAACTCGAATATGTCCCGGGCAATCCGCGTCATCACCGTCGAACGCGGCTACAATCCGTCTGATTTTACGTTGGTAGCCTATGGCGGCGCCGGTCCTTTGCATGCGGTTCACCTGGCCCAGGATATGGGCATCAAAACAGTGCTCATTCCGTCGGCCCCGGGAGTTCTTTGCGCATTCGGCCTGTTAACGGCCGATATCAAAAAGAGCTATGTCAAGACTTGGCTTTCAAAATACGATGAAGCTGGTCCGGAACTTCTCAACAGCATTTTCAAACCGCTTATCAAACAGGGTAATGCTTGGCTTGCGTCCGAGAACGTGCCGGAAGCCAACCGCAAGTTTAATAATATCGTTGAAATGCGCTACATCGGTCAGAATTACGAACTTCAAGTCAGTGTTCGGTCCGGCGCAATCAGCCAGAGTGATTTCGAGGAGCTTAAAACCAAATTCTTTAAAGAGCATGAGAAGAACTACGGATATTTCAATCCTACCGCTCCGGTGCAATTTGTCAATTTCCGGACCGAGGCGATCGGCATTGTCGCCAAGCCGAACCTTGCTACAATCGAAAAGATGACGGATAACATTAAAAAGGCCCTGATCGAAACCAGGGAGGTTTATTTTGCCGAGACGGGGACTATTGACTGTCCGGTATATGACCGCTATAAAATCGGCCAGATCGATCGCGTGCAAGGGCCCTGCATTATTGAGCAGATGGATTCCACCACGGTCATTCCCCCCAATACCCATTTTAAAGTCGATTGTTACGGCAACATCATCGTTACGGTTTGATAAGTATCGTTAAGGAGTGAACACCGTGAGTATAAAATTTGATGGCGTGTTACTCGAGATTATCGAAAATACTTTCATGTCGATTGCCGAGGAAATGGGGGCAGTCCTGGTAAAATCGGCTTACTCGACCAACATCAAAGAGCGTAAAGATTGCTCGTGCGCCATTTTTGACGCCGAAGGTAATACCATCGCTCAGGCTGAACATATCCCTATGCATCTGGGTTCGCTGCTCGGCATGGTCCGGGATATCCGCAAAAATTACGCCCCAGAGGACATTCATGAGGGAGATATGTTCATCGCTAACGATCCCTATAACGGCGGGGGAACTCATCTGCCCGACATCGCGATTGCCTCGCCGGTCTTCTGGGAAAATGAGGTGGTAGCCTATGTTATCAATATTGCCCATCACAATGATGTGGGCGGCCGGGTTCCCGGAAGCAATGCCGCCGATTCGGAGACAATCTATGAGGAAGGCATAAGGATTCCACCGGTAAAAATCTTCAGAAAAGGCCAGCTTGACGACGATATTCTGCGGCTGATCCTGCTCAACTGCCGGATCAACGAGATTCGCCGCGGCGACCTTCATGCCCAGTTCGCCTGCAACCGTAAAGGAATCCAGCGCGTGCAGGAAGCCTGTAAAAAGTTCGGCAAGACGACGCTGACCGCTTACATGAAAGAATTGCTGAACTATTCGGAGCGCAAAATCCGCCAAGCTATATCCCAGATACCGAATGGGACGTTTGAATTTACCGACTACCTTGACTCCGACGGTAGGGGCAGCGCGCCGGTGCCGATCCACGTCAAGCTTGAAATCCGGGATACCGAGATATTCCTCGATTTCACCAAGAACTGCCCGCAGGTCAAAGGGGCATTGAATCTGACCGAGACCGCCCTGCTTGCCTGTATTTATTATAGTCTGAAATGTATTGTCGAGCCTTCTTTACCTTCCAATGGGGGATACTATCGGGCCATCAAGTACAAGGTCGAGCCGGGGACGCTCGTCGCTTGCAAGGATCCTGCCGCCGTGGCGGGAAGGACCGACACGGCGCAGCGGGTTGTGGACGTCATTTTCGGCGCGATGGCCCAAGTAGTTCCAAAGCGTGTAGTGGCAGGCTGCAACAGCGCCATTACCTCCATTGTTTTTGGAGGCGAGAATCCCAAGACCAACAAATTCTATATTTACCTCGAAACCGTGGCCGGCGGGTCCGGGGCCCGGTTCAATAAAGACGGTCTAGACGCCGTCCAGGTGCATATGACCAATACTTCGAATCTACCCATTGAAAGTCTGGAGAGCGAGTATCCGCTCATGGTCGAGCAGTACAAGATGATCACCGATTCCGGCGGGGCCGGGAAATACCGCGGAGGCCTCGGGATTCGTAAAGACATCAGGATCTTGGATCATCAGTGCATATTCTCGGTGAAAGCCGACCGCCAAAAACTCCCCCCGTGGGGACTTGAGGGCGGCAAAACCGGGGCAGCGGGGAAAATCGTTATCAATCCGGATTCAGCGGATCCCATAATTCTAGACTCAAAAAAATCGAATACGTTGCTTGCTCCGGGTACTATTCTGAGTTGCCAGACTCCCGGCTCCGGCGGATACGGAGACGCCAGGGAGCGGAGCCGGGAACTGATTGTTCTTGATCTTGAGCAGGGAATGATTTCGCGGAGCAGCGCTATTGAAGACTATGGCCTGACTGAGGCAGAATTGTCCGCCATCAAAATTTTTAGTGAATAAAGTTTTTGATCTTCAAGGTGAGATAATATTCCAACCGTCAGTCAACGTATAATTCAAAGAATGGAAGGGGTTTTACGGTCTGAAATTTTTGCGCGCACTAAACCCAGTTTGCTTTTAAAGCGGAGAATTTAATTGGACAACTTGTAGTGATGTGGGCGGTCGGCTCTCGGGCGCGGTGGCTTCGAGGATGAATTTCTGAGGAAATCTCGTACAGGCCAGCACGACGACAGTACTAGCTCGGCGGCTATCGATAGTATTTAACTGGTAAGTTCATAATATTTACAATTGGGTGCAATAGAGGTGAAAGCATGATAAAAGTAAACATTGAAAGAAGCTCAAAAACGCCGATTTATCTACAAATGTTTCAACAAATTAAACAGCAAATTCTTGATAATGAAATACCCGAAGGATATAGGCTGCCATCTGAGCGAGAGTTTGCCATTTCCTTGGGGGTTAATAGAAGCACCATTGTCAACGCTTATAAAGAACTGGAAGCGGAAGGTTATTTAGAGGCAAAGGTTGGCAGAGGTACAGTCGTTCGTGAGTTTGGCGGCAGTGCGGCACGGAAAGTTCCGGATCCCGATGAGGTTTTTAATTGGCGTGATACATTGGAAGCAGTTTCACCGATTGATCTTTCCCGAAAAATTACGACAGATGAACAAATCCTCTCCCGAATTCGGAAACTCGTCAAAGATAGCGAAATTATTTCTTTTGTCAAAGATATTACGCCAAAAGACGGTAGCATCCCCAATCTGCTCATTGAGTCGTTTTCCCGGGTAGCGACAGCCAAAACGGCGAAGTTGTTTCAAAAAGGCCCTGTTGAAGGGTTTTCCTCCCTGCGCGAATGCGTTGTGAAAATCATGAGAAAGCGCAATGTTTCCGTCACTCAGGATCAGATTGTGATAACAAGAAACTCGCCCCACGCCCTTGATTTAGTTGCCAGACTTTTAATAAGATCAAACGACACGGTCATTACCGATGAACCGACTTTTATGTCTTTTATCCGGATTTTTTCCCGCCATGAGGCGCGGGTGGCGACAATTCCCATGCTGAACAACGGGCAAAATAACTATTATTCTGAACATTTTTCGGAAGTGCTCCGCCGGAACTACGCCAAGTTTTTTTTGATTAGGCCGACCTATTTAAACCCTACTGGCAGGACGTTGGATCATGAAACCCGCCAGTCGATACTGGATAATGCTTACAAATTTGGAGTACCGCTTGTCGAGTATGATCCCTATTATGATCTTTATCATGATCGGTCGCCGCCTGATCCGATAATATCAATGGACTTTAAGGATTATGTCCTTTATATTGGCTCATTCCCGCGGAGTTTGCCGCTCGATATGCAACTGGGCTGGATAGCCGGCCCCAAAGCGGTAATATCCAGGATCGCCAGGCTTAAAAGAATGGACCGAGACTATACCACCAGCATCCTCCAGTGGATTGCCGACGATTTTTGCCGCACGGGGAATATGGAAAGATATTTATACGAAGTCCGGAAACAATGCCGTCAAAACTGCCAGGCATTTGCCGACACAATCAAAAAATATGGCCAGAATTTGATCAGGTGTATTCCTCCCCTAGGAGGCTACCATGTCTGGTGTGTCCTTCCCGAGTCGGTCAACGCCGAGCAGCTTTTAGCTGTCGCGACCCATCACAAAGTTGTTTTCATGCCTGGTGATATGTTTTTTCTTTCCGGAACTCCGGGTGAAAATCATATAAGAGTGACCCTGTTCGATATAACCGAAAGAGAGGTAATTGAAGGAACTAAGAGATTGTGTAGGGCTGTTCAGGAAGTGGTTGAGTCTTAGTGCGCCCTGGCTGAATCATTCCTTTGCGGAGTACAGGGGCCTAAAGGTCCGCAGCGCGCACATGGGTTGCAGCATTTCATTCATTGGAAAATCCAGACACACGCATGAGTTTAAAAAAAAAGAGTTATGATGGAAATTCTTAAGGAAGAAAGGAGTATCGCAGAGATTGCCGTAGACCACGGGGTCTATCCCACACAACGAAAGAGATCGAATAGCTAGGGTGTACCAAACATGGGGGATAACTTATCAGGAGAGAAAGGATGGTAGTAATGGAGCAGAAAACTCAAAAAGTAGGTAATGTGCGTTGGGGTATGGCGATGTTGATTGGTTTAGGGCTTCTTATAAGCTACCTTGATCGGTTTAACATCTCAGTTGCCGGGGCAATGATGGCTACTAAGTATGGATGGAGCGCCACTAAATTGGGTTTCTTGTTTTCCGCCTTTTCATGGTCTTATGCGATCTTTCAGGTGCCAATGGCCGCGATCTTAGACAAGATTGGGGTTAAATGGATGCAACGAGTCTGCATAACCTTGTGGGGGATAACGTCGATTGGCACGGGTTTTATCACTGGTTATGCTGGAATCTGGGTGATGCGGTTGCTGCTCGGTGTTTGCGAGGCCCCTTCTTTTTCGGCTGCTTCCAAAGGTACTAGTTACTGGTTCCCGAAACAAGAACGGGGTTTGGCTACATCGTGTTTTGATGGGGCATCTATGTTTGGCAACGCTGTTGGCGCCCTCTTGGTTTCGGTGGCTATCATTAAGTGGGGATGGCGAGGTGCCTTTTGGAGTACGGGCGTCGTAAACTTGGTGTATGCCGTCTTTTTCTGGATTCTCTACCGGGATCCCAGTGAATCAAAAAAGTTGACCAAGGAAGAATATGAATACATCAGGAGAGGCGGTGCTCAGGAGGAGGGAAGAGATAGCCAGCTGCTGTCAAATATAGGCTTGATGATGGGTAGCAGTAGAGCCTGGGGCTTAGCCATAGCAAAGGCATCTGCGGGATATATTTTCTACATGTTACTTACGTGGATGCCTTCTTATATTACTAAGGCACTCCATATGACGCTGGCTAAGGGCGCCATATATCTGGCAATTCCTTGGCTGGTAGCGACGATCACCGATTTTTTTATTGGAGGGATTACGGTCGATTATTTTGTCCGGAAGGGCTATAATCCAAACAATGTGCGCCGGTCGGTATTCATAGTGGGAACGGTAATCAGCGCCATCAGTATGGGACTGATAACGCTTACTTCTAATCCAAATATCGTGGTGGTATTTCTATCACTTGCGGTTGGTGGAATTACATGCACCAGCCCTGTTGTGTGGGCGATTTCAGGATTAATAGCGCCTAAGGGCATGGTGGGAAGTCTGGGCGGCTTTATTAACTTCATAAATAACATCGCTGGCATTCTTGCGCCTATAGTAACTGGGGTGCTAATAGACGCTACCGGTTCTTATAATACTGGCTTCGTGGTGGCAAGTATTGTTTTCCTGATTGGGATATTATCATATCTACTGTTGGTTGGGGACATCAATAAACCTATCGAATTGAAGATAAAAGGGTAAGTGTGGATTCGCTCAAGCCAACGGGTGCCAAAATGCTATCCGTTGCTCACTCCAATTGAGGCCACGATAGTGGCCGTTTTTCTTTTGCGCTCATAAAAGGAACCACTGTACCTAGTAGCGATCTCTTTAACTCGGCTTCGACAGTTTTTCGTGGATTTAGGCATCCGTTAAAAAATGGATGCCTTTATTCATGCGGGTTTCAGGGCTTATCCACAGGCAAAAACAGAGAAAATGTGTAGGCACACGGTTATATGGATAAGCCGTGGAAATCCCTTATTAATACTTGAAGGTATGTCTGACTTGTGGTAAAATGTAGGCATGTATATACGTGTGACGTCTCGTAAGAACAAAGATAATAGTGTGGTTAAGTACGTTCAGTTAGCTCATAACGTTCGTAATCCGAAAACCGGCTCTCCGCAGGCGAATGTCCTTTTTAATTTCGGACGCTTGGATCGGTTGGATATGGAGTCCCTTCGCCGGCTGGAACGCAGTATCCGGCGTTTCCTTGGGGAACCGCTCGATCCGGTGGAGGCCCCGAAACCGGAGTTCCTCTCCTGTCGCCCGCTGGGCGGTGCCTGGTTTCTGGATCAGCTCTGGCGGAAACTCGGAATCGATAGCATTTTGAAGCGCCGCTTGAAAGAGCGCGAGTATCGCACGGAGGTGGAACGCGCTCTGTTCGCGATGGTGGCTAACCGGGCTTTGGCACCTTTGAGCAAGCTGCAATTGGAGAAATGGGTGCCCGAAAAGGTAGTCATTCCCGGCCTTGCGAACGTGGAGGTTCAGCACTGCTATCGCGCGATGGATTTCCTCTTGGAATCCCAAGAAGACGTTGAGCGAGAGGTGTTTTATGCCGTAGCGGACTTGTTCCATCTTGAAGTCGACCTCCTGTTCTTCGATACCACTTCGACTTACTTTGAAATGGACGCGTGGGACGATGAGGAACAGGACTTAAAGGCGCTGGGTCACTCGAAGGACAGCCGGCCCGATTTGCCCCAAATTGTGATCGGCCTGGCGGTCACACGGGACGGGATCCCGATTCGCTCTTGGGTCTGGCCCGACAATACCTCCGATATGTCGGTTATCCCGGAAGTCAAGCGGGATCTGGCGGGTTGGAAGTTGGGGCGGGTCGTGAGTGTGATGGATAGGGGTTTTTCCTCCGAGGAAAACTTGCGGATTCTGCAAAGGACCGGGGGCCACTACATCGCTGGAGAACGTCTTAGAGCCGGTAAGCCCGAACTCGGCTTCGACAGTTTTTCGTGGATTTAGGCATCCGTTAAAAAATGGATGCCTTTATTCATGCGGGTTTCAGGGCTTATCCACAGGCAAAAACAGTGAAAATGTGTAGGCACACGATTATGTGGATAAGCTGTGGATAGCCCTTATTAATACTTGAAGGTATGTCTGACTTGTGGTAAAATGTAGGCATGTATATACGTGTGACGTCTCGTAAGAACAAAGATAATAGTGTGGTTAAGTACGTTCAGTTAGCTCATAACGTTCGTAATCCGGAAACCGGCTCTCCGCAGGCGAATGTCCTTTTTAATTTCGGACGTTTGGATCGGTTGGATATGGAGTCCCTTCGCCGGCTGGAACGCAGTATCCGGCGTTTCCTCGGGGAACCGCTCGATCCGGTGGAGGCCCCGAAACCGGAGCTCCTCTCCTGTCGCCCGCTGGGCGGTGCCTGGTTTCTGGATCAGCTCTGGCGGAAACTCGGAATCGATAGCATTTTGAAGCGCCGCTTGAAAGAGCGCGAGTATCGCACGGAGGTGGAACGCGCTCTGTTCGCGATGGTGGCTAACCGGGCTTTGGCACCTTTGAGCAAGCTGCAATTGGAGAAATGGGTGCCCGAAAAGGTAGTCATTCCCGGCCTTGCGAACGTGGAGGTTCAGCACTGCTATCGCGCGATGGATTTCCTCTTGGAATCCCAGGAAGACGTTGAGCGAGAGGTGTTTTATGCCGTAGCGGACTTGTTCTATCTTGAAGTCGATCTCCTGTTCTTCGATACCACCTCGACTTACTTTGAAATGGACGCGTGGGACGATGAGGAACAGGACTTAAAGGCGCTGGGTCACTCAAAGGACAGCCGGCCCGATTTGCCCCAAATTGTGATCGGCCTGGCGGTCACACGGGACGGGATCCCGATTCGCTCTTGGGTCTGGCCCGGCAATACCTCCGATATGTCGGTTATCCCGGAAGTGAAGCGGGATCTGGCGGGTTGGAAGTTGGGGCGGGTCGTGAGTGTGATGGATAGGGGTTTTTCCTCCGAGGAAAACTTGCGGATTCTGCAAAGGACCGGGGGCCACTACATCGCTGGAGAACGTCTTAGAGCCGGTAAGCCCGAAGTCGAGGAGGCCCTCTCCCATCCCGGAAGGTTTCGCACGCTTCAAGAGAATCTGGAGGCGAAAGAAGTCGTTGTCGGCCACGGAGAGGCCCGCATCCGCTACGTTCTGGTCCGTAACCCTGCGGAAGCCAAGCGTGATGCCCATACCCGCACCAAGCACCTGGAGAAGCTGAAGCAGAAGCTCGCGAAGCTGAAGGAGCTGGACGGAGAAGCGCACACCAAAGCCCACTGTGCCCTCTACAGCCATATCGTCTACAAGCGATATTTGCAAATCGATGCTAAAGGCAACCTTAGGATTAACCAGAAAGCGGTCAAAGCCGCGGAAAGGCTGGACGGGAAATACCTTATCCGCACCTCGGATGACACCCTCTCCATAGAGGATATCACCTTGGGCTTCAAACAGCTTTGGGAAGTGGAGCGGGCTTTTCGCACGCTCAAAACGACTCTGGAGCTACGGCCTGTTTACCACCGAAAAGACGATCGGATCTGTGCCCATGTCCTGCTGTGTTGGCTGGCTTTGCTCCTGGTACGCCTGGCAGAAGTAGAGACTCAACAAACCTGGGCCAACCTTCGTTTCGAACTGGGGAAAATTTATCTCGTCGAGTGGGAATCGACGGACGGGAAAGTCTTTCAAAGGACAGAATTAACCCAAGAGCAAACGGGTATTTTTTCAGCACTCAAATTGCCGGAACCCCCGAGAATATGGGATATTTCGCTTCCCAAGGGACAAAAAGTGTAGGTACACGGTACGTTATCCACAAGTGCCTGAAGCCCAGATGCCATAAGGGTTTGAGGCACTTCCCGTGTCTACGGACTGTCGAAAGCGAGTAAGGGATCCGCCCAGTGTTTTCGATGTGGCGTCTCACGGTGCCCAAGAGCAAACTTTCATCGCTGGGGTTGCCTATATGGATTTTGTAATCCGTAACCAGACGGTCTTCATTCTCTGTGATTTCGGTCTTATAGCCAAATTCCGTCGGGCTCTTCAACTTGCCCTTCTGGATAGGCCTCGCGTCAGGATCATAGAGGCTAATTACCCGTTGCGGGATGTGTGTTTTTCCGCTGTTCACCTGAAGCGTTTGATTGACAATCTTGTCCGTGGTATGAATGAGCTTGTCCAATTTCTCGATCGTATTTTTTAGAGCTGGGCTTATTTGCTCGCCCCAAGTCTCTTCAACTTTATCCATTATCCGATGGGCATCGGAAATCGTCTCAATCGCTTTATCCACAAGCTTATCCGTGATGTTGCGAACCTCCTGTACCGCCTCATGGCTTCGCCGTTTCAAGGTCTTGCCGATTTCCAGTATCCGTTTTTTCGTTGAACGAAAACGATTCCTCATCTTAGGAACTGTGCCACTCACTTGATCGCAAAGGCGGTTCGCCTGTCGGGTTATGGTTTTTACTGCATCCGCCAGCAGATGGGCATCCGTTGGGTAGTGAACATTGGATTCGGTTACTGTAGTGTCCGTACGCAGCCGCCGGTTCCGTGTCATCTGTTCCTGACTCGCCTTAGTAACAAGTTTTTTGTTCAGATCCTCAATGATTTCGTCCCCGTATTTCTGGCTCAGCTTGATCAATGTCGTACTGTGCGGCACTAAGGCATCGAGATCAACGCGGCAGAACCGCCGCCATTTGATACTGTCACTGACTTCGCTAACAAGTGTTTCATAGCCAAATCCATAACAGAATTTGAGAAACATTAGACGGAGATAAGTTTCCACCGGAACAGTTGGTCGGCCAATACGAATATTCCAGTGAGAGAGAAAGGGCTCCATAAATCGCTCATCATCCAAGAGACGATCAACCGTCTTGAGTTCTGGGCTTAGTTCCAGCACTTCCTTCGGCAAAATGGAGTCCCAAATTGTAAGCTGTTCGTTGCGAAGTCGTAACATTTTTTGCCCCCCAAAAAAGGATTTTCATGTCCCTTTGGAGAACCACAGGAACGAGGAATTCTCTAAAGGGTGGTTGTGGAGTTTCGTTGTTTGGTCACTTCTAAATTTCCACAAAATCCTAGTGAATTCCTTTTTGTTTCGAGGGATTTTTGCACAGAGTTTGCTTAGTTTTTCAGGGCAATCTAGATAAGGCCATGTTTGAATTTGCACAGGCCAATGGTCGAATAACAATGCGTGGTAGGTTTATTCTCTTTAATTGTGCTGATTATAGGGAAAACCCGCAGCTTTTGATTTCCCAATTGTTTGGTGTGGCTAAGGGTGCTTATACCGGGGCCAATTACGATAAAGCCGGTTTAGTAGAACAGGCTGACGGAAGTATGCTTTTTCTAGACGAAGTGCACTGCCTGCCGCCCAACGGCCAGGAGATACTGTACCAACTAATTGACCACGGAACTTTTCATCGTTTGGGAGAATCAGACTTGCCACGCAAAGCTCAGGTCATGATCGTCGCGGCGACTACAGAGGATATCGATTCGTCCTTACTATTACCATTTAGACGGCGGATACCTATGGTCATCTATTTACCATCCCTTAAGCAAAGACCGATAGCCGAGCGCATGGAGTTCCTTCAGAAAGTTCTCGCCGAAGAAGCCACCCGAATCGGTATGCCAATTAGGATAAAGGCAGATGCGCTTAGGGCATTCCTGCTGTATGAATGCCAGGGTAACTTGGGGGGGTTAATGGGAGATGTTCAAGTTACTTGTGCCCGGTCTTATGTTCCTATTGTCAGCAAAGGCGACCGGATAATGAGCATTGGGGTTCATAGTCTTCCGTCGCATGTGGCCAGCGGTCTGCTGAGGACTTTCGAGAAACGTCGAGAATTGGATGGACTGGTCCTGGGAGATCAAGAGATAAATCCTGGTGAACAACCTATTAAGCCACTGGTAAAAGACATTTATGTCATGCCCAATGAGATTTATGAATATATTGAGCACCGTTATGGTGAGTTGGTAGCCAAAGGATTAAAACAGGAGAACATTGATAAAGTGCTCTATGATGATTTGGAAGAAAGGCTCAATGCTTTTGTTCAGCACTTAAAGATTGACACTTGGGAAGAACCTCAAGCAAACTTAACTACAATAGTTGACAGTCAAGTTGTACGTGCGGCAACATCCATGGTTACCGTAGCTAAAGATAATTTGGGAGCGGTGGATGAACGTCTCCTCTACTGTCTCGCGACACATCTTGCTGCCACCATAGACCGTATCAAAGAGGGGCGTTCCCTGCCCGGTTTCCAGTTGCCGTCACAGGATTACATTAGGGAGCTGGAGACTGCGAAAAAGATGGTCGCGGCTGCGGAAAAAGAGTTAGCCTTGGAATTACCCCGTGAAGAAATCGATTATGTGGCTATCTATTTGCACTCTGTCTATGGAGGAAAGGAAAACGGTCAGCCGAGGGTGGGCGTAGTAGTTCTCAGCCACGGGAAAGTAGCAGGGGCTATGGCTGAAGTTGCTAACCGCTTATTAGGTGTGAATCACGCCCGAGCTGTAGAAATGGCTTTGGACGAATCCCCGGAAGCTGCTCTGGCCCGGGCTCGCCAGGTCGTGTTGGATTCTGATGAAGGAAGAGGAGTTTTAATCCTAGCCGATATGGGATCTTTAGTCTCCTTCGGATCGTTAATAACGGAAACCACAGGTATTGCAACCAGGGTAATTGAGCGCACAGATACGCTTGCGGTAATTGATGCTGTGCGACGGGCCATGTTGCCTAGAGCCAGTCTTGATGAGATCGTCACAGGTTTACCGGGAATTAAGTCTTTAACACCCATTGCCAATCGGTCCTCTCCGAGGGGCATACTGGCTGTGTGTATTACCGGTGAAGGTACAGCATTAAGGATCAAAGACCTCATCCAGAAGGCCATTCCGGATTTACTGATCCTTACGGAAGGCCTAATATCTCCAGAAGCTCTAAGTCGGGTCAGTGAACGGTATGATTTAGCAGCCGTCGTAGGTACTGTAGACCCAGGTTTGCCCGGGGTGCCGTTTATTCCCTTTGAGGAAGTACTTGCTGGCCCAGGTACTGTCCGCTTGCGCCTACTAATAGGTGATACAGAAACCTCAAAGTCAATGATTCCCAGGCTTAAGAGGATACTTGACACTGCCTTGCTTCTCCCTCGGATATCGGTAGAGAGCAAAGAAAAAATATTGAAGATTATGGCAGACCTAATGATAAGCCATGGTTATGCGAGTGCCGGTTACCTGGAAAGCGTTATTAAACGTGAAGCCTTTGGCCCCGCAATTTTTAGCCCGCATTTTGCTGTACCCCATGCTGCAGATCCGACTTTGGTGCGTCGGTCAGGTGTGGCTGTAGCCGTTCTCAAGGAACCCTTACCTTGGGGAGAAGGTCTAACAATAGATATTGTCTGTATGCTGGCACTTACTGTAAGCGATGTGGAAGTCGTCCGCGAGTTAAGCAATTTGGCTAACCGGCCTGAACTCTTAGAGAAATTGTATAGAGCCAAGTCAAAAGAAGAGCTGTTACAGGTTTTGAGCGATAGGAGATTACATCTCTGAATCTAACGAAAGTTGCCTTCTTGACTGGGATGGAAAGTGTATGGTCTTCGATGTTTATAAGAATTAATGTGAGAAGGTGCTAAAAATGGAAACCGATGCAAATTATACACTACTACAACCAGAATTAATATTTTCCCATGTTACGGCGTCTAACCAAGAAGATTTATTAATGGACTTATCTTCCAAACTTTTAAGTAAGGGATATGTGAAGGATTCATTTGCAGATGCTGTAATAGCCCGGGAAAGGACTTTTCCTACGGGATTGTTTACAAATGGGGTTCCTGTCGCTATTCCTCATACGGATGCTATTCATGTTCTTAAACCAGGCATTTTGATTGCTAACCTAGATAAACCGATTATTTTCAAAGAGATGGGAAATGGGGTAAACGATGTTAGCGCGGAACTGATCTTCCTCTTGGCTATAGATAAACCAGAGAATCAAATAGATGTGTTAAAAAAGGTCATGAATATTCTGTGCAAGTCAGAGATTCTTTTCAAGATTAAAAAAGCCCAAGATATTTCTGAAACGCTGGAGATCTTAAAGCAAGAGATTACTTAAAAGCTTAGAGGACCTAATCGTATGTACTCCAATGTCTAATGAATTTTTGGTACTCTAAGTGAGAACGCCATAAACCTTAACAAAACAATCACTCCAAGTAGTATGGTAAACAGTACAAGCCAGATCAATTTTGGGGGTGTTTCCCAGAAGTCAAGGAAATGTCCTGGAAATATTTTAGATGTTTTGGGTTAAATTTTAGAGGAAACGGAAAACCCCCGAGCCCTGGAATCCAGCGACTCCGAACATCGGGAGTTTTCGACAGAATTCAACGTGGAGAGGAGGTGAGAGTTATAGTTTACAGCTTCGGCGTTGCAACTTTGGTATCCAAAGTCAAAGATCTTTGCAGAAAAGAATGTCTGCGAGTCCAGATGGGTCCAGGTGGGGGCGACTACATCGGGAAATTAGAAGTCCATATCAAGAACTGTGACATCTAAACTTGTTTCAGTAGGGTGGGTTTGTGCTATTAACCAGAAACCTTCAAACACCGTCGAGTGAATGTAATATGAAGAAAGAAAGGAATGGTTTTATTATGCAAGGTGAGGGTAGTTCAATCATTACCAGCACGAGGGAGTTTGCTGTTGCCGTCGATGCTTCCGTTCTATTTGCTAATGCCACACCGGATGATATTAGGAAACTTTGCGACATGGTTCAAAAGTGGGGTTTCAATGTTTGCGTAAATTCGGTGTATGTGCAATTTGCCTCTGAATTGCTAAAAGCATTAGGTGTATCTGTAGAGTTGGCGGCCACGGTGGGATTCCCCTTTGGAGCAAGTTCGACGGCGGCTAAGGTAGCAGAAGCCAAACTAGCGGTCAACCAGGGGGCTACGGAAGTCGATATGGTGCTTTCGATTGGGCAATTGCGAGGGGGTCAGCACCAAGCGGTCCAAGATGATATCCAGGCGGTGGCATCAGTGGTACACGACAATGGAGGGAAAGCCTTGAAAGTCATTATTGAGACCTGCTATCTTACTGATGAGGAAAAGATCATAGCCTGCCACCTACTAACGGAGGCCGGCGCTGACTTTATTAAAACCTCTACCGGCTATGGTACTGCTGGAGCTGCTGTCAAGGACATTAGGCTGTTTCGCAACCATGTCGGCCCGCAAGTCAAGGTGAAGGCTGCCGGAGGTATCCGAACGTTAGAACAATCCATGGCACTGATGGAGGCGGGAGCCTGCCGACTAGGCATTGGAGCTGGGCACGCCGAAAAGATCATTAAGGAGTGGGGAGCGGCTCATTAATGCTAAATCGAAAAGAATGGGGGGGAGCCGGACGATTATGAAAAAGAAACGCATCGTGGTTATTTGTGGCACAGGGATCGCTACCTCTACAGTAGTCGTGAAAAAGACAGAGGAGTTTTTTCAGAAAATTGGAATTCAAGTGGATATTTCGCAAGGGCGTGCCGTAGAGGCTAATATTATGTCGGAGAGGGCGGATCTCGTACTTACCACCACCCCGTCGATCAAGCTTGATCATAACGTTCCTATTTTGAACGCAATTCCTTTTTTAACTGGCATGGGTGAAGACGACCTTAAAGAAGAAATACTGAAGGTTTTGGTCGGCAAGGAATAATCTACCGAGTGCAAGGTGCCCTTCAGAATGATCCAGTAGAGTTTATAGAGATGGTTTCCTGACTGGATTGAGTTAATCGTTTAAAGACTCAACTTTTACAAATTAAGGAGGATGAGGTAGATGCAGGCGATCGGATTAATGGAGGTTGGAAGGTATATTCAGGTTTTTCTAGGATTTGGCTCGGCGGTAATCCTACCCATAATTATCTTTATCTTTGGATTGATTATTGGTCAACCCGCTGGCCGGGCCTTTAGGTCGGCTCTAACCATCGGAATCGGCCTCACCGGTGTGACGTTGGTGGTCAACCTGTTGACCGGGCAACTGGGACCCGCAGCCGAACAGATGATCAAGGTAACCGGAATCCAATTATCAGTGATTGATGTCGGCTGGCCGACGATGGCGGCTATGACCTGGGCCTGGATCGGAGCGGCACTTGTGTTCCCGCTGGGGATCGCTTTGAACGCCATTATGCTCTGGCGTGGCTGGACCAAAACTATGAATATCGATTTATGGAATTACTGGCAGTTTGCCTTTATTGGTGCCGCAGTCTATTTTCTTACTAACAACCTCCTCTGGGGCTGGCTGGCAGCTACGATTGCTTCGGGAGTGGCCTTGGTGTTCGCCGATATGACGCAGCGATGGGTAGAGCGGTACTTTAACCTGCCGGGCATTTCCTTTCCTCATTTGACGGCAGTCGGCTGGTTGCCCCTTTTCCTGCCAATCATCGGTTTATTGAACAGCTTCAAGTGGTGGCGCAACATGCCGCGGATCACCCCAGAATCGGTCCAGAAACGGTTTGGCATATTCGGGCAACCGATGGTCTGGGGTCTTATACTAGGGATCTTGATCGGTATTTTAGCGAGGGAAAATCTCTCTGGTATTTTGACGCTCGGTGTTTCCATGGCGGCAGTGATGCTGCTACTGCCAAGAATGGTGTCTGTCTTGATGGAAGGGTTGATTCCGATTTCGGAAACGGCCAGGGGATTTCTGCAGAAGCGATTTCCTAACCGTAAGGATCTGTTTATCGGGATGGATGCTGCTCTGGCTATCGGCCACCCTTCGGTGATTGCTACTGGGCTGATACTTGTCCCGATCACACTGGTGTTGGCCTTCATCCTCCCTGGCAATCACATCCTGCCCTTTGTCGACTTGGCGGTGTGGCCGTTCCTGATCTGCCTGGTCGTGGCGATGAACGGTGGGGACGTGCTACGTTCGGTGATACTGGGAACCATCATGTCCGTGGGGGTTCTCTATTCGGCAGATATAATGTGGCCGTTGCAGACAGCCCTGGCGCACGCTTCGCATGTAGCAATTCCCTCGCTGGCTAGTGGGCATATGGGAATCAGCAACCTTGATCGCCAGCAATTTATTACTTTTGCCCTGGTAGAAGTGTTTTCCTTCTTTAACTCCGGCATTTCGCTGGTCAAGGACATCATTTATGGTGTAATCTTCCTGTTCTTGATTCTTTCTTTCTGGATCTCACCGCGTTTGCTGGCGAAGATGGCAGCACAGGAAGATCGCGAAGCTGCTCTGGCTGAGCCTAAAAGCACTATGCCCGGTTCCGACAAAGCCATGTAACTAGGTGAAGACGGATCGTGGGGATGCTAGTAATGGTATAATTCCTCCGTGCCGGCAGATTTAAAAGGTGTAACGTGCAGAACCCAGCTGCCGGATCGGATTGCCACCCGTCATAAAAACCACGCCCGGCACTCTTTCCGCCCAAGACGCAAACAGGAAGTTGAAAAACGAGTTTTCATATCAGAGCGGTAGTGCCCGTCCGGATCATGACAAGATGTCTTGACCGACGGAGTGATTACTATAACTTATTAAGACAGGAGATGTTGTTAAAATGCAAGCAGTAAGATTGCACGGACCAAGGGATTTGAGAGTTAATGAAGTAGAGCTGCCATCCCTAGGTGATAGAGAAGCGATGGTCAAAGTAGCCTTTTCGGCGATTTGCGGCTCCGATAAGCGTTGGTATACAGTGGGAACTCATGTGATGCCGCTCACGCTGGGGCACGAGTTTTCCGGTATCGTGGAAGAAGTGAAGGATTCACGCCACCAGGATTTAGTGGGACACCGGGTAGGTGTAATGCCTTTGATGCCGTGCGGCCATTGTACGTATTGTTTGAACGGACTGCCTAACCTGTGCACCGGATACTCGTACCTAGGCTCGAGAAGAGATGGTGGTTTTGCTCAATATGCCGCGGTACCCGTACAAAACTTAGTGCCGCTACCGGATAGCATAGACCTGGCGGATGCGGCCATTATGGTCGACCCGGTTTCTGTAGCGCTCCATGCTTTGAGACAAGGAGGATACCGCACAGGGATGAGGGTCACCGTGATTGGTGGCGGTGCTGTAGGCCTATCTGTATTTTTGTGGCTCCATTTCGCCTTTAATGAGAATGCAGTAACGGTAGTTGATCGAGTCCCGGAAAAGGTGGCTTTTGCAAAGTCACTCGGCGGCGATGCATTCACGGATAGTGATCCCCTGTTGAAAGAATTAGATTCGCAGATGGAGCTAGTGGTGCTAGCAACTCCCGCCCCCGAGGCTATTTCGACGGCATTAGAGCTTGTGGCGCGGCGGGGGACCATTGTCATGCCGGGTATTCCTTATAAAACGATCTCTGTGGAGGCGATGACCTGGGAGAAACTGTTACGAAAAGAAGCGCGGCTAATTGGTAGTTGGAACTACGCCTGGACTGATTACCCGGAGAATGAATGCCAAACTACGCTGCGATACCTGGCGGCCGGGACACTCAAACCGACAATGATCGTCACGCACCGGTTTACTTTTGATCAGGCGAAAGAAGCGTTTAACACGGCGTTCAATAACAACAAGGCCGAAGTAGTCATGTTCGCGGCTTCGGAAGTGACAGGGTGAATCGTGAAACGCTGCTTCCAGCACAGATCTGGGGGCAAACGCCCGAAGCCTGACCATTCGTTGACACGGGCAGGTTAAACGTTACCAGGGGATGGGGGGGTGACGTTGTGAGTGGTGATGGTACAACGCCATGGGGCACTGCCTAGGTGTAGGCAATCATCTTAGTTACGAGCAAGGGTAACTGGTTTGGCTGTCTGCCCGAATAGTAAGTTGGCGCCAGGGCCTATCCTTTTGGTCGGGTTCGGCCCAGTTTGGGCAGTCTTAACCATTGTCTGGCGCTGAAATCCCTTGACCGCTGGTTTCAAACACATGGGGGCTGGGTAGCACTCAAGGGAAACATTAGGGGTCATTATGGAACACAAGGATTTATCCTTAACAACAAAAGAGACATACATGTCCAGTTGACCCCGAACTTTATCAAAACGGGAGGTAGAAGCAAATGAAGGCAGCGTTACTGGAAGGGATAAAACACTTGGCACTACGGGACATTCCAGACCCGGTCTGCGAACCGGATGGACTGTTGCTACAAGTGGCCGCGTGCGGGGTATGCGGTTCAGATGTTCGCAACTATCTCTATTCTGCCAACACCGGAGTATCTCAGCGGCTTAAGGGGCACGAGGTAAGCGGTCGGGTGGTGGCAGTAGGAAGTAAGACAACTGGTTTTGCGATAGGTGAGCGTCTGAGCATCGCGCCTCCCATTTCCTGTGGTCAATGCTACTATTGCCAGCGGGGGCTGCAACATCTATGTGATCATTATCAGGAGATTGCCAGGGAATACCCCGGCGGGTTTGCGGAACTGATGGCGATACCGGCAGTGGCTTTGCAATACGGTTGTGTCTGTAAAATTACCGATCAGCTGTCATTTACCGAGGCTACGGTATCAGAGCCGCTGTCGTCAGTTATTGCCTGCCAGGAAGCGGTTAATGTCGGGCTTGGTGATAATGTGGTAATTTTCGGCGCCGGTCCAATCGGGATATTACATGCCCAACTGGCACGTATCCATGGTGCCGGTCAGGTGATTGTCATAGAGCAACGTCCAGAAAGGCTGGGGCAGGCGCTGAAACTTGGGGCAACCATGGCCCTCAACGGTTTACAAGACGATCTCAGGCCGGCAGTCTTAAACGCTACCGAGAATAGGGGGGCAGATGTGGTGATTGTGGCAGCGCCGTCGAGCATGGCCCAGGCGCAGGCTATTAGGTTAGCGCGCAAACGTGGGCGCGTGGTTTGGTTCGGCGGTCTGCCAAAAGGCTCAGAAACTAAGGTTGATGCCAACGACATCCACTACCGGGAAGTTACTATCTATGGAGCCTTCAGCTACAGCCCACGCCACAATCGGATGGCGGTCGATCTCATCTCTCGCAGGAAAATTGATGCCAGCAAACTGATTACGGCCACATTTCCTCTCGGGCAGGTAGAGAAAGCCTTCGAACATGCGGCGGAGGGGAAGGGATTGAAGACGGTGATAGTAATGAATTGAGACTCTCCTGCCAGGCAGGATACTACCGGTAGTACTGCCATGACATAGTATGCCAATATGATTCCGAAGGGAGAATGGAAGAGATGTTGTTGGAGAACTTACGTTACGACGTGATCAAGTGTGCAGTTAAAATGGCAACACTTAATTTGGTAGTGGGTACATTTGGAAATGTCAGTGCCAGGGACCCGGAGACCAATTATGTTGCCTTAACCCCTAGTGGCATGGATTACAACACGCTCCAGCCCGAAGATATCGTGATCCTGGATCTGTCTGGACACGTAGTCGATGGACATCGAAAACCGACCACAGAGACTCCTATGCATATGGTAGCCTATCAAAGACGATCGGATGTTAACGTTGTTGTACACACTCATTCTGTATATGCGACTGCGCTGTCGGTTGCAGACGAGAAACTGCCGATCGTAGTGACAGAGATGGCCAATGTAGTCGGGGGTGAAGTTCTAGTGGCTCCCTATACTACACCCGGCACTGTCGAATTGGGAAATACAGCACTAAATGTGATGAACGATCACATGGCGGTGCTTTTAAAGAATCACGGCGTTCTGGCAGTGGGAGACACAATGAACACCGCCCTCAACGTGGCTTTAATTGTGGAGGAGACCGCCAAGATCTTTTGTATCTCCAAAAGCCTGGGCAGATGCGACCTGGTGCCGGAAGCGGCAATTAGCGGCTTACGGGAAGCATTTCTCAAATATTACGGCTCAAGCAGCACTTGATGGGAGACGGGGTCATGAGCATATCCACCTTCATTTTGGGAATGTAAATTGTGTAAATGGTATTTCTACCCAAACGATTTTTGGGTTAGAATATAGCTGGCTCTTGCCAATCTGGGAGGGCAGGGCTCTGCTGGAGAGCAACCTGAGCGCCCAGCTGGTTTCTGCCGGAGGAAATGGGAACTGTCTGTTCGAGGTTTCCCTTTCCAACTCCATTTCCTCACGGGCAGAACCAAGGCGATAAACTCCAGGGGCGAAGCCCCTGACTAGAGGGCACCGCTGAGCCGGTCCCCATATTGTATCGCAAACTGTGAGATACATTCTGCCCAATTTTGAACGGGCATAGTCCATTTCTTCGTGATTTCCATGGTTGCCAGGTAAACGATTTTTCGTAGGGCATCATCCGTGGGAAAAGCCGTTTTCGTTTTCGTGATTTTCCGCAGTTGTCGGTGATAGGCTTCCACTGTATTGGTTGTATAAATCAGCCGGCGGATTTCTCGGGGGAAAGCAAAGTAAGTGGTGAGCTCCAGCCAGTTGTTTTCCCAGGAACGAATTACCAATGGAAATTTCTTACCCCATTTTTCTTTGAACATTTCGAAAGCAAATTCGGCTTCATCCAAAGTCGCCGCTTGGTAAACCTGTTTTAAGTCAGCCATCACCGGCTTTCGATCTTTGAAGGAAATATACTTCATGGAGTTGCGAATCTGATGAATCACGCACAGTTGAATCGATGTTCGGGGAAAAACGCTGTTTATGGCCTCTGAGAAGCCTGTCAGCCCGTCTTTGCTGGCAATTAGGATGTCTTCTACGCCCCGATTCTTTAAGTCGTTGCAGACACTGAGCCAGAAGCTGGCACTTTCACTTTCGCCAATCCAGATTCCGAGAATATCTTTACGGCCTTGTACATCCAGGCCCAAAACAGAGTAAGCGGCTTTGGTGACAATCCGATTATCTTTGCGAACCTTGAAGTGAATCGCGTCCAGAAAGACGATGGGATAGATACGCTCAAGGGGTCTGCATTGCCATTCTGTGACGAGTGGCATGACCTTGTCCGTGATTTTACTGACCAACTCGGCTGAGACATCAATGCCGTAGATATCGCGCATATGGGCTTCAATATCCCGGGTCGACATGTCTTTGGCATACATCGCGATAATCTGTTGTTCGAGTTCACTGGCGTTTTTCTCGTACTTCTTGATGATGTGTGGTTCAAACTCGCCGTTGCGATCCCGGGGAATCGCCAGTTCTGTTTCACCCATACGTGTTTGAATGGTCTTTCTCGAATATCCATTGCGACTGTTGCCTGAATTGTTGCCCTCAACACTGTGTTTTTCATAACCAAGATGGTCGCTCATCTCGGTTTCCAGAATCTCCTGCAGGGTGCGTCTGAAGAGGTCTTTGAGCGTGTTGTGGACGTCTTCGACGGTCTTACAGTCCTTGGCGACTTCACGGGCTAACCGGTCTTTAACATCTTGCATAAATGATCAACTCCTTATTGGTAGTTTTAACCATTTACACAAAACTTCATACGTCCTCTTCATTTTTGATCTGGACGACACTCTGCTGGATACTCTGTCAGGCATCACGGAAGCGCTTAACTTCACACTCAAAAGATTCAAGCACCCTCCCGTTGCCAGGGATTACGTCTCGACCATCGTCAATGACGGTGAACTCTTGTTTATGGAAGAAGCGTTGCAAGTGGAAGACCCGGTTCTCGTTGCCAGGGCGTCTGAAATCTTCAGAGAGCGGTATCTGTCCGATTGTTATGCTGAGCCTTTTGTCGGTGTTCCGGAGTTGTTGACTGCACTAGTAGCAGCCAGGAAAAAGATTGCGGTGGTTTCTAACAAACCCCACCCGATTGCCGAAAAGCAGCTCCGGCTTGCTAATTTGGTAAGTTACATTGATGTTTTCAAGTCGGACGACGGGAGCATGAGACTCAAGCCTTGTCCCGATGCAATCGAGCAGGTTCTGAGGGAAACTGGTGCGGCCGCGCCGGGGAGCTTGATGATCGGGGACAGTTGCGTGGATATCAAAGCTGGCCAGGCGGCACACGTTTTGACCTGCAGTGTGACCTACGGATATACCGATCGGAATGTGCTGTCACAGGCGGGCCCCGATTTTTTAGTTGATGATATTAGAGATCTAGGAAGAATGTTGTAAGCAAGGCCAAAAAACTGCAGGTAGCACCTGCAAAGGAGACCATCACTGCGGTGTGATCATCTAGCCGGACGGCCCAATTCGGCTGCAATGCTCATCGACAGGTGCCCCAGAGCCCCTGAACGACGACTTGTCCGAACAAAAGAGGTTGGGTCCGTAGTAGCGCTTGAGGCAAACAAAAGGGGATAAATGGAATGTTGCGTAGGGATTTTATCATTAGGAACAAAACAGGCCTACATGCCAGGCCAGCATCGATTTTTATTAAGACGGCGAACAAATTCAAGTGCGATATTCACTTGGTCAAAGACGGCCAGGAAATTGACGGCAAGAGCATTATTTCCTTGCTAACTATTGGTGCCAGGCAGGGGTCAATGATCATAATCACCACCAATGGAACAGATGAGAAGGTAGCCATGGATGAGTTAATAAACGTGCTCAATTCTCTAGAGGACTAGCCAGGGCGTTTACACCAGCCACGAAGACGTGTTTGTATTGTTCGATGGTATCGCCGCAATGGCTTAGAAGGCAGTCGTACTTTTTCTTGCAAGCTTTGTAAGGCTAATTTCCATTGGTAATTATGGGGGGTGTATCCGGTTGCGAGAGCTAAGCCGAGTAGTTTTTCAATGTTGTTGGTAGGAATTTGAGATATCACACCTGCAAATAGGCGTAGCAAAGCTAAGTGGCTGCAACAGATTAAGGTGGAACGGCTTAACAAATTGGTAGCGGAGTTGTAGACTACCGTTGAGGTGGTCTGAGGTGGCATCGAAGTGGGACCCCCCTTTTGGATCGGGGATCGGCTGTTCACCCCGGAAGACATCGAACTGATCCGGTGGACAACTGATCGTTTTGAGGGGCTGAGCCAGACGGAACTGGCCAGCACGATCTGCGAGAACCTGCTCTGGAAGGCGCCGAACGGGCGATTGCGGGTACATGAGGTCTACCGCTTTTGGAGCAACTGGCACCGGCCGGGGTGGTGAAACTGCCAGCTAAGCAAAGCCGCCAAACGTACCGGGCCGCGCGGTTACGAGCTGAGCCCTTGCCGGAAGCGGAGATCGTCGCGAGCCTGCGTGAATTGTGGCCGTTAACGGTGGAGCCGGTGCCACCACAGGAGGCGGCCATGGTGACACACCATGCGGTGGATTACCAGCGAGCCTTTGGCGCCCACAAGCGTTGCTGGGCCAACCGTCCACAGGGGCATGCAGGAAGTGCAAAACCCGACTGCGATAGAACCGGAACGGGTGCGCCGCAGGGGAGGTGGCCGTAAACCCACGACGGCTTCCGATCGGGATCTGCACGCCCACCTGGAAGAACTGGTGTTGCCGAGTACCTGTGGGGATCCGGAATCGCCGTTACGGTGGACTAGATGAAGCCTGAACGCGTGGTCAGCGAT
The DNA here is from genome assembly GCF_902729405.1 of Acididesulfobacillus acetoxydans. Lineage (GTDB taxonomy): Bacteria > Bacillota > Desulfitobacteriia > Desulfitobacteriales > Desulfitobacteriaceae > Acididesulfobacillus > Acididesulfobacillus acetoxydans. The sequence goes on from NZ_LR746496.1 coordinate 1,698,325, forward strand.
CACCTCGTGCGCGACCTTTTACACGAGATGGGATACAGTCTTCGGTTCAGCCGCAAGACGCGCGAAGGTTCTGAACATCCTAATCGTAACACCAAGTTCCACTACATCAACCAACGATATCGGCAGTGGTCTGCCCCACCAATCCGGGACGATCATGTCCACCCGACTGGGAGATTTTGACCCGAGGGTTTTTCCTGTTATTATGGAAAAGATCGGGCTGCCAGCCGGGGAGGTCAGTGAAATGATGGTGACGCAGGGGGGTTGCTGGGGATTTCCGGCCTCAGCGCAATATGGGGGTTTGGATGTGGGCGCCGCTGCGGGGGCGGAGCGGGCAGAGTTAGCGCTGGAGGTTTTCTGCTACCAGGACTTCAGTTCCGTTTCCCTGACTGTGGAACCAGCCCGTACCGCCACCGTAGAGGCTGTGAAGCCGAGCCGGGAATCCGGTGCTCTCATATCGCTTGATCCGAATCTGCGTCTTTCTCTTTTGACAGAAGAGAGTTTGGCCCGGGAGGCTATAAGGAAAGCCGTAGGACAACCAGATGTTGCGAAATTAAATGAGCATTCCAGTAAAGAAAGAATTGAGGGTTAATTCTCTCCCTCACCGCCAAGCGCCCCCAGCGACCCAACGCTTGCTGCGGCTTATACGGTGAAATGGCTGACCATTGAGTTGCCCGCTTTAGTTGTTGAAGACGAAGATGGGGCTAAGGCGGTAAATAAGCTGAAAGAGCTAATACAATCAAATTTCGGGAGCACAAAAAGGGGACAGTCTGGTCGTTAAGATCGAGGGACCAGATGAGGAGGAGACGGATGCCAAAGTTCAGAAGCTCTTTGCTGGGAATTTCGGCCAATAGGGGCCGAATGCTGACGGATGCGGTTTGAATGTGAAGGGATCGTAGATGTTGACGGGAGTTTAGAGTTCGAGGGGAGAGGGGCGGAAATGCAAGGAATAGGGGTTTCGCCCGGAATCGCGATCGGCGAGGCTCTGGTGCTGAGAGATGCGCTATCCGCTTTGCCGGAACGGAGCCGGTTGGCTGTGGAAGAGGAAAATGAGCGCCTGAACCGGAGCTTGAGTTCGGCTCGCCGGCAGCTGGAGAAAATCCGGGCCGACGCTGAAACGCGCCTGGGGGACAAGGCGGAAATACTGGATGCCCAGATCCTAATCACGGAAGACGAAGAACTGCTGTCTTTGGTTTGTGAGAAGTTAAAAGAGGGGTTGACGGCCGAAGCGGCTCTGCGGGACGGGGTGGAGTATTATGCCAATCTGATGGAAAATATGGATAACGAATATTTGCGGGAGCGGGCGGCCGACATCCGGGACACGGGGCGCAGGGTCATCCGCGACCTCATGGGGGTGGAAGAAACCGATCTGGCTCATCTGAGCGCTCCTTGCATCGTCGTGGCCAGCGATCTCACACCTTCCGATACGGCGACGATGGCCCCGGAGCGTGTGCTGGGGTTTATTACCGACGTGGGAGGGAGAACGTCCCACAGCGCCATCATGGCGCGCACCCTTGAGATTCCGGCGATTGTGGGAACCGTGCGGGGAACGGAGTTGATCCGAACGGGGGATTCCCTGATTTTGGACGGGGATAGCGGTGAGGTCATCGTCAACCCTGAGCCGGAAGTGCTCGGGGCCTACCGGGAAAAGCAAAGGGCCTAGGCGGAACGCAAAGAAAAGCTGCGGGCTCTGAAAGGGCAGCCGACGGTGACACATGACGGGCGCAAGGTCATCGTGGCCGCCAACGTCGGGACGCCGAAAGATTGTGAAGGAGCCCTTAGAAATGGGGCGGAAGGCGTCGGCCTGTTCCGGACAGAATTTATCTACTTGAACCGGGAGGATCTGCCGGGGGAGGAAGAGCAGTTTCAGGCCTATAAAGAGGTACTGGAAGCGATGGCTCCCCGGGAAGTGGTCATCCGGACGCTCGATGTCGGCGGGGACAAGGAACTCCCCTACTTGGGTTTGGCGAAGGAAAGCAATCCCTTTTTGGGTTACCGGGCGATCCGGGTCTGTCTCGATCGGCCGGAGATGTTTAAGACCCAGTTGCGCGCCCTCCTGCGCGCGAGCGTCTACGGCAAACTCGGCATCATGTTTCCCATGATTTCCAGCCTGGACGAAGTCCGCCGGGCCAAAGGGATGCTGGCGCAAGTCAGAGAGGAATTGGTAAGCGAGGGCGTGGCCGTGAGTGAGGAGGTGGAGGTCGGAATCATGATTGAGATTCCGGCGGCCGCCGTCATGTCCGACGTGCTGGCTCGGGAAGTGGACTTCTTCAGCATCGGGACCAACGATCTGATTCAATACACGACGGCGGTAGATCGGCTCAATGGAAAGATTGCATCTCTGTATACCCCTTATCATCCGGCAGTTTTGCGCCTGGTGAGGCAGGTGATTGAAAACGGGCACAAGTTCGGGATTTGGGTCGGGATGTGCGGGGAGGCGGCCGGCGATCAAGCTCTGATCCCGTTGCTGCTGGGCATGGGGCTCGACGAATTCAGCATGAGCGCGATATCTGTATTGGAGTCGCGGGAACTGCTGGGCAGGCTGAACTACGCGGAGGCCAGGGCCCGAGTGCCGGAAGTGCTGGCTCTAGGCACGGCGGCGGAGATCGAAGAGACTTTGCAAATTCTTAGGATCTCAGAAGAGGTTTAGCAAAACAGGAGCCGTCCGAAAAAAACGGACATTGGTTAGTCCCTGAATCCAACTCCGGTGCTAAGACGTTATAGCCTAACGTGTAGCGCTCCAAGTAGGATTGTTAGCCGAAAACACGTTTGAGTTGGATTTCCAGTCCCACCAGTAGGGGGAAGTCAATATTTCCTCATCATCATATCCCTGAACCAGTTTTTCTCAAGGAGTGAAGATTATTTAGTGTAAATGTCTGTCCAAATTGCGTCAAGGGGCAGATGGGCTAGTCAGTTTCTCCTCCAGAGCCTGTTCCCTTTGGGGGAAAAGAAGATAGTGTGGCGGTTAGGGCATATACCTTTGGGTACGCCAAAATTCTGCACCATCTGGGAGCGACTGCATTAGATAGACTTCGATTTTTAGTCTACTTCAGGCGCTTCCGGGCAAAAATGCGGAACGGGTATGTACCCAGGAATTTGTATTGACGATAGGACGGACAATTCCTGCCAGCCAACCAGATGTATGTCCAACGTAAAGTCCAATTCTTTGGTGTGCAGAAAGTGTGGGGACGGACGGCTCCTCCACAGGGTCTTGCCCAAGACGAATCGCAATGGCATTTAAACAGCTCAGAAAATACGGGAGGATCATGATAAACCACACTCGCAGAAGGTACAATGTGGCATTATCTGCCGCAACATCGGAAGACTCAGAACCCTTCGACACAACGCATTTGATACTGGCGGATTCATAGCGTGTGTACGGCACCAAGCAGTCTGGTAGTTCGTGATGAATTCGCCCGCACTGCACACAACGCAATCGACGAATGATTAGCACCCTGGTTTGCCCGGAACTGGTTTTACATTTCCTTCTTCGACTTCCGATGACGCTGAGCTGTCCTCCGCAGCAAGGACAAGGGACGGATTCTGCACACCTAACAAAAGAGCCCAGTAAGAGGGTTTTCAATTAGATCATATTTTGACACAATAACCATGATTTTGTGGGGGATGCCTCTGGTAAACCTGTTAGAGCAAGTTTACTTTGAATGGGGGCATCCTTTTCCTTTCCAAACGATATGGTCATTATATCTAGCAATTTCCGGACAGGCAATACCGCCAGCTTTTGGACTTTATACTCTCGCTAGCCCAAACATTACGGCTTCAGATAGACAATGTCATGTGAGGCCACTTTCTTGGTTTTAGCAGGCGGGTTGCACAAGGTAAAGCTAAGAGTGGAAGACGTTGGCAGACGCGCCTGCCGGATTTTGCCGATGCGGGAGGGAGCTCGGAATATGAGAGGCTAGCTCCACGGGGCCAAAATCAGAAAAGAATATAATATTTTCGAAAAAGTCCGTTTGCTAGGGAGGAATATTCGAAGTGAGGTCGAATAGTATAAAAAGACAACAATAAAGAGCAAAATCGAACGCGATCCGATTATGGATGTTTAATTGTTTGCGAGGTGAGAAAGGAAGGAGTTGTCTGAGACGAACCAAGACATGTTGGTTGATTTGGATGATGTAAAGAGGATTAGGGAAATGGATTCCTTGGCTTCCATCGTAGCAACGGAGAATTACGACCTCCAGTTCAGAGAGGCTGTGGAAATAGGTGGAGCATTTGAACCGGGTAGACCGGGGAGCACCATTCACGAGATTGTTATCTTGGGCACCGGCGGTGGCTCAGCCGTTACGGGAGGATTGTTGAGGTCATTTCTCTTTAACCAGCTTAGCCAGCCCATTGTTATCTGTCAGGGGTACAACATTCCGGCCTATATTGACGAGCATAGTTTGGTACTAGTCATGTCGCACTCTGGTAACACCGAGGAAATTCTCTGTATGTATGATCAGGCTAAGGCTAAGGGTGCACATTTAATCTCAATAACATCCGGAGGTACCCTCTTAGCGCGAAGCAGGCAGGACGGTGTAGAGAGCTTGGTAGTACCCTGTGATATTGGGCATCCCCGCCGGGATTTGGGTTATCTTTTTGTAACAGCCGTAATCTTACTCCATAAATTAGGGCTTATTGATGACAAAACCTCGGAGTTAGAAGGGGTTGCTGACTTGTTCGCTCTCTTGAGAGAAAAATATAGACCCGAAATTCCGTCCGAAAGGAATTTGGCAAAGCAAATTGCGTTCAGGTTGGCCTGGCGGATACCCGTTATATACGGATCATCGGATTATTATGATTCGGTCGCGTGGAGGTGGAAAAACCAATTTGGCGAGAATAGCAAGCAGATGTCGTTTTACAATGTGATTCCGAATATCCATCATGATGAGGCTGTGGGTTGGGAAGCGCCGGACGAGATAATGCGGAATTTTCACTTCATCATACTTCGGGACAATGAACTCGATCGGGTGGAGGTTAAGAAGAGAAAAGATGTGACCGCGAAAATGTTGAAACAGAAACAAGCGGGGATTACAGAGGTAGATGCCGAGGGGGTGGGAGTACTAGCACGGATGTTTTCCTTAATATACCTTGGCGACTTTGTGTCCTTGTATGCTTCGATTTGCAGGGGGATAGATCCCACGCCAGTAGGAATCATTAATCTATTCAAGAAAGAAATGGCGGAGTGGTCGAAGTGATTTTAACCGTTACACTAAATACAGCGATTGATAAAGCTTATAAAGTCGAGAGTTTCCAGCCCGGCCAGGTTATAAGGGTTAAGGATGCGAAATATTCAGCCGGTGGTAAAGGGCTGAATGTAACGCGGGTGATTACAACGTTAGGTGAGCCGGTACTTGCCATAGGATTTAGCGGAGGCTACGCGGGGATGTTCGTCGAAAGTGAACTTAACAAGGCGAAAATTCCGCATCAGTTTGTCCGTATACAAGGAGAAACAAGGTCCTGCATTAACATTATAGATAGCTCTACGGGGGTCCAGACTGAGCTGTTAGAACCGGGCCCCACGGTCGAAGAAGAGGATCTCAGCAAACTGATTGATCTTTACGAAAGAGAAGTGGACTTATGTGACGTGATAACGCTATCCGGTAGTGTACTCAATGGAGTTAAGGAAAATATATACAGAGTATTGGTTGAGATTGCCCGCAGCAAAGGCAAAAAGGTGATTTTAGACACGAGCGAAAGGTACTTAGTGGAAGGGACAAAATCCTACCCGACACTTGTTAAACCAAACGTTAATGAGGCTGAGTATCTGCTCGGTACCAAAATCAGAAACGTCACGGACGCGAAGTCCGCTGCAAAGCATCTTGTGAAATTAGGCGTTCAATTGGCAGCCATATCATTGGGGAGAGACGGTGCGGTTGTGGCGACGGAGAAGAGAACGTACTATGCTAAAGCCCCCAGCGTCCAGGCCTTGAATACCGTGGGTAGCGGTGACGCAATGGTCGCAGGATTTGCCGTTGCTCTGGCAAGAGGGTATGGTGTCGAGGAGATGTTGAAATTGGGAGTTGCCGTGTCCGCGGCAAACGCGGTAACCATTGAAACGGGAAGTTGCAAATTGGAGGATATTCAGTTTTTCTTGAGACAGGTGGCGGTGACAGGGATGTAGGGATAGTGGAGGCGGTAATCTAGTCATGCTACTATTAAGGTAGAGAAATAAACCATAGAAGAGTATAGACGGGTGGTAACGCAATGAGAATTGCAGCACAGCGACAAAAAGTCATCATGGATAAAATACGGGCCGGTATACCGATTAACGTCGGGGAATTCAGCCGTGAACTGGGAGTTTCCACCATGACGATTAGGCGTGATTTAGAAAGGCTCGAAATAGAGGGCCTCCTTACAAGAACACATGGTGGGGCCGTCCCTTTAAACGGATCGTTTGAGGAACCGTCGTTTGCAGAGAAAATGAGCCAATTTCCTGAAGAGAAAATGGCAATTGCCAAAAAGGCTTCGGAATTAATTGAAGAAGGGGATACTGTTCTCCTAGGCGCGGGTACGACCTTAACGGCTCTGGCGAAGTTATTGAAAAACCGGCAAAACCTTACAATAGTAACTAACACAGTAAATGTAGCTATGGAACTGGCGCAAAGCGAAGGAATTCAGCTTATTTTAACGGGGGGGCATATTCGCACAAAGTCTTACGCCCTTGTCGGTCCGCTGACGGAAAGAGTGTTCCGTGAGGTACACGCCAAAAAAGTTTTCTTGGGTGTTAACAGCATCAGCATAGAACATGGATTAAGTACGCCTGACATGACGGAAGCTTATACTAATGCCCAGATGATTGACTCTGCTGATAAACTTATCGTTCTGGCTGACCATTCGAAATTTGGCCAAGGTGCCTTGTCGCGGTTCGCCGACATAGCAGACATTGATACGTTGATTACGGATAACCGCACTCCGCTGCATTTCCTGGAACAGGCCAGAAAGCGCAGTGTAAATGTGATCATAGTGAATCCGGGGGAACCCAGCTAGTCAGGTATTGCGGTGAGTACAAGGGTGGGAGGAAAATATAGTGGATTTGGTAAATTCAAAAGAGCTTTTAGAACGTGCTCGTGCGGGCGGCTATGCCTTAGGGGGATTCAATATTCATAATCAAGAAACTATACAAGCAGTTGTTGAGGCGGGGTTTGAACATCGCGCACCGGTAATCCTTCAGGCGACTCCTGGAACGGTTAAATACACCGGGAGTGACTTGCTTGTGGCGATGGCCCGAGCTCTGGCGATACGGGCGAACGTACCGATCGTACTGCACTTGGACCACGCTACGGATCTGGAATTAATTGAAGAATGTGTTAAAGCCGGTTTCACATCGGTCATGTTTGACGGCTCACGTTTGAAATGGGAAGAAAATATCCGCCTAACACGCTGGGTTGTAGGTTTGGCCCATAGCAAAGGGCTTACGGTGGAAGCCGAGTTGGGACGGATTGGCGGTCAGGAAGAGGTAACGATCGTGAGCGATTCCGAGGTGAACTACACGGATCCCGGTGACGCAAGACGATTTGTCCAGGAAACAGGGGTTGATTCGTTAGCAATTGCCATAGGTACGGCTCATGGGGTTTACAAGAACGAACCAAAGCTGGATCTCCAGCGGCTCGAAGCCATCGCCTTGGCTGTAAACGTTCCACTAGTACTCCATGGGGCCTCAGGAGTGCCTGATGCCGCGATTACCAGAAGTATAAGTCTTGGTATAAGTAAAATTAACATCGCAACAGATTTGAAATTGGCCTTGGCGGCGGCATTGAGAAGTGCTCTTCTTGCGAAACCAGAGGAAAATGACCCCCGTCGCTACTTTGCCAAAGCACGCGGTGAGGTCAAAAACGTCGTGAGCCAAAAAATGCGTCTATTCGGTATCGAAGGGCGGGCGTAGGTGTTGTTGAGCTGCATAGGCTCTTAATAGATACGGGTGCCGTCAAATCTAAACAGAGAGTATTCAGAAGCGGACTACACAACTGGGGTGAGGCCGGAATCTCTTGGTTATCGTGTTTTTGGAAAGGGGGTGAGGTTTGGAAAAACGTTGGACCCAAAGCGAAAGACTGCAAAGAGGCAAAACTGACGGAAACTTGGCATGGTAAAAAAAGGAGGGCGAACATGTTTAAGAGAAAATTAAGGAGAGTCTTCTTGCCGTTAATGGTGAGCATGTTGGTCGTTGGGATGTTTGCTATTGGCTGCGGTCAGACAAACACTCAAGCGGCGGGGCAAAGTTCCCAGGGTAAACCGGTGACGATCAACTTCATGGCAGATTCACGCCCGGAATTTGACAAAATGGAGCAACTCCTGCCTCAATTCGAGAAGAAGACCGGGATTCATGTGAACTATATGAAGCTGCAAGAGACGCCTCTGAGGGCGAAGACTGGTCTCGAAGTGTCGGCCCCGTCGACCGACATAGACGTGTTCATGACGGATTTCATGTTCCTTAATAAGTATGCGAAGGCAGGTTACTTGGCACCCCTCGATAAATATCTCGATGCTAGCAGTACATTTAATAAAGCCAATTACATGAAACCTTTTATCGATTCCGTCAGCTACAAAGGGCAAATTTACGGCATGCCTTTGTATCAAGACTGTAACATCCTGGTATATAGGGCTGACATCTTTAAAAAACTCCATCTAACGGTACCAAAAACCTTTGCTGAACTTGAACATGACGCCAAAGTCATTAAAGAAAATGAGCCCGGTATGGCGGGGATCGTTATGAGAGGACAACGAGGATATGGAGTCAACGAATGGACTTGGCCGACCTTTCTTGAGGGATTTGGTGGAAGTTATCTGACTCAAGACGAAAAAGCGGGTAATCTCACGTCTCCGGAAGCTATCCAAGCGCTGACCTATTATACAGACATCTTGAAAAAGTATGGACCGCCCGGAGTTGCCAACTATTCTTATGTTGAGGTGCAAAACGACATGATGCAGGGCAAAGTGGGGATGTTTGTTGACTCAGCCACTTTGGCTCCGCGTTGTGAGGACCCCAGCGCATCAAAGGTGGCCGGAAAGCTGGGTTTCGCCATGGTTCCTGGAGATAAAGCGGTTGCTCCGGGGTTCTACAGCTGGACATTGGCGGTGCCGGCACATGCAAAACATAAAGCGGCGGCTGCGAAATTTATTGCCTGGCTGACGAGTCCTAAAATTGCGACCGAGTGTGGTTTTTCCGCACCGAATCAGGCTTTAGAGAAGGTTTATAACATTCCGGCTTATCCGGGCACGGAACCTTTGATTGACGTTATGAAAGCTTCTCTCAAACTGGCTAATCCGGATTATAGACCGCGCATTCCGCAGGCTGATCAGGTAGGAACCGCTGTTTCCGTTGCTATCTCCTCCGTTTTGGATGGGTCTAAGACCCCGAAGGAAGCACTCACGCAAGCAAATGACGAGGTAAACCGTATTCTGCAAGGAAAATAGTCTTAGCGAGACCGGCGGCTGACGCATCGGACGCAGCCGCCGGATTTAAAAACTCAGCGCGGCAACCCTCGTGGGGAGTGTCCAGTCGAGCAGTGTAATCACTTCGGATTTTCGATTTGCTCGGGGATTCTTTGGCGGTTGTGTACAATCTGCGTATTAGAAGCAGTCGGCAGATATGATGCCTTGGTGGGAGTTGAAGAGATGGAAGCGGAACAAAGATACAGAAGGATCTTACGGATCAAGGACAAACATTATGTAGCGCTGTTTTTGGCTCCGGCTATAGCGGCACTTATTTTGCTGACAATTTACCCTATGCTCTATAGTTTGAAAATCAGCTTCTTTAATTGGAATCTTACCGTTCCTGGTTCGCAAAACCAATTTGTCGGTTTGCAGAATTACGCTGAGATTCTTAAACACGGAGAATTCTGGCATTCTCTGTGGATAACTATTTGTTTTACCTTTTTTAGCGTTTTGTTCTGCATGGTCATTGGGACTAGTTTAGCGTTTCTTATGTTCCAGAACCTAAAAGGGGCAAGTATCGTTCGGACGTTTGTTATTTCCGCGATGGTGATTGCCCCAATCATTGTGGGAACGGCCTGGCGGCTAATGTACAACCCGGGTTGGGGATTAATTAATTACTTCCTTTCTGTGGCCGGTATTGGGGGACGACCGTTCTTGGCACAGGCGAGCACCGTACTGCCCGCGTTGATTGTAGTTGATGTATGGGAGTGGTCGCCTCTGGTTATGGTGATAGTTCTTGCGGGACTCCAGGGGCTGTCCCCAGAAGTCTATGAATCTGCTAGGGTAGATGGGGCTTCTCGTTGGCAAACGTTTATTCATATTACGTTACCACTACTGAAACCAGCGTTGCTACTGTCCCTATTGATAAGAACTATGGACGCCTTTCGGACTTTCGATACCATTTATGCTATGACCGGCGGAGGCCCAGGGCGCTCAAGCGAAAATCTGAATATCCTCATGTACAATACCGCTTTCGAGTATTTCCAAGTCTCTAAAGCGGCCAGCATGGCTCTCTTAAGTCTAATTGTAATTACCGTCATCTGTACTTTGATCTTCAGAGTATTTCGGAGGAACGAGGGTGAAGCACAGTGAGAAATAGAAAAAGACTTATACGCATTCTCCTTTATGCCCTCTTGTTGATTGTCTTCTGCGTTTACGTCACACCGATTTGGTATATTGTAACCACTTCTTTCAAACTAGAACGAGACGCATATGCCATTCCACCCAAAGTTTTTTTTGTTCCTACCTTGGCCAATTATTTTGACGCCTTTTCCGGACGGGGAATGGGACACAATTTTTTTAACAGCCTCGTCGTTTCCAGTGTCAGCAGCGTTTTAGCCTTGTTACTAGGCACTCCGGCAGCCTATGCCCTTTCTCGCTTCGAGTTTAAGAAGAAAGAAAGTATCTTCTTTTGGTTTCTAAGTACACGTATGGCACCATTTATCTTGGCGGGCTTACCCGTTTACCTTCTGTCTAAGCAAATTGGTTTGTATGACACCAGGACCTTACTTGTGATTATGGACATGCTGATCAACCTGGCTTGGGTTGTCTGGATGATGCGCTCATTTTTTGACGACATTCCGCCGGATATTGATGAAGCGTGCATGGTAGACGGTTGCAGTCGGACTTCGGCCCTTTTTCGGGTTATCCTGCCTTTAGCTACCCCCGGCCTTGTTGCCTCTACGATTTTCTGCCTGATTATGAGTTGGAATGAATATTTCTTTGCCATGATTTTGACAAGTTTCAATGCCCAAACGCTGCCTGCAGCCATTTCGTCTTTTTTGACGGTTTACGGTTTGCTGTGGGGCCAGATGGCCGCAGCGGGTACTGTCATCGCTATTCCAATCATGGTTTTTGTATTCTTTATGCAGAAGCATATTATCCGCGGACTGACAATGGGCGCGGTGAAAAGTTAAAGATTTAAGATTAAGACAGGTGAAAGGTATGCAGTATGTACTGGGAATTGACTTGGGGACCTCCAGCTGTAAAACAGTCCTGTTTACAGACAAGCTCATTGTCGTGTGTTCAGCCAGCGCAGAATATGGAACTTCTTATCCCCGTCCGGGGTGGGCTGAACAGCGAGCGGAAGAGTGGTGGGAGGCACTCAGACAGACGGTTTCCCGTGTTTTGACGGAGAGCCGAATCAAGCCGTCGGAGATAGCTGCCATTGGAGTGGATTCACAGGGAAGCACTGTTTTGCCAGTGACTGCCGAGGGACAGGCACTTCGCCCCGGTTTAATCTGGATGGACCGGAGGGCAGAGGTACAGTGCCGCTGGATTGATGAAAACTTGGGAGACAGCTTGTGGCAGATCAGTGGAAACCATAATGATCCCTCGAATATTGCCCCTAAGGTTTTGTGGCTCAAAAATAACGAACCGGATGTTTACAGTCGAGCCGATAAGTTCATGCACGCGAACGGTTACCTAATTTATAGATTAACCGGTCAGTTTAGTATGGATAAATCTGAAGGAGGTCTGACCCAGCTGTTTGATACGGTGCGGGGCTCATGGTCCGAGGAACTCATCATGTCATGTGGTATTGATCGAGCCAAGTTGCCGGATATCTACGACTGCTTTGAGGTGGTCGGACAGGTAACAACGGAGGCTGCGCGAGAGACTGGCCTATGCCAGGGAACCCCAGTGGTTGCCGGCGCTATGGATATGGTGGCTTCAGCCTTGGGTGCCGGGGTGTACCACGCGGGAGAAATGTACGTTGCCGCGGGAACCGTAACAGCCCTGGGGGTTGCCGTGGACGAGCCTAAGTTTACACATTCGATGCACCTTTACCATCATATTATCCCCGATCTCTGGATTAACGCTGCGGGGGTAGACTTTGGTGGAGGGGGCCTGCGATGGCTAAGGAATGTCCTGTCGGAAGAGGATTACCTTATTCTAAACGATTTGGCGCAGGAGTCGTGCCCCGGTAGCAACGGTTTAATATTCCTTCCCTACATGGTGGGACAGCGTGCTCCGCTTTGGAACAGTGCCACTCGCGGTGTAATCATGGGCCTACATCCCGCCACGGGTAAGGCGGACTTTATTCGCATGTTCATGGAGGGTAATGCCTTTGGAGTACGCAACATTCTAGATATCGCTGAGAAGGAGGGTTTGGCGGGTGGATCCATACGAATGACGGGAGGTTGTACCCAAAGCCCGATCTGGACGCAAATCTTCGCAGATATCACCGGCAAGAACATAGAGGTGCCGGGCGCCCTGGATGTAGCGGCATTGGGCTCGGCTGTCACTGCCGCGGTTGGGATTGGGATGTTCCGTGGCTTTGAGGAGGCTTTAACGGGATATTCGCTGGAAAATACTTATCAGGTTAGGAGTTCCGAACATCAACTTTACGAAAAGATGTTTCGAATCTACAAGCGGATCTATGCAAACTTGCGGGAGGAGTTTACTCTTCTTGCGGAGATCGGGTTTTCTTAAGCCTAAGTGTTAATGAACTCAAAAAGAGAGAAAGGGTGCTAATTTATGGATAAACTTACGCCGCGCCAGAGGGTGGCTATTGCACTGAACCATCAGGAGCCGGATCGCGTGCCCATTGATATTGGCTCAACCGCTTGTAGTTTTACTAACGATCTTTTTCAGAGAATGAAAGCGCATCTTGGGATTACAAGCCGTGACATCGTGATGCGTCCGGATGAGAGTGCAGCCTTCTACAACGATGATTTACTTGAGGCTCTCGGTGTTGACTTTCGCCACCTCTTTTTGATGCCGTCGGATAGTCACGATTTTGGCGTGGACGCTGAAGGTTGCATGGTGAGCGAATGGGGATTGAAAAAGAAGAAGGTCGACGGATTATCCATCATTGTTAACAAGCCCCTTGAAAACGCCACATTGGACGACATCGACAGATATCCCTGGCCGGATCCTTTCGATCCCAGCCGGGTCAGGGGTTTAAGGCAAAGAGGCCAGTACCTTTATGAACATACCGAGTATGCCTTGGCCGCACGGGCGGTTTCTCATGGGTTCTTCGAATTGGCCTGGGAACTCAGGGGGATGGACAATTTTCTGGTCGATATGATGGTTGACAAGGAATTTGCCACGAAGCTGCTTGACAAGACTCTGGAGATTCAAATGCAGTTCTATGAGGTACTGCTCAGAAATGTTGGTCCCTACCTGCAAATTGTGGAGACAGCCGATGACTACGGTACTCAGAACGGTCCAATGATGTCTCCGAATTTATTCCGCGAGATGATTAAGCCACGGCGCAAAAAGTTGAATGACCTTATTAGAAGTTTGGCACCTCAGGCCAAGATTTTCCACCACACTTGCGGTTCAGTATATCTTTTGATCGACGATCTCATTAAGACCGGTGTCGATATCCTGAATCCGGTTCAACCCTTGGCCAAGGACATGGACTCGTTCCGACTAAAGAAGGAATTCGGGAGCCGCCTTTGCTTCCACGGAGGCGTGGATGAACAGCGGGCTTTGCCGGGCAGCAAAGCAGAGTTAGCAAGGGAAATAAAGATTCGTTTGGCGGCATTTGCCCAGGGCGGCGGTTACATTATGGCTCCCACCAGTAATTTCCAAGCCGATACTTCAATCGAAAATATCCTCTTCTATTTGGAGACCATCAAGGAATATGGCCTGTATCCAATTCGAGTCGTCGAATAATTTGTAGATACGCTATGTCTTAAGCCGGTTGGAAGGAGGATGAGGATGAATTCGCGGGAAAGAGTGTTGGCAGCGATTAATCATAAGGAGCCCGATCGGGTGCCCCTTTATTTTGGCGGTACGTCATCATTCATGACAGACGAGGCCTACTTTCAGTTAAAAGATTATCTTGGGATTACTGGGGATGTAGAAGCATACCGTGAAGGACACACCGGAAATTATTTTGATCAGCGTATCCTGGAAGCGTTAGACGCAGATGTGCGCTTCGTGCACATGAAGAAAGCAGCCGCAACTCCTGTGCGCAGGATCGATGAAAATACCGTCTTGTGTGACTGGGGAGTGCCTATTCGGAAAATCGATGGTTACGGAGTTCGGGTGGATCCGCCATTAGCCCATGCTACAAAAAGTGATATAGCCTGCCATCCGTGGCCGGATCCTTACGATCCGGGCCGGACAGCTGGACTGGCACTAGCAGCCCGCACTTTACGGGAACAAACGGATAAAGCAGTAGTAGCACGTTCTCCCCAATCAGCCAGTTTTTTGGAATATGGAGCTTGGTTGCGCGGAATGGAGCAGTTTCTTATGGATCTACTTCTTGACAGGGGGTTTGCAGAAGCACTTTTGGATAAGATTCTTGATCTCCAAATAGGATTCTATGACGCTTTATTGACAGAGGTAGGCAGGTACGTAGACATTGTCGAGACTGCTGAGGATTACGGGACCCAGAACGGCTTGCTTATCTCTCCGCAGTTATTTCGGGACATCATAAAGCCTCGTCGCAAGGCCATCAATGATTTTATTAGAAAGAAGGCACCAGGGGCCAAAATTCTCCACCATAGTTGCGGAGCCATCGAACCGATCATTACCGACTTGGTCGAAGTAGGTGTAGATATTCTCAATCCGGTCCAACCCCTGCCGAACATGAACCCGAGCGAGATCAAGAAGAAGTATGGAGATAAAGTTGTCCTCTGTGGAGGAGTTGATATGCAGAATACAGGCTTGCAGGACCCCTATCTTTTGGAACAGGAAGTTGTTTTACGCATAGAGCAGCTGGCATCCGGAGGGGGCTATCTGTTTGCTCCGTCTAACCATATCCAGCCAGACCTGCCGACGCGCAGTGTGGTGGCCTTGTTCGCTTTGGCGAAAAAACACGGGGTTTACGGGCGAAACGAGGCTTAGTGTTATAGGCTTACAGATTTGGAGGTAAGAATGAAAGCTGCGATCTTACATGGACAAATGGACTTGCGCTACGAAGAAAGGGCTCTTCCGTCAATCGGATCTGGGGAAATCCTAGCCAAGGTCAAGATAAGCGGCATTTGCGGTTCCGATCTTCCTCGCGTTTTAGGTAACGCTGCCCATAGCTATCCCATTGTTTTGGGACACGAGTTTTCTGGAGAAGTGACCGAGCTCGGGTCAGGCGTGAAGAATATCAGTGTGGGACAGCATATTGTTGGAGCGCCACTTTTGCCCTGTCATCACTGTGAGGACTGTCTACGCGGCTATTACTCCCAGTGCAAAAACTACTCGTTTATTGGTTCACGTACTGACGGCAGCTGGGCCGAATATGTGAAAATGCCTGCTGTGAATGCGGTTCCATTACCGGAAGGTGTTGGGGATAAAGAAGGGGCGTTCTTTGAGCCGGCGACTGTCGCCCTGCATGGTTTGTCCCAAATGAATTTTCGCGGTGGTGAAGACGTTGCCATCGTTGGCATGGGAACTATTGGCCTCCTGACGTTGCAGTGTGCTCACGCCCTAGGCGCGAAGCGTATCTTTGCCTTTGACATAGATTCGCGTAAGTTGCAGCTTGCGAAAGAATTGGGAGCCGATGTCGTTCTCAACACGGGTGCTGAAGATTTCGCCGAAAGATATGCATGGGAAACTAAGGGGGCGGGTGTATACCAGGTGATCGAGACGGCTGGAGTGGAGTTTACCGAAAAGCTGTGCCTAGAGATTGCCGCTAATAAAGGACAAGTGATGTACATTGGCACCCCTACTCGTAGCGTGTCCTTTGAACCTCGCGAATTCGAGCGTATTAACCGAAAGGAACTGACAGTTCGTGGCTCCTGGATGTCTTACTCAGCTCCCTTCCCTGGACAGGAGTGGAGACTCGCCGGTCATTTTTTTCAGAAAGGCAAAATACAGTGTCAGGGCCTTATAGACCGTATTGTTCCATTATCGGAAATCAACGCTGCCTTCCGCGATTTGCAGATTCCCGGCGAGGTGAAGGGCAAGATACTGCTAAGGTGTTCCTAAATTCGGTGATTTCTGCCCCATGAGGAGCTTAATAGGGGGGGAGTCTCCCGGAGACAGGTCAAGAGCACCATTTCGGCGAAGGTTGGAGTTGGGCGAAGGTTTTTTGAGAGCCTAATTTATCGATCACGAAAGGGCGTTTGCAGACAATGGGACGGACAGCGGGAAACCAGTTTGAACTTTATTACGTTGCAAAATTAAATTATCGCGGGATTTTCAGGGGGTATAGTATATGTCAACATTACAAGAGATGGCCGAAGCCGTCATTTGCGGAAACGCCAAAAAGGTCAAAGAGATTGCCGAAAAGGTTTTGTCTGAAGGCATTGCTCCCCAGACCATTATCAATGATGGCTTGATTGCCGGAATGAACGTGGTCGGGGTTAAATTCAAGAATAACGAGGTCTATGTACCGGAGGTCCTCATTGCGGCCCGGGCCATGCATGCCGGGATGGATGTAGTCAAACCGCTCTTGTCCGCGAGTGAAGTGCAGGACAAAGGGATCGTTTTGATTGGCACGGTGAAAGGAGACCTCCATGACATCGGGAAAAACTTGGTGCGCATGATGTTGGAAGGTGCCGGTTATAAGGTCATTGACGTGGGGGTGGATGTGTCGCCGGAGAAGTTCGTTCAGGCTGTCGAAGAGCATAAACCGCAAATCGTAGGTCTGTCTGCTCTTTTGACAACCACCATGGTCAACATGAAAAGCACCATCGAACTGCTTGAATCCCATCCGGTGAAAGTTATGATCGGTGGCGCACCTGTTACGCAAAAGTTTGCCGATGAGATCGGGGCCGATGCCTATGCCCCCGACGCAGCTACGGCGGTGGAGTTAGCTGACAAGCTTTTGGCTTGACTTTTGGCATAATGGACCAAAGGATAACTGTTTCGAAAGGCGTTAGAGAAGGCAAATTTACAACCGGCACAGCGACAATTGCGGATTGACCGCACGATGCGCTAACGCGCTATAGGTTTAGGAAAAACAACCAAGAATCCATAAAATAACCGAGAGAAAGTCACTCGAAGGGGTGACTTCCTCTAATTCGGTGCGCCACGCATGATGATTAACTTGACGATGACAGTCCGTTATGGGGGTATGTAGCGACCAACCATTAGCTCAAGGCAAGGGTGTCGATCGTGGGGTGGATCCGAAGGTAGCCGGCGGCAAAGTTCCGCCCCGAGGAACACGGTAAAGTAAGGGGGTATTTTGTTTAGTCCAGGTGTTATTGCTAAGCTATCCAGTCCAAAGGTTGAAGGCAAAAGTTGTCTTTAATTTGACGGCGTACGTGTCCAAAAGGCTTGTTCACGCGATTGTGAGCAAAAAATCTGACGAGCTAAAATGTCCACATTTGCGGACTGACTGACAGACGGACAATAATGCACTCTTTCTGTAAGATACTGGCACTTAACGTCGTCAATATATAGACATTATAGGGTAGTAGAAACACCTACTCTCCAGCGTTTTGATATCCAGGCTGTATGCAAAAAGCAAGTTGATTTAACGCGGTCTATACCGCTGTCAATGTGCAAACTCTGCGCCGTGTGTGTCTAATTCTAGCCGCAATTATCTAACCCCGGAGACGTAGGATATCTAACGCGAACGACTTATTTAGTGTGAGCACCCGAAGCAGTAAAAAACCTGCGGCGATCCCGAATGGATAGCTCGATGAGCCGGGAGGAATTAGACTGAAATTGGCGAATAGTTACGTATACGAGAGTGAAGAATATCATTCGACGATGTAGAACGAAACTCCTCTAGAGTTTGAAGGAGAGTAGATTTAGATGCAGAAAGAGCCCTCAGTGATAAGATCACCCATTAAGTCCGTATCCAAGGCGCTTAAAATCATCGATTTTTTGGCAGAGGCAAGGCGGGATGTTTCCCTGGGTGAAATAGCTAAAGAAATGAACCTTGCCAAAAGCACGGCTTACGGGCTTTTGGCAACACTAAGGGATTTCGATTATGTTGAACAGTCACCCTTTGATGGCAAATATCGTTTAGGCATCCGGCTCTTTGAAGTGGGCAACGTCGTTGCGAACACATGGGATGTGCGTCAGATTGCCGGACCCCATATCGAATATTTGGTAGACAATCTGGGAGAGACGGTGCATCTGGTAATCTTGGATAAGGGAGAAGTTCTCTATATTGATAAACGGGAGAGCAAGCAATCATTGCGAATCGTTTCGCAGGTGGGGAATCGCTTGCCGGCCCATTGCACCGGGGTGGGCAAGGTCTTGCTGGCGCACCTTCCGGCGGGGGAACTGAAACGACTCCTTGCCGTTAAAGGGTTAAAACGATACACGAAAAACACGATAACGGAGGAAAAAGTTTTGCTTGAGGAACTGAAAAAGATAGGCCGGCAGGGATACTCCATTGATGATGAAGAGATTATGGATGGCCTCCGCTGTGTGGCTGTTCCGATTCGGAACTTTTCCGGCAAGGTTATTGCGGGGATGAGTGTATCGGGTCCGACGGCCCGTTTGGATGGAGAACGACTGGAGAGCATCATTGAGCATATGCTAAAGACCGGCCAGGATATATCTGCCAGTCTGGGTTACAGGTCGGGGGTGGGAGGGAATGCTCATGGATGTTCGTGAATTCCTCTTTGCTCCGCTCCAGGGGAAAACCTATAAGTTTTCCATAAAGTCCCGGGAGAACGGAATTTTCTCCGGAGCCGCTCGTCTCAAGGATATGGCGGCGGAATTGGGTATAGCTCAGTTCCGGGTGCGGCCCGAGGGACAAGAATTACACGCAGGCAGCCTCGTTTTTTCAGGGATGGGTAACGCTGAAACGGTGACCAAAGCGGAGGAAATTCTTCCAGGGGTGATCGGCAAGCCTTCTGGGGTTGCCACCGCCGCTGCGGCCTTCACCCAGAAAACGCAGAGGCTTAAGGTGGTCTGCGGGGCTTGGAAAAAGGTTGACAGGGCTGTAAGAAAGGAACTGCGCCAGGCGGTGATCACCGGTGGTGCTGAGTTGCGCATCACCGATGAACCGTTTATCTATCTGGATAAAAACTACATCAGAATGTTTGGTGGAATCGCCGTCGCGGTGGCCAGGGCAAAAGCGTTCGACGCCAGTCGAGTGGTGGTGGCCCAGCTTCGGGGTGAGAGTATGGATATCGCTTCAGAGGCCAACCTGGCTGTCAGGGCGGGCGCTGGTATTCTCATGGTGGATACAGGTCAGGTATCGGATCTTCGACTCGTAGTCGCGGCAGCGGAGCAAGGGGGTTGGCGAGAACGCGTGCGCTTGGCCTTTGCCGGGGGTGTGAACGTCCAGCAATTGGAGGAGCTGGCCAACCTGGGGGCAGATATTGTAGACGTAGGCCGGGCGATTCTTGATGCGCCTATGCTCGATTTCTGCCTGGATGTGGAAGGAGAGTTGTAAATGGAATGGGAGCTCCTGGAAAAAACGACCTTTTGGATCGATGATATCGAGTTAAACCACGCCAATTTAGGCGAGGCGGCCAAAATTGCTGCTGAAGCACTTGGCTTAATGCCAGAGGAGGTGATGGTTGTCGATGTACGGCCAGGCATGATTGCCTTTGATGTCTTAAAACACAAGGTCCAGGCCGAAAGGGTGGCTGGCAAAGGGGAGGAGATTCTGAAGGGTTTAGCGGCTCTACCCGGAGTCACAAGAGGGGAAAAAGCAGCGATTCACTCGGAAGGCGTTCTGGGGTTCATCGCTCTGGATCCCGAGGAAGTGAAAAGTGTGCTTGAAGCATCTGCTGTTCAGGCTCAAGGGATTAGCCAGGCCGTTGCGCGCAGGGCCATCGTGTTCTCTTCCGGGGCTGAGGTGATCGCCAAGAAGATTGAGGATACGAATTCTCCCTATATTACGCGAACATTAGAAAGCCATGGTTATCAAGCGCGATTTGGCGGCATTCTGGAAGACGACGCCAAGGCTGCGGCGGCAGTCTTGGAAGGGGCACTGGAGGCTGGGTATGGCTTAATTATCACGACAGGCGGTGTGGGAGCAGAGGACAAGGACTATAGTATTGAAGCGGTTCTGCGTCTTGATCCCAAAGCCTACACACCCTGGATCCTGAAGTTTACCCCGGACTTCCACCGCCACCACAAAGAGGGGGTACGGATTGCGGTCGGACAGGTGGGAATTGCCCTCTTGGTGGCTTTACCCGGTCCACATGAGGAAGCTCGCCTGGGGTGTGACCGCCTGGTCGAAGGTTTGGCGCACGGGTTGACGGCTCCGGAACTGGCCGATGTCATCGCCTCCGCCCTGCGAGAACGTTGGCATTCGATGATGAATTAAGGAGGACATGAGCATGAACTACAAAGACATAGCGGAGATGCTGGCCAAGGCAGAAAATGAGAGGAAGCCGCTGGAGCCATTGACGGAAAGGTACCCGGGTCTGAGCATTCAGGACGCTTATAAGATCCAACTCGAGGGCATTGCTCTGAAGCGGGCCCAAGGGCGCAAAATCATTGGCAAAAAGATCGGGATCACCAGCAAGGGCATGCAAAAGCTCTTGGGGGTGAACGAACCTGATTATGGTCATTTGCTCGACGATATGTTCTTATTGGAAGGCGAGGCTTGCCGACGGGAGGAGCTTCTTCTGCCCAAAGTGGAGGGGGAACTGGCCTTCGTGTTAAAAGACAGGCTTAAAGGACCGGGAGTCACGATCGCGGATGTCCTGCGGGTTACGGCAGGCGTGATGCCTTCCTTTGAAATCGTGGACAGCCGGATTCGCGACTGGAAAATCAAGTTGCCGGATACCATCGCGGACAACGCCTCCAGCGCCCGCCTCGTTCTAGGCAGCCGCTTGGTTCCCGTTAAAGATCTTGACTTGCGGCTGATTGGCATGGTCTTAGAGAAGAACGGCGGGATGGTCAGCAGTGGGGCAGGGGCTGAAGTCTGGGGTCATCCGGCGGCGTCTGTGGCGTGGCTTGCCAATAAACTGGCTGATTTTGATATCGCCTTGGAAGCCGGGGAAATCATCCTGTCCGGAGCCGTGACTGCGGCGGAAGCGGCGGCGGCCGGAGATGTGTTTACCTTGTCCTTTTACGGCCTGGGTAGCTTGAATCTTAGATTTATTTGAACTCAATGTGAGGAGATGAAGACGTAACCGTGAAAAAGATTAAAGTGGCTGTCATTGGTCCGGGCAATATTGGTTCCGACTTAATGTACAAAATACTCAACAGTGATCGGCTGGAAATGGCTCTACTCACGGGAATTGTTGAATCCGAAGGGATTAAGAGGGCTCGGGATATGGGGATCAACACTTCTATCGAAGGGGTGGATGCGGTTCTCAAGGACCCGGATATCAAAATTGTCTTTGATGCGACCGGAGCGAAACCTCATTCGACGCATGCCCCTTTGCTGAAGCAGGCGGGTAAGGTCGCGATTGATCTGACGCCGGCTGCCATTGGGCCGTATGTAGTGCCCTGTGTTAACCTGGATCAACTGAAAGATGAGCCTAACTTGAATATGGTGACTTGTGCCGGACAGGCGACGGTTCCCATCGTGTCTGCCATTCATCAGGGGGCTGGAGTCAAATATGCGGAAATTGTGGCCAGTATCTCCAGTAAGAGCGCAGGGCCAGGGACTCGCCAGAATATTGATGAATTTACCGAAACAACCTCCAGGGCTATTGTTGAGGTGGGTGGGGCAAAAACCGGTAAGGCTATCATCATTCTGAATCCGGCAGAGCCTCCGGTTTTGATGTGCAATACTGTTTATGTTGAGGTCGAGAATCCAGACGAAACTGCGATAAAAGATGCTGTTCATGGGATCGTTAAGGAGATCCAGAAGTATGTGCCTGGCTACAGGCTCCGGGTGCCCCCCATACTGGAGGGTCACAAGGTGACGACCATCATTGAAGTCGAAGGGGCAGGCGACTTCCTGCCCAAATATTCCGGAAACCTCGACATTATCACCTCAGCCGCTGTGCGGGTGGCCGGGAAAATCGCGGAGAAGTTACTGGCAAAGGGAGTGCAGGCATGAATAAGGAAAAAATGATTCATCTGGTGGATACAACCTTGCGGGATGGCAGTCATGCCGTAAGTCATGAATATACGGTGGAACAGATCTCGGCCATTGCCGGAGGGTTGGATGCTGCCGGAGTTGAATACATTGAAGTAAGCCATGGGGACGGTTTGGCCGGGTCTTCTTTTAACTACGGGTGGTCGCTGACCCGCGAAGAGGATATGTTAATCGCGGCGGCCAAGGCCATTAAGAAGGGAAAACTCACCGTGCTCCTCTTGCCGGGTATCGGGACTGTGGAAAATCTGGAACATGCAGCCCGATGCGGAGCCAAAGCCGTACGGGTGGCCACCCATGTTACGGAGGCCGATATTGCCGAGCAGCATATCGGGATAGCCAAGAAATTGGGTCTGAAGACTTTTGGCTTTCTGATGATGAGTCACATGGCTCCGCCGGAAAAAGTACTCGAACAGGCTAAACTGTTCGAGTCTTATGGGGCTGACATCATCTATGTTGCAGATTCAGCGGGAGCGATGCTGCCTGAGGATGTAAAGGTCCGCGTGGGGGCTGTCGTGGATGCCGTAAAAGTGCCCGTTGGTTTTCATGCTCATAACAACTTATCCTTGGCTACCGCCAATTCTTTAGCGGCTTTGGAAGCCGGCGCGAGTTTTCTGGACGGGACTTGTCGGGGCTTGGGTGCCGGGGCAGGGAATACCCAGATCGAAGTGCTGACAGGGGTTTTAGATAAAGCGGGTTATCAGACCGGTGTGGATTTTTACAAAATTATGGATGTAGCTGAAGAGGTGGTAGAGCCAATCATGCACCGCCCGCAAGTCGTGCGCAATGCTCCGTTAATGCTGGGTTATGCCGGGGTCTATTCCAGTTTTCTCTTACACACCTACCGGGCTGCGGAAAAGTTCCGGCTTGATCCCAGGGACATTCTGGTTGAACTGGGAAGGAGGCGAATGGTCGGGGGACAGGAAGATATGATTGTCGACGTCGCGTACCAGTTGGCCCAAAAGAAAGGAGGTTCACATGAAGGTCGTTAATCTATTGGCTGTGGTGGAACAAGACAAGTGTCGCGGCTGCAGAATTTGCGAATTTGTTTGCCCTGTCGTAGCAATTAAAATGGAGAATCGCATGGCCGTCATTGACAATGGACGTTGCCGGGGTTGTGCCGCATGCGAACAGCGCTGTCCTGAGTATGCAATATCCATGGTCAAAAGGGAGCAGCCAGTCTTCGTAAAAGTGGATGTCAGTGCTGTTGATTATACCCAAATAGAAGAATTGTGCACGAAGGCAAAATTTAACCCGGAACAACTGATTTGTTACTGCACGGCGACCCGGGCAGAAGAAGTGGCGGCGGCCATCTTGCAAGGGGCCGAGTCGCCGGAGGAGCTTTCTTACTTAACGGGGGTACGCACCGGATGCAAAGTGGAATGCATCCAGCCCTTGCTTCGTTTGCTGGCCGCTGCAGGTATCGAACCGCGGCGGCCCAAGGACGGATGGCAGTGGTATGGCAAAACGGTTACGGTCTGGGAAATCCCGGAAGAGGTGAAGCAGAAGTATGCCAGCCGCGGATTTTACTTCGACGAGGATATTGAGCTTTTAAACCGGATTGTCGAAGCACCTCTGCAAGGAAGGAGTGATACCTAATGCATTCTCCTTTAGTCCCCATACCGCCGCGCGCTTCCCAATACGGGATTGAACCGGAATTGGTGAAAACCCGGGTCAGTGAACTTCCTAGGATGACCTCCGTTTTGTTGAAAGAACTTTTTCCGGATCTGCCGGAAGTAATTTATCCCAGCTCAGAAGGATTAGATGCTATCCGCAAAGCGTCTGTCGCTGCTTTACAAAAGGTCGATATGAGCAAAATTAAACCTGAACATTCAGTGAACATTTTAGCTTCCCATCACGGGTTTACCTTGTTGGGCGGTGAGCCTTATGCCGAACTGCTAAGGACCATTAGAGATGTCGTTGAGGCAAGAACAGGCTGTCATAACATTCGGCTACGGGCCGGGGTGGGCTTACGCTTTCGGGAAACGGAGGAGTACATCAAACGTTATGGCTTGGATAAAGACTTTAACGGTAAGGCGATTGGAGTAGCCCCCATTGATCAGGGGATCGCCATTGAGACGGAAATTGGCACGCTTTACGGCATCAAGAAGGTTTATGATGCGGATTGGATCATTCATGCCCATAACAGCGATGTGCGGGAAGTCCATTTTCATCGTCAAGTTGACCGGGCAGTGAAACCGTTCGGGATGTCCTATGCCCGTATCGAAACCCGCTCTACTTACCATCAGAATCTGGGGCCACGGGCGGCCAATTTTACAGCACGGGCGATCTTTGATTCCCCGTTTGTACAGAGTAAGTTTGCTTTTGCCGCTTTCCTGACCATGGCCCCCAACGGCATCGTGGGCGTGGATGTGGACAGCAATCTCTACGCCTTGAACGACAGGGTGACAGAAATTGGCTGCCGTTACTACGGCAAGATGATGACTTTGCTCGGGGAAATTGACGAGTGTATCGCTGCCCTGGATTTTCCGGCTCCAGCTGTCTATGTATTCTCTGCCGGGGTTATTTATGCCAACTTCGCCGGCGCGAACACCGATCTCTATGATTTAGAACTGCCTCTGCCGGCCTATACCTGGTACACGGAGTCTTTTTATGGCAAACTGGGCAGACCTTTGCTGGATGAAATCCCGCCAATGAATAAAGCGATCAAGATGACTGTGCATAATTATGCTTGGACGGGGTATCCTTGCGCTTTTTTCACTGAGCATATTCCGACAGTTGTGGTGGGTCAGGAACAGGCTGAACTCTTTAACCGCGATCCGCAAAATCTTAATTATATGAAACATGCGGTGGTATCTGAAAGTACAGAAGATGCGATGGAATTTGCCTATAAGGCTAGCGGAACACGGAAGGTGATTGTGTTTGACGGCGCGATGGGCGGAATTAATGTCAGTGAGCCGTTGGCAGAGCTCTTATTAAAGAAAGCACCGGAAGTCAGTGAGCGAGTGGAGGAAACATTGCTGCCAAAATGGCTGAGGCAACGCGGTGTGAGATTATAGTCGTAGAAAGTACCGACACCCCGAATATCCTCGGGTTCGAAGCCACTAAGGATGGCGTAAGGAGGAACCCGCATTGTCTCATCAATCTACTCAGTAACGCCGATTTCTGGCATCGTCATGAGAAAGAGAAAATACGATCGGAGCATGGAAGCCGGATCACGAGGCTCCGGGCCTTTAGCACCATAGCTGTTCTGAAGCAGCGTCGCGATGTGATACAAATCGGTCATCCAGAACTGGGCAACCCAACGCCAGTCAGCGTTCGCGATGACGAAGGTCCCATCGGAATAATGACGTCGAAGATGTTCGATTACGGAATCCTGATAGGCCGCATGCGGAATCAAAACAGGTTTCAAGCAAATCGCCCCTAGTTTTGTCGTAAAGGAAAATAGTTCCTTTCGTCGCGGTTATGGGCGTGATTCTCAAAAGTCAGGTGCTTTAGACAGGATTCGCAATATCATTTTCGGAGTGAACTTCCAGTGGGAAGCTCACAAAAATTAAAGTGGGGTTGTTGGGTAGTGCCAGTTCGTGTAATCAATGTATAATTATACATTGATTACAGCAGAGGTTTCTATATCCATTTTAGAGCTTCCAAGGTCACAGTTTGCCGCCTGCTATACTCAGCAAATACATCATGCGATAAATATATTTTGATGCATAACTATACTATAGCGCTGGCACTAATTAGACTACCCCATAAAGAAATTACCTACCGGAAAGTAGGAGGGAATCCATATCAAATGGTTCAATGCTAAGCCTTGTGCCATCCGACCCGGCGAATAGAGAGAGGCTACTATAGGATTAAGGAGGCGATTTCTTGTTAATCGAAAAAGGTTATAATCTTGGTGGGAGTTTGAAAATATTGGGAAAAAACATAAGCGCTGCTCCGATAGCCACAGGCTTTGTTGCAATGCTTTTCAGCACCATGGGGCCGGGAATGATTGTTATGAATGCTGCAAAACAAGGCGGTTTGAGTGATGCCCAGGCTGTATCCTGGTTGTTAGCAATTTATGTATTCGGCGGCTTGTCCACAATGTTCATGGCTTTGCGCTATCGTATACCTTCGGTCGTGGCTTTTAGTATCCCAGGTGCAGTGATGCTCGGCAAGATGATTCCTCATTTTGCTTTCAATCAAGTTATAGGTGCTTATATCGTTGTAGCTTTGGTAGCGATGATCCTGACGTTGACTGGGGTAATTAAAAAGGTTGTCGAACACATTCCAGTTCCGATAATGTTAGGCATGGTGGGTGGGGTCTTGTTGAGCTTTGGAACGAACATGTTAACCGCAACTTTACAGACTCCGCAAATTTACGGTGTAATGCTGGCAGCTTTTTTCTTGGTTATGACTTTTAGAAGTTTTTCTCAGAAAGTTCCACCTATCATCGTTGCTATCGTGGTTGGCGTAATTATGCTGATTTTCTATAAGGATATTAAACCCGTCCCTTTCACCTGGGAAATCGCGTCACCGGTTTTCGTGGCCCCAGCGTTTAGCTTGCGGGCGATCTTGGATATCAGCGTCCCACTCTTTTTCTTGGTGATCGGTGTGCAAAATATACAAGCAGTTGGTGTGTTAATGGCTGAAAACTATGAGCCGCCGATCAATGCCATGTACCTAGTCCCAAGCATTGTGTCAGTTATTAACTCGGTTTTTGGCGGACATTCGGCGGTTCATGCGGGGCCGAGTACCGCTATTTGCTCCAGTTCGGCGGCCGGTGAGAAGAAAGAATACCGTTTCATCGCAGCCTTCTTTGAAGGGGTATTCTGGTTTGTTTTCGGCTTGCTGGCCAAGGTTGTTGTGGAATCCGTAAAAATGGTGCCGCCACAATTTACGGCGGTTTTGGCCGGCTTGGCTATGTTCGAAGTCTTTGCCAGCGCTTTTAAAGGTGCATTTAACGGGAAATTTCGGTATGGGGCCTTGGTGGCGTTCTTTGTGGCAATTACAAACCTTACCGTCCTGAATATCGGCGCACCGCTCTGGTCTATTATTCTGGGTGTGGTTACTTCTTTGCTAGCCGAACGCGGTGATTTCAATTTCAGCAAACCGCCTGTGTCTACCGGTGAAGCAGCCTGAAACAAGGTTAAAATGGTTCGGCGAACACCCCCTCGGACACTGGAAAACAGGCTGTACTAAGGGCGTATTCCTTGAGATGGACGAAATCTGCCGAGAGGTAGGCCTCCACCGATCCAGGAGCAGTATGTCCGAGTGTGTCACTGATCACTGCTTGGGGTACCCCGTTGCTCAAAAGGGTTGTCGCAAGATGGTGACGGAAGATATGGAAACCTTTTCTGTCCCCCTTCGATCGTCGTATGCTCGCCTCCTCCATGATTCGAGCCGCCACCCTCCAAATGTTGGTGCTTTGCATCCCTTTGTAAGGCCCTCTCTGGGTCAAGAACAGGATTGGGCAATCAACTGAGGGAAACAGAGACGAAATTACCCTGTGGATTGCGCAGGGTTGAGCGAGCGGCATTGTCGCCCGCTGCTCCTATATATATCATCCTGCCCTGATAGTTTGCAAAACCATGGCAAGGGGAAGAGAGCGTGTTCGATCTTAAAATAGAGACATCGGGCCGGATTAGACGGGCCCAGGCTGAGATCCTGGCCGCTGAACTCGATATGCTGCTTATCGTTGGCAGGGAAAATCTTATTTACTTTACCGGCAGCACCCAATTGGAATGCATGGCTTTGATTATTCCTAAAGAAGGGCAGGCCACCGCAGTTACGCTTTGGCTGGATGTGGAGTATCTAAAGGCCAATACAGGAATTCCCCATATCAAAGGTTACGTCTTTCCGGCACAGGATTTGGTAACTAAGACGATTGAAGTCATAAAAGAATATAATTTAACCAAGCCTCGCATCGGGTTTGAGAAATATTTTGTGGAATTTGCAGTCTATGATGGTCTGCGCCACGTCTTTCCCGAGGAGAATTTTGTGAATGCCACCGAACTGATTTACCGGCTACGTTCCGTCAAGTCGGCTTATGAAGTGGAGATGGTCACTAGGGCTCCCCAAATTGTGGGAAAAGGAATGACTGCGGCCATCCAGGCTGTAAAGCCAGGAGTAAGTGAAGTTGACGTCTTGGCCGAGGCCGAGTACGCAATGCTAAAAGCCGGCTCCGGCGGTTGTTCCTTTAGGATGCAGGTCTTCAGAGGTTTCTGAACGATGAGAGACAGCAACCTATTTTTCGCAAAAAAATTCCCCTCTCGTGGAGGGGAAATTTATCGGTCGTGGCTCTTAAAGGACTTAATTGAGTTCTGGGCTATGTCGATCACCGGCCATGCGGAGCAGCCCAACGATGTTCAATAGAATCGACTTCTATTTCCGGGACAAATAGCATTTGTCCATATTTTGTTAGTTGATGCTACGGAGAACGGTCGTTAGGAAAATCAATACTCTGCGTAATTAAAAGCCAAACTAAGGGCATGATAAAAGAAAGGGGTATTGGTGTTGTCCATGTTAGCGGAAGGGCGAAGGCGTGACGTCGTTAATCTTTGCCAAGAACTTATTCGGGTCCAGAGCTATTCCGGGGCAGAGTCTGCAATCGCGGATAAGGTTAGGCTGATAGCCATTGAACTAGGCTATGACGATGTTTTTATTGATGAGTACGGGAGCATTGTCGGAATAATCAAAGGCCGCCGTCGCGGTAAGAGTATCTTGTTTGATGGCCATTTGGACGTAGTCCCCGTTCCGGATGCCACAAAGTGGAAGTATGGTCCGTTTAGTGGGGTTATTCATGACGGCAAAATTTTCGGGCGGGGCGCTTCCGATATGAAAGGTGCACTGGCGGCCATGCTCGCGGCGGCTGCCTTTTTTGCCAGCGACACGAAGCGAAACTTCAAGGGCGAAATCTGCGTTGCGGGCGTAGTGCAAGAGGAGTGTTTTGAGGGAATTGCCTCCCGCCAGATTGGCGAAAAGCTACGTCCTGACTATGTCGTGATTGGCGAAGCTTCGGAGCTCAACTTGAACATTGGGCAGAGGGGCAGGGCGGAAATTGTCATCGAAACATATGGTAAGCCCGCCCACTCGGCAAATCCAGAGGCCGGAATCAACGCCGTCTACAAGATGACGAAGTTAGTCGAGCAAATTCGCAAGCTTCGCGTTCCACAGCACGAAATACTGGGACCGGGTATCATGGAATTGACCGATATCAAATCATCCCCATACCCGGGCTCGTCAGTAGTTCCGGATTACTGCCGGGTGACATTTGACCGAAGACTTCTGGTGGGCGAGGACAAGAAGTCGGTGTTACAGCCGGTGCATGATCTGGTTCAAGAAATGCGTTCCTTGGATCCCGACTTAGACGCGCACGCTAATTATGCAATCGGTCACGAAACTTGTTATACAGGGAGGCCGATCGAAGGGGAAAGGTTTTTTCCGGGATGGCTGATGGAAACACAGGATGAATTTGTTCAGATGGCTCTCCGCGGAATGAAGGAAGCAGGATTGAGCCCCAGGTTGTCTCATTACTCGTTCTGTACCAATGGCAGTTACTACGCGGGTGAAGCCGGCATCAAAACCATCGGCGTCGGACCTTCGCGGGAGGACTTGGCCCATACCGTTGATGAGTACATTGAGATTGAGCAAGTATTAAAAGCGGTTGAAGCCTATTATGGTATTCTTAAATCGGTATTGGAACCGGCGGGTGATGCTTAAGGATATTGCCGAGGATGTCGGGCTCAAATCGTTTAAAAAGGGGGGTATTGTCCGAGCAAAGCGATAGTGTTGCTTAATTAAGGCATGATACATGCCCCAACTTAGTTGACAGACAAAGGAGGACGGTTTTAATGACTGAAAATGTTGCCGAACGGTTGGCAACTTTACCCCTAACCAAGAAGCACTATAAAGTTTGGTGGCTGGCTTCTCTTGGCTTTTTCTTCGAAGGTCTTGATCTGACCATAGTCGGTGCCATTCTTGTAGCTATAACCAAGGTGTTTCACATGACCAATCAAGAAGCTGGAACGATCGGAAGTACCGCGCTAGCCGGATACGTGATCGGGGTAGCCTTGGCAGGATGGATCGGTGACCGATACGGACGTAAATTTGTTATGCAGTATACACTCTTGGTATTTACGGTCTTTACCATACTGGCTGCTTTCACCTGGAATACATTGAGCTTTGGGGTGCTACGGTTTATTACGGGTATTGGGGTCGGCGGAGAGAGTGCAATTGTCACTCCGTACCTGGCGGAACTTTTTCAGCCCCGGTATCGCGGCAGATTCATGGGTATATCAGATACTTTCTACACGATTGGCATGATCATTGCTTCATTGATTGGTTTAGTCTTGATTCCAATCTCTGTCAATGGCTGGAGATACGCTTTGGTTGTAGCCGGGCTGCCGGCCCTATATGTAATGCTCATTCGGAACTATTTGCCTGAGTCGCCCCTATGGCTTCTCAAAAAGGGTCGGGAGGAGGAAGCGGAACAAATCGTTCGTGACTTTGAAAAGTACGCCCATGCGGCAGATTCGAGCACGGGTACGGTTGCGAAGAAAGATCAGGGAAGTCCGCAAGGTACTGTAGCTACTTCGGGTCAGAAAGCTTCCTTGGGTGCTCTTTGGACTAAGTATGCCCATCGCACGGCTATGCTATGGATCATCTGGTTTTTCATCGAATTGGTTTATTATGGCTTTCTTGTCTGGTTACCCGAGCTTTTGGTTAAGCATGGCTTTAGCGTGGTGAAGTCATTAGAATATTCCCTTCTAATCAACATTGCGGCTCTGGTAGGGGGCATCGTTGCCGCGTTTTTACAGGATACAAAATTAGGCCGGAAATATATAATCGTTGTATTCTTTCTTCTTGCGGGGATTTCTTCTTATCTATTTTCGCGGGTTAATACCCCGGCGGGTGTATTGATGTTTGGCGGGCTCATTTCGTTTCTCCTTAACGGATTGTTTGCAGTGCTTTATACTTTCACCCCGGAGCAATATCCCACTAATGTCAGAGCCTCGGGCCAAGGCTTTGCGTCAGCCGTGGGTCATGTCGGAGGAGTTGTTGGGCCTTTCTTAGTCGGTGCGGTTTTAACGGCATTTGGCTTTAGCGGCATCTTTGGATTATTCGCCTTTTTCCTGATTATACCGATTATCGCAACCATTTTTTTAAAAGAACGCCGCGGAGCGCTCTTAGAATCGTAAAAGTAAAATATCGCGTTTATTTGCTCAATCAATTAAGGGCTTTTTGGAACTCCAGTTTTCTGACGGTCCGGAACAATTACGTCGTGATGGAATTGGATCAGCTTTAATCCGCGTCTTGACGGTTGAGTTTTTAAGAGTTTGAACACCAGCTATGGGTTTATTAAGGAGATGTACGGAAATTTTGAACATGCTCATAAAAGATGGGACAATAATTGATGGGACGGGAGCCAGCCGCATTTGGGCTGATGTGGTTGTCGAAGATGCCTGTATTGCCGGAATCGGGCATTTTAACGGCGAGGGTTGGGATCGGGTGATTAACGCTGCCGGTCATATCGTTTGCCCGGGATTTATTGATACCCATAGTCATTCTGATCTTGCCGTGTTAGTCGACCCGTTGGTAGAGCCTAAGGTGAAACAGGGAGTTACCACTGAAGTTTTAGGTCAGGATGGGATTTCGCTGGCCCCACTGCCTCGGGAGTATATTAAACCCTGGCGCAAAAATCTGGCCCCACTGGGCGAGGATAGTGACCGGATTGATTGGCACTATGAGACTACAGAGAGCTACCTACAGTTAATCGAAAACCGCAGACCCGGGCCCAATGAGAGCTATCTCGTACCTCACGGCAATGTTCGCATGAAGGCCATGGGTCTCAATAACAGGTTGCCCACTCGCGACGAAATGCAGAGGATGAGGGAGATTGTTCGGGAAGAGATGGAGACCGGGGTTTACGGCCTTTCCGTCGGGTTACTCTACGTGCCTGGTGCCTATGCCCGGACGGAAGAGCTTATTGAACTTTGTAAGGTAGTTGCTTTATACGACGGTATCTTCGCCATCCATCAGCGCAGCGAAGCTGATGCTATCCTGGAGTCGATGAGGGAAGTGATCCGGGTCGGTAAGGAGTCGGGGGTCAAAGTGCATTTTTCGCACTTTAAGGTCTGCGGGCAGAAAAATCAGGACAAGGTGGACCGGATGTTGGAGCTCATCGATGATGCTGAGTCCGAAGGCATCAGAATTAGCTTTGATCAGTATCCTTATGCCACTGGCAGCACGATGCTTGGGGTCATTCTTCCTCCCTGGGCCCATGATGGCGGGACGGATAAACTAATGGCGAGATTACGCGATCCTGGTCTCAGGGAAAAGATGGTTTATGACATTGAACACGGTCTTCCCGGTTGGGACAACTTTATCGATTTCGCCGGGATGGATCAGATTTTCATCAGTAGCGTCAAGACGGGCAAAAACCAGGATCTGATTGGCGAAAGCTTGCTTGAGGTAGGCAAAATGCGGGGTAAAGATCCTTATCACGCGGCTTTTGACCTTTTGCTACAGGAAGAGAACGCCGTGGGGATGGTCGATGTCCACGGCTTGGAGAAGAACGTTGTGCGCCTAATGAAGAGACCGGAACAGAATGTCTGCACCGACGGACTGCTGGGCGGTAAACCCCATCCCAGGGTCTACGGCGCCTTTCCGCGCGTCTTGGGAAAGTACGTCAGAGAGCAGAAGGTTTTGACCTGGGAAGAAGGGATCCGGAAGATGACCGGAAAGGCGGCGGCAACGATGGGCTTGGACCACCGGGGAACGATTGCGGTGGGAAACTATGCGGATATCGTGGTTTTTGACCCGGAAACGGTGACCGACAACGGCGATTACGCGGAACCGGCGCAATTCCCAACCGGGATCAATTGCGTGATTGTTAATGGTCAAGTAGCTGTCGAAAATGGCCGTCATACAGGGATCAGAGCGGGCAGAGTGTTAAGAAGGCGATAGGGAGTAGTGTTACCTGTGATCAGTGAGGATAACCGCGGGCGGCTGCAATCGGGACATGTCCCAGGAGCCGCCTGTCCGTTGGCTGCGCCATCATGTCAGGCAGAGGCCACTGGTGTACGAGCAGGTGTATATGGAATAAGGGATAATGACCTGGGGGTGTTCGGTAATTTGGCAAGACGGGCATATTAGGGGCTGTTAGAGCGTTGTTAGGATGCCGTATTCCAGGAAAGGGAGTGGAGAGGGGACGAGCGATGGAGGTTTCATTCCACCGTGACCCTGGGCCGGAGCAAGGAAGTTTTGTCCACGGTGCCGTTTGGCGACGGAGCGGCTCAAAGAAGTTAGGATGTGGGTGGAGGCATCCAACTACATCGGGGCACCCAACAGTTTGCGAGGACCCGTGATCTAGTGTCCCTTACTTGGATTACCGCCCGCCTGACGAGAATGAACGGGAGATCCAGCGAGCGATAGGGGAAACTTCTTGGCTACATCATGAAGACGCTTACGCTTGGGTGCGTCAGCTGAGGGAAGAAACGGAAGCTTGGAGGAGGGAAATGGTTGCGCAGAACGGTTTTCCCTTGGACACACTCTTGTGATCGATTTCCTTCGCGGACGAGAAGAAGGAGTGCTCAGACGAAGAGGCTGACAATTCTGCCCCCGTTGACGTCGATTAAGCCCCGGTCGGTGATTTTCAGCTCCGGGCTCACAGGTAAAGCTGGCGTACAGAAAGACATGATCCCAGTGCGGTAGCCAAGCGAAAACATTGCCTGAAGCAACTCTTCCACTTCTTGGCCTACAGCGTCGAACCCTTTATCGCTTAAAATTCCCCCCACTGGCAAGCTCAGGTAGGAGAGGATCTTTCCGGCGACGACGGCACAGATTCCACCTTGCCTTTCCATGACGGTCCGGGCAGCAAGAAGCAAATCCTCTTTGCTCCGGCCGAGAACCAGGAGGTTGTGATGGTCATGCGCATAGGTCGTCGCCAAGGCCCCCCGGGTTAAAGCCGGTCCGGTGAGCAGCCCCTGCGCCTTGTTGCCGTTCTTTCCGTAGCGTTCAAACACGCCGATGAAAGCGTAAGGGCTTTCCTCCCATAGAAGTTCACACTCCCGCACCGGCAGGGAAGCGATTAGCATTCCGGTAAATGTGGTGCCTTCCGTAATCTTGATGATGCGGCAAGGCACCACGCCGCTTTTCTGCGGTGCCGCAATTCGAAAATCATCTAAAGAGATCGCAGGAAGATGCACACTATGGTAAAAGTAAGACGGAAAACTCTGTGCCGGAGCATCTTCCTGCCCGGCAAGGTGGGCTTCCCGGCCATTTTTATAAACCTTCACCGGCTGAAAGGAGGATAGATCTTTGGTTAGGAAAAAATCCGCCACTTTTCCCGGTGCAATACTGCCGCGGTCGGAAAGTTTCATGCGCGCGGCCGGTGAAGCTGTCGCCGCAAAAAGAGCCGTTTTCGGAGGCATACCCAGCTCAACCGCTTTGCTCAGCAAAGCATTCAGATGCCCTCGCCGCCAAAAACTATCGGCCATCCGGTCGTCAGTGACGAAACAGAAAAGCCCGTCTTTGTTGGTCAGAAAATCAATGTTCTCTCGGTTGATTGATTTCTCTTGAATTTCCACAAACATGCCCCGTTTCATCCGTTCGGACATGCCAGACGCCGTCTGTTGGGTATGATCAGAATCGATTCCGGCATAGATGAAACGGTTAAGATCGAGATCCTCAAGTTTGGGGCAATGCCCTTCAATAATAAAGCGCGGATCGCGCTGGCGCAGGTGGCGAAGAATCCGATTTGTCTTTCCTTCCGGGTTATGGATAATGTCCGGATAATTCATCACTTCGCCGAGGCAAATCACGTGTGGATCTTCGAGCAGTTTTTTCATCTCCGGCCAATCAAGTTCCCCACCGGACGTTTCAAAATCCGTCGACGGAACCGAGCTGGGAATGGCAAAAAAGATATCGGCTTCAAACTTTTTGCTGACTTCTATCATAGCCGATCCCCCTCCAAGCCGAAAACATTGGCCATTTCATGGGCATCCGCTACAACGCTAGTCACGGCGTTGCGCAAGAGACCTTCGGAGAAAGCCTGCGGTAACATCATCGAACTCTCAATATGCAGGTGAATGTCAATTAGCCCCGGTAGAAGATAGAAACCGTCGGCCACCAAGGTTTCTCCGGCGGCAAAATGCTCTTCTCCCGCCCCTCCGATATAGAAAAAACGCCCATCCTTTAGTGTCGATGTTCAACCAGAGGCTTTTGTACGGGCGCTTAAGGAGACGGGGGCTAAGATCTTAGGAATTTCTGTGCTTTTGACCTTTTCTATTCAGTCTGTGAAACGGGTCGTTGTCCTTTTGGAAGAGGCGGGCCTTAGAGATGAAGTCACGGTCATTCTTGGGGGGTATCCGGCGAACAAAATGATTCAAGAGTTTACGGGCGTCGATTACTTCTTTACCGATGTCATGCGCGCGGTCAAGCTTTTTCAGGAACTCGCTCAGCCAGGTGGAGATGTCGGAGAGTGAGCCGGATCACATTTTCGCAAGATTGATGTAGGTGCGATCGGCTCGGCTCCGCTCCGTTCGTGCTGTGACTTGCGACATGCTATTCTTTCTATTCACAATACATGTCTATACAACTAGACACATAGCCTGTCTCTGTTTTGCTGAACCTAAAAGATTTTTGTGACATGACTGAACCCCGGATGAAGCGAGGATTCAGCAAGGGAGGAACAATAGACGGAAAAGGGGACAGAACGCAAAATTTCAATGACTAGATCGCAAAGGTTAAAGGGCAAAATGAAAGGGGAAACAGGAGGTGTTGGTTCATGTCAGAGTATGGCGTCGATGATCAGGCCTTTGGTTCTGTCTAGCTTAATTTTAACTTAGGGGGATGATGAAGTATGTCAAAAACTACAGAGGAACTTTATGCAGAGCGCTTAGGCCGTTATCAGGCGACAATCGTGCTGGAACCGACGGATCGGATTCCCGTGGCCTCGGGAAGTAATTATTTCTCAGAAATCTATTCCGGCAACACTAACCAGGAGACAATTTATGATCCGGGCAAATGGCTGATCATTCAGCAGTGTAATGCGGCGATGTCCAGAATCGGGAAGCTCTTTGAAGAGAATGAGTACTACCTGAGCGAACTGATCATGTCCGGGAAGATTATGAAAGACGTCACGGGGGTCCTCGAACCGCTACTGGCTGAGGCCGGCAAGGCAACTGTGTCTTCCAAAGGGACTGTTATTATAGGGACAGTAAAGGATGATATTCACGATATTGGCAAAAATATCGTGACGACGTTACTAAAAGGAACCGGATTTAACGTCGTAGACTTAGGGGTAGATGTTCCGGCAGCGACTTTTATTCAAGCTCTCAGGGACACGGGAGCCAAAGTTCTCGGGCTGAGCACTTTACTCAATTTCACCTTTCCACAGATGAAGAATGTTATCGAAGAACTGGAAAAAGCCGGAATGCATAACAGCGTTAAAGTAATCATCGGTGGGGCTCCTCGTGACGAGGATGTTCGCAAATTCGTCGGAGCTGATTATTATGCCAAAGATGCAGCGGCCGGAGTCAGTGCCTGCAAAGAAATTTATGCCTAAGAGAAAATGGGTAGATATAGGACGGCTGGCCGCTTAAGCGATTAGCCTTTTCCTCACCTGGGATAGTATAGTGTCGGCGTGCGATGATAGCGTAGTTTTTTAGTCATGGAGGGACTTAGACATGGAGACCAGACTTACAGGTGTGAGCCAAGAGGTAATTATTACAAGCGCACCTTCCTCATCGGAGAACGGATTAATCCGACGAGCAAGAAAAAAGCGACGGCGGCCTTGGCAAACGGGGATTTTGAGTGGGCTCGTCAGGAGGCCAGAGAGCAGGTGGCCGCCGGAGCGGACATTTTGGACGTCAACGTCGGAGCAGGGAGTGTCGATGAAGTATGAACCAAGTCCGTAATACCTGGGCTTGCCAAGAGAGACCTCTGAGGAAACGGCTGTTTCAGTACTTGGAGGTGTCCGTCTAGAGAGCTTGGGTGGCAGAAATGGATAAAAAGGCCGGAAAGAAGCTTGGAGACTACTTTTACAGGTTGAAGCGGGGCGGACAAGCTGGCAAGCGCAGTAGGGCATCGGGAACTCTCTCTGCATCAAGGATTTCAAAGGAAATTCGCCAGGGCGATTACCTTTTAGGACTCAAGAGCGCCGGCCAAGGTATGTCCCACACTGAAGCCTAATGCCAATACGCGAGGAACTTTTTGCTATATCCTCTACGGCAAAAACAAACGACCATTTGATTTTTTTTCGGTGCAGTTTCGTCGAGAGAACGCGGACCTATCACGCAGAAATTCGCCGATGAGATCGGAGCCGATGCCTATGCCCCGGGCACCGGCTTTCATCATCCAGGTTCAAAGCGGAGGTTTACACGCGATTTAAGGGCTTGGTACACGATCACTGGATACATGATCAGAAGAGGGATTCGTTGCTGACAGAAAACGGTTTCGGCTGGCTATCCAGTAGACAAGCGCTGCAATAAGCATAGTGGGGTAGGTGGCGCCGATACCTGCGATGAACCACGGGATTTGTTTGAGGATGAAGTAGACGACAACACCCAATACCCAGACACCTAAGGCGGTCCAGTTGACGCCATTGCTGAACCAATAGCGGCTTTCTCGGCGATCAAGGTCACGGACATGATATTTCCGTTTTTTCAAGGTGAAGAAATCGATGATCATAATAGCAAAAACTGGGGCGAATACCATGCCGATATAATCAAGAAAGGCAATGAAAGTATTGAGAAAGCTGGCCAAAAAAACCGGAACCAGAGTTACGAAGGCGGAAATGACAGTGACTGACCACACGGCATGCTTAGCTTTCAATTTCGGGAAGATATTGGAAAGGGACATTCCGGCAGCCATTAAATTGACGGCGTTGGCCGTAGTGCTGGTCAAGACAATCACGACGAGGGCAAGCACACCCAAGCCCAGCTTTGTGGCGATGGTACTGGGGTCAGAGTTGTTCGGATCAAACGTTCCGGTGATAATGGCAGTTCCGATTGCGCCTAAGATGCCAACACCTGCAAACCAAAAGAGAGAAATGTTGGCGCCAATCATCGGAGCAATCATAGCAGAGGATTTATTCTTAGTATAACGAGTGAATTCGGCAATTGCTGGTACCCAACCAAGACTAAAGGCGGCCATGGCATCCATAGCCGATCCTAACGGCATAGCTTTGCCGGCAGGAGGTTGCCAGGTCAGGATCTCGTGCAAAGGGATATGCTGAATCACGACTACCGACTCCCACATGCCTAGGATAAGGAGAAGGACGACTCCTATGCGTTCTACGATTTTTACGGAGTGATGTCCGACTGCGACGGAGATGAGGTGCAACACACTCATGATTAAGATTCCCAGGACCAACACCTTGCTTGCGCCGGGTTGCCCGTAGGCGGGCCAGCCGAAAGCCTCGGCCGCGATAAATGAGATAGAGATAGAGGCAATAAAGGTATTGACGGCAGTCCAGCCGATAAATTGGGTGGCATTGAGCACGGATGGGAGATAACTGCCGCGGATGCCAAAGGATGGCCGGGTTAAGGCCATCGTTCCAACACCGGCTTTGAAGCCGATGTAACCGATAAGGGCCATGATTAAATAAGCTATCGGATTGGCTACCAAGGTTACTAAGACGGCTCCGCCAAAAGCCGCTCCGGCAACAACGCCGCCGATGAACCAGGTTCCGTTATTTCCGTTCGCGCCAATCCAAGTAGCGAGCATATCCAAAAAGCCGATGTCGCGATGGTCGTCAGGTACCGGCTCCAGGGTTCCATATTCGATTCGTTCTTCCGTCATCCATTATGCCCCCTTTCGTTATTTTACCAGGCGGATTGTCTCGGTCTTGCCGCCCAATACTACGTGTTGCTCTACGGGACGGCTGGTGGCGATAACTTTGCCAAAGCGTATTGAATAGAGGCACTCCGCTTCTAAGCGCAAAGCCTCAATGGGATCGCTGGCGTTCAAAATAATAAAGTTGGCGGGGTGTCCCTCTGAAATCTCATAATTCGGTATATTCATCACTTTAGCTGAGCTAGATGTGATCATTTTGAATACGTCGAGCATTTGTTGCCGCCCTGTCATTTGGGTTACATGCAGAAGCATGGAAGCGGCCATGAGCATGCTGCCTTTGCCCAGTTGGTACCACGGATCCATGATTGAATCATGTCCGATGGCTACAGTAAGGCCGGCTTCGTTAAGTTCTTTGACACGGGTCAGACCCCGTCGCTTGGGATAGGTGTCAAAGCGCCCCTGCAAAACTATGTTGTCGAGCGGGTTGGTGATCAGGTTGAGCTCAGCCTTCTTTAGCCAGCCTATGAGCTTAAAAGCGTAGGCGTTGTTATAAGAGTGCATGGCGGTGGT
The DNA here is from genome assembly GCF_902729405.1 of Acididesulfobacillus acetoxydans. Classification (GTDB taxonomy): domain Bacteria; phylum Bacillota; class Desulfitobacteriia; order Desulfitobacteriales; family Desulfitobacteriaceae; genus Acididesulfobacillus; species Acididesulfobacillus acetoxydans. The sequence continues at coordinate 1,737,932 of NZ_LR746496.1, forward strand.
GTGGCTGGCTGTGACTCGTCCCTGAAAGTCTTTCTCTAAGGTTAAAGCGGCCATGTGTTCAATAAAGCGGGACTGTTCATCATCTGTTTCATCACAGTGGATGTCGATAAGCTTGTCATATTTCCGGGCAAGGGCAAAGGCAAAATCTAAAGATTCCAAGCCATATTCCCGGGTGATTTCGTAATGGGGAATACCCCCGACTACGTCGCAACCTTGCTCTATGGCTTCGGTCATGAGCTCTCTGCCGTTGGGATACGAGGGAATCCCCTCCTGCGGAAACGCAACGATTTGGATATCGGCGATTTCCTTAATTTCTTCCCGCAAATCCACCAAGGCGTGAAGCGCCGTTAGATTGGGGTCACAGACATCCACATGCGTGCGTATGTGTTGGACGCCCTGGACGACTTCCCAGAGGACCGCTTTTTTTGCCCGCATTTTTACATCATCGTAAGAAAGCGCGGATTTACGCCTGTTCCAGAGGGCGATGCCTTCCAAGAGAGTTCCGGAATGATTCCAATCAGGTTCACCCGCAGTTAGGACGGCGTCCAGATGAAGGTGAGGGTCAACGAACGGCGGGGAAAGAAGATTCCCGTGGGCATCGATTTCTTGTAGGGCACTCGCCTTAAGGCTGGGAACGATTGTTATAATCCGGCCATGCTCCACGCCAATATCGACAAGAACATCTTTTATTTTTGCCTGTCGAATGATCAAATCCATCATTAACACCTCTCTTATTTATTTTAGATTTAGGACATTGGGTAGAAGTCATTCAAAGAATTTCAAACCGTGTTCTCTCGAGCTGAACTAACAAATGGTTGGATGCCTGAAACTAGAAAATCGGTGGCGACATGAGGATGTCCTCCCTTCCAGAACCTTGTAACCGGTTACATTTTTCCACTAAGAAAGTTCTTCTTTTTATACTTTAGGGTATCGATCAGAATATTCAGCATTTACAAAAGAAGACATTCCGGAATATTAAGAGACGGTTAGTGAGGCTTAGTCAAATGTAACCGGTTTCGCATAGTATATCTGATTTCCCTCGGATAGTCTATTGTAAACACGACCCAAATTTTACGCGGGCTTATTGTAAGGATATAACAAATCCTACTTCCATTCTAGAACAAATGCTTTATCCGGGCATACACTTAAACACAAACCGCACCCTGTACAAAGATTCTGGTCAACAGTCACTTTGAATTTGCTTTTGTGGACGGCTTTGTAAATACAGCCTCGAACGCACAGATTGCAACTTAAGTCGGAGCACCCCTGCAAAGCCTTGGCGACATAGGGCTCAACTTTTATCTCTTCAAAAGATTTGAGGGATTGAAGGGCCTTGCCCCGGATTTGACCAAAGTCTGCCACGTTGTGTTGCATCAGCCAAGTTTCCAGATCGTGAATGATTTTGCTCAGAGAGTCCAGGCCGTTTAAGATTAAGGAAGTGCATAATTGAACGGTGCTTGCGCCGAGCATCATATATTCGAGGACATGATGGGAATTGCTGATTCCGCCAATTCCGCAGACGGGGATTTTTGCGGCCTGCGAGATAAGCGCCACTGCAGCCAAGCCGATGGGTCTGACAGGAGGGCCGGAATATCCCCCATATGTGGATAAGAGAGGCCTTCCAGATTCGAGGTCAACACCGATAATCGCGCGCACGGTATCAATGGCGCTCACGGCCGATGCCCCAGCCTGTTCTGCCGACATAGCCATTTTGGCCATGTTGGTGACGTTGGGCGAGAGTTTGACCATCACGGGTATGTTGACTCTCTGGACGACACTCTTCGTAAACGAATAAAGTTGCGCAGGATCGGCGAAGAGTCCTTCGAGGCCTTCACCGTGGGGGCATGCTACTCCTAATTCAATGGCATCTGCCCCGAATTTTTCTACCCGAAGGGCAATATCAGCCATTTCCGACGGGGTATGGGCCAATATATTGGCAATAATGACGGCTCCGTGGCTTTTGGCGTAGCGGATCTCATGTTCCCAAGCTTCTAAGCTAAACTCTGTATAGAGTTCGATATTTTGCATGCCTTCGCCCAGCGCCGCCAAGCGGGGGCGGACTTTCGGCCGGATTTCGTTGACGATGGTTTTGGTAACCACGGCCCCCGCTCCGGCCTCAACGGCTTGCCGCAGCATTTCGCCGGTCGCAGTAAGGGGCCCGGCCGCCACCATGATTGGGTTTTTGAGTTTGAGTCCCATGAAGTCCACAGCAAGGTCCATATAGGTTTCACCCCTCATTAATTGAATATCTCTCGCAGCCGGTTCTCGTGTCCACACGATTTCCTCACCATAAGTTTCGGTTGAAGCAGGATTTTCTGGGTTGCGTCTTCACCTGCACCGCCATCAATATGATCGAAGAGCAGGCGTGCGGCAATTAAGCCCATTTTGTGCACCGGGTGGGATACGGTTGTTAATTTTGGCTCCACCAGGGCCGACATTCGGATATCGTCAAAACCGGCGACCGCCACGTCGGAAGGCACTCGCAATCCTTGCGCCTTCACGGCGTCGATGGCGCCTATGGCCATGAGATCATTGGCGGCAAAAATAGCCTGTGGTTTTTCAGATAAGTGCAAAAGGCGCATTGTACCGAGATACCCCCCTTCGATTTCATTGTCTCCTTCCACGATATATTTTGCTTCCACGGTTAATTGGGCTTCTCGTAAAGCCTTTTTAAATCCTGAAAGTTTTTCTTGGCTTTCCCATTGGATAGCGGAGCCGCTAATATGGGCAATCCGTTGATACCCGACTTCTAACAGATGATGGACAGCCAGATAACTTCCATAAGCATAATCTGTGTAAACAATATCTGCTTCCAAATCCTGACGATAGCGGCCCGTAAGGACAAAGGGAATGTTATACTCTCTGATCTGAAGCAAATTGTCGTTCGTCAACAGGGTTGACATCAGAATCAAACCGTCTACTCTGCGTTCAATGAGCATCGTCAGGTAATCCCTTTCTTTTGCTATATCTTCTTCGGTGTTGCAGAGCAGCACATTATAACCTTTTTGATGGGCAACATCCTCAACGCCTTTTGCCATTTCAGGGTAGAGCGGATTAACGATATTGGGAATGAGTAGGGCGATGGTGCGTGTTCTGTTTAAGGCTAATCCCCGGGCCAGTCCATTGGGTGTAAAATGCAGTTCCTGCATGGCGGCCAGGACTGCATCGGCGGTTTTGGGCGACACGTTCGAGGCTCGGTTTAGGACTCGCGAAACTGTCGCAACGGAAACGCCTGCTTTTTTGGCTACATCTCGAATGTTTGCCATTTCCTCACCTCGATGTCACATTGACGCCACCTGGTTAGCTAGGCCTATTATAGCATGGTATTTTGATTTTATGTGAGTTAACACGGTTGTCAAGGGTGGTTGTGAGCAGCCTCACGTCCAGGTGTTTATAACATGATCACAACAAATTATCAGTGAGTTTAGAGTAGTTTTACAATGACAACCGGCGTGCGACTGGCTATACTTGAAACAGCTTAAATAGGTTTTTGGGGTGGTGTAACGAGATAGTTTCGAGCGAAGCAGCTTTGGGGAACTGCGACAACAATAAGTATAGCCGTAGGAGATGACTGATGATTGGGGCCGCCGATTAGACTGGGAAAGAGGGAGGCTGACCATGGATAGTGATTTTTTGTATATTAAACCCCCGTCACTTTCAGACCTCTTGAACCATTTGGAGTCCTGGGGAGAAAAAAGCAAAGTCTTGGCAGGGGGGACGGATCTCTTGGTTCTTTTGCGTCGTCATGACCTGAGTCCATCCTATGTTGTTGACATTAAGGGGATCGAGGAACTCCAAAGGCTGGAAGAAGTTGAGGGCGGGGATATCTTTTTGGGCGCAGGGCTTACGGTAAATGAAGCAGCTCATTCCGGCCTGGTGCAAAAACGTTATAAAGCCTTGGCTGATGCAGCCAATAAGCTGGCTTCTTATCAGCTGCGCAACCGGGCTACCGTGGTGGGAAACATCTGCAACGCTTCTCCGGGGGCGGATTTAGCGGGTCCCTTATTGGTCTTTGACGCGAAAGTACAGATTGTTTCGACCCAGGGGAAGCGTGAGGTTTTGCTTCAAGACTTTTTTACCGGTGTGAAGAAGACGATTTTGCGTCCGCAAGAACTTCTCTACGGTCTTACCCTACCGGCTGTCACTGCGGGGGAACGCAGCATTTATCTCAAGCTAGCGCGTATTAAGGGGCATGACCTGGGAATCGTAGGCGTTGCGGGACGGTTGGACAGCCGGAAGAAGTTCCACTTGGCCATGTCTTCTGTCGCGCCGACCCCTCTGCGGCTCACGCGCCTGGAGGCGCTGCTCAATGGCTCGTCCCGGAGTGCGGAATTGCCGGATCAGGCCGCTGAGGCCGTGCAGGAGGAGATTAGGCCGATTTCCGATGTGCGCGCTTCAGCTGCATACCGGCAGCATATGGCCGGGGTTCTCGTTAAACGCGTCGTCCAATACCTGGTTCAAGAAGGCGGTGAATAAGATGTGTGCGGAGCATGAACATAAGGCTGCCCAGACATATCAGGATTCCGGTTTGCCTCGGGTACTTCTGAACTGCACGGTCAACGGGGAGAACGTGTCACAGTGGATTGATCCGACTATGTCACTGCTGCACTTTTTACGCCACGAATTGAACTTGTTGGGTACAAAAGAGGGATGTGGAGAAGGCGAATGCGGAGCGTGCACGATCATTTTCAACGGCAGGGCCGTGAATTCCTGTCTGGTGCTGGCTCAGGAAGCGGAAGGAAGCCGGATTCTGACGGTGGAGGGTCTGGGTCAAGAAGGACAACTTTCCATCCTGCAGCAGGAGTTTATTAAAGAAGACGCCCTGCAATGCGGGTTCTGTACTCCGGGAATGTTGATGTCGGCGCGCGCCCTTTTAGACCGGAATCCTGAACCGGAGGAGGAAGAGATCAAGGAAGCTATAGCGGGCAACCTTTGTCGTTGTACGGGCTATTATCCGATTATTGAGGCGATTAAGAAGGCTTCTGAGCGGGAAAAGGAGGCGAGTCAGCGATGACGCTAGTGATGGAAGGAAGAAGCGAAGGAGCGATGAGGGAAGCGGGCTATCGTTATGTGGGCCACTCCCCAGATCGTCAAGAGGCCCTAGAGAAGGTAACGGGACGGGCTCGGTATGTCCATGACATGGAACTTCCAGGTATGCTTTATGCCAAAATGCTGCATTCTCCCTATGCTCATGCTGAAATTCTCTCCCTTGATGTGTCCGAAGCTAAAGCCTTGCCTGGGGTAAAAGCGGTGCTCACTGGCAGGGAGCTTCCGTATCTGCTGGGACTCTACATGGTGGATAAACCGATTTTGGCCCAGCATAAGGTCCGTTATCAGGGGGAACCTGTGGCCGCGGTGGCCGCTGTCGATACCAGGACGGCCGCGAAGGCCTTGTCCCTGATTAAGGTTGAGTACCAGCCGCTTCCTGCCGTCTTGTCGGTGGAAGAGGCTTTGACAGGTGGGGTTTTGGTTCATGAGGATATCAACACCCTGGATTACGTCAAAGGGGTATTTTTCCCCCAACCCAACTCTAACATTGCTAGTTGGCACAAAACCATTAAAGGAGACATTCAAAAAGGATTCGCCCAAGCGGAACTTACCATTGAGAACGAATGGCGCCTGCCCCAGGTTGCCCATGTTCCTTTGGAGACGCATGTCGTGATTGTTCAGGCGGATCCTTATTCGCCTAAAGTCAAGATTTGGTCTTCGTCCCAGTCTCCTTTTGCGGTGCGGAATCTGTTGGCTAAGGCCTTCGGCATTTCCCGGGGGGATATTACCGTAGTTGTGCCATATATCGGTGGAGGATTTGGCGGCAAGGCCGGGATTCATTTGGAACCGCTGGGTGTCGTGCTCTCGCGGGTTTGTCAGGGCCGTCCGGTAAAGATTCAGGCGACGCGGGAAGAGGAATTCAATCAATTGCCGACCCGGGAAGGGTTGAGAGGAAGAGTTAAAACCGGAGTGACTAAAGACGGTAAGATCGTTGCCGAGGAAATCTATTTTGACTGGGACGGTGGTGCCTATGCGGACTACTCCGTTAATGTAGGCCGGGCCGCCGGGTATGCCGGCGCAGGTCCCTATGAAATTCCCAATATTGAATTGCATTCACGGACGCTCTATACCAACAAGGTATTTGGGACGGCCTATCGCGGCTTTGGCCATCTGGAAACGCATTGGGTTATTGAACGGCAAATGGACTTGGCGGCGCAGGCTTTGGAGATGGATCCCTATGAGTTTCGAATGAAGAATCTTCTCAGGGAGGGTGCAACCACGATCACGGGTGAAAAAATAACCGCTCATTCGGGGTGCGTGGATCAATGTCTGGAAGCGGTGGCGAAAGAGATTGCCTGGACCGGATACCAAAGCGCTGCGGAGCGGGAGAAAGCTTTCAAGACCGGCAAGGTGAGAGGTAAAGGCTTGGCTGTGCTGCATAAAGCTCCGGCGATGCCGCCTAACACGTCAACATCGGCGATTATGCAGATGGATGAGGATGGGACCGTGCGTCTTTTGTTAGGTGCCATTGACATGGGGCAAGGGGCTTACACGACTATGGCTCAGATTGCGGCGGAAGTCCTGGATATGCCGCTGGAGAAAGTGAAAGTCATCTGGGAAAACGATACGGACAAAAATCCCTATGACTGGCAAACCGTGGCTTCGAAATATACCTTTATGGGAGGGAATGCCGTTATTCGCTGCGCTCAGGATCTTTTGCGCCAGATGAAAGAAGTGGCGGCCTGTGTGCTGCGCTGTCCCGTGGATGAATTGACGCATGGAAATGAGAGGATCCGCCATATTCAGCATCAAGATAAAGCCATTGCTTTTAAGGATCTGGCTTTGGGCTATGCCTATCAAAACGGAACGGGAATCGGGGGTCCGCTGATTGGCAGGGGAGTTTATATGGCAGAGGGTTTGACGAATCTGGACCCGGCGACAGGCCAAGGGTTGCCTGCCTTGGATTGGACGTACGGGGCGCATGGGGCTGAGATCGAAATCGACGTGGAGACCGGAGAGATCCATGTGCTTAAAATTGCCTCCGCCTTCGATGTTGGACAGGTGATCAACCGCAAGCTGGCCGTAGGACAAGTCGTGGGCGGGGTGATTCAGGGATTAGGCTCGGCCCTGATCGAAGGGTACAAATACAGCCCGGAGGGGCGGTTGCTGAATCCGTCTTTTACCGATAACAAGATTCCGACAGCCAAAGATATCCCAGATCGCGTCGTGCCAATTTTCATTGAGAATCCGCAACGTGACGGGCCTTTTGGGGCCAGGGGGGTGGGGGAACATCCCATGATTTCCGTGCCTTCCGTGCTGGCGAACGCGGTTTATGACGCTCTGGGGGTGAATTTCTACGAGCTTCCCCTCTCTCCGGAACGGATTGTGTCGGGCTTGGCGCGTCAAAAAGAGTAATGGGGAAAGAGGAATGGTTGTGGTACAAGGGAAAGTTTGGGGTCGGGATTTTGCTCGACGCATCCGGGAAGAGGAGTTTGCAGTTCACAGTGTCTTTCAGAGCGTGTGCAATCTCCAGGCGGATCCGTCACAGCCCTTGTTGAGCCTAGTCAATAGAGCAGAAGCTCTGGCTCCCAATGCTTTGCTTGTAGAGGGGAGTTTGTTTCGTAAAGTTTGCCGAGTGGGGGAAAAGGTTCAGTTCTGGTCCCAAATCCTGATGAGCGGGGAGTATAGGGTGGATTGCCGGGGGGTGGCAGAGGAGGAACTTCAGGCTCCACTGCAACGCCAAGGCCAATCGCAGACCCAACTCCAACGTCAATTCCAATCCCAATTCCGGTTAACTCCCCCCCGAAGCGGTCCGGCGGCACTGCAGGCGGTGGAGACTTGGCTGGAGATTCACTTTCCGGGTTTCCGGGCTGAATACAGTCCGCTGAGGCAGAGCCTGAGGAAGGCCCTGTTGAGGGAAGATGCGTCTCTACTGCATAACGTTTTAAGTAGGTTGATCGGTTCGGGTCCCGGATTAACGCCGGCCGGAGATGATTTCGCGGCAGGGGTGCTGTTAGCCTACACCCGGGGAATTCGTGCGGCGGCGTCCAAGGAAGGGTTGTCTCCTGTCAACAGTTCTAAAGCGGAGGTACCCGCAGTTACTGGGTGCCAAGAAGGGTTGTTACCCGGCGTTATCAGCGCTGGGCGCCGGGAGGGATTCTTCGCCGACATAGTCGGGATCGCGCAGGCTTTACTGCCCTTGACGAATGCGATCAGCCAGACGATGCTGGTCTACGCCGTGCGGGGAGAAGGGGCTCTGTATGTCACGGGGGTCGTGGACGGAATTTACGGCAATGCCGGAGATGTTGTCGCCGCGGCAGCAAAGCTGAGCCGTATTGGAGCATCATCCGGGCGTTACTTGCTAGCGGGCGTGCTATTAGGCTGCGAGGTCTATCAGACGAGATTCTCAAAATTTTAATAAAGGGGGTAGGCGCAGGATATGAAAGAGAAAATCATCGTTCAGGCCAATCGTTATGCGGATTCAGTAACCCTGATGCTGGTCTCCCAGAGGGTTCAGCAGCTGCCTGGAATTGAAGCGGCGTTAGTGGGGATGGGTAGCCCCTTGAACCTGGATGTGCTGCAAACTCTGGATTTTCAGGAAGAAATCAGCGCCGGAGCCAATGATTTGATCATTGCTCTGCGCGGGAGGGATGACGATGCCGTCCAGAACGCGTTGGATCAGATGGAGGCTCTGATGCGGGTGCAGGGAACTTCCAGTTCCGGTCAGGCCGAGGAGCGGCCCAAGTCATTGGTTCAGGCTTTAGCCAAGCAAAAGGGCAATTTGGCTTTGATCTCTGTCCCGGGGGTTTACGCGCCCAGGGAGGCCCGCAAGGCTTTGGAACAAAATCTTCATGTGATGTTGTTCAGCGACAATGTCTCCCTGGCAGACGAGGTTGAACTAAAGAAACTGGCGCACAGCCGGGAGCTTTTGCTCATGGGACCTGACTGCGGCACCGCAATCCTGAACGGGGTGCCGCTGGCGTTTGCCAATGTGGTGCGCAGGGGTGTAATTGGCATCGTGGCCGCTTCGGGAACCGGGGCGCAAGAGGTCAGCGTTCAGATTGACCGGATGGGTCAAGGAGTGTCCCAAGCGATTGGCACGGGTGGGCGTGATCTGCACGAGGCTGTGGGTGGGATCATGATGCTGGATGGGATTGAGGCGCTGCGACAGGATCCGGAGACCAAGGTTATCGTGGTCGTCTCCAAACCCGCGGCCCCGGCTGTCGCGGCTAAAGTCCTTAGGGCTTTGTCAGAGAGCGGAAAACCCTCGGTGCTCTGCGTGATCGAGTCGAAGGGAGGGATCCGGGGGAATGCAGAGGTGACGGTTGCCCGTAATTTGCTGGAAACGGCTCAAAAGGCGGTGCAGTTGGCCGGGGGAGCAGCGATTCCCCAAAAGTCCGCCGACCAGGCGGAAATTTATGGATTTGCTTCAGCTTTGCGTCCTGAGCAAAAATATGTGCGCGGTCTTTTTTCCGGAGGGACGCTTTGCGATGAGGCGATGGCAATACTGAGCGAGAAATTGGGGCTTATATATTCTTATGGCCCACTCGATCCGGCGGGTCAGTTGCCCGATCCGAATAAATCCTTCCAAAACACGGTGCTGGATCTGGGTGATGATTTTTTTACCGTCGGCCGGCCCCATCCGATGATCGATTTAACGTTGCGTAAACAAAGGATAATAGAAGAGGCCAAGGATCCGGAAGTTGCGGTTATCTTGCTAGATGTCGTTTTGGGATACGGCGCTCACCCGGATCCGGCCGGCGAGTTGGTGCCTGTGCTGGTTGAGGCCCGGGGGAAAGCGGCGGGAGGCAGCGGAGGCAGTGTCGTGTTTGTCGCCTATGTCTGCGGAACGGCCGGGGATCCTCAAGATTACAACAAACAGGTTAAGGCTCTGCAAGAAGCGGGTGTCAGAGTCTTTGCCTCAAACGTCGAAGCGGCAGAGTTTACAGCGGGAATCTTGGAGGCAGCACAGGGAGGTGGACAACGATGAGCATCCGGGATTTGTTTGCGACAGAGCTGGCGGTGATCAACCTTGGGATTCCGTCCTTTTATGACGATCTTTTACGCCAGGGACTGCCGGTGCTTCAAGTTGACTGGAAGCCCCCGGCCGGAGGAGATCCGGAAATGGTCGCCGCCTTGGAAAAATTGGAAACCGTGCGGGACAAAGTTGAGGCAGGGAACCGGGAAGCTTTCCGGCGCTTGAGTGAAGCCCATCCCTATTTAGAGGGAATCGGAACGGCCCGTGATCTTATCCCAGGGCTGGGGGAACATATGTTGTTGCATGCCGGGCCGCCCATCTCTTGGGAACATATGAGCGGACCGGTGCGGGGTGCGGTCATCGGGGCTATTCTCTATGAGGGCTGGGCCCAGTCGGCGGAAGATGCGGAGAAAATGGCCTCCTCCGGGGGGATTGCCTTCAGCCCCGCCCATGAACACAACGCCGTCGGTCCGATGGCCGGCATCGTATCTCCGTCTATGCCTGTCTTTATCATCCATAACCGCACCCATGGCAATTATGCGTACTGTACTCTTAACGAAGGCTTGGGCAAGGTTTTGCGTTTTGGAGCGTTTGGCGCTGATGTCCTGGAGCGGTTGAAATGGATGGCGGAAGAGCTGGCTCCGGCCTTGAAAAAAGCTCTCGAACTCTCCGAAGGCATTGATCTCAAGGGCCTGATGGCGCAAATGCTGCACATGGGAGATGAGGGGCACAACCGAAATAAATCTGGGACGTCTTTGTTTTTCAGGATCATCGCGCCTTTGCTGCTGAAAGCGGACCTTGAGCCCCAAACGGTACGGCGGTGTCTGGAGTTTATCGACAGCAATGACCACTTTTTCTTAAATCTCTCCATGCCGGCCTGCAAGGCGATGCTCGATGCGGCGGCCGGGGTCGAATATAGCACCCTAGTCACGGCGATGACCCGAAATGGGACGGATTTTGGCCTACGGGTTGCCGGAACGGGGAGTCGCTGGTTTACCGCTCCGGCCAACTATGTGGAAGGACTTCTCTTTCCCGGGTTTACGGCACAAGATGCCAACCCAGATCTAGGCGACAGCGCGATTACGGAAACATGCGGCTTGGGAGGGTTTGCTATGGCCGCGGCCCCGGCTATTGTGCAGTTTGTGGGCGGGACGGCGTCCATGGCCTTGGAGTTCAGTCATTTGATGTATCAGATAACTTACGGCGAAAATGCCGTCTTCACGATTCCAGCCTTGAACTTCCGGGGCACGGCGACGGGGATTGACGTGCGCCAAGTGGTCGAGTTGGGAGTGCTGCCGGTCATCAATACCGGTATTGCCCACCGTGAGGCCGGGGTCGGCCAGGTCGGAGCGGGTCTGGTGAGGCCTCCCATGGCCTGTTTTGAAAAAGCCTTATCTGCTTTAGCGGAAACTATTTGAAAACGTCTGCATGAACAAAGCAAGCCGTGTAAGCTAAACACTATTATAAAATTAAGGAGTGGTTATCATGCTTAAACACTGGGATCAAGTACAAATGTATGACCTGACGCAGAAACTGAGCCACCTGACCCCGCCTTGGCCGACGTACGAGCCTCTGCAAATCAAATTTTTCAAACGTCTTAGCTCCAACGGTGCCAATGGGCAGGTGATTACCACATCCAACCATGTGGGCACTCATTTGGACGGCTCGCTCCATTTTTGTACGCACGGTCGGGATATTGCGGCGATTCCCCTGGAGGATTTGATTGGAGAAGCTGTCGTGGTCGACCTGAGTGACATCGCTGAGGATTACGGAATTTACACATCCCAGGATATTATGAAGAGGGTCGAAGTCAAAAAGAGGGATATCTTGCTCATCAACACAGGCTATCATAAATATGGCTGGGACCAGCCTGAGGCGGACGAAGTGCGTTATATGGTGAAGCATCCGGGGCCGACGAAGGAATTTTCGGCCTGGTGCCGACAAATGGAATTCAAGTGGGTCGGGGTGGATTGCGGTTCTGCGGACCATCCGATGAATACGAAAATTAGAGAATGGGCACCGCGTGAAGCCAGGGAGTGTGAGGCTTACTTTCAGGAGAAATATGGCAAATCCCTTGATGACATTTTTCCGCCACAGGATTATCAGCTGATGCACGTTGATCTTTTCCCGTACAACATCATTCATGCCGAGAATTTAGGGGGAGAAATCGATAAAGTGTTGAATAAACGCCTGATCGCGGGTTGTTACCCGTGGCGTTTTGAAGGCGGAGAGTCTTCGATCTGTCGGATCGTCGCTTATGATGAAAAGTAAGGCACAGCAAACGTTGGTCTTGGCATTTGGCGGGAATGCTATTACAAAAGAAGGACAGAAAGGAAGCTTCAGCGAGCAACTGGAAAATATTGAAGCAAGCTGCCGCCAAATTACCGGTTTAGCCTTGGCGGGGCATCATATGGTAATTACCCACGGGAATGGTCCCCAAGTTGGAAGTTTGCTTATCAAAAACGAGCTGGCTAAGGATATCGTTCCCCCGATGCCCTTGGATGTCTGTGGAGCGAATACTCAGGGATCACTTGGCTATGCTATCGTGCAGACGCTGCAAAACATGCTGCGCAAGTCCGGAAATCCTCGTGAACTGGTCGCCCTCATGACCCGGAGCGTGGTGGATCCGGCGGATCCGGCGTTTCAGAATCCGACGAAGCCTGTAGGCCCGTTCTTTACGCGGGAACAAGCGGAAGAACTGATCCGGCTGTATGCTTACCATATGCGGGAGGACAGCGGTCGGGGATGGCGGCGGGTGGTGCCCTCGCCGCGTCCGGTAGCAATTCTGGAGCGAAGCGTGATTCAAGGACTGGTGGAAAACGGTGTCATCGTGGTAGCTGTCGGGGGTGGCGGCATACCGGTGAGTGATAAGGAGGGAAGATATATCGGGATCGAGGCCGTGATCGACAAGGATCTGGCGGCTGAAAGATTGGCTCAGGATATTAAGGCAGATGTTTTCGCGATTTTGACAGGAGTGCGTAAGGTCTGTCTGGATTACAGGAAACCGGGTCAAAAGGATCTTGATGTTCTGCGCGCTTCCGAGGCCACGGAATATTTGGCCCAAGGACAATTTCCTTCCGGAAGCATGGGACCTAAAATCGAGGCGGCTGTGCATTTCGTCGAACACAGCGGCAATCCGGTGATTATCACCGACTTTGAGCATGTTCAGGCGGCTTTAAACGGTCAGGACGGAACAAGGATTATACCTGATTAGAAGAAAAGACGGAGGTTATGAATCATGCTGGATGCCATACTCAAACGTCATAGTGTCAGAGAATTTCGCAGAGATAGTCTTTCTCCCGAGGTCTTGACGGAATTGATCGAGGCTATGCGCCTTGCTCCGTCGGCTAATAACATCCAACCCTGGAAGTTCATCATTGTGACCGGAACGAATCGGGCCAAAGTTGCCGGGGCCTGTGTTCAAGAATTTGTGGCCGAGGCCCCAGCTCTAGTCATAGCTTTATCTGAAGAGAGTCGCGACGATTACAATTTAGCCTTTGCCGTATCCCATCTTTTATTAGAAGCGGCGGCGAGAGGGTTTGGCACGTGTGTGGTACGTTCTTTTGCGGAGGATCAAGTGAAAGAGGTGTTAGATATACCGACGAACTACCATGTTTTCGCCGTCATACCGGTGGGTTACGCGCGGGAAAACATGGATAGCTCGCATGACCGCAAGGGTTTAGCGTCCATTTTGAGTTGGGAAACATTTTAGTGCGGCCTTGTTTGCGGTTTAACAGAGTGTTCCGCAGAATACTCGTTAAGCAGAATGCTCGTTAAATAGAAGCAGCTAAAATTACATGATTGAACTTGAGAGGAGAATGTAAAAATGGCAGTATTGGACAAAATGGAAGCTCAATTGCGACCGGTGGAAACCCCTATGGTCCCTTATCCCGCGAAGTACATTACCCAAGCTTCAGGGGAAAAGTTAGTGGTTCATCAATTGAGCCGGGACGATGTCCCTCACTTGCTGAAAGCGATCCAGCCTTTGACCACGGTGGAAAAGGATTTCTACGATGTGGTGGCCTGCCGGGTGGTGTCCGAGCTCGTGGGCTGGCTGCGCTACCGGGTGAAAGACGAGTACTGTTTGCTCGGCACCGTGAACGGCGAGATTGTGGGCATGGTAAACGGACGGATGCTGACGGAAAAAATCGGTATGTCATATCACACCTTGGCGATTAGGCAGGGCTTGCGCCTGGGGGCTCAGTTATTTGCCGCCAAAATGGAATATCACATGGATTTTCTTAAACAGGATGAAGTGTGGGTGGTGGCAGAAAGCCCTAACGGTTTTAAGCGCTGGATGATCGAGTACGAACTTGAACCGCGTTTTGAGCAATGGCATGAACTGGGGGGAGTTCCGACCTACGTATTGACCCGTAAACTATGGGAAAAGCACAAAGCCGCAAAATGCGGCGGTCGGCGTCCGGTGCCGGAGGAGCTGATGGCTGTGGCCAAACAGATGATTCTTCCGTCCACATACGGCCAGATCCCAGGTTATCGGAGAGAAGCGTAAAAAGGGGAGAACGGCGAAAAGAAGGGTACGGAGAAGGGGAGAGTGGTGAGGAGGGATGACGGCGATGAGAGGAGAACAGCGCTTGCGAGAAGTAGGAATTGTGGGCGTGGGACATCCGCCCTTCGGGAAGTACGAAGGTTCTTTGATGGACATGCTATGTGAGGCGGCTGTGGAAGCCCTGGATGACGCGGGCGTTAAGACCGGTGCGGGCCATGGGGTGGACCAAGTGCTCGTTTCGACTATGGGTGGCTCACAGGTAAACCGTCAAACCGGGGTGGCCTCGGCTCTGGTCGATAGCCTGAATTTGCGTCCGGCCATGGCGGAAACGGTAGAAAACGGTCCCGCCTCAGGAGCCTCGGCGGTCAAGCTGGGATACATGGCTATTGCCAGCGGCATGTGCGATGTGGTGCTCGTGGTCGGCGGGGAGAGAATGCGGGTTCTGAGCGGCTGGGAGGCGACGGATTTTGTGGCGACTATGCTTCACCCCGAGGCGGAGTATGCTTACGGCCTGACCCTGCCCTCCTTTGCCGGGATGTTCACCCGGCTGATCATGGCCAAGTACGGAGTGACGGAGCGGGATTTAGCCATGGTATCGGTCAAGAACCACGAGAATGCTATGTTTAATCCGTCAGCTCATATCCAATTAGTGCCAAACCTGGAGGCGATCACGGAAGACGAGGATGCTCTGACGATCAACCCGTATGTTGCCGAACCCCTGCATCTTTATGATACTTGCCCGGTTTCGGACGGAGCGGCGGCGGTTGTGCTGTGCGCCTTGGATGTACGGGAACGCTTTGCCCGCCGGCCGATCAAGATCGCCGGGATCGGTCAGGCGACGGACACGCATGTCGTGGCCGAGCGGGAAGTCCCTACGGATCTTTTGGCTGTTCGCCTCGCCGCAAAGCGGGCTTATGCCATGGCCGGCCTGGAGCCTCAGGACATTGACGTGGCGGAGCTGCACGATGCCTTTACCATCCTGGAAGTTGTCGAGTCAGAAGAGGTGGGGTTCTTCCCACGGGGAGAAGGACACCTGGCGGTGCGGCGCGGAGAGACGCGCATCGGCGGAAGGATCCCAATCAATACCTCAGGGGGGCTGAAAGCCAAGGGGCATCCTCTGGGAGCCACGGGTGTCTCTCAAATCATCGAGCTGGTCAAACAGCTACGGGGAGAAGCCCACGGGCGCCAAGTCAAAGGGGCCAAAGCCGGTTTGGCCGTGAATTTCGGCGGTTTTGGCAACAATGTGGTGGCCACGATCCTTGCCGGGGAGGAGGAGTAAGATGGATAGGGAAATGGTGGCTTATCAGTGCAGCCGGTGCGGAGAACTCCATCATCCTCTCCACTATGTCTGTCGGAAATGCGGGGGGCGGGATTTTGCGGAAGTTCCTTTGCGCGGAGAGGCAACGCTTCTGACCTGGACCAAAGTCTATAATCTGCCGGAAGGCTATATGAAACCCTTCCTTGGATTCGGTATCGTGGAATTCGGAAACGGACTGAGAGTGGCCGGGCAGCTTGAAGTGGATCAACCCGAATGCGGAATGAAGGTGCGAGCTAAGGTTGACGTTGTCCGGGAGGGGATCGGCCAAGATTATTATGGGTTTATCTTTATTCAAAAGGAGTAATGGCTGCTTATCCATCAAGGCCGGCCTGGACGGGAAGCAACCGGGCTGAGCGGCCACGGGCACTTCAAGGAGGAGCGAAGAGGACTTTGGCGACGCTTTTGCGGTCAGCGGTCCTCTGTCCTTCCCCAACATTTACTCCGATTGCCAACGGCTGATCCCTGACTTCTTTTGGAGGAGGGATGCTCAAGGAGTGATGCCTATGGAAGTCTGAATATTGTGTCTGGCACAGGTCCAAAAGGACGGAAAAGGGGATAATGACTTGCAATAAGGCTATAAGATAAGGACATCAACCACCCCATGCCTGAAGGCGTCTGAAGCCAGGGGCTTCCGCGCGAAGCATTCGGTGATGCTGAGAAGAACTTAAATTGACTTTATGAGGGGGTCAAGAAATGATGTTTAAAAAGGTCTATGACATTGAAGATGTCCCTCCGCTAAGTAAAGCGATACCCTTGTCTTTTCAACATGTCTTTGCTATGTTCGGGGCCACGATTCTCGTTCCGCTGCTCACTAAAATGGACCCATCCGTGACTTTGTTTGCGTCGGGGCTGGGCACACTGATCTTTCATTTAATCACCCGAGGGAAAGTTCCGGCCTATTTAGGTTCATCTTTTGCCTTTATCGCACCGATCATCGCAGCGTCCAAAGCCTATGGAGCCCAAGGAGCCTTTACGGGGATGATAGCGGCAGGCTTTATATACTTGATCGTGTTTGGTATCATTGCGTTGGTGGGGTTGAACTGGCTCAACAGAGTTCTGCCCCCGATCGTCGTGGGTCCTGTCGTCATGATTATCGGTTTAAGCTTGACACCTACCGCGATCTCGGAGGCCAGCAAGGGCTTGCTCACGGCTTTTGTGACGGCAGGGATCGTTGTGGTGGCTAATATCTTCGCCAAAGGTTTTCTGAAGATTATTCCCATCCTGCTAGGGACCGTTGGGGGATATCTTTTTGCCATCACCCAGGGGCAGGTCAACTTCGAGACGATCAATCATGCGGCTTGGTTTGCTTTCCCCAACCTGACCATCGTTACGGGACATATGCCGGTGATTGCTTGGGGGGCGGTGAGTCTGATCGCACCTATAGCCATTGCGACAATGGTTGAGGATGTCGGGCACCTCTTGGTGATTGGGGACACGGTGGGCCGGGATCTCATGCATAAGCCCGGTCTCCATAAAGTGTTGCTGGCCAATGGCGTGGCGACCATGTTGTCCGGATTTTTAGGCGGGGTTCCCGAAACGACCTATGGAGAGAATATCGGGGTTTTGGCGATCACGCGCGTGTTCAGTTCCCGGGTGATTCAAGGAGCTGCCGTGATTGCGATTCTTCTGAGCTTCATTGAAAAGGTGGGTGCCGCCATCCAGACGATTCCGCAACCCGTTCTCGGCGGGATTACGATCATCCTCTACGGGATGATTGCTTCCGTCGGTCTGCGCAACTTGGTGGAGAATAAAGTTAACCTGGCGAGCAACCGGAACCTGCTGATTGCTTCCATCATTTTCACCCTAGGCGTGGGCGGCATCAATATCCCTATTGGACAGTATTCTTTTGAAGGGGTAGGGCCGGCTGCGGTGATTGGTATTCTCCTCAACTTGGTTTTGCCTAGGGAAAAAAATGAGTCCGAGGAGGTGGGTTCTTCGTCAGGATCAGGTGTTTCTGCGGGTTAGGTTAGAAGGATTTATCCTAATAGATAGAAAGGTGAAATCGACAAATTTTTGAATAATAGCAGGGTGACGCGGGGGTTGTTTCCGGTTTTTGTCAAGCTTCTTACGACGCTTGCGCCGGAAGGGGTGGAGCGAATCCCGATGGGGATGATCGGGGTTCGCTAACCACAACCGTTGACTACATTGCAAATGAAATCGATGCTAAAGGGAGTTGGTTACACCTGCTTTCGTCGATCCCCATATACACCTAGATAAAACACTAATTACGGTGCCCACCGGGGCTGTCGCCGGCGAAAGTAGTTTAGTACCTAAAGGGGCCGTCGTCGCGGTTGCTGCAAGAAGAGTTTCCTCATCTACAGAAGAAATATTGGGGCCAGCATCTATGGGGTCGAGGGTATTTTTGTGCGACGGTAGGTGCGGTTATAGAAGAGATGATAAAAGAATACGTGGAGAACCAGCAATTCGAAGGCCCCGAGGATACCTTTAAGGTTGATGAGTGAGTTTGAGTCATATCTTAAGGTGGCTTCAGCCACTGGTCTTTTCAGCAGGCTTTAGCCTGACCGGCGACTTTCAGTCGCAATAAAACCCACCGTCTTCAGACGGTGGCAAGTTTAGTTTCAGTGTACTGCGATCCCGGGGAATCGCCAGTTCTGATTCTAACTTAAATTAGGATAAGGAGGCAGCCGGGTTAGGGTTTATCCGGTTATAGCCTGGGCCAGGTTTCCGTCTACGGCCTTCCTTGACGGATTGCGGCTTGGGCTATATGCTTTGGCTCCGGTTTCCGAGGCAAAGAGAGACTGCCCGCGGAATTTTGGACAGTGAAGCGCAGAATTTTGAGAATTGAGGAAAGAAGAATGCAACAGGGCAAAGGACGGTTGTTTTGGTTGGTTTTGATGGCGGTGATGCTCATCCAAGTTATGCTGGTATTGCTTCTGGGAACATGGCCCTATTATATTATATTGCCCATAGGTATAGGTTTAGTGATAGCCGTGTTTTACTGGTACATTGGGGTTATGGGCAAGGAAATTCGGGGCATAACGCATTACCTCCGCGAAGCCGCGCAGGGTGAACTGTTTGCGGAGCTCCCTCCTGTTCGGACTGAGTTTAAAGATTTGTCAGGCGCGGCTGAAGAATTGCGTGACTACACGCGTCATTTGCTGGCCTCAGTAACCCAGCTTTCCATATCTTTGCATGGCACGGCGGAAGTTATAGCCCAGTCTGCGACGGAGACCCAGTCCAGCGCCACTGAGATTTCTGCGGCCTTCAGCGAGATTGCCCAGAATAACCAGGTACAGGCGGATAAAGCGGAAGAACTATTCAGGTATGCCAAAGCATTGGCGGTTCAAATTAATGATATCAGCGAACGCATTGGGGATCTCAGCCGAAATACAGAGGAGTCTAGCAGCACAGCCTCTCGGGGTCTGGGAACAACCAGAGAAATGATGGAAGAGATGGCTAAGGCGCGGCAAGAATCAGCCAGAACTGAAAAATCTGTAGAGCAACTGGACAAGCATTCGGCGGGGATTGAACAGATGCTGCAGGCTATTTCAAGCATTGCTTCACAAACCAATCTTTTGGCTTTAAATGCGGCGATTGAGGCGGCTCGAGCCGGCGAGTCCGGAAAAGGGTTTGCGGTGGTGGCTGAGGAAGTGAAAAAACTAGCGGCAGGATCGGAAAAGACGGTGGAACAAATCCGCGAAACAGTGTTTGAGATTCAGAACAGTATTCAAGAGGTTTTGAGAGCGGCGAAGTTGACTGTTCAGGAAACCGAGGAATCTATGGCAAAAACGGAGCAGTCCGGGAACAACTTCCGGACTGTGGTCGAATCAGGCCGCATGATAGCCGGTCATCTCCAGGAAGTAAACCAGGCAACACATGCAATGCGTTCCGGCACTGAAAAATTGCTGGCCAATATCGAGGCGATTTCCATGGCAGCCGGGGCAACCGCGGCAGGGACAGAGGAGATTGCAGCTGGTGTCGATCATCAGAGCGATAACTTAAGCTCTCTGTCTCAGGCCATTATCGAACTCACGGCGCAGGCCGATCAAATGCAACAGTGGATTGCGGAAAAGGGCATGGAAAGGACGATGTGGAATCGCAGCAAGAAACTGGCGGAATATGACGCGCGTGAAGAACTGACTCGGGATCGTTTGGTTGAACTCGCCCGGCAGTTGGACTTAGATGATATTTATCTAACCGATCCCCAGGGGTATTGTACGATGGCGACCATTCCGTTTGAAGGCACTGATATTTTCGGTATCTATCCTGAGTACCGGAAAGCGGCAACGGGAGAGAAGGAGTATGTCGTAACGCCGATTATGAAAAGGGTTGAAGATGGACGGTTTTATAAATTCATGGTTTCCCGCAGGCCCCGGGGCAAAGGGCTGATCGACGTTTCTTTTTCCGCGGAACGAATTCTGAGGATGGCGGGGGAAAGCGGGGTATCTATGCATTAAGGACATGTGGGAAATTGATAATATAAGGTGATTTAAAGTATAATTAGATTCACCTGAAAAAGTCCGTATTTTATAACATCCAGCCAACGCCTCCGCTGGTAAACCCTTTATTCATGCGGGTTGGGTTGGATATCTTTGGCCGAAATTTCTTCGAATTAGCAGTTTTTCAGGGGACTCTAATTAGAAACGCAAAGGATAGATTAAAATGATTAGAAAAAGCGGCGTTACGGTAGGGGATGTCCTGGGACTCGAATGCATGAAAGGGGTTAAGGTTCTGGCCGGGCAGAACGGACTGGAGAGAAGTGTAACTAATGTAAATATCATGGAAGTCCCGGATATTTATAATTGGGTCAATGCGGGTGATCTCCTGTTGACTACGGCTTATTCTATTCGTGATGATCGTGAAGCACTGATTGAGCTGATTCCCAAACTGGCGAACCAAGGCCTGGCCGGTTTAGCTTTAAAACCCAAACGTTATTTGGAGTATGTTCCGCAGGAAATGATCGAGCAGGCGAACCAAATGGATTTTCCACTCCTTGAGTTACCTGTTGAGACTTCTTTTGCCGATGTTTTGAATCCGATTTTAAGCGAAATTTTACAGATGCATACAGCGTTTTTTGAGAAATCAGAAAAGGCCAATCGGTTTTTTATGGAAGTCATTTTAAAAGGAGGGGGCATAACCGATATCGTCGCAAAGTTAGCTGAGGTTATCGATAACACTGTCGTGATCTATAATCCGGATAATGAAGTCCTGGCTAAGCACTTTGTCAATTGGGACGCGTCGGCTTGGGAAGAGGCCGCTAAACGGGTTAAGGATGTCGAAGTACGGGTTATAAACCCCTCTGATTCAGGAGTGAATTATTATGTTACTACGATGGAAACAGAGCCGTATCTGCAGGAATTTAGGATGCCCATCATCGTCAGAGGTCAGGTGAGTGGTTATCTTTCGGTTTGGGATAATCAACGTGCGTTAACTCAGACGGATTTCATTTTTATTGAGCGCGCGATGACGATCGCGGCTTTGGAGTTGTTGAACCAGCGCACCCTGCTGGAAGTTGAGAGACGCCACCGTAACGATTTTATTGGTGATCTACTCCAGGAGGCAAAAATCGAGGAGAAAAGTTTGAAAGAGAGAGCCCGCTATCTTGGCTGGGATTTAAATTGCAATTATGCGGCCTTGGTGGTTGATATCGATAATTTTTTAGGCTTTGCCAGCAAAGGCCGCCAAGATGAGCAGTCTATCCAGGAAGCAAAGGATTATTTATTTAACCAGATTATGGAGGCTATACACAAAGATGAACCGAGTATTGTGGGTACAAAAAGTGACAGTATTATTTTATTGCTTTCTCATCCCGAAAGAATAACCAAGGAAAAAATCGATGCCTATTTCAAGTTGCGGAGCCAAGAGATTTTGAATTTTATAAGCAAGAAGGTTAAAGATTTTACTATTTCCATAGGCGTCGGAAGATATTACCCAGGTATACCCGGTCTGCGCAAGAGCTATAAAGAAGCGCTTCAAGCGCTGGGGGTAGGTAAGGTACTTTTTGGGCAAAACCAATTGGTCTTTTTTTCTGAGCTCGGTATCTACCGTTTACTGCAGCAGGTGCCAAATCGGGAAGAATTAGAACTGTTTTATAAAGAGACGGTTGCCCCTTTGGATGATCATGATATGAAATGTCACGGCGATTTACTCAAAACACTGGAGACGTTCTTTGAGTATCACGGGAATTTGAAACAAGTTTCCCAGGTGCTCTTTGTCCATTACAATACGGTTCTCTACAGAGTCGAACAAATTCGGGAGATTACAGGTCTGGACCTAAAATCGGCTGAAAATAGGCTTAATCTGCAAATTGGCTTAAAGATACGGAAAATATTGCGACAGAAGGATAAGTAAACCAAAAGAAGAGATGTCGGAGGACTGAGGCCGGCATCTGTGCGGTTAGAAAAGAAGCTGGGTCAGCATATTTTAGCGACCTTATGATAAGCCCGGCCTACACTTACTTAATTAATTATGGGGGAGGAGAAGCCATTGAATGAACACTACACTACACTACACTACACTACACTACTCCGCTGTCTTCAAGAAAAGAGATCATGCATAGCCGCCTTAGTCGTCCAAGGGAGCGCCGATTGTCCGGGACGGCGTGAAGGGGCGGGTTCCGAAGGGGGAGCTGTGCATAGCCGACTCCCTCATCGCAAAGGCCCTGAACTGCCGAGTAGTCGGGTTCCGCGAGAGGTACGCTTTTGTCAAAGGCATGAATCTGGATATCGTCACAGTTGGTCCTGTTTATCCCGAGCAGGGGAAACGCCTGCCCGGCCGGAATGAGATCATCTGGCCGGAGCTGAAGGAATGGATTGCGGAGACTTCTTTATTCACGTTTGCTTTGCTCGACGGAGCGTTTGAGTGGGGTCTGCGCACCCTGGGTTTTGGGTTCAATCTGTTCGTCAAGAGCAGCTTCGATTACCGGGCCACCATCGCGCCTTGGATACGGGGAGTCCTTGTCTTCGCGCCGGATCCCGGTCTGATGAACAATGTTCCCCTTCTCTTTCGCTTGCACATTATTTTCGCGTTTGCCATTTTTGGAGTCTGGCCGTTTACCCGCTTAGTGCATGTCTGGAGTGTGCCGCTTGAATATTTGGGGCGCCGGAGTTACATTCTTTATCGAAACGTCTGGCCGGCCGCAAAACCGGCCAAAGAATGGGAGCGGAGATGAGGGGTTACGTGATCACAATCCCCCGGATTAAGGAAGGGCGGTACCGCAGTCGGCGGAAGCGGGCACTTGCAGGATTTCCGGCGGGACTGTAGAATCAGTAAGAAGAATGGGTCGATGCCTTGCTCACCTCGGCGGGGGTGAAGCAGCCGGCTGGCGTGAGGTCATCCTTAGCCAGCGAACGGTGAGGCTGTGGAAGCGGGTCAAGGGGTCAAAAAATTAGGAAGATATTCATCGCCGCGGTTATTTACGGAAGATAAGGGTATATCTAGAAGTGTTGGATGTGAGGGAAGAAAGGGGTGAAAAGCCTGGTTTCTCGGCCGAAAGGACAACATACTGATTCTATTCTTGGTCTTGATATGTTTTGAAAACCAGGTATTATGATGCATGAATTGTTATCGCGTGAACGTGTTCTGCTGGCTCTGCAACATAAACAACCCGATAGAGTGCCGCTGGACTTTTGGGCCGTACCGGAGACATGGCAAAAAATTACGGAAAGTATGCGTGTTTCGGATAGAGAAGTGATACTGCAAAGATTAGGTGTGGACATACGGGAAGTAGCGCCGGATTATAAGGGACCGGTTATGCCGGTCTTTGCGGACGGTTCATTTCTCGAACCTAAAGGAACTCACCGTAAAATTGTTCACAACCAGTTTGGCTCTTATGAGGAATATGCAAGTTTTCCGCTGAGCAATGCCCAATCTGAGGAAGACTTGGCCAAGTTTAACTGGCCGCAGGTGGAGTGGTGGGATATTGAGCATTTGTCAGAGAAAATCGGCGATCTGCACACACGTTATTACATTAAAATTGAGACCGGCGGTCTGTTCGAACTGGCTTGGGCTTTACGTGGTTATGAACGCTTCCTGGTCGATTTGATTATGTCCCCGGAGATAGTGCATGGCATTATGAGCAGGATAACAGACTTTTACTGTGCTTACATAGAGAGGGTTTTGACATGGAGCGGGGATAAAATTGACATGGTTTATACCTATGACGACATAGCCGGTCAATCTAACCTGTTGATTTCGCCATCTATGTGGGAAGAGTTTATCAAACCATACCATGTCAAATTGAATAAAGTAATCAAAAACTATGGTAAAACAATCATGTATCATTCATGCGGTGCGGTGTCCCCTATGATTGAGCGGTTAATGGAACTCCCCATAGACGTCCTTAATCCTTTACAACCTCTGGCTAAAGGTATGGAGGACATTGAACTTATTAAAGAGAGATTTGGAAGGAAGATAAGCTTTCACGGGGGTATAGATATTCAATATCTTTTACCGCACGGAACGCGTGAGGAATTGATGAAGGAGGCGGAACGACGGATTCGGATTCTGGGTGACAATGGAGGCTATATTTTGGCGTCGGCTCACTATATTCAGGCCGACACACCTGTTGAACAGATTTTTGCCCTCTATGATTTTGCACGGAACTTCCGGTACTAGATTGAAAATATGCTCGAGCGCGGGCGTTGAATGCGGCAAGTGGGTTGGCACAAGTGACAGTGCGTGAGGTGGTAAAGGCTGTGAGTGAGGCGCTCTTTGATCAGGCGGCGGAAGATTATGATTCCTGGTATGAGACTGAGGTGGGGAAAGCGGCAGACCGGGTGGAGCGGGCTCTGGCTCAGTCTATGTTTCAACCGTCGGGAAGTCGGGTCTTGGAAGTCGGGTGCGGCACCGGGCAGTATACGGTTTGGCTGGCCCAGGAGGGTTATGATCTGACGGCGCTCGATGTTTCGGGCGAGATGATGGCAAAAGCCCGGGCCAAAATCTCTGCCATAGGCAGGCGGGTGCAGTGGCGGCAGGCTGACATTAAGGAAATTGTGAGTGAACCCGGGAAGTTTCACGGCATCTTCTCCATGACTGCTTTTGAGTTTATACCACGACCCGGGGAGGTTTTGGCCAAGCTTTACGAGCGGCTGGAGCCGGGGGGATGTCTGCTTATTGGGGTTATTGCCGGCAACAGCCCTTGGAGTGAGTTCTATGAAGAGGTGGCGCGGGAAAAGCCAACGTCGGTTTTCGCCCGGGCTAACCTGTATGGCGAAAACGATATCCGCCGCTGGCAGGTGGGGGGGCGGTTGGAATTGAAACAATGTCTCTTTTTCCCGCCAACCGTCGCTTCGGCAAAGGAGGCTCTGGCCATGGAAGAGAGAAAAAGCGGACCGGCCGGTTTCATCCTGGCAAAGTGGGTAAAAGAAGTGGGAATAATCGCCTGATTGGGGGATAAGGGCGCGAATTCATTGAAGAATTTAACGGAGGGGTACCGAGATGGAAAAATCTAAAGTCTATTTTGCCGACATGCACGTGAACGGGCGTGAAAATCTCCAGCAAAAATTAGGCCGCTTAATCAAGACGGCCGGCATCGGTCAAATTGATTTTGATAAGAAATATGCAGCCATAAAGATTCACTTCGGTGAGCCGGGCAATTTGTCGTATCTCCGTCCTAATTATGCCAAAACCGTGGCGGACATCGTGAAAGAGCTGGGGGGAAAACCGTTTCTCACAGATTGTAATACTTTGTATGTCGGCGGCAGAAAAAACGCCCTCGATCATCTCGACACTGCGTATCTTAACGGCTTTTCTCCATTTTCCACGGGTTGCCACGTATTGATTGGCGACGGCCTGAAGGGAACGGATGAGGCTTTGGTCCCGGTTGAAGGCGGCGAATATGTGACAGAAGCCAAAATAGGCCAGGCCATCATGGATGCTGACATCATCATTTCTCTGACGCATTTCAAAGGACATGAGCTCACCGGTTTTGGCGGAGCGCTAAAAAACATCGGCATGGGATGCGGTTCCCGCGCGGGTAAGATGGAAATGCACAGCAGCGGCAAGCCCCATGTCTCCGAGGAACGCTGTATTGGTTGTGCCATGTGCACGAAGATCTGCGCTCACAGTGCCATTACAATCACGGAGCACAAAGCCTTTATCGACCACGTGAAATGTGTCGGCTGCGGGCGCTGTATCGGGGTTTGCCCAAGGGATGCCATACTGCCTGCTTCGGACGAATCGAACGAAATTTTGGACAAGAAAATAGCGGAATACAGCTGGGCGGTTCTGCACGGCCGGCCGCATTTTCACATCAGTCTTGTCGTCGACGTGTCACCGTTCTGCGACTGCCATGGGGAGAATGACGTGCCCATTGTGCCTAACGTAGGGATGTTTGCCTCTTTTGACCCGGTTGCTTTGGACGTGGCTTGTGCGGATGCGGTAAACGCCCAGCCTGTCGTGCGAGGGAGCATTCTTGAAAAAAGCAGACATGAACACCGGGACCATTTTACCGATGTCCACCCTACGACCGATTGGGAAGGGACAATTAACCACGCGGTAAAATTGGGATTAGGCAGGAGAGAGTACGAACTGCTAACAATTTAGCGTGACCGAGTGGGTATGCGACCAAACCCGATTGAGCGCGGAGGGTCAGCGCGAGGGGTTGAGACGGAAGAAGTCGAGGTAGACTTGGTAAGAGATGCCCGCCCCGGTAATTCCTTTTGCGAGTCGATGATCAATGTAATGATAAAGCGTAGGTGTCCCCGGAACCTGAAATTCCGCCTTGGCGTCCGGGTAAGCTTTGACATTAAGCTCAAAGAGTTTGACCGGACTTGACCGCAGCGCTTTGGCGATCAGAGGCTCCGCTTTCAGGCACTTGGGGCAGGTCGGGGAATAGAAGTAGATGAAAAAATCGTTGTCCTGAGCGATCTTTTGCTTGAGTCCGGCAGGGGTAATGGCTTGCACCGGCAGGCCGGCGGAAGCGTGCGTTGTTTGCCGCGGCCAGAAGAAGACTGCGGCAACGAGGATGAGGATCACAGCCGGGATGATGAACACAGTTTTTTTCATAATGCCCCAGGGAGCCTGCCTTGCCCCTATGTCAAGGCAGGCTCCCGCTCCTTTCTGTTGGGTTTCAGCCCCAAGGTTTTCAACTCAGCGTCCTCAACTCGGGGTTTTCGTGCTTAGGGTTTTCGTGCTTAGGGTTTTCGTGCTTAGGGTTTTCGTGCTTAGGGTTTTCGTGCTCAGGGTTTTCGTGCTCAGGGTTTTCGTGCTCGGGGTTTTCGTGCTTGGGGTTTTCGTGCTCGGGGTTTTCGTGCTCGGGGTTTTCGTGCTCGGGGTTTTCGTGCTTGGGGTTTTCGTGCTTGGGGTTTTCGTGCTCGGGGTTTTCGTGCTTGGGGTTTTCGTGCTCAGGGTTCAGTCCTCGGGTTTTTGTCCTCGGGCTTCCGGCTCAGGGTCTTTGGCTTGGGGTTTCGATTTCTTCGGCCCAAAGGGAAAGGCTAAGCCGTTCTCCCCGTTTCTTGCGTTCGGCCACCATATTTTTCAAGGAGCCGTCCACCTCATTGAGGTGCCGGTACATCCAGTTTTGTGCTCGGTCGCCTTCTCCCTGGGCGATGAAGGAGGTGATGGCCTTGGCTGTGGTGATCGTCTGCTGCATAGCCTCTTCGGAAGTAAACATGAACTTGACGTTGAAACGGTGGATTTGCCTGACCAAAGATTTGAGGATGTGGCAAATCATGGCGTTATCAGTAGCGTCGGCGATAGCGGCGTGAAATTCCCCGTCGGCCGTATAGAATTTCTCGGTGTCCCCGCCGCTCTCTTCCAGTTTGCGGATCGTCCGGCGCATTTTTGCCAGATCTTGATCGTTCGCCCGTTCGGCAGCCAGTTGCACAGCTTTCAATTCCAGGATTTCGCGGGCCTCGAGCAGGTCAAAGAGTGGGAGCAGGCTGATCAGGTTCTCCAAAGGAATGGCTTTGTAGTTTGTGCCGGCCGAAGAACGCCGGATAAAAGTGCCTTTTCCCTGAAGCACCTCCAGGTACCCCATGACCACGAGAATCCCGATGGCTTCCCTGACCGAGGAGCGGCCCACCCCGAACATCCTGGCCAGTTCCCTCTCCGGCGGCAGCTGCTGTCCCTGAACCAGTTGCCCCGACTCCAAGCTCTTAAGAAATTGTTCTACAATCATAATTGGGGTGGTGTTTCTGTGGATTGTTTTAAATTCCATTTGCTCCACTCTTCTCTAAGTCCTGTCATCCAACCGTGAGACTTCCACTTCTACAAGTGGAAGTGGTTCCCCCGTTGCTTGGGTGGGGGTAGACTCAGCCTTCGGCCGTCATTGTCCACCGGACAATAACGCCTTCGCCGCGAAATGTCATTTTGAGATAGGCGGCTTCGGCGAAACTCTCCACTGGAGACTTTCGTCACCGAAGTTTCGATGTTCAACTTTAGTTGAACGAGTTCACTTTTGACAGCGGGGCTTTTGCAAGCCTTTTGTGCTTCTTCTGCGGGCAAGCGTGCAGTCCGGATGCGTTCGCCTCCGGTTATGTCCCGCTCAACCTCCGAGGTACGCCTTGACAATGCGTTCATCCTGGCGCAGACGAGAGCTGTCCCCATTCATAACGATCTGTCCGGTTTCCAGAACATAGCCATAGGCGGCCAGCTTCAGGGCAACCTTGGCATTCTGTTCGACCAGCAGAACCGTTGTTCCTTCACTGTTTAACTGTTGGATGATCCTCATGATTTCCTGGACGATGAGCGGAGCTAGCCCCATGGAAGGCTCATCGAGAAGCAGAACCTTCGGTTCCGTCATCATGGCCCGCCCGATGGCCAGCATCTGTTGTTCTCCCCCGGAAAGGGTTCCTCCGCTTTGCTTCTGCCGCTCCCGCAAGCGGGGAAAAAGTTCAAAGACATGCTCAACGCGCTTTCTGCGCAATTTCTCGTCTTTCAGGGTGAACCCGCCGAGTTCAAGATTTTCCCTGACGGTCAAGTCCTTGAAAATGCGGCGTCCTTCGGGCACGTGGATTAACCCCAGGGCAACAATATTGTGGGCCTTTTCTTTCGTGATATTCCGGCCGTAAAATTCCACGGTGCCGGAAGCGGCCGGAACCAAACCGGAGATCGTCTTGAGCGTTGTGCTCTTGCCGGCTCCATTGGAACCGAGCAGGGTAACGATTTTGCCCTGAGGAACTTCGAGACTGATTCCTTTGAGAGCGTGGATTTTGCCGTAATATGCCTCGAGGTTGTTTAAGACCAGGGCGATCTCGCTCATGACTCATCCTCCTTGCCGAGATAGGCCTCGATCACGCGCGGATTGTTTTTAACTGCTTCGGCCGTGCCCTCGGCAATTTTTTCCCCGTAGTCAATGACGACGATCTTCTCTGAGACCTTCATGACAAGACCCATGTCATGCTCGATGAGGAGAACGGTGATCCCGAGCGTGTTTCTGATTTTCTGGATCAGTTCCACCAATTGGTTCTTTTCGTCTTGGTTCAATCCGGCGGCCGGCTCGTCGAGGAGGAGAAGTTTGGGTTGAGTGGCCAAAGCGCGCGCCCATTCCACCCGGCGCTGGTCGCCATAGGCCAGATTTCGGGCCAGGCGATCCGCCTTGTCTTCAATTCCGACAAAGTCCAGGCACTCCCTGCTTACCTGCCGGATTCGCTTTTCCTCCGCGATCTGACCGGGGGGACGCAGGATAGCCGCCAGGATCCCGGCGGAGGAGCGGGTATGCATCCCGGACATGACATTTTCCAAGACCGTCATGTCCTTAAACAAGCGTACATTTTGGAAAGTGCGGGCGATGCCCATCTTCGTAATGCGGTGGGGCTTTTCCGCCGCAATGCTCCGGCCCAGAAACAGGATTTCCCCCACCGTGGCCTTATAAAAACCGGTAAGGCAGTTGAAAGCGGAAGTCTTGCCTGCGCCGTTGGGCCCGATCAGGCTCATGATGGCATGCTCTTCCAGCCGGAAACTCAGGTCGTTGACGGCCGTCAGGCCGCCGAACCGTAAGGTGAGTTTGTTGACTTCTAAGATAGACATTCCTTTTCATTCCTTTGCAATTTTGCCGCCTATGGTTCGCTTGGGCTAGTTGCGCCGTTCCGGCCACAGCCCTTGGGGCCGGAATATCATAATGATAATCAGGACAATCCCGAACACGAGCTGGCGGGATTGACCGATCGTCCGAAAGACTTCGGGGAAGAGCACTAAGACCATAGCCCCCAAAATGGCCCCCGCCAGCTTGCCCATACCCCCCAGAATCACCGCCATCAGAATCATGGCGGATTGAGTGAAAGCGAAGGTTTCCGGGGATACGGCCGTCATCTTGACCGCAAAGAAAGACCCGGCTACTCCGCCGAAGACCGCTCCCAGCATGTAAGCATAGAGTTTGGTCCGCACCGGGTCAATGCCCATCGCCGCCGCGGCGTCCTCATCCTCGCGGATGTACTGCCAAGCGCGTCCCAGCCTGGAATTGTGCAGGCGGAAGGCGACGATAGCCGCCAAAACGACCAGGATGAAAAAGAGGTAGTAGAAGTCGGAACTGTGGGTCAGCGGATACCCGAAAAGACTGGGCTTGCGGATGCCGACCAGGCCGCTGGCACCGCCGGTTATCTTTAGGTTGCGGGCCGTAATCCGGGTGATTTCCCCGAAGCCCAAGGTCACGATGGCCAAGTAGTCGCTGCGCAGTCTGAGGGTCGGACCACCGATGACGACTCCGGCGATCAGGGAGAAAATGACGGCAATGGGAATGGTTAACCAGAAATTCAGTCCGGCCTTGGTCAAAATTCCGGTGGTGTAAGCCCCCACCGCGAAAAAAGCGGCGTACCCCAGGTCGACCAGCCCGGCATAGCCGATAACGATGTTGAGTCCCAAGGCCAGGATCATATAGAAAAAGGCATTGGTTATAACCTCTTTGACGTAATTATTAGCGACGAGGGGAAGAAGAATGATCAGAATTATGATGACGGCTAACGAGACGATACGCCCTTTTGTTCCGGAAAAGCGCTCCGGAATCCGTAGATGACTGCGCATTCGCTACATCCTCTCAATCTCACTTTTGCCCAAAATACCGGTCGGCTTAAATACCAGAAGCAGGATCAAAATGCCGAAAGTGAAGACATCTTTCCAGGCCGAACCGATGAAAGGAAGCTGAGTGCCCGCGGTTTCCAGCAAGCCGAGAATCAAGCCGCCGAGCATGGCCCCGGGGATACTGCCGATGCCGCCGATGACGGCGGCCGTAAAAGCCTTGAGGCCGATGATGAATCCCATAAAAAATTGAATGCTGCCGTAGTAAACGCCGGCCATGACTCCGGCGGCCGCGGCCAACGAGGAACCGACGAAAAAGGTGAGCCCGATGGTTTTGGTTACGTTAATTCCCATCAGCCGGCAGGCATCCGGATCCAGGGCAATAGCCCGCATGGCTTTGCCATACATCGTTCGTTTGATGAACCAGTGGAGAGCCAGCATGAGGAGGGCTGTGGCCACGACCATAACGATTTGGGTATAAGTGACATTGACAGGTCCCAGGGAAATCCCGCTGTAGCCGAGGCTGGTGTTAACGGTTTCGTATTCGCCGTTCGTCATTACCATGACCGTGTTGAAAAGCGTAAAAGACACGCCGACGGCTGTGATCATGAGCGACATCCGGGGTGCGCGCCTGTTTAAGAGGGGCTGGTAGGCTGCCCGGTGCACCAGCATGCCCAGGAGTCCGACCGCAAGCATGCTGATCAAAAGCGCGGCGGCGATTCCCAACCAGCCTACCCCTAAGATACCGCCCAAAAGGCCCAAGGTCCCGAAGCCGACAAAGGCGCCCACCATATAAAGGTCGCCGTGGGCGAAATTGAGCAGCTTGATGATCCCGTAGACCATGGAATAACCGAGAGCGACCAAGCTGTAGAAGGAGCCCAAAATCAGTCCGTTAATCAGTTGCTGCAGGATGACATAATATAACGACATCTGTACACCCCTTCGTTTTCTGCTGTATTTCAAACATATTATTGGGAAAGCGGCAGGAAAAACGGAGGAGGGGCGGGGGCCCGGCCGATATCAACCGCCCGGCTCGCCCCTCCCGACGCGGGTCTACTGTGCTGCCGTGAATTTGCCGTTTTTGATTTGCAAAACGATAATGTTGCTCCCTTTCAGAGTTTTTTCGGCCGTAAAATTGATCTTCCCGGCAATGCCCGGAAAATCTTTCGTTTCGGCCAGAGCTTTGATGATCGCTTTGCCGTCTGTGCTTCCGGCCTGCTTCAAGGCGTGTGCCATCAGGTTCATCCCGTCATAAGCCAAGGCGGAATAGTCGCCGGGGCTCTGATGGTATTGAGCTTTGTAGTCGGCGACGAACTGCTTGGCCGCGGGAAGATAGGAGGCGACCGGAGGGGATAAGACATAGGTGCCTTCGCCTGCCGGACCGGCTACTTGGATCAGTTTTGGATCGGCGCTTCCGTCTCCCACCGTAATGGGTCCTTTGTAACCGCCTTGGCGCAATTGTTTAATAAGTAAGCCGCCATCCGCGTAGTAGGCGGTCCAGAAGACCATGTCCGGTTTCTTGGTCCTCAAGGTCGTGACTAGGGAAGAGAAATCCTGTTCTCCCTTGTTGGTTACTTCATGGGCGACGACGGGGTTGCCGGTGGCTTTCCAGTCCGCTTCCGCCAATCTGGCCAAGTCCGCGGAAAAGGCGTCTCCCTGTTCGACAATCGCCAGATTCTTTACTCCCAGACTTTTGAAGAGTTCCACCGCTCGTTGCGCCTCATATTCGAGGGTACCGTTAATTTCGAAAGTGTTGCCGGGATTTTCCTTGGCAATCTTCGAGGAGTTGGCTGCCGTAATGACAAAGGGAATATTCTTGGCGTTGTAGATGGTCAGCGTGGGTATGACCGCCCCTGAACAATAGCCGCCGACGACTGCCACGACCCCTTCCGAAACCAGTTTATTAGCCGCTGCCGTCGCCTGTTGCGGATCACAGGCATCATCTTCGGTCACCGTGACGATTTTCTTCCCGTCAACCCCGCCTTTGGCGTTGATTTGGCTGACCGCCAAATTGATGGCGTTTTGCATGTCCTTGCCGAAGGTCGCTTCCGAGCCGGTGATGGGCAAGGGTAGACCGATCTTAATTTCCCCGCCGGACGGCTGCTGCCCCCCTGTGCCCGCGGGCGTGTTTCCCCCCTGCGCACCGCATCCGGATAGAATCAGGGCCAGGGACAAGGCGATTCCCCCGGCCAGACGCATGGATTTTTTGGACATTCGCTTTCCTCCCTCACTTTTTCCGTGTCTCCCCCAGTGAAAATAAACGGTTTGCTCTCACCTCCGGTTTAGACCCTGCCAGGCAAAGGCAAGCAGGGCAAGCAGTGGCCCTAAGAACCTACACACCGGGGACCGTCGTATCCGCAGGCCAGAAAAGTTCTTGCGGGAAATGACCGAAGGTCGTCCCGACGATCCCTGGAATAATCCCGGCGGGGTTGCAAAACCAGGCCCCAAGCCCGGAGCTGCCCAGCCTCGCGGGGAAGACGAATCCGGATACCAAATATGTTATGAGCATATGGTCTGACCTTTCTGAGCCGGAAGGATCGGATACGATTCCTCAAAAGATGAATAAACCAGAGCACAATACAATTGGGAAATATCACAATAGTCGAATTAATAATTTGCTAACGCGGGTCTGCCGCAAGCGGGCGGCCCAATAACCGAAGGGAAAGGTATTGACGAAGAAGGGCAATGTATTGACGAAGAATGTATAAAAATGAGTGAAGCAAAATCCATATTCACTGCTTGGAGTATATCATCCGTATCTACTTTCCGCAATATTCTTTTTACGGATATACAAAATACCGGGACGGGGCCGGCGAACGCTGCTTGTCGGCCTAAGCAGACCGTGCGGCGTTCGGGTTATGTGTTATAATTAGGGCGTCTCCTGGAGTAACTCGTTTGGCAGAAGCTGAACATCACGACAGTGTCCTGTGGACACTGTCGCCGAACCGCAAGCTTTCAAAGAATACTTATGCGGCAGGGAATCACTCCCTGTTGCAGAAGTGGGAGTCTCACGAGTGGATGAAAACGAGAGTGTCTCCGGAAAAGAAAATGCGCGGGTGGCGGGGTAGCGTCAGGAAAAAGGTGCCGCCTGTGAGAAAGCTGGTCTCCGGAAAATGCCAAAATGCCAAGTCTCAGCCGGTGCCAAAACACGTCTGCCGGCAACTCCCCCGGCCCCACGGAGTGCCCCTTGGGGTGTCCTAGGGCTGGTTACTGCGGCCCAGGTTTCTACGGCTTTCATTAGCCTGGGTGTCGCGTCCCTGATTCCTTTTTTGGTCAGCGGTCTCAACTTAAGTGCTGCCGAGGCGGGTCTGGTGGGGGGAGCCGTCAACGTGGGAATGACGCCGACAGGTTTTCTGGCCGGCAGGTTGACGGACATCTACGGAGAAAAGAGAATCCTGATTCTGGCCTGTTTGGGCACAGGATTGGCGATCGTGCTCTCTTCTTTGTCTGCCAGTTTTTCTTCGCTTTATTTCCTGCTGATTTTTACGGGGTTTTGGGCCGGGGCTGTAACTCCTGCAGCCAGCAGAGCCATTACCAACTGGTTTGGCGCATCCGGACTGGGATTTGCTCAGAGTGTCAGGCAGTCGGGCATAACGGTGGGGGGACTTTTGGCCGCTTTAATTCTGCCGCGCCTCGCCCTTGCAGCCAATTGGCACGTGGCATTAATAAGTGCCGGTGTTTCAGGGGGGTTGGGGGCGTCTTTGGTGCAATGTCTTTACCGGGAACCCCGGCGAAACGTAAGTACAGGGCCGGGCCGGAGCCCGGACGGCGGCAAGGGCGGCGGTCTGCGCCATCTCGTGCGCGGCAGGAATATCTGGCTGGTCTGCTTTATGGGCCTGTTGTTTGTCGGGGGGCAGTTTTCTTTACTGACCTATTTACAATTGTATCTCAAGGATAAAGCGGGCATTTCTCTGCACCTTGCCAGTATCTTTCTCTCTTTGGTGATTTTAGCCGGGGTCTTGGGCAGGATATTCTGGGGCGCCTTGAGTGACAGGGCCTTTCATGGCGCCAGGCGGCCGGTTTTGACCGTCATCGGGAGCAGCGCTGCCGCTATGGCTTTGGGCATGCTCTTGGTTTCTAGGGTTACGCCGCTTTGGTTGCTGGCGCTCATGACTTTTATTTTAGGCTTCACCGCCATGGGCTGGAATGGAGTCTATGTCACTTTGCTTTCAGAATTGCCGGGGGATCGGAACAATTCGGCGACGACGGTAGGAATCGGGATTAGTTTCATGCAACTCGGCGTCTTAATTATACCGCCCTCTTTCGGATTCCTGGTCGATGTCAGGCATAATTACCGAACCAGCTGGATTTTGCTGTCTTGTGTGATGCTGGCGGGAACGATTCTCATCCGGGGAGTACGCGAAGGAACCCGTTCTGGCACTGTCGGAAGGGCAGAGGGCTGAGCGGAGCCGGGAAGCCCGTTCGAGACTGCCGCGAGGTCATTTCCGGCGGAGCAAAGCGCCAGGCAGACGGGCCGGAAATCCATTCGGAGCCGCGGTACAGTGATCCGCGGCCGGCCGAAGCCGTATAATCCAGGGCAAAGCCGTATAATCCAGGGCAAATATGGAAGGAATAGAGTAAAGCGTCCATACATAAGGTGAGGTAAGAACTCCGCCAGGGGGGCCGACCATGAAGAAAAAGGGCTTGTTAACACTTATCGTTATCGGGATCGTGCTTTTGGGGTGGCTTGGGGTGCGTCTGCTTGGCAGGCCGGCTCCCCAGGAATTGGTCGCGCACGGCTTGGAACGGCTTAACGGAGCGGCCTCTTTCCGCTACAGCATGACCGAGCACCAGTGGATTGACGGCAAGGAGCGGACCCTGACGCAGATTCAAGGAGAAAAGGACGGTGGGAACAGCCATATTTCAGGTCAACTTGTCGGCAGCAACGTGGACATGATTTTAGCCGGAGGAGCATTTTACAACCAAGATCCGTTCAGCAAGAAATGGGTGCGTTTTGTCAACACCCCTGGCGCGGAGAAGGTTTTCCTGGCGGAGCTCGATCCCCTATCTTCGCTCCAATTGAAGGAGCTCGGCGAGGTGGTGCTTAAGGGCCAAGAGAAACTGGGCGGTGTTCCGGTTTGGGTTTGCCAACTCAGGCCGACGGTTCAAGATCAGGTAATGGAAGAATTCTGGCAGGATTTCGCCTATACCCTGTATATCCGCAAGTCCGACGGGATGATCGTGAAAGCGGCCATAGAAGCGAAGAGTAAGGCGAAGTCCGAGGTGATGCATTTGACCCTTCAATTTGCGGATTTCGGTCAGAAGTTCAAGATTCAGCCGCCTAACGTGTGAAAAGGATAGCTTCTTCCACAGCATGGGAACTTAGTCAAAGTAGAACCTTACGAATAAGCATGACATTCGGGAAAGGAACTTAGTTTTTTCGCACAGAGCCGAAAGAGGCTTTCAAGTGTCAGACTCGAGATGAGAGTAGTTGTAAAGTACTGGAACATTATTCGAAAGGAAGTTATTGAAAAACGAGGAGAAAGAGGGCGCTCGTTGAGACGAACGTCCTCTTTCCTGCGTCTAGGCACGCCCGGCCAAGGAGGGGCGGTATTCTGGGTCCGTAGAAGATGACCCTCCTGCCCAGTTCTTTCAGCAGGCTGATATTTTCGAGGCCAGGGTTTTCGAGGCCAGGGTTTTCGAGGCTAGGGTTTTCGAGGCTGATAAAGCGTTTCGTGTGCGGATTTTATCCAAACCGTAAGTGGGAGTCTTACGATTTGGATAAAAAAATCTCGTTGTATTCAATAATGTCCTCGACAACTTACAATATTTATATTTTTATCATCCAGCGAATATATTAATCTGTGCTCTTCGGTAATCCTTCTACTCCAAAATCCCGATAGCTCATGCTTCAAGCCCTCAGGTTTGCCGATACCGGTATTCCCGTTTCGTTCAATATCCCTAAGCAAATCATTTATTCTTTTTAAAACCTTTTTATCCTCAGTCTGCCAGTAAAGATATTCTTCCCATGCTATCTTTGTAAAGATTTTATTCATCCAGGAAATCCGCCTTTACTACTTCTCTCGCCTTTAGCTCTTCAATAGATTTTAAAAGCTTCTTATAGTATTCCGGATCACTTCTAACATAGAGGTTTTCCATAAGATTGTTATACTCCGCTTCAGATAGCAATACAACATTTCCACCGCTTTTTCGCGTTACAATAATTGTTTCAAAATCATTATTAGCGTAGTCACAGAACTTTTTTAAGTCATTTCTTAATGTTGAATAATTAACTGCCAGCATTGCAAAACACCCCCTGTACAGAATATTGTACAGTATATTGTACAATATAATTGATAGATATGCAAGGCTATTTGACGCTCACCAGACTGAGATAGAGGCTGAGTTGCGAGGCAGACCTTGGATAAACCGAGGCCTTAGATAAGCGGACTTTCGATAAGCTGAGACTTTTGATAAGCCGAGGCCCTGGGTTCTTTGACTCCGGACTTTTAGGCGTGCACTTGGGGGAATGTTCGAAAACGGTTTGACGCTCACCTGACCCTTTGATATAATTTCCAGCATAGGCCGATGTTGCCGGCACGGCACCTGTGAGTCGTGTAACGTGGTCATGCTTACTGGAGGTAGGGAAAGTGATGGAAAACGACATCGCGCGGGTTTTAGTTACCAACGAGGAGTTAAAGAGCCGCATTGCCGAGCTGGGAGCGGAAATCACCAGGGACTACGCGGGAAAAGAGTTATTGGTCCTTGGCATTCTCAAAGGCGCGGTTCTCTTTATGGCCGATCTTGTCCGGGAAATTAGGCTGCCTTTAACCTTTGATTTTCTGGCCGTTTCCAGCTATGGGGCATCGACGAGCTCCTCGGGGGTGGTTCGGATTCTGAAAGATGTGGAGCGTAGTGTCGAAGGGGTTCATATCCTCATTGCGGAGGACATTGTAGATACGGGTCTTACCCTCAAGTATCTCAAAGAGAATTTGTATCGGCGCCACCCCGAGAGTGTAAAAGTGGTAACTCTTTTGGACAAACCCGGGCGCAGGAAGGTGGAGGTCGTTCCGGACTATAACGGGTTTGTCATTCCGGACGAATTTGTCGTCGGCTTCGGGCTGGACTTTGGGGAAAAATACCGCAATCTCCCCTACGTCGCGGTTCTCAAGCCCTCAGCCTACGAAGTCTGAGGGTCGGTGGGTAATCTGGAGAGAATGGTGTGAAAGACATGACCGAGGAAGTCGTATTGGTGCTCGATTTCGGCGGACAATACAATCAGTTGATCGCCCGTCGGGTGCGGGAAGCTCGCGTTTATTCCGAAATGATATCTTATAAGACCCCGGTTGAGGAGATCCGTTCCCGTCATCCGAAAGGCCTCATCTTCTCGGGCGGGCCGGCTAGCGTCAGGCAGGAAGGGGCGCCTCAGGTGGATCCCCGGATTTATCAACTCGGGATTCCCATTTTGGGGATTTGTTACGGGATGCAGCTCATGGCAGTTCAGCTGGGCGGTAAAGTGGAAGCCCCCCGCCTGCGGGAATACGGGAGGACAGAGATTGAGATTGTGCGCGAGAGCGGGTTGTGGCAGGGGCTGGGCGGAGTCAGGCAGTGCTGGATGAGCCACGGGGATGCGGTAGTCCGGCTGCCCGAAGGGTTTGAGACGGCGGCTAAGACGGGGCACACACCGGTCGCCGCCATGTTTGATCAAACCCGAAGTTTTTATGGGGTGCAATTTCATCCGGAAGTCAGGCATACGCCGGACGGGCAGCGCATCTTGGAGCAATTTCTCTATGACGTCTGCGGCTGCAGTGGGGATTGGACGATGGAGTCCTTCATCGAAGCCCAGGTCAGCGAGATCAGGAAGCGGGTGGGAAAGCGCAAAGTGCTCTGCGCCCTGAGCGGAGGTGTGGATTCCTCGGTGGCGGCGGTCCTCGTGCACAGGGCGGTCGGGGAGCAATTAACCTGTGTCTTTGTTGACCACGGGTTCATGCGTAAAAACGAGGCCGAGTCCGTAAAGAAAGTCTTCTCGCAAAAATTTCGTCTCAACCTGATCTTTATTGATGCCCGGCAGCGTTTCCTGGACAAAGTCGGCGGCGTGAGCGACCCTGAGGCGAAGCGCAAGGCCATAGGCCACGAGTTTATCCGGCTCTTTGAAGATGAGGCTCGCAAACTCGGGCAGGTCGATTTTCTCGTTCAGGGGACCCTTTATCCCGATATCGTAGAGAGCGGAACCGATACGGCAGAAACGATTAAAAGTCATCACAATGTGGGGGGCCTCCCGGAAGACATGGAGTTTGAGCTTATTGAGCCCCTGCGCCTGCTGTTTAAAGACGAGGTGCGTAAAGTCGGCCTGAGTCTGGGCCTACCGGAAGAGGTCGTTTGGCGTCAGCCCTTTCCGGGTCCGGGTTTGGCCATCCGTATTTTGGGCGAAGTTACGGAGGAAAAACTGGAAATCGTGCGGGAAGCGGATGCCGTGATTCTGGAGGAAATCACTGGGGCGGGGCTGTACCGGGAAGTCTGGCAGTCCTTTGCCGTACTTCCTTCGGTTCACAGTGTGGGAGTCATGGGAGACGGGAGGACCTACGCTTATCCCATTGTTTTGCGCGCGGTGACAAGTGAAGACGCCATGACGGCTGACTGGGCCAGGCTCCCTTATGAACTTCTGGAGCGCATCTCCACGCGCATTGTTAATGAAGTATCCGGGGTGAACCGGGTTGTCTACGATATCACGACTAAGCCGCCGGGGACCATAGAATGGGAATGAGTACGGAAGCCCCCCAACCCTTGGTAAATCAAGGGTTGGGGGGCTTTGCCCTTAGAATACGCAAGGCACCCGGGGTAATGCCGCACCTTGCTAAGATGGCCCTGACTTGGGTACAATGAGAGTGAGGCAGGACTGAAGCCCGCTGGGAACGGGGGACTGAACTTTAGTCCGTCGGGAACGGAGGAAGAACGCGGTTTGTGGGGAACGGAGTGGAACTTGATCCGTTCGTATCTAAGATAGATTTTCGAGGTGCAGTCAATGAGAAAGATACTTCCAGCCATCATTCTCAGTTTGGTCCTTTTAGATCCGGTCTTCACCCCGCTTTGGCAGAGGGCAGCTTTTATGAACCGGATCCCCGGCTTGATGGACCGGATTCCGAAGACTGCGCAGAAGGTTCTGCAGCTGCCGCCCGAACACCCGGGTTCGTCTGCTCCCCGCGCCCTGCTCAACTTGCCGCTCCCCGTGAGGCCGGCTTCTTCGGTCAGCCAGGCCCAAATCACGGATGTTGAACACAAGGTGCTCGACCTGATCAATCAAGAGCGGCAGGCGGCCGGACTTCGGCCGGTCGTCTGGGATGAGACGGCAGCCCGGGCAGCCGGGCAGCATGTTCAGGAAGAAGCGGATCAAGGCTATATCAGCCATTGGGGCATGAACGGGATGAAACCGCAGGAGCGCTACACTTTGGCCGGCGGTCTGGATGCCGTAGAGGAGAATGAAAGCGTCTCTTTCTGGTCGAACGGGGGCTTTCACGGAGTGTCCGAAAACGTTTTGTTCGATCTCGTGCGGGCACAGGAGGTTGCTATGGTCAATGAGCGTCCCCCGGACGACGGCCACCGTAAGAACATTCTCGACCCTCATCATACCGGAGCGGGCATCGCGATTGCCGTAGGCAAATACGGGGTGGCCATGGCCGAGGAGTTTACCAACCACTATGCGGATCTCAAGCCCCTGCCTTACAGTGCTCCCCAAGGTTCAAATGTGACCTTGACCGGGCGGATCTTTCCAGGTTACGAAATAACCGGAGTCTATGCGGTTTGGGAGCAGTTGCCGCAACCGATGACCCGGGCGCAACTCATGCAAACACATTCCTATTCCGATCCGCCCTTTTCTAACCTGCACTTTTGGGCGCGTCCGGGTGGCCGCGGTTACTATATCCAAACCCCGGCCGGAGATATTTTTGCCAAGAATTTCGCGGTCAGCCCGGGAGGCGAGTTTTCAGTGACGGTACCGCTGGTTGACCGTCCGGCTCTGGATTACATCACTCTTGAAATCGCACCGACAGCGAATCCGGAAGACCGTTTCTATGCGGGTCAATTCGTGGTCCGGCTTTGAGTTGGGTTTCGGACGGATGAATGCAGGCCCGGCCCCCCTGGAGGCGGGCCCAGCGGAATTCACGGTGCTTGCGCCGGGTTCGGCAAGAGTTCTTCGTGCTTGCGCCGGGTTCGGCTGCCGGTTCGGACGGGTGCGGCCCGGAAGAGCCTGTTTGCCGGCAGGAGGGGATATGGCATTTTTCACGTGGCTTTTGACAATGGACGGAAGGCTTTTTAACACGGTTACCCGTGTTTGGCAGAATCCATTTTTTGATTTGATCATGCCTTTCCTAACCCGTCTTGGCGCCGGAGGCCTGATCTGGCTCTTTGTGGCTTTCGCACTGGCCGTTTGCGGGCGGGGAAAAGGCCGTAAGGCGGCTTTTTTGGCCATGGTTGCCCTCTTACTGGGTTGGTTTTTCTGCGATGAGGTTCTCAAAACTCTTGTGGCCCGGCCCCGGCCCTTTTTGCATTGGACAAACGTCAGAATCTTGGCGGACAAGCCCCTCCAGTATTCGTTTCCGTCAGGGCATACTACGACATCCTTTGCTCCGGCAACTGTTCTTTTCCGCAAGAGCAAGGGCATCGGGGTGGCCGCCCTGATCTTGGCAGCCCTGATCGGCTTTTCGCGCATCTATGTGGGCGTGCACTACCCTTCGGATGTAGCCGGCGGGGTGGTCTTGGGAAGTCTTATCGGCTGGCTGGTCGTTCGGTACGAGCAGGTGCTGGATAGGGTCATTATCCGGGGGAAAAGAGTGTTAGCTCACAAGAGGTGACCGGGAACGGCGGAGTGGCCGTAGGAATAAGAAAACGTGCCTCGGCCCCGCTTCAGCCGGCTACTCACTTCAGCGACGGGGGCGCCGGCAGGTTTCATACAAGAGAGTGCCGAGCATTACCGCGAACATTAAATAGATATTTAACATTAATGTTCGAATTTATCATTGACCTGTCAGGAAGTCTCCTGTAAAATGAGTACAGCGGTGAACAGAACGGTCTATAGGGCATGAGAGATACCTGAGCCCCTAGGTCAGTGGTCACAGGCAGCCGGGCGACCGGATAATTTGGCAACCGGGCAACTGGGCCGTCAGCGGTAAGCAGCCAGGCAGTAACGAGCCGGACAGTAACAAGCTAGGCAGTAAGCAGCTAAGTAATTGGGCAGCGGCAATCAGGTTGTTAGGTAATTAGGATCAAATAATTAGTGAGTGGGTAATAGCTAATTCATCGGTTTGATGGAAGGAATGGCGAGATGTCCGAAGTGTCTTTAGTGGGAATTGTCATGGGAAGTGATTCGGATTATCCGGTGGTGGAGGAGACGATAAAAGTCCTGGATCGGTTCAAAGTGCCATACGAGGTGAAAGTTTCCTCCGCCCACAGGACATTGGAGAGGACTCTCAGTTGGGTTAAGAATTTTGAGTCTCAAGGGGGACAGGTAATCGTGGCGGCCGCCGGTTTGGCGGCCCACTTGCCGGGGGTTGTGGCAGGCAGCACCAGC
The DNA here is from genome assembly GCF_902729405.1 of Acididesulfobacillus acetoxydans. Taxonomy (GTDB): domain Bacteria; phylum Bacillota; class Desulfitobacteriia; order Desulfitobacteriales; family Desulfitobacteriaceae; genus Acididesulfobacillus; species Acididesulfobacillus acetoxydans. The sequence continues at coordinate 1,780,143 of NZ_LR746496.1, forward strand.
TTACCGGTGATCGGATTGCCGATTGCGAGCGGTTCCCTGTCGGGGGTGGACGCACTCTATGCCATTGTTCAAATGCCTCCCGGCGTTCCGGTCGCCACTGTCGGCATTGGTGCGGCCCGCAATGCCGGGCTTCTAGCGGTGCAAATTCTGGCTGCGGGGCGGGAGTCCCTAAGATCGGCGTTGCAGGCCTACCGCCGGGAATTGGCGGAGGAAGTCGAACGTAAAGACTCGGCCCTTCTGGCCAAACTCCGCGAAAAAACGGCAGTCAGGAATTCCTAACAGGTCAGGTCTCCCTGCCCCATCAACGCGGCACCGACCGGTCAGTATTTCCGGCAGGCGCCAGGAGGCTGTCCGGAGAGCGCTTACCGGTCGTGCGGACGACAGGAACAAGGCAGGATATTGAAATCGCGATATCGTGATACTTAAGAAAGCAAAGGAGTAAGAGCCCCTATGATTGAACGTTATACTTTGCCGGAGATGGGGAAGGTTTGGACAGACGAACACCGCCTTTCTCTCTGGTTGAAAATCGAGATAGCGGCTTGCGAAGGCTGGGCCTCACTGGGTCGGATACCGGCGGCTGCCGTGGAAGTGATCCGGGAGCGGGCGGCTTTCAGGTGGGAAAGGGTCCGAGAGATCGAGCAGGTCACGCGGCACGATGTCCTGGCTTTTTTGACCAATGTGGCCGAGAATGTGGGAGATGAGGCGAAATATATCCATCTGGGGATGACTTCCTCAGACGTATTGGACACGGCTCTCTCCTTGCAGCTGGTGGAAGCGGCGGATATTTTGGTCGGCAAAATGGAGCGCCTGGAAGGGGTTTTGAAACAACGGGCCCTTGAGCATCAGGATACTCTGATGATGGGGCGAACCCACGGGATCCATGCCGAGCCGATTACGCTCGGGCTCAAGTTTGCGCTATGGTATGACGAAGTCCGGCGGCAAAAAAAGCGCCTGGGCTTTGCCCGGGAGGAAGTTCGCTATGGCAAGATCTCCGGTGCCGTGGGAACGTTCGCCAATGTGGAACCCGAAGTGGAAGAGGCGGTTTGCCGGAAACTCAATCTGAAGCCGGCGCCCGTATCTACCCAGATCCTGCAGCGGGACCGCCATGCCTTCTTCGTCACCACCTTGGCAGGGATCGCTTGTTCTTTGGATAAAATCGCGACCGAAGTGCGCAATCTGCAGCGTACGGATGTGCATGAAGTGGAAGAGGCCTTCGGTCAGGGGCAGAAAGGTTCCTCCGCCATGCCGCACAAGAAAAACCCCATCATGTCGGAGAATATTTCGGGTTTGTCCCGGGTTATCCGGGGCAACGCCGTGACCGCCCTGGAAAACGTGGCACTTTGGCACGAACGGGACATCTCTCATTCTTCCGCCGAACGGGTTATCTTGCCCGACAGCACGATCGGTTTGGATTTTATGCTGCATAGAACCATTCAACTCCTGGAGGGGTTAAGAATTTTCCCCGAGCAGATGAAAGAGAATATCGCGAAAGTTTACGGCCTGATATTTTCCCAAAGAGTGCTGCTGGCTTTGATCGATAAGGGAGTGAGCCGGGAAAGCGCATACGCTTGGGTTCAGGAAGAGGCCATGAAAGCTTGGGAGACGAAGGAAGACTTCCAAACGTTAGTTAATGGGGATTCTCGGATTCGCGCCCACTTGAGTGAGGAAGAAATTGCCGCTCTCTTTGACTTCTCTTACCATACCAAACACGTGGGGGACATTTTTAAACGGGTTGGACTGACGCAATAAATTTGAAGGCTTTCGGTGTCGGGGACATCCTGATCGGTCTGAGACCGCCTGCCGGGCCAACGACCTGGGCAGCCGGAGCGGACCGCAGAAGGGAATGGCCGAGGGCAAGCTCGGGCTTGGGCGTTTCGGTATGAGCCATGCTGTCATCTGATGCCGGCGCGATCCCGCCCCAGCGCAGGGGTGCGTTGACAATGGGGCGGGGAGTTTTCGGGATAGGCGGCGAAGAACTAAGGCCAACCAAAGCCGGCAGGGTAGAAAACTAAAGTAAAGGGGTCGTCGATTGATGGAAAAGGGTGCGTTGCTTTACGAAGGCAAAGCGAAGAAGGTATTTGCCACGGACGAGGCGGAGTATTACTGGGTGGATTACAAAGATGACGCCACGGCTTTCAACGGGGAAAAAAAGGGGCAAATCCTGGATAAAGGGATGGTCAATAACCAACTGTCCGCCCTGTTCTTTCGGGAAATGGAAAAGGCCGGGGTTCCCACCCATTTCGTCGAGCTTTTGGGGGAGCGGCAGATGCTGGTCAGGCGTTTGCGCATGATTCCGCTGGAGGTAGTTGTGCGCAATGTCGTGGCAGGGAGCCTAGCCCAAAGAGTGGGGACGGAGGAAGGGTACCGTTTACCCCAAGCGGTTGTGGAGCTCTATTACAAAGACGATGCTTTGGGTGATCCCTTGGTCAATGAATCTCACATCCAGGCCATGGGTTGGGCCGGCGCCGCGACGGTGAAACGGATTCAGGAAATGGCGCTGGCAGTCAACCGGGTCCTATCCGGGATCATGGACAAAGCTGGGATTGAACTCGTTGATTTCAAACTGGAATTCGGCTTCGCGGGAGACACCATTTTGCTGGGGGATGAGATTTCGCCGGATACCTGCCGTTTTTGGGACAAGGAGACTCGGGAAAAGTTGGATAAAGACCGTTTCCGCCGGGACCTCGGCCAAGTGGAAGAAGCCTATCTCGAGGTTTACCGCAGGGTTAAAGAAGTTCTTCCTCAATAAGGCGGTGGGGGTGCACACGTGGCTTTGCTTTCCCGGAGCCGGATGAGAAAGTTCGTATCATTACACGGGTGGACCTTACCCGGAACGCTGGTAGACGCCTGAGTCTCACTATTCGATTGAAATGTCTGCGAAGCCCGACAGAGCCGGTCGGGAGTGCACGCACTCACGCCTCGGGCTGCTTCGTGCTTCGGAAGGCGAGCTTTGCGACAATGAGGGGGTTGAAGGTGACGAGGGACGACAAACCCAAGGAAGAGTGCGGCATTTTCGGCCTTTACGCGCCGGAACTGGAGGTATCCCGCCTCACCTATTACGGTCTTTATGCTCTGCAGCATAGGGGGCAGGAGAGTGCGGGAATCGCGGTTTCCGACGGGCGGAATATCGACTTGCACAAAGGAATGGGACTGGTTTCAGAAGTTTTCTCCGACCGGATCATGAGCCAAACCGGGGGTAAGATGGCCATCGGGCACGTGCGTTACTCAACGACGGGGTCCAGTTTATTGGCTAATGCCCAGCCTCTGGTGGTTCATTACCAAAATGGGATGATGGCTCTGGCCCACAACGGGAATCTTACCAATGCAGCCGAACTGCGCGAGGAATTGAGCAAAGACGGGGCCGTTTTTCAAACGACGGTGGACAGTGAGGTGATTATTAATCTGATTGCCCGCTATCGCCGCGGCTGTTTGGAAGACGCGGTGACAAAAACCATGATGGATTTGCAGGGGGCCTACGCTTTGGTCATCCTGGCCGAAGACAAGGTGCTTGGGGTAAGGGACCCTTACGGGGTGCGCCCTTTGTGCATCGGACAACTGGGAGAACGTTATATCCTGACTTCGGAAAGTTGCGCTCTGGACAGCATCGGGGCCCGTCTGGTCCGAGATGTGGAACCCGGTGAAATCGTTACCATTGACGAACAGGGACTTCACTCCCGGCCTGGGTTAACCTCCCCTCGCAAGGCGGGGTGTGCCTTTGAGTACATCTATTTCGCCCGGCCGGACAGTACCATAGACAAGATCAATGTTTCCGAAGCCCGCCGCCGGATGGGGCAGGAATTGGCCGCGGAGTGCCCGATCCGGGCCGATATTGTCATTCCGGTTCCCGACTCCGGCAGAGCCGCGGCCTTAGGTTATTCTCACGCTTTGGGGATTCCCTTCGAAGAAGGGCTGATCAAGAACCGTTACATCGGGCGGACTTTTATCCAACCCACCCAGGAGATGCGTGAAATCGCGGTGCATTTGAAATTGAATGCTAATGCTTCGGTGATCCGGGGCAAGAGGGTAGTCATGATCGACGACTCTATCGTCCGTGGCACGACCAGCTCCCGCCTGGTGGGAATCCTGCGCGGCGCGGGGGCGGAGGAAGTCCATTTGCTCATCAGCTCGCCGCCCGTCCTCTATCCCTGCTATTACGGGATCGACACGGCGGAGAGGGAAAAGCTGATTGCGGCGCAACTGGACTTGGAGGGTATCCGGGCCTATGTCGGCGCGGATTCTCTGCATTACCTTTCCCAGGAGGGATTAAAGCGGGCCCTGGGAGAGGAGCCGGTTTGCCTGGCCTGTTTCAACGGAGACTATCCTATTGAGATTCCCGCCAACAAAGGAAAATATGATTTCGAACGGAAAGGAAGATAAGAATGGGATATTCCTACCGGGATGCCGGGGTGGATATCGAAGCGGGGAACGAGGCCGCAGAGAGGCTCAAACCGATTGCGGCGCGGACGCTGCGTCCGGAGGTGCTCGGGGGGCTCGGCGGCTTTGGAGGGCTTTTTTCCCTTGACCTCCGGAAGTATCCCGATCCGGTCCTCGTCTCCGGCACCGATGGAGTAGGCACCAAACTGCGCTTAGCCTTTCAAATGGACCGCCATACGACGATCGGGCAGGATGCCGTTGCCATGTGTGTCAACGATGTCTTGGTCCAGGGTGCGGAACCCCTTTTCTTTCTGGATTACCTGGCCTTGGGGCGGGTGGCGCCGGAGAGGATTGCTGACATTGTGAGCGGGGTGGCGGACGGGTGTGCAGAGGCCGGCTGCGCCTTGCTGGGCGGCGAAACCGCTGAGATGCCGGGCTTTTATGCGCCGGACGAATATGATATCGCCGGTTTTGCCGTGGGAGTCGTCAACCGGGATTGCTTGGTCGACGGCCGGGGAATTGAAGCGGGGGATCTTCTCATCGGACTCAAATCTTCAGGGTTGCACAGTAACGGGTATTCCCTGACCCGGAAGATCATGGCGCCCTATCCTTTGACCACGATTTTTCCCGAACTGGGCGAACCGTTGGGCGAAGTTCTGCTGCGCCCCACGCGCATCTACGTGAAGACTGTCCTTCCTCTGGTGCAGAGTGGTAAAATTCGGGGAATGGCGCATATTACGGGGGGAGGATTGACGGAAAACATTCCGCGCATCCTGCCGCAAGGCTTGGGAGTTGAAATCGACAGGGGGGCCTGGCAGGTACCCGGAATCTTCAGCCTGCTGCAAAAGCTGGGTGAGGTGGAAGAAGCGGAGATGTATTGCACATACAATATGGGAATCGGTTTTGTCTTGCTCATCCATGCCCAAGATTCAGAGAATGTGCTCAAGATGCTTGAGCGCGGGGGAGAAGCCCCCGTGATCTTGGGTCGGGCGGAGCCGGGCGAAGGAGTGAACTACCGATGAGAACGCTGCCGATGAGAACGGGGGTTTTGGCTTCCGGGCGCGGCAGCAACCTCCAAATGTTCATTGATCTCGCGCAGAAAGGTGAACTTCCCATAGAACTGGTCGCCGTCGGGTCAGATCAGGCAGGGGCTCAGGCATTGGCAAGGGCACGGTCAGCCGGAATTCCGGTCCGGGTTTTTACCCCGGCTGACTACCCCTCCCCCCACACCCGGGAAGAGAGTTTGTTGACCTGGCTGCAAGAGAGACAAGTGGAGCTTTTGCTTCTGGCCGGTTATATGCGGATCTTGGGGGAAAGGTTTGTCCAAGGGGCCGATTTTCCTATTCTCAATATCCATCCGTCTTTGCTTCCGGCTTTCCCCGGGCTGCACGCTCAGCGTCAGGCTCTGGACTATGGGGTGAAAGTCAGCGGGTGTACGGTGCATTTTGTCGATGAAGGGTTGGACAGCGGGCCGATCATTGCTCAGGAAGCCGTGCCGGTTCTCCCGCAGGATACCGAAGAGACCCTCTCAGCCCGGATTCTCACGGTGGAGCACCGTCTCTATCCCGAAGCGGTCCGTTTGCTGGCTTCCGGGCAGCTGGAGAGGTCCGGCAGGAGGGTGGCAGAGAGGAAGTCTGGAAGCGGGCATTAACATTGGCGATGTGGACCTACTGCCTTTTCAGGCAGACTTATCTCTCTTTGGAGATGATGAACATGGTTTATGTATTATCAAAAGACGGGAAACCGTTGATGCCGACGCTGAAAGGAATGATGGCTGGGGCCGGTAGAAGTGAGCTCAGAAGGAGGTTGTGTTGATGGGAAGAAGGGCGGTCATCAGTGTCTCCGATAAGAAGGGGATTGTGGAATTTGCTCGCGGACTGGTTGAGTTGGGGTTCGATCTGGTGTCTACGGGCGGTACTTACAAAACGCTGGTTGAAGCGGAGGTGCCGGTCAAGTATATCAGTGAAGTGACCGGTTTCCCGGAAATCCTCGACGGCAGGGTGAAGACGCTTCATCCTAAGATTCACGGAGGGATTCTGGCGCGCAGGTCTATGGAGCATCTGGCCCAGATGGAGAAAAACGGCATTGAGTATATCGATTTGGTGGCGGTGAATCTCTATCCTTTCCGAGAGACGATCTCCAAACCCGGGGTCAGCCTGGAAGAAGCAGTGGAAAATATTGACATAGGCGGCCCGAGCATGGTCCGCTCGGCAGCCAAAAACCATGAACGGGTGACGGTCGTGGTCAACCCCCAGCATTACGGCGAAATTCTGGATGTGCTGCGGGAAAAGGGCCAAATCCCGGCCGGTGTGCGGCAACGTTTGGCGGCGGAGGCCTTTGCCCATACGGCCGAGTACGATCGTCTGATTGCAGATTACTTGGAGAGCAGGCTGGAGGAAAAAGGAGGCTTCCCCTCCGTCCTGCGTTTGACTGCGAAAAAAGTGCAGGACCTGCGTTACGGAGAAAATCCGCAGCAAAAGGCGGCTTTCTATTCCAGCGACGGCTTAGGAACCTTGGCCGGGGGTAAACAACTGCAAGGAAAAGAACTTTCATATAACAATTGGATGGATATGGATGCCGCCTGGAAAACAGTCCTGGAATTTGAGGAAACGGCGGCCGTGATCGTCAAGCATACGAATCCTTGCGGAATCGCCCTGGGGGGCACATCCCTGGAGGCTTATGAGCGCGCCCTGGCCTCTGATCCGGTGTCTGCCTTCGGAGGCATCGCGGCGTTTAACCGGGTGGTGGACGAGCAGGTTGCCGAGGCCCTGAAAGAACGTTTTTATGAGGTGATCGTTGCGCCCGAATTCTCACCGGAGGCCAGGGATATTCTCAAGGAAAAAGTGAATCTCAGGCTTTGGGCGGTGGGCCGGGAAGAAGCCCAAAGCAGACCGGGTTGGAAAATAAGGAGTGTGGACGGCGGTTACCTGGTCCAGGAAGAGGATGAGGGTACCGTGCCCGCCTCCGCTTGGGAAGCCGTGACCCAGGCCCGGCCGGGGGAAGCAGATCTGAAAGAGCTGGAGTTTGCCTGGCAGGCCGTTAAACACGTGAAGTCCAATGCCATTGTCGTTGCCCGGGAGGGACAGACTTTGGGGGTCGGCGCCGGCCAGATGAACCGGGTAGGGTCGGTCAGGATCGCTTTGGCACAGGCGGGCAGCCGGGCCCAAGGAGCCTATTTGGCTTCCGATGCTTTTTTCTTCACGGACACCGTCGAGGAGGCGGCTAAAGCCGGCCTGCGGGCCTTGGTGCAACCGGGAGGATCTGTGCAAGACCGGGCCGTGATCGAGGCGGCGGACCGTCTGAATTTGATTATGCTCTTTACCCGCCGGCGGCATTTTCAACATTAACTTTGTCACTGACTTTAACTTCCATAATGGGCCCGGGGTATGTGGGGAGGTAGAAACGGGTGGGTAAGAAAGTTTTGATTGTCGGCAGCGGCGGACGGGAACACGCCTTGGCTTGGAAGCTGGCCCAGAGCCCGGAGCTATCCGAGCTTTATGTCGCACCCGGCAATGCCGGCACTGCTCAATGGAATGTCCCGATTCTTTCAGGGGATACGGAGGGTTTGATCAAGTTTGCCCGGGAGAAAAAAATCGACTTGACGGTGGTTGGACCGGAAGAGCCCCTCAGCCGGGGTATAGTGGATGTTTTTCAAGAGGCGGGCCTGCGTATCTTCGGGCCTACGCGGTTGGCGGCCCGGCTGGAAAGCAGCAAATTTTTTGCCAAGCTCGTGATGCGGGAGGCAGGGATTCCGACGGCCGGGTGGGAAGTCTTCGAGGATGCCGCCAAGGCTAAAGACTACATTCGGACCTTGGGAGTTCCTTGTGTTTTAAAGGCGGACGGCCTGGCGGCGGGGAAAGGGGTCATTGTCGCCCAGAGTCTGGCCGAAGCCCTTCAGGCTGTGGATGAGATGCTGGGGGGAGCTTTTGGCGAGGCCGGAAAACGCATTTTGGTTGAGGAATGTCTGGAAGGACAGGAAATCAGTTTGCTCTGTTTTGCGGACGGGTTGACGGCCCTGCCCATGGTGCCGGTGCAGGACCACAAACGCGCCCTGGACGGGGACCTGGGACTGAATACTGGGGGCATGGGCACATACAGTCCGGCGCCCGTCTGGACCTCGGAAGTGGAGAAAATCGTCAGGGAGACGATCCTGGAACCGACGCTGAAAACCATGCGGGAGAAAGGAATGCCTTTTACGGGTGTGCTTTTCCTGGGGCTAATGCTTACGCAGGAAGGGCCGAAGGTTTTGGAATACAACGTGCGCTTCGGTGATCCCGAGACCCAGGTCGTCATGCTGCGACTGGAGTCTGATCTCCTGCCCATCCTTTGGTCCTGCACGGAGGAACGCTTAAGCGGACGGGAGCTGACCTGGTCCGGGGAAGCCGCCGTCTGTGTGGTCATGGCGGCTCCCGGTTATCCGTCGGCTTACCCCAAAGGCATACCCATTGGCCTGCCTGTAACCCTTGCTTCCGGTGAAGCTGTTTTCCAGGCGGGGACAGAGCTGAGAGACGGACAGCCGGTGAGCTGCGGGGGCCGGGTTTTGGCGGTCACGGCCTTGGGCGGGACTCTGGCCGAGGCCCGGGAGCGCGCTTACGGTCTGGTCGGCAAGATAGATTTTCCCGGAGCCCACTTCCGCACGGACATCGGAGTTAAGGGACTTTAGTTTCCCGCCTTTTAGATCCGCAATTTGTCAGATGACAAATTGCGGATCTTTTTCTGGTATCTCCGCCTGGCCGCTCTTCTGCCCATCCTCCCGGTTGGCCCTGGGGCCCCGAACAAGGCCGGCTTTGACCGGCCCCGGGGTCACTCCTGCTCCGGTACCCTCATATATTGAAGGCAGAACCCGTTTTAACGGGGTGGGGAGGAAAGAGCATGTACAGTTATCGAAAACGTCTTTTTTTTCCCGTGCATGTGGATCGTCCCGATCCGGGGCTGGGGGAGGTCTTGCTTGAACACTATGCCGGTAAGGACAGCGAGTTTTCGGCAGCGGTTCGTTACTTAAACCAGCGGACTTATCTGACTGACCGATACTTGAGGGAACTTCTCGGCCTTCTGGCGGCGGAGGAACTCGGACACATGGAAATGCTGTCAGTGGCTATCAGCAAACTGGGGCTGTCGGCCAGGTATGTGAACTCGCGGGCGGAGCCCTGGCATCTTGGCTACCTGGATTCGGCCCGTGAGACCAGGAGTATCCTGGAGAGGGCGCTCAAGGCGGAGGAACGCACTCGGGAGAGCTATGAAGAGACTTTGCTTCAGATACGGGATGCGGGACTTGTTAAGATGACGGAATTTCTGATCAGGCGGGAAGAGGTCCATCAAAGACTGCTCCGGCAGGCTTTACACGGCTTGGACTGTGACGAACGGGCGGACAACAGCCGTGAACTGATCTACGCCTACAAGATGAGCCTTCAGGTTCTGGAGTGATGTCTCAGCATCCGCTCTATTTCGGGTTTGAGAGCGCTTAGGTCCCGCACCTGTGTGGCGCCGTCCCCACTGCCGAAGAGCCCCTCTTCGACCAGGGCCGCGGCCTTGGCCCAGTTCGCCTCCCATTCCGGGCCGCAGGACGGAAGGTGCCGCAGAAATTCCGCCGGGGTCTCGTCTTTCCCGTGTTTCAGTCCTTTTTTGGCGGCTTGGGCCAGAAGGTCCCAATAGAGGCTGAGCAGGCGTTGTTGATGGGACATCGCCTGCCAGCGCCGGTGCCGCAGAAAACGCCGCGCGCCGGCAGCGGCGAGGAGGATAAGGATAACTGAAATCGCTGCGCCAGCCAGAAAAGCCGTGTGCCGGGCTGAGGCAGATGGGGGCAAAGCGGCGGGAGCGGCAGGGGGGCTCGCGTTTCTGCTGTGTAAAGGCAGAGACGGGGCAGGAGGCTCTGAGTTGGCGGTGGTGCCGGTGAGCGGTTGGCTGGTATCCGCCGGCGCTTGGGGGATGGCGAAGCCGGGAGTGGGCTCGAATGGGACCCAGCCGTGCCCGCTGAAATACACTTCCACCCAACTATGGGCGTCTTCCCGGGTGAGAACGCGGACTGTGTTCCGATCCGTTCCGGGAAAAGGATTGGGGATTGTGGCGGGGAGAGGCTGTCCGGCAGTAAAGCCCATGACCAGGCGGGTGGGATAACCGAGAATCTTGGTCATGACAGCGAGTGCCGAGGCGAAGTGGATGCAATAGCCCTCGTGGGTGACCAGGAGAAAATTCGGGACAAAGTCTCTGCCTGCCGCCCGGGGAGGATCGAGGGTATAAGTCATATTGTTTTTCAAATAAGCGACCAGAGCCTGGACCTTGTCGTAAGGGGTTCGGGCTTTGTCCGTAAGACGGTGGGTTAAGCGGACGATTTCGTCCCCCCTGTGCATAAGATGCGGATTCCACTTGGGGTAAACGGCATAGGAGGGCAAACCGGAGGCCGGGCTTTGACGAAGGGCCGTGGGGTCGAAAACGGGCTTGTCGGCATGCAGTGTGTACCGGATATGGACGGGCAGGAGTTGGTTAGACCACAGGGTCCCCATAGCGCTTTCATAGTTAAAAGCGGCCTTAGGTCGGGATATCTGATCGAGAGAAGTGGTTTGTTCGGGGAGAGGAAGTCCGGTGTCCGGGGCCAAAGGCAGGAGGGAGAGAACCTGGAAGCGCTCGGGTCCCTGAGCGGAAAAACGGATGGGTGCCCTGATGTTAAAGCGGGTCGGACTCCCGCTCTCCGACCACCAGCCGCGCGGATCATAGAAATCGTACGCCTGGCTTCTCCAGTACACCGCTGCCGGCCCTTGGACATAGAAAAGAGGGGTGTTGTCTCCCAGCCAGGGCCCCCCCAATTGATCGGTTTTCCAAGCGAAGAGGCTATTGTCGTCCAGCCCCTGACGGGAACTTTGTCCCAAGATGGAGTTGACGGTCAGGGGGTATTGGAACCAAATGGGGGAGAGGGTCGGCAAAGTGAGCCCCAGCAGGATGGGAATGGCGGTGATGGGGATAAGCCAAAGTGCGCGGATCCTTGCGCCTGCCGAATGGTTCCGGGAGCGCGGCCCGTCCGGTCCGGGCATGGCTCCGGCAGGAAAAGCCGAACCGGGCCCAAGATTCGTCTGCCGGGTAAGGGTGAACTGCAAAACGATGGCGGAGGCGAAATTTAAAGGTATAGTGAAAGACCAGATGCGTTTAACGTAAGAAAAGAGGAACATATTGAGCAGGGTGACGAGGACGAGCCAAGGCCAGATCTTGGGCCGGCGTTTCAGCAGGGCCAGAAAGATCAGGGTGCCTAAAACCAGGCCCTGGAGCGGATAATAGACAGCCAGGGATACATGTCGAAAGTTCCAGGCCCAGGGCCAAATCGCGGTAAGATTCCGGGTCAGAAGATCGCGGGCCAGATAATGGCGGACTGGGCTAGTGTGGGTTATAAGATCTGTGGCGAGCATAGGCAAGAGCAAGGCGGAAGCCGTCCGAAGCCGGGACAGCGGTCCGGCCGGAGTTGGCAAATCACTCAGGCAGAAAAAAAACGGAAGAAATAGCAGGGCCCAGGACAGTTGGCTCCCGGGGACAAAGATTTCCTGCAAATGGAGTGCAAAGCTTCCGACAAAGGCGGCGGCAGCCACACTTTGACTGAACTTAAGCCGTTTGATAAGGCCTCACCTCCACTCCGGTTATGGCAGGCGAAACTTCCTCGACGGGACCGGTGGCAAAAACGATACGTTGGCCCCGGATATCGCGACGGCTCAATTTCTGCAATAAGGGTGTCTTGACCCGGCCGGTGATGACAAGAAGTTTCGAGGTCGGAGGCAGGCCGTCCGTTCCCTCTTCCGCGGAAGAGATGCCGTCGGCGCGCGCCCCGGCCAAGAAACGAAGGGCCTCGGGCAGGTTGCTTTCTGTGAGCGGGTGGCTCCAAGGTACATAAGCTGTGGCCAGGAAAAGCAAGGGCCGGTGTTGTCGGGCAAAATGGGTGAGGAAGGAGGCGGCCAGGGAGACGGCGGTTTCCAGGGCCGCTTCATTGCCCTCATAGCTTGAGGAGGCCAGGTCCAGCCAGAGAAGGGCGTCAGTGTCACTTTCTGCCTCAAATTCCCGGACCATGAGTTTTTGGGTACGGGCGGTCGCTTTCCAATGGATGTGCTGCCAAGGATCCCCAAATTCGTAATTGCGGGCGCCGCCGGAGGGTTGGCCGCGGTTCGACAGGTCTCCGGCCCAGGGGTCAAAGCCGCTGTATCTCTCTCCCGCTATGGGCAGGAGGCGAGGAGTCACCCAGATTTCTTGGGGTTTGCCGATGCGGCCGGTTAGGGTGAAAAGCCCCAGGGGGTCTTGAAAAGTCAGGGATAAGGGGCCTATTTCGTAGCGGCCCCGGTTGCCCAGAAGAAAAGAAAAGGTCTGTTCCACGCCCGGTTCGGGGTTGAAAGATAAGGTCCGGTCCGCGTGACCGGCCGGTTTCCAGGGCAACGTCAAGCAAAAGCCTAAAGTGCCGAAGGGCGGATAGCGCGTGAGCAGGGTCAGCGACAAGTCCGAATAGGCTTCTTCAGTAGTGGCGGACAAAAACCAAGTCGCCCGGGTGCGCAGGCGAAACCAAAGGAAAGCGAGGAATTCCGTCAGCCAAAGAGAGGTGAAAGCGATGAAGAGAAATGCGGGCAGGCGATCTCCCTCCGAATGCGCGTAGACGAAAAGCCCAACCAGAAAGAAGAGAAATAAGGCGCTGCGCCGCAGTGTGCTTGTCATGGGCTCACCTTCCTTCAGTTCCGCGGCAGCGGGGGGGTGGAGCGCAATACTTCTGCCAAAAGGACTTCCGGGTTGCCACTGCCGGTGAGAAAGACGCGATGGCGCAGGGCGGGCAGAAACAGTTCCTTGATATCGTCGGGGAGAACGTAGGACCGCCCTTGGATGGCGGCCGCGGCTTGTCCGGCCCGGAAGAGGGCCAGGGTTGCCCGAGGGCTGATGCCGAGCCGGAGCCCCGGATGCGAGCGCAGACTCTCGGCCAATTTGACCAGGTAGAGACGTAAAGAATTGCTGACATGGACCTGTCTCACCTTGTCTTGGAGGCAGGGCAGTACCCCAATCGGGAACACCTGGGACAGGCTCTCCAATGGTTGGTTGAACTGATAACGCTCGAGGAGGGCGAGCTCTTCCTCCACGCTGGGGTAGCCCAGGTGGAGAGAAAAGAGAAAGCGGTCGAGCTGGGATTCGGGCAGGGGAAAGGTACCGTGAAATTCACGCGGATTCTGGGTGGCCAGAACAAAGAAGGGTAGGGGTAAGGTGTGAGTCGAGCCGTCCACCGTGATCTGTCTTTCCTCCATGCACTCCAGCAGAGCGGATTGAGCTTTAGGGGAAGCGCGGTTAATTTCGTCGGCTAAGAGAATATTGGACATAACAGGGCCGGGGTGGTAACGAAACTCACCTTTTTTCGGATCATAGATAGAGGTCCCCGTCACATCGCTGGGCAAAACGTCCGGGGTGAACTGGATACGCCGAAAGTCGGCTCCGAGGGAACGGGCCAGGGCTTTGACCAGAGTGGTTTTCCCCACACCGGGGGCGTCTTCCAGCAGCACGTGGCCGTCAGTCAGCAGGGCAATGACCAGAAAGTGCACTGCCTTTCTCTTCCCTATCAGTACTCTGGCTATATTTTCTTCCAGACGTTGGGCGAAAACGGCCGGTTCCAATTCCCCCGGGCCGGGTGCGTCGGATCTTCTGGGTTCGCTGTGTTTAGACAGGCTCATCAAGTTACTCCTTTCCGCTTTTCCACCGGACAACGGAATCGAACAGCTGAATCGAAGAACAGTGTGATCAGGAGACACAATCTAGAATATTTTTTCACAATTGCCAAATAGGAGGACTTTCCGAAGAATTGTCGAAATCCTTATAAAAACATTGTACCTCAAGCAGAGTGTCTTTCCAATACCGGAGAATGTTATCCGGCAAATGGTCAGGCCACCAGGCGAATAGTTAGCCTGGATAAACAGATGGGGGGTGGTGCACAGGAGCTTGCAGGGGTCAGGCGGCGGCACAGGCGGCCGTGCAGCGGGCAGGAGAGGTGTTAGTGGCTGATAAAGAAGTATCGGTGAAAGGTTTCGTGGGCATAATGGAAGGAGGTAACTGACGGAGCGGGCACGACAGTTTAGGGAGTTTAGGGCTGTTGAGGACGGCTTCTGAGGGCAGTGACCCGGTCACAATCGCCAAGGCGCAGGTTGCGGGTTTGTCCGGCGCAGGTTGCGGGTTTGTCCGGCGCAGGTTGCGGGTTTGTCTCCGGGGAGGTTCACAGCTTACTTTCCGATTATTATCAATAACCTTGAACATGGAACAATGGAGGAGGGAGAAAATGTGTTTCATCAGGTTTTAAATCCGCTGGGCAATATGGGACTCACCTTGGTGGCGGCCCTCATTCCGGTCGTCTTGCTTTTATTCTTAATGGCCGTCGTACGCATGACCGCCTGGCTCACCGTGGTTATTTCTTCCGTGGTGACCATCATCATTGCCATCGTGGTCTGGCACGTTCCCTTCGGGACAGGCATGGCCGCTTATTGGTGGGGCGGGCTCACCGGTATTTGGGCGGTCGATTGGATCACGTTTTGGGGTGTTGTGATGTATTACACCCTAAATTACACCGGGCTTTTCGAGATCTTTCGCAAGTGGCTGATTCAGCAGGCGACGGCGGATGTCCGGGTTCAGGCCATTCTTTTGGCCTGGGCCTTCGGCGCTCTGCTGGAGGGTCTGGTCGGTTTTGGTTACCCTTGGGCCGTTGTGGGGCCGATCCTCATGACCCTGGGCATTGCCGACTTGGATGCTCTGCGCGTTACGGCTATTGCCAATAATGCGCCGGTGTCCTACGGCGCCATGGGGGCCCCGATTATTACCCTGGCGGCTGTGACCGGATTGCCCTTGATGAGCCTCTCCGCTTCGGTAGGAAATATTGTGGCCGTGCTGGCTCTGGCCCCGCCGTGGATTCTCATTTACCTGGTCGCCGGCAGAAAGGGCATAAAAGATGCCTGGCCTTTGGCTATTGTTGCCTCATTTTCCTATATCTTGGGGCAATGGCCGGTCGCCCATTACCTGGGACCGTATCTGCCGGATATCTCGGGAGCGATCGTCTCGTTTGTCTGCATTCTTCTCTTCCTTAAGGTCTGGCGGCCGAAACAGATTTTGGGCTACGGCGGTCAGGAAGTCGACCCCGCGCGTATCAGGAAAGCGGAGGGTGAATCCCTCTCCACCGGGGATGTGCTGAAGGCCTGGCTTCCTTTTGCCATACTCGTGGTGGTGGTCCTGGCCGGTACAGGGCCTTGGTCGAAACTGCCGGGCCTGAGCCTCTTTATGGCTTCGGTCAAAGGGCTCTCCTCTATTACCCACAAACCGGTTGCGGTTGCTTTCAACTGGAACATTTTTGCCGGCGGCACTTGGATTCTCATATCTTGGCTGATCGTCGTTCTGCTCTTTGCCAACAAATCCTTTCGGGTTTTGGGTGAAGTGTTCAAGAAAACGTTTGCCCAGATGTGGGGGGCTTTGTTGGTCGGATTCTTTATTTTCGGACTGGCCAATCTCTTTAACTTCTCGGGTATGGCCTCTTCTATGGCCTACGCTTTCTCCAAAGTCGGGCCGGTTTACATCATCCTGGCTCCGATCTTGGGCTGGATCGGGGTGGCCCTGTCCGGCAGCAACACGTCCACGAACGCCATGTTCGGAGGGTTCCAAGCCATGGTCGGCAAGCTCCTTGGGGCTCCGGTGCTGCTCTTCCCGTCTCTGAACTCAGTGGGCGCCGAAGTCGGCAAGCCTGTGGCACCGCAGACCGCCAGCGTGGGGGTTTCGACCACCGGCTTTACCCGCAACGAGGGTGAGGTTATCAGGCACAACATGGGCTGGACGCTGATTGCTCTGGCTTACCTGATTGTCATTGGCGTGCTCTACTATGTCCTGGCTCCGGGCGCCATGAGACTTTGAGCCTGAACCTTTAACCCTGAAAGTTTAAACCGTGTTGAGGACTTCAAGCCGCGTTTACGACTTCCGGCGCGTTCGGGTTTGGACTAGGATAAAGAACCTCTGACTTGGATACCGGAGTGCGTGAACCTCCCCCGGAGACAAACGCGCAAACAGAAAGCGGGCCCGCGGGAAAAGGTCAGCCGCAGCTGACCCTGCTTGCAGGGACGCAACAGGCGGCGGTGTTATCCTTTGAAAAGCTTGTTTCGGAGGGCGGCCCGCCGCTTTTGCGCCGGCAAAAATAAAAGGCCGGCCCAGAGTGAAACCCCCGCTCAGAGCCAAGCGGGGGTTTCATATGGGTCCGATTTGCGCCCTTCAGTCAAGCAGCATTTTCATCCAACCGTGAGACTCCCACTTCTACACGTGGGAGTGGTGGCCCGCACCCCGCTTCGCTGGGGGCAAACCCAGCCTTTGGCCGTCATTGCCCACCGGAAGCCTGCGGTTCGGCGATAGTGTCCGCAGGACACTATCGTGATGTTCAGCTTTAATTCAACGAGTTCACTCTACGAATGGACAGTGCTGCTTTTGCAGTTATCCCGCGGGCATTTTCATTCCCTGATGTGGCCGCTGCGCGGGTGAGTCTGTCTGGACAGGCACCTCTCCGTATTCGCATTTCTCTAGAATTGATATACTTCCCGAAATTTCGCCACAGCGGCCTCGCTATTGACAGCATGCCCCATCTCGGTCAGAGTCTCGCCCATGAGCCGGATAGCTTGGCTAAACATTTCACCGGTCACATTTCCCATGTGGCCTATGCGGAACGCTTTGCCGGCCAGGGAGGCCAGAGCCCCGGCGATGACCACGCCTTTGGCGGCCAAGGCCCGGCGGAAAGCCAGGTCATCGACGCCTTCCGGGTAGAGGAAGCAGGTCAGAGTGGGTGCCGCCGCTTGCTCGCTCGCCAAGGGTTTCATGCCATACGTGGACAACGCGGCGCGTACGGCTTTGCCCAAAGCTTCGTGGCGGCGGTAACGCCGGGGCAGGTCTTCCTTCATCACAATTTCCATGCCCCGGTTAAAGGCATAAATCATGTTGACGGGAGGAGTGGCATAATAGCGGCCGGGGTTTTCCATGATCGGGAGCCAGTTTTTGATGTCGACGTAGTAGCCGCCGACTAGCCCGCGCGCTTCCCGTGCCGCCAAGGCCCGGGGACCGAAAGCTACGATAGCTAAGCCGGGAGGGACCCCAATGGCTTTTTGGGAACCGGTCAAGACCAGATCGATTTTGTAATCCGGAGCACCGTATTCCTTTTGCATGTCTTCATCTAGGGCCGCGGCGGCGCAGACGCCGTCGAGGATGAGCAAGGCCCCGCTTCTTTTGATAATGGGAACGAGAGCGGCCAAATCAGCCACGACACCCGTGGAGGTGTCCACGTGGGTTAGAGTGACCGCTTTGAAACTCTCGCGGGCTAACTTGTCCGCAACGGCCCCGGGGTCAACTTGCTGCCCCCATTCCGCCTGCAAGGTCTCGACTTGAATGCCGTGGGTTTGGGCCAACGGAACAAAACGATCGCCAAAATAGCCTTGGCTGATAACCAGAAGTTTTTCACCGGGAGCCAAGACATTGACCACGGCCATCTCCATCGCCAGCGTCCCCGAACCGGCGATGACAAAGACCTCGCCGTCGGTGTTAAAGAGTTGTTTGGTTAATTTAAGACTGTTTGCAAAAACGGAAACGAAACGCGGGTCGGTATGGGCCCAGGTTTCCGCTGCCAACGCTTCGTAGATCTCATCGACTACGGGAGTCGGCCCCGGGATCAAAAGCATTTCTTTATTCGGCATATGTTTTTTCCTCCACCTTTTCCGCTAAAGTCTGCCTGCCGGATTTGGCGTCCTGACAGTGCTTTGTAAAGCAAGTGCGGTTTTAAACCGAAATGTGCCAGTCTTTGATGACCAGAGTCTTGGCAAAACCGTAACTCTGTGTATCGATGGTCAGGGTGTCAGGCCTCAATAAGTCCTTATCATAGAAAACCCGAATGCCGTCGGCTTCCAGAACGAGGAAATTTTCCGGTTTCGGCGGGGTTCCTTTGCGAACGCTGGGTGGTGAAATCACAGGAATACAACATTCCACAATATTAACCGGTTCAACATAAATTTCCCTGACGCCGCGCTTTTCCAGATAGGTGCGGGCTCGGGGGGTAAAAGCAAGGGCGGATTGCATTTTCAGACCCCCTTTCGCCGGTTTCCGCTTCCCGGCTCGCAGAAGGATGTGGTACCGGTCATTCTTTAAGGCGTCGCCCAAGCGGCCGCAGGACCCGGCAGAGGCGGGTCTTTCTGCCGTCCCCCTTCATTGTAACATCTCGCTTTCAAGTTGCAAGGGGAAAAGGTCAAGGGGCCTGTTCTAAACCCCCTCCGCGTAAGTCGTGTCCGCCGCATAAAACTCCCAGAAGCGATTGGCCAGCAGACGCAGGCAGAAAGGGTTGCGGCTCCAGACTTCACTTTTTTCAAGGGAGAGCATCAGGGCATAGGCTTGGCGGCAGGTTCCCAAGACCGGGTAGTTTTTTGCGACGTGGGCCAAAAGGGATAGGATGGCTTCCTGCCGCTCGGAGTGGAAAAGTTGAAGCACATAGCGGCGGCTTAAGGGGGGAAGGTAAAAATTGACTAAATCCCGCCGAAGCGGGAAAAGCTCCTCCCGCGAGAAAGCGACGACTTCCAGTTCAGGTAAGTCCGCCAGTAGTTCGGCGGATTCGAGAAATTTTGCCAGGTCTTTTTGGATGTGCTCGACGGAAAACGGGAACAGACCCGGGGTAGTGGCCAGGATCCGGATCCGCTGCAAGGCGGGACGCAGCAAAGCGTTTTCAGAGGGTAAGGGGCTGAGCCGGCTGGTTTCCAGCTGCCGTATAATGTGAGCGATGAGCTCGTTACCTTCACAGGCTTCCTGCTCCCAAAGGGGAAGGACTGGAAACAGCCAGGGAGCAAGGTTAACGACGCTTTGTTCCGCCAAGTACTCCCTGACGGTACTCAGTGTGTCCTCACCGGGATTTGAGAAGAGCGAACGCCAAATTTCCGGATGTTGCCGCAAGCGTTCCCTCCGCTTGCGTTGAAATGGGTTCATTTTCCGCAGCTCCTTTATCGCGCCGAAATGGTACGCCTTTAGTTTGTGAGCTGGGTGAAGAACTATCCGCCAAGATTCTTGACAATATGAGGAAGAGATTGATAACATAAAACGCAAGTCATTCGTGCAGAGATGATACTCTGCGGACGCTGGGCATGAACGATGCGGACGAATTGCGCGGACATGAACGACGATGGCGGCCGACGTTCGGATTTTGGGGGAATATGATGATAGTGCTTTTAGGGGAAACGGCGGCGGCCCGTGAAATCAGCCGTCAACTGAGTGCCTCGGGGGTAGCGGTTATGAGGATGGCCAACAAGGATCCGTTAGCCCGGGACTTTAGTGAAAGTGGGGAACGGCTGGCAGGGGAGAGCGTGTGCGATTGGTCCGCCGACGGAGCTTGCACGGCCGTGGTGGATGCCAGCCATCCGTCCTGTCAGACGGACTTTCTGCCCTTGCGCCGCTGGTGTGAGCGGGAAGACATCCCTTATGTCCGTCTGGAGAGGCCGGAAACGAGGTTCCGGGAAAACCCGCTCATTCACGCGGTTAACGGGTGGGAGGAAGCCATGGGCAAGCTGGCGGAACTGATCCGCCGCCGGGGGGAATCCGGAAACCGGCCGGTAACCGTGTTTGTTACCACCGGGAGTCATCTGCTGGAAACACTTTTGCAGGCCCGCTTTGCCCGGCAGGTCCGGTTTGTCGTCAGGGTTCTGCCGGAGGGCCGACTTGTCCAAAAATGCCAAAACCTCGGTATGGCGGGACGCGACATAGTAGCGATGCAAGGTCCTTTCTCGAAAGAACTTAACCGGGCTCTTTTTAAGGCTTACGGCACAGATATCCTGATGATGCGTGACAGTGGCTCTGCCGGGGGAGCGGATACAAAAATCTCGGCGGCCTTGGCTTTGAGGCTGGACGTTGTCTTGTTGAAACGGGCGGCACCGCCGCCCGGTCTGACCGTCTATTCGGAGCGGGAGCTCATGGCTTGGCTGCGGGCAAGGCTCGCGGATTTTCCGTCAGTGCAGGCGCAGGAAGTTGATACCGGAGTGGATAAAATAGAGGGCCAGTCCCAACAGAAAAACGCCGCACACTATCAGGACCATCCGGTAAAGGCGCGGAGTGAAGACTCTCCTGCCCCGCGCCACGGCCGTGGAGACCAGTGAATACCAAAGAAAGTCGGAAACGATGTGTCCGGCGTAGAAGCTGGCGGCCCCGGCCACTCCGTTGCCGGCGGCGAGCATAAGGGCACCGGCACCCACGGTGGCCCACCAGATCGACCAATAGGGATTGGAGGCGCTGACCGTGAGACCGGTCAGAATCAAGTTAAGACGCTTGGTTTCACGGCTGCCGGCCGGGTTGTTGAAGGCGAGGTCCTTATGGGTGGACTTTTTGAGCATGCCATAGCTCATCCAGAGCAAAAACAGTCCGCCGATAACTCCTATCACACCTTTAACGCTGCTCCAGGTGAGGAAAACACCCAGACCGAAAAAAATAAGTACTACCAGCGAAAATTCCAGCAGGGCATGGCCCAGAATCAGTTTGGGGCCGGCCAGCGACCCTTCTCTCAGACTGGCGTCGACGGTCACGGTGAGAAGGGGCCCCGGCATGATCGCGCCTGAAAAGCCCATCATCAGGCTGGCAAAGAAAATAGCCCAATAGGTCATGAGAAACACCCTCCTGCTATGAGACTTGCCTGGTTTGCGCCGAGAGGTTTCCGACTGTACTCAGACAGCAGCTCGGTCCCCACAATGTGCCCCGGGAAAGTACAAACTGAAAATGCTCCCCTCTCCGCGTTCACTGCTTACTCCGACGCGTCCGCCCCGGACCCGGGCGATTTCGCGGACGATAGCCAGCCCCAAGCCGGCGCCCTGTCCTTTGTTGCGCTGGCGCGAGCGGCTGCCGCGGTAAAAACGCTCGAAGACATGCGGCAGGTCGTCCGGAGCAATCCCTTCGCCATTATCCGAAACGGAGAGTACGATGTCCCCTGCTGAGCGGGTCAGGGTGACTTCTATGCGGCCATTGGGCGGGGTATGCTGCGTGGCGTTTTGGACCAAGTTGAAAAGAACCTGTTTCAACTCATTGGCCGTGAGAGGAAGGGTCAAGGGCTCCGCCCGGACCGTCAAGAGGCGGGGAAGAACCAGGGATTCCAGGAGCGGACTCAGATCATACAGAACCTCAGCGACGGCGGTTGAGACGATATCCTTCTGCTGGGAGGCGGACATGAGGGCAAGGTGATCTAGGGTCAGGAGGTCTTCCGTGAGCCGGATGAGCCGTTCCGTCTCTGTCAGCATGGAGCGGTGAGCGGACCGGAGAGATTCCGGATTTGTCTCCCGGTTGCGCAGAAGGATCTCCAAAAAGCCCCGAATGGAAGTCAGGGGAGTGCGCAACTCGTGCGAAGCGTCCGCGATGAAACGAGCCATTTCTTCGCGGGCGCTTTGTTCGGTGTGCAAGGTGTCTGCCAGGATTCCCAGCATGTGGTTCAAGGCCAGGCGCAAGTGCTCAATTTCGGAGCTTCCCCCCGAAAACGGGAGGCGCAGACTATATTCTCCGGCGGCGATTTTGGCGGAGACATCGGAGATGCCGCGCAGGGGTTTGAGGGGTTTGCGGACAACGTAAAACGCGGCCACGCCGCCCAAAATCATGATGATCAAGGCAGTGATGCCATAAAGCCTCAACTCATGTTGAAGCAGGATATCCATCTGAGTAAGGGGTGCCAGCACGGCGGCATACCCGGTCAAGGGACGAGCGGAGAAAGTTGAGTCTTTGGCCGCAACGGCCCGAAGCGGCCGGAAGAGGACAAGAAAGCGCTTGCCTCTGCCCACGGTCCAGACGAAAGGCGCGTGGCTTTTGCTCCCACGCGGAAACAGCCTGGACGTAAGCAGTTTTTGAAGCTCAGGGGCTTTCTGCCATGCGCGCTGGGTGATAACCCCGCGCACTTGGCCGTCGGGGGAAAACAGCACTAAGATGTTACCCGGGCGCAGGTCTGACAGCGAGGCAGGGTGAGTGGCTTGGGTGATCCAGTTGTCCAAAGTGCGTTCGGCAAAGATATTGATTTCCGTTTTGATGTTGATTTGTTCTTGCTGCATAAGGAAACTTTGCAGCCCTTTGTACTGGACTAGGGCGACGATGATAAAAAAGACAATCAGGCTCAGCCAAAAGCGAGTAAGCAACTGGGCCGAAAGGGAATTTCTCCATTCGGCAAAGCGGCTTTTTCCCGGGGAGGGCTTGGTCTGATTGGATACGGGCTTTGCCGGAACCCGGCTTTCTTCTTCTCCGGCCACACTCGGCAGCTCCTCGTCTACAAGATTTTTCTGCAAACGTTAATCCGGGTTAAAACGATAACCGACTCCGCGCACGGTTTGAATCAGTTTGCGATCCTTATCGCCCAGCTTGTCACGGAGGTAGCGGATGTAGACTTCGACGATATTCTCCTCTCCGGCAAAATCGTAGCCCCAGACATGGTCGAGGATGGCGGTTTTGCTGAGGACCCGGTCGGGATTCCAGAGGAAATGGGACAGGAGCTTATATTCCGTTGGCGAAAGTGACAACGCCTCGCTGCGGTACGATATGAGGTGAAAGGCCTCATCCAGGGTGAAAGAACCGATTTGGCGCTTGCCGGTCAGGTCCGGAAAGCGAGTCCGCAGCTGGACCTCTATGCGGGCCAGAAGCTCTTCGAAATGAAACGGTTTAACTAAATAGTCGTTGGCTCCCTGCTTCAGTCCCCGTACAATATCGGCCGGAGTATTTTTGGCAGTCAGCATGATCATGGAGGCTTGCGAGATCTGGGGCAAGGCCTGACAGAGGTCATACCCGTCCATGACCGGCATCATCAAGTCCAAAATAACGACATGCGGGTCGAAGCGGGGAATCAGCTCCAGAGCAGTTTCTCCGTGCTCCGCCGTTTTGACAGTATACCCCTCTTGGCGAAGGCCAAAGCTCAGCATCTCACGGATGGAAGGCTCGTCATCGACAACCAGGATTCTGAACGGAAAACCGGGCATGCGGATCCTCCTAACGCTGATGAAAGCAGGTGGCAGCGGGCGAAACGCTGCCTCTGTATACAACTATAACGTGAGGAAGGGGGAAAGGCAACGGTAGTTTTGTTTTCGTAAAAAAAGAAGCGTGCCGACGCACGCCTCCTATGTCCGGGTATTCATGAATCGGTCCGCTCTTCACAGCCAAGACAGGCAACGGGTAGGGTCCTCCTGCAAAACGGAGAGCATCTCTTCCGTGCTGGGCAGTGTCTTGCTTTCTTCGACTTGCAGATCGATCTGTTCAAGGGTACCGGGAGTCTCCAGTTTCCTGGTTTCCATCCTACCAACCTCCTCTAATTCGAAAATACGGGACTTGTTGTTGGGAATTTCAATTACCTACCGGGTTCTGCCGGTCAGCTGCCGGAAGGGAACCCCTTTTCTGCTAATCATTATATAACAGATGCTGCGATCAGTGCAATCAACTGGAACAGTTAAGAGGCTGTTATACTGTATACTTGGTTTCGACGTGGAGGCAGGCAGGAAAAGCAATCCCACTCGTGTCAACTGCTTAAGCAGCGCGGGTCTCGTCGTTTTCTTTTCTCCGGCGGGTTGCGAAGCGGGAAAATTTGTTTTTCACAGACAAAAAGACAGACGATTGGACTATTTCCGTAGTATAATGGTAAGGCGGCCAGACCATAAAAGCACGGAGACGTGGCGGGGGCTGAAACGGCCGCGGCCTGTGAAGAGATTAACGCGTAAGGAGTGGGTTCACGTGCTAAATCAGGGGGAGCGGCCGAAGAATCTGTACGAAGGATTTAGGGAGAAATTGACCGCCATGGCGGGGGAGTGCAGCCGGGTTCGCAGGGCAGAAGACATAGCCGCGTTTCTGATTCCCTTTTTCCGAGAAAATAAAATCCGGACGGTGGGCTTAGCGGAAAGCCCTTTAACCAGGGCAGGGGGCCTTCGGGAGCGGCTGCAGGGGGCGGGTATAAAAGTGACGACAGATAACATCCGGCAGGCCGCTCCGGGCGTGGAGGCCGGAATCACCCAGTTGAAGTGGGGGATTGCGGAACTGGGAACATTGGTTCAAATCGGAACGAATGTCGACCAGCGCTTGCTTTCTATGCTCCCGCCCCTGCATGTTGCCTTAGCCCAGACGTCTGAACTCGTTCCGACGGTAGCGGAAGCTCTGAGGTTAATCCACAGCTTGCCCGAGATCCCCGGGTTTGTGGGGTTCATCACCGGGCCGAGCCGTACGGCGGATATCGAACGGGTTCTGACGATTGGAGTTCATGGACCGGGCCGGTTCTTGGCCTTGCTTGTGGATGAAGATGTTCGGGAGGGCGAATAAAGATGGCCGATCAAGAGTTTAAAGGGAAAATCGAACAGGCTTTGGACAATTCTACCCTGAGGGGCGCTCTGGGGCGTTTTGGCGAGTTTTACGAAAAAGCCAGGGAACAAGTTTATGAAGGATATGATTTTCAGGCTTTGCGGGATCAAGTGGCAGAAGTAAAATCCTATGCGGCCTCTCACCTGGATGAGATGCTGGATCAATTTGAACGAGCCGCGACGGCCCGCGGGGCCAAGGTATTCCGGGCCGAGACAGGGGAAGACGCGAATCGCTATATCTCCGAGCTGGCCTTGAAGCACAAGGTTAAAAGCATTGTCAAGTCCAAATCCATGGCCAGCGAGGAGATCCACCTCAATGATGCCCTGGCGGCGAAAGGGATGGACGTCCAGGAGACCGATTTGGGCGAGTGGATTCTCCAACTCTGCCACCAGACCCCTTCTCACATGGTTATGCCTGCTTTGCACATGACCAAAGAACAGGTGGCCGACGTTTTTACGGATCATTTGGGGCGGATCAATGATCCGGACATCGCCTCTCTGGTTAAAACCGCGCGCTCCGAATTGCGCTCGAAATTCTTGGAAGCGGATATGGGCATCTCTGGGGCCAACATGGCCATTGCCGAAACCGGAACGCTCATGGTCGTCACGAATGAGGGAAACGCCCGTCTGACCGCCACCCTGCCTCGGATTCACGTCTTCCTGGTCGGGGTGGAAAAAATGGTGCCGAAGTTTGAGGATGCCGGCTGCATCCTGCAAACTTTGCCGCGCAATGCGACCGCCCAGGCGATTACCAGTTATGTCACGATGGTGACCGGACCTACGCCGGTGTACATGCCGGATGGGAGCGTTCGGGACAAAGAACTCCATATCGTTCTGATGGACAACGGCCGTCGCAAAATGTATGCCGACGACAAATTTAAGAAGACTTTCCAGTGCATTCGCTGCGCTTCCTGTCTCAACGTCTGTCCCGCTTACCAATTAGTCGGGGGGCATGTTTACGGACACATCTATACCGGGGGCATTGGCACCATTTTGACTGCTTTTCTCAATGAGGAGAAATTTGCAGAAAATCCGCAGAATCTCTGTCTGCAATGCGGCAAATGCGCGGAGATCTGCCCCGGACGGCTGGATATTCCCGAGATGATCCTTGAACTGCGCACCCGTTTTGCGCAGAAGAAGGGTCTGCCCTTTACCCAGAAATTTGCGTTGGATATCGTGGCCAACCGCCGCCTCTTTCACTCTCTTTTGCGAGTGGCCTCTCTGGCCCAGAAGCCGCTGACCAAGGGCCAACCGGTCATCCGGCATTTGCCGATGTTTCTTTCGGGTTTAACGGAAAAACGCAGTCTTCCCGCCATTGCGCCGGTTCCTTTTCGGGACATTTTCAAAAGCATTCCTCAAAATATCAAAGACGTGAAAGGCACGGCGGCCTTTTACGCCGGCTGCCTGGTCGATTTCGTTTACCCCAAAATCGGCGAAGGTGTCATCGCCGCTTTAAATGATAAGGGTTACAAAGTGGTCTTTCCCGAGGGGCAGTCCTGCTGCGGCGCGCCGGCGGTTTATATGGGGGATAAGCCCAATGCCAAGAAATCCGCCATGCTCAATATCGAAGCCCTTAAAGCCGAGGGCGTGGATTACGTGGTGTCGGCCTGTCCGACTTGCACGCATGCCCTGAAAGACAGTTATCCGGCCTTGCTCTCCGGGGACCCGGCTTGGGAGGAACGAGCGGCTGTCCTCAGCCGTAAAGCCCTGGATTTTTCCAAACTCCTGGCCGATTTGGGAGGGCTGCCGGAGGGCGGCGACGGCCTGCCCCTTAAAGTGACGTATCATGATTCCTGCCATCTGAAACGAAAGATGGGGGTTTACCGGGAACCCCGCGCTCATCTGAGCCGTACGGCGGGTATTGAGCTTGTGGAGATGTACGAATCGGACCATTGCTGCGGCTTTGCCGGTTCCTACTCCATTAAGTTTCCCGAGATTTCAGCCCCGATCCTAGAGAAGAAAATCAAAAACATTGAGGCGACGGGGGCGGACGTGGTGGCGGTCGACTGCCCGGGCTGTCTGATGCAAATTTCGGGCGGTCTCGATCAAGCCCGCTCACCGATCAAGGTTAAGCATACGGCTGAGATCCTGCTCGAAAAACGCCATCGACAAAAGAACCAAAAACTTTCTTAGTTTCGAGCCAGGAATTTAGGGCTTGCAGGAAGAATTATCCGGGTAGACGGCGGACAAACTTTTATCTCACGACATGAATTTGGCAATGCGTTGCCACGAAAGCGAGCGAGATCGCGTGGAGAGGAGAAAGGATGTTTCGCCGGCCCTGGTGGGAGGTGAGCCCCGTCTGGTTCGGAATTCCCCGGAAGGAGCAACAGGCCCGGAGTTGAGCAGAGTACTTTTACCAGGAACTGTACAATTAACGTCAGGAACGGTTTGCACCCCGCTCCTCAACTCAAGGGGTTGTAATTCCGGTAATGCCCGTTTACCGGATCGAGGCTGCCTTGGGATTATGAGTCCGGTGGTATGGCTGCAGCGTACCGTCGCGGCGAAGACCCGGAGTCCGCGGCACGGATGAATGACTGAACACGCGTAACGGCTTCTGGTCAAAGGCCCGCCAGGGGTCTTTTTTTTTACCGGGACTTTGGCCTTTGGCGGTTGGGACAAATAATATGCGAAAAAGTGAAGAAAATAGGCTTGATAAAGAAGGAAAAAGAAGATAAAGGGAGAAACATAATCGGGGGACACATAACTGTGTGATTAGTATCTCCCCGCGATCAGTGCTTTCGGCGGTGTGGTTTGCTTTTGGCGGCGGAGGGTCTGTACTTCTCAGGGATAGGCCGTCCGCGGGGGGGGGAAGGGACTGAGGGGTCCGGACCGGACGCGGGCCGGGGAAAGGGGCGAAAATGGCTTGATTCGCGCGATTTTATTTGATTTGGACGGTACGCTTTCTTTTATGGACAACGAAGAATTCATGCGCAATTATGTGGGTTTGCTTGTCCCCCGTTTTTCGCACCTCTATTCACCGGATAAATTTGCGAAACAGCTGATGCGTTCGACGGACCTCATGGTTAAAGAGCCAAAGCCGGGCCGAACGAATCTCCAGACTTTTTTTGACGACTTTTCTAAAGCGGTTGGTATTTCATTTAGTGTTCTTTGGCCGATTTTTGAGGAATACTATGAACATGACTTTCCTAATCTGGAGTATTTGGTAGAGGCAAATCCCGAAGGGGAAAAAGTGGTGGAAACGGCGCTGCAGCAAGGGTACCTCGCGGCGGTCGCCGCAAATCCGGTTATGCCCCTGAAGGCGATCAAAGAACGGATCCGCTGGGCGGGATTGACTCCTGAGCAGTTCAAGGTGATTCCGTCGATCGAGGAGTTCCATTTTTGCAAACCACATCCGGGTTTCTTCAGTGAACTGGCCGAGACCTTGGCTGTCGAGCCCACCCAGTGTTTGATGGTCGGCAACCACCCGGTTGAAGACCTGGCGGCCCGGCAGGTGGGCATGAAGACGTTTCTGCTGGAGACGGGCGTTGCGGCAGCGGCGGAGACGGACTACCGCGGGGATCTGTCGGAACTGACGGAACTCCTTCTTCTGGGCAATCTATAGCCGGAGGCGGTGTCGAAATTCGCGCGGATTGACGACCTGTACCAGTCTTCTTCTGGGTAATCTGTGGCCGAAGGCGGAAAATCCCGGTGGCGGGTCATCCGCTTGCCGGCATTAAAGGGAGAGTGCGGTAAGTGCTTTGGCTGACCACCGGCCAGGCGACTCTGGCATGGCCGTCTGGTCTTTCACCGTCCACCCTGCGTTTGTTTGAGGAATATTTAAAGCGTTCGGAGGAACTGCGGGCCGCTCGCCGGCGTGAAGGAATCTGTATATTCCTGCTGGTTCTGACCGGGGCCGCGGCTTTCACTCTGCCCTGGCTGGGCGCGAATCCCGTATTTAGTCTGCTCTGCGCGGCTGGCGCTTTTCTTGTCTTCCGGTGTTACCTTAAAGCCAGTCGTCGAGTGAATCACGTGTTCATCAATCTCAATGTATTGCACCATCATCTCTTGGGAAAACTGGAAGTTGGGTCCTGCCGGCACGGCGAATCCTGTGACTGTGTCAATGAGTTTCGCCGTTTGGTCTGGCAGAGGTACCATATTTCATTGTACGAGGAATCGTTGACGCCGGGATGAGTGAGCAGAGTACGGGGAACTGCCCCCACTTGCAGAAGGGGAGTCTCACGATTGAATGAAGCCGGCTTCGCAGGCCGGTGCGCGAAAGGGGTGTCCTGGGTGGGGATGGAAAGATGGGTGTCGAGACATAAGAGCGGGTCGGAAGGATTAGAAAGGTGAGGAAGGTGTCTACTGTGGAAAGGAAAAGTATCCAAACAACGAAAGCTCCGGCGGCCATTGGTCCGTATTCTCAGGCCATTGCGGCGGGGTCTTTCGTCTTTGTGTCCGGTCAGATGGGGCTGAAGCCCGATGGGGAAATGGCCGGCAGTGGGGTTGAAGAACAAGCGTCCCAGGCCTTAAAGAATCTCAAAGCCATTCTGGAAGAGGCAGGTTCTTCTTTGGCCAACGTGGTGAAAACCACGGTCTTTCTGGCGGATATGCAGGATTTTGCGGTTGTCAACGCTATTTACGCCCAGAGTTTCCCCGGCGGCCCGCCGGCCCGTTCGGCGGTGCAGGTGGCCCGTCTGCCCAAAGATGCCAAGGTGGAGATCGAAGCGATCGCGATGTTGGAAGTCTAGAGCGCGGGTGAAGAGTATTTGGAACGGATGAACGCATTCGCAGCGGATGAACAGTATTTGGGTCCGATGAACAGCATTTGAGAAACGGAGGAGAACAGTATGCTCAAGTATGTATGCAGTGCTTGCGGCTACATCTATGATCCCGAGGTGGGGGATCCCGACGGCGGGATTGCTCCCGGAACAGCCTTTGAGGATCTGCCCGACGATTGGGTCTGCCCGGTTTGCGGCGTCGCCAAAGACATGTTTGAGCCCGCTCATTGAATTTCGATGACCGAGGCCTCGTCCCGGTCCAGTTTTCCCATACAGTTTTTGAGCCTGGCCCGCAGGGCGGAGTCATTGACGGCATCGCGAATTTGACGCAGCAAATCAAGGGTGCGCCGGAAAACGCTGATGATGTCCCCTTCGTCTAAGTTACACAGCCGTTGAACCTGGGCGAAAGGCTGGCCTTGGCTCCAAGCATAAGTGATGGCGGCCACACGGGCGTCGTAGAGGATGCTCTCTTTGCCGCAGATCCCTTGGATATAATGCGCGATCTCATAAACCGGGTCCAGATCGAGGATGCTTGTTTTCTGAAAAAGATCGTTCTTGCGGGCTTCAAAATCCACGCCACTTAAGAGGGCGTTCAACTGATCATCATCAAGGGTGTCAAGGAGACCGGAAAAGATGAACTCTGTGACCAGAAGCTCCTGTACGTAGATTTTAGCCGCACAGGTTCCGCGCGGCAGGAGGGTATTCTCTCTCAAATAGCCCATCTGACGCAGTTGGGCTTTTTTGAGTTCAAATTCCCGTATGAACATATTTTCATCAGCCAGGCTGGCGATGGCCCTCTCCAATTCCTTAATCCGATGTCGCGCGCGTAAGACGGTCTTTTCCGCATCGCGGCAGAGAGACTGGCGGGGGGGGGGGCAGGAGTTGGGCTGGTGGGCCAGGAGCCGTTCCAGGCTGCGGATCTTGCGGGCCATCTCCCGGCCGTAGATCCGGTTTTGTTTGCGCGGCGCCAAGCTCTGGTAGGTCCGGCGCAAGCGTTCGAGTTCTTTCAGTTTGGGTTCGTATTTGAGCGGACAACGGTAGGATCCCAGGTGTTCACAGACCTGTCTCCCTTCGGTCGCCTCCCTTTCGGTGACGGCCAATTCCGCTTTGAGGTTCAGAGAACTCTGATGGGCGTTAAAAGCCGAAAAGCTTTTCTTGAAATAGGTTTCAATTTGATCCAAATTGAGGGTGGCGGTGAGATTAAGCACCGTATTATAAGTGAGCCGGAATTGGCTGGACAGGGGTTCAAGTTTATTGAGCTGAAATTTCTGCGGCGGGTTCTTTTCCATGTAGTTAAAATCCACCAAAGCAAAAGAATAGCCGGTTTCATCAATACCCCTGCGCCCCGCCCGGCCGGACATTTGAAAAAACTCGTGGTTAGCCAGGGGACGAAACCCGTGACCGTCGAATTTGTGCAGAGAATCAAAGCAGACGGATTTTACGGGGTAGTTGATTCCGACGCTGAAGGTTTCGGTGCAGTAAAGTACGAAAATCAGGCGCCGCTGGAACAGTTCTTCCACCAGAACTTTTTGGGCGGGGAGAAGGCCCGCGTGGTGGAAAGCGATTCCCTTGAGGCAGACCCGCCTTAATTGTTTAGTGGAGGCGGACCAGTAATCTTGCGGCCCGAACTGATCCAGGAAAGCTTGTTCGACCAGGCGCCGCTGGGCGGGTTTCAGATAGTTAGTACCGGCGGCCAGTTCCCGGGCTTTCTCCAGGCAAAGTTTGCGGCTGAAGACAAAATAGAGAACCGGAAGATAATGACGCTGAATGGCGCGGATTAAATCCAAATGGGTGGTCGTGGCAAAGGGTGATTCGTCGAAAGCCTGGACTGCGCGGCTCTTGTCACGGTAATAACGCCAGAGTTTTTCATAACTGACCAAGCCGGTATCTTTGGTATAGTAGTAGTATTCAAGGGGAACAGCGCGTTTGTGTTCTTCGATCAAAGCGATTTCTTCCTGCCGGATGGAAGAGATCCAGGCGGTGAGTTCCCGGGCATTGGCAATGGTGGCGCTGAGCCCCAAAATTTTCACATGGGCAGGAGCCAAAATGATCGATTCTTCCCAGACCGTCCCTCGCTCCTCGTCGTTGAGCCAATGGATTTCGTCAAAGATAATATGACTGACATTGTTCAGACTCGGCTCTTCCGTAATAACTTGGTTGCGGAAAATTTCCGTGGTCATAATTAGGAGGGGGGCGCCGGAATTTAAGACGATATCTCCGGTTAAGATCCCGACACTCTCTTCGCCGAACCGGATCTTGAAGTCTTTGTATTTTTGGTTGCTGAGCGCTTTGATGGGAGCGGTGTAAATGATCCGTTCTCCGGTTTCAAGAGCTTTTTCCACTAAATAGTCGGCGACCAGGGTTTTCCCTGTTCCTGTGGGAGCGGCCACGATGACGGATTGGCCCGCATCCACGGCTGCCAGGGCTTCACGTTGAAAGGGGTCAAGAGTGTATCCGCGGTATATTCGTTTGGACATTATCTGTTCAACTCGCTTCCTAAAATCCCCCCCAATTTTAGCAAACGGCTTTCCCAGGGTCAAATTTTGGGTGAGTGGTCTTAAGTTTCCCCCCAATCCATATGATCATTATGAAAAGACAAGGCCAAAGGGGGAAGTACTGTGCCGTCTTTGCGTTTGGATATAGAACGTGCGATGGGATTGAAATTCCCGGAACGCGATGGGGAGGCTCTGGTACGCTTCGAGGAATCGCTGGAAATACCGCGGCCCGCCGAAACCCTCATGCGTGGCTTTTACCGTCATCCCGAGCGGGTGCGCAGGAGTTTTCAAACCCTGCACCAGGAGACCGCCTCAATACTGGATATCCTTCTGCCGCGCCGTTCGCGGCTCAAAGAATGGGCTGAGGAACCGCCGGAACGTCCACAGGAAGCCGAAACTTTTTTGCGGGAAACAGGGGATAGGTTGAGCAAAAACCAGCAGCGCCTGACCCAGGCCGAAAGCGAACTGATGGCAGAACTTCAGGAAAACAATTTGGCGGACCTTTTTCCGGTCCCTCTGGCCGCGTTCGGTACCTTGAGCTTGCATGAACCCGCGGTCAAGATTTATCTGCGGCCTCTGGGACGTTTGGCGGAGATTAGCCACGCGAATCCGGAACAGCTGCGGCAAGCGGTCCGCATTCACTTTCTCTTTCTCCTGCTGCTCGCGGCCGGCCAGGATTTGGATGGTCAGGGTTTTACCCGCGGTTCGGAGGAGCCGATGCTGCACACGATCGTTGCCGCCTACACTTGGCGTTATTTGAAACACCAATCCGCGGAACTGGTTCAGTGTTATCTCGAGTGGCTGAATGCTTGGGGAGCAAAAAAACCCTCTGCCGCGGTGATGGGAGAGGGTGCGGCCGAACGGCTGCGCGCGGCTATGATCTTTTGGCGGCGCCAGCCTGGAGTGGGTTGGGAAGAGTGCTGGCATTCGGTCAGCCGCTTGGAACGGGGCGGCGAGGAGGAAGAAAGCCAAGTGTTCAGCGTGCGCATCTAGCGGATGCCGCGGTTGACTAGGGCCAGTCCGCCAGTTCTTGGGGTTTGAGGATTTCAAGCTTTTCAGCGGTCGGGCGGATGATTCCGGACTTTTTCCAGGCGCTGAGGGAACGGTTAACCACTTCCCGCGAGGTGCCGATCATTCCGGCCAAATCCCGGTGGGTCAGACCGGGCTGAATATAGATGGGCGCGTCCGGGGCTGAGGCCGGACGGGCCAGGCGCAAGAGAAGAGAAGCCAAGGTGCCCGCCGTCGACTTGCTGGTCAGGATCCGGATAAACTCCTGGGCCAGGCGCAGACGTTTGCTGAGGATGCGGACCAAAGCTACGGCCAGACGGGGATGCTCCTCCAGCAGGGCCGGCATGATCTCGTTGTTTAAAACGAGAAGGGTTCCGTCCCGCACGACCTCGGCGGTCGCGGGGTATGAGCCGCTTTCCAGGAGCAGGGTTTCGGCAAAACTGTCATAGGGCCCGCACCAATCGAGGATTTGTTCTTCCCCGTCCGGGGTCATTTTGCTCAATTTAACCTGGCCGTGGAGGACAAAATAAAC
The DNA here is from genome assembly GCF_902729405.1 of Acididesulfobacillus acetoxydans. Classification (GTDB taxonomy): domain Bacteria; phylum Bacillota; class Desulfitobacteriia; order Desulfitobacteriales; family Desulfitobacteriaceae; genus Acididesulfobacillus; species Acididesulfobacillus acetoxydans. The sequence continues at coordinate 1,813,600 of NZ_LR746496.1, forward strand.
CACAGAGCCGATCTCGCCCTCAACGAAGAGAATGTGGCCTTTCCGGCAGCGCCTTTCTTGCAAATGTGGCAGGAAAAGAGAAACTTCTTCCCGGCTGAGGAAAGAAAAGAGGTCGAAACGCAGAAGTTCACGGGTTGTGATCATTGCTGACACTTCCTTGGGAGAGATATGTATGGGAGAAAGTTACCTGGCCGGAACGGAATACCGTGATTCCGGCCGCAAGGAGATTATTTTGGCGGCCGCTCTCGCCGGTTTGCGCGGACAACGTTGGCAGGCGGTCCTCAGAACCGATGAGACCACGGTGCTGCTTGAGTTGAGCTGCATGGTCAGGGAGATCATTCGCAGGGAAGACCGCATTGAGACGGGTCACCTCACTCTGGATGCTGTCTCTTTCGAATTGGTCAACAACACGGGGGCCAAGGTCTTTTTTCCTTTGTCCCAGTTCATAGAGGCGCGGACCTTTCCCGCCGCCCTTGTGCTCCGCTTTGACCGCTATGAGTGGGGTTTTTACGCTCAGCCGCTTTGAGAAAGTCCCGCTGTCTTCCGGCAAAGTGGGCCATTTATCGTCTGTACCGTTGAAACAGTTCAGTGGACTGTTTGACTCACTTGAGAGATAAAGATCCGAAGACAGCGGGCCGGTTTTCCTCAACCGGGATTTTCTGCCGGCAGAGGGTGAGAAGGTGCGGCCGCAACCTGTTCTGCGGCCCGAACAAGTTCAGACATGATGCGGGCATGGCTTGGCAAAGCCCTGGACTCCCACGTACTGAGGATTTCCCCCCGCAGGGTGACGGCATAACGCGGTGGCAGGCGGTTGAGAGCCAGGGCTAAAATATCGGCCTGACAGCGGTCGCAGGTACAGGGTGGCTTGGCTTGGCGAAGGTAGTCTTGGAGTGCTTCGCGAACCACCATTTCCGTGATGTTGTTGAGTTCGAACATTTGCCTACATCTCCCTCAATAGATAGTGGGGGACAGTATCCATACCTAGTGGTTTACATCGTCCTAAGCCCAATCATAACGATTTTGGCCGCAAAGAACAAGGCATTCGGGCAAAATTGACAGGGGACGAAAGAATTTGGGCGCAAGCGGTTCGCCCGCCACCCCTCGCACCTGGTAAAAGCCGGCACGGAAAGAGACACAACCCAAGCCCGCGGCTGAGTGGAGAGAAAAGTTAAGGGCTATATAAAGTTAAAGGGCTATATAAAGTTAAAGGGCTATATAAAGTTAAAGGGCTAAAGGCTATCGAAAGTCAAAGGCTATAGGATACATAGAAATTAACTAACCTCGTTCTACCCCTGAGGGGTATACATCCGGGGTATCCTCGTTTATAATAAAAACATAAATTTTGCCGGCCCAGGAGAGACTAAGGCAGAGTTTAATGGGCTTTGAACACGCCTTGCGTTGGGGCTTAAGGAGTGTCAACCTGCTCGGAGAAGGAGGTAGGAATTTTGGCGAAATTATTGTCGGAAAAGGATGCCACTGCGATTAGGGGCTTTTTTGACCAGAATTTGGTGGAACCCGTCACCATGCGTCTCTTTGTTCAAGACGGCGGACAGCCGGACGACTGTATGTACTGCACGGAGACGCAGCAGATTGCTGAGGAGGTTTCGGAGCTCAGCGACAAGATCAAGCTGGCGGTGCACAAAGTTCCCGGCAAAGAGGATGCGGAACTTAAACGTTATGATGTACAAAGAGTACCCGCTTTGATCTTGGAAAAAGCGGACGCAGATTCAGGGGTGCGTTTTTACGGTATACCCTCCGGTTATGAGTTCGGCACCCTGATAGAGGATTTAGCCGACTTGTCGGCGGGACAAACTAAACTTGCCCCTGATATTGTCCGACAGGTTGAGGCGGTGCAGAAAGATGTGACGATTAAAGTTTTCGTCACCCCCACTTGACCCCATTGCCCCCGTGCCGTGCGCACGGCTCATCAATTGGCCCTGGCCAATCCGCACATTAAGGCGGAATGTATCGAGGCGACGGAGTTTGGCGAGCTTTCACAACAGTACAACGTTTTCGGTGTTCCCAAATCCGTGATCAATGAAACGGTTCAGTTTGAAGGCGCGGTTCCGGAGGCGGTGTTCGTCCGGAATCTGATGCAAGCGGTGCAATAGGCCAAAAGGCTTTATGGAAAGAGACGGGACACGAGGTAATTACAACAAGGTAATTGCGACAAAGGTATTAAAAAGCGGGGGACCGCCTTCCCAAGGATGGCGGTCCTCGTTTTGGGTGTGCCGATTTTGTCTGTAAGCCAGTTTTGCCGGCAGGCCAGTTTGTCCGTGCGCCGGTTTTTCAGTGCCGCAGTTTGGTGCTCACCGCCGCCCAGAAACGTTTCGTTTCATAGCCCAGTCTCCAGACGGCGATCCCGCGCAGGTGGTATGACTTGACGAAGCCCAGGCGGATTTTGGCGGAAAGCTCGTTCTCGAACCAGACGGTATGTCTGTCGCGTCCGCGCCAATAGTAAAAATAGGGTTCGACGGCGGGGTCAGACCAAAGAACGCGGGCCTTGGTCTCGGCGACCAACGCGGGAATGTCGCGCATGGGCAGCATGCGGGTGGGTGCTCCTGACCAATCATAGCCGTAAACCGGAATTCCGACCAGAATTTTGTCTTCGGGTATGAGATTTATGGCATAGTCCAAGGCTTGAATCATCCAGGGCAGACCGGCAATCGGGCCCGGCTCCCCGCCCGCGTAGTGCTCGTCATAGGTCATCAGGGTGACGGCATCACATAGTTTGCCGATGCCGGCGAAATCATAGCCGGGGGCCTCTCCCTCAGAACGCTTGGCCGGCAGCGTGGCTGTCAAGAGGAGGCCTCTTTCGTGCAAGACGGCCTGCAAAGATTCCAGAAGGTGAACATAAGGCAGGCGGTCGCCCGCTTGGACTTCTTCGAAGTCGAGCTGGATCCCGGCTGAGCCGGCCGGCAGGGAATCAAGGACGTTGCGGATGAAAGTCCGCTGCAGGGGCGGTGAAGAGAGAATGGCCTGGAGGGGACGCGGATCAAAACGCTGACCGTCAAAATTATGGAAGAGAACCAAATAGCCGACGTCCCGGGCCGCGGCCGCGCCGAGAATTTGCGTATTGACGGAACCGGCCAAATAGCCGTCATCCCGGACGAAGAAGGCAAAATCCGCGCAGGCGTCAAGGCGGGATCCCCTTGAGCGAATGCTGTCTGCCGCACGGCTGTCGCCGGGATAATCCTCGGCGGCATAGCCGAGGACCCAAAGAGATTTTTCGCGCAGACGCAGGGCGGTATGACTGGAATTCAAACTGACCTCCTCCTCGAATTCATTTGTTTGCCTTAAGATATGACTGCGGTTGAAAAAAATTGCGGGCTAAAAAGAACGGGGGGCATTGCAAAGAAAATAGGGGTGCAATAGCCGTTGCCGGCCAAGACGGATTGCCCCACCAAGAGGACAGTCGCGGTGTCGGCCGAGTTTTCTTTGCCCTCTTTACAGAAAGCCCGCAGGGGCTTATGATAAGTATACGTACAATTAAAACTTTGCTGGGGGTGCCCCGTAAGGGGCTGAGAAAGAGAAGTCTCTTATCCCTTTGAACCTGATCTGGTTAGTACCAGCGTAGGGAAGCGATATTCCGGGAATTTTTTCAATGGGTTTGCCGATGGGATTGGCCACACGCCAATACGGGGTCGGTTTGATTCAAATGAAAAGTTCCGCTAATGAAAGCAGCTTGCCGGGTGGTGGCTGTTTTTTTGTTTCTGTTTTTTCCCGCCGCGCGTCCCATTGACACTTTCGGGCTCATGGCGGCGGGAACAACATCATCGAAAGGGAGGACAGCGCATGTTCATTTTGGTCAACGGCGAGAAAACCGAGGCGGGTGCCGGGACGCCCATGGGAGTTTGGCTGAAGGAGCAAGGGATTGATTTTAAGGCCGTGGTGATCGAGTACAACGGGAGAATTCTCCCGGAAGAGGAATGGGGAGAGGTATTTTTACAGGAGGGGGACAGGCTGGAACTTCTGCAGTTTGTCGGCGGAGGTTGAGGTTTTGCGGATCAATTGGGGACGGGGCGCCGGATGGGTTTTGGCAGGACGGCGCAAATTTCAGCCGAGAGAAACTCGCGGCACAGAGGAGGATGGAAGTTGACAGACGTACTTCATCTGGCGGACAAGGTTTTGAGGAGCCGGCTTTTTGTCGGTACGGGGAAATTTAGCTATGAACTGGTGCCGGATGTCTTGGCCGCTGCGGGGACTCAGGTTGTGACCATGGCCCTGCGCCGGGTGGACAGGAATAATCCGCAGGAGAACATCCTGAATTATGTGCCTCGGGATGCGATACTTCTGCCGAATACCTCCGGGGCCCGCACAGGAGAGGAGGCGGTGCGCATAGCCCGTCTGGCCCGGGCCGCCGGCTGCGGCAACTGGGTAAAGATTGAGGTGATCCAAGATCAGCGCTATCTCCTGCCCGACAACTACGAAACCCTGTTGGCGACGGAAACACTGGTTAAGGAGGGTTTCGTGGTCCTGCCTTACGTCAGTCCGGATCTGGGGACCGCGCGGCGTTTGGCAGACTGCGGGGCGGCGGCGGTCATGCCTCTAGGGGCGCCCATCGGCAGCAACCGGGGGCTGAGAACGAAAGAGCTGATCGGGATACTCATTGAGGAAATCCCGCTGCCCATCGTAGTCGACGCCGGCCTTGGGCGTCCGTCGGAAGCGGCGCAAGCGATGGAAATGGGTGCGGCCGCGGTCTTAGTCAACACGGCGATTGCCGTGGCCGATGATCCGGTGCAGATGGCCAAGGGTTTCCGGCTCGCGGTTGAGGCGGGACGCCTGGGCTACCTGTCAGGGCCGGGGGCCCGCAGGGAAGAGGCCCATGCTTCCTCTCCCCTGACCGGTTTTCTGGGGGAGGAGCGGTGATGTTTTACGAGGATTCAGGTGTCTGGCGGAAGATGTTTGAGTCTCATCCCGCCGAGAAAATTTCGGCGCTCCAGGTACAACGGTCGCTGACCAAGGGGTCTCCAGAACCGGAAGATCTATGGGTCCTCCTTTCTCCGGCCGCCGGCGGTTTTTTGGAAGAAATGGCCGGCAGAGCCCGGCGTTTGACCTTGCAGCATTTTGGACGTTCGGTTTCGTTATTTGCGCCACTCTATCTGGCCAATTATTGCACAAATCAATGCGTCTATTGCAGCTTCAATACCAAGAATCGCATCCCGAGGAAAAGACTCTCTTTAGCAGAGGTGGCGGCTGAGGGAGAAGCCATTGCCGAGACCGGAATTCGGCATCTGCTGCTCCTGACTGGGGAGTCACGCGCCATGAGCGGGCCGGAGTACTTGCAAGCCTGTGTCCGGGAGCTCCGTCCGCGTTTTGCCTCTTTGGGGCTTGAGGTTTATCCGTTGGCCGAAGAGGAGTATAAAGAGCTCATTCTTGCCGGGATCGACAGTTTGACGATGTTTCAAGAGGTCTACGATGAACGGCGTTATACCGAGGTGCATCCGGGCGGTCCCAAAGCGAACTATCATTACCGCCTCAACGCCCCCGAAAGGGCCTGCCGGGCCGGCATGGCGGAAGTGACCCTTGGCGCTCTCTTGGGAATCGGGGATTGGCGCCGGGAGGCATTCATGACCGCCCTGCATGGACGATATTTGCAACGGCATTATCCGGAGGTCCAAGTGTCTTTTTCTCTGCCGAGGATGAGACCTCATGTGGGAGAATTCCAACCCCTAAGTCCTGTTTCCGACCGAAATCTGGTTCAGATTCTCCTGGCTTACCGCCTTTTCCTGCCCTGGGCCGGGATTACGATCTCCACCCGTGAGGAAGCTTCCCTGCGTGACGCGTTAGTCCCGTTGGGCATCACCCGGATGTCTGCGGGTTCTCTCACCTCGGTTGGGGGCTATGCCGGATCTCGGAACCCGGAAAGCACTCAGTTCGAGATTGCCGACGAGCGTTCTGTGGCCGAGATTATCGCGATGTTGCACAGGCATGGGTATCAACCGATCCTCTGCGATTGGTTGAATATGCGCGAGACGCCGGACAAGTGTCAAAGAGGAGGGGAATCACCGTGTTAGCTTATCTGGAGCAGGCATTGGGCCGCACCCGGATGGCCCGCTTGCGGGAAGCCAGGGTCGGCATCGGGGGGCTGGGCGGACTGGGGTCTAACGCAGCCGTTCACTTGGTCCGCTCCGGGGTCCGGCACTTGGTCCTGGCGGATTTTGACCGGGTGGACAAGAGCAACTTGAACCGTCAGTATTATTTCCTGGCCCAGGTGGGGCAGATGAAAGTTTCAGCCCTAGCGGACAACCTCAGGCTGATTCATCCCGACCTCGATTTGACGTTAATTTGTGAACGCATTACTGCAGCTAATGTTCTGGCTGTGTTCGATTCTTGCGGGTATTGGGTCGAAGCTTTCGATCAGGCGGAGAGCAAGAAAATGTTCGTCACGGCCGGCCTGAGGCGGCACAAGCGGGTGGTGGCGGCTTCGGGCTTAGCCGGTTGGGGCCGTACGGATGACATGGTGACGAGGGAATGGAGTTCGGGTCTGGTGATCGTCGGCGATCGCAAAAGCGGAGTTGATGCGGCTGCGCCTCCCCTTGCACCGCGGGTGGGGGTTGGGGCCGCCAAAGAAGCGGATGTCGTCCTATCCTGGATCCTGGAGGAGGATGAAGCGGTGGCGGAACCCGGCGAGGTGACGGAAGCTCGCGGGGCGAAAGAGGCGGGTGGAGTGAAAAAGGCCCGCGGAGTGGCGGAACCCTGTGGAAGGGCGGAGACCCATGAGATGGACAAAACTCAAGAGGTGGGGAAGACCCGTGGGAGGGAGGAGACTTATGCAGTGGGGAAAACTTATGAAGCGGATAAGAATCGTGGAGTGGAGATATCCCCGGGAGCCGCGGGATCAGCAAAATTTCGCTTACCCGCGGGTATTTATGCCATAACCTCTCAAACGCATTCCTTGGGGAGGAGCAACCTGGACGTGGCTGCCGAAATTCTGCGCTCGGGCGTTAAAATCCTGCAATATCGCGAAAAGAGCAAGGTGTTTAGGGAAATGTACGAGGAATGTCTGGTTCTGCGCCGGATGACACGGGAGTCCGGGGCGCTCTTGATCGTCAACGATTATCCCGAGTTGGCCCTGGCGGTTGAGGCCGACGGAGTGCACATCGGCCAGGATGACCTTCCTCTTCAGGTGGTGCGGCAATTAGTCGGTTCCCGCCTCATCGTAGGGGTGTCTACGCACTCGCCCGAGCAGGCTTGCGCGGCGGTAGAGGCCGGGGCCGATTATATCGGAGTCGGACCTATTTACCCGACTCGGACCAAAGAGAACGTCTGCGCTTCCGTGGGGTTGCAATACCTTGACTACATTGTTGCCCATGCGGAGATTCCCTTTGTCGCAATTGGCGGGATTAAGGAACACAACTTGGGGGAAGTTCTCTCTCATGGCGCCTCAACCGTGGCCTTGGTCACGGAAATCGTGGGCAGTCCCGACATTGAAGGAAAAATCGCCAAGCTAAACCAGATTATAGAGGTAAAGGATGAAAAGGCTTCCGACATCGTGGGAGTATTGACTGGAGGAGAGGAGTAGACCATGGCAAATACACAGATGGCCCGGGCTAAACGGGGCGAAATCAGTGAAGAGATGCGGGTTGTGGCGGAAAAAGAGCGCTTGAATTCGGAGAAGATCCGTCTTAAGCTGGCTAAAGGTCAAATCGTGATTCCCGCCAACCACGGTCACAAGAGCCTGAGCCCGGAGGGAATCGGCACGGGTTTGAGGACCAAGATCAACGTCAACCTCGGCATTTCCGGGGACTGTGCCAACACGGAGGCCGAACTGGATAAAGTGCGCAAAGCCTTGGCGATGAAGGCTGAGGCTGTCATGGACTTGAGCAACTACGGCAAGACGGCGATCTTCCGCCAAAAGTTGATCGAACTGTCCCCGGCTCTGATCGGCACAGTACCGATGTATGATGCCATCGGTTATCTGGACAAAAAACTGGAGGACATTAGGCCTGAGGAATTCTTAGCGGTTGTGGAAAAGCATGCCCGGGACGGGGTGGACTTTGTGACCATCCACGCAGGGCTGAATCGCCAGACAGTGGAGCATTTCAAACGCGCGTCCCGGGTCACTCAGATCGTTTCCAGAGGGGGTTCCCTCCTCTACGCCTGGATGGAGATGAACCGGGCCGAGAATCCTTTCTACGAATACTTTGACAGGCTTCTGGACATCTGCGCCGAATATGATGTTACCTTGAGTCTCGGGGACGCCTGCCGGCCGGGCAGTCTGGCCGACGCCACGGATGCTTCCCAACTTGAGGAATTGATTGTTTTGGGAGAACTGACGGAGCGGGCATGGCAGAGAGATGTTCAAGTCATGATTGAGGGTCCGGGCCATGTCCCGATCAATGAGATTACTGCCAATGTCCAGCTGGAAAAGAAACTTTGCCACGGTGCCCCTTTCTATGTCTTGGGGCCGCTGGTCACCGATGTCGCCCCGGGTTATGACCATATCACGAGCGCGATTGGCGGAGCCCTCGCCGGAGCGGCCGGGGCCGACTTTCTTTGCTATGTAACCCCGGCGGAACATTTGCGCCTTCCCAGCCTGGAAGATATGAAAGAAGGGATCATCGCCGCTAAAATTGCGGCTCATGCAGCCGATGTGGCTAAAGGCATACCCGGGGCGGCCGAGTGGGACCGGAAAATGAGTCAGGCGCGGCAGGCTTTGGCTTGGGAGCAGATGTTTGAGCTGGCGATCGATCGCGAAAAAGCCGAGCGCTATCGGAAAGAGTCCATGCCCACCCATTCCGACAGCTGTACCATGTGCGGGGAAATGTGCTCCATGCGCTTAATGAACCGCATGGAAGACAAGGCACAGACAAGGGCCAGCACAAAATAGAGGTCTAAATTTGTCAGAAAGATTTATTTGCCAACGCTTGCATGTTCTGCTATACTCTAAATGTGCTTGTTGAAGACTTGGGTCTATTGAAAATTGGAATCCGACAGCCTTATTAGGGTTCTTGGGAGGAAAATTGAAGTAGCCAAGGGACAAGGAACACCCTAATAAGGAGGAAGATTACCATGTTTGAAGACAAAGTGCTGGTATGCCGTGACTGTGGTCAGGAATTCGTATTCTCGGCGCGGGAGCAAGAGTTTTACGCCGAAAAAGGATTCCAGAATGAACCGGGACGCTGCCCATCCTGCCGCCAGGCTCGTAAACAAGCTTCGGCGGGACGGAATTCCGGTGGTTATTCCAGGCCGCAGCGTCAGATGTACCCGGCCGTATGCGCCAATTGCGGGGCCGAGACTGAAGTGCCGTTCCAGCCTTCCGGCGAGAAGCCGGTTTATTGCCGCGATTGCTATCAAGCGATGCGTCGCTACTAATCGCCGGTTGCCAAGCGCTCTCGATGAGTGGGTGTAAAGCAGTATTTAATGAAATCGGCGGTTAATCAAATAGCGCGATATTGGTTTTGTGACACAAAGTAATAGGGGTCGTGCGACACGGAGCCAGGGATTTAATCCCTGGCTTTTCTGTGGTTCGCCCGGCCGGACGCCGTCTTTGAGGTAAAGGTTCCGGACGGCGAAAGCGGCGGCAGCCGCGGTTCAAGCTTGGGTGACAGCCGCACATGTGGCTCCGGCAGGCGGCAAGTCCAGCGCGGGGTTCATAGCCGGTGAGGGTGTCTGCCGCACAGGTGGTATCAGAAGGAAGTATAATTTTCACAGCGAATAAGAAAACTGGTGGCGGGAGGGCAAACCCCATCAGGTAATTTTTCAGCACCCGTGTACCGGGGATGGCGCAATGGTGACATTGTTTGCCAACGATGGAACAGCGGGGTGGTCGGCGGGGAGGGTGACGTATGGATTTTGCCGGCAAGGATAAAGCGAGCTATGTGAAAGAAACTTTCAACACAATTGCCGGGCGTTATGATTTCATGAACAGCGTAATGACCTTGGGCCTGGACAAGCGCTGGCGGCGGAAAGTGGTTAGGTGCGTGGGCGCCGCCGAGAACAAACATATTCTTGATGTTTGCTGCGGGACAGGTCAATTATCTCTGGCCTTGGCCGAGAGGGTCGGACCGCGGGGAAGAGTAACCGGTCTGGATTTTTCGGAGAACATGCTGGCGAAGGCGCGGGAGGCGTTGCAACATAGGCCTTGGCCGGAGAGAGTGCATTTTCAGCGCGGGGACGCCTTGGCGCTGCCTTTTCCGGATAACAGTTTCGACGGCGCAACGGTAGGCTGGGGCTTGCGGAATTTGCCTGATCTTGAACAAGGCATCCGGGAAATGACCCGGGTGGTCAAACCCGGCGCCAAGATCGTGTCTCTGGACATGGCTAAACCCACTCTGCCGGTATTTAAGCAAGTCTACTGGTTTTACTTCGAGAGGGTGGTTCCTTTGTTGGGAAGTCTCTTTACAGGCAAAAGGAGCGCCTATCGCTACCTGCACGATTCGGCCGTACAGTTTCCGGCCCAGCGCGAACTCGCCCAAATCTTTGCTCGGTGCGGACTGATAGATACGCGCTGCCATAATTTGGCCGGGGGAGCCGTGGCCATTGTTGAGGGAACCAAGGCGGCCGGGGCTGTCATCAGGCACAGCGGATTTACGCGATGACCGGCGGCGGCCTTTTGCGCAGATGACAAGATTTGTAAAGATGTATACAGACGCGGACAAGGTGCCCTCCTGAAACCATTTCTCGGGGGCTCTTTTTCTTCGGGGGCTGACACTGCCGGGCCGCAGTGCGTAGCTTGAGGGAAGTTGCTCTGTCCCAGTCGCCGGGCAAAAAACGTTTTGCGGTTTGGATAAAAAAGCCCTCGCCTTTCAAAAAAAGTTCCTGGAAAAGAAGGAGTTTTGCCAACAGTCGCGAATTACTATTTAAAACGTTTTAATCAGTGGGGAGTGGGATGTGGTTATGAACGCACTTGAACGAGCCCTAACAACCATTAACTTACAATTACCCGATCGAGTTCCGGTTGATTTACACTCCTTCGCCTTAGCGGCGAGACATTCCGGACGGCCCTTCGGCGAATTCTTTCACAGTGCCGACCTCATGGCAGAGGCGCAGATCGGCCTGTGGCGCCGCTTCGGGCATGATGTAATTCTCTTGGAAAACGGTACGACGGCGACGGCCGAAGCGCTCGGATGTAAAGTGGTTTATCCGGACGATGCTCCGGCCAAGGTGACGGAGCCCGCCTTAAATCGTTTAAGTGACGTGGGGAAGTTGCGCATGTGTAACCCGGAAAAAGATGCAACCTTGCCGGTCTTGCTGCGTACCACTCGCTTGGTCAAGAATCAAATCGGTCGAGAAGTATTTGTCATGGGTCGAGCGGATCAGGGGCCATTTTCCCTGGCGGCTATGCTTCGGGGTATCAACAATTTTCTGATGGATCTGGCCTATGGCAGAGAAAAGGAAAATATTCATCAACTGTTGGATTTCGCCACGGAAGCAGTCATTCGCCTGGCCTTGGCTCAATTGGAGGCGGGGGCGCACGCCACTTCGATCGGGGACAGTTTGGCCGGTCCCAGCTTGATTTCGCGGGAGATGTATCTCGAGTACGCTTATCCGTACGAAAAGAGAGTGGTCGAGACTGTGAAAAAGGCCGGGGGGCTTATCGCCCTGCACATATGCGGGGATACAACTTTGATCGTCGATAAAATGGTGGAAACGGGGGCTCAGATCGTAGAGATTGACGAAAGGACGGATCTTGCGACGGCCAAACGCCACGCTCAGGGGAGGTGTTGTTTGCTCGGTCAGGTTTCGCCCACGGCCCTGAGTCATGAATCAGCGGAGATGATTACCCATTTGGCCCAGAAAACGATCGAAACAGCCGCCGGCGGCGGGGGGTTGATCCTAGGTCCGGGTTGCGCAATGGCCAGCGATACACCAGACGAAAATGTTCACGCTCTGGTCCAAGCGGCCAAAACCTATGGCGTTTACCATAGCTAAAGCAGGGGGGACGGTTCCGGGTCCGGAGGAGCGTTTGAGGTTCGGGGAAGATGTGGCCGGGCCGGAAGATCAAGTCACGGTCCTGCGGAAAAAAAAGGCCCGGTTCCGGACGGTTCTTGTAATTGGGAGCGAATTCGCCGATACGGAGGAGAAAAAGATGCCAGAGAAAAAATCACAAAGATGGGCTTGGCTGAGGGCCCAGGAAACAGGTTTGGCTATTCCTCTCGTGCTTCTTATCTGCATAATCGGTTTGGTTAATCCTTTGTTTTTTGATCCGCAAAATATCATTGATGTTCTGCGCAATACATCTTTCATGTTTATCGTGGCAGCCGCTATGACCTTTGTTTTGATTGCCGCCGGACTGGACCTTTCTGTCGGGTCTGTGATCGCCTTCGGGGGCATCGTGGGATCAATGGTTCTCGCGGCTGGGGCGCCGATTTTCTTGGGGATCCTTGCCGGTGTGCTGACGGGGGCGGGGATCGGTTTTATTAACGGTTTTGTGGTCGTAAAATTCGGGATTCCACCGCTAATCGTCACTTTGGGTATGATGTATGCCGGTCAGGGTGCGGTTCTGGTCGTAACCAGGGGAACTCCCGTCTATCCGCTGCCAGCCGCCTTTAATGCAATCGGTCAGGGAAATCTCGCCGGTATACCGTACGTGGTTCTGATAGCCGCCGTGGTCGGCATCGTGGCACATATTGTTTTAACTCGGACGACTTATGGCCGGATGGTCTTTGCCACGGGAGGAAATGCCGAGACATCGCGCCTTTCAGGAATTAATGTAAACTTTGTCAATCTTACGGTGTATATTCTCACGGGGATGGCAGCGGCCTTCGTCGGGATGCTCATGGCTTCCCGCCTAGCCTCGGCCCAGCCCGGTGCCGGTGCCGGTTGGGAACTGCAGGTCATCGCCGCAGTCATCATCGGGGGAACCAGTATGTTTGGGGGTTCCGGCAGCATTTTGGGGTCTCTCCTCGGGGTTCTCTTTATGAACGTAGTTTCCACCGGAATGATTATGATGCGCATCTCAGCCTATTGGCAGAATCTTGTCGTGGGAGTCATTATTGTCGTTGCGGTTGGTATCGACCAATATCGCCGGCGCAAAGTGGCTTGACGGGGATCATCGGAGTGGGGAGGAGAAGCTTTATGGTAACCGCTGACAAGATATTGCTTATGCAGAATATCAGGAAAGAATTCTTCAGCGTACCGGTCCTCAAGAACGTGACCTTGGAACTGGCCAAAGGTGAAATTTTGGGTCTGGTCGGGGAAAATGGGGCCGGAAAATCCACCCTGATGAAAATACTGAGCGGTGCTTACAGCTGTGATAGTTACCACGGTGAAATCATTGTGGACGATGTGCCGAGGCGCTTTCATAGTACGAGCGATTCGGAAGCGTCGGGTATCGAGATGATCTACCAGGAGATCAGCTTGCATCTTGATCTGACTGTGGCGGAGAATATTTTCCTGGGTCGCCTGCCGCGAAAAAGACGAGGCTGGGTTGACCGGAAAGAACTCCATACTCAAGCCGCTCAAGCGCTGGAACTCGTTCGGCTTGATCTTGACACTCATAGGCGGGTGCGAAGTTTAAGCACCAGTCAACAGCAATTGTTGTCCATCGCCAAGGCTATGGTCCGCCGGCCGAAAATACTGGTGTTGGACGAGCCCACGTCAGCCCTGACGGAATCCGAAGCGGAGACCTTGCTTTCGTTACTGCGTGGACTCCGGGACAAGGGCATCGCCTGCATCTATATTTCGCACAAACTTGACGAGGTTTTTAAGATCGTGGATCGCATAACGGTAATGCGGGATGGGACTATCGTTGCCAATTACAGACACGGAGAGATCATGGCGGAAAAAGTAGTTGAGGATATGGTAGGGCGTAAAATTGAAAACATGTACCCAAAATGCCAAGTCGAAAAAGGAAAAGAAGTCCTGCGGGTTAGAAATTTGACTGTCCCACATCCTCTGTCGGCGCAGAAAAACATCATTGAAGGCGTTAGCTTTAATCTGCACCGGGGTGAAGTGCTCGGTTTAGCCGGTCTGGTCGGTTCCGGACGCAGCGAGTTGGTCAACGCCATTTTTGGGGCGATACCCACGCGGGGGAAACCGGAAATCTATATTGAAGGACAGTTGGTGCGGATATCCCGAGCGCTCGACGCGATCGAAGCGGGGATTGGATTGGTAACCGAAGATCGACGTAAATCCGGTTTTGTCGGAACACTGCGAGTCGACAAAAATATATCCCTGGCTAGCTTAAAACGTTTTTCAAAAGAAGGGTTTATCAAACGAAAACAGGAACTCAGCGAGGTACAGGGTTATGTGGAGAAACTTCGCATTAAAGTGCAAAGGGTGGATGATAGTGTTCTGACTTTGAGCGGGGGCAATCAGCAGAAAGTGGTGTTGGCGAAATGGTTAATGCGTGAGGTCAAAGTCCTCATACTAGATGAACCCACCCGGGGTATTGATGTCGGGGCTAAAGTAGAAATATACAATCTAATCAACGAACTTGCCCAAAAAGGTGTGGGGGTCATTATGATTTCTTCGGAATTGCCTGAGCTTATCTCTATTTGCGATCGTTTTCTTGTGCTGGCCAAGGGACGGATTCAGGATGAGTTTGACCAGGCCCAAGCCAGCCAGGAGAGGATAATGAAAGCCGCCACGGGACTGACGCGTTGAGAAAGGGGGAGGGCCAAAGACGAATCACACAGGGGGATTTGGAGAAGATGTTTTTCGCTGACCCGTAAGAAAAAGCTAAAGGAGAGAGAACGATGAAAAAATGGACAAAACCAGTTGCTTTACTCGTAACGATTGCCATGGTCGTCCTGGTCGGCTTGGTGGGCTGTGGAACCCCGAGCTCATCCGGGAATAAAGCGAGTGTGAAACCTTTGCACTTTGTTTTCGTTACACCTTTGATTGGGCACCCGATTTGGCTTAAGGCGAAGAAAGGTTTTGACGACGCGGCTAAGAAGTACGACTTTACGGGGGACTGGGTCGGACCCCAGGGAATCGATGCTAACGCCATGATCCAACAGATTGAAAATGCTATAGCCATGAAAGCGGATGGGATTATTACGATGGCTTTGAACCCGCAAGCGTTTCAACCCGTTCTGGAAAAGGCCTCCAAAGCCGGCATTCCGGTGGTGCTGGTAAACTCCGACGCACCGAATGCGCCGCGATTGGCCTATGTGGGGACAAATAATGCTAACCTCGGTACGGCGGGGGCCAAAGAAATTTTGAAGAAGCTCAATGGCACGCCGGCAAACGTGATCATCATGCAGAGTACTATGGACGCCACGGTCGCCAATCAAATGGCCGAAGCCTACATTAAGGAATTGAAAACTGTGCCGAGCACAAAGATTTTAGCGCGCGTTCCGGATAATAGTGATATGATGACGGCGGTACAGAAGTTTGAAAACCTGCTGAGAACTTACCCGCAAACCAATGTAATCATCGGTGTGGCGGCGGAAGTGGCTCCGGCGGCGGCAAAGGTTGTCAACGAGATGGGATTAAAAGGAAAGGTCCTAATCATGGGTATTGATGACATGCAGCAGACCACGGACGCCATTAAGAGCGGAACGGTTTATGGAAGTGAAGTGCAGAACTTTTATCGTATGGGTTACCAGGCATCACAGGTCCTAGTTAACTACATTAGGGATGGGAAAAAACCTACCTCTCCGATCATTGATTCGGGGACAGTTTTTGTCGATAAGAACAACCTTGACACCTATGCTAACCAGATGAAGGATTGGCTCAAGCAGTGAGAACGAAGTATCCCGAGCAGCTGCGGCTATTGCCGGTCGCAGCTGCTGACTGGTGGCGACGGTGAAGAGAAGTAGAATTGAGCAGATGAATATTAAAAGTTAAGCAGAAGAAGGTAAGGTAGGCGACAATGCGGAGGTGACGTTAGTGAACTCAAGGGAACGGGTTAAACTTGCTTTAGCCCATAAAGAGGCTGACCGGGTGCCCATCGATAACGGCGGCATTGTCTCCGGAATGCACGAGGCGGCCTACGTTAAATTAACACAATTTCTCGGTGTCGACGCGAAAGTCTCGCTGTATGATCCTATCCAGAGGCTGGCAAGCGTCGAGGAGCCAATCCTGAAACGGTTGCATGTAGATACCCGCTATCTTTATGCGCAGGCCGGAGCGGGTTGGAACTATCAAGAAGATGAAGAGGGCTTCTGGTATGATGAGTGGGGCGTGAAGCATCATCACGTCGGTTATTACGCCGATTCGGTCGAACATCCGCTGGCCGGAATGACTCTTAAAGACCTGAAAGCGTACAAATTTCCTGATCCTCAGGATCCGGCACGTTTCGCTGGACTAAAAGAAAAAGCCCTGGAATTGTACGAGAAAACAGAGTATGCTTTGGTCGGTGGCACCATTGGCGCTCTGTATGCTCCGGCTTGGGACTTGCGAGGGTATGAGCAGTTTATGTTCGACACGGCGGCAGACCCTGCCTTTGCCAACTACTTGCTCGATAAATTGCTCGATTGGTGGCTGGGGTTCTATGAAAGCTATCTTGATGCGATCGGGGATAAAATCGAGTACCTTTGGACAGGTGATGACTGGGGGCAGCAATCGGGCCCCCTTATCAGCCCGGTTTCCTTCCGTGAGACGGTAAAGCCGCGTTTTGCCAAGCTGCATCAGTTTATTAAGAGTAAAACAAAGGCCAAAATCGCTTACCACAGTTGCGGCTCAGTGTATTGGGCTTTGCAGGATTTTGCGGAAATGGGCGTGGATATAATCCAACCTTTGCAGCCCTCGGCCGCCGAGATGGATGACTCGGAGCGAATTAAGCGTAATTTCGGCGACATTCTGGTCTTACACGGGGGTACGAATAACCAGGGAACGTTCCACCTTAACACTGAGGCGGTGATTGCGGACGCCAAACGCAGAGTTGCCGCTCTTGCCCCGGGTGGCGGTTACATTTTTTCCTCTGGCCACAATATTCAACCCAACTGTCCGCCGGAAAATATTTTGGCCTTGTTTGACACCGGGTATGAATCTGGACGCTATCCCATAGGGGGCTAAACCTAGCGATGAAAGTGAACCTCAAAGATGTAGCCAGACTGGCCGGAGTTTCTGTCGCTACAGCCAGCCTGGCACTGAACAACAAGGGAGCCAGTAAAGAGACGGTCGAGCGGGTGACGGCGGCGGCCCGGAAACTAAACTACGTGCAAAATTCGCTTGGCCGCAGTCTCATCACCGGACGCAGCTGCACGATTGCCCTTTATATTCTTAACGACAGGGATAACCCGGATTTAACGGGAGAATGCACCTATTTCTATCCGTTTATGCGTGGAATTTTAGGTGAGGCAGAGAAGGCGGGCTATGCGCTTAGCTTTGCGGTCAAGCTCTGGGACGAAGTCGAAAAGAATAGCGTGCTTGGGCAAAGCGCGCAAAACAAGTCGTGTGACGGGATGATTATTGTTCCTCAATATACCCATCCTTACAGTTTTCTGCCGGATTTGGAGCGGCTGAAATTCCCGTATGTGCTGGTGAATCCTTCGGCCTCTTTTGATAAAGGGAAGACCGTTTCTCTCGATAATTACACCGGTGCGGCGAAGGCGACGAAACACCTGCTCGAATCGGGGTGCAAAAAACCGGCTTATATTAACGGCTCGGAAAACCACTTTGACGCCGTACGGCGCAGACAGGCTTTCTTGGACGTGACGAGCGCGGCCGGCATCAAAGTAGAAGAGAGTGCCCTGGTTAATGGCAATTTTACAACCCGGAGCGGAACGGAAGCGATGCAGGAACTGCTGAGACGCGGTACGGCATTTGACGGGATATTCTGCGCCAATGACTACATGGCCGCCGGGGCCATGAATGTTCTCTTGGAGTCAGGTTACAGAATTCCGGAGGACGTTCAAATCGTTGGCTTTGATGATACGGAGATTGCTCGCTCTATGCGGCCCAGGCTGACAACGGTGTACAATCCAACCTTTCAAATAGGTGCCCAAGCCATGCGGCGTCTGTTGTCCTATATTGAAGACCCAAACCATCGGGCTTCCGAAAAAGTCTTCGCTGCGGAACTGGTCGTTCGGGATTCGACGCGGGGGACGGACAAACTTGGCTGAGGCAAGCGGCTCTTTTTCAGCGCTCTTGCGGATTACGCCGAGGTAACAAATATGCTTGCGAAAAAGGTTCCACATCAGTTAAACACCATAGCTGGTGGATTCTCACGAGAATGTCAGCAGGGCACTCAAACCGTTAAAACCCTTGTTGGACGTCGCGGCGCCTATCATGCGCCGCTTACGGAGTGCGGAAAGTCTGTCTGGCAATTGTAGTCGGGAAAAGAAACTTAAAGTGGAAAAGAAACGAGGAGGCAGACAAAAGATGCTGCGAGAGGAAATAAGAGAACATGTCATTCTCGGCCATGCAACCGAAACGGAGACGGGGGTACAGGAACTGTTGACCGCCCAAGTGAGTGTGGACGAAATCATCCAGCAAGTCTTGGTTCCGGCCATGGCGGTGGTGGGTGAGAAGTTTAGGCGAAACGAAATTTTCGTACCAGAAATGCTCATCGCTGCCCGGGCGATGCAGGCCGGTTTAGCCGTATTGGAACCTCTGATTTTGCAGACGGGCCGTCAATATATGGGGAGAGTCGTCATCGGTACGGTCAAAGGCGATTTGCATGACATCGGCAAGAAGTTAGTGGCGACTATGCTTCAAGGAGCCGGTTGGGAAGTCATTGATCTCGGTGTGGATGTTGCTCCGGAAAAGTTCCTTCAGGCGGTCAAAGAACACAAACCGGAGGTAGTCGGCTTATCGGCTCTTTTGACGACCACTATGCCCAACATGAAAGCGACCATAGAGCTATTGAAAGAGGAAGGGGTCCGGGATCAGGTGCATGTTATGGTGGGCGGTGCGCCGGTGACAGAGAAGTTTGCTAAGGAAGTCGGGGCCGACGGCTTTGCGGCTGACGCCGGCGAAGCGGTGGAAAAGTGTGCGGCATTTGTCGTCTGAAATTTCCACGGCAACTTCAGTCGCGGCGGTACTGAAATTCGTCCTTGATATGTTGAAAAAGCTGCCCGCCCTCACAAAGCAGCTGCTTTTTCGTCGTTTGCCCTACCAAGAGAGCCGCATATTCTGCGGTTTTCGCTGTACCGGGAGCTCGGGATATTGACAGTATCTCGTGCTCCCTTTGTTTGTGTGATACCGCGAAATCGGGTGCATAGCAAGAATGGAAGGTGGTCGAAGTATAACTATGACAGAGTTAAAAGTGAGGAGCGGTGGCGCTTCTTGGAATCGCTGTCTCGCAACAGAGATTTGTCTCACAAATGAGAAGGGGCAGCGATAGGGTGAGAGTCCTTTGATGTTATTCTTCATACGGCTTAATCCCATCTCAAGATTGAGACGGAGTAGTTTGTCAGATGAGTTTCCCGTTCAATCGGGAGTACCGGTAGCGGGGAATAGCGTGGTTTGAATTCAGTGTTGGCATGCGACTTGCATAGAATAAATGTGTAACTTAAATGCGGATAGTTCCGGGTCGAAGGGTGCGCCCAAAGTGAAGAATCTTCCCGGTCAAGTGTTGATTGCCGCGAAGTGAATGTGATCTCGGAAGAAGGAAGGAGATGCAGAGATGTTCATGGGAGGAAATGAGGGCGGTTCCTATCGGCCTCTGACTCAACAAGAGATTGAAATGCTGCATAAAGCCTCCATGCTGGTTTTTGAAGAGGTGGGAATGGAAGTTCACAGCCGGAGGGCTCTGGAGATCTTTGCCGCAGCCGGGGCTGAAGTGGACTTTCCCAACCGGCGTGTGCGCGCGGACGAGTCCTGGGTCATGAATCTGGTCAAAAAGGCCCCCTCCCAAGTTAAACTCTGTGGCCGGGAAGAAAAACATGACTTGGCCCTCGGCGGCAAAAAAGTCTATTTGGGTACAGGCGGAACGGCGCTCAATGTACTTGATTTGGAAAGCGGCCGGCGCCGGGCAAGCACACTGGCGGATGTGCGCCGGACCGCCCGGTTAGTGGATGCGCTGGAGAATATTCACTTCTTCGTTTTGCCGGTTTACCCTTCCGATCTGGCCAAAGAAAACGTGGATGTCAACCGGTTTTTTGCCGGTATGAGTCATACCGGTAAGCATGTGATGGGCGGGGTCTACACCCAGGAGGGGGTGCGCAAGGTGATCCGTATGGCTGAGGCGATAGCCGGAGGCAAAGAGGCTTTGCGCCGCCGCCCGTTCATCTCCATGATCACCAATATCATGAGCCCGCTCAAAATGGACGGTACTTATACGGACTTAATGCTGACCGTGATGGAAGAAGGGATTCCCCTGGCTACGCCGCCGGCACCCATTGCCGGGGCGACTTCGCCGGTTACTTTGGCCGGCACCATGGTCCAGCTCAATGTTGAGGCGCTCAGCGGGCTTTTGTTGGCACAATTAGTCAATCCGGGCATGCCTGTCTTGTACAGCGCCGTGCCCACGACCGCCGACATGCGGACGATGGGATTTTTATTCGGCGCCGTGGAAAACGGAATAATGAATGCCGCGGCGGCCCAGTTAGCCCAGTATTATCATTTGCCTCTCTATGCCACGGCAGGGGTGACGGAGGCCAAAATCCCGGATGTCCAATCCGGGTATGAAAAGATGAGTACCTCGCTTTTGGTGGCTCTGGCTGGGGGCAATTACATCCATGATGCAGCCGGGTTGCTCGAATCCGGGTTAACGGTTGCTTATGAACAATATGTACTCGACGACGAGATTAACGGCATGGTTGTTCGAGCGGTAAGGGGGATGGAAGTCGACAAGGAGACACTGTCCTTGGACGTGATCAAGCGGGTGGGTCCCGGCGGCAACTATATTGTGGATGACCAGACCTATCAATACATGCGCACGGAGTTTTTCTTACCCAATGTGGCAGACCGTTCGCCAAGGGCCTTGTGGGAGAGCAATGGTGGGTTGGACGGGCGGGAAAAGGCGCGCCGGATTGCCCGGAAGCTTCTGGCGGAACATGAGGTAAGCCCAATTGATCAGGCCGTGGTGACCGCTCTGCAAACCGAGATGCCGGAATTAATTGTAGACTGAGAATGGAGCGAAAAGTATGCCATTGGCGCTAGGGATCGATACAGGTGGCACCTATACGGATGGTGTCTTGCTGGAGTTGAAGATGGGGAAAGTTCAAGCCAAGGCCAAATCTTTTACGACGCATGAAGATCTGACTCTCGGCATCCGCGCTTGCATTGATAAACTCGGCTTGGCAGATTGGAAGGAGGTAGCTCTGGTGTCTTTGTCCACGACTCTGGCGACCAACGCCATTGTGGAGGGGCGCGGCTGTCGCGTCGGGCTCATCCTCATCGGGCACGAACCCAGCGGCGAACTGCCGGCACAGGAGGTTGCGATGGTGGGCGGCGGGCATGACATCAAAGGAAACCCTCAGGCCCCATTGGATCTGGGGGCGCTCCTCCGGGCCATCCGTAATCTGCAAGGTAAAGTCGATACCTTGGCCATTTCCGGTTTTCTCAGCATTCGGAATCCGGAACATGAGCTTCAGGCTTGGCGAGAGGTCCGGAAAGTGTGGCGAATACCGGTGGTCTGTGCCCACCAATTGACTACCGCTTTGGGTTTTCACGAACGCACCGTCACCGCTTGCCTTAACGCCCGCCTCCTGCCGATTGTGGCCGAGTTGCTGACTGCGCTCAGAGCGGTCTTGTCCGAAAAAGATATTGAGGCACCGGTCATGGTGGTTAAGGGAGACGGGTCGCTGATGAGCGAAGCGATGGCGCGGGAGAAGCCGATTGAGACGATTCTCTCCGGGCCCGCCGCCAGCATCGTTGGTGCCATGTTTTTAAGCGGGCGAAAGCGGGCTCTGGTATTGGATATGGGGGGGACGACCACAGATATTGCGCTGATTAACGGCGGACAGCCCAGCCTTCATTCGGAGGGGGCCACGGTCGGGGGCTGGAAAACACGGGTGGAAGCGGCGGCTATTAGCACCTTCGGGCTGGGAGGGGATAGTTACCTTTGGGTGTCGCGGGAAGGAAAACTCAGCTTGGGGCCCCAGAGGGTTTTACCCTTGGCGGCGGCAGCCGCACGCTATCCCCATTTGGCGGACGAATTAGCGGAGCTGTCTGCCGCTCGGGAAGTCTGGGGTTATCAACCGGTCGACTCCTGGATTCTCATCAAAAAACCGGCTCAAGGCGACTGGACGGAGTCGGAATGGCAAGTGATCCGGGCTTTGCAGGATGGGGCTCACAATATTTTCGTTTTGGCGGAAAGGCTCGGGCGGCACGTAGATTTACTGCCTCTTGCCCGCTTGGAACAGGCGCGGGTGGTGGGGCGGATATCCCTGACCCCGACGGATTTGCTGCATGCCACCGGTAAATTCACTCCTTGGAATATGGCCGCTTCTCTTGCCGCCGCACGCTTGCAAGCTGGGCGCCTGCACCTGTCTTTGGCTGATTTTCTTGCGCTGGCTCTGGCCGAAGTACGGAAAGGTTTGGTACGCAGTACTTTGCAAAGCTTGCTGAACGCGGAAGGTTCTAGTGTCGATCTTACTTCGGCTCCGGGGGCCCAAGTGTTCCTCGAACGTTTTTGGGGGGGTAAAGCTGAAAAAGACTTTAGCGTAAAATTAAATTTGGCTTACCCGATTGTGGCTATCGGCGCGCCCGTGGAAGCTTACCTGCCGCCCGCGGGGGAGACATTAAACGCAGAGGTCGTGATTCCCGAGCATGCCGAAGTGGCCAATGCGGTCGGTGCCGCCGTAGGGCAGGTGGTGGAAACGGTGCACACTCTCATCAAGCCGGGTGCAGAAGGCGGGTTTGTGGTTTATACGCCTTGGGCACGGGAAGGGTTTCAGCACCTAAGTGAAGCGGAAGAGTACGCGGTAAAGCGGGCGCGGGAGGCAGCCCGGCGGAGAGCTGTTAGAGCCGGGGCTGTGGAGCCGCAAATTATCGTTGATAAAAAAGAAGCGCTTGCCCGTACGGCACTCAGCGATGACATTCTCTTAGTGGAAACGAGTATCACGGCCAGGGCAATTGGACGGCCGGCCTGGAGAACTAAAGTGGGATGAAAAGGGGGAAAAGCCAATGGGAAATTACTTCTCGGAACTTGGAGAAAATGTCATTAGTGCCAAACAAGAGCGTGTGCGAGAACTGACTCAGAGAGCGCTAGCGGATGGGGTGGATCCGGTGGAGATCATCAACAGCGGGCTCATTCCCGGTATGAATGTGGTTGGCGCCCGTTTTAAAGCGGGAGACATGTTCGTCCCCGAGGTGCTGATGTCGGCCAGAGCCATGAATGCCGGCATGGAGTTGGTCAAGCCGCTCCTTGTGGGCAAGGAAGTCCCTTCCCAAGGTAAAGTTGTCCTCGGCACGGTTAAAGGCGACCTCCACGACATTGGCAAGAACCTGGTATCCATGATGCTGGAAAGTGCCGGTTACACCGTGATTAATCTGGGTGTGGACGTATCGGCCGCGAAGTTTCTGCAAGCGGTCAAAGAGAACAAGCCGGACATCCTTGGTATGTCGGCTTTGCTCACCACTACCATGCTTGGCATGAAGGACGTGATCGAACTTCTGAAAGAAGAGGGCTTGCGTGATCAGGTGAAGGTGGTGATCGGAGGGGCCCCGATTTCCCAAGAGTTTGCCCGAGAAATCGGGGCGGACGGTTTTGCCCCCGATGCGGGTTCAGCCACGGAACTCTGTCACCAACTGGTGGCTCGCTGAGCCGGGGAGAAAGGGGTGTCTCTTAGCATGTACCCAGCTTTAAATGGCGGTCAGTTTCGCCTGTTCAATGACAGGCAGGTCAATGCGATTCATGAAGGGGTTGTCAGGCTTCTGGAGGACGTGGGTTTGAAAGTAAAGAGCAAACGGGCCTACGA
The DNA here is from genome assembly GCF_902729405.1 of Acididesulfobacillus acetoxydans. Classification (GTDB taxonomy): domain Bacteria; phylum Bacillota; class Desulfitobacteriia; order Desulfitobacteriales; family Desulfitobacteriaceae; genus Acididesulfobacillus; species Acididesulfobacillus acetoxydans. The sequence continues at coordinate 1,837,305 of NZ_LR746496.1, forward strand.
GATCTTTGAGAAGAGTGGGGCCCTCACCGATCCGGCGGCCGAAACAGTGAGGATTCCGCGTACCCTGCTGGAAAAAGCCATTCGGACGGCACCCTCGCGCGTGACGATCCATGGTCGGGAGGAAAAGGATGATGTTGTGCTGGAAAAGAACCGGGTGCACTTTGGCACCGGCGGTACGGTCATGTATGCCTTGGATTTTGAAACAGGAGAGAGAAGACTGACCCATACGCAGGATGTGCGTGATTTAGCCCGCTTGGTCGACGGGTTGGAGAATATTGCTTTCTACGTCATTCATACCTATCCGGCGGACGTGGCGGAAAAAGATGTGGATGTAAACCGTTTTTACTGGGCGATCACCAATACCACCAAACCCATTATGGGCGGGATGTACACCCTGGAAGGGCTGAGGGAGGCGATCAAAGTCTCGGAAATGGTGGCCGGGGGAGCGGACAAATTGCGCGAGCGTCCTTTTGTTTCGTTTATTACGCTTATGGTAAGCCCCTTGGTCATGGATTGGCATTATACGGATTTTCTCATTGAAGTTGCGGCCAAGGGGCTTCCCCTGGCCGTACCCTCAGAACCTTTGGCGGGAGCCACATCCCCGGTAACTCTTGCCTCGACCATCACCCTAAATCTCGCGGAGAGTTTAGCCGGTCTTACTTTGGCTCAGCTGGTCCGGCCGGGCACCCCGACACTGATCGGTACCACGTCCAGTATCATGGACATGAAAACCGGCACTTATGTGGCCGGCGCGATTGAGTCATCCCTCATCAATGCCGGCATTGCCCAGATGGCACAGTACTACGGTCTTCCGCTTTATGCGACTGGCGGGCAATCCGATGCCAAACTCAATGATGCCCAGGCCGGCTACGAGAGTGCTGCTCAGGCCATGGTTCTCGGCCTGTCGGGAGCCAACTGGGTTCATGACGCAGCGGGGCTCCTGGAGTGCTGCACAACCGTATCGTACGAAAAGACGGTTATCGACAACGAGATCTTAGGCAATGTGCTCAGGGTTTTGCGAGGGGTGGAGGTCACGGACGATACCTTGGCTATCGATGTGATTAAAGCGCAAGGGCCGGGGGGGAACTTCCTGGCGCATCCTCACACGGCGGAACACTTTCGAAGCGAATTTTTTCTGCCACAAGTGTCAGACCGCTGGAACCGGATTACCTGGAAACAATCGGGGAGCCTTGATGCTCATGCCCGGGCGCATCAGTTAGCCGAAAAGGTTTTAAAGACACATCGGGCGGTTCCCGTCGAGCCGAAGCTGCGGGAGGAAATTCGCCGTCTCTTTCCGGGAATCACAGGGGAAGACCTCGGCTAGCCGTGTAGATCCCAGATCGCATAAATGTTGTGGCACCATCAGACGAGGAAAGCGAGTGAGCGTTTATTTCCGGCACATAAAACAATGCCGGGGAATACCGGCGGGAGGGTTAAGGGGATGGATTTGCGCAATTTTCTTAAGGAGCTGGAGGCACACAGTGAGCTGGAGAGGTTCGGGAGGCCGGTCTCCCTGCAATACCAATTGGGAGACATTTTGTTCACTTTGGAGCAGAAGGGTCTGGGGGCCGGGCTGTTTCTCGAAGTCGGCAAATCCATGCCGGTAGTCGGCGGCATTCTCGCTTCACCGCGACGTATCGCCCTGGCGCTGGGATGTCGGCGGGAAGAAATTGTCGACCGCTGCCTGGCGGCCTTGACGCAACCCTGCCCACCGAAAAGGGTGGAAAAAGCGGCTTGCCAAGAGGTAGTCTTTAGAGATGAAGAGGTTGACTTGGGTTTCCTGCCTGTTCCAGTCCATGCCCGCAGGGATCGGGGACCGTTTATTACCGCCGGTGTCGTCGTTTCCAAGGATCCAGAGACCGGATGCCAGAATTTGTCGTTTCAACGCATGCAGGTCAAGGGCAAGAACAAACTTGGTATTATGATCAATGAGTGGCGTCACTTGCGGGACTTTTACCGTAAGGCAGAGCTTCAGGGGGAATCCTTGCCTATTAGTGTTGCCATTGGAGTCAACCCTTGCATTATGATGGCCGCCGGATTTCGTTACGATGGTGACGAAATGGAACTGGCCGGTGCCTTGGCGGGGGAGGAGTTGCCAGTCAGCAAATCTGTCACAAATGATATTTTAGTACCGGCCGATGCGGAGATCATTATTGAGGGTGTCATTGAACCGCATGCCAGGGAAGAAGAAGGGCCGTTGGGGGAATTTACCGGGCACTATTCCAAAGCTTGGCCCAGCCCGGTTTTGCGTGTCAAGGCTATGAGCATGCGCAAAAACCCCATCTATCAAACGATCGCCGGAGCGTCTTTTGAACATGTTAACCTGGGTAATGTCCTGCCGCGTGAACCCATTCTCAAACAGTTTGTTACCTACGCCTCGGGTAATGTCAAGGCATTGCACTTACCCCCCTATGGCTCAGGCTTTCTTGCTTTAATCGCCTTGGAGAAAACGAATCCCGGCGAGCCGAAAAACGTGGCTTTAGCCGCTTTGGTTTCCCATGTTAATATTAAAGCGGTAATCGTGGTAGATCCGGACATCGACATTTTCAACCCCCATGAAGTGCTATGGGCTCTGACCACGCGGGTTCGTCCCGATCTCGACGTTTTCACCGTGCCGGGGGCCCAGGGGCACGAATTGGACCCGACTTCAGACGACCGCGGTGTACTGTGTAAAGTCGGAATTGATGCCACCCAGTTGGAGAAAAACTCTGGCTTCGAGCGGGTGCGCTACCGGAATGTCAACCTGGATGATGTGCGTTAATACCCGGTCGGAAAATAATCGCTTGCGGTGAAATGTCCCGTCTGTCACCCAGACAGAAGCGCTCAATGGAATCGCAAGTAGATAAGAGGGGGGAGAAAGGTGAGAAGGGTGATTTTGGCGGGATACACGGTGCTTGATTCGACTACGGTTTTGGCCGGAACCGGACTGTGCTGGCGAGACGACAAGATCGAAGCCGTGCTGGGCAATGAGGAGTTACGGGCTCTGTCCGGAGTGGACGAAATCTTCGATTGTCGGGACAGCATCATCATTCCCGGTTTTATCGATGGGCATGTCCATCTGTATGGTATGTTGGCTCACGGACTGCTGCCGCAAAAGCCGCTGCCCGATTTTCATGAATTCCTGCGCACACATTGGTGGCCGGATGTGGAAAACCGTCTCCACGCACAGGATATCACGGCTGCTGCCCGAGTATCCTGTGTGGAGCACATCAAGAGCGGTGTTACGACAATCTGTGACGTTGTGGAAGCTCCCAATGCCGGCCCGGGTATATTGGAACAGGAGGCCGCCGTGGTTAAGGAACTGGGACTGAGGGGGGTATTTTCGACAGAAGCTTCGGAACGGCTGGGAGAGGACAGAGCCGCCAAGTTGCTGGCGGAAAATGTCGCTTTTGCTCGCTCCCACACGGGTGACGCGTCGATCAGAGGCATGATGAGCATTCATACGACTTTCACCGGCCGTCCGGATTTTTTACGCAGGGCGACTGCTCTTGCCCGGGAGTTTAACTTGGACTTCCATATGCATTTATCCGAGAGTGATTATGAAGCGGAAATTTGCGAGCAAGAGCACGGTTTGCGTCCGACTGAACTCTATGAGCGGCTGGGGATCTTAGGACCCTATGTGGTCGCTTCGCAAGGAGTTTCTTTGCTGCCGCGTGAACTGGCGATTCTGCGCCGGTATGGCTGCCGGCTGGTGCATATGCCGCTGAGCAACTGTGAAGTCGGGGGCGGATTCGCGCCGGTGCCGGCGATGCTGGCAGCCGGCATCAGAGTAGGTCTGGGGACTGACGGATATGTGAATGATTTTTTTGAGGTCATGCGCGGGGCCTTTCTGATACACAAAGCCGTGGCCAAGAACTCCGCCGTGATGCCCGCACAGATTGTTTTTTCTATGGCTACCGCTCTGGGGGCGGAGGTGTTGGGCTTCAGCGATCTGGGTCAGTTGAGACCGGGGTTTCGGGCGGATTTTGTCGTATTGGACGATTGGTTTCCCACTCCTCTGACACCGGGGAATTTCTTTGACCAGTTGGTCGCTTTCGGCCGGTCCGAGTATGTACGCGATGTTTATGTGGCGGGGCGGGCGATTATGCGGGAAAGACAAATCCTGCACGCAGAGGAAAACATGCTGCGGCGAAGCCTGCGGGAAAGGAGCCTGAATTTTTGGTCAAGCGCTGCCCGGCGGCAAAACGGCACCGGGCAGTAAAGCAAAGTGCCGTTGGAAGAAATAGGTTCGGCGAGACGGGGCCTCTGCGCCTAGAGTGGTGTAACGGCGATACGTCGATAGCACAAAAATGTCGCGAAAATGTTCTCTGCGCCGGTCTTGGTCGACGTTATGCGGGGAGGTGAGAAAAGTGTTCGACTTACAGCAATCAGCGGGGGTGAGCTTGGCGGCCGAATTTTGCGGGATTAAGTTGCAAAGTCCGTTTGTTCTTTCATCCGGACCGCTCTCCTATGCGGCGGAAGGTTTGATCAGGGCCCACCGGGCAGGGGCTGGGGCGGTGGTGACAAAGACAATTAGACTTCGGGCCGCAGTTAACCCCGTGCATCATATCAGCGCGGTTGACAGGGATTCTTTGATCAACTGTGAGAAATGGGCGGATTCCAAGCCAGACCTATGGTTTGAACGCGAGATTCCCATGGCCAAAGAAGCCGGGGTTGTCGTGATTGCCAGCGTCGGGCACACCCGGGAGGAAGCGGCAAGGTTGGTCAAGGGCTGTGCCGAGGCTGGAGCAGATGCTATTGAGCTCGTATCATACAGGGAAGACGTGCTCCTACCCATGCTCAAAGCAGTCAAAGATCTAGTTTCTCTTCCCGTGATCTGCAAATTAAGCGGTAACTGGCGGGATCCGGTGGGCATAGCGCTAAAATGCTTAGAAGAAGGAGCAGACGCCATCTCTGCCATTGATTCCCTGGGTCCCGCCCTTAAGATCGACATTGCCCATGCCCGCCCGGCTATGTTCAGCCGTGACGGCTACGGTTGGCTCTCCGGGGCCGCTATGCGGCCTTTGGCCTTGAGAATCAATGCGGAGATTGCCCGTAAAGGCTGTGACAATTTGATGGGGATTGGCGGCGTAACCAAGGCTGAAGATGCGGTTGAGTACATGATGGTGGGAGCAAAGGTTGTCGGTTTCCACTCCATTGCTCTCCTCAAGGGCGTGGACTATATCGCTAAACTTTGCCGGGATACGGCAATCCTTTTGGCTCAACTGGGTTACGGCAGTCTTCAGGAGGTAATCGGCGCAGCCTTGCCGAATTTTCCCCAAGAGGAACGCCTGGGGCGGTTGGAGTTCCATTTAGGGCCAGGGTGCACGAACTGTCGCCGTTGTGTAACGGTTTGTCCTTATCAGGCACGTACTTTGGAGTTTCCCGTCATGAAAGTCGACCAAGACTTGTGCCGAAGCTGCGGCCTGTGTCTCTCTGTCTGTCCCAGCGGGGCGCTCCTGGCCACCCTCGCCGATTGATAGGCGCCAAGGCCTGCGGGAAAAGCGGCAATCGTCTTCCGGTGCGTGTCAGGCAGCTTTGAAACACAGGGCTGGGCCTTGATTCAGGCCTTAGCGGCCGAGAACACGGCCGCTGCGGTAAAGGAGAAAATCAGCAAGATAAGGGGGGAGAGAAGGGCAGTGGTTTCCGAGCGCCGAACGAATTCGGGAATACCCTGACCCGGCAAGGTTTATGAAAAATAGGTGGGAACACGTTCTAAAGTTGGTCCAGGCATTGGTTAAACGCCCGAGTTTAACCGGTGAAGAGGGGGAAGTGGCTGATTTCCTGCAGCGAACTCTTCCCGAATACGGGTTCGATCAGATTGTGCAGGATCCATATGGGAATGTGCTGGGGCGAATCGGGCAATCTGCCGCCGGTGGGCTCTTATTTGACGCTCACCTTGATACGGTCGCGGTGCACAATCCGGAGGATTGGCATCACGACCCTTACGGCGGAGAGGTTTGGCAAGACAAAATTTTTGGGCGGGGAATTGCGGACATGAAAGGAGCTTTGGCCGCGGCTATCGTAGCGGTGGGGGAACTGCGGCTGGAAGGATGGGAACCATCCGGGCCTTTTTGGCTTTCCGGCACGGTAGGTGAAGAGGTGGCCGAGGGGGCAATGTTGGAGAAAGTGCTCGACCGTGTTCAGCCGGAGACGACCATCATCGGGGAGAGTACAGGACTGCAACTGGCCGTCGGTCAACGCGGACGGGCAGAGATTATCTTGGACGTGAAGGGACGGTCAGCCCACTCCGCTCATGCGGATTTAGGGATCAATGCCATTACCGGGGCTATGCAGGCCTTAGCGGAGGTGGCCAAGCTGGAAGCGCCTTCTTCCGGCTTGGGTGAAGGAAGTTTAGTGGCCACGGATATTATCTCCAGCCCCTACCCCGGCCGTTCCGTGGTTCCTTCCGGCTGTCGGATTACCCTCGATAGGCGCGTACTTTTGGGGGAAACGCCAACTTCGGTCTTGGAAGGCATCAACAACTCTTTACCGTCGGAAATAAACGCCAGGGCCAAGCTGGCTCGGTATGCTTTTCAAACCTACACGGGCCGGGCTGTCACGGGGGACAGTTTTGCCCCGGCCTGGTATTTCGAACCTAGTCAGAGACGTGTGCGGGAGGCCTTGACCGCCCTTAACCGTGCCGGTATTCAGGCTGGTCCGACGACTTATGGCTTTTGCACGAACGGCAGTGGCAGTGCGGGAAAGAGAGGGATCTTTACTTTGGGTTTCGGTCCCGGGCATGAAGCGGATGCGCATACGACGGATGAGTCCCTGGCTGTCGATCAATTGCTGGGAGCGGTGCAGGGGTACAAGGCCTTGTTCCGTTCTTTGCTGAGGAGGGAAGAAAATGTCCGTTCATGATTCTTGGCGCGTGGATGCCCGGGAGAAAGTCACCGGGCAAGCCCGTTTTGCCGCTGACCTGCATATCCCCGGACAGCTGATTGGTAAAGTCTGGCGCAGTGGACAGACCCATGCTCGTATCGTCAGCCTGGATGCCACAGAGGCAAAAAAAATACCGGGAGTGGTTAAGATCATGCTTGCCGGCGACATGCCGGCGCACACCACTTGGTCTACTTACCCGTTTCTGGCCCAAGGGAGGGTCCTTTATCAAGGGGATGCCGTGGCTTTAGTAGCGGCGGAATCAGAGGAGGCCGCTTTGGCGGCTCTTGCGCAAATGGAGGCGGTTTACGAAGCGCTGCCACCGGTGTTGTCGCTCGATGAGGCCCTGGAGGAAAGTGCCCCCATTCTCCATAACAGCTATCCGGATAATCGAGTGGCCAATTCTCATTGGCCGGTGCGCAAGGGTAACATCCGTGAAGGGTTTGAGCAAAGCGATCTTGTTTTGGAGCGTGAGTACCGCACCTCCCATGTCGAACATGCCTATATAGAACCCGAAGCAGTAGTGGTGATGACCGACTGGGATGGTTCCCTGATTATCTACGGTTCTACTCAGAATCCTTTTAATACGCGCCGGGCGGTGGCCGCGGCCACAGGTTATCCGCTCAACAAGGTACGGGTGGTGCAGCAAGCAGTAGGCGGCTCCTTCGGTGGCAAGGAGGAATCCGTGGGACTCTTGGCCGGGAGGGCGTCTGTCCTCTGTCTGGCTACGGGACGGCCGGTGAAGATGACTTATAGCCGGGAGGAGTCGGTGATCGAAAGTTCTAAGCGCCATCCCTTTCGTTTTCGCTATAAAGTCGGGGCGAAAAGAGACGGCCGCCTAATGGCCTTACAAGCGGAATTGGTGGATGAAGGAGGAGCTTACAATTTTCAGGCACAGTTTATGAACTGGCGAGCCTGTGTACATGCCGCCGGAGTCTATCACATTCCTAATGTCGAAATTGATGTGTACGCCGTGCACACCAACCACGTTTTTGGCGGAGCTATGCGAGGTTATTCTTCGCCTCAGATCATCTTTGCCCAGGAGTCTCTCATGGATGAACTGGCGGCAGCGCTGGGGCTCGAGCCTTTGGCCCTGCGCCGCCTAAACTTTTTACGAGAAGGGGATGAGACGATTACCGGTCAAATTTTGCATGAGCCGGTCAATGCTGAGAAAGTTACGCTCCGTGCTTTGGATTTAGCCGATTATGAAAGGAAAAAGGAGGCGTACCGCAGGCAAGATCCGGACACGAGGCAAGTAGGCGGTATTGGTTTTGCCACCTGCTTTCGCGGCTGCGGGCTGGGGGCGGAGGCTCCCGACGCAACCGGGGCCATTCTCTCTGTCCAGGAAGACGGCAGCATCGTCGTCCGCTCCAGTTTAACCGACATGGGGCAAGGTTTGCAGACAGCTCACGCCCAATTGGTGGCGCGGGAACTTGGAGTGTCCCCGGCACGGATCGTGAGTAAACCGGTGGATACCAGCCTTGTGCCTGAGGGTGGGATGACGGTGGCTTCCCGGGGTACCTACAGTGGGGGAAAACCGATTCTCCAAGCGGTGGCCCGGATTAAGCAAATTCTTTTACACGTGGCTGCCCAAAAACTGGAATGCTCTGCGGGTGAACTGGCCATGGCAAATGACTGCGTCTTCCGGCGGGAGGATCCCAGCCAGAAACTGTCCTTTGCCGAGGTTGCTTCCGCAGCCTTTTGGAGCGGACATTCTCTCAGTGTAACGGAGTGGTTTCAGCCGGGTCCCCTCCGTTGGGAGCGGGAGACCGGCCAGGGTGAGGCCTTCCCTAGCTACACCTACAGCTGTGTGGTGGCGGAGGTGAGCGTCGATCGCCTGACAGGGAAAGCTACGGTGACAAAGTTAGTCTCCGTGCATGATGCCGGCAGGGTAGTACACGCCGGAGCGGCGAGCGGCCAGGTTTACGGTGGGATGGCCATGGGTGTAGGTATGGCTCTTATGGAAGGGCTTAATTTTGAGCGCGGATTGGTGACCAGCACGAATTTTGACCGTTACTTAATTCCCACGGCGGCCGATATACCGGAAGCTGTGTTTGAGTTTCTGCCTTCGGATGGTAATTCTGGGGCGGCTGGTGCCAAGAGCTTAGGCGAGGCCACGGTGGAAGCGGTGCCGGCGGCGGTGGCCAACGCCCTTGCGGCTGCGGGATATCGCCTTCGCACCCTTCCGGCCCTAAGCGAAAGCCTTTTGAAGAGGGAACGGGGGTGAGAAATATGCAGTCCTTTGCTTTCTTGCGGCCGACTTCTTTAGCGGAAACCTTGGCTCTCATGAGTGAACATGCCGGACATTGCCGGGTAGTAGCGGGCGGGACGGACCTTGTGCCCGCCTTGCGCGAAGGACGTCTTCAAGACGTTTCCGTTCTTATTGATGTCCGCCGGCGTCCAGAGCTGCAGGGAATCAAGAGAACGGAGCATGGCCTGTGGCTCGGCGGCGGGACGACTTTCACCGCTATTGTCCAGTCAGCAGAGGTGAGCTCCGCCTGGAGCTTGCTGGTTGAGGCAAGCCGACAGGTGGGCGGCAAACAGATCAGAAATTTAGCTACGCTGGCCGGCAATGTGGCCAACGCCTCTCCCGCAGCGGACAGTATTCCTGCTTTACTCTGTCTGGAAGCCCGGGTATCGCTGCTGTCCACGCGGGGAACAAGGGAAGTCCAGCTGGAGAATTATTTGGAAGAAAAAACGACGGGACAAAATCCCCTCAATGAGCTCTTGCTGGGCTTTCTTCTGCCTTACCCCCGGGCGAAGACGCAAGCTCGGTTTGTCAAGGTGGCGCGGCGCCAAGCGCTGGCTATTGCCAGGCTGAGTTTAGCCATAGCCGGCCATGCCGAAGACGGCGTGATCGATTGGGTGCATGTGGCCCCCGGGGCTGTGTTACCGTATCCCCAACGCCTGACAAAGGTGGAGCAATTCTTAACCGGTTGTCGCTTGAGTGCAGAAATCTGTCGGGCGGCGGCAGAACTCGCCGCGAAAGAGATACTTGCCCAAAGCGGGAAGCGGCCCTCCTTCGACTACAAACTGCCGGTATTGAAGGAACTGGTTAAAGAGATGCTTGAGGAATTGCGGGAAAGGGTGTAAGCCATGGCTAAGAAAAGATTGTGCTTAACGGTGAACGGACGGGCTATAGAACAGGAGATTGAAGAGAATCTGCGTCTTTTGGATGTTTTGCGGGATGAGTTAGGCCTAACCGGTAGCAAGGAGGGCTGTGGTATCGGGGAATGCGGTGCTTGCACAGTGATTTTGGATGGGAAAGCTGTCAACTCTTGTTTGGTATTGGCTTTGTCGGCGGACGGTGGTGTGGTAGAGACTGTGGAAGGTTTGGCTGCGGGCGATCATTTAGACCCGTTGCAAGAGTCGTTTCTGGACAACCATGCCTTGCAATGCGGCTTTTGCACACCGGGGATGCTGATGAGTGCCAAGGCTTTGTTAAAGGAAAATCCTGCTCCCGGCGTTGAGGAAATCAAAGAGGCCATCTCCGGTAACCTCTGTCGTTGTACAGGTTATGTGCAGATCGTGGAGGCAGTCAAAGAGGCTGCGCAACGTTTGGGCGGCGGTTGACGTTTGCCCTGGGAAAGGTTTTTTCCGCCGCCGGTTAAAGAAAGAGGATGATGTGGTGGCAGGTATGGTTATAACCGTTAACGGTAAGAGGTGGGAGGGAGAAGTGGGGGCCAAGGAGACCCTTCTCGATTTCCTGCGCGAACGTCTAAACTTGACGGGGACCAAATGCGGCTGCCGGAGCGGAGACTGCGGGGCCTGCAAAGTTCTCCTCGATGGAGAAGCGGTTAATTCCTGTACACTCTTAGTAAAGAATTTAAGCGGGAAAACGGTCCTCACGATTGAGGGGTTGGCCGTGGGGGATAATTTGCATCCGGTGCAGAAGGCTTTTGTCGAGAAGGGTGCCATTCAGTGCGGGTTTTGTACTCCTGGAATGGTGATCCAAAGTGTGGCCCTTTTGCGGAAAAACCCGTTGCCGACGGAAAAAGAAATTGTTGAGGCTCTAGACAATAATTTGTGCCGTTGTACAGGATACAAGAAAATTATTGAAGCGGTTCAGGCAGCCGCCTCGGAAAACGAGCGAATCAAAGTGAGCCTAGAGAGGAACACGCCGCCGGGTAGGCAGCCGGAAACGGAAAAATCGCGCTGGCAAGGAGTGGGTGCCCGATTACCTAACCTGAACGCCCGAGCTAAAGTTACCGGTAGGACGAAATACTTAAGTGATCTTCGTTTCCCGGATTTGGTTTACGGCAAAATTCTCTATAGCCCGCAGGCCCATGCACGCATCCGCTCGATTGATACGCGGGCGGCTGAGGCTCTGCCGGGAGTCCTGGCGGTTGCTACTTGTCTCAATACCCCGTCGGTCCTCTATAATAGCGCTTTGCGTTATGAGCGGCACGGTCTTCCCGCGGATGAACGAATATTTCCCCCGGTAGTCCGTTATGTCGGCGACCGCGTAGCGGCGGCGGCCGCCCTGACGCCGGAGGTGGCCGCTCAAGCGCTTTCTCTCATCAAAGTCGATTATGAAGTCCTACCGGCTGTTTTTGATGCCGAAGAAGCCCTGAGACCAGAAGCGCCACGGCTTCAGGCCGGCGGGAACCTCGTCCGGGAGATAAAGGTAGAGGCCGGCCGGGTGGCATTAGGTATGGCTGCCAGCGCTTATGTGTTTGAAGACAGGATCCACACCCCCAGGCCACACCATTTGGCTTTGGAACTCCATGCCTGTGTCGCTCAGTTTGATCCCGACGGTAAACTCACTGTCTGGAGTACGACCCAAAACATTTTTGCTTATCGGGTTTTGTTGGCTCACATTTTTTCTTTACCTTTGCACAAGGTTCGGGTGATTAAACCTCCGAGCGGGGGCGCTTTTGGCGGCAAGCTGGAAATGACCATCGAACCGGTGGCCGCCGTTCTCTCGCAAATGTGTTCTCGACCGGTGAAAATTGAGTTGACCCGGAGGGAAACCATGGTTTCCACACGTACCCGCCATGCGGCTGTAGTGGAAATTAAGACCGGAGTACAAAAGGATGGCCGGATCCTGGCGCAAGAAATCAAGGTGATTGCCAACACCGGTGCCTATACCTCCAGTGCCATTAATGTGCTGAGTGCCATGGGGGACAAAGCATTTAAACAGTATCGGATTCCCAATCTAACTTATTTGGGGTATCCGGTCCTAACCAATACACCGGTGGCGGGCGCGATGAGAGGGTATGGTTCACCCCAGCTTGTCCTGGCCCGTGAAATCCATTTAGACCGGGTGGCCAAGGCTTTGCACCTTGATCCGGTGGAGTTTCGCCGGCGAAATCTAGTACAGCCCGGCGACATTAACCCGAAAAACGGCGAGAGTTTGGGAGGTTGTTATCCCCTGCCCTGTCTGGAGGAAGGGGCGGAAGTATTTGGTTGGGCTGATTGGCAGAGCCCGGTGCTGCCTCCCCACATAAAACGCGGTATTGGGATGGCGGTGGGCTTGCACGGAAGCGGCGTCTATCCGGTCCATGCCGACGTCAGCACGGTGACTATTAAACTGAATGAGGACGGAACCGGAATCCTAGGCACGGGAGCTCAGGATCTGGGCCAAGGCTCAGACACTGTTCTGGCACAAATTGCCTGTCAAATCTTGGGTATGGATTTGGCAGATTGGACCCTGGTGAGCGCCGATACTGAACTGACGCCCTGGGATGTCGGTACTTATGCCAGCCGGGTGACTTGGGTGGCTGGGCAAGCCGCCAAACTCTGTGCGGAAAAAATCGCGGATCAGATCAAGGATAAGGCAGCCGAAGTGCTGAAAGCCGCAAAAGACGAACTTCGCTTAGCGGACCATAAAATCATCTCTACCCGGGGAGAAGTGCTGCTGCTCAAGGATGTGGTGTGGCGGATTCAGCAAGAAGACGGCCGGGAATTGATGGCCACCCATACCCACAAAGCCGCTTTTAATGCTGTCTCTTATGGGGCTGACTTTGCAGAAGTCGAAGTCGATACCATGAACGAGCAGGTTAAAGTTCTGCGCCTAGTGGCTGTTCATGACGTGGGCAAAGCCCTAAATCCTTTGTTAGTCGAAGGGCAGATCGAGGGAGGGGTTCAAATGGGGTTGGGTTATGCCCTCTGGGAAGACCTCAAGCTCAACGCCTCGGGTCGGGTGACAAATCCTTCGCTCAAACGTTACCGGATGGCGAAAGCCGCGGACATGCCTGAACTGACCGTGCGCCTCGTGGAACGCGGGGAGGAATTGGGGGCATTTGGGGCCAAAAGTATCGGAGAATGTGCCACGGTTCCGGTGGCTCCCGCCATTGTCAATGCGGTGGTTAATGCGATCGGCAGGAATATCGATGTTTTGCCCCTGAAGGGGGGACTAAAAAATATACGTTCCCGTTATTGAAAAAAGCAGGAAAAGGATAAGCTGTTGTATAATATAAATTATTTAGACAATACTGAATAGGTTCTCGTGTCCGCCTAGACATGGAACCATGAGACAGCAGCTACCTAGGCATGGTATCTTGAAATAATAGCCCCGAACGCGGCCCCATGCGAGAATGCGAGAATAGCCCCCAACGCAGCAGCGCCGAAGAATGAGACAGGCGTAGAAAGGGCGCGAAAAGGGTGGCGTCTGCGCCCAAACTCATCTGCTGACCTGCTCAACAAATGCACTCCATCTTTCAATGCACTGCATCTCTATTGGGGGGAAGCGAGTCTGGTGAGATCATAGGGAAAGTGTGGTGACATAGGTGAATGATTGAATTGCGCAGCGTTTGTAAAGAGTTTGTCAAAGGTATCCGTACATTGGATGATATCTGTCTGCATGTGGCCCGCCATGAATTTGTTGTCTTAATCGGGACATCGGGTTGCGGCAAAACAACTACCATGAAGATGATCAACAAACTGGTGCAACCTACCAGCGGAGAGATTCTTATCGACGGGACAAATATCTCCCAAATCAATGCCATAGAATTGCGCCGGAATATCGGTTACGTCATTCAGGAGATCGGGCTTTTACCGCACATGACGGTGGCCCAAAACATTGCCCTGGTTCCCGAACTCAAGGGTTGGCCGGTCAGAAAGAGAGAAGAGCGGGTTGAGGAGCTTTTGAGCTTAATAGGTCTTGACCCCGCTCTTTACAAGAAGAAAAAGCCGTCGCAGCTGAGCGGGGGGCAGAAACAGAGGGTGGGAGTGGCTAGGGCCTTGGCCGCCGACCCGGAAATCATTCTTATGGATGAGCCTTTTGGAGCATTGGATCCGATCACCAGGATTCAACTTCAAGATGAATTGGTCCGGCTGATCAGGAGAGTCAAGAAAACCATTGTTTTTGTCACACACGATATGGAGGAAGCCGTAAAATTTGCCGACAAGATCGTGATCATGGATGCGGGTCGAATCGTACAGGCAGGTTCAATCCAGGAGATTTTCAAAAATCCCAAAAATGACTTTGTCCGGAACTTCTTCCGCATGCACGATGTCTACAATAAGTTGCGGGCCATGAAAGTCGAAGACGCAGCCGTTCCCGTCCTATTCGACGGGCCGAGACCACAACACGGGATTGATGCCGGGGAACCGTTGAGCCGGGCTTTGGGTGTGATGCTTGAGCGGGGCATCAATTGTCTCTTTGTTCGGGGAACCTCGGAGGAAAACCTTCAGGTAACTTTTGAAAGTATTTATCGCATTACGGGACAATAGGCGGTGACCAGAATGACGTTCGCCGAATATGTGCGCGAGAACCGGGATACTATCGTTCACTTGTTCGTTCAGCATGTGAACATCACGGTCAAAGCAGTATTCTTTTCCATTATTGTCGGTGTTCTAATCGGGGTCCTGATCAGCAAATACGAGAAACTGGCCTGGCCGGTTATCAATGTGGCCAATGTGATTTACACCATTCCCAGTCTAGCCCTTTTTGCCTTAATGATTCCCATTCTGGGTATCGGTAAGTTTCCGGCCATTGTAGCTTTGGTTCTGTATAATCAGATCGTGCTTGTGCGCAATACGTATGTGGGCATTAAGGGCGTGGAAAGTGCGGTGCTGGAATCCGCAGTGGGCATGGGCATGTCGCCCGCCCAGGTGCTCTTCCGGGTGCAATTGCCTTTGGCTTTTCCGGTTATCATGGCGGGTATTCGCACAGCCGCGGTGATTACCGTGGCGACGGCGACAATTGCGGCGACCATCGGGGCGGGTGGCTTGGGTTTGCTCATATTTGGCGGCATATCAAGCTTAAGTACCTTTCAGATTTTGGCGGGTGCCATTCCCACCATGATCCTGGCCAATGCGGCGGATTGGCTGCTGTACGGAGTTGAAGTGCTTGTGCAAAGAAAATGGGGCAGTTGAGGGGGAGGTAAAATGGGCTATGCACAGCTGGAGTTGTGTACTTGGCAGACGGTTGAACAGGTTACGGTTACCTTACTCTTAGCTATTATTGTCGGTGTTTTGTTGGGACTCATCTCTTACAAAGTGAAACCCTTGGAAAAACCCATACTCATCCTCACGAATATTATTCAGACGACTCCGGCTTTTGCCGTCCTGGTTTTGAGTGTGCCTTTTTTGGGTGTGGGCTTTAAACCCGCGATTCTGGCGATGTTGATCGTGTGTATTATGCCGATCTTTCGCAATACCTTTGTCGGATTGAAGAATATCAAGACCGGGATTATCGAGACCTCGGTCGGCATGGGTATGACGGGATGGCAGTGCATTTACAAAGTGGAGTTTCCCCTGGCCATTCCCGTGATTATGGCGGGTATTAAAACGAGTGCGGTTATCTGTGTCGGCATTTCCGTCTTGGCTTCCTATATTGGCGCCGGCGGCCTGGGTTATTTTATCCGCTACGGTTTGTCGCTTAATGATGTCAAAGTGTTGTTGATGGGGGCTGTGCCCAGTTCCCTGTTGGCAATAATGCTCGATGTGCTCCTCGGCAGAGCGGAGCGCGCATTACGGGTCAGGTTTTTTGGTACGTGAGGGAGGTGGTCGCTGCGGATTAGGGTGTTGGTTGGCAAAGCGGGGTTTAGAGAATGATGGGCAAAGCAAGGTTCAGGTGGCAGAGATAAAAAATATGCGAGGGTAGGAAAGTTCGGGGAGGGAGTTTAGGCAGAACGAAGCGGAAAAAAGAAATGGGGGGTTCAAAATGAAGTTTAGGATGCCGGCATTATTGAGCGTCCTTGTGCTCAGCTTGAGTTTAGCTGCCGGCGGTTGCGGTTCGGCGCCAAGTAACGCCAACGGCAATGGTCAGGGGCAAAGCGGAGCGTCGGCAACTCCAGCCAAGAACATGACGATTAAGATCGGTTCAAAGCAATTTACGGAGCAAATGATTTTGGGTCAAATTTTAGCCCAGTTGCTGGAGGCTAATGGCTACAAGGTGAAAACGTATTTCGGTTTAGGGGGAACCAACATAGCTCATCAGGCCTTGGTCAGCGGCAAGATTGACCTCTATCCGGAGTACACGGGCACCGGTTTGGTGGATATTTTAAAAGACCCTCCGCAAAACGATCCGGCGAAGGTTTACGAGACAGTCAAAAAAGCCTACCAAGAGAAATGGAATCTCGATTGGCTTAAGCCTTATGGTTTTGATAACACTTACGCGATCGCTGTGAGCAAAAAGGAAGCGGAAAAAGGGATAACGACCATTTCCGACTTGGCCAAACAGAAGAACGTGCGTATGGCCATGTATCCGGAATTTGAAGGCCGGGAAGACGGCTATAAGGGATTGCAGAAAGTTTACGGCTTAAATATTGCTCCGGCCAACATCAAACACCTGGAAACGGCCGTGGCCTATCAGGCGATTAATTCCGGCAGTATTGATGCGACCGTCTGTTTTTCCACAGACGGACTGCTGAAAAAGTACAATCTCACTGTGCTCAAAGATAACAAAAACTTCTTTCCGCCCTATTATGCGGCTACCGTGGTTCGAGCCGATCTGCTGAAGAAAGATCCGCACATCAAGAGTGTTCTTAACGAACTGGCCGGAAAACTGCCAAACGATGTGATGATGGATCTGAATTACCAAGTGGATGTCCAGCAAAAAAGTCCCGAAGTGGTAGCCAAAGGATTTTTGAAGTCTGCCGGTCTGGTTAAGTAGAATCGGGCAAGCGGTGGGCGCCAAGAGGAAGGTGATAACCGGTAACGGCAGCGGCGTTAAGTCTTGGGTTGTTGCCTTGAGCCGAATTTTCGCTGCAATGACTGAGAAGGGCGGGGTGTAAATGCTCCTGATTATTAACAACTATGTGACCAATGCCGATCTGGGCCTGAGGGAAATGCAGGCCCTGGGCGAGACCTGCCGGGAACTGGCGGGAATTGAGTATAAGGTGCTTCACTTTAGCGAACTCGGCGGGGATGTCACGGCTGCTCTACCCTCGCTGCAGGCCGTCATTTCCGGGGGTTACCGCGATTCCTACGAGAGTTTTGACTTGGACATTTTCGGATCGGAGTTTGAATTGACCTGTGCTCTCAGGGTGCCTTTTCTCGGCATTTGCGGCGGGCACCAGCATTTAGCCTTGGCTTATGGCGGTTCGGTCCGCCGCTGCTATTACGGTAATGAGGAAAAGGGTTTTACGTCCGTTGGGGTTATCAAACAAAGTCGGCTGACCGATGGCCTGCCGGAGGAGTTTCCCGTCTTTCAGTACCACAACTGCGAAATCGCCGAATTGCCGCCGGGTTTTGAGGTTCTGATGCAGAGTCAAAAATGTCGGATCCAGGCGGTTAAACTGAAAGGGAAAGAGGTTTATGGCGTCCAGTTTCACCCAGAACGGTTTGATGCCGAACATTCCGCCGGCAGGACAATTCTAGCGAACTTCTTTCGCCTTCTCACTTAGGAGACAGCGCCACCGCCGGTTTCTTGTCCAGTCAGACCGTACAGCTTCACGGTCTTTAGCGCCAACCGAGTTTTCTTTACTGAGGGTGAGAAAAGAATGCTTCAACACGAAGGGAACCGGATAGTTCATCACCCTATCCTGGGTGAGTGGAAGCCCCGGGCGGGAGTGACGATTTTTTATAACGGACGTCCGATCCTAGCCCAAGAAGGAGACACGATTGCCGCAGCTCTCCTGGCGGCAGGGATTAGCGTCTTGCGTTACACAAAGAAACGCCGGGAACCACGGGGCATCTTCTGTGCCATAGGGCAATGTTCAGACTGTATCATGACGGTTAATGGAGAGCCCAATGTGCGTACGTGTATTACTCCGGTGGAGAATGGAATGAAAGTCTGCAGTGAAGAAAGTCAGTGGAAAGCGGGGGACGATCAGTTCTAGGGGTAGAAGAGAGAGTCCGATGTTTGGGTACGGGCGACCGGCTCCCTCTTGTAGAAGTGGGAGTTTTACTGAGGGGAGCCGCCGAGGAGGGAGGCAGAATTGGGTGACAGAACGGCCAAGGTTGACGTAGCGATTGTCGGAGCCGGTCCGGCCGGTTTATGGGCGGGTATCAGCGCGAGCGGAGCCGGTGCTGTCGTCTCGGTCATAGATGAAAACTTGCGTCCCGGAGGCCAGTTAGTCAAACAAATTCATAAGTTTTTTGGCTCCGCCCAACATCATGCCGGACAAAGGGGAATGGCGATAGCCTCCGGCCTTTATCACCAGGCCGAAGCAGCAGGTTGCAGGTTTAGCTTGAATCGGCGTGTCTACGGAGTCTATGGCCGGGGTCCGTTTCGCTTGGCCATGGCGACGGAGGGGGGAACAGAGTATCTGGACGCTCGCAGTTTGATCCTGGCCACTGGTGCAAGCGAAAATGCCTTGGCTTTCCCCGGCTGGACCTTGCCGGGAGTGATGACTGCCGGTGCAATTCAGACGCTGGTTAATCTGCAGCGCGTAGTACCCGGGCACAGGGTCTTGATGATCGGCGCCGGGAATGTGGGACTCATTGTTTCCTATCAACTTCTGCTGGCTGGGATTTCCGTGGCCGCGGTGGTCGACAGTAAGCCGGATGTGGGGGGATATTGGGTTCACGCTGCCAAACTGGCTAAAGCGGGCGTTCCCCTTTTGACCGGACACACGATCCTTGGGGTACGGGGAGAGGAAAGAGTGAGGTCGGCTCTGGTGAAGGACCTTCGCTCTCCCCGGCAACCGGTCGAGATAGCGGTGGATACGGTTTGTCTGGCTGTGGGGATGACACCGTCCGTCCGCTTGGTCTCCTTACTCGGCGGACATCTAGTCTTTGAGGGCGGGAAAGGCGGTTTTGTTCCTGCCGGAGGAGAGACGGTCAGCGGCATTCCGGGATTGTTTGCTGCCGGGGATGCCTCTGGTGTGGCAGAGGCCTCAATTGCCATGGAAGAAGGAAAAATGGCAGGCATTTGCGCCAGCCGTTATTTGGGACTGATTTCAGAGAAAGAAGAGCAAGAGAAATCACGCGGGATCCGAGAGACGCTGGCAGAACTGCGTCAGCCCGTAAGGCCCGTCCGGGAAGAGTTCTCGCCGTCTCTGTCCCTTTTCTCATCTCCGGTCAGGCGTGTGATCATGGAGTGCCCCCAGGAGATCCCCTGCAACCCCTG
This sequence comes from Acididesulfobacillus acetoxydans, assembly GCF_902729405.1. Classification (GTDB taxonomy): domain Bacteria; phylum Bacillota; class Desulfitobacteriia; order Desulfitobacteriales; family Desulfitobacteriaceae; genus Acididesulfobacillus; species Acididesulfobacillus acetoxydans. The sequence continues at coordinate 1,856,629 of NZ_LR746496.1, forward strand.
TGAGAAAAATTGCCCCCGAGGAGCGATCAAAATCGGTCGGCCCATAACGAATAGGCCTCAGGTGGATCATGCCTTATGCAGTGGCTGCGGTAACTGTGTGGCAGTCTGCCCGGGCATGGCGTGTTATTTGCTGGAGTATGATCGCGGGGGTGAGAAAGCGAAATTGTCGTTTGCCTATGAGGGATGGCCGCTTGTCCATCGTGGGGATTGGGTTATGGCCGTGGCCGGGGATGGGCGGAAACTGGGACGGGTCCAAGTAGAAAAAGTGAAAAGCCTAAAAGCCTACAGTGCCACTTCGGTGGTAACAGTGGCAGCCGGGCCGGAGTTGGCCCCATATATCCGGGGTATGGCCAGGGGGGAAAATGGGTGAAGGAAACGTGGGATGTGGTCGTTGTCGGTGCCGGTATGGTCGGCCTGGCCGTGGCCTATGAACTGAGCCGGCGGAATTTGCGTGTCGCTTTGCTGGATAAGGGCGGCCTGGGGCAGGGTGCCTCTGCCGCTAACTGCGGTTTAGTGCTGGCATCTGACGCTGAGCCGGGACTTAGTCGAGACCTGACGCTGGAGGGTTTCCGTCTCCTATCGACGCTGTCTGCTCGCTTGGGATATGACTTTGAATTTGAACAAAAAACGTTTTTGCAGGCGCTCATCAGCGAAACCGAACTGGCCGAAGCGGAAGAGATGCTAAACGGTCCCCTGTCTAAACCCCTGCATTTCAGGCTCTTGACTCCGGAAGAAAGTAGGCGTTACGAGCCTTATCTGGACACGAAGGACGCCCTGGCCGTATTCCACAGTTTGCAGGCGGTGGTCAACCCCCTTCAGTTATTGTTTGCCTATTATCGGGCCGCACGGCGCCAAGGTGTAACGTGGTTTCCCAAAACAGAAGTTCGGGGTTTTTCCGATTACGGCAATGCACAGGTCGCCGTGCAAACTGAGAGGGGAGAGTTTAAAGCGCGCAAGGTAATAGTGGCGGCGGGTGCCTGGAGTGCAAAACTCCTTTCCCCCTTGCCAGTGGAGCTCCCTATGGCTTTCATTCAGGGAGAAGCGATGGTGACAGAAGCGCTGCCTTCTTTACTCAGCTGCTGTACGGGACTTTTCACTTCGGATCGGATCGATCTTGAGAAAGCCTTAGGTGCAGACTTGCTTGCCGGTAAGCAAAGTGGGCTAGAAGAAACCAGCTGCCTTGAACTGGATGTCAGGCAAATGCAAGGCGGCAATTTGCTCATCGGTCAGAAGACAGACTACAATTCCGCATACCGGGATACGGTTTCATGGAATGGCATGGGTCTCATGGCCGGGCAGGTGCTGAGGTGGTTTCCGACACTGCGGGCTGTCCGTGTGTTGCGCACCTGGGTGAGTCCGGTAGCGTTTACGCCGGACCATCAGCCCTTGCTCGGTCCCCTTCCCCATTTTGAGAATATTTTTCTGGCTACCGGTTTTAAGAGTACTATCGTGTTGACGCCTATTGTAGCCGAATTAGCGGCGGATTGGGCTTGTGACGCGAACATGCCGTATGACCTGGGGGAATTTCGGCCGGCAAGATTTGGAGAGGAGTGATTATGAAAGATGGTTGAAAAAGATCTTGTCAAAGATGTTGTTATTTGCCGTTGCGAAGAGGTTACCCGGGCCGAGATCGGGCAGGTGATCAGGGAGGGACTGTGGGATATAGACGAAATCAGAAAGTTTTCCCGGGCAGGTATGGGGCTATGCCAAGGCAGGACCTGCCAGAAATTACTCTGTCAAGTGGTAAAGGAGGAATTGGGGGGAGATCCTTTGGAACTGGGGGCCGATCTCTTGGACCGGTTGCCGAAAGAGCGTCCGCCGCTCGGGGCGACAAAACTGGGCGAACTGGTACCTTGTTCGGAGGGTTGACCAACAAAGAAACAACTTAGGAAGAGGAGGACAAAGACATGAATGCGACAGAACAATATTTGGCAAAGAGAGACAAGTACCTCATGGCCCAGGCCCGGCACCAACTCTACCGGAAGCCCCTGATTGTGGAAAGAGGCTCGATGGAGTACCTTTATGACATTGAGGGTCGGGAATATCTCGACTGTTTCAGCGGGATTTTGGTGACCAATTGCGGCCATTGCAACCCTGAAATCAACGCCGCGGCCAGAGAACAGTTGGATAAACTCCAACACACCTCTACCTTCTTTTTGACCAGACCCATGCTTGACTTGGCGGAGAAATTGGCGGAAATCACTCCGGAAGGGCTTGTGCGCAGTTTCTTTGTCAATTCCGGCAGTGAAGCGGTTGACGGTGCCATCTTGCTGGCCCGTAAATATACGGGCAGCAAAACGATTATTCCTGTAAAGATGGCTTATCACGGCCGGACACAGCTGGCCAGTTCCTGTACAAACATCAGTATTTATAGTGACGAAGAACCGGGCAGTGAAGTGCTTAATATCCGCTTCGGTTACAACGGCTATTGCTATCGCTGCCCTTTCCAGGCTAAATACCCCGAGTGCGGACTAAAATGTGCCCATGCTGTGGAAGAATTAATCCGGCAGTCGCCGGAGAAACAGATTGCCGCTATTTTGGTAGAACCGATTCAAGGTGTAGGCGGTGTGATCACTCCCCCGCCCGGTTACTTGGAGGTCCTTGAGCACATTGCCCACTATTACGGCGGTTTACTTATCATAGATGAAGTCCAGTCAGGGTTGGGTCGAACCGGCCGCATGTTTGCTACGAGTGAGAGCGGTGTCTCCGCGGACATTCTTTGCCTGGGAAAAGGCCTGGCCAACGGATTGCCCTTGGCTGCTTACATTGCCAAAGACGGAATCGGTGAAAGCATTGACTACCCGACTTTCAGCACTTTTGGCGGCAATCCTCTCAGCAGTGCCACGGCCTTAGCCACCATCGACTATCTCATCGAACACCGTTTAGCGGAAAAAGCCGAAAGAGCAGGGGAACGATTTCGGCAGGGTCTGGAGGAAATTGCCCGCGAGAGTCGCTGGGTAGGGGAAGTCAGAGGAAGAGGATTGTTCCTGGCTATGGAGCTTGTGCGGGAGCCGGGGTCCAAAGAACCGGCGACGGAGGAAACTCTGGCGATTATCAACGAATGCAAAGAGAATGGCCTGATAGTAGGTAAGTCAGGGCCATTTACCAATGTGCTGAGGGTGGGGCCGGCGCTCACCATTACGGACGAGCAGATTGATCAGGCTTTGGCGATTTTGCGCCGCGCGTTTAAAACCGTGGAAGAAAAGATGGGGGTTCGTTAACCATGGCCCGGATATTGGGGATTAGCGGCAGCCCGCGCAAAGCGGCGACGTACTACTGCGTGGAAGAAGCCCTGGCGGAGGTGCGCCGGCACGGGATCGAGGTGGAGTTCTTTGCCTTAGCCGGCAAACAATTCAGCCTTTGTATTCATTGTGACCGGTGTCTGAAGGCCAATAGCCTGGAGTGCGTGCGCTCACAGGACGATTTAAGCGGCTGGGCAACAAAATTCCTTGAGTTTGACGGCTATATCATCGGCTCACCGGTATACGACATGAACATTAGTGCCCAACTTCAGGGTTTCTTTAACCGGATGCGGGCTAACTGGCTTATACTGGAAAAGAACCCGGACTTTTATGCCCGAAAATTCGGCGGTGCGATCGCTGTGGGGGGAACACGGCACGGCGGGCAGGAGTTAGTGTTAAATGCACTGAATAACTATTATCTCTCCTTAGGTATTAAAGTAGTCAGTGCCGGAGCGCAGGCCTATAACGGTGCCGCCGTCTGGTCCAAAGACCGGAGGGCGGAAGGGGTAAAAGAAGACCATATCGGCGTGGAATCCGTACGCGCCATCGGCCGGGCAGTGGCTTTGGCTGTAAAAAATGAAGTGCGTGAGCATTGAGGGAGTTGTAGGACTAAATGTTGCCTGTACAGAATGCACCGCTTTACACAAAGGTAGCGGAAAGATTGGTGGAACTGATAAAAGGGGGGGTTTGGCCGGACAATGTTTTGCCTGCGGAAGAGCAATTGGGAAAAACGCTGGGAGTGAGTAAACCGACGCTCCGGGAGGCGTTGGCCGAACTTACCTCGCAAGGAATCATTGCCAAAAAACACGGTTTAGGCAACATTGTTATCCCTAGTGCCTTAAAAGCGAGATTCCGCTTTGATTTGAAATTGGATTTTATTGACATGCTCAGCACGGAAGGATATGAGGTCTCTCTCTTCCAATCATATCACCGTTTTGAAGATTCGGCCCAGGAGGCGGTTTCACCAGGGACCCACCTTGTTTATGACGAGTTCGTGATGGCTGATAAGCACCCCGCTATCAAGCTGACCATGCGCATTCCCCGCAATCTTCTCAATAGAGAAGTGCAGCCAAATCTCCGGATCGGTAACATGTTTTCCTTTATTTTTGACTATACCGGCGAGGTTATTAATCACTCTGTCGTCAACATCGTTCCAGCCTTGGCCGGGGCGAGTTTGAGCCGAATATTTGGTATCGGTCAAGAAGAGCCGGTTGTTTCCTGGCGGGAGATATTTCATAATATGCAAGACAAAAAACTTTGTTTTACGCGCATTTATTTCAACCCTAAGATCATGAAGCTTACTATGTTGAGGAAAGGTTCTTACCCCCACGAAACGGGATGCCCGGTTTTTGTCTGCACCGATTTAGAGGAAGCCGTGCTGGAGGCTGCCCACTCGGAAAATTGAGGTGAGTGCCATGAAAATCCTGATAAAGAATACCACGATCGTGACCGTCAATCCGGCGCGGGAGGTGCTAGCGGACGCCGCCCTTGTGGTTGAAGGAAATAAGATAGCCGACTTGGGCCCTTCTGTCTCCCTCGAGAAAATACATGCAAACGTGGATGTGGAAATTGATGCCAAGGGTAAGATTGTCTTTCCCGGTTTGGTGAATACTCATACGCATTTGTTCCAGCAGTTACTCAAAGGCTTGAGTGATGACCGCCAGGTGGCACAATGGTTCAGTCAAATGACAGCCCCCTGTGCCGAACGCTTAACGGCCGAGAATGTTTATGTGGCGGCCTTGGCCGGATGCATGGAGACAGTGCGCAGCGGGGTAACGACCTTGGTTGATTTTATGTATGCCCACCCTCAGCCCGAGCTTTCTGATGCCGTGATCCAGGCCTTTAAGGAGTTGGGTATCAGGGGAATTTTGGCCAGGGGCGTAATGACCGCGGGGGGAAAGTACGGAGTGTCAGCGCCTTTGCGCGAAGAATTGCCTGCGGTGAAACGTGATGTGGAACGGTTGTTCAAAAAGTTTCACCAATCATCTAATCGGAGAGTACGGATTTGGCTCGCTCCCTCCACGGTTTGGACGAATACAGTGGATAGCCTCAGGGCGATGTGGTATTTGGCTCAGAACAATGACTCCGGCATGACCGTGCATATATCCGAATCTCAATTTGACCGCGAGGTTGCGCGGGAGATCTATGGATTGTCCGATATTGCCGTTTTGGAGTCTTTGGGGATTGCGGGAGCTAACCTCCTCTTGGTTCACTGTGTGCACCCGGATGCACGGGAGCTGCGTTTTATGAAATACCATGATATCAAGGTGTCCCATAACCCGGTGAGCAATATGTATCTGTCCTCCGGAGCGGCACCTATAGGCAAAATGCTCGAGATGGGTTTAACCGTGAGCTTGGCTACGGATGGACCGGCGAGCAATAACACCATGGATATGTTGGAAGTTTTGAAAGGCACAGCGCTCTTGCAGAAAGTGACCACGCATGATCCGACGGTCATCACAGCGGAAAGGGTCTTGGAGATGGCTACGATCGAGGGAGCCAAGGCACTGGGAATGGAAAATGAGGTGGGCTCTCTGGAGATAGGTAAAAAGGCGGACTTATTTCTTTTCAACCCGCGGCTCTCCCTGAAAGCGATACCTATGCATAACCCGGTGTCAACCCTTGTTTACTCTTCCTCCTACAACAACATAGAAATCGTTATGATTGATGGCAATATTGTTTTGGAGGGAGGGAAGTTTTCCAGAGTTAATGAAGAAGAAGTGATTGGTCGCTGCCAGCGGCAGGCGGAGCAGTTGCGCGCCGAAGTGGCGGCCAGAGTTCCACATCTTAAGGAAAGACCATGGCGGAGTGTGGCATTTTGACATGGTCAAACTGTTGAGTATTCAACCCTTTGTGCAAGGTGTGGCTGAAGCAATTGCCACCGCCTTGAAGTTGGAGGTCGAGATCGTTGATCGTGAGCTGCTGAGGGTGGCGGGGACAGGAAGGCTGCGCTCCCAAGTGGGTGTCAAGCAAAAGAGAGGATTTGTCAACCGCTTCGTTCTTAAGTCAGGCCAACTGTTTCTCATCAGCGATCCGGGAGAGCATTTAATCTGTACGGCTTGTGAGCTGAAAGGAAATTGCTTTTATACAGCGGGGGTTTTCTGTCCCATCGTTGTCGACGGCACCAGTATCGGATTAATTAGTTTGGTCAGCTTTTCCGCGGACCAGCGGACAAGGCTCCTCACGAATTTTAATGATTTGGAGGGGTTTTTGATGAAGATGGCAGAATTATTGGCAGGTAAAAGCAAAGAGGAAGAAATCGTCCGCAGTCTGTTGATTACATCCAATCAGATGCAGACGATTGTCAGTTCTATCCAAGACGGAATTGTTGCCGTTGACCAAACGGGGGTTGTGAGGAATTGCAATCCGGCGGCCCTGCGCGTGCTAAAGACGACGGCGGAAAGCGTGGTGGGCCGGCGGGTGCAGGAGATACTGCCGGAATTTTTGGTCTGTCGGGTTCTTAAGTACAATGAAGAGTTTGTCGAGCAGATCGTTGTCCATCCCTGGGGCAAAAGGCGGCTGCGGCTGTTGAGCAGTGCTTTTCCGGTTTTGGTCAAGGGTAAATTAGTTGGAGCGGTCGAATCTTTTCGCCCTGTGGCAGATCTGCAGAGGGTTGCTTCCCGGATTAGCGAAGGCGAGGTGAGGATGGGTTTCTCTGATATTTTGGGTGAGAGTATTCAACTCAAGCAGTTGAAGGAAAAAGCGCACAAAGTGGCTGTGGGTGAGTCCACGGTCCTGATTGAAGGGGAGAGCGGCACCGGTAAAGAACTGTTTGCCCAGGCAATTCATACCGCCAGTTCCCGAGCGGGCAGGGCATTTGTGGCTATAAATTGTTGTGCGATTCCGGACAACCTCTTAGAGAGTGAGCTTTTTGGCTATGAAGAGGGAGCGTTTACAGGGGCTAAACACGGGGGTAAACCGGGAAAGTTTGAACTAGCCAATGGCGGAAGCATTTTCCTCGATGAAATCGGTGAGATGCCTTTGTACTTGCAGGGGAAACTTCTGAGGGTTCTCCAAGAGAGAAAGCTGGAGAGAGTAGGAGGAGTGCGCAGTATTGACCTGGACGTACGGGTGATTGCCGCCACAAACAAAGACCTCAGCGAGATGGTGGCAGAAGGGGAATTCCGCGAAGATCTTTATTACCGTTTACAGGTCATACCTCTCCAACTCCCGCCTTTACGCGAACGCAAGGAAGATATTCCGCTTTTGTTAGAGTATTTCCTGGCTCGTTTCAACCGCTTGTTGGGTAAAGAGTTCAAGGGTTTTGCCCCGGACAGTTTGGCCTTACTTCGCGGATATTCCTGGCCCGGAAATATCAGGGAATTACAGAATTCTGTCGAATATGCATGCAATATGGAAACGGCGGCTTTCATCACCGCGGAGAGTTTGCCACTTAAAATCAGGCAGTTCCCCCGGCGGGTTGACAGCAGCCTCTCCGTCGGGATGCGCCTGCGCCAAAAAATGAAAGAGGTAGAACACCAAGTCCTGGCAGAGGCTCTGGAATATTTCGGATCATCGGCCCAAGGCAAGGAAAAGATAGCCGAAGTGCTGGGTATCAGCCGGGCAACTATCTACCGTAAGCTTAAGGAGCACAAGCTCGGTTAGTTATTTGGTTCGCCCCAGCTTAATTGAATTGTTTCACCGCAACGGAGGGAAGCCCGAAGGCCCGCGGCAGTGAGTTCGAGTCCCTTGATCCCCCGGCTGACGTTCACAAGATCTTCTTCGGCCAACTCCCGAATAAGCCGGCGCGCCTTGGCCTCCGTAATACCCAATTTGGCGGCGAGCGAACGCCGTCCAATGGGTTCTCCTGCTTTCGCTGCCTTGGCGATCAGACCGAGAGCATTATTGAGCAGGGCGTTTGTGCTTCGGTCCCGCGCCTCTGGCGGAAGCGAATTTTTGCTGTTGCGGATGACTCCGGCAGGAAGAAGCTGGAGATCAGGGGGAGAGTCCGGACTGATGTTGACGAGATACTCGACGACATTGTGTAGTTCCCGGATATTGCCGGGCCAGTCATAGGTGAAGAAGAGAGAGCTTACCAGAGAGAAATATTCGTTCGGCCGCAGGGGAGGTTTGCCTTTAAAATAACGGAGATAGAAGTCCTTGGCAATCGTCATGACATCCTCTCGTCGTTCTCTCAGCGGGGGCAGGAAAAGAGGAAGGACGTTCAGGCGATAGAAAAGATCCTGCCGGAAGCGCCCCGCCATGGTCAGTTCGCGCAGGACTTTATTGGTGGCGGCGATAATGCGGACGTCAACCGGTATAATTTTAGATCCGCCGATGCGGCGTACTTGTTTTTCCTGCAGGACCCGGAGGAGCTTGACCTGAAAGCTCAGCGGCGCTTCGCCGATTTCGTCGAGAAAAAGGGTGCCTTTATGGGCTTGTTCAAAGAGCCCCGGGGCGCCTTCTTTTTTTGCCCCGGTAAAAGCTCCTTCCACATAACCGAAGAGTTCGCTTTCCCAGAGGTTTTCCGGTAGGGCTGCGACATTGACCGCGACAAAAGGCCATTTCCGCCTGGGACCGGCATTATGAATACTTTGGGCGAAAAGTTCTTTGCCTGTGCCGCTCTCCCCCTGAATGAGGACCGGAGATTCAGACTGGGCAAGCCTGTGCGCCAAAGCCTTCACTTGGTTCACGGCCGCACTTGCCCCTAATATGTTTTTGAAAGAGTAATGAGCGAGATGCTGTTGAGCGACCACTTTGCGGCGCAATTCCCCCTCCAGACGCTCTATCTCGGTGACGTCCTTCAGAGTAAGCACTTGACCCCGGAAACCGTCTCTCTCCAAAGGCGAACGGCTGACCATCAGATGCCTGTTGTTTAAGCGGGTGAAGTGTTCGCCTGCCTGGGCCTGTTTGGTCCACAGGGAAAGAATCTCTTGCGGCAGGCTTTTGTCTTGCAAACTTAGGCCGATAGCGCGCTCACCGGATATACCGAGAATCTCTCCGGCCACACTGTTGAAAACGGAAATCCGGCCGTCCCCGTCCCAAGCCAGAATTCCGTCGTGTACGGTATTGAGGATCGTCTCCAGCTGACTTTTCATCAGCTTATTCTGGTCAGCCATACTCTTGGTTTCTTTAATGAGCTCGATCATGTCGCGTAGGTATTTAGCCGAGAGGAGGTTGGCTCGCTCGTCGGCCAGACCCAGAAACTTTAGGATTTCAAAGAGAGTCGTGAAGTCCATACCCCGGGTTTGAATGTCGATGATCTCTTCAACAAAGCCGGGGACGAGTTCGATCTCGCCGGGGGTTACCGCTGTTTTCAAACGGGGAAAACTTGTGGCTTCCGGGGCGTAAGGAAAATAGTTTAAATGATCGATGCCTAAAGCCTTGAGCAGTGAGATGGTTTCCTCGGCAGTGAAGAGATAGTCATTGACGAGCAGGACGTCGCTGCCCGCCGGGATGTTTAGAAGCTTACCGATTTCGTGATGGTTGACGGAACGCCGGGCGATAATCTTGGGAGACTTGGGATCAAGATAAGGTTTGGCCAGAGCATAACAAGCCTGACTGGAGAAGACCAGCAGGTCGTCGGCTATGTGCTCTTCTGTCAGGGCGTCGAGGTAAAGCGTCCGGATTTCACAACGTGTGCCCAGGAGATCGTTCAGTTGGTTGAACAGAGCCTCCGAGGTCGCCTTTCCTTTGGCAACCAGGGTGACACTTGCCATTCTGTTTCACCTCACAGCGCAGGGATAAAGGGATATAAAGGGATATAAAGGGATATAAAGGGATAAGAACACCCTCCCTTTGATCCTAGAAGGACGAGGAAGAAAAAGCAAGGAAAACTTTTCCGGATGGATCCCCTGCCAGGCGGGAGGAGCGAAAATGCCCGCCAAAAGCGGCGTTGCGGGGGAAAGGAGCGAGCGGCCGGTGAAAGTGGAATCAGCAAAATGTTCTATAATTAGGCAGGAACGGACGCCACTGTATTGGCACAGGTATTGCATTACAGATCAGGGGAAAGGGGTAAGGAGGATATGCAGCGAAGCAGGGAAGAGCAGCAGCCGCTATTTACCATTCTCAAAGGCGGCCACAGGTTTACACCAGAAGACGCGGGTGTTGGGGATGTGGTTTTGGCGGCCGGCACAATAAGCAATTTGGCGGAGGACATTGCCGCGGCGCCGGCCTACGGTGCGGTAGAAGTGCTCGATGTCAGGGGCAAATACGTAGTTCCGGGTTTTGTTGATCAACATGTTCACATACTTGGCGGGGGTGGGGAAGGGGGCTATACGACACGCACACCGGAGGTGATGTTGAGTCAATTGACCGAGGCGGGGATTACGACTGTCGTGGGCTGCTTGGGTACGGACGGCACGACCAGGCACGTTTCCTCCCTCTTAGCCAAAGCTCGCGCTCTGGAGGAGGAAGGGGTGACAACGTACATCTATACCGGGGCATACGAGGTGCCGGCGCCGACGATCACGGAGAATGTGCGCAATGATCTGATCCTCATTGACAAAGTCATCGGTTGTGGAGAAGTAGCAATTGCCGATCATCGCTCGGCTCAGCCCGGCAAGGAGGATCTAAAGAAGCTGGCAGCCCAATGCCGGGTCGGCGGGCTTCTAAGCGGCAAAGCCGGGGTTTTGCACTTGCATGTAGGGGGCAGCCGCCAGGGGTTAAAGCATCTGTTTGAAATTTTGGACGAGGGGGAGATACCGGTCAGCCAGTTTACGCCCACGCACATAAACCGCAGCCAGGCAGTTTTAGAGGAGGGGATTGTTTTTGCCCGGCGCGGCGGCATGATAGATTTTACCACGAGTGCCAAACCGGCAGCGGTAGACGGGAGCAGGCTGAAGGCAGCCCGCGCGGTACGCTTCTGCCTGGAGAAAGGGGTGGGAATCGGCAGCATGACCCTCAGTTCGGACGGGAACGGCAGTCTGCCGCTCTTCAATGAACACGGCCAAACAGTGGGACTGGCAGTGGGCGAACCTGTTTCGCTGCACCGGGAATTCAGGGATATGGTGGTGAGTGAAAACCTGGGACTTGAGGCTAGCCTTAGGGTAGTCACGGTAAACCCGGCACGCTCCCTCAGGCTTTTTCCGAGCAAGGGGGTTCTGAGAGTGGGTGCCGATGCCGACATTCTCATTTTAAATGAAGAGTTAGAGATAGAATACGTCTTCGCCCGGGGTCGCTGCCTGGTGCGCCAAGGTCGGGCGGTGGTCAAGGGAACTTTCGAAAGGAGCTGAAGAGAATGCCCGATATTGCTTGGGTCAATGGGCAGATCAGTGAGATTGGCCGGGCAAAGGTGCCGTTGTTGGACCGGGGCTACTTGTTCGGGGATGGGGTTTACGAAGTGCTGCGCGTCTACCGGGGGCGGCCTTTCGCGCTGGACGAGCATATGGAACGGTTGGCAGACAGTTTGGCCGGGGTTAGGATAAACTATCCTCTTGTGTCTGAACGTCTTCGGACTCTCATTGACGAATTGGTTGCTCAGGCCGGCTATGCCGAGGCATCTGTCTATTTGCAAATTACCCGGGGTGCGAGTGTCCGTCAACACGCTTTTCCCGCCGGTTGTGAGCCGAGTCTGGTGCTCACTGTTACTAAAACTCAGCAGCCGGAACGGGGGCAGCAGGAGGGGGGAGTAGGAGTCATCACAGTACCGGATGATCGCTGGGCCCACTGTCATATCAAAAGTGTTAATCTCTTGCCCAATGTTCTGGCCAAACAAAAGGCCCGAGAGGCAGGAGCGTTTGAAGCGGTCTTTGTCCGAGCGGGAAACCGGATCAGTGAAGGGTCGAGCAGTAATATCTTTGCGGTTAAGGATGGCGTGATGGTCACCCCTCCTCTGGACGGACATATTCTGCCCGGGGTTACGCGCCGGATGGTTCTAAGTATCGCGCGGCAAGAAGGATTTCCCGTTCGGGAAGAGGACCTTCCGCTCGAATTTCTTCGGCAAGCCGAGGAAGTATTTCTCACGGGCACGACGATCGAGGTCCTGCCTGTGACGAAAATCGGTGGCACTCCCTTGGGGTCGGGGATTCCCGGTCCGGTAACCCGTGCTATCTTCCAAGCGTTTACCCGGAAGACTGAGAGCCAAAGCTGAAACCAAGCTCACCGGTTCTAAAGGAACTCGTTCAACTAAAGTTGAACATCGGAGCTTTGTCGGCGATAGTCTCCAGTGACGTTAGTCTCCAGACTATCGCCGAAGCCGCACGCTTACGCAGAATGACCCAACGGCTGAGGATGACTATCGCCGAAGGCTGGGTCTAGCCTCACCGAAGAAAGTACTAAGTACCGCTTCCGCTTCTGGAAGCGGGAGTCTCATGATCGGATGAGTTCGTTTTCGTTTGGCTTTGCGATCATGTAATTATTATTAAAGAGGGGGAGAGCAAGTGGCTAAGAAAGGTATGATGCTTGTACTCGCGGCCTTGTTCAGTCTAAGTTTGGTATTGTCCGGCTGCGGCAGCTCCGGCAACACAGCGGCGAGTGTGCAAGCCGTCCAGAAACACGGCAAGAATATTACGGTGGCTGTTCAAGACAACTTTGTCAGTATGGATCCCGGTGATACCAACGATACCCTTTCTTTTTCGGCGGAAAAGACGATGATGGAGGGACTGATTGGTTTTGACCGGGAGATGAAAATGGTTCCGGTCCTGGCCACGAGCTGGCAGGTCAGTCCCGATGCCAAGGAATACACTTTTCACTTACGCCACGGGGTCATTTTTTCGGACGGGACGCCTTTCAACGCGGAAGCCGTAAAAGTTAACATTGACCGCCTGTCGGACCCCAAGAGCACCCTGAAGCGCCACAGTCTTTTCGCCATGGTGGATAAGACAGTGGTGGTTGATAACTATACGGTCAAGGTAATTCTCAAACAGCCCTTTGGGGCGATGTTGAACAACTTTGCCCATCCCGCAGCTTTGATGGTCAGTCCTAAAGCTTTGCAAAAGTATGGTAAGGATATCGCCCGTCATCCGGTCGGTACGGGTGAATACATGCTGAAAGAATGGGTACAAGGGGACCATCTCACCGTTGTCAAGAACCCGCATTACTGGCGCCAAGGGTATCCCAAGTTGGATAGCATTACTTTTCGGTCTGTACCGGAAAACGGTTCACGTATTGCGATGCTGAAAACCGGAGAGGCAGACTTTATTTACCCCGTGCCCCCGGAAGACGTCCAAGCGATGAGCGGCGCTAATGGGATCACCGTGCAACACAAACCGAGCATTATTGTCGACTATATTTCAATGAACACGATGAAAAAACCCTTTAACGATTCCCGAGTGCGTCAAGCGCTTAATTATGCCATTGACAAGAATGCCTTTATCAAAGTAGTCTACAGCGGCCTTGCTGAGCCCATGACTTCCGAGATTGCCCAGAATGTTCAATTCTTCAGTCCCCAGCAGCCCTACAAATACGATTTGGCCAAAGCGAAAGAACTTCTGAAAGCAGCCGGCTACCCGAACGGATTCGACACTACCATCTGGTCGAACAACAATTCCACCTACATTAAAGCCACTCAGTTTATCCAACAACAACTCGCCCAAGTGGGTATAAAGGTCAAAATTGAAAACATGGAATCCGGAACCATGGATACTAAGATTTGGAGTGTTCAAAATCCGCAGGATGCCAAAATTCAGCTCTATTTCGGTGGTTGGTCTCCCTCAACCGGAGACGCGGATTGGGGTATTCGCCCCCTCCTTGGCAAAGACATGCTTCCGCCCAAAGGTTATAATACCGCCTATTACCAAAATAGTGTGGTCAATAACGAAATCCAGCAGGCGATCCAAACTGCCGACCCGGCACAGCGCAAAGCGGCCTATGACCAAATCCAAAAAGCGATTTGGCAAGATGCTCCTTGGGTTTTTCTGGATACACGGGACAATATCTATGGTTTTAGGAATTACTTGAAAGACGCTTATCTCTTGCCCGACGGCTCTCTCGATATACAGAACGCCCAAATTGTCCGATAGCCTGGCAGACAGGCCATCACTCCGACTGAGCGTGGAAGGGGTGCTAGGCCACCCCTTCCACCTGACATTAAAGCCGCGCTTGTACGCAAAACAGCGGGAAAATATTGGAGATCCCTTCGGGGGATGAAGAGAGGTCGGGGTTCGTGATGGCCATTGTGAATAAAGCGTTGGACAGGGGGAGAAGAAATGCTCAAATTCATTGTGCGCAGACTACTCGGCATGATCCCCATTCTTTTTGTTGTTTCCGTTCTGATCTTTTCTTTTGTCCGCATGATTCCGGGAGATCCGGCCAGACTGGCGGCCGGTCCTGATGCTTCGTATCAGGACATCCAGGCGGTACGAGCGAAACTGGGTTTGGATAAACCCATGGTTACACAATACCTAATTTATGTTAAGGGACTGCTCCACGGTAATCTGGGGACCTCTCTTAAGAGCGGCCGTCCGGTGACCAAGGTGATTGGCAGCCGTTTTATGGCCACCTTCTGGTTAACCGTCGCCAGCATGGCTTGGGCTTTTGTGATCGGACTTTTCATTGGGGTGCTGTCAGCGGTAAAACGCAATAAATGGCAGGATTACGCCGGCATGTTCAGTGCCGTCTCCGGCATCAGTTTGCCTGCTTTTTGGCTCGGCCTTATGTTGATTCAGGTTTTTTCCGTACAACTGGGTTGGCTGCCGACGGGGGGGTTTGCATCCTGGCAAAGCCTCATTTTACCTTCCCTGACCCTGGGTTCGGGGGTGGCGGCAGTGATTGCCCGTTTTACCCGTTCCAGCCTAATGGAAGTTCTCAAGGAGGATTATACTCGGACGGCGCGCGCTAAGGGCCTGCCCCCTAATGTCATCGTCTGGAAGCATGCCTTACGCAATGCGCTCGTTCCGGTTGTCACTATGACCGGCCTCCAATTTGGTTTTCTCCTTGGTGGTTCTGTAGTGGTAGAAACGGTTTTCAGTTGGCCGGGGCTCGGCCGTTTGCTGATTGATTCGGTTGCGTTTCGCGATTATCCCACAATTCAGGGGGAGATGCTGCTATTCGCTTTGGAATTCATTCTCATCAATCTTGTAGTCGATGTTTTATATGCCCTGCTGAATCCGCAGATTCGTCTGGAATAGGGAGGGGGGTTGATATGCCTCAATCGTTCGAAAAGCCGGCCCATGGTTCCGGACCGCCGACCCTTGCCGGAGCAGGCGGGCAGGCAGTGGAGCCATCGGCGGCCGAGTTGCCTGTGGCTAGAGATGGTTTCCAGACTGAACTCACCGTCTCTTCCCCGTTTACCGAGTTCTGGAAGAAGTTTCGCAAACAGAAACTGGCTATGGCGGCAGCCGCTTTCATTATTTTGCTCTTAGTTATTGCCTTAATCGGGCCTTCAATTGCCCCTTATCGGATGGACCAGCCGGACTATAATAACATGCTGGCCGGGCCATCGTTACAGCACTTGTGCGGTACGGATGAATTCGGCCGGGACATTTTCAGCCGCATCCTGGCGGGAACGCGCATTTCCCTCTGGGTTGGCCTCTCCTCGGTGGCGGTGGGGGCTGTCATCGGAACGATTCTCGGATTAATCAGCGGTTACTACGGCAAATGGGTCGATGCTATGATCATGCGGATTTCCGATGTCCTTCTCGCTTTTCCCGGAATATTGCTGGCGATTGGTATCATTGCCATTCTCGGCCCGGGGCTGAACAATGTCATTATCGCGGTGGCCATTTTCGGTATTCCCATTTTTGCCCGTATCGTGCGCAGCAGTACCCTAGCTTTGAAGAGTACGGTTTATGTCGAAGCGGCTCGTTCTCTGGGCGCCCGTAATAGAAGGCTAATCTGGAAGCACATTTTTCCCGGTACGGCTTCCACTGTGATTGTATATTTCACCATGCGTATCGGTACGGCTATTCTGACCGCGGCCAGTTTGAGTTTTCTTGGTCTGGGGGCGCAGCCGCCCACACCGGAATGGGGAGCGATGCTGAGCAGTGGACGAGACTATCTGACACAGGCACCTCATGTCGCCTTTTTTCCGGGAATGGCCATTTTCCTCACTGTTTTGGCCTTTAACCTCTTCGGCGACGGTTTGCGCGATGCTTTGGATCCGAAAATCAAAGGCTAGGGGGAGGAGGTGAGCGCGATGAAAAAGCCAGTTTTGGAAATCACGGGCTTACAGACACACTTCTTCAGCGATGACGAGGTGGTACGGGCGGTGGACGGGGTCGATATCCGCATTGAGGAGGGCCAAACGCTTGGTCTCGTGGGCGAGTCTGGCTGTGGAAAAAGTGTGACCTCTTTGTCGGTTATGGGTCTGTTGGGAGACACTGGGGGAAAGGTGGTTGCGGGTTCGGTTTTTTTTAAGGGTAAGGATTTGCTCAGACTTTCGGACAAGGAAATGCGGCGTCTGCGCGGCCATGAAATGAGCATGATCTTTCAGGAGCCGATGACATCTCTCAATCCCACTTTGAGAATCGGAGAACAAATTGCGGAAGGGATCCGGCTGCATCTGGCACTGGACAAAAAGAAAGCCCGCAGCAGGGTTCTGGAAACTCTTAAGGCCGTGGGTATTCCCCGGGCGGAAGGTATTATGAGGGAATATCCCTACCAATTGTCAGGAGGAATGAGGCAAAGAGTCATGATCGCCATGGCGATGTCCTGTGAACCGGATCTCCTTATTGCCGACGAACCGACCACGGCTCTTGATGTAACTATTCAAGCCCAGATCCTAGACCTAATGCGTAAGCTCAAGGAGAAGAAAGAAACCGCGATCATGTTCATCACCCACGATCTGGGGGTAGTGGCGGACATGTGCGACAGGGTTGTGGTGATGTATGCCGGCCAGGTTATGGAAGAGGCGGATGCGCGTGAGCTTTTCGCCAATCCCGGGCATCCCTATACCCGGGGGCTGCTCGGCTCTCTTCCTAAGCTTCTTTCCGGGCAAAAGAGGCTGGGCGTCATCCCCGGGAATGTGCCCGTTTTCAAGCAAGTGCCGTCGGGATGCCGTTTTGCGGGTCGCTGCTCGTATCAAACGGAGAAATGCCTACGGGAAGTTCCGCCGCTTCTGAAGGCTGGGGATAGGCATTTGGCTCGTTGCTGGCAGACATTCGGACTCGCTGGAGTGGAAGCCGGGACAGCAGATAAAGCCGGGCTGCAATAGTGGACGGCGTCTGGGCGGGTTAAAAGTGAGACTTCGGGAAAGGGGGGAGATTTGTGTCAGACCCAGCCATATCCGCCACAGGTACAAAAAAGGTAACGTGCCGAGAAAAGGGGAGATTTGAGTCAGACACAGTAGATTATACCGCCTCTCCGCTCCTGGACGTGAGAGAGCTGAAAAAGCACTTTCCCGTGCGGACAAAGGACTTGTTCCGGCCCGCTAGGGATTTTGTCCGGGCGGTGGACGGGGTTTCTTTTTTCATAAATCCCGGTGAAACGCTGGCTCTGGTGGGGGAGTCGGGCAGCGGTAAATCCACGACAGCGCGGCTCATTCTCCGGCTGCTTGAGCCGACGGCGGGAGAAATCCTTTTTGAGGGCCGCAGCCTCGGCCGGCTGGGCCCGGAGATGATGCGTCAGGCCCGTAAACAGATGCAGATGATTTTCCAAGATCCTTACGCTTCGCTCAATCCTCGCCTCACGGTTGAGGAAATTATCGCCGAGCCGTTACAGATTTTCCATGTGGGTTCCCCAGTGGAACGCAGTCGGAAGGTAAGCCGGCTCCTGGATATTGTCGGCCTGGCATCCCGACATGCCAAGCGTTACCCGCATGAGTTCAGCGGCGGGCAGAGGCAGCGCATTGGGATTGCTCGTGCCCTGGCCCTTAATCCGAAGCTGATTATCGGGGATGAACCGGTGTCCGCTTTAGACGTTTCGATCCAGGCCCAAGTTTTAAATTTATTAAAAGACTTGCAGGAGGAGTTTGGCCTTACCTACCTCTTTATCGCGCATGATCTCAGTGTGGTTGAGTTTGTCAGTGACCGCGTCGCTGTGATGTATCTCGGCATCATTGTTGAAATGGCCGATAAGGAAACCCTTTTCCGCCATCCGCTTCATCCCTACACGCAAGCCTTGCTCTCGGCCGTACCGGTGCCTGACCCCGACTGTCGCCGGGAAAGAATTATTCTGCCCGGGGATATTCCCAGTCCGGTGAACCCGCCTGCGGGCTGTCGCTTTCATCCCCGCTGCCAAGTCTGCCGGGAGGTATGCCGGAGGGAGGCTCCGGTTTTCCGGGAAGTAAAGCCAGGTCATTATGTGGCCTGCCATATCAGAGGCCAGGGGTCAGAGGCCAGAGGCCGGAAGGAGGAAGTGGGAGACGGGGGGCAGGAGACAGTAGACGGGGGAGGTACGTGAAGGTCAGAGGACAGAGACGAGAGGGCAAAAGCAAGGAGCAAGGAATAGAAAGGAGTAGGGCCCTTTCCGGTTGACACAAGTTGGAAGTAACCAGGCCCTAAATATAATTTTCATGAGACCTTTAATCGGAATCACATCAACCAAGATTTCCCACGACACACCTTATTACGGAGCCTATGTCGCCGACGGCTACTTCACGGGGATTGCCAAAGCCGGAGGAATCCCGCTGATTCTGCCTTTAGTCGAAGAAGAGGAAATCTGGCGGGAAAGTATTGAGCGGGTGGATGGCGTGATCTTTACCGGGGGGTTGGATATCCACCCCCAGTTGTACGGAGAAGGGCTCCACCCCAAAATTGGTGAGCTTTATCCCTTCCGGGACCGTCTGGAACTTGCGGCGGCGCGTTATGCCATGGACCTGGATAAGCCTGTCATTGGCATTTGCCGCGGCTGTCAGATTCTCAATGTGGCCCAGGGGGGAAGTCTGTACCAAGACATTAACAGTCAGAAAGAAGGATGTTACCAGCACGTGCAGACCGCCCCCCGAGAGGAAGGAACCCACTATGTCGAGCTTGAGAGTGATAGCCGGCTTTATGAGATCTTTGGCCGGACCCGCTTATTTACGAACAGTTTCCATCATCAGGCGGTGAAGGAATTAGCCCCCGGTTTCCGTAAAGTGGCCGCAGCTAAAGACGGGATTATTGAGGGGTTTCAGAGCGAGACGCACACGTTTGTCCTGGGTATTCAGTTTCACCCTGAAATGATGTGGCAAAAAGATCCGGATATGTTCAGGTTGGCCCTTTATTTTTGTGCACTATGTAAATCTGGTAAAGTCGGAAGCTATTAACCCATGATGTCTCGTCGTGTTTCAGTCTTTGAGTCTTTGCCCCGAAGCCAAAAAAACTTTTTTCTAAACCCCCTAGACAGGGTCGGAAAGCAGGAGTAGAATCACTGTGTTCTCTTAACATATAAGAGCTCGCGGCAAACCGAACCAGAAATGGGGGGCAGAATAGTGGCTCATAACAACAGACTCTTTTGGCTGAAGCTGAGAACCTTTATGTTCGGCCATCCCCTGGCGACCAATTATGCGGAACATACCCGAGTCGGTGTCCTGGGGGGAATCCCCATTTTCGGTTCGGACATTATCTCCTCCGAAGGCTATGCGCCCGATGAAATACTCTACATACTTCTCTTGGCCGGGGCAGTGGGTTACGCCTATGTCCTTCAGGTTTCTATCGTGATCATATTGCTGCTGGCCAGTATTATCATGGTCTACCGCAAAGCAATTCAAAAATACCCGCAGGGCGGTGGGTCTTATACCATTGCCAAAGCGTACTTGGGAGAGAGCTTCGGCCTCATTGCCGCTTCGAGTCTGACGCTGGATTACGTCTTGACGGTCGCCGTCAGCGTAAGCTCTGCCATTGATAACCTGACGGGGGTCTTGCCTTGGCTGGCTGCCCCCGACCACAAAGTGATTGCGGATTGTTTGGTTATCCTGTTCATGGCCTGGATCAACCTGCGCGGTCTGAGAGAATCGGCCCGCCTGTTCTCGGTTCCGGTTTATCTCTATATATCGGTCCTGGTCCTTCTGGTAGGGACCGGGGTCGTGGAAATTATGTTTCACGGGGTGAACCCTGTGAAGACGACCCGAATCGTGGAACCCGCCCTCAGCGGGATGACTTGGTTTCTCTTTGCCCGGGCTGTGGCCGGGGGAACGACCGCTCTGACGGGCATTGAGGCGGTGAGCAACGGGGTGACTGCCTTCAAAGCACCCTCCCAGAAACGGGCGATCCGCACGCTTCTGGTCTTGGGTGCCGTGGTGGCCGTCGGTTTGTCGGGTTTGGTTTATTTGGCCGGCTCCTATCATTTGGTTCCGTCAGCCAATAATACGATTCTCAATCAACTGGGACTTTTGGTGTTCGGCCGGACGGTCCTTTATTTTGTCCTGATCGGCAGTGCCGCGGCCATCCTGGTCATCGCGGCCAACACTCCCTTTGCCGGGCTGCCGATCCTGCTCAGCCTGATGGCTCGGGACGGTTATGCCCCTCGCTACTTCAAAAACCTGGGTGACCGTCTGGTCTACAGTGTGGGTATCTGGACTCTGATGCTGGTTTCTCTGTTTCTCATCCTCATTTTCCATGGGGACACTCACTTAATGCTTCCCCTCTATGCCATCGGCGTCCTGCTCTCTTTCTCCCTGACGGGAATCGGTCTGGCCAGACATACCCAGAGAGAGAAGGAAGGAACGAAGTGGCGTTCTGACCTTGCCGTCTTTGCTTTTGGCGGGATCCTCTCCTTTTTAGTGTTTGTGGTCTTTATCACGACCAAGTTTACGCAAGGGGCTTGGATCGTCCTCGTCATCCTGCCGATACTGTTTTTGATCTTCCGGACGATCTGCTGTGTTTATCGCGGGGAGATGGCGGAAATTCAAGTGACTCCGGCGGTCATGGAGGATTTTCGTCTGCACGTGGCCAAGGTAAAGCGGCGCCGGGCTCACGTGGAGGTTTCCGAATATCGCAACAAGATTATCGTTCCTGTCTATGATCTGAACGTCGTCGTTTTGAAAGCTTTAAAGTACGCCTACAGTTTGACGCCGCTGGTGACGGCAGTGCACGTAGGCTCGGATCCGGATCGGGTTAATAAATTGCTTCGGCACTGGGCGGAAAACCACATGGAGATTCCTTTGGAAATTGTCGACTCACCCTATCGGGCCACTGTGCACGACTTCCTGGGATATCTCGATAAGGTAGAGAAGAAAGGGAAATACGACACGATCACGGTCGCCATCCCCGAGTTGGTTCCGCAGAAGATGTGGCACAATATCCTGCATAATCAAACCGGGCAGCTCATAAAGTTGATGCTACTATTGCGCAAGAGCATTCTGGTTACCAGTGTGCCCTATCATCCTTTGCCTAAGGAAAGCCAGGCCGTGAACTTAAACCTGCCGAAGCCCGGGCTGGGTCGGTAAGGGATATCCCCCGGTAAAAACAAATTCCCCGTCTGTGGGCGACGGGGAATTTGTTTTTCGGCAGATCCGGATTTTCGTTCGAGCGCTGTGCCTGCGGATTTGGATTTTCACTCAGGTGGTGTGCCTGTGGATTCAGGTTCTTACTCTACTCGGGTGGTGTGCCTGTGGATTCAGGTTCTTACTCTACTCGGGTGGTGTGCCTGTGGATTTGTTTTTTTTAGGCGGTGTACCGGCTGGGTTGGGGTGTGATGCGGTAGGCGGAAAAAGCTTTGGTCATGGCTTCGATAGCACCTTCGACGACTTCAGTCGGGTAAGTCACACAAATTCGCACATACCCCTTGCCTTCCTCCCCGAAGCCGCTGCCGGGGGAGACGACCACTTCCGCCTTGTCCAGCAGGAAGTGAGTGAATGTATCTCCGTCCATCCCTTGAGGAGCGGGAACCCATAAGTAGACTGTGGCTTCGGGAACCGCCAGGTCCCAGCCGTAAGAATTGAAGAAGCCGCTGAGCAGGGTCAGCCTCCTTTGGTATTCCCGGTTGTCGCGTTGAAAGAAACCCGGTCTTAACCCTTGGCGCAGGGCTAGGGCGCCCGCGTATTGGATGGGGTTAAAAATACCGGCGTTGATGTGAGTTTCGATGATTTTTAAGGCACGGATGACTTCCGCATTACCGACGGCCAGCCCCAGGCGCCAACCGGCCATATGAAAGGCTTTGGAAAAAGTAAAGAATTCCAGGCAGCGCTTTTTGCTTTCCGGTACCATGAGCAGGCTCGGCGCAATCCCCGGGCGGAAAGCGGTCATGGCGTAGGCGTGATCATTGACTAAGACGATGTCATTTTCCTCGGCAAAATCAAAGGCTTTCTGCCAGAAAGCGAGATCCACCGTAGCTCCGGAAGGGTTGTGAGGATAGTTGAGAAACATGAGTTTGGCGGCCCGGGCCGTCTCTTGTGGGATATTGTCAAAACGGGGCAAGAAGTCGGGAGCGGTCAGCGGCATGGTAAAGGGCGTGGCGCCGGCCAGGAGGGTACCCGTCTTGTAGGTAGGAAACGCGGGATCAGGTACCAACGCGATGTCTCCGGGGTCGAGAAGGGCCTCACTCAAATGGGCGATTCCCTCTTTAGAACCAAGCAGCGGCAGAATCTCAGTTTCCGGATCGAGCGTGACGTCATAATAGTGGCGGTACCAGGCTGCGGCCGCTTGCCGGAGCTGCTTGAGACCGTCGAAATCGGGATAGTGGTGGTTGGCCGGTTCAACCGCTTGTTCCCTCAGGGTTTCAACCATGCCGGGGTTGGTGGGTCTGTCGGGATCGGACTTCGATAAAATCCAAAGCTTTTTTCCTTGACGTTGCTTTTTCTCGATCAACTCGTCAATTTGGGCGAACAGATACGGTGCCAGGTGGTCGAGTTTCTGAGCGTGTTTCATCTTAAAACCCCCGCTTTATCGGTAAATTTCGGAGCGCCTTGTGGTTAAGTTTGAAAGTAAGCCGACGGAAGCTATGGCTGCTTTTCTGCTCCGTGTTTATTGTTCCCGCTTTGTAAAGATATGTTCTGGTAATTTGTAGCTGAGGTTTTCTATGCATGTTTTCGGCGCCGGCAGCCAAACTAGATCTTGGGTGTGACGAATCGATAAATGACCGAAACATTGGAGGAGGTTGCAAAATGAAAGTCAGGGACGTAATGTCGGAACAAGTTGAATGTGTCAGGTCGGATACCCCGATTATCGAGGCGGCCAAGATTATGCAGAAGAGTGATGTCGGCTCGGTCCCGGTCTGTGACAACAAGCGGCTCTTGGGAATTGTTACGGACCGCGATATTGTAGTACGGGGGATCGCCTCCCATGGCAACCCTATGAGCCTGAATGCCGGACAGGTGATGAGCACGGATGTCGTGACCGTAACTCCGGATACAGACGTCCACCAGGCCTCGGCGCTCATGTCCGACCATCAGGTCCGCCGCCTGCCGGTTGTCGAACGCGGGGAAATTTGCGGTATGCTCGCTTTGGGCGATTTGGCGGTCGAACGCGTGCATGTTGACGAGGCCGGAGAGGCGCTCAGCGATATCTCCCACGGGATTCAGCATTAGGGCGCGGCAACGGTAAGGAACAGCCGAATCAGTTCGGTGCATTGTTCCGGATGCGGAAATAAAACGGCGCCTCAAGGGCCGGAAACGGCGGGCGGCTTTTCAGGCACAGGCCTGGGAAAGGCGCATAGAAGGAAAGAGAAGCGTTGCTCTGGCAGCGCTTCTCTTTCCTTCTAATGGCAAGTACAAGTTTTCCGCAGGACAAAGAAACTCGGCTGGGCTGCGCTCGCTCCGGCCGTGCAATCCCGCGCGCGCAGCAGCCGAAATCGTACGAAATCTTACCTCGGCTTGACGGGCGGCGGCCGCGGCGCCGACTCCGGTTTTTCTGAGGCGTCTTGTCTCTGACGGTTTCTTCCGGGGAGGGGGTTGTGATAGAATGAAATATAGAAACAGAATGGGAAATAGGAGTCCGGAGCACAGTTTTTGCAGGGAGGGGAACCATGATGGATTTACCGTTAGGAATCAAGGGTGAGCGGAGAACCGAAGTCAGTGCGGGTAACACGGCTAAAGCTATGGGCAGCGGATTGCTTGAGGTTTTTGCGACCCCGGCCATGATAGCCTTGATGGAAGGGGCTGCGGTCCAAGCTCTGGAGCCATATCAGGCATCCAGTGTCGGGACGGCCCTTGAGGTAAGGCACCTGGCTGCGACCCCCCTGGGCATGAGGGTACGGGCTGTCGCTCAACTCATCGAGGTGGAGCGGAGACGTCTGGTTTTTTCAGTTGAGGCTTTCGACGAGGTGGAGAAGATCGGCGAAGGACGTCATGAACGCTTTCTAATCCAAGACGAGGCATTTTTGAAGAAAGTTTACGCCAAAAACGCGCCGGGGGAACGCCGGTGAAGGGGCCGTTCGCCGTTTCTCCGCTTCGCGCAGGGTGCGGGGGGGAGGCGATGATTTTACCTTCTCGGTCTTGTTCGGTCCGGCGTGGTTAGCTGAAAAGGGGAATCCGAAAAATGAGAGGATATTACACCGTCCCGGAAAAAGGGGTGTGGGAGCAGGTAATTGAAAAGTCCCGCTTCATCGGCATTGTTTATCCGGTCGAGGGCTTGGCGGAGGTCGAAGCGGCCAGGCGCGAAGTGCGCGCAGAATATCCCGCGGCCAAGCATTATGTCTATGCTTATCGCTTGGCCGAAGGAAAGACGGAAAAAGCCTCGGACGACGGGGAGCCGCAGGGAACGGGCGGGCGGCCGCTCCTTGAGATCCTGCAGTACCGGGAGATGTGGAATACCCTGGTGGTGGTCGCGCGTTATTTCGGTGGGATCTTACTGGGCACGGGCGGTCTGACGCGGGCCTACGGCGGAACGGCTAAGGAACTTCTGACCAAGACCGGAGTGACACTGCTGACCCCTCATGTCGCTTACCGTCTGAAAATGCCCTACTCATGGTATGAAAACGTAAAGTACCGCCTGCGGGGCCAGGCCTGGCGGGTCAAAGATGAAATATTCCGGGAGGATGTGGAGTTAGCCGTGTGCGTGCCCCAGGCGGAGGCCGGGCAGTTCGCTGCCTGGCTGGAAGAGTTTGCGGGGGGGCAGGTTTCGAGCGAGGAAAAGGGTGTCGTCTGGGAAAGGCCTCCCGAAAGCTATGAGCGCAAAGCCTGAAGGCCTGCCTCTCTGTTTTGTGCGGTTTGCCGGCCGGAGTCGACGGAGCCAAGCGGGAGCTTGCCGTGAGACAAGTCTTTACGTCCCGCGCCTGCGCTTCCTTTTAGAGGAAGACGCTCAGGTTGCGCCCCATCTGTTTGGCTTGGTAAAGGGCCTGGTCGGCCCGGGCCAAAAGAGAAGCCGGAGTGTCTGACGGATGCCAGGTCGTGGCCCCGATGCTTACGGTTATCGAAAGTTCCTCTCCGGTGGCGGGGTTGAAGATTTTGGTTTGCTCCACTACCTTACGTACCTTTTCACTGATTAGCCGAATGGCTTTTTCATTGGTGCCGGGTGTGAGAAGAACGAATTCCTCCCCGCCATAGCGCGCTAAGACGTCCTCTTGACGCAGATTCCTGGTCAGCGTTTGGACGACCGTTTTCAGAACAAGATCTCCAAAGGGATGGCCGTAGCGGTCGTTGAAAGGTTTGAAGTAGTCGACATCAATGATGAGGAGGCCGAAGGGTCCCTGAGCCCGGCGCCGCTGTGAGAGGGAAACGTATTCACGCAGACGTTTCTGAAAATAGCGATGGTTATAAATCCCGGTTAGGCCGTCGGTGACGGATTCCTGTTGAACGATTCCGTAAAGGATGGCATTTTCCAAAGCGGAGGCCGCGTGCCCGGCCACCGTTTCCAAGAAGTCCTTTTGAGCGTTGCTGATTTCCGTCTGACGAATCGCATGAATGTTAATGGTACCGATTTTCCGCTGGGCGCTGTGCAAGGGCAGGCAGCAGATCCAGTCCCACGCCTGAAGGGAATGATGCAGACGGTCAGTCTCAAGATAGTAGGGTTCTCCTGAATGGAGAACCTTAAGAGCAAAGGCCAAATCGAAGTCTGCCGGTAATTGGGGGGACAGGGTGGAGGAGTCAAATACGCCGATCACCCGGAACGTTTCACTTTTCTCGCGGTAGAGGAGGACGCTGGCCCTGTCGATCGCGATCAGAGAAGAAAAGGCACTGATGATATTGGCGGCGATGACCTGCGGATCCAGGGAGGCATTCAAAGCGCGTGCGATGTCCAGCAACACGCGGTTGTGCAGGGTTATCTCCTGAAGTTGGACTTCCAACTCGGAGATTCGGGCTTGCAGGCGTTCGATGAGCCCGTTCCCGGATCGCTGTTCTGACTCAGACATGTCCTTCGACCCTCCCGGCCATGAGCAGACTAAACTTAGTTTACTATTCGCCTCAGAACGCCGGAATCCTCTTCCCAAGGTAAGTTTGTCCTGGGAAATCGGTCTTGGCGGTCTAAAGCTTGGGCCAACGTTCAGTTTATGACGAGAAGAAGGAAAAAACGGCGCTGCCGTCGAATATCGTTGCGAATGCCCTAGGGGTTTTTGCTCGTTGCGGATGACGCCGAAAGGAGCGGGCAGGGCTTGTTGCGGCGCAAATTTGTCAGGTATGGAGGTTGGGCAGTGAAAACGAGTCAGGAGATCATCGGTTTGCGCATTATCAGTATAGCAGACGCTACGGACATGGGGCTGGTTGAAGAATTGGTTTTGAGTGCCCAGGGCGGTTCATTGGAATTTGTCATTTTGGACCGGCCAAGTGATTATTTCGGGGCCAAAGTCATCGCCTTTGCCGACATCTTAGGGATAGGGGAATTTGCTCTGACCATTCCCTCTCCTCAAGTGATTCAAGATGTGGCCCACAACACGGCGGCGCAGGAACTGCTGGGCGAGGGTGTACGGGTCAAAGCCACTCGGGTTTTGACGAAGACCGGGCAGTTGATCGGAGAGGTAGAGGAAGTGGTTTTCGACGAGAAAGCGGGCAAGATTGCCGCCTGCCTTTACCGTACGCCGGACGGACAGCATTTAGAAGTCCCGGCGGATCAGATTATCACCTATGGTAAAGACCTGTTAATTGTTGAGGTTCCGCCAGCGGATATTCCGGCGCGGATCTCGGAGTCAAACTCGGCCGCGGGTAAGGCCGAAGGTTCGGGCAGACCGGCAGAAGATGGGGAAAGTGCCGGTCCGAAGCCGGCGGAAAAAGAAAGCGGCTTCAATGCCTTTGAACGAAAACAATTGGAGTACTTTCTCGGCAAAACGGTCGAAAAAGATATCGTCTTGGACAACGGTGAAACCTGGGCTGCCGGGAGAACCATGACTCCGGAGGTTCTCAAGAATATATCCAAACATAAGACTCTGATGGAGATTACGGCTCATTTGCAAAAGTGAATAAGGGGCAGTCTTCATCTCAGTACCTGCCAGACCAGCTTGACGGCTACCAGGAGGGACATGGTCAGAAAGACGGGTTTGACAAGGCTGACCCCGCGCCCGACCGCCAAGCGGGTTCCCAGACGGGAGCCTGTGATCATGGCTAAAGCCATAGGCAGGGCATAAAGGTAAACAATTTTACCCATCCAGGCAAAGAGAAGCAAAGAGGCGAGGTTACTGGTGAAGTTAAGAACTTTGGCGTTGGCGGAAGCGCTGACGAAATCAAAACCGTAGAGTGCGATGAAGGCGAAAATAAGAAAAGAACCTGTGCCGGGTCCGAAAAAACCGTCGTAAAACCCCAGGACGAAAGCAAACACAATTCCCAAAGCCGTGCCGGACGGTTTGAGCCCCTGAAAATGGTCCTCCATGCCCAGATCTTTCCGGACCACCGTGTAAATTCCGACCAAGAGAATCAGAAAGAAGACGATCTTGTTAAGAAAGTCTGTGCCGATATGAAGCACTGACCACACACCCAGACAAGCCCCAAGAAATGTAAACAAAACTTGCCGTTTGACCAGAGGGAAATAGACTTTGCCCGAGCGGGCAAACGTAAAAGAACTGTTGAAAGAAGCCGTCGTGGACGCGAATTTGTTTGTGCCCAAGGCCAGTTGCGGCGGTATGCCTGCCAGCAAGAGTGCCGGCAGGCTGATTAGTCCGCCGCCACCGGCGATGGCATCGACAGTGGCGGCCAAGAAACCGGCCAGACAAACGGTGGCAAGAGTCAGGATCATGGTGGTTCCCCTTTGTCCCTTTCGGGGTGATTCATCCGTATTCTTTGAAAGCTTGCGGCGGCGACAGTGTCCACAGAGCACTGTGATGTCCGGCTTCTTCTGAACGAGTTCATTGACCCTTAATATTATAACACCTGTTGCGCAAGAAGAAAGAAGGCTTCCGAAAGAAGCAAGACGCTCAGTTGCCGGGAAAGTAAATCCCGGCAGGCCGTACGGCGGATCCCCAAGCCGCAGCGGCGGGGAGCCGGCAGAGGATGAAAATTGCCGTGCTGCCGCCAAAGAAATCTTGGTGTAAGGAACCCATCGTGTCAGAAATAACGAGGAGTTTTTGGGATGAGCAGGGACAGGCGCGGGTGAGGTCATCCCGATGGAGGTCGGAACGCCGCGGCCGTATATGACTCGGTGCGGGAGAGAAAGCTATTTAGGGCGGTGTTCAAGGCAGAAATACTCACAGTGAGCTTGCAGGGTGCAACCTTCGCAAGCCGGTTTGCGCGCGCCGCAGCGGCGCCGGCCGTGCCAGATCAGGCGGTGATGAGTCTGAATCCATTGTTCGCGCGGGATCACAGCCTCGAGCTGCCGCTCTGTCTCCTCGACTCGGGTCGATTGTGCCAGGCCCAGGCGGTTTGCCACTCTGAAAACGTGGGTATCGACCGCCAAAGCAGGTATACCGAAAGCATTGCTGAGTACGACCTTGGCGGTTTTTCGCCCGACGCCGGGCAAGGACATGAGTTCGGGCAAAGTGCGGGGAACGGCTCCGCCGAATTCTTCCCGCAAGGCCCGGCAGGCCGCCAAAATATTCTTGGCTTTGCTGCGGAAGAGCCCGATTTCTTGGATTTCCGCCTCCAAGTCCGCTTGGCTCAAGCGCAGAAATTCCGCGGGGGTGCGATGTTGGGCGAACAGCCTTGCCGTCACCTTATTGACCCTTTGATCGGTTGACTGGGCGCTTAGCACGGTTGCCACGAGGAGTTCGAACGGAGTGGTAAAGTTTAGTTCGCAATGCGCTTGGGGATAGGCTTGGCTGAGAAGTTCCAGAATTACGGCCACCTCTGACGGGTTCTTGATGATCATCGCCTCTTTTATCGCTTGGCTTGGCGCCTGCCGGGTTCCTTCACTTGGGGCGGGCAGGCTGCAAAATGTTGAGAAAGGATGGAATAATATCGTGAAGTATGTGCGCTTTAGGGAGCAAGATCAGGTGAAGTACGGGGTTTTAAGGGGGGATCAAATCGAAGTTTTGGACGGATCTTTCCTCGCTCCGGGCAGCAGGCCGAACGGTGAAGTTACGGCCTTGGGCAAGGTTTCCCTCTTGGCTCCGGTGCTGCCGGGCAAAGTGGTGTGCGTGGGGGTGAATTACGCGCAGCACGCCCGGGAGATGAACCACGCCCTTCCCGAAGACCCGGTGCTCTTCTTGAAGCCGCCTTCGGCTCTGCTGGATCCGGAAGCCGAGATTGAGCGTCCGGCTATGAGCCGACGGGTGGATTACGAGGGGGAACTGGTTGCGGTCATGGGCAGGAAAGTGAGAGAGGCCGCGGAAGAAGAGGCCCTGGCGGCTGTTTTCGGCTATACCTGCGGCAACGACGTGACCGCCCGCGATTTGCAGCAAAAAGATGGGCAGTGGACTCGGGCCAAGTCTTTTGACACGTTTTGTCCCATCGGCCCCTGGGTGGTCACGGATTTTGATCCGAAGGCGGCCGCGATCCGGACGTTGCTGAACGGAGAAGTCAAGCAGTCCTCTAATACGCGACACTTTCTCAATCCGCTGCCCAAACTGCTGAGTTTTATTTCCCGGGTCATGACGCTGAACCCGGGAGACATCGTTATGACCGGTACGCCGGAAGGGGTCGGTCCCATGCGTTCAGGCGATCGGGTGATCGTCCAAATCGAGGGAATCGGTGAGCTGCGAAACCGGGTCAAGTGAAAGCCGGCAGCAGGCGGGCAATTTCGCCTAAATGTCTGACGACAGCGTCCGGCGGCGTGGCAAAGCAGGCCTGCTGCCTATCCTCCGGATTGTAGAAGATGGTTCGCCAGCCCAAGACCTGGGCGGCCCGAATGTCATTTACCGGATCATCGCCGATGTAAACGGCTTCATCGGCCCGGCAGCCCGCCAGGCTCAAGGCATAGCGAAAAATCTGCGGCTGGGGTTTGGGCGAACCGGCACTTTCGGAGAAGACCAGGTAACGGAAATAGCCCCTCAGTCCGCTGGTCTCCAGCTTTGTGTTCTGGGAAGCGCAAAACCCGTTGGTAATGAGGCCGAGCGGGTGAGACCGGCTGAGTAAGGTCAGGGTCTCATGTGCCCCTGCCCGAAGATGTGGTTGGCGCGGATAAATGTCCCGGTACAGACGGTCGGCTTCCCGGGCAAAAGCCGGATCGTCCAAGCCAAAGTGCAGCAGAGTACGGTAATAGCGCTGGAAACGGACGCTTTCGGCATCGAATTCGCCCGCACGGTATTTGGCCCAGGCCTTTTCATTTTCCCGGTGGTAAATCCCGTGAAATTCCGAGAAGTCCCCCGGCAGTCTCAGTTCACGGTGGACGATGGCCAGAGCGGCTTCTTGGTTATGGCGGTGATCCCACAAGGTGTCATCAAGGTCAAAAAAGATCACCCGTATGTGGTCAAGTGGCTGGGACATTTTCTCCTCCCGCGATCTTGTGAAATAGACCTTGTTATATAGAATTTGTCAAATAGTGGATGAAGGTGTAAGAATGATTCGCATCGGACATAATCCCAATACGAATATGTTACCTATGTTTTACTATTTACCGCGTAACCATCCTTTGCTAACATGGGTTACGGCTGAGCCGGCCGGGCATAATGCCATGCTCAGGGACGGCCGTATTGACTTGGCGCCGATCAGCAGTTTTTCTTACGGGCAGCACTGGCGTGACTACGCGGTCTTGCCGGGGTTGTCTGTGTCAACCAAGGGCAGGGTAGGCTCCATTTTACTCTTTTCCAAAGTGCCGCCGGAGGGGTTGGATGGGAAAAGAGTGGCTTTAACCGTAAATTCGGCGACTTCGGTTAATTTGACCAAAATCCTTCTGGAACGGTTTTACGGGGTCAGGCCTTTCTATGAGGCCATGTCGGGCGGGTTGGAGGAGATGTTCGCTCGGGCGGATGCGGCCTTGCTGATCGCGGATATGGCTTTGGAGGAGGCTTTGAAGCATCCGCCTTGCCACATCTTTGATCTGGGTGAACAGTGGCGGAAATGGACAGGTTGTGCTATGTCTTTTGCGGTCTGGGCTTATCCGCGGGATCTCATTCTCAAGCGCCCGCAGGAGATCGTTGAGGTGCATAGACTTCTCATCCGGGCTAAGCAGCAAGCTTTGAGTGATATGTCCTCCGTCGTTCAAACCTGCGTGGAGATGCTGGGCGGGGAGGCGGATTTTTGGTTTGATTATTTTGCGCAATTCCATTACACTTTGGACGAAGAGATTATTGCCGGTTTGGAGAAATACTATGCTCTATGTTTCGAACAGGGACTTTTACCGAGCCGGGTGCAGTTGAATCTTTGGCCCGGCCCTTTGGTTTAACAGCCGAGGGCCTTGGGCCGGTATATGTTCTCCTGTGAGAAAGTTGACTTTTCCCGCAGGATAAGAAAACTTGCGTCAGCCGCCTCCGCTCAGGGCTCGTCGCCTGCCAAGATCCTGCGGGGGACTTGGGAATCCTCACGTTTCTGCGCGGGGAGGAAGTCAACGGTTAAACGGATCGGGTGTACTGAGCTATGGAATATTGGGTTTACTTAATCAGGTGCGGGGATAATAGTTTGTACTGCGGTCTCACCACAGACCTGGCACGTCGCCTGCAGGAGCATAATCAAGGGCGGGGGGCGAAATATACCTCCGGACGCCTTCCCGTCGCTCTGGCCCGGGCCTGGCGGGTCAACTCCAGGAGCGAGGCTTTGCGCTTGGAAGCGGGTATCAAAAAATGCAGCCGCGCGAAAAAGGAAGAATTGATCAGGAGTGCGGATAGCATCCGGGCCCTCGGATTCCCCTTTCCTTGTCAGACAGGGTAAATGCTGCCCCCGATGAATTCGCGCAGGATCGAGCTGGGGGGAACTTTATCCGGAACCAGGGGGGTGAAGAAAGAGAGAAGGCGCAGAAGTCTCTCGGCGGTTTCGCAATGGGGATTGCCGGGGGGAATATTGACTAAGAGGGGTTCGGCATACGGCCTTAACGCGTTGAGTTCATAGAGAAGGCTGGAATTGAACATCACATCGGCTTCTTCCTGATAGGGAAAAATAGCGTTGTTCTCCCCCCGGCGCACACTCGGCCATTGGCTTAAAGTGCGGATGGGGTCGATGCCGCGAAACTGATCATCGCGCACCAAACGGCGGATCAAACGCACCTCTGTGGTCGGGATGCGGTTTAAAGGGTCGACATTCAGTTGGAAGAGGGCGCTGACGTAAATTTTAAAAGTTTGGCTGCGCCCAAGGGATGGAGCCAGCCGGGGATTCAAACCGTGGATTCCCTCGATCACCAGGATTTCGTCGGGCTTAAGGACCAATGTCTCTCCCACGGGGCGTCTTCTTCCCTGCACGAAGTCAAAGATGGGAACTTCCGCCTCTCCTCCCCTGCTCAGGATGTCCAACTGCCTGTTCAGAAGGCCCAGGTCCAAAGCCTCCAGAGCTTCGAAATCCGGTTGGCCGCTGGCGTCTCTGGGCGTGTCCTCCCGGGCCAGAAAATAGTTATCCAGGGAAAGAGGGACGGGCTTCAGGCCGTTCACCCGCAGTTGGGTCGATAAACGCTGGGCGAAGGTGGTCTTGCCGGATGAAGAGGGGCCGGAGATCAGGACGATGCGGGTATGCCGCTTTTGTTCGAGAATCCGGTCGGCGATCAAGGAAATCTTCTTTTCGTGCAAGGCTTCCGCCAGAGCGGTGATTTCGTAGGAACGTTGGTCGGCAATGATCCGGTTGATGTCGGAGACTTCGTCCAGGTTAAGGTTCTCAACCCAGCGTTGTGATTCCGAAAAGGTCGCGGACAGTTTTTCCGGCAAGACAAAAGGGGAGGATTGCTCGCTGTCCTCGGGGTCGGGAAAGAGAAGGATGAATCCGGGAGGATAGTGGACCAGCCGGAAATCGCGCAAACTGCCGGAATGCGAACGGGAAGGATAGAGGGACTTGATCTGCCGGCCGTTTAATTCACAGTGAAAAAATCCGTCATCCCCAGGGGTACATGTGATCGGGGTATCCCTCCGGGCCCATTCCCGCAGCTTGTCTTCGATATTCCGAACTTCGCGGGAAGAAAGCAAGGATCTTTCCAGTTCACAATAGATGCCGTTAAGGATGGAGTGGGCTATTTTTAGTTGTTCGGTGGGAAAAAGCTTTTCCACCGTAAGGATGAGCCCCAAGATCGCTGTTTGACGGTATTGACGCAATGTATTTTCTGACATTCTTTTCACCCCGGCTCAAGAGAAATTTATGGCTAAAAGGATTCTTCCCGGCGGGCGTGGAATACTTATGACGGTGGCGCAGAGAGCCGCTCTCTTGCCCGAAGACGGCTCCGGCGCCGGAAAAACGGTGACGCGGGTAATTGAGGAAAGACTAGGAGTGGATAAAATTTGTACGAAAGCACTCGGGGAAATAGTTCAGGCAGGGCGGGAAAAAGCGTCATCGCTTTGGGAATGGTGCCGGGAGGGGGGCTGTTTGTTCCGTTCCGGGTTCCGGACCTTCCCTGGAGCGGATTGCGTGGCCTTGACTACTCTGCCTTGGCCAAAAAGGTAATTTCCCTTTATCTTCCGGACATGGGAGAGGAGGTTCTGGGGCGGGCCGTCGAAGTTTACCGGCAGGGGGCCTTCGCCGGGGTTAATCCCGCTCCCCTGCTTCGGCCGGATGGTTTTGGCATTCTTGAACTGTGGCACGGCCCCACCGCCGCCTTTAAAGACATGGCTCTGCAGGTTCTTCCTCATCTTTTGCGGGCTGCTATGAAGGAGCTGGAGCCGGGCGCGGAGGTATTAATCCTCACTGCCACTTCCGGCGACACAGGAAAAGCAGCCTTGGAAGGTTTTAAGGACGTGCCCGGAACCCGGATCGTCGTTTTTTATCCGTCCGGAGGGGTGAGCGCCGTCCAGGAACGTCAGATGACGACCGCAGGCGGACAGAATACCTATGTGGCGGCGGTTGAGGGAAATTTTGATCGCTGCCAAAGCGGCGTGAAAGAAATCTTTGCCTCGACCGCGCTGGCGGAGCGGCTGCGGGCTGAGAAGATATTTTTTTCCTCCGCCAATTCCATCAATTGGGGCCGGCTTTTGCCCCAAATTGTCTATTATTATTGGGCTTACCTGCAGGCGGTTGAACAAGGTCACGTCGGGGCCGGTGCTCTGATGAATGTGGCGGTGCCGACGGGAAACTTCGGCAATATCCTGGCCGGATATTATGCCAAACGCATGGGTCTTCCTTTGGGCCGGTTGATCTGCGCCTCGAACAAAAACAAGGTCCTGAGTGATTTTTTCGAGACCGGAGTTTATCAGAGCCGGCGGCCGTTTTTCCTGACGATGTCACCTTCAATGGACATTCTGGTTTCCAGCAATTTCGAACGGTTTCTTTACGAAATGTCCGGACGGCAGGCGCAAAGCATCCGGCAATGGTATGACTCACTGGCGCAAACCGGATCTTTTCAAGTAGACGCCGCGACACTGGCGCGGAGTCGCAGCCAGATCTTTGCCGGTTGGGCGGACGAACCCGAGGTCAGAAATCAAATACAACGCACTTACCGGGAGCACGGCTATGTTTTGGATCCGCACACAGCGGTTGCCGCCCGGGTGTATGAGGATTACCGGTTGAAGACCGGGGATCCGACTTTCACCGTCATCCTCTCGACTGCCAGTCCCTTTAAGTTCGCGACCAGTGTGCTTAATAGCATCGAAGGGAAAGAGGGATCCGGGAACGAGTGGCAGGATCTCGAGCTTTTGCAGCAAGAGAGCGGCTGGGAGATCCCAGCGGGTTTGAGGGGACTTGAAGCCCGGGCGGAGCGAAAAGTTTGGCACTGTAGTCCCAAAGAAATGTCCGCTGTTTTGCTTAAGGAATTAGCTCTCTAACGCGTGTCAGGTATGGCAGGTGCAGCCGCACAAGGCATCGGGTATAGTAGGTGCTGCCGCACTAAGCAAGAGAAGGTTCGGGGTTCTGGCAACTCGATTTATGCCGGGTTCCGAGGACAATCATCTGGGGAAGTACCTATTCGGTACTGGAGAAAGTCGTAAGGCTGCAACGAAAGACTCGGGTCATGGCCGAGGAAGACGTTTTAGGAAAGTCCTTTGGGACAAAATTGGAGACTTCAGTGATTATGCGGTTCGGACTTCGGTCAGGGGAGGGTCAAGGTTAGAAGACGCTTTCGTCCGGATGGGCTTTGGCATAGGAGCCCAGGAGTTTGGCAAAGACGGATTTTTCCCGGAAAGCTTCCAGTACTTCCTGGATGGCCGGAGAGAAAACGTATCCGTCGACGTCAATGAAAAAGACGTATTCCCCCAGCTTTTGTTTCGAGGGCCGGGATTCTATCCGGGTCATGTTGATCCGGCGCACGGCCAGTTCATGCAAGATCCGGTAAAGGGAACCGGGCGAATTCTCGGTGGTCACAAGAAAAGAGGTTTTATCATCACCGCTCATTTCCGCCAACTGAGGGCCGACCAGAACAAAGCGGGTGGCGTTGAGCACCCCGTCCTGGATCCGTTCTTCCTGGAGATGAAGGTGGTAAAGTTGGGCCGCCCTGCGAGGGCCGATGGCCGCCCAGGGCTCGCGCACGGAAGAAATTTTTCCGGCCGCTTCGGCGGTGCTGAAGCAGGGGATTTGCTCGGCCTGGGCGAGATGCGTGTCGAGAAATTCCCGGCATTGAGCCAGCGCCTGCTCGTGAGCGTAGACCCGTTGGATTTCGGGCAGCGGCAGGGGTTCCGGAGTCAATAGACAATGGTCCACGGGGTGGACAAATTCCCGGGTAATGTAAAGTTCTTGTATCTGGCCCAAAGTATCCATGGTGACACCCATCTGGCCTTCGGTCGAGTTTTCCAAAGGGACGAAAGCCCAGTCGATCTCTTTGCGATCGCAGGCCAGGAGGAGTCTGGGAATGGTGGAAAAAGGCTGATAATCCAAGGGCAAGAGGTCCTGATGGACTTGGACAAAGTAGTGCAAAGCTTCTTCAGAGAAACTTCCTTTCGGGCCAAGATAACCCATACGCTTCACCGTGAATTCCCCCTCTGCGAAAATCGGTTTGGCAGGCTTATTATATATGACCCGAAGTTTTCTCACAACTGTTTTTCTCACTGCGACTGTTTTCATGCTCTCCCGACGACACTTTTGAGACGCGGGGATCGCCCCTGAAGAGTTACGGAAAATGCCCCCGATAAGTAAAAAAAATTTGAGCATTAACTTGCCAGAACGGAAAATATTTAGTAAAATATTACCTGGAAGGTAGGGGAACCTTCCTGGGAGATAGGTGGACGAGGTGGCAGAAACAGGCAGTGGAACGTACGCTGCCTGTTTCGCTTGTCCAAACCGCTGGCGGGTTTGGGGCCGGGCCCCGGCGAGGGAGGCGAGCTTAAAGACAGAAGTGATAAAATAGATATCTGAATATTAAGGTAAAACAGTTGCTTTGCGTCGGGTTGAGAGACTATACTAAGGGCACCGGTTTCAGTATGAAAAGCGCGGGAGAGGTTGGCGAACTTGAACCTTTCTGCTTCAGCGGCTAAGGAGGTATCAAGCGAATTGGCAGAACGCACGACCGATCAAGCCGTACAGTCGATAGAAAGGGCCCTGACGGTCTTAGAAACTCTCGGCCGGTATCCGCAGGGCATCGGGGTGACGGAACTTGCTCACTGCGTCGGTTTGCACAAGAGTACAGTGCACCGTCTGCTTAGCACGCTTATGACTATCGGCTATGTCGAACAGGATAAAGATACGGAACGCTATCGACTCGGAATAAAAGTTTTGGGCCTGGGGCTTGAAGTGCTCAATAACCTCGATTTTCGCAAAGAAGCAATTCCCTACATGAAAGAACTGGTGGAGATTTCG
This sequence comes from Acididesulfobacillus acetoxydans, assembly GCF_902729405.1. GTDB lineage: Bacteria > Bacillota > Desulfitobacteriia > Desulfitobacteriales > Desulfitobacteriaceae > Acididesulfobacillus > Acididesulfobacillus acetoxydans. The sequence goes on from NZ_LR746496.1 coordinate 1,893,694, forward strand.
CGGGAGACCGTGCAGCTGGCGGTACTGGATGACGGAGAAATGGTCGTGGTTGAGCGGGATCATTCTCCCGAGACGATCATTGTCAATATGGGTTTACGCGGTGCGGTTCATTGTACGGCGGAGGGCAAGGCTTTGATCGCTTTTTTGACCCCTGAGCAGATCACCCGCCTCTTGGATAAACATCCCCTGGCTCAATATACGGTGAATACCATCACAGATATTAACAACCTGTTGGCTCATTTGGAGAAAGTGCGGAACCAGGGGTACGCCATCAACGCGGAGGAGTTAGCGGAGGGCTTGAGATCGGTGGCGGCACCGGTCTTTGACCATACCGGGCGGGTGATCGCGTCCATCAGCATTTCAGGTCCTACATCACGTTTGACCCTAGAAAGGCTGGCCCGGCTGGTGACCGTTCTCAAAGAGGCCTGCGGTTCGGTCTCCGCACGCTTAGGCTACCGGCCCCAGGTTGTTGGTGACCGCTAGGACGACGATACGGGGGGGAGGAGCGCGAAATGAATTCAAAAGGCCGTAAGACGGCTACGGCAAATCTGGACGACTATGACAAGGCCTACAGTACTTTCCGGTGGGCCGATGCGGAACGGGAAATGGGGCTCGATCCTCAGGTCGGGTGGAATATAGCGGTGGAGGCGGTTGACCGCCAGGCCGAGGGGCCGCACAGGGGGAAAGTTGCTTTCCGCTTTTTTGACGGCTTAAGTACCGTCACTTTGACCTACCATCAGCTCAAGCTCTTGACCAACCGTTTCGCCAATGCCCTGCGCGCTTTAGGGGTAGCCCCCGGGGAGCGTATTGCTCTTTTCCTCCCGCCGCTGCCCGAGTTTTACGTTGCATTTCTCGGCGTGATTAAGTTGGGCGCAATCGTTGTACCTCTGTCCCCGGCCTTTATGAACGATGCCCTGACAGAGATGCTGCGGGACAGTGAGGCGGCGGCGGTGGTGACCTTGAGAGAACTCCTGGGCCGGATTGAGAGGGGCAAACTGCCTGCCATGAGGCGGCTGATCGTTGTCGGCAGCGAATCGTCCCCTGCCGGGACCTGGGTGGGATATGATCCGGTAATGGCGGAGGCGGCGGACGACTTCACGGCGGCTCCCGCGGCCAGAGAAGCTCCCATCATGCTCATGTATACTTCGGGTTCTACGGCCAAACCGAAGGGTGTTATCCATGTCCAGGATGGCATCACCCACTATTACCAGAGCGGCAAATGGGTCTTGGACTTCAGGGAACAGGATGTCTACTGGTGTACGAGCGAGCCGAGCTGGGTACCCGGGATTTCTTACGGGATTTGGGCCCCGCTGCTGCACGGTGTGACCAGCATTATTTATTCCGGCGAATTTGCGGCGGCGCGTTGGTACGAGATTCTGACGAGATTTAAGGTCACGGTGTGGTATACGACTCCGACTGCACTGAGACGGCTGATGAATTTTGGCCCGGAAAATCCGCAAGCCCGTTACGGGATTAAAGATTTGCGCCACATTCTTACCGTCGGCGAACCTCTCAATCCGGCGGTCATCCGCTGGAGTGAAAAGGCATTTGGCCTCAGGGTTTACGATACTTGGTGGATGACGGAAACGGGCGGGCAGATGATCGCCAATTTCCGCACCTTACCGCTGAAACCGGGTTCCATGGGTCGCCCTCTGCCCGGTATTCAGGCTTCAATCGTGGACGAGGAAGGGCGGGAACTTCCCACCCTGGCGGTGGGACAGTTGGCCATTCGGGCCGGCTGGCCCGCCATGATGGGCGGGATATGGAAAGACGAGGAGAAATACCGGGACTATTTCCGGATGCCCCCCTGGTATTTAACAGGGGATCTGGCTTACAAAGATGCGGACGGGTATTTCTGGTTCCAGGGCAGGGTTGATGACGTGATTAAGAAAGCCGGCGAACGGATAGGGCCCATCGAAATCGAAAATAAATTGAACGAGCACCCGGCTGTGCTGGAAGCGGGAGTTATCGGCAGGCCCGATCCTTTGTGGGGGGAAGTGATCAAGGCCTTCGTCGTTCTGCGCCCCGAATACCCCTGGTCACCGGAGTTGCAGGCCGAAATCCGCGGGTTTGTGGAAAGCCGGCTCGGATCGCGTTTCGTTCCCAGGGACATAGAGGTGTGTGCCAAGCTTCCCCGTACCACCAGCGGCAAGCTGATGCGCCGTGTGCTCAAAGCGATGGAGCTGGGATTGCCGGTGAGCGACGTTTCCGGCGGCGAGGATTGAGATTGTCCCGTGAAACAATGTTTCGCGAAACGTTCATCAATGACCGTTCATGCCCAAATACGACCATTAAGGGTTTTGACTGGACTTTTCGGACGGGGAAAAGGAACTTTCACAATTTTCTGTGCTATAATTAGCTAAGAACAGAGTTTCAGGATACGAGACATCCCGGGAAATCCGAGAGGGGGCGAGCAGAAAGAACAAGGGGATGCCCGGGCGTGGAAAAACCCGTTTCATTCCGGGCGCTCGGCGCCGCCGGGCTTGGGTGGCGGAGCAGCCGGTGTACCCGGACGGGGGTTAGAAAAATGGGAATATTTAAAAATGGAGGAGTTAACTATGTCGGAAGAACGTTTTGAAGCTTTACTGGAAGAAACTCGGCTCTTTCAACCGCCGGAGGAATTCAAGGCCCAGGCTAATGTTGCCAGCACGGACGTGTATCGTGAAGCTGAGGAAGATCGTTTGGGCTTTTGGGCGAAACAAGCCGAACGGATCACTTGGTTCGAACCTTGGAAGGAAGTGCTTGATTGGCAGCCTCCTTTCGCCAAATGGTTTGTGGACGGAAAGCTCAACGCCTCGTATAATTGCCTGGATCGCCATCTCAGCGGTTGGCGCCGCAACAAGGCTGCCTTAGTCTTTGAGGGAGAGCCCGGGGACAGCCGTGTGCTCACGTATCAGGACCTGCACCGGGAGGTTTCGCAGTTTGCCAATGTACTGAAGTCTCTGGGAGTGAGAAAAGGGGATAGAGTGACTATTTACCTGCCCATGATTCCCGAGGCAGCTATTGCCATGCTGGCCTGCGCCCGGGTCGGCGCTCCGCACAGCGTGGTTTTCGGCGGGTTTAGCGCGGAGTCGTTGCGGGACCGGATTAATGACTCGCAGGCCAAAGTCCTGGTCACGTCGGACGGCAGCTATCGGCGGGGCAATATAGTTCCGCTCAAGGCCAATGCCGATGTGGCTTTGCAAGGGAGCGACAGCATAGAGCATGTCGTCGTGGTCAAGAGAACCGGGACGGACGTTAACATGCAGGAAGACCGGGACATCTGGTACCACGAAGCGATGCAAAAGGCGTCCGCGAAATGTGAAGCGGAAAGCATGGATGCCGAAGATGCGCTCTACATTCTTTATACCAGCGGCACAACCGGGAAACCGAAAGGGGTTGTACACACGACCGGAGGTTACATGGTCGGCGTTTCGGCAACCCACAGTATGATCTTCGATATTAAGGACGAGGATGTCTTCTGGTGTACGGCCGATGTGGGCTGGGTCACGGGACACAGTTATATTGTCTATGGGCCTCTGGCGAACGGGTCGACTGTCATCATGTATGAGGGGGCTCCGGATTACCCGGCCAAAGATCGTTTTTGGCAAATCATCGAGAAATATCGGGTGACGATTCTTTACACCGCGCCGACTTCGATCCGGACGTTCATGAAGTGGGGTCCCAGTTACCCGCAAAGGCGGGATCTGTCCAGCCTGAGGCTTTTGGGAACGGTCGGCGAGCCCATCAATCCGGAAGCTTGGATGTGGTATTATAAGTATATCGGCGGCGAGAAATGTCCGATTGTCGATACCTGGTGGCAAACCGAGACCGGCATGATCATGATGACCCCGTTGCCGGGCATCACCGCTTTAAAACCGGGTTCCTGCACGGTTCCCTTCCCGGGGATCGTAGTACAGGTTGTGGATAAAGGCGGCAATCCGGTTCCGAAAGGCAGCGGAGGATATCTGACCGTGCGTGAGCCCTGGCCGGCTATGCTGCGCACCATCTACGGAGATCCGGACCGCTATGCCAGCACCTATTACGGCACCTGGCCGGGTGTGTATTTTACCGGAGACGGAGCCAAATGGGATGAAGACGGCTACTTCTGGGTGCTGGGCAGGGTTGATGACGTGATCAACGTATCCGGGCACCGTATCGGAACCATGGAAGTCGAGAGTGCCCTCGTGGACCACCCCTCGGTCGCGGAGGCGGCCTGCATCGGGAAGACTCATGAAGTAAAAGGGCAAGCCGTGTCGGCCTTCGTCACCTTGAAAGAGAGTGTCGAAGTAACAGACGGGCTGGTGGACGAGTTAAAGGCTCACGTTGCCACGAAGATAGGAGCTTTGGCCCGGCCGGATGACATTTTCTTCACGGCCGAGCTGCCGAAAACCCGCAGCGGTAAAATTATGCGCCGTCTCCTGCGCGACATCGCCGAGGGACGCGCTTTGGGGGACACGACCACGCTGGCCGACGCTTCGGTGGTTAATTCCTTGAAGGAACAGTACAAAGACGAAGCGTGAGCACTTGTGGTCTGTGGCGGCAAGGAATTCGATGAAGCGGTACAAACGCTCGACCTTAGCATAAATCGGTTTAGAGCCGTATAGACTGTGTAAAACGGTAAAGCGGCAGAAAACGGTAAAGCGGCAGAAAACGGCGGTACAAAACGTTACTACGGCATAAAACGGCAAAGCAATAGAAAACGGTACGGCGGCATAACAACGGTATAAAACGGTACAGGGGTGCCAACGGTAAAAAGTGCAGGCCAGCGAAACGGAAGAAAACAGCATAAACTTTAGCCTCGGTAAGGCCCGGGTTCTGAACTGCGAGCTTCCGGGGAAAGAGAGCAAGGCTCTTTCCCCGGAAGCAGACGGGAACAAATATTCAAAGTGTTCAGTCAAACTGGCGGCAGCTCTGGGAGTCTCAAGGGGACCGATTCGCGATAAGGTTCCCTGGGGCTCCAAGGGTTAAGCAAATAGCCCCGGTAAAAAAAGCGATGAGAAAGGTCCGGTGAGAGAGGTCGTGGTTAAAGAAGATCTGGCTTAAGCAAGATCTGATGAAGTAAGGCTCGACCCAAGTAAGATTTGAGCCAAGCAAGATTCGACTTAAGCAAGATTTGCCCGAAGTAAGATTTGAGTTAAACAAGACAAAATCCGATCTAGGAAAAACAAGAACTAACCTAAGTAAGACCGGAAGAAAACCTTATGAATTTCGGTTGAGGAAGGCCTGATTTTAAAAAAAGAATCAAGCAAGACTTAAGTCAGAAAAAGCGTGACCCCGAAAAAATAAAGACGATCTCACAGAAGAAGACCTTGCTCAAAAAGGTCTGAAGAGCTCCCTTGGCGATGGCCATGTGAATGGGAAATAATAGGGAGGTAGAATTGAGATGGCAGAAGTTACGGAAATCCGCGAAAGCTCGATTGCCGATCCCGGCCCTCTGGGCCTAGCTGGTTTTGCCCTGACAACTTTTATCCTGAGCATGTCAAATGCTCAGCTGGTACCAGCCGCGTTAGGCGCTCTCTTTGTCCCGGTCGCTCTCTTCTATGGCGGGATTGCCCAGATCCTGGCGGGCATGTGGGAATTTAAGAAAAACAATACGTTTGGGGCGGCCGCCTTTACCACGTATGGAGCATTTTGGCTGTCCTTGGCCTCAATCATTATCTTGGGAGGTCTGAAACTTATCAGTTTCGGCAGCTCCGAGCCGATCGCCATCGGCTTATTCCTTGTCGGTTTCACCGTATTCAACACGTATATGTGGATTGCCACCTTCAGACTTAACAATGCCTTGCTGGCGGTGTTTACGTTCTTGGAGATCACTTTTATCCTGCTCGACCTGGCGAATTTCGGCTTGATGTCGCCGGTGGCCGGGGGTTACTTTGGCATTATCACGGCCATCTGCGCTTGGTATACCTCCGCCGCCGGAGTCATTAACCCCATTTACGGCCGGACGGTTTTGCCTACCGGCCCGCGTCAACGGATTGTGATCAAGTCGGGTACGGCGGCGAAGTGAACTTGTTCAGCTAAAGCTGAACATCACGATAGTGTCCTGTGGACACTATCGCCGAACCGCAAGCTTTCAAAGTACCACTCTCACTTGTAGAAGCGGAAGTCTCACGACCGGATAAAGTTACGACTGCAAATCCGGGTGAGAGTACTTTTGACAAACGAAGTGGCGGTTGCCAAAGGCAAGCGACGGATACTAAAATAGGCCAATCGGCAGAAGGCTCGGGGGTTACTCCCCGAGCCCTTTTTTTTCATATATCCACATATACACCCATATCCCCATGCCGCCGCGCAGCAACACCGGCTGGGGTTCGGCGTCCGCCTAATTTCTGCCGGATTCTCACTTTGTATTACATAGACTCACGGAATTAAGCCCGCCTTTTTGTAGAGCGCATAGAAGTGATGAGTCGGACCGGCCCCTCGCCCGAGCGGCAGAGAGTGCTCGATGGCAACCGTGATGTAGTCTTTGGCTAGGGTGATGGCCTCTTCCACCTCCCGGCCGAGGGCAAGGTTGGCGGCGATGGCAGATGATAGGGTGCAGCCTGTTCCGTGGGTGTTCTTGGTCTCAATGCGGGCTTGAGTAAAATACAGAAACTCGCGGCCATTATAGAGAATATCTGTTGGGTTACCCTCAAGATGTCCCCCTTTTAAGAGGACATTTCTGGCGCCCAGACGGAAAATGGCGGCGGCTGCCTCTTCCATCTGCTGCAAGTTGTCGATTCCCAAGCCGGTGATGGCTTCTGCTTCCGGAATGTTGGGAGTCACGATTTCAGCCAGTGGGAACAACTCCTTAATCAGCAGCGTTTCCGCCTCCTTCTTCAGAAGGTGGCAGCCATTTTTGGCTGCCATGACCGGATCGAGCACAATATGTTCAGGGGTGTATTTTTTGAGAGCCCCGGCGATCGTTTCAATGGTGGCGGTCTGGGAAACCATACCGATTTTTACGGCGTCCACCTCGATATCGTCAAAGACGGCTTCGATTTGTTTAGAGACCATCTCCCGGTCAATGTCTTGTACGGCCTGCACTCCCAGGGTATTCTGCGCGGTCACGGCGGTGATTACGCTCAGGCCGAATACCCCATGGGCGGCAAAGGTCTTTAAGTCCGCTTGAATTCCGGCTCCGCCGCTGCCGTCGGAGCCGGCGATGGTCAGTACCTTCTTCATTTCGGGACCTCCTCCCGGTGCGTTTGTAAGTTTGCAGACGAGCGTGAGATTCTTACATTGACAAGCAGAGGGACCACAGCCTTCAACCTGGCCCAGAACGGTCGTTCTGATTATATAACATAAACTGCGTTTAGGGAAGGCCCGTCATCATTTGCCCCGGCTGAGGTTTGCCCATTTTGGAGAATCGGTGCCCATGCAGGACAAAAATCGTTGAGAAAAGACAGGTTTGCGCTTATAGTGTAATCTTATAGGACATTTAAGGTTGGGAGCACCGCCATTGCTTTGGGCTTCTTATCAGGGCCGATCAAGTTTCTGTGCTCGTGAGCGCGCGGTAAGGACCGTGGTACAAACCTTAGGAGATTTAGCGAAAGGACAGGGTGACTATGCTGGATTACCGCCGGATCCAGAAACTGGCAAACCGCACGACGGCGGATGTTGGGGCGAATTACGATTCGCACCGTGAGCAAACGATGCGGCGTATCCGGGAGGCGGCAGACTTGGAGAAGGCTGAGCGGAAAACGATGGCCAGGACAGGGACGGATAGCCGCATACTCGTTGCGGGGGCTGGAAATGCGAACGACTTGAATTTGCCTGAGCTGGCGGGTTTGGCGTCTGAACTGTGGCTGGTCGATATTGATGGAGACGCCATAAGCCGAGCTTTAAACGCGGCTGCCTGGGGCCGGAATGAGGAAGGCAGTATACTGGCTGACACAAAAACTTGGATCGGCGACGCGGGCGGACTCGTCGACGGGATTGACTTGTTCCTGACACAAACGGAGAAGGATCCCGGGGATTTGGCTTGGGCGTTGTCCGAACTCGGTAAAGTTTCTTGGCTGGAAGGGTTGCCACAAGGGGCCCCGGGGGGCGTTCCCGGGCAGGGCTCCGTAGACGTTGCCATAAGCCAGTGCCTTCTGTCACAGATAGTCTGGCCTGTAACCGAAAGGATCTGGCAGGTAACCGGAATATCGTGGCAGGAAGGTCAGAGACGCTTGGCCGCAGAGGCAAAAGAGTTCCCGTACCCCCTTCTGGGGCAGGTTCTGCGCCACTTGATGCTTTCCCATTTATCTTGGCTCGCCTGGACGGTGCGGCCGGGAGGTATCGTGTTGGTCAATTCGGATGTTCGTTGGCGGGGGGTTCCGATCTGCGGAGCCAATCCGCTGGTTTTGCGGCCTGAGGCGGGGTTTTTTCCGCGGTTCGAGTGGGGCGGTGTCAAGACGTGGAAGTGGTCGGTCGAGGAATCGGTTGAGGCTTTGATTTTGTCTGTCATGGCCCGGAAGCCCTGAGTGAGCGCACGGCCAAAAGGAAGTACAACAGACCTTCCGCGCGGCGGGGGATGAAACTGCGCTGACTTGTCTAAGACTTGTCAAAGCATAGGGCGCACAAGGATGAAAGGTTACGGTAGCGGATAGATCTTTCTGCTGTGGAAAGTCGTTGGCATAAGGTTGACCAAGAGGCTCAGCCGCATGCCCCCGGCTTTTGCCGGCTTCAGCCATGGGGAGATTCAGAAGGGCCAGGATGCAGGATGAGTACGATTATGAAGGCGATGGGGGCTGGGTCATGAGTACAGAAATAGAGCGCAAGTTCCTCGTATTTAAAGAAAAACTGCCTGAGCTCAAGGGAGGGCAGCACTTCGTCCAGGGGTATCTGCAGCGCGAGCCGCAAATTCGCTTTCGCCTCAGCGGCGACCGGGCCGTGCTGGCGATTAAGACGCTTAAGCCCGATGGCAGCCGTTTTGAGTTCGAAGCGGAAAAATCCTTTGCCTCTGCGGAAGAGCGCCGGACGCTGTGCGAGCTGGCCATTGTTCCGCTAATTGAAAAAACCCGCTATTCTCTCCCCCACGGTTCCCTCATTTGGGAAGTCGATGTCTATGCGGGAGAAAATACGGGTCTGGTTACGGTAGATGTAGAGATGCCCAGTCTGGATTACCCGCTCCGCTTTCCGGAGTGGGTGAATGCGGAGGCGGAGATCACTCAGGATCCACGCTATTTTAACTATAACTTAGCGCAGAGGCCTTTTGAGCGTTGGCAGGAGAAATGAGGACTTAGGAAAAGGACCTTCAATGGTCATGTTCTACGGACGTCTCGAGCGTGGTAATGGGATGTCCTTATTTCCCAGTGGCAGAGGGTAATCCGCCCAGGACCTTGACAGTTTACTCAAAACAGCGCAACTGATCACGGCAATGAGGGTGAGTGGCAGGACTACTCGAAACGGAAAAAGAATGTCAGTGTGAAGCCTAACCTCCAGCTTTCCGTATACTTGACGATCCGCCCTTTGACCCAGAAGATGAACTTCTGGTTGAGCCGGTGATATCCGAGCAGAGAGAGTTGAGAGACAGCTACATTCCAGAGGCTGTTTTCGAGTACAATAGGAGAGTAGAATGGAATTGGAGCCGATTTTAGAAGGGGGAGATGGCATGTTAGTCGTTACCACTGAGAACATAAGAGGCTATGAGGTGACCGATGTCAAAGGCCAGGTATTCGGAGTTGTGGTTCGCAGCCGGGGTTTAGGCGGGAATGTGGTAGCCGGTTTACGCAGTCTGGTCGGCGGGGAAATCCATGAATACACGGCCTTGCTGGAAGACACCCGTAAACAAGCGGTTGACCGCTTGGTGAGCAATGCGCAAGCCATGGGCGCTAATGCGGTCGTCATGATGAGATTTGATTCCAGTGAAATTGGGCAGACCATGAGTGAAATTGTGGCCTATGGGACAGCGGTGGTCGTAGAGAAGAAGGGCTAAAATGGGGATAGCACTGAGGGTCGATTTGCTGATTTTTGCTGGGCTGATCATTCTTGCTTAGAAGTCGAAAACCTGATCGATTTCTTCATCCGTAAAGTCCCAGGTGGCATTGTGGGGCGGGCATTTCTCTTTGAAGAACTCCGGAAGGCGATCATCTTTGTTCGTGAAGCCGGCGGCTCGGTTGAAAGCGCGTTCGGTACGGAGGACGGTTTTACCCAATTCCGAAATGTCGTCACCCGTTAAGCTCAAACCATATTGGGCATTGAGCATATCCACGATGGCGTCAAAGGCCGCAGGGATGTCGAGGACGGCAAAGGCCACGAAAAGGCATAAGCCCGCACTATCGATGGCGGCAGTAGCAATCTGCAGGTTGCGTGACAATTCGACTTGTCCTTGTTTCTGCAAGGGATCGACATAGCCTCCGACTTTTAAAATGTTGGCAGTGACAGCATACCCTGCCGTATGGTCCGCTCCCATGGGTGAGGTGGCAAACGTCAGGCCCTGTCCTTTGACGACCCGCGGGTCATAGGCCGGTATCCCCTGTCCTTTGACCACTGGGACACGTGTCACTCCTAAGGCTCTGCCGGTAAAAGCAGCCCCATTGCCAAGGATACGGCCCAAGTAGCTGCCTTTCTGTACTTCACTGAGCAGATTCAAGAGGCCTTGGCCGTCACCGAAGGGAATGACGCCGCCTTCCATGGCCACACCTACGGTTACCGCCGCTTCAATGGAGTCCAGCCCGATATCATCACAAATCCGGTCCGCTTGGGCAATGATATCCAAATCGTCGATCAGGCAGCCGGCCCCGAAGCCCCAAATCGTCTCATACTCAAAGCCGGAAGTAACATAATTTCCCTCTGGGTCATTATAGACTTGAGAACAACGAATCATGCAACCCAGATGACAGGCATGGGTCGGCTTGCCTTTGCGGGCCAGGATTGTGTCATATAGGGTTTCCCCGCTGATTTTGTCGGCGCCGAAAAAATTGCCGCGCCGGAAGTTTTGGGTTGGCAGGCCGCCCGCTTCATTCATGATATTGATGAGTATATCTGTCCCATATTGGGGCAGCCCCTGGCCCGTCACCGCGTGTTCGGTCAGGGCCTGGGCAAAAGCCTTGGCCGCCGCGCGGAATTTCTCGCCATTGACCAGCTCCGGCCCCGAGGAGTGGCTATCATCGATGGCAATATATTTGATTTGTTTCGAACCCATGACAGCGCCCATGCCGCCCCGCCCGGCGCTGCGCAGGTTGCCGTCCGGATCTTTTACTGAGATGTTGGCGGCCGTCATCCGATATTCGCCCGCCTGGCCAATCGTGAGCACGCCCACATCAGCGCCGTATTTTTCACTCACCCTGTGAACGACCTCATAGTTACCTTTGCCAACAAGCTCTTTCTCTTCAGTAATTATCACGCCTTGGCTGTTGATGTGGATGCAGTAAAAGGCTTTCCCCGGCGGCTTGCCCTCTATGATGACTGCCTTGATGCCGAGCCGCGTCAATTTCTGAGCCGCACTGCCCCCGGCATTGCTTTCTTTGATCCCTCCGGTGAGCGGGCTTTTCGCACCGACAGAAAGACGTCCGGAATTGGGCGCAGTAGTCGCAGACAAGAGTCCCGGCGCTAATATTAATTTGTTGTTGGCTCCCAATGGGTGGCACAACGGGTCAACTTCCTTAGCCACTATGGCCGAAGACAAAGCCCGCCCCCCGAGTGCCCGCCATTCCGGCGGAACCTCCTCTGTAACGGCTGTTAAATGGGTCAGGTTGATGCGGTAGATTTTCATGAAACCCCTCCCTTTGCTTAGAATTCCCTCGTACTCGGATTATGGGGTCCGGACTGCCGGCGGTGCCGGGTAAGAAGGCCGCTTAGAATATGATCCTTAGAGCCGGAGTATCAAAGTGTCGGCTCTGTAAATATTGCATATTGCAAGGACTGTGCCAATACAGTTTTGCGGTCTGACTTTTTCCTCACCCCGGCTGCCATGCGGCTTGCGAGTGTCTTGGGCGTTTAGACAACGGTGTTCGGGCACGAGGGGCCTGACTTCATGGCTCCCAGATAATACACTTCTGTTCCACGCCCTGCTCCAAAACGGAACAGTGGGTGCGAAACACTTTCAAGGTTCTTGTACAACATGGGATCCTATGCTATTCTGTTTTAAGACAGGATATTTTTAAAATATTGCCAACCGTTTGAACTTCGGAGGGACGGGTATGAAAAGCGCTTGGGTTGCTTTTGTCCATGGTGAAGAGCCCATCGGGGTCGAACCGGTTATTTTGCGCTCTTGGCAGCGCTGCCTCAACCATATGATCGATTACGAGCGGATTGCAGACAATGACATCTTGCCGGCGCGTTTACTGGAAGAACGTTTGCACCTGGAGGAGTCTTTATTGCATGCGGCCCGCCCTGTCCTTTCCCTGCTTTTTAATATTCTAAAAGGATGCAATCACGCGCTTCTCTTGAGTGACCGGGACGGTTATATTATGGATTCGCGTGGGGATCCTTTCTTCTTAACGAAGTCCCGGACGGTTTACTTAACACCGGGTGTTTCTTGGCGTGAGACTGTGAAAGGAACAAACGCGATCGGCACGGCTTTAATTGAAAAAACTCCCGTACGCGTTCTCGGGGCGGAACACTTTGTCCAGGAGAATCACTTTCTCTGCTCTTGGGCGGCCCCCATCCTCGGCCCGGACGCCGGTACCATCGGTATCCTGGACATCAGCGCTCACGCCGCACTTAGCCAAGCCCGCTTTCTGGAGTTGGCGATTCTGGGTGCTCGCATGATCGAAGTGAATCTTCGTCTTGCGAACTACGAACGCAGAGAAACCACTCCGATCTGCGGCTCTACCCCTTATTTCGAAACCGCAGCCGTCGGTTCCCCCCCACTCCTTCGTCCATTGCCGGCTTCCGACGATTCCCAGCTTCTGACATATCCTCTTTGGGTTGGCTCCGGCGAGGCCAGCCGCCGGATTTTACAGCGAGCGGCTAAAGTCGCGGCGACATCGACCTCTGTCCTCCTCCTGGGAGAGAGCGGCACGGGCAAAGAAATCATCGCCCGGCATATTCACCTTCTCAGCCCCCGCCGGGACGGGCCTTTTGTCGCACTCAATTGTTCCGCCCTGCCGGATTCCTTGGTGGAAAGCGAACTTTTTGGCTATGCGGAAGGGGCTTTTACGGGGGCAAAACGCGGAGGCAAGCCGGGCAAGTTTGAATTGGCCCGAAGGGGAACTATTTTTTTGGACGAAATCGGGGACATTTCTGTCAAGGTACAGTTGGCTCTCCTCAGGGTGCTCCAGGATAAGGAAATTTACCGTATCGGCTCGGGAAAGGCGCGGCCCCTGGATGTGCGCGTGATTGCGGCGACCCATCGCAATTTGGCTGACTTGGTACACCAAGGCAAGTTTCGGCTCGATCTCTATTACCGGTTAAAAGTGATTACGATCGATCTTCCCCCCTTGCGGGAACGCCTTCACGACGTGTTCGACTTGGTTCCCCATTTTATGGCTAAGTTCTGCCCTGACGGTAAAATCCGGCAAATTGCGCCCGAAGTTTACTCAGCCTTTCTCGCTTATTCCTGGCCCGGTAATGTCCGTGAGTTGGAAAACTGTGTGGAAAGCATGTGCGCCTTGGCGAACGGTCCCTGCCTAACGGTCGAGGATCTTCCTCCCGAAATTCTGTGCCCGACCACGGACCTGGGCTCTCAGGAGATTAAAGCAGCGCAAGAGGTTGAACCCCACACCCAATCTCCGTTGTCGTCCGCCGGGACACCGCCAGCCGGACTATTACGCGTCCAGACGCGGGAGACCATTTTGGAGGCTCTCAGCCGTTCAGGAGGCAGGATCGCTCCGGCGGCCCGTTTGCTGGGCATCGGACGCAACACCCTCTACCGAAAACTGAAGGAGTTGGAAATCAAACTTCATTAAGGATTAGCGGGAGGGGCAAAAGGAGCACTGCGCACCCATAAAATACGGCGGAAGAGTTCAGTCATTTGCAGAGGGAAGACTCGCCGGGAAGGAGGGGATTTCTGTGGAGGTTACCATTAAACTCTTTGCCACACTCCGGGAGGGGCGATTTAAGGCTGTCACATGGGACCTGTCTGAAGGGACAGTTGTTGGTGAAGTCCTTGAACGCCTGAATATAAAGCAGGAAGAGGTGTCCGTCCTTTTGGTCAACGGACGGGAAGCCAAGGTTTGTCAGGTTCTCAGCGAAGGTGACGTGATGTCCGCTTTTCCCCCGATCGGCGGGGGATAAAGAAAACTAGTTTGTCATAGAGAAAATGGAGATCGTGCCCGACGATGTCTGCCTTTTCGTATCGGCTGACTCTAATCCGGACCGTTGATAATCCTCATCCGCTCTGCCCCTTTGACGAAATTTAATGGTGTTTTGAGGGAGGTTCTAGCCGTGGAACCGAAGAAATTCGCCGACCGCTATTTGCGTAATCAGAAAACGATTTCTCAGGATGAGCAGGCAAAACTGGCAAAGGCGACAGTGGTTATTGCAGGTTGCGGGGGTCTGGGTGGATATATCAGTGAAGAGATGGCCCGGGTGGGGGTCGGTCACCTGGTCCTGATCGACGGGGACCGAATCGATGTGACCAACCTGAATCGCCAAATTCTGGCTGCCGAAGACAATATCGGTGAGTGGAAGGCCGAAGCGGGACGGGAGCGAATTCGGCGGATTAATTCAGGTACGAAAGTAGATGCCGCTTGCGCTTGGTTCAGGGAAGAAGATTCCGCGCAGCTTTTGGCGGGAGCCGATCTGGTTTGCGATGCTTTGGATTCCCTTTCTGCCCGCTTAGCCTTGGAACGTTCCTGCCATACGCTGGGAATTCCGCTGCTTTATGCCGCTATCGGCGGCTGGTTTGGGATTTTGGGTCTTAGCTTCCCGGGGGAGTATTGTGTGGCCCGATTATTGAAAGGAGGGGACAAGGGGATTGAGACGCTCTGGGGCAACCCGGCTTTTACCCCCGCCGTCGTGGCAAGTTTGGCGGTGGCGGAAGGGGTTAAGGTGCTCACAGGAAAATCCCCGGCCCTGCGTGGTTCCTGGCTGCAAATCGATTTATTGGCCATGGAGTTTGAACTTTTCAGGCTTTCGGGGGAGACTTTGTGAAAGCACCTTGTGCGCCTGCAAACTAAGCATTTTGATCGCGTATTTTTACCGCCTGGGGATTGCGACCGCTATAATCCCTCAGGACGGCGGGGGTAGGGGAGGATTGAACATGGGGTGGGGCAAGGAACTTTTTTCCGTGATCACTCTGGACGATGCTTTAAAGGTGCTGGAACCTTACGTCCGGCCCTTATATGAAAGGAGAGAAGAAGTTCCCCTCAGCGCATCCTGGGGGCGGGTCGTGGCCGTTGATGTTCCCGCCGGGGGACCGCTGCCGCATTTTCGAAAGTCGACGGTGGACGGTTTGGCAGTCCGGGCCCAGGATACCTTTGGCGCAAGCGAAAGTCTGCCGGCCCTGGTGCAAGTGCGGGGTGAAGTCACGATGGGGCGGGCCCCGCGGGAAACCTTGGAATCGGGGCAAAGCCTTCTTATCCCTACGGGTGGAATGCTTCCGGCGCAGGCCGACGCGGTGGTCATGTTGGAACACCTGGAAGATTTCGGCCAAGGGCTTTACGGGGTGACGAAAGCGGTGGCACCCGGAGAAAATGTCATTGACATCGGAGAGGATGTGCAGGCCGGCGAGGTTATCCTGCCCCAATACACCGTCATCCGGGCGCAGGAGATGGGGCTGCTTGCTTCCCAGGGTATCCTGAGCGTTCCGGTTCTGCCCCGTGTGCGGGTGGGAATTCTCTCCACCGGAGATGAAATCGTATCCCCCGAGTCGGAACCGCAGCCTGCCCAATCGCGGGATATCAATGGCTACACCCTTTTGGGTCAAGCCGTCGCAGCCGGATTTGCAACGCATTACTATGGTATCGCCGCGGATGAACCCGCTGAGTTGCGGCCCGTTTTGGAGCAGATGCTGGCGGAAAATGATGTGGTCATACTTTCCGGAGGAAGCTCCGTGGGGGCGAGGGATTTGACGGCTCAGATGGTGGATGAATTGGGGAGGCCGGGGCTTCTTTTTCATGGTTTGGCTTTGAGACCCGGCAAGCCGACAATTGGGGGAGTGGTGGGGGGTAAGATCATCATCGGTTTACCGGGGCATCCCGCCTCAGCGATGGTCGTGTTCGACACTCTGGTCAGGCCCCTCTTGGATGGTTCACGACGGCGGCCGGAGTTCCCTTTGCCGCAGGCAGAGCTTACCCAAAACGTCTATTCGGGAACAGGGCGCGAAGAGTTTATCCGGGTGCGTCTCGAACAGAAAGATGAGTTGTGGTTGGCCGAACCCGTGCGTGGGAAATCCGGTCTCATCCGGACCATGGTTTTAGCGAACGGGCTGGTGCATATCCCTTTGAATGTTGAAGGGATCCAGGCCGGCGAAAAGGTGAGAGTGCGGCCCCTGAGACGATTTTAAAGCAAAGCTGTCAAAGAGTGAACTCGTTCAGCTAAAGCTGAACATCGAGACTTCGGTGGGGGAGTTTACCCCCCGAAGCGGGGTACGTGGGACCCACTCCCACTTGCAGAAGTGGGAGTCTTCACTTTGGATAAATTGTTGGCGGAAAAGTTTCTTTAAAAGGGCTCTGTCCGGATCTCTAAAGTTGAATTGACTTTGGCCGAGTATAGGTAAGTTGGGATGGGGGAGCGAGTATGGAGCAGAAGATCTATTTGCAAAACCAGGCTTGGGAAGAGGCCTTGGCCTTGATGATGAGAGAACTCGGCCCGCGTTGTCAGCCGGAAAACGAGCCCATAAAGGTCAGCTGTGCTTTGGGCAGAATCACCGGGGAAACGGTGCGTGCACAGCGCAGCTCTCCCCACTATCCGGCCGCTGCCATGGATGGCTATGCCGTGCGGGCCCGAGAGACATTTGGGCTCAATGAGCGGCAGCCGCGCTGGTTTCAACTCGGCAGTGAGGCGCTTTCCGTGGATACGGGGGACCCCATGCCGAAAGGGATGGACGCTGTGGTGATGCTGGAAGAAGTCTTGAATAAGACGGAGGAAGCGGTCTTATTGCAACAGGCCGTAGTCCCTTGGAGTAACGTACGCGCCGTTGGCGAAGATATTGTGGAAGGAGAAATCCTGCTGCCTATTCATCACCGCCTTCGCCCCCAGGACCTTGGGGCCTTGCTGGCGGGGGGGGTTACGGAACTCGCGGTGCGGCGCAAGCCGCGGGTGGGTATTTTGCCCACGGGGGATGAGATCCGGGCACCGGGCCAACCTTTGAATGTGGGCGAGATTGTCGACAGTAATTCCACAGTTCTCTCCGCTTTGATCGCCGAGTGGGGCGGAGAGGCAAAAGTCTGGCCAATAGTGGCAGACGACTGGGATCAATTGGAGAATGCCGTCCTCGCAATGGAGGCCAGCCAGGATATCTTGGTCATCATTGCCGGGTCCTCCCAAGGCAGGGATGACTACACCGTTCCCCTGATCGAAAAGTTTGGCCGGATTTATGCTCACGGGATGGCGATTAAGCCGGGCAAACCGGCCATGCTGGGTGAGATTAAAGGAAAACCGGTGATCGGCATCCCGGGATACCCTGTTTCTGCCTTTTTGACGGCCCGGCTTTTTTTGCGGGCTTGGATCAAACACGAACTGGGTCTGCCCAGCGGCACACTGCCCGTTATGCGGGCTTTCTTGAACAAAAAGGTGTTTTCCGGTTTGGGAAGTGAAGAATTCGTTCGGGTCAAGGTGGGGCGGGTGGGGGAGCGCTGGGTTGCCGCTCCGATCAGCCGGGGAGCCGGCGTCACGATGAGTCTGGTCCGGGCTGATGGCATCTTGAGGGTGCCCCGCTTGCAGGAAGGTTTCCATGAAGGTGCGCCCGTACAGGTGGAACTACTGCGTCCTCAGGAGGAACTGGAAGAAACTTTAATCTGCATCGGCTCGCATGACCTCACACTCGATCTGATGGACAGCTATCTCAAAATGAACGGGCGCCACGGGGCCTTGGCTTCAGCCCATGTCGGCAGCCTGGCGGGGCTCATGGCTTTGCGCAAAGGGGAAGCCCATCTGGCTGGGGTACACCTTTTGGACCCGGAAAGCGGGGAATATAACCGGCCTTATTTAGAGCGCCTCCTGCCCCAACGCCGGATCGCCCTGGTCAATCTGGTCTACCGCACCCAAGGGCTGTTGGTGGCACGGGGCAACCCTCTTAAGCTTCGGACGCTGGCGGACCTGGCGGACGGCAGACTGCGTTTCGTAAATAGGCAGGGTGGATCCGGGACACGCGTTCTTCTGGATTACCTCTTGGCACAAGAGGGAGTAGACAAGCAACAAATTCTTGGTTACGACCGGGAAGAGTTCACCCACCTGGGAGTGGCGGTGGCCATTGCTTCGGGCAGCGCCGATGCAGGCTTGGGCATCCAGAGTGCCGCTTTGTCTCTGGGGCTTGATTTCATTCCTATCGGGGAGGAACGCTATGATCTGGCCATTCCGCAAGAATATCTGGCCGATCGCCGGATAGAGATGCTGTTGGAAGTTATCGCAAGCCCGGATTTTCAGGCGGAAGTTCGGGCCATGGGAGGATATGACCTGCGGGACGCGGGGAAATTCATGAACGGGCCGGGGGAAACACAGGCTGAGTGAATCCAGAAAGCCCCGGGGAATAGTTCGGAGTGTCATCAGGGGAGGGCCCTGTACTTTTCAGCCCAAGAATGTGTGACCCTATGGGAGCCGCCGTCATAGCCACAGAATGAGCAGGCGGAGACGCCCATACAAAAATAGTATTTTATGAGGGAGGATGCAGGAATGTTTAAGACAAAAGAAAGAGTTTCCCAAGGGTTAGGCAGTGGGACGAAACCGGGAAAAGGAAAGCAATTGCTGCCGGTGGTTTTGGCGGGGGTTCTTCTCCTTTCCGGCTGTGGCGCAACCCAGGGAGCCGCCGGGGGGAAAAGTTCGGGGGGCCAAACCGCTTCCGGAGCCAAGGTGACGCTGCCGGTCTATGCCGCGGGGACTTTGGCGAAACCTTTCAAGGAACTGGATGCTAAGTTCCAGGCCAAATACCCGAATGTCACGGTTCAACCCCAATTCGGCGGCAGTGTCAAAATGGTCAAGCAGGTCACGGATCTTAAGCAACTGGCGGATGTGGTAGCCGTGGCCGATTATAGTGTGATTCCCAAGTACATGCTGGGTGCCGGCGGCCAAAAGAAATATGCGGATTGGTATGTCGGTTTTGCCAGTAACGCGATTACCTTTGTTTACACAGATAAGAGCAAAGGACAGGACAAGATCACTCCCGACAATTGGTACAAGGTCTTGGCGCAAAAAGGCGTTCAGATTGGCCGTTCCAACCCGGACACCGACCCGTCGGGATACCAGACGCTGCAAATGTTAGACCTGGCGGAGAAATACTATAAAGCCCCGGGTTTAGAAGAGAAGATCTTGGCTAACGCGCCCCAGACCAATATGCGGGATACGGAAACCGAACTGCTTAACGCTTTGAAAACCGGTCAGATTGATTATCTGGCCATCTACCAATCCGATGCTAAACAGAATCATTTGAAATACCTTAAACTGCCGCCTCAGATCGATCTAAGTAATCCGGTCTACAGCAAGGAATACATTGGGGCGGCAGCCAAGACGAAAAACGGTGAATTGACCGGGAAACCGATCGTTTACGCGCTGACCATTCCGACTAACGCTCCTCATGCAGCCTGGGCCGAAAAGTACGTTGCTTTTCTCCTGGGACCGGAAGGACAGGCGATTTTGAAAAAGGATGGATTTGGCCTTCTGCCCAAACCGTATGCCAAGGCGATGGACAAAGTTCCCACCGATATCAAGAGTCTGGTGGAGGCTTGGCCCCAGTAAAATATAGAACGGGGTATTTTGAGAGTAGTAGGAGAGGCCTGTGGAAACTATGCCAAGAAGCGGACCGACGCGGGGGCGCGCCCTGTTTCTCCTCTTTTGGTTATTGGGGGGCGCCCTGCTCATCTTTATTCTTTTGCCACTGGTTGCTATGTTTAGCCAAGAATCTGCCAAGACTGTGGTCCGGGTCGCCGCCATGCCTGATGTGCGTGCTTCCATTCTTCTGAGTTTGGAGGCGGCCTTACTTTCCGCCGGCATAGCGGCCCTGTTGGGGACCCCGTTGGCTTATCTTCTTGCCCATCGCGAGTTCCCTCTGAAGTCGCTGGTGGAAGGGATTGTGGATCTGCCTTTAGCGGTTCCGCACACTGTCGCCGGCATCGCTCTTTTGTACGCTTTTGGCCGCACCGGTCTCCTCGGGCGGCTGGCGGCTCAAGTGGGCCTGAAGTTCTGGGGAACGCTGGCAGGGGTCGTGGTCGGAATGCTTTTTGTCAGCTTGCCCTATATGGTAAATTCGGCCCGGGAAGGTTTTCAGGGTGTCGACGTGCGCTTGGAAAAGGCGGCCCGGACTTTGGGAGCTTCACCCAGCCAGGTTTTTTGGCAGGTTTCCCTTCCGCTTGCCGGGCGCAGCATCTTGAGCGGGACGGTGCTCACCTACGCCCGTTCGGTGGCAGAGTTCGGAGCGGTCATAATTTTGGCCTATTATCCGCAAACGGCGCCGGTTAAAATTTATGAACTCTTTTTAGCCGGTAACTTGGGGCAGTCGGCGGCGGCGGCACTTTTACTTCTCCTGATCACTTTGTCGACGTTTTTGCTCTTTCGCCGCTTAGTCTACGCTCGGGTCTGGAAACGGGGGCGTTAAAAGATGGCAGTCCCATCGGAGACAGACAATTTACTGACGGTTGAGAATTTGTCCGTGCAGGTGGGAAGTTTTCAACTGCGGAATATCACGCTTCGCCTTCAGCGCGGGCAGGTTCTTGTGATCTTGGGCGCCAGTGGCTCCGGTAAGTCTGTCCTTTTGGAGAGTGTGGCCGGTTTTAACCGGTCTGCCACAGGACGGATTTGGCTTGGCGGTCGGGAGGTGACGCACTATCCGCCGGAAACGCGTCAGATCGGTTTTATGTTTCAGGATTATGCCCTTTTTCCCCATCTGAGTGTGCGAGAGAATATTCTCTTCTCAAAGAGATTTCTGGGAGCGTATCGTTCGAGTATTTTTGGCTCATGGCTGACAAGGCGTTTAAGCAAAGTTTCGGGTATTTCCGAAAGTGGGCCCGGCCCGGGGCTTGGACAGGATGAAAGGGATTTGGCTGGGAAACCGCCAAGATCCCTTGTGCTCCCATGTCCGGAGGTAAACCAACAGGGTGAGGGGACGCAGGCTGAGAACGGCCGGTTTAACAAATGGCCGGAGTCTGAAGGCTCCGAGCCGTTTAGCTTTACTGGGATTGTCGAAACCCTGCGGATAGAACATCTGTTGGAACGATATCCGGGCCAATTAAGCGGGGGAGAAAAACAGCGTGTGGCTCTTGCGAGGGTTCTCATCCAGCAGCCGAAGCTTTTCCTTTTTGATGAGCCTATGTCAGCTTTGGATGCACGCACACGGGAGGAACTGCGCGCCGAATTGAGCAGGATTCTTAAAACGCTGAAACTGACGGCTATTTATGTGACCCATGATCAGGCAGAGGCTTGGGCCCTAGCCGATCAAGTGTGCATCCTGCGGCAGGGTCGGGTGGTTCAGACAGGAAAGACGGAAGACGTCTTCTACCATCCTGCGGACGTGGCGACTGCCAGGTTTATCGGGATGGATAATATCCTGAAAGGGAAATTCTGTTCGGTGCAGCACCGGGTTGGAAAAACCGGCATCCGCGGGCCGGGGAGAGGTTGCGAACAAGTGGACACATTGCCGCGGGAGGTCGAGGTGCCGGGTCTGGGGTATTTCTTGACCGAAAGCTCGCTTCCGCAGGCGTATCCTCGACGTGAAATTGGGGAAGCGGGGGAAAGGCACACCCATTCGCCAAGCGGAAAAGAGGAGGAAGACGCGCCTAAGGGGGCTCATAGAGCGTCAGAGAGTCATGAAACAAAAGGGGCCGATCAAGCCAGAGAAGTTAGGGAGGACCATGAAGCCGGAGGGTCAGGGCGAGGTGATGAAACCAGGGTAACTAAACGTACGGAAACTCGCGGCGCGAAAGGAGTTCATGCGACTGAGGAAGCTCAGGAGGCAAGGACAAATCCACGGGTCGAGAAAGATCCGCGGGCCGCAGAAGATCCGCGGGCCGCAGAAGATCCGCGGGCCGAAGACGATCCGAAGGTTGAAGAAGATCCGCAGGCAGGGGAAGTCTATTTGGGTATCCGTCCGGAGGATATCGTGGTTGAAGGCCTCAAGTCTGACCGGCGGCTCTTTGCGCGAGCGGCCGGAGGAGAACACAGCCCTTGGTTCGGCGCCGAATCGGTGGGCAGAGGTCGCGATGGGGTCTCTCACAGGAATACGATACTGACGGATGAGGCCAATTACGTCCAGGCGGTGGTCGAGGAAATAACGCCTTGGGGTATTTTATGTAAGCTGCATTTCGCGGAACCGGCCGGACTAACGGCCTTGGTTCTCAAACAGCAAGTACAAGGCTTGGGATTAGACAGAAGTGCCAGGGTGCGACTCTATTTTCCACCGGGACAGCTGCACGTGATGCGTTAATGGGCCTAGTCTCCATTCTGACGGATTGCATCGTGCGCGCTGGCCAAGCTGCGCTATCCCCAGAGAATTTGGCGGTGATCCCGCTGCCTCGGCCTTGACAGAGGCTTGCTCTCCCGATTGGTCTGATGCACATCCGCCATGGACCGCCAGCGACTACGCCATATGAGATATCTCAGGCTTGTTCATGGTATGGACGCGTGGCATTCTGAACCGGGATGGCGGGCGAAGAAGTCGTGCCAGTAACCGGCGCCGGAGACACGAAGGTAGCACAGGTTAAAGATCTTTTTTCGTTATCGTCCCGAAGTCTTTGCGTTGGCCCCATTATATTGAGAGAGTAGGCGGCAAAATGAAGCAAGTCTATGATCAAAAGAGAACAGAGAGCTACGACAAATTCTACGATACCGCAGAAGGTCGTATTGTTGGACGAATTGAAAAGGAAACCATCTATTCTTGTCTAGAACCAGGAACGGGTT
This sequence comes from Acididesulfobacillus acetoxydans, assembly GCF_902729405.1. Taxonomy (GTDB): domain Bacteria; phylum Bacillota; class Desulfitobacteriia; order Desulfitobacteriales; family Desulfitobacteriaceae; genus Acididesulfobacillus; species Acididesulfobacillus acetoxydans. The sequence goes on from NZ_LR746496.1 coordinate 1,916,572, forward strand.
TGAAGGTGCTTGATATTGGCTGCGGTACCGGTCGCTATTCTATAGATCTTGCCAGAATGGTTTTAGAGGTTACTGGGGTTGATGTTTCAACGGCAATGTTGGAAAAGGCTCAGTTAAAGGCAACTGAGGCTGGGGCATCTATCCAGTTTGTTGAAGCAGATGCTCAATGCCTGCCCTTTGGCGATGAGACATTTGATTTGGTGTTGTCAGTAGACTCAATGGAGTGGGTTTCGGGTTTTCCCGCATCCTTGCAGGAAGCATTCCGAGTGTTGGAAGTTGGGGCGGGTCGTGAGTGTGGCGGAAGCCAAGCGTGATGCCCATACCCGCGCCAAGCACCTGGAGAAGCTGAAGCAGAAGCTCGCGAAGCTGAAGGAGCTGGACGGAGAAGCGCACACCAAAGCCCACTGTGCCCTCTACAGCCATATCGTCTACAAGCGATATTTGCAAATCGATGCTAAAGGCAACCTTAGGATTAACCAGAAAGCGGTCAAAGCCGCGGAAAGGCTGGACGGGAAATACCTTATCCGCACCTCGGATGACACCGTCTCCATAGAGGATATCACCTTGGGCTTCAAACAGCTTTGGGAAGTGGAGCGGGCTTTTCGCACGCTCAAAACGACTCTGGAGCTACGGCCTGTTTACCACCGAAAAGACGATCGGATCTGTGCCCATGTCCTGCTGTGTTGGCTGGCTTTGCTCCTGGTACGCCTGGCAGAAGTAGAGACTCAACAAACTTGGGCCAACCTTCGTTTCGAACTGGAGAAAATTTATCTCGTCGAGTGGGAATCGACGGACGGGAAAGTCTTTCAAAGGACAGAATTAACCCACGAGCAAACGGGTATTTTTCCAGCACTCAAATTGCCGGAACCCCCGAGAATATGGGATATTTCGCTTCCCAAGGGGCAAAAAGTGTAGGTACACGGTACGTTATCCACAAGTGCCTGAAACCCAGATGCCATAAGGGTTTGAGGCACTTCCCGTGTCTACGGACTGTCGAAAGCGAGTCAAACTCCCGAGGTTTATCCGCTCAGGGCTTACCGGTGAAATGGAAAATGGCAGACTTAAAGTCCACCGTTTCACCGTATAAGCCGCAGCAAGCGATGGGGCGCTCCCTCAGCGTTGCCCGATTTATGCTGCCATTAAATCATTGACAAAGTTTTGGATGGTTATTCCATTTACACTAAAGAATGTTCACCCCCTTTTCTTTATTGCTCTATACGCTTTTGGGCCAGAATGTATACCTCATCATCAGCTCTTGCAGAAACCACTATAACTCTCATGATGTTGTTTACCCGCACAACTTTGTATACTACCCGTAATCCGGGCTTTAATAACTTGATTTTGCAATAGCCTGCCAGGTTTGTACCACTTTTATTACTCAGGGATTTTCCGTAGCCGCCTTCACCTTGGGGCAGTGGGTTGACCGCAACTTTATTGATGGCTTTCACCACTTGCAAACGCTGGATGTGGTCAAGTCGTTTGATATCCTCTAATGCTTCCTTTAAATATTCTACTTTCCACATGCTATTCGAGTTCCACTTCTACTTCTTTTAGCTCTGCTTCACTTATGCCCAGTTCCTGCATGGCTTGTTCCGAAGGAACAAAATCGGCACCCTTGGCGTTTTCTAGGCGGTTTTCAGCCTCTACAAGCAAACGGTAATTTTCCATGGTTTCAAGCATTTGCTCATAGGCTTCTGGTGTGAGCAGCACACAGGTAGGAATATTATTCTTTAGCACAATTTTAAAGCCAGATTCCCGGACTTCTTCAAAAATTTTATTGGCTTCGCCCTTATTGAAACGCGAAATTGGCACTAGAGAATTTATTGCACCACTGATGAAATTAGGGTTTAACATAAACAGCACCCCTTCTATATAGTTCCTACTGTTATTTTATGACATGTCGATAAATTTATCAATAAATTGATTGATACCATTATACAACGGCAATCTCATTACTGCCATCCATTGTCCGCCCCAGGGTTTCCCGCCATTGTCAGATTTCCGCGGTGCCGACGGAAGTGCCCCCATAGATCCGGAGCTTCATGGAGGAGAGATCCCATTCTTTGAGGTTGGGGGTCCGGGACAACTTATAGAGATTTATGATGTTCCTAGATACAGAAAAAGCCAGTGATTAAAAATCAGTGGCTTAAAAAATGGTGGCTCAACAGAGTTTTCGGGCGGATCTTTTTTACCGGTTGAATGTCGTGCCAATTCACATACCTCCGCTACGGGAGCGCCCGGATGATATCGTCCCTTTGTCTATCCATTTCCTGGAGGTATTTAACCGCAAATACGGCAGGAACATAAGGTTTGAGCCAGACGTTTTATCAGCTTTTGAAAGCCTGCCCTGGCCTGGCAACGTACGGGAATTGGAGAATCTGATTGAGCGACTGATCGTCATGAGTGAGGATGAGGTTGTGACCCTCAAGCATTTGCCGTTTAAAGTGAAGACACCCGAACGCCAAGCCCTGGTAATTCAGGTTAATAAGCCGATATCTTTCAAGAAAGCAGTTCAAATGTTGGAGAAAGAACTTCTGCAAAAGACCATGCAGTCTTACCCCACGACCAGACAAGCGGCCAAAGTCTTGGGCGTTTCCCATCCAACAATTATCCGGAAACTTCAGAAGTATAAATTGCCTCCTGGCTCAGAGGACAGTGCGGATAGTGCGGATAGTGCGGAATAGATGACTGGAAGCGCGCTAAAGCTCATTTAAAAAATGAAGCAGAACGTCGGCGTAAATACCGTGCGGAAGCCCAAGTCATTAGTGCATCATGACAATGCAAACATGACTTAACTGCGAAACGCGGATATAGTAAGGATTGCGCGGAGCGAAGATAAACACCACGACAATGTTGCAGTGGTGTTTATTTTTGATTTCCTGAGACCCTTGGAAGAACTTACGTTTCAGTGACTGCTGACATTGTGCCTGCGGCTGTTGAGAGGGGATTATATACCCTTGGCGATAGACAAGCGTTATAACGCGCTTTGATGCAAAAGCATGGCACGATACTTGCATCCATAAATTTCAAAGAGGAATGACCAAGCGCGAAACAACCCGAGCCAAGATACCCGAGCCAAGATACCCGAGGAGACTCCCAGACCACATCGATGTGGTACCGGCTGAGAGTGAAAACGAGCGAGTGTGCGCTGCAGAGGGATGGGTAAATTGTAACCCAACATGGCAAATCCTAACTCAAAACCCGTTGACCCCGGCTTGCCGGAAGTGTACGGGATTTTCCGGGGTGGAAACCAACGAAACGTAAGACTTGCCGGACAGAGGTGTTGAAAATGAGGTATGCCGAGACAGGGTATAATTTAGAAATTGATCTATCACGTGGAAATATTGAAAGAGTAGAAACGGATCCGGGACTGGCCGAACGCTTCCTGGGTGGGCTCGGTACGAACGCCAAGATACTTTGGGAGAGGGTTTCTCCGGAAGTTGACCCCTATTCCGAAGACAATCTTCTTATTTTCGGAGCGGGTCTTTTGACAGGCACGCCCGCTCCCGGCGCTAACCGTACTATTGTCTCCAGTTTTTCCCCTCAGACCAAGTTAATGGCCTATTCCATGATGGGAGGTTTTTTTGCCCCGGAACTGAAGCATGCCGGTTATGACAAAGTCATTATCAGGGGTCGGTCTCCCGAGATGGTGTACTTGTGGATCAATAATGATAAAGTTGAATTGCGTGATGCCCGGCATCTTCTGGGGAAAGGCACCTTGGAAACTGCAGAACTTATCCGGCAGGAGTTGAGGGAACCGAATGCCCAAGTGGCGGCCATCGGTCTGGCCGGCGAAAACAGGGTGTATTATGCTTCCATTGAGCAGGGACGTTCCAGCGCCAGCCGCTTAGGCATGGGCGGTGTCATGGGAGACAAAAGGTTAAAGGCCATCGCGGTGCGGGGAACCAAGGACGTCAATATAGCCAGACCGGCCGAATTTATGGAGCAGTGCAATGAAATTCTGAAATACGTAAAATTTCGGGAAAAACACCCCCTGGGAATGGTGCCGCCTATTTTAGCCGGGCTGGGGTCACCGCAAGAGATGAGAATTCATGATGAGGAGTGGCACACGACAAATTTTACCTGGGGCAATGCCCGCCTGCGCCGCAAAGACTTTTGGACCAAGGAAGTCGAACAGAGCTGGAAAGAGACTCAGGAAAAAGCGCGGGAACGATTTTTAAGCTGCTATAACTGTCCGCTGAGTTGCGGGGCTTCCGTGGCTTACCCCGGGGTTCCCAAATACATGATGAAATGTTATTCCAAACTCACCTACACCATGGCAGCCATGTCGGATTTAGATTTCGGCTATAAAATTAATTACAATGCTCAGACCTACGGAGTGGACGGATTCACAACCCCGCAGGTGATTGCCTTTGCCCTTGAGCTTTATGAAGCCGGTATTTTGACGGACCGGGACCTGCCGGGGATGCCAGCCGGCAGTGAGGAGAGATTTTTTTGGTTACTTGAGAAAATTGTACGACGGGAGGGGATCGGGGATGTTTTGGCCAACGGCACCTATTGGGCGGCCAAAGAAATCGGACGGGGTGCAGACGAATATGCTCACAACAATATCAAAAAACACGAGCAGCTTCCTCTCAAACTGGGGATGCTCAATCCCATCTACTTCCTCATGTATTCTACCGGCGAGAAAATTAACATTACTCAAATCGAGGGGCAGTTTCCGCAGGCGCCTTTCCCTAAAAGGGAGGAAAGAGAAGAGTTTGTTAAGGACTGGGTCCAGGTTCCGGAGGAAAAGTTTAAACAGTATTTTCTGGACTGGGAACCGCGCGGCGAAAATTCCATTCCGTATTACCCCTCGGTAGAAGCTACGTGTGAAATTGTTGACTGGATGGAGAAGATGCACCATATCGACGATTCCACCGGCATGTGCGCCGGGTTGTCCTCCTTTCCGCTCAAGCCGGCGTATCACTTGCACAATTACCCCAGTTTAATCTCTGCCGCAACCGGGATTGATTTTGATGAAGCAAAGCTTAAGCAAGCGGCTAAGAGAAACCGGACCTTAATCAGAGCCATCAATGTCAGGAGAGGCTTGAGAAGAGTGGATGAACGTCCGCCCGAGGATCATTGGAAACACCGCTTTCCCGAGCTCGAAACGAAGCTTTTGGATGCGTATTACCACTTTAAAGGCTGGGACAATCAAGGGGTTCCGACCCGGGAGTGCCTGAGGGAATTGGGTTTGGATGATGTCGGTGAGGACTTGGAACAGCGAGGAATTACGGGCAATGAGCAAAGTGAAAAAGAAGATTAAAACGATCAAAATCGACGCGGATAAGTGCAACGGCTGCCGGGCTTGTGAGGTGATCTGTGCCTCCTTTCACGCGGCGCCTAAATACAGCAGTAATAACCCGGCCAGGGCTCGTATCCGGCTAATCCGAGATCCAATCAAAGACATATTTCTGCCGGTGTACGCCGGTGAGTATGTCGCCGCCGAGTGTGCGGGCCGAGACAAATATGTGATTAAGGGCAAGGAGTACAGCGAATGTGACTTTTGCCGCGCCTCTTGCCCCTCTAGGGATGTTTTTAAGGAACCCGATTCCGGCCTCCCTCTCAAGTGCGACATGTGCGAAGATGACCCGTCACTCAAGGAGCCTTGGTGTGTGCAGTGGTGCTTGGCGGATGCCCTTACCTACGAGGAAAGGGAAGAGGAAGTCGAAGAAGAGGTCAAGCTGGGCGACATGGAATTGGGCTTGAAAGCCTTGGTTGATAAATATGGGTGGCAGAAGCTGGCAGACAGTATGGCCCGCCTGTCCCAGAAGGGATAGGTACGATAGGAGTCCGGAGCGACGAAAATACCTGCGACGTTTGTCAGGGCCGGGCAGGAGTACATTCACTCCGGTCTCCGGTCTCCGGTCTTCGGCCTCCGGTCTTCGGACTCCGGTCTTCGGCCTCCGGTCTCCGGTCTTCGGTCTTCGGTCTCCGGTCTTCGGACTCCGGCCTTCGGTCTTCAGACTCCGGTCTCCGGACTCAGTTCCGGTTTCTGATTTCTGACTTCCGGCTTCTGACTTCTGATTTCAGGGGGGATGAAAATCGTGGAGACGGCAGCTCCTTTCAAAGAAGCAATTGATGAGATCAAAGAAAACGGTGCGGAAGCCTTCAAGTTCTGCTATCAATGCGGCAAGTGCGACACGGTTTGCCCCTGGAACAAAGTGACAACCTTCAGCATGCGCAAGTTAATGCGGGAGACGACTTTTGGTCTGATTGAGATCGAACGGGAAGAGCTTTGGCGGTGCACTACCTGTGGCCGCTGCCCGAGGGAATGCCCGCGCGACGTCCGGCAGATCGATAACGTCATCGCTCTGCGCCGCTTCGCCACAGGCTATGGTGTTTTGCCCGGGCCGGTCAAGCCCCTTCGCGCCGTGAGCGGTCATCTTACGGCAGATGGCAATCCTTTCGGCGAAGAACGAGCCAAGAGGGGGGATTGGGCCAAGGATCTCTCCGTAAAAACGTTTGAGGAAGGGATGGAAATTCTCTATTTTCCCGGCTGTTATCTAAGCTATGATGCCAGGTTAAAGAAAGTGGCCGCGGCTACGGTGAAGATCCTGCAAAAAGCCGGGGTGGATTTCGGCATCCTGGGTGCCAAGGAGAACTGCTGTGGGGAAAGCATCCGCAAAACAGGAAATGAGGAAGTCTTTAAACGCTTGGCCAAGGAAAACATTAAGAGTTGGATCGACCATGGGGTGAAGAAAATCCTGGTTTCTTCCCCACACTGCTACCACACGTTTAAAAACGAGTATCCCCAAGAATTCAAGGTCAACTTTGAAGTAGTTCATATATCCCAGTATTTGTATCAGCTCATTAATGAAGGAAGGTTGCAGATCAGCAAAGAATATGCCAAGAAAGTAACCTATCATGATCCATGTTATTTGGGCCGTCATAATGGCATTTATGACGAACCGCGCGCGGTCTTAAACGGGATATCCGGCTTGCAACTGGACGAGATGCCTGAAGCGCGCGAAAACAGTTTTTGCTGCGGGGGCGGGGGAGGAAGGATCTGGATCGAAACGCCCAAGTCTGAGCGCTTTGCCAACCTCAGGTTAGAACAAGCGCTGGACATTGGGGCTGAGGAGTTAGTTACGGCTTGCCCCTATTGTATCACCAATTTTGAGGATAGCAGGGTGGTCCAGAACTACGATGATCGGATTCAGGTGAAGGACATTACCGAGATCCTGCAAGAAGTGATTTAAAGAGGAAAGGGGACACACCTCCTCTTCGTGAGTGCGAATGTCTGGTCGTCAGAGGAATGTCCCCAAGTAAAGGAGGAGCGGCCTTAAGAAGTACCACAAGTGAACGTGCCTATGTCCCCCGGGTTTAGCGCCCCGGCGGCCTGACCGGCAGGGAGAAACTCCCCGGTAAAGAGTGAGCCGGCGCCATAGTGGGCGGCGCTGTATCCCGCGGGACGCGCACAATTGGAAGTCGCGGGCTGGTTTCGGAGTAGGAGGTGATAGAAAATGGCCAACGGACAATTTTCGGATACGCAAATGCAACAGCTTTCCCAAAGGCTCCGGAACAATCGCTTTGGCGATGTCATGGTGGTCGGGGGCGGGGTCAGCGGCATTCAGGCGTCTCTCGACTTAGCCTCTTCGGGTTTCAAAGTTTACCTGGTGGATAAAGCGCCGAGCATCGGGGGGCACATGGCCCAACTGGACAAGACCTTTCCCACCAATGAATGCGCTATGTGAATTCTCAACCCCAAACTGGTCGAGGTCGGCCGGCATCCCAATATAGAGGTCATGACTTACACTGAGGTTGACAAGGTGGAAGGAGAGGCGGGGGACTTTCAGGTAACTCTGATTAAAAAACCAAAATATATCGATGAGAGCCAATGCACGGGCTGTACCGCCTGTGTGGAGTACTGCCCGGTCAAATACCCGGACTCGTTTAACCAGGAAATATCGCAGAATAAAGCCATCCATATCTACTTCGCCCAAGCCATTCCCCTGGTCACCTATATTGATGACAGTTGCCTTTATCTGAAAGAGAAGAAGTGCAGAATTTGCGAGGGAATCTGCAAGAATCAGGCGATTGATTTTAATCAGAGAGCGGAGAAAATAGAAGTCAATGTCGGGGCGGTGATTCTGGCCCCCGGACTTGAGCCTTACGATCCAGGGTTACGGCATGACTATGGTTACGGAAAGTTTGCCAACGTGGTCACCAGTCTCGATTATGAACGGCTCATGTGCGCGACGGGGCCTTATCAAGGGGAGATTTTGCGCGCAACTGACCACAAGCATCCCCATAAAATAGCTTGGATTCAATGTGTCGGTTCCCGGCAGGTTATCCCCGGAGGGAACAGCTATTGTTCCGCTGTCTGCTGCACCTATGCTCAGAAACAGGTGATATTGACTAAAGAACATGAGGCAGAGGCTGAGTGCACCATCTTCCACAACGATATTCGCTCCTATAATAAGGATTTTGAGCGCTTTTACCAAAGAACGGAGAGCCTTCCCGGAGTGCGGTTTATCAGAAGTTATGTGTCTATCGGCCGGGAGATTCCCGAAAGTAAGAATGTCACCCTTCGCTACTCCACAACGGATGAGGGGGTAAAAGAAGAGGAATTTGATCTGGTGGTCTTGTCCGTGGGTTTAAACCCTCCGGCTGACTATGTGAAGCTGGCGAACAAGTTCGGTCTTGAGCTCAATGCCCACGGCTTTTGCAAAACCAACCCGGTGAACCCCATGGAGGCCACGAGACCCGGGATATTTGTCAGCGGAGCTTTCCGGGGTCCCACGGATATTCCGGAAGCGGTCTTCAGCGCCAGCGCGGCCGGCTCTGAATGCGGCGAACTCTTGGACTACCGGCGGGGGCGGCTGACTCAGGCAAGAATATATCCGCCCGAGAAAGATGTGTCTCAAGAAGAGCCGCGCATAGGAGTCTTTGTCTGTCATTGCGGCGCGAATATCGGCCGGATTGTGGATGTTCCCGCCACGGTGGAGTACGCTCTATCTTTGCCCCATGTTGTCTATGCTCAGGAACAACTCTTTTCCTGCGCAACAAATTCCGCCAAAGAGATATCGGATATGACCCGGGAAAAAGGGCTGAACCGGGTGGTTGTCGCCGCTTGCTCCCCCAGAACCCTGGAGCCGTTATTTCGGGATACCGTGCGAGAAGCGGGAATCAATCAATATTACCTGGACATGGCCAATATCAGAGAACACAACTCCTGGGTTCACTCCAAAGAAAAAGAAGAATCGACCCGGAAAGCCCAGGATCTGATCCGGATGTCGGTCGCCCGCGCCCGCCATTTAGAGCCCTTGCAAGAATTTGACCTGCCTGTCAACAAGGCGGCCTTGGTGGTCGGAGGAGGATTGGCCGGGATGACCGCCGCTCTCAGCCTGGCCAATCAGGGGCATGAAGTTTACTTGGTGGAAAAGGAACCGGAGCTGGGGGGAATGGCGCGCAAGATGTATTTCACCCTCGAGGGGCTGGATGTTCAGAAGTATGTGCACGATCTTGTGCAGAGGATTTATCGGCACCCCCTGGTCCACGTCCGCACGGGGGCTGTCATCACGGAGACGGGCGGTTATGTGGGGAATTTCGTCACCCAGGTGAACTCCGGTGGCCGGATCGCGGAAATAAGACATGGCGCCACTCTTCTTGCGACAGGGGCTGAGGAGTATCGGCCCACTGAATATCTTTACGGTGAGGACGATCGGGTCGTGACCAACCTCGAGTTGGAAGAACAAATCGCCCGGGAGGAGGAAAGGCTGGTCGACGCCCGGAGTCTTGTGATGATCCAGTGCGTGGGCTGCCGCAATGAAGAGAGAAATTACTGCAGTCGCGTCTGTTGCAGCCATACGCTCAAGAACGCTCTGAATCTAAAAAAACTAAATCCCCAGCTGGATATTTACATTCTCTTCCGGGATATGAGAACGTACGGGTACTATGAGGACTATTACCGGGAAGCGGCGGGCAAAGAGGTGAGGTTCATTCGCTATGAACCCGCGGACCGACCCCAGGTAGAAGCGGCGGTGGAGGAAGGCCGGGACGTTTTGAGGGTAAGCGTAACCGATCCCATCTTAGGCAAGAAGCTGGAGATCGATGCGGATGTCATTGCTTTGGCGGCCGCTGTCATTCCCTCCGCGGGCAGTGAAGAGGCAACCCGGTTATTTAAAGTCAATGCGAATCCGGACGGGTTTTTCAAAGAAGCGCATGTCAAATTAAGACCGGTGGATTTTGTGGCCGACGGCATCTATCTGTGTGGGCTCGCCCACTATCCCAAGTTCATTACGGAAACGTTGAGCCAGGCTTATGCCGCGGCCGGGCGGGCCTTAACCCTTCTCTCCCATGATACGGTGGTGGCTTCCGGTGCTGTCTGCGAGGTAGACGAACGCAAATGTATTGGCTGCGGAGCTTGTGTCTCGGCCTGTTCCTATGGCGCTGTTGAGTTGCGGGAGACGCGCCTGGGGAAAAAGGCTGTTGTCAATCCGGTCCTCTGCAAAGGCGACGGTCTCTGTAACGCCAAGTGTCCCACCGGGGCCATTTCCCTTAAGCACTATACCGATGAAGAGATCTTCAGCCAAATTGATGCCGCGCTTACAGACGTGCGGAGATCCGGTGCGGCAAGACAGTGATGACCGGCACCGCCTCCCTGCGGCGCATGGCCCGGCAGCGGAATGTGCCCGGATTACTCCATACCGGGATGGTGCACGAGGTGAAACGCCTATTGAGGGGAAAAGTCTATTCGGGGAGGAAGTGAGCACGAGTGAGCGCCGAACTGGAATTTAAGCCGAGAATCTTAGGCTTTGTCTGCCATTGGTGAGGGTATGGCGCTGCCGATATGTCTGGAGTTTCCAGACTACAGTATACAACCGAAAGCAGGCTTATTCGTGTCATGTGTTCCGGGAGAGTCGACCTGGCCTTTGTGTTCAGGGCCTTCTTAAAGGGAACGGACGGAGTGTTTATCGGGGGCTGCCGCCTGAATGAATGCAATTATGATACGCATGGGAATTACCATGCGCTGAACATGGTGCTTCTGGCTAAAAAAATCATGGAGCATATCGGGTTGAATCCCGCAAGATTGAGGGTCGAATTTATGTCCTCCGGTGACGGCATCCGTTTTGCCGAAGTCATGAGTGAATTTGGCCGGAAAATCAAGGAGTTGGGCCCCCTGGGGCAGGGCGAAGGCATAGACGAAGAGACCGTAAAGTCCAAGCTGATGGAAGTCGCCAAGTTGGTCCCTTATATCAAGAGGGTGAAAAAGGATAAACTGGCGTCACGTCTGAACAATCCGGAACAGTACGATGATTTTTTCACGCGAGATGAGATAGATAGGTTATTTCGTGAGGTCACTTCCTATTATATTGATCCCGCCAAGTGCCAGGCTTGTATGATTTGCGCCCGAAGATGTCCGGCGGAGGCGATTATCAGTGTGAAGAATCAGGTCCACGTTATCGACCAGGAGAAATGCATCAAGTGCGGAACTTGCTTTGAAGTCTGCCCTGAGCGTTTTGGCGCGGTGCGGGAGATTTTCGGCGCAGAGGTTCCGCCTCCTCCGCCTGAAGGAGAAAGGACCCTAAGCCGAAAGAAGTCGGCTCGGTAGTCTGAGCAGCGTCAGACATGCGCATGTGCTCGGCAAAAGCGGAAGCAGGGCTTCAATTGACGATGAAGCAAGAAGACCAAAGGGCGATTCATATTTGCATTATGGCAATGCCATTTCGACTCAGCAGGGTACAGGTGGACGCCTTCAGGACTTTCACAATTGAAGGGAAACCGCCACTGCATTTCTGCAGTAGCGGTTGTCATCCTAAATCGCGGACCGGAAAGACTGATCTGTTCAGGGTCACCGTTGGCGGTTAATTTGTGACCGTTCAACCCCCGACTCTGTGGCTTAAGCGCAAATGATCGCAAAAACGGCGTTTGAGTCCAGACAATGGCACAATATTTGCTCTAATCTAACCTAAAATTCAAATCAACGAGATTGGAACCATCAGAATTGGATTGACCGCAGGAGGTGAGCTTGTGCAGAAGGTGTCGCTGTTTATCGACGGAAAAACGATCGAGGTGTCGGAGGGGACTTCGCTTTTAGAAGCCGCTCACCTGGCCGGGAGCTACATTCCGACCCTGTGCGCTCACCCCGATTTGCCTCCGGGCGGAGCCTGCGGCCTTTGTCTCGTGGAGGCGGGCTCGGAGGTCGTTCGTGCCTGTGAGACACCGGCGGCCCAGGATTTACAGGTTCAGACCGATACGGAAGAAATCCGGCGCTTGCGCCGGGACAATCTCTCGCACCTGCTCAAAGATCACCCTCACGCCTGTTTGACCTGTGCCCAAAAGGTGGGGTGCAGCCGGACCCAGTGTTCGAGCAACGTGGCGGTTAACGAACGCTGCTGTGCGAAGCTGGGGAACTGCGAAATTGAAAGAGTTGTTGAGCATGTGGGTTTACGGGAAGATTTGGGACGCTATGTCTATCCCGGTTTGCCCAAATTTACCGAAGAGCCGCTGTTTACGAGGGATTACAACCTTTGTATCGGCTGTCAGCGCTGTGTCCGGGCCTGTCGGGATTTAAGGGGTGTCGATGTTTTGGAGGCCTACGAGTGGAATGGACGCACTCTGGTTCGGGCCAAGGCGGAATCCCTGGTCGATTCGGGCTGCAGATTCTGTACGGCCTGTGTGGAAGTTTGTCCGACCGGGGCTTTGCTCGACAAAGACGTGAAAAGCGGCGAACGGGAAACGAATCTTGTTCCTTGCCGCGGGACTTGTCCCGCCGGAATTGACGTTCCGCGTTACGTGGACTATGTGGCGCGGGGGGAATATGGCAAAGCCCTGGCCGTTGTGCGGGAAAAGGTGCCTTTTCCGGGTGTTTTAGGTCGGGTCTGTTTTCATCCCTGTGAAGATGCCTGTCGCCGGGGGCAAGTCAGTGAGGCGGTGGCCATCTGCCGGTTAAAGAGATTCGCTGCCGACCACGGCGGTGTGGCTTGGAAAGAGAGGAGAAAACCGGCAAGGCCTACGGGTAAGAAAGTGGCGGTGGTCGGTTCCGGTCCGGCCGGTTTGACGGCGGCCCATTATCTGGCCCTGAAAGGACATTCCGTGACCGTCTTTGAAGCCCGCTCCCAGGCGGGTGGTATGCTGAGATTCGGGATTCCGGCTTATCGCCTGCCGGAGCATATCCTCAGGGAGGAAATAGCGGAGATTGAGGCCCTCGGTGTTGGCGTTATAACCCAGAGCCGGATTGAGAAGGCAGATGCCCTTTTAGAAGAAGGGTACGCTGCGGTGTTTGTCGCAGTGGGCGCCCAGAAAGGGGTGGCTCTCGCTATTCCCGGTGAAGACAGGGCTGGGGTCGTGCAGGGGATTGATTTTCTGCGCGGGGTGGCCCTGCGGGAAAATGCGGCGGTCGGGTCGCGGGTGGCCGTGATCGGCGGGGGAAATGTGGCCTTGGATGCCGCCCGGACGGCTCTGCGGCTCGGAGCGCAAAATGTGACGGTGCTCTACCGGCGCAGCCGGGAGGAAATGCCCGCTTATGCGGGCGAGGTGGGTGAAGCGGCCCACGAAGGAGTTCAGTTTGAGTTCTTGTCGGCCCCGGTCAGGATCCAACAAGGGGGGACCTCCAACGGCAGGACGCTCAATGTAATTTGTCAACGCCAGGCTTTGGGCGCTCGGGACGGGAGTGGCCGGAGGAGGCCGCAACCGCTGCCGGGCAGCGAATTTGCCCGGGAATTCGACCAGGTTATCGTCGCGATTGGACAGGAGGTGGACTTACCGGAACACTTCGGTCCGGTTCTTGACGGCAAGGGGATCCGGGTGGATCCGGAAACCTTGATGACCGGACGGGTGGGTGTCTTTGCCGGTGGCGATGCCGTACTGGGTCCGGCTTCTGTGATTGAGGCGGTTGCTCAGGGCCGGCGGGCCGCCCGGGCCATGGATAAATTTCTGGGCGGAGACGGGGATATCTCTGAGGTCCTGTTGGATTATGAAGAGAGGAATCCCTGGCTTGGCCCCGAGGAAGGTTTTGCTTTAGCCGGCCGAGTGGGGGAGGCCAAGCGGCCCTGGCAAAAGAGCAAGCAGCAGGTCGCCTGCGGCGCTGAATCTTCCGCTTGCCCCACCGGTGAACTGTTCTATACCGCTTTCACCGAGGTCGACATCGGGCTGTTGGAGGAGATGGCGGAGGAAGAAGCAGGTCGGTGTCTCAAGTGCCAGCTCAGGCTTCGGCTGCGGGAAGCGCCCAGACCGCCGGAAAAGTGGCTCGTTTTTGACGCGAAGACCGTGGAACAGGTCCCCGAGACGGAGGGGGTCTATCAACTTCTCGACGCTGACAAAGAAATCATTAGTATCGTTGGCACAGCCAACCTGCGCGAGGCTTTGAAAGAGCAGCTGGGCAGGGAAAATGCCTGCTGCTTTGGCTATGAAGAAGACCGGATGTACACACAGAGGGAGAGCCAGCTGATGCAGCAGTTCTTGCAAGAACACGGGAGACTGCCGCAGGGAGCCGACGATCTGGATGATCTCTTCTAAAGAAGGCATAAATTCCCATGAGTTGCAGCGACTCAGGCCGAAAATGAAAACGAGCGGGCGTTGCACCAGTGCGGAACCGACAGTTTTTGAGATAGAAAGGAGTACGGGAATGGAGCGTACCCGTAAGGTCATACCGCTCAGCGAAGCCATTCGACGTTTTGTCCCGGACGATTGCCCATCCCTGGCCGTGGGCGGGATGCACATGCACAACAATCCCATGGCTCTCATCCGGGAGGTCATCCGTCAGAACAAGAAAATCAAGCGGCTCATTACCAGCCCCTCGGCCGACATTAACGCGGACCTCCTGTTGGGCAGCGGACTGGTCGAGGAAATCCTGACGGCTTACGTCGGGTTTGAACACTTGGGACTTGCCCCCAATTTCCGGCGGGCAGTGGAAAAGAAAACGGTGAAACTCTTAGAATGTGACGAGCCTTTCCTGGTCTATGGTTTCCAGGCGGGAGCCGGCGGTTTACCCTTTATTCCTTATCCCAAAGGACTGGAATTAAACGACCTGCACAAAATCGATCCGGAATTCTACCGCTTTACCACCGATCCCTATACGGGAGAGCAGGTGATGACAGCCGCCCCGCTCAAGCCCTCTGTGGCTTTGATTCACTGCCAGGAGGCGGATCCCTATGGGAACGCCATTTTCAAAGGAAGTGAATTTACGGATCGGCAAATGATTTTGGCGGCGGAGACCGTCGTGTTGCAAGTGGAAAAAATCGTGCCCGATCTGGCGGCAAAATACGGCGCGACACGGGTCAATGTGCCCGGTTTCCTGGTTTCGGCAGTGGTCGAAGCGCCCTATGGTTGTCATCCCACCTCTTCGCACGGGTATTACCGCGATGATGAGGGACACCTCAGAGCCTACTTGCAAGCTTGCAAGAGTCCGGAGTCTTGGACGGAATATCTGCACCGGTATGTCTTGGACATCCCGGAAGAGGAATACGCGGCGACAATCGGCCGGGGACGGTTGAACAGCCTGAGAAGTGAGGGGGTGTTTGAGTGAGCGCAAAGGACTATTCCGGGGACAAGGGGCATTCCCAAGAGACAGGAAACCCTAGGGAGTCTGGACGCCCTGAGGGGAAGGACGATGCGGGGGAAAAAGCTTATTCTGCGGCGGAATTAATGACCGTTGTTATGGCCCGTCACCTCCGTGACGGTGAAGTCGCCGTCATGGGGGCGGTGAGCATGATTCCTATGGCAGCTTGCCGTCTCGCTCAGGAAACCCACGCTCCCAATCTCTCGTACATTGCCGGCGGGAGCGGGGCGGTGAACCCGCGTCTGGAGCCTCTGGTTTTCTCCTCCTGTGCGGCGGAGAATCTGCGGGCCGACGCGATGCTGCCTTTGCCGGATGTGATCCTGCTGGAGGGGCACGGCAAACGTTTTGATGTTTTTTTCGGCGGCGGATTGCAAATAGACAAGTATGGCAATTGCAACCTCGTTTGCGTCGGGGATTGGCACAACCCGCTGCTTAAAGGCCCGGGAACGGTGGGGCTGCCCTTTCTCCCCAGAGCCGGCCGGGCCGTGCTCTACACGACTGCGCATAATGCCCGGACTTTCGTGGAGAAAGTCGACTTTAACAGCGGCCCGGGTTTCTTGGACGGGCCCGAGACGTGGCTGGGCCAAGGATTGCCGGGCGAGGGCCCCGCGCTGGTCGTAACTCCGCTCTGTGTGTTTGATTTTGAGGAGAGGAGCAAGGTGATGCGTCTTAAGTCCCTTCACCCCGGTGTGAGCCGGGAGGAGGTCGTGAGAAACACCGGATTCAGACCCGCACTTCCGCCGGAGGTGCCTGTGACACCTGAACCCACTCTGTCTGAGTTAGTGATCCTGCGCCGGTTGGATGCGGCGGGGGTGTTAGGGAAGCTCGTCTGAGGTGTACATCAGACATCAGAGGTGTACATCAGAAATCAGAGGTGTACATCAGAAATCAGAGGTGTACATCAGAAATCAGAGGTGTACATCAGAAATCAGAGGTGTACATCAGAAATCAGAGGTGTACATCAGAAATCAGAGGTGTACATCAGAAATCAGAGGTGTACATCAGAAATCAGAGGTGTACATCAGAAATCAGAGGTGTACATCAGAAATCAGAGGTGTACATCAGAAATCAGAGGTGTACATCAGAAATCAGAGGTGTACATCAGACATCAGAGGTGTACATCAGACATCAGAGGTGTACATCAGAAATCAGAGGTGTACATCAGACATCAGAGGTGTACATCAGAAGCCGGAGGCCGGGATGCTTCTGCTTTTAATAAGCTCCGGCGGGCTCTGGGAGGACCTCTATTTTTTGAGGTAGGGCTTGTGTAGCGGAGGTCTGGTTTAGTTCAGGGGCTAGGGACGATTGACCGGATACCGAACGAGAATTTGCCGGAAAAGGAGTGTTCCGTATGAGCCAGGTTAGCCTGCAGATTCCCGAACAATTCAATGTGGCCGTCGAACTGGTGGACAAAAATTTGCAATTGGGCCGGGGAGACAAGGTCGCAATCTATTACCAAGATCAGACTTTTACCTATGAACAGGTCTTCCGTCTGGTCAATAAAGCGGGAAATGCTTTAAAGAGCCTGGGGGTGGAACGGGAGAACAGAGTGCTGCTTCTCCTGCTCGATTCGCCGGAGTTCGTCGCCACTTTTTTCGGGGCCATCAAAATGGGTGCCGTGCCGATTCCGACCAACACTATTCTCAAAGCCCAGGATTACCTCTACTTACTCAATGACAGCCGGGCCAAAGTGGCTGTGGTCAGTGAGGCGCTCGTTCCGGTGCTGGAATCGATCCGGGGAGAATTGCGTTACCTTGAGCACTTGGTTGTGGCCGGACAGGCCGGACCCGGACAAATGTCCTATGATGAGCTGATTCAGGCCGCTTCAGATGAATTGGAGCCGGCGGACACGCATAAGGATGAACCGGCTTTCTGGCTCTACAGTTCGGGCAGCACTGGCTTTCCCAAGGGGGCGGTGCATCTCCAGCATGACATGATTGTCAGTGCCGATCTCTATGCCAAGCCCATTTTAAATATCAACGAAAACGATATCTGTTATTCCGTGGCTAAACTCTTCTTTGCTTACGGGTTGGGTAATGCTCTCTACTTTCCTTTCCGGGTGGGCGCTTCTACGGTCTTGGTGCCGGAGGCGCCCAAACCGGAAACTGTCTTTGCCGCGGTGCGCCGCTACCAGCCGACTCTTTTCTATGGAGTTCCCACTTCTTACTCCGCTCTGCTTCAGGCGGCGGACCGTATTCCGGATGTCGACATGCATTCGATTCGACTTTGCACTTCGGCCGGGGAGTCCCTGCCCAAGTCGGTCTACGAGGCTTGGCGGAAAAAATTCAATCTGATCATTTTGGATGGAATCGGCTCGACGGAAATCACGCACATCTTCATCACCAACCGCTTGGGGGAAGCGAAACCGGGGAGTACGGGCAAGCCGGTGCCGGGTTATGAGGCCAAACTGGTGGACGCGGAAGGCAATCCCGTGCCTACTGGGGAAATCGGCACTTTAATGGTCAAGGGGGACAGTATCTGTGCTTATTACTGGAACAAGCATGAAAAGAACAAACAGAGCTTCTGCGGGCCCTGGATCAACACCGGTGACAAATACCTGATCGATGAAGAAGGCTTCTTTTGGTATGTGGGTCGGACGGACGACATGATCAAGCCCGGGGGGATTTGGGTTTCTCCGATTGAGGTGGAGAATACGCTGATGGAACATCCGTCGATTCTGGAATGTGCGGTCATCGGGGTGCGGGACAGTGACAACTTGGAGAAGCCGAAAGCCTACGTCGTGCTCAAAGAGGGGTTTAGCGCGTCGACCGACCTGGCGAAAGAGATTCAGCAGTTTGTCAAGAGCCGTATCGCTCCCTACAAATTTCCGCGTTGGGTTGAGTTTGTCGAGGAGTTGCCCAAGACAGCCTCCGGTAAGATGCTGAGGTATCGGTTGAGACAATTGAACCAGCCGGCGGGTACGAGCGCAAGGGCGGACGAGACAGAGGAGGAGTAGCCGGATGAGAGTGCAAGTCGGACAACTTGCTGATGTGCCGGGATTGTGCCAGGGGGGAGGAATAAAAGGGTGAAACTGCAAGGAAAGGTCGCTCTGATCACCGGGGCTAAAGAAGGTATCGGTAAGGCAGTGGCTATCGCTTTTGCGGCTGAGGGGGCGGATGTGGCTTTGGTGAGCCGGTCCATCACCCGTGCCGACGAGGTGGTGCGGGAAGTAGAGCAAAGGGGGCGGAGGGCTTGTGTGGTGCAAACGGATGTGGCCAGGCAGGATTCGGTCCAGGCCATGGTCGCCCAGGTGAAAGCCGAACTGGGCCCGATCGACATCCTTGTCAACAACGCCGGTTTGACGCGCCCGGCCATGCTGCTCAAAATGACTGAGGAGCAATGGGACGAAGTGATTAATGTCCATCTCAAAGGGACTTTTCTCTGTACGCAGGCCGTGGCCAAAGAGATGGCGGCAAGGAGAAGCGGACGCATTCTCAACGTCACTTCCTCGGCGGGGCTGCAGGGGACCATCGGCCAGGTGAACTATACGGCGGCCAAGGGCGGCATCAGTGCTTTTACCAAATCAGCGGCTAGGGAACTGGCTAAATACGGGATCACGGTCAATGCCATCTCTCCTTTCGCGGAGACGAAGATGACCGAGAAAATCGCCTCTGACCCGAAATTGCGCGACAAATACCTGGAAAGGGTGCCTTTGGGCCGTTTCGGCCAGCCGGAGGAGATGGCCCCGGGGTTTGTATTTCTGGCTTCTGCGGAAGCCGGCTATATCACGGGCCAGATTCTCTGCATCGACGGAGGGATGATCATGCGCTGAGGCCGTGTGAGCGCAGTGGGGAGAAAGTGGAGGCGGATCATTGGACACGCGGAAGTCGTTTCCACGGCTTGGCGGCCGGAGGGTCACCTGCGCCGGATACGGGCACTCGGACCTGTGAAAGCGGATACGGAAGTGCAGGAACCAAAGCGAGTATGGGAGAGTAGAAGCAGGAGCGGACATTAGCGGAAGAGTGGATGTGGGAAGGCGGATACGGAGGGCTTTGTGAGAGCCCTGGATTGCAGAAAAGAGGAAAAGTTTAGGAGGGTTCGGATGAAAGAGGTAGTGATCGTCAGTGCGGTGCGGACGGCCATCGGCACGATCGGCGGTACCCTCAAGGACATTCCGCCGCAGGATCTGGGGGCCATCGTGGTCAAGGAAGCGCTGGCGCGGGCGGGGGTAAGTCCGCAAATTGTGGAAGAGGTCATTATGGGGTGGTCCCGCCAGACCACGGAGGCTGCCAACATTGCCCGTGTCATCTCCCTTTTGGCCGGGATTCCCGAAGAGGCGGCGGCCTTTACCGTGCACCGCCAGTGTGCCTCCGGCCTTCAGGCCATTAGCAGCGGAGCTCAGGAGATCCAAACGGGGAGGGCGGAGGTGGTCGTGGCCGGCGGGACGGAAAGTCTGAGCAGGGCACCGTTCTATCTCAAAAACGCGCGCTACGGCTACGGTTCCGGAGACGGTGTCTTGGTGGACTCCCTGACGGAAGCCGGTCCGGGGGGACAGCCCCTTTCCCTCTATGGTGCCGTTTCTATGGGCGATACAGCCGAAAATGTGGCCGAACAGTTTCGTGTTTCCCGGGCGGATCAGGACGCCTTTGCCCTGCAAAGCCAGCAACGCTATCGGAAAGCCTTGGAAGCGGGGCTTTTTCAAGAGGAAATTGTACCGGTTAACGTGCCTATCCGCAAAGGCACCCTCGTCTTTGCGACGGATGAACACCCACGGGATACGAGCCTGGAGAAACTGGCCGCCTTAAAGCCCGCCTTTCGTCCCGGGGGATCCGTGACAGCCGGCAATTCTTGTGGCCGCAACGATGCCTCGGCCGCCGTGGTTTTGCTGTCGGCGGAGAAAGCCAATGAACTGGGTCTGAAGCCCATGGCCAGGTTGGTGACCGATGCCGTCGTGGGAGTGCCTCCGCAAATCATGGGGATTGGGCCGGTGCCGGCAGTGAGCAAGGCCTTGAAACAGGCGGGCTTAAGCGTAGAGGACATTGGATTGATTGAACTCAATGAAGCCTTTGCTTCCCAGTCCTTGGCCGTGATCCGGGAATTGGGGCTGGATGGGGAGAAAGTGAACGTCAACGGGGGTGCCATCGCCTTGGGCCATCCCATCGGGGCCACCGGGGCGCGGCTCATGACGACTTTGCTCCATGAAATGCGCCGCAGACAGACCCGTTACGGCATGGTGACCCTTTGCATCGGCGGGGGGCAGGGGATGGCCATGATCGTAGAAGGTATCTATTAAAGCCTATTAGAGTCTATTAAATTTGATAAAACCCATTAAATCTGATAAAGCCCATTAAAGTCTAGTAAGTCTAAGAGCCTAAAACTTAGTCGTTAAGTCAATGAAGTCGTTAAGTCAAGGGAGCCGGCGGGGCAAGGGGGCCGGTAGGTCAAGGGAGCCGGTAAGTCAAGGCAGTCGGAGAGGCAAGTTAAGCGATAGGTTTCTGGTTTGATACCACCGAAGAAATTTAACGAGTGTAGAAGAAAGGATGAAGAAGCATGAGTCCACGTTTTACAGGAAAAGCGACGAGCGAATTTGATTTTCGGGAAGTCATTTACGAGAAAAAAGGCTGGGTCGCGACGGTCACGATCAACCGGCCCCATGTCTACAACTCTTACAGCACCCTGACGTTGCAGGAATTGACCACAGCTTTTCGGGATGCCTCCTGGGATGACTCCGTGGCGGTGGTCGTGCTCACCGGAGCGGGGGAAAAGGCCTTTTGCTCGGGTGGGGATGTCAAAGAATATGCGGAGGACTACACGAAGAAGCCTAGGGATTACTGGAAGTGGATGGGAGTCTTTACGGAGTGCCATGACATCCTGCGCAATATCGGCAAGCCCACGATTGCCCGGATTAACGGGATGGTGGTCGGCGGTGGCAATGAATTCAACATGGCATGCGATTTAGCTATTATGGTGGAGGATGCTTCGATTCAGCAAGTCGGAACGATGGTGGGCAGCGTGGCGGCCGGCGGGGCCACCCAGTGGCTTCCGATCATCGTCGGAGATCGGCGGGCGCGGGAAATGCTCTTTCTCAGTGAACCGGTTCCGGCCCAAAAATGCCTGGAATGGGGTTTGGTGAATCAGGTTGTACCGCGTGCTCAGCTGGATGAGGCGGTGGCCACGATGGCCGATAAGCTCGTGCACAAATTCCCCGAGTGTCTGCGCTACACGAAGCAGCAGACAAATTTCTGGAAAGACCTCGCCTGGAGTTCAACGGTGGGGCACGCCAAGGAATGGCTGGCTTTGCACTTTGCCTCGGTCGAGCCTTATGAAGGAATGAACGCTTTTGTCGAGAAGCGGCCCAAAGACTACATCGGCTTGCGCACGAAGGCGGCCGAGGGGGGCTCCAGTGAGTTTCTTTACGGTCCGTACACCCACACGTGTCCGAGCTGCGGCGCCAAAGGAATTCCTGAAGCGTTCAAGTTCTGCGGCGTCTGCGGAACCGAGTTGAAGCGGGGCTGAGGAGCGGCAAAAGAGGAGAGAGGAGATAGAGGCATGTTCACACAATTTAAGCAATGGTACACGAACCGACATGATTATGCCAGGGACTGGAAAGAAAGAAGCGGGAGCAAGGTTATTGGCTATTTTTGTACCTATGTGCCGGAGGAAATCCTCTACGCCGCCAATGTCCTGCCTGTCCGGATTCTGGGTGGACACGAGCCTCAAGATGTGACTGAACCGCATATTTTCGGCATGTACTGTCCCTTCTCCCGCGATGTACTGGCCCAAGGGCTTAAAGACAGGTTTTCCTATCTGGACGGTATTACCATTGCCCAGTCCTGTCTGCACATACGGCAGGCTTACACAAGCTGGGATTTGCATAGACCGACGGAGTTCAGTTACTATCTGCCCATGCCCCACAATGTCCAAAGCGCTCATTCCCGTACCTTCTTGCGCGCGGAGCTGGAACAATTCAAAGAAGCGGTGGAACAATGGACGGGTCAAACGATCACGGACGCAGATTTAGATCGAGGTATTGATATTGTCAACACTAACCGGCGCCTGCTTAAGCGGATCTTCGAACTGAGGAGACAGGAAAACCCGCCGCTTAGCGGACAAGAAGCGATGTACCTGGTGCTTTCCAGTCAAATGACGGACAAACGGGAGCACAACCAAGCCTTGGAGAAACTGTTGGAGCAACTGCCTGAGCGGGAGCTCAAGCGTCCGACAGGGGAAAGGCTCATGATCCTGGGCAGCGAGAATGATGATATTCCCTTTACGGAAATGGTTGAACAAGTCTGCGGGGCTACCTTTGTCATAGATGACCATTGTACGGGAACGCGCTACTTCTGGAATGAAAGCGTGCCCAATGAGGACCGCCTCTTGGAGATCGCCAACCGCTATGTCGATCGGGTGCCCTGCCCCACCAAAGATTGGCCGCAGCGCAAGCGGCTGGAACACATTCAGAAATTGATTGAGGATTATGACGTTCAAGGAGTTATTGTGATCCAGCAAAAATTCTGTGATCCGCACGAACTGGATATCCCGGCGATTCAAAAGGTTTTGAAAGGAAAAGGGATTCCCACCCTGTTTCTGGAGTTTGATGTTACCGCTCCACTCGGGCCGTTCAGGATCCGGGTCGAGGCTTTCCTGGAAATGATGCGGCAAGAGGACTTGTTCTAAATAGGGAGGGCAATAGCATGAGCACACAGATCTATCCGACCGAACCCTTGCAGCTTTGGGGCAAGGCCAAGGAATTACGGGAGAAATACTATCTTGACTACCGGGATGCCCATGAGAAGGGGGGACTGCGCTGGGCCGGAGGGGCCTGGTCCTTTGATGCCGTTCCGGCCGGGCTGGGAAGGGACGTCTGCTCTTTAACCAGTGAACCCTATGGGGCGACCTTGGCCCATAATAAAGAGCTTTCCCTGGAATGTTTGGAAGCCTCGGAAAATGCGGGTTATGCCCGCGACCTCTGCTCCTATATGCGATTGTACTGGGGATCCATTTTGATCGATAAGTATCCTTATGGCGGCGGGTATCCCAAACCGGACTTCATTTGGCAAGACCATATTTGCTGCAGCCACGCCAAATGGTACCAAGTGGTGTCCGATTTAGAAGGCGGAATTCCCATGTGGGACGTCGATGTGGCGGCAGGTCCTTATAAAGACGTCACTCCGGCCAAAATCAAATACATCGTGGACCAGCTCCAGGATGGGGTCGAATGGCTGGAAAAAACGACCGGTCGGAAATTCGACGACGAACTCTTCATCGAGGCGGTCAAAAACGAGATGCGCAGCACCTCCCTCTGGGCGGCAGTGTGCGCCGAGAACAAAGCGGTGCCCGCCCCCCTTGAGGAGAAAACCATGTATTCTCTCTACGTCTTGGCGACTTTGAGCAAGGCGTCCCGGGAAGTGGCGGATTTCTACGCCGAGCTTCTGGCAGAGGTTAAAGATCGGGTGGCCAGGGGGATTGCCGCCGTCGGTAACGAACAGGTCCGCCTCATGTCCGATACCCAGCCGCCTTGGGCCTTCCTCAAGATCTTCCGTTATCTGGAACGATACGGGGCAGTTTCCGTGGGTTCCCTCTACACTTTTGGTTTGGAGGGTATCTGGGAAGTCAAGGAAGACGGGAGCTGGGGTCCGCGCACCACACCCATGGAAAAAGGGATCGAGATTAAAACCCGTCAACAAGCGATGGAACTGATGGTGGACTGGAACCTCTCCAAACCGGAATGGCAGCATTTTTATCACCCCCAGTTAAAGACCGAGATGATGCTGCGCATCGCCAAAGAATGGAAACTCAATGGCATCATGCTTCACTATAACCGCGGCTGCGAAGGTTTAAGCTTGGGGATTGCCGAAAATCGCCTCGGACTTCTGAAAGCGGGTTTTCCGGTCATGACCTTTGAAGGAAATATGGGTGATGAGCGCGAGTTTGACGAAAATATGACCATGGCCCGGGTGGACGCTTTTATGGAAAGCCTGGGTGTGAAGAAAATACGCTGATTCTTAAGCGATCCTGCAGTCGCCGCAAATCGGGCCGCCATCGGCGACTGCAGGCTGGGGAAAGTGAAGATGGCTTGTGGCAAAGGATGCGGGTTTGGGAAAGCGCATGTAAGTTTGTCGCCGTGAGTGCGGGCCGGGCTAAACGCATGTTGGGTTTGTCGTAACGACTGAGGGCTTGACTCTGACGAAGGGGGTTGCAAAATGATTACAGTAGGAATCGACAGCGGTAACCGCAATACCAAAGCCGTGGTCTTGAAAGACGGGCAAGTTATCGGCAAGGCGCTGATTTTGACGGGGTTTGACGCCAATGAATCGGCGAGGCAAGCTTACGAAACGGCCGTGCAGGCGGCCCGGATCAACCCGGCTGAGGTAGCGGCTGTCGTATCGACGGGTGTGGGGCGCAACGAAGTGAAATTTGCTCAGGAAAATATCACGGAGATCGGTTCAGCGGCAAAGGGAGCACGTTATTTTGTGCCCACGGTGAACACCGTCATTGATCTGGGGGCCGAAGAAGGCAGGGCGATTAAGCTGACATCTGACGGCAAAATCGCTGATTTTGCCAGTAACGAAAAATGCGCCGCCGGAGCAGGCTCTTTCGTCGAGTCCATGGCCAGGGCTTTACAGACCACTCCGGAAGAAATGGGTCCCCTGTCTATGAAATATGGCAAAGAAGTTCCGATGAATGCCCAGTGTGTCGTCTTTGCGGAATCCGAGGTGGTATCCCTCATTCACCAAAAAACTCCGAAGGAGGACATTGCCCGGGCCGTGCACGATGGGGTATCCAACCGCGTGAGTTCGATGGTACGCAGGGTAGGTCTTTTAGACGACCTGGCACTTATCGGTGGTCCGGGGCGTAACCAAGGTCTGGTTCAATCCCTTAAAGATGACTTACAAAAGGAGATCAAGGTGCCGGAGGACCCGGATTACGTCAGCGCGTTGGGAGCAGCCCTTTATGCGGTGGAGATCACGTAGGAGGCCGGATGCCGGAGGCCGGATGCCAGAGGTCAGAGGCCGGATGCCAGAGGTCAGAGGCCGGAGGTCAGAGGGCGGAGGCAGGAGGCCGGAGGTTAGAGGTTAGAGGTTAGAGGTCAGAGGCCGGATGCCGGAGGTCAGAGGCCGGATGCCGGAGGTCAGAGGCCGGATGCCGGAGGTCAGAGGCCGGATGCCGGAGGTCAGAGGCCGGATGCCGGAGGTCAGAGGCCGGATGCCGGAGGTCAGAGGCCGGATGCCGGAGGTCAGAGGCCGGATGCCGGAGGTCAGAGGCCGGATGCCGGAGGTCAGAGGCCGGATGCCGGAGGTCAGAGGCCGGAGGCCAGAGGTCAGAGGCCGGATGCCGGAGGTCAGAGGCCGGATGCCGGAGGTCAGAGGCCGGATGCCAGAGGTCAGAGGCCGGATGCCGGAGGTCAGAGGCCGGATGCCGGAGGTCAGAGGCCGGATGCCAGAGGTCAGAGACCGGAAGTACGGGGTCCGGAGTTCGAGGCTCAAAGTTCGCGGTCAGACGGATGAGGCGCGAGGGTGGATAGAAGAATGGCGGGAAGTCAAGCGCAGGGAGTGAAGCCGCGAAAAAGAAACTGAGAAAGCGGAGCCGGGAAAAGAAACTGAGAAAGCGGAGCCGGGAAAAGAAGCTGAAAAAGAAGTTAAGAAGAGGAAGCTAAAAAAGGAAGTTAATAAAAGCAAGCTAAGAAAAGGGAAGCTGAGAAGGATAAGCTGAGGAGAGGCCGTGAAAGGAAAGCTGAGGAGCATCATGGAGAAGGAGGTTGAATCCTATGAATGAGAATGAGACGAAGGAATATTGGAGATGGAAAGAGTACAACTGGAAGAACCCGGATATCCCGGACTGGAGAGGGAGTTTGGTTACGGCCGGCGTGGATGTGGGCTCGACCAGTTCGCAAGCAGTGATTATGGTTGACGGGGAGCTCTACGCCTTTTCCAACATGCGCACAGGCTCTGACAGCCCGAGCTCGGCCCTTGATGCCATCAATTGGGCCATGGAAGGAACAGGGCTGACGCTAAATGATATCCGCTTCACGGTCGGAACCGGTTATGGCCGAGTGAACGTGCCTTTTGCCGACAAAGCGGTCACGGAAATTGCCTGTCACGCCCGGGGAGCGAATTTTATGTACGGACCGACGGTGCGTACCCTCCTGGACATGGGCGGACAGGACTGTAAGGCGATTCACTGTGACGAGAGGGGCAAGGTGACTTCTTTCCTCATGAACGACAAGTGTGCCGCCGGAACCGGGCGGGGCATGGAGGTGTTTGCCAACCTGCTGGCGGTACCGATTGAGGACGTTGGGGCTATGTCTTTAAGTGTCGAGGAAGAACCTGCCCCGGTATCCAGTACCTGCGTCGTTTTTGCCAAGACGGAAGCCACAGGTTTGCTGCGGGCCGGTTGGTCGAAAGAGAAGGTTTTGGCGGCGTATTGCTCGGCGATGGCCAGCCGGGTTGTTAGTCTGCTGGAGCGAAACGGCATGGAGAAGGATTTTGCCATAACCGGCGGCATCGCCAAGAATCCCGGTGTGGTTAAACGCATTGAGCGGATTTTGGGGGTTGAGGCTTTAAAACCCATCTATGATACCCAGATTGCCGGTGCTTTGGGCGGGGCCCTTTTCGCCAAAGCCTTGGCCGCCAAGGCCGGTAAAGACAAATCCGCGCCGCAAGGCAAAATGGCGGGCCGCTAGGCCGTTTCAGTCCCGAACCGATAAGTATTTTCCGGTACCTCGAGTCATTCTCGTTGCTTAGGGAACGGAACCTTCCTGATCGTTTCTTGCTCCCGGACCGTGCCAGGAAGTAGAAAGCGGGTGTAAAGATGATAGCCAACCATGGTTACAAGGATGGATCGGGAGAGTACTATATCAGCCTTGATACGGACAAATGCTCCCTGTGCGAAGAACATGGCTGTCTGGACGGCTGCCCCGGTCAAGTCTTCGAAATCGAGTTTGATGATTGGGATGAAGAAGTCGCTACCGTGCGCACCGGTGCGCGCAACAAACTCAAACAAATCTGTGCCGCCTGTAAACCGGTGTCGGGGCGACCGCCGCGTTTGCCCTGCCAGCTCGCCTGCGTGGCGGACGCGATCAGCCATTCTTGGTAGGGCGGAGGAGGAAGGTGAATGCCTTGATGGAAACCTCTGGGGTGGTGAATTCCTTCAACTTTAGTCGAACGAGTTCACTCACTGGAAACTGGGTGAGGGAGGAACCGAATTGGTGATTTGAGGGGGGAATTCCTTTGCTGGAAACCAGGGCGGGTCTTATCCAGGTGGCTCTGGGGAGAAGAGCGCCGGAACTTTTGCTGCACAATATCCGCTTGGTGAACGTCTATTCCGGTGAAATACTGGAGGGGCAGGCGGTGGCTGTCTGGCGGGGAAGGATAGCCTATGTCGGACCTGAGGCACGGGCCGGGGAGAACACGGAAATCGTGGATGGCGAAGGCATGTACTTGCTGCCCGGTTTAATCGATGTGCACGGACATGCCGACATTATCGTTAATCCGCTCGTCCTGGCGGAGAACATCCTGCCCACAGGCACGACGGCAATGCTGACCGATACTCATGATATCTCCGGCGCCCTGGGAACAGAAGGGTTTGAACGCATGTTGGAGGCGACTCGCTCAATTCCCTTTCGCTACTATTTTGCCGCTCCGGCCACCTGCCCTCCGCTGTCTGAATTTGAGGGCAGAGAGATTTTCTCTGCCGCTGATGTGGCGCGGTTCCTGGCCCGGCCGCGGGTCCTGGCGGTGAGTGAAGTCACTTCCTGGGGCAGGTTGACTGCGGCGGAGCCGGACCAAGAGCTTCTCGCCAAACTCGTGGCGGCAAAAGCAGAAGGCAAGAGAATCGAGGGGCATATGTCCGGCTGCTCTTATGAGAAACTGAATGCCCTGACGGCTGCCGGCTTTTCCTCCTGCCATGAAAGCATTACGGCGGAGGAAGCTTTGCATCGTTTGCGCCTGGGTCTATATGTGGCTTTACGGCACGGCTCGATCCGGGCGGACTTGGCGGAGTTGTCCCGCCTGATCACAGAGAATCCGGGTCTTGATACCGCCCGGGTGATGCTCACACCGGATTGGTTTGCTCCCCAGGATCTCCTTCGGCACGGTTATATGAATTACCTGGTGGCTTATGCGGTGGAATTGGGGGTTCCTCCGGTCCGGGCGATTCAAATGGTGACCATCAATCCGGCCACTTATCTGGGGCTCGATCAGGAGATCGGCGGGGTGGCACCGGGGCGGCTGGCCGACATGCTTTTGGTACCGGATATTCGTCGGCCCGAGCCGCAACAAGTCTGGGTGGGCGGGCAAACCGTAGCGGCGGACGGGAAGCTCTTGGTAAGCATTCCCTCCTTTCCCCGGACGACGCTGGCGGACTGGAGGACCGGACGGGTGCCGAGGCGACCGGTCGAAGCGCAGGATTTTGTCTTGGAAAGCGATGGGGACACTTCTGTTCCGCTTCCCTGTATTCACATGGTGAACAAAACGATCACGAAAGAACGTGTCTTAGACGTACCGATCGTGGATGGCCGCCTGGAAATTTCCGGCCTGCCGGGGGTCATGAAAATCAGCCTTTGGGCTGAAGAGAGGCAAGAGTGGACGACCGGACTCCTCGGCGGCTTTGGGGCGGAGATCGGTGGTTATGCCAGCGCCATTGCCCACGAAACCCACCTGCCGATGGTGGTGGGGTCGAGTGATGAAGAGATGGCTCAGGCGGCCAATCGCATGTTAGAGATAGGCGGCGGCGCCGTCCTGGTCGATGGCGGTCGGATTATCGGCGAAGTGCCCTTAGGGATAGGGGGCCTTCTCTCCGGCGCCGGCCTCTCTGAGACCGCCGCAGCCTGGATGAGTTTGAACACTTATCTCCAAGGTAAAGGCTGTCCCTGGGATGATCCCCTCTTCGGCCTTGGTTTTCTGGCCTTCACGGGTTTACCTTATGTGCGCATTACGCCTCGAGGAATTGTCGATGTCCGTAAACAAAAAGTGATATTTAAGGGAAGAAGAGGTGCTATTACATGAGAGCTGCGGTATTTTACGGAGCTAATCAACCGCTCAAGGTCGAAGAAGTTCCAAAGCCACAAATCGGAGCCGGGGAAATCCTGGTTAAAGTCGCGGCCTGCGGTCTGTGTCACACGGACCTGCACTATCTTGACCACGGCGTTCCCACTTTCAAAAAGCCGCCCCTCATTTTGGGTCATGAGGTTTCCGGTACCGTGGCTGAAGTCGCGGCCGGTGTGAGCCAATTTCAGGTGGGTGACAGGGTGCTCCTGCCCGCGGTCATGGCTTGCGGTGTTTGCGACAACTGCCGGGCGGGCCGGGGCAACATCTGCAGGCATATGGTGATGCTCGGCAATGATGTGGACGGAGGGTACGCGGAGTACATTAAAGCCGAGGCCAGTAACGTTTTTCACCTTCCGGCAGAGATTCCTCTCATTGAGGGAGCCATCATCGCCGACGCCATCACGACTCCCTTCCACGCTGTCAAGAACAGAGGGAAAGTCAAACCGGGCGACACGGTCATTGTCTACGGGTGCGGCGGCGTAGGCCTGAACTTGGTGCAGGTGGCCAATGCCGCCGGAGCTTCGGTGATCGCGGTGGACATGATGGAGGTCAAATTGAATAAGGCTAAAGAATTGGGAGCCGTGGCCACTGTTAATGCCGGAGAGGTTCCGGACGTGGCCAAAGCGATTCGTAAACTCACGGGCGGAGGGGCAGAGATTGCTTTTGAGTGTATCGGTAATCCCAAGACGATGGAGAGCGCCTTCAGCTCTGTCCGCAACGGGGGACGTCTCGTGATCGTCGGCTATACGGAGCACACGATGACTTTGAATGCCAGCCGAGTGATGTACCGGGAGATGGAGGTCATCGGTTCTTTAGGTTGTCCCCTGACAGAGTATCCCAAGGTCATCGAGTTGGTGCGTACGGGAAAACTTCAAGTCGAGACGATGGTTTCCAGACGGTTCTCCCTCGATCAGATCAATGAGGGGCTGGATTTCGTGCGTTCCGGCCAGGGTTTCCGTTCAGTCGTTGTTCCTTAGAACTTTTGTCCTTTCTTTCTCATCCGCTCAGCCGTTTCCGTGTTTCCGTTCAGTCATTGTTCTTTACAACTTGGAACTGCGGGATCCAATAAGCGGGTGGGGCGGGTTGCGCTGCCATGGTTCCTGAGAACCGTCCGGCAGGCAGCGGGCGAGGGTTCAAGGAAAAAGGAGATGAGGAAGATGCCGCGAGTCACGGAAGGACCGCCTCGGCCTCTGCGCATTGATTTCCATGTCCATCTCGGTGTTTATACGTTCCACCACCCGTGGGTTACGGAATGGATGAAAAAGGCGCACCCGGAGGGGTATGAGGAATACATCCGGCGCTACCGGGATCCGGGAGCT
This sequence comes from Acididesulfobacillus acetoxydans, assembly GCF_902729405.1. Taxonomy (GTDB): domain Bacteria; phylum Bacillota; class Desulfitobacteriia; order Desulfitobacteriales; family Desulfitobacteriaceae; genus Acididesulfobacillus; species Acididesulfobacillus acetoxydans. Next base: position 1,947,387 of record NZ_LR746496.1, read on the forward strand.
TTCGAGGAATTTCTGACCGGCGAAGGTGTGGATTATGCCTGTGTCCTCGCTGAGTTAAGTCATATTACAACCGGGGTTTGTACGAATGAACAGGTACGGGATTTCTGCCGGGGCCGTCCCCGCCTGATTTCCTTTTGCGATGTGAATCCCCACATCTTCACCAGGCCGGGTGAAGAATTGCAGCGTCTGGTCGAGAACGAGGGGTTTCGCGGCCTCAAACTCTATCCGACCTACCAACACTATTATCTTAATGATCCGCGCATCTATCCGCTTTACCGGGTGGCGGAGGATCTGGGAGTTCCGGTCCTGATTCATACGGGCTCTTCCATTTTCCGCGGTTCCAGGCTCAAATACGGAGACCCGCTTCATTTGGATGATGTGGCGGTTGATTTCCCCAACCTTAATCTGGTCATGGCGCATTCCGGTCGGGGGTTCTGGTATGACCGGGCTTTCTTCCTTTCCAGGCTTCATCCCCATGTATATATGGAAATTTCCGGCTTGCCGCCGGGAAAACTCTTTGACTATTTCCCGGAATTTGATCGCAACACGGACAAAATTATTTTCGGCAGCGATTGGCCCGGGGCCCCCTGGATTGGGCGCAACATGGAGGCCATTGCGAACTTCAATCTGCCGCCGGGCGGGGCAGAAAAAATACTGGGTGGGAATGCCGCCAAGATTCTTGGACTTAGTCCGTAGGATTGAGTACCGTTTCGAGCATTCAGGTGCGCAGGCAAGCATACGAGCAAGCGTATAGGGGGAAAAAACTGTGTCTTATGAATTCATTCAGGTGAGCCAAGATGACGGAGTTACCACGTTAACGTTGAATCGCCCGCCTATGAATCCTCTCCACAGCGGGATTTTGCGGGAACTAAGCCGGGTTCTGGGGGAAGTGGAAAGAACCCCCGGGATCAAAGCGGTCATCATCACCGGAGCCGGAGAAAAGGCTTTTGCCGCAGGGGCGGATATTGCGGAAATGGTGCAGCTCACACCTGTGGAGGCCTATGCTTTTTGTCACCTTACCCGTGAAGCCTATGAACAGATTGAAAAACTGGGCAAGCCGGTGATTGCGGCCGTCAATGGTTTGGCACTCGGTGCCGGCGCGGAACTGGCCTTAGCCTGCGATTTCCGCCTGGCTGCCGAGACGGCCAAGCTGGGTCAGCCCGAGATTAACCTGGGGATTATCCCGGGAGCGGGCGGGACGCAACGCCTGGCCCGCCTGGTGGGGCTGGCCAAGGCCAAGGAGTTGGTCTTTCTGGGAGAAATCATCGAGGCAGAAGCGGCGAAGAAGATCGGGTTGGTGCATCAGGTGGTCCCGGCGGCAGAACTAATGGCGCAAGCGCAGAAGCTGGCCCGCAAACTTGCGGCCAAGCCGGCGGTGGCTCTGAGAATGGCTAAGGAGGCTCTCAACACCGGGATCAATCTGGATCTGCATTCAGCCCTGATCTTGGAAATCCAGAACTTTGTCACCGCGTTTGCCAGTGAAGATCGCAGGGAAGGTTTGGCCGCTTTCCTGGAAAAAAGAAAGCCAAGCTTTAAGGATACGTAGGGGCCGGAGGCATACCAAAGGCCGGAGATCAGAAGCCGGAGGACGGGAAGTGCAAGGCAGAGACCAGAGGACGAAAGCACGGGGTGAAGACCGGAGGACGGAAGCGCGAGGCGGAAGCCAGAGGTCGGAAGCGTGCCGGAGATCAGAAGCCGGAGGACGGAAGTGCAAGGCAGAGACCAGAGGACGAAAGCACGGGGTGAAAACCGGAGGACGGAAGCGCGAGGCGGAAGCCGGAGGTCAGAAGCCGGAGGACGGAAGTGCGAGGCAGAGACCAGGGGACGGAAGCACGAGGCGCGTCGGCGGCGTTACGCACACGCCGCCGGGTGCATTTGGATCTCCACCGGGGGCTAACGCCTGCTGACAGCTTGCCTATGAGAGCAGTCGTTAGAGCCTGCCGAAACGAGTATGGGGCGGGGGTCAGGAATTGCGGAAGTGACGGCGGGAGGTGAAAGGAATGGGGACATTCGCAAAGGGTGGGAGTTTTCTTCTCAGTCAAACGAATCCGGAAGAAGTTTTCACACCGGAAGATTTCACGGAAGAGCATCGCATGATTCTGAAGATGGTGAGCGGGTTTGTGACAGATAACGTGTTAAGCAAGATGGAAGATCTGGAAGCACAGAAGGAGGGGTTGCTCCGTCAACTCCTGTTGGCCGCGGGCGAATTGGGACTTCTGGGGGCGGATATTCCGGAAGAGTACGGCGGTTTTGAACTGGACAAAATCAGTTCGACTGTCATCGCCGAGGGTATGGGCCGGGCCGGCTCGTTTGCCATGACCCATGGCGGACAAACGGGGATCGGGAGTCTGCCCATCGTCTTGTTTGGAACTCCCGAGCAAAAACGTAAATATCTGCCCGAGATGGTCAGCGGCCTGAAGATTGGGGCTTACGCCCTAACTGAGCCCGGCTCAGGTTCAGATGCCCTGGCGGCGAAAACCAAGGCCATTCTCAGCCCGGACGGGAAGAGCTATATTTTGAACGGCACCAAACAGTTTATCACCAATGCCGGGCCGGCGGATATTTTCATCATCTATGCCAAAGTGAACGGGGAGCAATTCAGCGCCTTCATCGTCGGGCGTAACGCGCCGGGGCTCTCCACCGGAACCGAGGAGAAAAAAATGGGGATCAAAGGCTCCTCCACCCGCACACTCATTCTGGAAGATGTTGAAGTTCCGGTGGAAAATCTCCTGTTCCAAGCGGGCCGGGGTCATGTGGTTGCTTTCAACATTTTGAATCTGGGGCGTTATAAGCTGGCGGCCAACGCTTTGGGTGGCGCCAAATTTGCTCTGGAACTGGCGGCCGGGTATGCAAATGTCCGTCAGCAGTTTGGAACTCCGCTCGCCGGATTCGGCCTGATCCAAGAGAAACTGGCGGAGATGGCAATCGCTATTTTCGCCGCAGAAAGTATGGTTTACCGTACAGGCGGCCTTTTTGACGAGATGCTGCGGAATTTAAATGTGACCGGGGTTCAGGGCGGGAGCGGACCGATCGTTGCTAAAGCCAGTGAGGAATATGCCGTGGAATGTTCGCTTAACAAGGTGATGGCCACGGAAATGCTGGGTTATGTGGTCGACGAGGCGGTTCAGATTCACGGCGGGTATGGCTTTATCTCTGAATATCCGGTTGAGAGGCTCTATCGCGATGCCCGTATCTACCGCATATTTGAAGGAACCAATGAAATAAATCGGATCCTAATTCCCACAACTTTGATCCGCCGGGCCAAGAAAGGGGATCTGGCCTTACAGGAGGGACTGGAGAGGGTGGAGAGGCAATTGGAATTGGCCAGCGCTGTCCCGCCGAGAAACGGAGCGGCCGATTTGGTGCAGGCGGTCAAAGACCTCTTTCTCTTCACACTGGGCAGCGGGATCAAGATCCTTGGAGACGGTCTCTTAAAACAGCAAGAGATTCTGGGCCGGCTGGCCGATCTGGCGATCGGGGCCTTAGCTATGGAAAGCGCCTGGTTACGGGCTGAGAAAGCCCGGGCGCGAGAGGGTCAAGAGGGGGCGCGCCTCAAACGAATGTTGGCCGAAGGCTATATCTATGGACGTATAGGCAGCTTAAAATTAACGGCGGCTGAGGCCTTGGCGGCGCTGACAGAGGGTCGGGATTTGGAGCAGCGGCTGGCAGAGATTAACGCGCTCTGCCGCTATGAGCCTATCAACACGGTAGCTTTGCGGCGGACGGTCGCGGAATCCATTTCCGCGGCGGGCCATTATGTGGTGACATAGGGTGATATAGAATGGTGGGGATCTCGGGTTCTGTCGGTGCCGCCCGGTCGGCCTGGGTGTCCACTCTGACTTCTAGCTCCAACCTCTGACTCCGGCTTCTTATAACTTTCACTTCTAACTGCCACTTCTAACTCCCGGTTCCAGTTCTAAGTCTCCACTTCTGACTTCTAAATTAGGGAGGTTTTCACATGTATGCCAAAGCCTATATTCCCTATGGCGGTTATTACAGCACACCTTTTGCCCGCTGGCAAGGAAGTCTGCAAAACGAACATGCGGTTGAACTGGCGGCTTCGACCGCCAAGAAGTGGCTGGCCGGCAAAAAGATTGACCCCGGAATATTCGATTACCTCGTTTTCGGCAAAACGATTGGCCAACTGCACACTTTTTACGATGCTCCATGGGCTGCAGCTTTAATGGGTGCTCCCAATATTCCGGGTTGTCACATTGCCCAGGCTTGCTCCACCTCGACCACGGTTGTGAACCAGGCGGCCGCCGGTATCGAGACAGGTCTTTACGAAACCTCATTCTGCTTGATGACCGATCGTTGTTCCAACGGCCCCTTCACGGTCTGGCCCAACCCCATGGGTCCCGGGGGTGAACTGATTTCCGAAAGCTGGCTGATGGACAATTTTGCTTCAGATCCCTGGGGCGGGGTCGCCATGATTGAGACGGCGGAAAACGTGGTAAAAAAAGCGGGTTGGATCAGCAAAGAAGATATTGACCGGGTGACTTTCAGGCGCTACGAACAGTATCTGGATGCTCTGGCTGATGAGCGGGCGTTTCAAAAACGTTATATGTTCCCCGTCGAGTACAAAATCAATAAGAAGAAAACAGCCATACTCGAGGAAGACGAAGGGGTTACACCGACAACTCCGGAGGGCTTAACTCGACTCAAACCGGTCATGCCTGGGGGGGTTCACTCCTTTGGTGCTCAAACTCATCCGGCGGACGGTAACTGCGGGATCATTGTCAGCACGCGGGATAAGGCTCAAGAACTGAGCGCCGACAAGAATATTGAGATCCAAATCCTTTCTTATGGGTATGCCCGCGCCGCTAAGGCGCATATGGCGGAGGCCATGGTTCCGGCAGCCCGCATGGCTTTGCAAAAAGCCGGGATTGGCATTGAGGACGTTAAAGCCGTTAAAACGCATAATCCTTTTACAGCGAATGATTTATACTTGGCCCATGAAATGGGTATTGACGTCATGACCATGAACAATTACGGCTGTTCACTGGTTTATGGGCATCCTCAAGGTCCGACTACCGGCCGCTCAATCATTGAAATGGTCGAGGAACTGGTGACTCTGGGCGGCGGTTATGGCTTGTTCTCGGGGTGTGCAGCCGGCGACACGGGTGCGGCTCTTGTTGTCAAAGTCTCGTAAGGAGATTAACGTATTGAACCAATAAAGTGGGGGGAATGAGCCCATGCAAACATTAATGACGGGCAATGAGGCTATTGCCAGAGGTGCTTATGAGTACGGAGTGCGCCTGGCCGCTGCTTACCCGGGTACTCCGAGCACGGAAATTCTGGAAAACCTCGCCAAGTATCCGAATGTTTACAGTCAGTGGTCGCCCAATGAGAAAGTGGCGCTCGAGGTTGGACTGGGTGCCGCCATTGCCGGAGCCCGGGCTTTGGTCAGCATGAAAATGGTTGGGCTCAACGTTGCGGCCGATCCTTTCTTTACTGCCGCCTATACCGGGGTCCGTTCCGGGCTTGTGGTCGTCTCCGCCGACGACCCGGGCATGCATTCTTCGCAGAATGAGCAGGATAACCGTCATTACGCCGCTTTTGCTAAGATCCCGATGCTGGAACCGTGCGATTCCCAGGAAGCCAAGGACATGGTCGGTTTGGCCCTGACGATCTCGGAACGCTTTGACACTCCGGTCCTGTTACGGATTACTACCCGAATCGCTCACTCTCAGAGCCTGGTTGAGCTCAACGACCAGGAAGAGCGTCCGCTCAGGCCTTATGTCAAAGATGCCCGCAAATATGTCATGCTGCCGGCTCATGGCAAGGCCCGTCGCTTGGTTCTCGAAGAGCGCCTGCAGAGGCTGGCAGAGTATGCGGAGACCGTTCCCGTTAACCGACTGGAACTGAGGGACCGGAAAATCGGCGTTATTACATCCGGGATTTCCTACCAGTATATCAGGGAAGCCCTGCCTGACGTTTCTGTTCTCAAACTGGGGTTCACCTATCCCTTGCCACCCCAGTTGATCAAAAACTTCGCTTCCCAAGTCGAAAGACTGTATGTTGTGGAAGAACTGGATCCCTACCTGGAAAAAGAGATCCGGGCTTGGGGAATTGAGTGTACCGGCAAAGAGCTTTTCCCACCTTATGGGGAATTCTCAGCCCAACTGGTAAAGGAGAAGATCACGGGTGAAAGTCCTGCCCGGGCGGCAGCTTTTGAGGCTCCACTCCGACCGCCGGTTATGTGCCCCGGCTGTCCCCACCGCGGTCTCTTTTACACCTTGAGGCAATTGAAACTTGTCGTCTCCGGCGATATCGGTTGCTATACGCTGGGCACCATGGCGCCCTTGGAAGCGATGGATACCTGCATCTGCATGGGAGCTTCCGTCTCCGGGGCTCTGGGGATGGAAAAAGCCCAGCCGGACCTGGCCGGGAAAGTTGTTTCGGTGATTGGGGATTCAACCTTCCTCCATTCCGGAATCACCGGTCTGATGGATGTGGTTTACAATGGCGGAAATTCCACCGTTCTCATCCTGGACAACTCGATCACGGCCATGACCGGACACCAGGATAATCCCTCCACCGGCAAAACCCTCATGGGTCAGCCCGCGCCCAAGATTGATTTTGTCGCTTTAGCCCGGGCTTTGGGCATTCAACGTGTCTCCGTACTGGATCCTTTCGATTTGGATCAGGCCAAAGAGGTCATTAAGGCGGAGGTAGCGGCCCAAGAGCCCTCCGTCGTCATTTTCCGCAGGCCCTGTGCTCTCATTGTCAAGACAGTCGATCCTCCGGTGGAAGTTCACGACTGCACGGGCTGCAAGATGTGCTTGAAGCTTGGCTGCCCGGCCCTGGCTTGGGATGAGGAGAAGAGGTCGGTTCACGTGGATACTGCGCTTTGTACGGGCTGTGGGCTTTGCGTTAACGTTTGCAAATTTAATGCTTTGAGAAAAGGGGGTGCGCATTGATGGGAAAAGACAAGAATATCCTGCTCGTCGGTGTCGGCGGGCAGGGAACCATTCTGGCATCCAAAATTCTTTCCACGGCAGCCCTTGCTCAAGGGTATGAGGTCAAGATGTCGGAGATCCACGGGATGGCTCAACGGGGCGGCTCAGTTGTCACCCAGGTACGCGTGGGGACGGAGATTTACTCCCCGGTCATCGACCAGGGTGAGGCGGATATGATCATAGCCTTTGAGCAGCTTGAGGCCTATCGCTGGGCACACCACTTGAAGAAAGATGGGGTTCTCGTCGTCAATAGCCAGAAAATTATTCCCCTGCCCGTTCTGATTGGCGCGGCCGTCTATCCGGGGAACATTATCGCGCGGCTGAGAGAGAGCGCCGGCCGGGTGGTGGAAGCGGACGGACTTCGGCTGGCGGCCGAAGCCGGCCACGCCAAAGCAACCAATGTTGTGCTCATGGGAATATGCGCCCGCTTTCTGGACTTCCCGGAGGAAACTTGGCAGTATGCGCTTAAGGCCCGGATTCCGGAAAAGCTTTTGCAAATCAACCGGAAAGCGTTTGCCCTGGGGTATGATTATGCGGCTGCTGTTTGAGCAAAGCCGCTGTCAGCAAGGCAGCAGGGCAAGGCCGGAGGGTTCGTTCCCTGAACACATCCTTCCGGCCCGGATATTTAAATCTTGGCAGAGCAGTGGTCGCTTCACCACCCTGCCTCGTCACCCAAAGGACCGGGGAATGTTTAGACCGTGAGCGTCTTCTTACGGGGAAGAGGGATGTCCCCTGCTTTCGTCAGGAGGGAGACCACCGCAAAGATCACGATGCTGACAGGCAGGGCGACGACCAGAGGGTCAATATAGTTCAGGGGAGTGGCAAAGAGGGGGCTCTTGCCGAAAAGGGCTTTGGATACCCCGAAAATGGAGGCTTCTTTGCTGTGGATGAAGAGGACCATGCAGAGGTAAATTAAGGTTCCGGCGAGCATGCTCCCGATCGCCCCGGCCCGGGATGAACGCGACCAGTAGAGGGCTCCGACGTACATGGGGAGGAAAGCAGAGGCACACAAACCGAAGAAGATAGAGGTTGCGATAGGGATAATGCTCCCCGGCAACTGAAAGACCACGAACATGGTCAGAATAAAGCCGACCACGATGCCGAGACGACCCAGCATAACAGTCTTGTTCGCGTTCTTATCGGCCTTAGGATTGAGGTCATAGCTGACCGAAGTGGAAATCATGTGGAATTGTCCGCTGAGGGCGGACATAGCGGCTGCCAATAGACCCAGCAAGAAGAGGTAACTCAACCAAGAGGGCATGGCCTGGGAGACGAAAGAAGGTATAATCAGGTCGGAATTGCCCCCGGCGGCGGCAATCGCTATCTTACCGGTGGTGTCTTTGAAATAAACATTGGACAGAGCGCCGACCGTAAAAGCAACGCCGGTCATGAAAAGAATGAAGACACCGCCAAAGATCAGGGCCTGGTTGATTTCTCGGGAGGATTTAACCATGAGGTAGCGGACAATGAGCTGCGGTTGGGCCAAAACCCCAATGCCTACACCCAGAATGAGAGTCGACACCACGAACCACCAGATCTGGGAGCCGAAGACAGGCATAGAAGCCCAGCCGGTATGCCCTTGGGCGGCTAAAGCTGGGGGAACCATATTTTTCATCGCTTCCAGTTGGGCGTGAGCGTGCGAAATTCCTCCAAGTTTAACGTAGGTCAGAACGATAAGAGTGGCCATGACCAGAAAATCCAGGGTACCCCGGAAGGCGTCGGTATAGACCACTCCTCTCAGACCACCGAAATAAACGAAGGCCATGACGAGAACCGCAAAGATCCAGACGGCGCCGCTGAAACTCAGGTGCATGGATTCCTGGAGGAAACGGGCTCCCCCAGTCAGAACCGCGGCGGCGTACAAGGGCATGAGGATGGAGAAAAGGGCGGCGGCATAGCGGCGGAGAAAGACGGAATCATAACGTTTTCCCAGAAGCTCGGGGAAGGTGTAGGCCTCCAATTGGTGACCCAGGGCCCGGGTTGGTTTGCCGAAGACGACGAAAGCGATGAAGACGCCGACAAAAATGTTAGCGAAGGTCAACCACAAAAGACTCATGCCGTAGACCCCAGCGGCGCCGCCGAAACCAACAATAGCGGAGGTGGAGATGAAAGAGGCGCCATAAGCAAGGCCCATCAAATAGGGATGGACTTCGCCGCCCGCTACCATGTAGTCTTTGGAAGAACGTGTTTTCTTGTAGCCCAGATAACTTAAGAAAGCGATAATACCCAAGTAAAGGACCAGGATGACTACGAATACGGAAATTTTCATCAAAATTTACCTCCCTATTGTTTTCTCCAATTGAGCAAACCGTAGACGACACAAAGGATGGCACTGGCAATGGTTAATAAATAGGCCGCGATCACTCCGCTGTCCGTTAGTCCCAACATGCTAAGACCCCCTTTCTGATATTTCTGATGGTTGTGAATAGGAGTTTCGAGCCTCATTCTATCAGAAGTTGATCCAGTGTAAAGAGCCTGCTGATCTATTACAGAGGGGAAGGACGTGAACGTGTACTGTTCAGAGACGGCTTTTGACAGTTGCCCTGTTGGGACCGTGCGGCTCAACCCGGATTTCTGACCTTTGACCGGGTCAAAAGAACCTTTGGCAGGAAGTCCATAAAATCTTATTATGGGGCCCGCGGTCTGGGTGGGATGACTCTTATGGGAGCAAGGCCTTGTGGCGACGGAATGGCAGCCGGAGCGGGATGTAAGCTGACTCCTATGGGAGCAGGGGTACTTGCCGCATTTTGGTATAGTGACGAGCGAACCGGATTTAAAAAAGTGCACTAAATCTGGCATAATTGACGTGTCGCATTTTATCGAGACATAGATAGAAAAACATGAAAACATACAAATACCCAACCGTTTAGGACGGTATTTGGACCGTTGGATAGCTCTATTTGGCTGTTCGTGGCGATACTAACCTTAATATCGAAGTTTTCTGATAACATACGAATACACGATAAACCTTAAACTATTGCATTAAGAAATTGGAGGGCAAGAGAATGACATTGACAAGCCCTGACCGGCGGACGCTCATGGCCGGAAACACCGCAATCGCCCGGGGGGCTTATGAGGCCGGCGTCTATTTTGCCTCAGGCTACCCCGGAACACCCAGTACGGAAATTTTAGAAAATATTGCTCACTATCCTGAGATTCGTTCCCAGTGGGCGGCCAACGAAAAAGTCGCTTTTGATGAGGCGATGGGTGTCGCTCTCTCAGGGAAAAGGGCCCTGTGTTCCATGAAATATGTGGGACTCAACGTGGCCTCCGATTCCTTTATGGTTTTTCCTTTCGCCGGCACAATCGGAGGATTTGTGGTCATCTCCGCCGACGACCCCGGCATGTACAGTTCCCAGAATGAGCAGGATAACCGCTATCTGGCCCGAATGGCCCAGGTTCCCATGATCGAGCCCAGTGATCCCCAGGAGGCTAAGGATTACGTTAAACTGGCTTACGAACTGAGCGAAATGTTTTCGACACCGGTTCTTTATCGTACTTCGATGCGGGTATCCCACAGCAAGGGAATCGTGGCTCTGGGTGAACGTGGGGAATACACCGGCGAACGCCGTTTTGTCAAAGACGTGCCCAATTGGGTCGTGCCGATTTTTGCCAAGTCCCTGAGGGCTAAGTTGGATGCCAAAATGGAGCGGTTGACTGCGTTTGCCGAGAGTTATCCGTTCAACCGGGTTGAGGAGGGCAAAAGCGGGATCGGGATCATCACCAGCGGAGCTTCTTACACATACGCCAAAGAGGTTTTTCCGGAGGCGTCTTTCCTCAAGCTGGCCCTTACCAACCCATTGCCCAGGCAAAAAATCAGTGACTTCTGCGCCCGGCATGAAGTGGTCTATGTGATCGAGGAATTGGAGCCTTTCCTGGAAGAACAGATCCGGGCTTGGGGCCTCACTAACATCGTCGGCAAAGATCGCCTGCCCCGCAGCGGCGAGTACAACCCGGATGTTTTGGCTCAAGCCTTGCTCGGAGAAAAAGCGGTTGAGGACTTTACGAGCGAGTTTGACCTGATCAGCCGACCGCCTCAATTGTGTCCCGGTTGTCCCCACAGGGGAGCTTATTTAGCCTTGAAAAAAGCAGGTGTTCTGGTGACCGGGGATATCGGTTGTTATACCTTGGGGGCCCTCCCCCCTCTGGGAGCGATGCACACTTCTTTTTGCATGGGCGCCTCGATCGGGCATGCCTTTGGATTTGAATTGGGAGGAATGGATAAAGTCGTGGCAGTCATGGGCGATTCCACCTTCATTCATGGCGGAATCCCTTCTCTCATCGATGTCGTCTATAACGGGGGAAATACGACCACCGTCATTTTGGACAACCGGACGACAGGGATGACCGGACATCAGGAGCACCCGGCCACAGGCATGACCCTGCAGGGTAAGGAGGCGCCCCGTTTGGATCTGGTGGCTTTGATCCGGGCGATCGGAGTGAAGCATGTTCAGGTCGCGGATCCGTTCCGGCAAAAGGAAATGTTCCAAGCGCTGCAAGAGGCCCTTCAGCATGAGGGACCCTCGGTGATTTTGACCAATCGGCCTTGTATTTTTGCCCGGGGCGAAAAGGACAGGGCCAAGACCCCTTACGTGATCCGGGAAGACAAATGCACCCAATGCGGAGCCTGTCAGCGCTTGGGCTGTCCGGGAGTATTGCCGGGCGAGCAGCCCCGGATCGATGAAGTCGCTTGCACCGGATGTTCTTTATGTGCCCAGGCCTGTAAGTTCGATGCCATTGTTTTAAAGGGGGTTGTGTAATGCCTGTCACAAATGTTCTTCTCTGTGGAGTCGGGGGGCAAGGAGTGCTCTTGGCCAGCGAAGTCTTGGCGCTGGTGGCCGCGGAAGAAAAGGCGGAAGTGAAACAAACGGAAGTCCACGGCGTGGCTCAACGGGGTGGCAGCGTGGTCAGCCACTTGCGCTTCGGGGAAGGAGTATATTCTCCCATCGTGCGTACGGGAGAAGCAGACATTCTCCTCGCTTTTGAACGATTAGAAGCGGTTCGTTATGGATATTACGTTAAGCCGGGAGGCTTAATCCTAATCAACGATGTGGAAATCATGCCGGGACAAATCGGGGAGTACAAGCCCTATCCCGCAGGGATCATGGAGTTCCTGAGCGGGAAGGGTCTGAGGCTTCAGCTCATTCCCGCTGCTGCCGAAGCCAAAGCCCTGGGGAATGTTCGCGTCAGCAGTCTGATTCTTCTCGGAGTGCTCTCGCAGCATCTTGATCTCTCTCCCAGAGCCTGGGAAACCGTGATCAGAAGGCGGATTCCGGAGCGGCTGTTGGAGGTGAATCTCAAGGCCTTTGAGGCAGGGGTGGAGCTGGGCCGGAGTCAGGTCGAGGCGGCGGCTTCCGGGGGTTGAGGGAAAAGCCCCGGCTGGCCGTCATGGGGCGTTAGGCTGAAGGCAAGATGAAACGAGAGGCGAGGTGAAGGTGACGCTAATTTGAGACAAGGCAAGGTCGAATTAAGGCGCGGTTAAGGGAGAGAAAGTAGGTTTGAAGCGGGCTTGAGGCAGAGGGGAAGTCTGTTTGAAGTGGGTCTGAGGCTTGGGTTGGGCGCATTGGCTCAGTGAGCAAGGGGCAAGTCGTATTGTTTCCGGTTCGGAATCCGGGGATGGGGATAGGACCCGGTGTTCCCGTTGGCATGATTGAGGAGGGGTTAGAATGGAAGCCACGAAAAACGCGGCGGCAGAAGAAAAAAAATGTCTGATTTGGGACCGGGAGCACGAAGCGATGCCCCGGCCGCAGCTGGCGGAACTGCAGCTGAAACGGCTGCGGGAGACGGTGGAACGTTGCTACGAGCGGGTGCCTTTCTACAAAGAGAAGATGGATGCTTTGGGGGTACTTCCGGGGGACATTAGGACTCTTCAAGATGTGAGCAAACTCCCGTTTACCACTAAGTATGACTTGCGCGAAAACTATCCGTATCAAATGTTTGCGGAACCGATGAAAAAGATCGTTCGTCTCCACGCGTCGAGCGGAACCACGGGGAAACCGGTGGTAGCCGGATATACGGCTAAGGACCTGGACACCTGGGCCGAACTGATAGCCAGGGTGTTAACTTCTGGCGGAGTGACTGATGAGGATATTGTGCATAATGCCTACGGTTACGGACTCTTTACCGGGGGGATGGGTTTCCACTACGGTGCGGAGCGGGTCGGAGCCACGATCGTCCCGGTCTCGGGCGGACTGACCAAGAGGCAGGTCATGCTTTGGCGGGATTTCGGAGCCACTGTTCTTACGTCCACACCTTCTTATTCCCTGGTTTTAGCGGAACAGGCGGCGGAAATGGGCCTGGAGGCGGCCCGGGACCTCAATTTGCGCGTCGGTTTCTTTGGCGCCGAGCCTTGGACTTTGGAGATGAAAGAGGAGATTGAGCAAAAATTAAATATCGAGGCCTTTGATACCTACGGTTTGACCGAACTCATCGGCCCGGGCGTCTCTTCCGAATGTCCCTATCACAATGGCTTGCACATTAACGAAGATCACTTCTTGGTAGAAACGATTGACCCGGATTCGGGAGAGGTCCTTCCACCCGGTCAGCCGGGGGAAATGGTCCTGACCTCTTTGACCAAAGAAGCTTTTCCGGTTCTGCGCTTTCGCACCCGCGATCGCACAATTATCTTGCAGCAGCCCTGCGCCTGCGGCCGCACCACGGCGCGCATGCGCAGGGTTACCGGGCGGACGGACGACATGCTGATCATCAGAGGTGTGAACGTTTTTCCTTCCCAAATCGAAAGTGTTATTCTTTCCATTCCCGGTTTGGAGCCGCAATATGTGATTGTGGTGGATCGGGGAAGCACACACATGGATGACTTTGAAGTGCTGGTGGAGTGCACGGAGGAATTGTTGAAGCAAGAAGAAGCCGCTTTGTCGGCGGTTCAGGAACGGTTGGGGCGGGAACTCTATCAGGCTTTGGGCATCAACGCCCGCAGCAAGGTTGTGAAGCCGAAAACCCTGCAGCGCAGTGAAGGCAAAGCCAAGCGTGTGGTTGACATGCGGGACTTAAATCATTGAAACGGGAGGTGAAATAACAATGGCTATGACGATGACAGAGAAGATCTTGGCAGCCCATGCCGGGTTGTCTGAGGTGCATCCGGGTCAAATCATCAATGCCAAAGTGGATTTGGTTTTGGCCAACGAACTCTCGGCGGTTGTGGCAATTGAGGAATTTGGCAAAATCAAAGGTGCCGTGAAAGTATTCGATCCCCGGAAAGTTGTCATTGTACCCGACCATTTTACCCCGAACAAAGACATTCAGTCGGCTCAGGTGGCCAAGAAGGTACGTGAATTCGCCCTCGCGCAGCGGACGTTGTATTTCGAAGTCGGCCGGACGGGCATAGAGCATGTACTGCTGCCGGAGCAGGGGTTGGTCCGGCCCGGGATGTTGGTCATCGGGGGAGATTCCCACACCTGTACCTATGGTGGGGTCGGCGCTTTCGCGACCGGGGTCGGGTCGACGGATGTGGCCGTAGCCTGGGCTTTGGGAGAAGTGTGGCTCAAAGTGCCTCCCACTATCCGCTTGGAATTCCGGGGAAAAAAGCGGCCCTGGGTGTCGGGCAAGGACCTGATTCTTTACGCCGTGGGGCGTCTGGGGGTGGACGGAGCGACTTACAGCGCGCTGGAGTTTACGGGTGAAGGCATTGCGGAACTAAACGTAGCAGAGAGATTGACGATGGCCAATATGGCTGTCGAAGCGGGCGCGAAGAACGGCATTTTTGCCGTCGACGCCAAGACGGAAAGTTATGTGCGCACTGCCACGGAACGGCCCTACACGATTTATCAAAGCGATGCGGAGGCAGAGTATGCGGAAACGATTGTTTTCGACCTGGCGGATATCGAACCCCAGGTGGCCTTTCCGCACCTGCCTTCCAATAACAAGCCGGTGGCTCAGGCAGGCGATCTTCCGATCGATCAAGTGGTCATCGGTTCCTGCACCAACGGGCGGATTGAGGATCTGCGGGTGGCGGCGGCACTCCTGAAGGGCAAAAAGGTCCATCCTCGGGTCCGTTGTATCGTGATTCCGGGGACACAGAAGGTCTACCTGCAAGCTCTGCAAGAAGGGTTGCTGGAAACCTTTATTCAAGCGGATTGTGTGGTTTCGACCCCCACCTGCGGCCCCTGCCTGGGCGGGCATATGGGAATCTTGGCCGAAGGTGAGCGCTGCGTCTCTACGACTAACCGCAACTTTGTGGGTCGCATGGGGCACGTGCAAAGCGAGGTTTACTTGGCAGGCCCTGCGGTAGCCGCGGCGTCGGCGCTCTCAGGCCAAATCAGCGGACCGCAGGAACTTTGACGGGAAGGCAGAACCCCGCTTTGAGGAACAAAGAGCATGACTCAGGGGAAAAGAGCATGGTTGAAGAGGGAAAGAGCATGACTCGGGGGGAAAGAGCATGGCTGAAGGGGGAAAGAGCATGATTGAAGGAAACGTGTGGAAGTTCGGCCGTGACATTGACACCGATCTGATCATAGCCGGACGTTACTGCAACATTTCAGACCCCGATGAACTGGCTAAACATGTCTTTGAAGACTTTGATCCAACCTTTGCCGGCCGTTTCGTGCCGGGGGACGTAATCGTGGCGGGTGCTAATTTTGGCTGTGGCTCTTCCCGCGAGGTGGCTCCGCTTTGTCTGAAAGCCGCCGGAGTGGCGGCAGTTGTGGCTCCTTTCTTTGCCCGCATTTTTTACCGTAATGCCATCAATATCGGGTTGCCGATTTTCGAGCTTCCGGACGCAGCCCGCTGTTTTGGGCAGGGGCAGGGTATCAGGATCAATCCGGATACGGGAACGGTTGTAAATCTGAGTGACGGAACATCCTTACAAGCGGTGGCTTTTCCGGAATTTATGCAAAAGATTATCGGGGCCGGCGGCTTACTCCAATATGCCGGGGAACGTTTGAGGGGGCAGGGAAATGACAGGTAGGCAGGCGAGAAACTACAAGATCGGGGTCATCCCGGGAGACGGTGTGGGTCCCGAGGTTATCGCAGAGGGTCTCAAAGTCTTGGAAGATGTCTCCCGTAAGGATGGATTCACTTATGAATTGACCTATTATCCTTATTCGGCCCAGCATTATCTGGATACGGGGGAAACCATGCCTAAAGCCATTCTGGAGGAATACCGGACTCTGGATGCCATCTATCTGGGCGCTTTGGGAGATCCGCGCCTAGAGCCGGGTTTTATCGAGAAACCGGTAATCATGGGCTTGCGTTTCGGGCTTGATTTGTATATCAACCTGCGCCCCATTAAGCTCTATGCGGAACAGTTCTGTCCGCTTAAAGGCAAAACGCCGGCAGATGTGGACCTAGTGGTAGTGCGCGAAAACACGGAGGATGCCTATACCGGCATCGGCGGGATTTTTAAAGAGGGGACAGCGGACGAGGTGGCCATAGCGGAAATGGTCTTTACCCGCAAAGGAGCGGAAAGGGCCATCCGTTACGCCTTCGATCTGGCGAGGCGGCGCAACAAGAAGAAGAAGGTCACCATGGTCGATAAGGCTAACGCCATCCGGCCCATGGATCTGTGGACCCGTACTTTTGCCGAAGTCGGGGAGGAGTACCCGGATATTGAGAAGGAACACGCCTATATTGACGCGGCCTGCATGTGGATGGTGAAGAATCCGGAATGGTTCGATGTCGTCGTCACCAGCAACCTCTTCGGGGACATCATCACAGATATTGGGGCTATGATTCAAGGAGGGTTGGGTGTGGCGGCCTCCGGAAACATTCACCCCGGACAAATCTCTATGTTTGAGCCTATCCATGGCTCAGCGCCCAAATACGCGGGTAAAGGGGTGGTAAATCCGATGGCGGCCATCGCGGCCGCCGGGATGCTTCTGGATTATGTGGGTGAACGCGGGTCAGCCGCCCGGATCGAAAGTGCGTTGCAGGCCGCTCTTACCTCGGGCAAGATTCAGTCGCTGGGGGCGGATTCGGGACTTTCCACCAGCCGGGTGGGAGAGCTGGTGCGGGAAGCTTTAGGTTGATCCACGCTGCTGGGGGTCAGGTCGAGATAGATAGATGCAGGATGGTAGTTGGTGTTCTCAAAGGTGGCAGCAAGGGGAAGAGGAGCTAAGGGACCGGCTCCGAGGCTGGAGCTAAGGGACCGGCTCGAAGGCTGGAGTTAAGCGGCCGGCCCGACGACGGGAGTTAGGCAACCGGTTCTAAGGCGGGAGTTAGGCAACCGACCTGACAAGGGGGGCTGAGCAACAGCTTGAGAGGCTGAAGCTGAGCACCGAACATATCTGAAGGTTGGTAATCGACTGAAGAGTCGGGTGATTCAGCCCGATTTGGGCAGTCAGAGGCTTAGCCCGGCTTAAGAGCTCAAGGATTAGCCAAATATGAGGAGGTAGAAAATTATGCTGCGAGAACCCATTGAACAACTGCTGCACGGTCCCCTGGATTTTACGGGGGGAATTAAATTCCCTGATCCCAAGGAATTGCGTATCTATGATTCCACCCTGCGCGACGGCGAACAGATGCCGGGGGTCGCTTACACTCCGGAGCAAAAGGTAGAGATTATCAAAATGCTCAGTGAGATCGGCGTACACATTGTTGATGTGGGCTTTCCCGGGGTATCGGCCTCCGAACAAAAAGCCCTGCGGCTCATCATGGAAGCCAAACGCCGGGGTGAGCTGCGGCCGGACCTGGAAATTGTGGTGATGTGCCGCTGTAATCACAAAGATATCGACGCGACTCTGGAGGTTTTGCAGGGGATCAATATCTCACCCGAAGAGGTTACTTTCTTTATTTTTACTTCGGCTTCGGATTTGCATACCAAATATAAAATCGGCAAAACCCTGTTGCACCGGGAAGGGATCTCTGACGAAAAGTGGCTGGAAACACCGGTTGCCTGGTACAGGGAGGCCAATATCCGAATGATGGAAGAGGCGATCGCTTATGCCCGCTCGAAGGGCGTCAAATCCATTGAGTTCGGCGGTGAAGACGGCTCCCGGGCGGATGTGGACTACGTGGCGGAACTCCACCGCCGTGGTATGGTGGCCGGCGGGACGCGCCCGTCTTTTCCCGACACGGTGGGGACCCTTTCGCCGGAGGCGACGGAGTATTATATCTCGCGCTTGGTGCAGGCGGTGCCTGAAGTGCCTCTTTTGGTGCATTTTCACAACGATTTTGGTTTAGGCAGTTACAACACTGTTACAGCCATCAAAAACGGGGCGAAAGCTTTCTGCACGACCGTAGCGGGTTATGGCGAACGGGCGGGGAATGCCCCCTTGCATGAAGTGGTGGTGACGCTCAAGATTCTCTACGGCATTGATATCCCCGGCTTTAAGTACCATCTCCTTAACGACCTGTATCGTTTGGTGGAAAGCTATTCGGGCATCCCCATCCAGGCCCATGCGCCTATTATCGGCCCTCAGGTTTTCACCCACGAGAGCGGGATTCACACCGCCGGGGTTTTGGTAGACCGGCGGATTTACGAAGCCATTCCCTCCGAACTGGTGGGGCAGACCCAACGCTTCGTCTACGGCAAGCACTCGGGGAGCCAGATTATTGAGTTCGCTCTCAAGCGTATGAAAAAGGAGTTGGACGAGGCGGGAGTGCTGCTCGATCCGGAGCTCGTGCAGCGGGTGACGGTGGAGATGAAACGCCTGCGCGAGGAGAAGGCCTCTACCAATTTGCTGCAAAAACTCATTCACATTTACCATAAGACTTTGAACTCCATCGGACTGACGGATCAGGACCTGTTGCAGACCGCAGTCCGGCTGGGGAAAGCAGGGCAGAGCAAAGGAGCCTAGCCAAGGGAGCGTCTCCCTATGGGTGACAGTGTTTGTCGGAGGGAGGATTTTACTATGGGCATTCGTACAATAGGAATTGTCGGGGCGGGAGCCATGGGAACCGGCATCGCCAATGTGGCCGCTATGGCCGGCTATGATGTGGTCATCCGGGATATTGAGAGGAGCTATGTGGACAGGTCGCTAAAGACCATGGACAAATTTATGGCCCGGTCGGTGGAAAAGGGCAAAATGAGCGCTGCCGAGCGCCAGGCTGCTCTGGCGCGGGTGCGGGGAACAACCGAACTTGAGGATCTGGCGGCGGCCGACTTTGTCATAGAAGCGGTTCTGGAGAATATGGACCTGAAAAAAGAGGTTTTTCAGGCTCTGGATCGGCTTTGCCGTCCGGAGGTGATTTTGTCCACCAATACGTCCTCCATGTCCATTACGGCTATCGCAGCCGTGACCCAACGCCCGGATAAAGTCTGCGGCTTGCACTTCTTTAACCCGGCCCAAATCATGCGTTTGGTTGAGGTGATTCGGGGAATGCAGACTTCGGATGAGACAATCGTCAAGGCGCGGGACTTGGCCGAAGCCCTCGGCAAGACGGCCATCGAAGTAAAAAAGGATTCACCGGGCTTTGTCGTCAACCGCATTATGATTCCTCAGTTTATCGAAGCGGCCCGCCTCCTGCAAGAAGGGGTGGCTTCGGTGGAGGACATCGATACGGCGGTGAAGCTTGGCTTAAATTATCCCATGGGTCCTTTTGAATTGATGGATTTTACCGGGGTGGATATCAGTTATCACGTCATGGAGTATTTTGCCGATGAGTTTCGCAATAACCAATACGCGGCACCGCAAATCATTAAGCAGATGGTCAGGGCCAACAAACTGGGTAAAAAAACGGGCGGCGGCTTTTACCAAGGGTAAAAACCAGAAGTTAGAAGACAGTCGAACGCTATGCCGGTCACTCGCGCCATCAATGGCGCAAGTGACCGCGCAAGCATCTCAGAGCGCCAGGCTCGAACGCCGACTTTCGGTTCGGGGGCACGGACCACGGACGGAGGGCACCTGAAGGGCGAAACCGACAGAGAAAGGAGGAGAAGTCTGACATGAATCTCGCCGAGATATTGGAAAGAAATACGCTCAGGATTCCGCAAAATAGCGCGGTGATCTCAGAAGACGTTCACTGGAGTTGGAAGGAGTTTAATACCCTTGTCAATCGCATGGGCAACGCTCTGCAGGGTCTCGGCGTCAGGAAAGGAGATCGGGTGGGTATCTATTTGCCCAACTCGCCGGAATACTTGGTGGTTTATTTCGCCATCGCTAAAATCGGGGCTATCGCCGTAGCTTTTAACATCATGTACAAAGGAGCGGAGATAACCTATATTATTAACAACTCCGAAGCCACGGCTCTAGTCTGTTTAGACGGGGAGCCTCTGCGAAATGTCGTGGGTGTGGTCGGGGAGTTACCCACCCTGAAACACCTCATTGTTGTTCCCGCGCGGGCTGCGTCCGGCTCCAATTCCACAGCTGTCTTCTCGGCCGCTTTCCC
This sequence comes from Acididesulfobacillus acetoxydans, assembly GCF_902729405.1. GTDB lineage: Bacteria > Bacillota > Desulfitobacteriia > Desulfitobacteriales > Desulfitobacteriaceae > Acididesulfobacillus > Acididesulfobacillus acetoxydans. The sequence continues at coordinate 1,967,633 of NZ_LR746496.1, forward strand.
GGTTCTTTCCTATGATAAGCTTCTCGGTGCGGGTGAACCGGTCCTGGCGGCTGTTGACTGCGCAGCGGATGACGTGGTGACTATACTCTATACCTCCGGAACGACCGGGCAGCCCAAAGGGGCTATGCTCACTCACCGCAACTTTTCCGACAACGCCAAGCTCAACGCGTTCTACACACTGCACATTAACGATCAAGATCGGTTTTTGACAGGAACACCCTTCTGCCACATCTTTTTTGTCCTTACGGTCTTGGGTCCGATCTACAAAGGAGCGGCCGTAATCACGATGCCCAGGTTTTTTCCGGATAAAGCTTTGGAACTGATTTCCCGCTTCCGCGTCACGCACTTTGCCGGTGTCCCCACGATGTACATTTACATGCTGCAAACGTATGCGGCCCATCCTGAACTTTACGATTTGCAATCATGGCGTTTTGCCCAGGCAGCGGGTGCGGCTATGCCTGCCGAGTACATCGAGCGGATCGAGCAGACGTTTCAGGTGGGATTCTGTGAGTGTTACGGTTCGACGGAGACCAGTTCGACCTGCACCTATGGGCGGCTGGGTCATGGCAAGGCCGGGTCGATCGGTCCGGCGGCGGAAGATTGGGAAGTGCAGGTTGTGGACGGCGGTAACCGGGAAGTGGCGTGCGGGGATGTCGGAGAGATCGTGGTCAAGGGGCCGGGAGTTTTTAGGGGGTACTGGAAAATGCCGGCGGCGACACGGGAAGCCTTTACGGACGGGTGGTTTCACACCGGGGATCTCGGACGCAGGGATGAGGACGGCTACTTTTACATCGTGGACCGCAAGAAAGACATGCTTATCTGTGGCGGGTATAATGTCTATCCGCGCGAGGTGGAAGAAGTCCTCTACAGCCATCCCGCCGTCCTGGAGGCGGCGGTTGTCGGGCTCCCGGATCCGGTCAAGGGAGAAATCCCCAAAGCGTTTATTTCGTTACGACCCGGGCAGCAGACGACGGCGGAGGAAATTATCACCTATTGCCGATCAAAAATGGCAGCCTACAAAGTGCCGCGCCTGGTCGAGCTCCTGCCCGAGCTGCCCAAAAATATGAGCGGCAAGATTTTGAAGCGTTCACTCAAGGCGACTTCTCAGTCCGACGCAGAGACGGGCTGAATTCGCGGGACGGCACAGTCTGCAGGTCAGGTGTCCCTCTGGCGGATGCCAGAGCGTGAATCTTTCAGATCAGAGAGAGTCCAGGTCTGAGCTTGCTTCAGAGTCTTTTCTCGACCAGTCCCCAGGAAGTCCGGCTGACCGGGCGCCTGATTTCGTAGCCGTTCTTGCTCTGATAAAAGTAGTATAAGTGTTGGCGGCGTTCGTAATCACGGGGGGCTAAGCCGGCGATGATCCGGTTGGCGCTGTGCGTTTGGCGCAGGACGGTTTCCAGGTTTTTAAGGCAGACGGAAGCGATGCCGTGGTTTTTGATTTCCCCCATGTCGATGTCTTCCAGCTCGCATAATTTCCGTTCATCATCAAGGCGGATGAGAAAATTATCGTAGACTTTGCCGTTGAAAAATATCAGAGTCCGGATGAGCCGAGGATTACCTTCTCTCTGGAAAACGAAAAGCTGATAACAGTCGGTGAATACTTTTACAACATGGGTGTCTTTGGGGGGAGAGGCTAGGACTTTGTCCACGAAGAAAAAGAAAATCTCTTTATCCTGGTGCTGATTAAGCTGGCTAACGAGGAATGCGATTGCCTGCCGGGCGTTTTCATGGCCCTGCTCAAGCGCGGTTATTTTTTGCTCAAGGAAAAGCGTGATTGGATTCACCCTGTGTTGCACCCCGATCGCTGAATTTGCTTCGAATGGCGTCGAGCGGCTGTGGCTGCCGTAAGGCGCACTCAAATTATACCATATCCGTCTCGGTCAATGCACGGCCATCGGGCAAGGTGTAAGAGCCCGCCCAGGTGCAAAACCCGGGGCGTCTGAAAAAAAGGAACCGGGTTTCATCAAGGTATGATAACGAAGGAGGGAATGCGGTGTTCTTGCCGGAATTTGAGTATTTGGCGCCAGAAACGTTGGCCGAGGCTCTGGCTTTGTTAGCGAGATACGGGGAGAGAGCCAAGATTTTGGCGGGGGGAACGGATTTGTTGGTCATAATGAAAGACAGATTGCTTAAGCCCGAGGTGCTGGTCGATATCTCCCGCCTGCAAGAGCTTCAAGGGATCCGCCGTCTTCCCGGAGAGGGCATGGTCATCGGCGCGGCTGCCAAGGTTGACGAAGTTCAGCAAACAGCCGCTATCCGCGCCCAATGGCGGGCGTTGGCCGAAGCAACTGACGAATTGGGCTCCGTACAGGTGCGCGGTATGGCGACATTGGGGGGGAACAGCTGCCACGCATCGCCGGCGGCGGAAACTCCGCCGGCCTTGGTGGCTCTGGGTGCGAAAGTGACTTTGGCTGGCTCTGCCGGTGAACGGGAGATTCTTCTGGAGCATTTTATTCTGGGGAACCGGAAGACGGCTTTGCGGGAGGGAGAAATACTGGTCCGCTTTTTCCTGCCGGAACCGCTTTCCCGCGGGGCCAGTGTCTACCTTTGTCAGGGTATTAGGGGAGCGATGGAAATTGACCTGTTAAACGCGGCGGTTTATTTGGTATTAGAGCCGGACCTCGAGACTTGTGCCCAGGCGCGTATTGTCCTGGGTGCGGTTGCTCCGGCACCCTTTAGAGCGGAAAAAGCGGAAATGTATCTGACCGGCGGCAAGCTGGGGGATAAGATGATCAAAGAAACTGCGCGCCTGGCGGCGGCCCAGGCAAGCCCGATCACCGACATTCGGGCTTCCGCGGAGTACCGGCGGCAGGTTGTGGAGGTTCTGGTGCGCCGGGCAGTCACCAAAGCTTACGAGCGGGTGCGAGCCGGGAAGGAGGTTGGAGCGGAATGAAGAAGTTGATTACGCTCAACATTAACGGGCAGGAGTTTGACCTGGCGGTGAGCCCGCGTGACCTTTTGGTCGATGTCATTCGCAGGAAAGTCGGGCTGACAGGGACCAAGAAAGGGTGCGGGCAGGGAGATTGCGGTGCCTGTACCGTATTGATGGACGGCCGTCCCATCCTCTCCTGTCTGACTTTGGCGGTGGCTTGCCAGGGAAGGAGAATCCAAACGATTGAAGGTTTAAGCGAAGGAGACAAGCTGCATCCAATCCAGGAAAGTTTTGTCGAGCATGGAGCGGTGCAATGCGGCTTTTGCACTCCAGGTATGATCTTATCGGCCAAGGCGTTGCTCGACCGCAATCCCCACCCCAGTGAGGAAGAAATAAAGCTGGGAATTGCCGGAAACCTCTGCCGCTGTACGGGTTATAAAAAGATTGTCGAGTCAATCGCCGGGGCGGCGGAAAAAATGGCTGAGGGGGAGGGGTGAATTCATGAAGGACTTAACGGTGGTAGGAAAAAGTTTGCCTCGGGTTGACGCTCCGGCCAAGGTGAGAGGGGAGGCCCTTTATAGCGATGACCTGGTTTTGCCGCACATGGCCTTCGGCAAGATCAAACGCAGCCCCCACGCTCACGCCCTCATTACGAGCATTCATTATGAGCGGGCTTTGGCGCTTCCGGGTGTATTGGCCGTAATCACCGGTGAAGACGCTCCTACGGCCTATGGTATCGTCCCCCAGGCTCCGACCGAGTATGCTTTGGCCGTGGATAAAGTGCGCTATGCGGGTGAGGGTGTGGCGGCGGTGGCGGCGGTGGATGAAGAGACCGCGGAGGAGGCTCTGGAACGGATCGAGGTGGAATACGAGGTACTGCCCGCAGTGTTTGATCCTCTGGAAGCAATGGAGCGCCCGGATGTGGTCATCCATGCCAAGGCGAAAAATAATGTGATGTACGAGGGGAAGCAGGAATTTGGCGATGTGGACAAGGCCATGGCGGCATCGGACTTTGTCTTAGAACGCCGTTTTAAAACGTCTTACGTCAACCACGCTTTTCTTGAGCCCCACTCTGCTCTGGCCCATTTTGACGCCAATGGTTTCTTAACCGTATATTCCTCTACGCAAATTCCCCATTACCTGCACCGAACCTTATCCTTAGTACTGGCTCTGCCGATGAATCGAATTCGCGTCTCCGTGCCGGCGGTGGGAGGCGGGTTCGGGGGTAAAGGCGAGGTAGCTTCTTCCGAACTCTGTGCGGCTCTCTTGGCGCGGAAGACCGGCCGGCCGGTCAAAGTCACCTATGAGCGGAGCGAGGTCTTTGCCCAGCACAAAGGGCGCCATCCCTGTGTGATGGAGATGAAGATCGGGGTGAGCCGGGAGGGAATTATTCAGGCCGTAGATTTTGACAATATTCTGGATGGAGGGGCTTATGGCGGTTGGGGTATCATAGTACTTTTCTATACGGCCGCTATGATTCATCTGCCTTACAAAGTGCCTAATGCCCGCTTTCACGGGCGGCGTGTTTACACCAACAAACCGACCACCGGCGCGATGCGCGGGTTGGGTGGGGTGCAGCCGCGCTTTGCCATGGAAAGCATGCTGGAGGATATTGCCAAAGAACTGGGGATGAGCCCGTACGACTTGCGTCTGAGAAATGCTGTGGAATCGGGTTATACGACCCGGAGCAATGTTTATGTACCCCAGGCCGAGTTCAAGAAATGTCTTGAGACGGCGGCCGAGCGTTCGGGTTACTTGGAGAAACAGGGGAAACTGCCTCCGGGCCGTGGGATCGGGATGGCCGGGGGGTACTATATTTCCGGCACAGCCTATACCCTTTATATGTCTTACAAGCCTCATTCCTCCGCCTTAATCCGGGTCGATACGGAAGGGGGGATCACCCTCTACACGGGGGCGACCGATATCGGCCAGGGTTCCAACACGGTGCTGCCCATGATCGCAGCCGAGGAGTTAGGCGTAGAGGCCTCTGAGGTTCACATCATTTCCGGAGATACACAACTTACGCCCTTTGATTTAGGTTCTTTTGCCAGCCGGGTGACCTATGGAGCCGGGCAAGCGGTACGCTCGGCCGCTCAGGCTATTAACCGCAAACTATATGAAGTAGCTGCGGTCGAGTTGGGAGTCCGCGCGGATCAGCTCATCAGCCGGGAGGGCAGGATTTTTTCACGCTATGAGCCCGTGCGGACCCTTGATTTCACGGCAGCCGTAGCCAAGTACATCGATGCCCGGGGACCGCTCAGCGCCATGGGTCATTACAGCCCGCCCCGCAAGGGGATGAAGGGAGTGCAGGGGGCGAACATCGGACAATCCCCCACTTTCGGCTTCTCGGCTCAGGTGACCGAGGTTGAGGTGGATCTGGAAACAGGCCAAGTGAAAGTGCTGAAGGTGACCGAAGCCGGGGACTGCGGCCAGCCGATCAACCCGATGAGTGTCGAGGGTCAGGTGGAAGGCTCGATCGTCATGGGTATGGGGCAGGCCTTGTTTGAGGAGATTAAGGTAGGTTCCGACGGGCGTCTGCTCAATCCTTCCTTACATGATTACAAGATTCCCACGGCAATCGATATTCCGGAGATCGACTCCACGATTGTCGAAAGTTACGATCCGAGCGCTCCTTTCGGGGCTAAAGAATCCGGTGAAGGTCCCATTCAACCGGTGATCCCAGCCATCGCTAATGCCATTTGCGATGCCATCGGGGTCCGTTTCCTGGAACTGCCCATCACGGCGGAAAAGATCCTGCAGGCTCTAAAAGACAAAAACAGTGGGAAATCTGTCTCACTCTGAAAGTGAACTCGTTCAGATTGGATCACGCTGGCTTTGCTCCGGGTGCGCTCGGCAGAAGTAGAGACTCAACAAACTTGGGTCAACCTCCGTTCCGAACCGGAGAAAATTTATCTCGTTGAGTGGGAATCGACGGACGGGAAAGTCTTTCAAAGGACAGAATTAACCCAAGAGCAAACGGGTATTTTTTCAGCGCTCAACTCGCCGGAACCCCCGAGAATATGGGATATTTCGCTTCCCAAGGAGCAAAAGATGTAGACACACGGTACGTTATCCACAAGTGCCTGGAACCCGGATGCCATAAGGGTTTGAGGCACTTTCCGTGTCTACGGACTGTCGAAAGCGAGTTGAGTAGTGAAATAATCGTGAAGCGCTTTGGAAAGGCCATAGTGTGATTGACCAAGAGGCTGATAATTATTGAAAAGGCCTTTTATCATTCAGACTTTTCCTGTATAGTATAAATAGGAAGGTGGAATGGAAATGCCAATCATATCGATGTTCTATGGAATTATCGTTTATATGTTCTGTGAAAGAAACGTACAACATAAAAAGGCTCACATACATGCAGAATACCAGGGGATGGAAATAGTTGTGGCACTCGATGGTGAAGTACTGGCCGGCGATATTCCGGATAAACAACTCAAAATGCTATTGGCTTGGATGGCTATCCATGAAGATGAATTGCAGGCAAACTGGAAATTATTGTCCGATGGATTGGACTATTTCAAAATTGACCCTTTGAAGTAGGGGGTGTGATCATGATACCAAAATTATTTCAGGTAAAACCACTTGAAGGATACCGATTGCTGCTGGAATACTCAAATGGTGAAAAGAGAATTCTTGACACTTCTTACTGGTTGGAAAAACCGATGTATCAAGAGTTAAAGAACGTAACACTTTTTAATACAGTCAAGATTTCGGGGATTACAGTCATGTGGGTGAATGGTCAGGATATTGCTCCCGATGACTTGTATGAATATAGCTTACCCGTGGCTGTGAGTGTAATTATTTAGCAACGAAGCATATTGTAGATAAACGGGTAATTTCCGGAATGTTTGCGGTTTGGCTTTTTTGTTTTGTCAGTAGCATCATCGGATATGTGTGTTCGTTGATAAGGAGGAATTCCTGCAAACAAAGGGGTTCGACAGAGTGCAGGGAAGTGTATATTTTGGTAATTCGACTGTTGATGCGGTCAAGACTGTCATAGCTGTTAACCAATTGACGAAACAGTTTCCTTGGTTTACCCCATCCGTCAGAGATATCCGCAGGTTAAGGATTGAGGAGAATAACGACCTCAGGCCGGTTTTAGAATCTTGAGGGTTGAAAGCTCAGAGCCTCTCGTTTCGGCGAAGGGCTCTTTCGCTTGCTTGAGTTTGTTTTTGTGCGCAGCCGAAGATTTGAAATTATTTGTCATCTGTGATAACTTGAGGATATCGTCGAGGGAATGAGTGCGGCTCAGGCGCGGAAGGGGGATAGGGAATGATTTGGGTGAAGGATATCATGACCCCGATTTCCGGTTCACTGACAGAGACGGATACCTGCCGGGAGGCACTGCGGCGTGTGATGGACGAAGAGGCAGCCGGCTGGCCTGTCGCCGACAGCGCGGGGGAGTTTGTGGGCATTGCTACTCCCCGGGCCCTGGGCAGGCTGCTCAAAGAAGAAGGTCCGGAAACTTCTTGTCTCGGAGGTGTGGAATTCGGGCCGATCGCATTTAAGGCGACTTTGCCTTTGGAGACGGCTTGGAGCCGGACTTTCCAGGTCGCGGCGGTCAGCGGGGAGGATGGTCAAATCGTCGGCATTTTAAGCCGTTCGGCTTTGGCCGTGGCCTTGTACCAGCGGGCGGAGTTCCAAGTAAAAGAACTGGAGGCGGTTTTAAACTCTGCTCATAACGGCATCGTCGTCATCAACCGTGAAGGAATGATTACCTCCTTTAACCGGGCGGCTGAACGGTTCACCCACGTGCCCAAGGAAAAAGCCTTGGGGCGTCACGTCTTGGATGTGCTCATTCCCCTGGGTTTGATGGAGACGTTGCAGACAGGGCAGTCAGAGTATTCCCAGAAGTTCCGGGTGGGTCGTCACACCTACATTATGAACCGGGATCCGGTGAAGCAAGAGGGGAAAATAACCGGGGCGGTGGGCGTTTTCCAGGACATTTCGGAAATTGAGTCGGTATCCCAGGAACTGGCTTCGGTCAAAGCGTTGAACCGGGAATTGGATTCCGTTATCCAGTCATCCTCAGACGGTTTTGTCGTCACAGATGCTGCGGGAATCATTATCCGGACCAACGCGGCTTTTGAGAAAATGAGCCTGAGCACTGCCCAGGAACTCTTGGGCCGCCGCATTCAAGAGTTGGGGGATGGAGAAGTTTACGCCCATTCGCTGCTGGATGTGGTTCTGCAAAGAAAGCATCCGGTCAGTGTCACGGAGAAGAAGCAAGATCACAGTTTCCTGGTGACCGGAAGTCCGGTTTTCGATGAAGAAGGACGATTGGTCAGAGTGGTTATTAACCTGAGAGACATGACCATGCTTAACCAACTGCGCCAGGAACTGCTGGAATCTAAGCGCCTGAGCGAAAAATACCATCTGGAACTGGCGGAACTGCGCCAACGCGGAGATACGGGGGGCATGATTGCCTCCAGCCCGGAGATGGAGGAGGTATTAGAGCTGATCCAGCGCGTCGCCAAAGTGGATTCAACGGTGCTTCTGCTCGGGGAATCCGGGGTGGGCAAGGAGGGGATGGCCAAGCTCCTGCACAGTCGCAGCCCGCGGGCGGAGGGACCGTTCATTAAAGTGAATTGCGGGGCCATTCCCGAGCAACTTTTGGAATCAGAGCTATTTGGCTATGAGAGCGGGGCCTTCACGGGAGCCCGCAGAGAAGGAAAAATCGGGATGTTCGAATTGGCCCATAACGGCACTCTGCTTTTGGATGAGATCGGGGATTTGCCTTTTAATCTGCAGGCTAAACTCTTGCGGGTTTTGCAGGAGAGAGAGGTTGTACCCGTGGGGGGAAGCAAGCCCCGCCGGGTTAATGTGCGGATTTTGGCCGCGACCCACAAGGATCTGGAAGAAATGGTGCGTCTGGGGAAACTGCGGGAGGACCTTTTTTTTCGTCTCAACGTGGTACCCATTTGGATCCCGCCCCTGAGGGAGCGGCGGGCCGATATCATTCCCCTTCTGCACCATTTCCGGGAGAGGTTTTGCAAAAAATACGGACTGCAGCGGGAATTTGCGCCGGATGCGGTGGAAGCCTTTTACCAGTATGACTGGCCGGGCAACGTACGGGAATTGGAAAACATGGTGGAGCGTTTGATCGTCATGGCTCCCGGCGAACTGATTACCCTGTCCCTGCTTCCCCCTGTCTTCCAGAGTCCCCCTGAGGAGGGAGGAGGAGTATCCGTCCGTGCCCTTATGCCGCTGAAAGAGGCCGTGCTGGAAGTGGAACGCCAATTGATCGAAAGGGCCATGGCGAAATACGGAAGCACCTATAAAGCAGCCGAAGCTTTAGGTGTGAATCAGTCCACGGTGGTGCGCCGTTTGGCCAAATTGAGGCGGAAGGCTACAAACGCCTGAATGCAGGAGATGAGCGGGCGGCGCATTAATTGGTAAACTTTGCGCTGAGTGTGTATAATAACGGGGTAAGACAGTGTGGGAGGGAAGTTCATGGCAAAACAGAAGCTGAAGTCCCGGGCTGAGATCGCGGCCGATTCCAAATGGCGCTTGGAAGACATTTTCCCCAGCAATCAGGCTTGGGAGGAAGAATTTGCCGCCCTAGAGAAGCTCATCCCGGAAGCAGAGAGATTTAAGGGGCACTTGGCTGACAGCCCGGAGTCGCTGTACGCCTGCCTGAAGTGGACAGACGATTTAGGGTTGCGTCTGGAAGAGGTGTACTCCTATGCCAGGATGCGCCGGGACGAAGACAACCGGGAGCCCCTCTACCAGGGGATGACGGACCGGGCCGGGGCTTTGGCCGTGAAAGTTGGCAGCGCGACTTCCTTCGTGGTGCCGGAACTCTTGGCTTTAGAGCCTAAACGTTTTGAAGAACTCCGCCGTTATGGTCCGCTGGGGATCTATGAGCAGGCTTTTGAGGACATGCTGCGCAAAAGAGAGCATGTCCTCAGTCTGGCAGAAGAGAAACTGATGGCCGAAATCGGTGAATTGGCTGAGGCGCCAAGCACAATTTTTACCATGGCCAACAATGCTGATCTCAAGTTTCCGGAAATCCGGGACGCCGAGGGTCACGAAGTCGAACTTACTAAAGGCAACTATCTCCATTTTATGGAGAGTCCCGATCGAAGAGTACGGCAGGAGGCTTTTGAGGGCCTCTATCATACCTATCAAAAGCAGGTCAATACTTGGGGGGCAACCTTAAACGCCAGTATCAAGGCGGATATTTTTACGGCTAAAGCCCGGCATTACGGTTCCGCTCTGGAGGCTTCTCTGGATGATGACAAAGTACCGGTGACGGTTTACGACGCCTTGGTGGAGACGGTACATGAGTTTTTGCCGGACATGTACCGTTACGTCAAGTTGCGTAAGCAAGCCCTGGCACTGGACGAGCTGCACATGTATGACATTTACGTACCCATTGTCCCCGAATTTCAGATGAAGATTCCATATGAAAAGGCCCGTACTATGGTACTTACCGGATTGAAACCGCTGGGGGCAGAATATCTGAAGGCGCTGGAAGCGGGGTTCAGAAACGGTTGGGTGGACGTTTACGAAAATGAAGGAAAGACGAGCGGTGCTTACTCTTGGGGCACTTACCGTTCTCACCCGTATGTACTGCTCAATCATCAGGATACACTGGATTCCATGTTTACGATTGCGCATGAGATGGGACATTCCTTGCATACCTATTTTTCCAACCGTTCCCAGCCACATATTTATGCCGGGTACAGAATCTTCGTGGCGGAAGTGGCCTCGACTTTAAATGAAGCTCTGGTTATGGAACATCTTTTGTCCACCACGGAAGATAAGAAGCTCTTGGCTTACCTGGTCAATCACTACCTGGAACAGTTCCGCGGCACCATTTTCCGGCAGACGATGTTTGCCGAATTTGAGAAAGAGGCCCATGCCCTGGCGGAAAAAGGCGAAGCCTTGACGGCGGACCGCTTCTCCGAGATTTACCGGGGGTTGAATGCGCTCTACTACGGTCCGGATGTCGTCCAGGACGCCGAGATCGCTGGGGAATGGGCCCGGATCCCTCACTTTTACAACGCCTTTTACGTTTACAAGTATGCCACCGGTTTTTCGGCGGCGACGGCTCTGGCCAAGGGGATTTTAGAGGAGGGCCAAACTGCGGTGGAGCGCTATTTGGCTTTTTTGGCGAGCGGCAGCTCCGATTATCCCATTGAACTCCTGCGCAAGGCCGGGGTGGACATGGAAACTCCCACACCGGTCCGGGAAGCGCTTCGGGTCTTCGCCGGGCTGGTCAACCGTCTGGAAGATCTTTTGAATCAGTCAGCCGGCTAGGGCGGCCGCGGCAAGCTGCCTGGGGCGATGCGGCGCCAAGAGCGATAATTTCCGCTAAGATTGGCAGACGAGGGTTCCATTTTAGCGGAGGCGCCTTGACAGTGCAGCCGAGTACGATCCTCAAGGTTTAACTAAGGCTTGGAAACGGGGATCCCCCCGCACCGGTGCGAAATCCTGCTCCTCCCGGGCCACCGCTTTGGCATCCGGGTTCAAGGCGATGGCGGGCAATAGATACTCGATGACTTTGGGCACATTATCCTGGCGGCCGTAGATGCTGGCGATGCCGAAGTAGGCCCAAGTATCTTTGGAATTGAGTTGAATAGCTGCTTGGTAAGCGGAAATCGCGCTGCTCCAACGCCCTGCCAGCTCATTAGCCAAGCCCAGGTTGAACTGGGCGTATTCAAAGGAGGGCTTGAGGGCAAGAGCCTGCCGAATCAAAGCGATTCCTTCATCATAGCGGCCCAGAAAAGCGTAAGTGGCGCCTTTGCCGTTCAGGGCCTGGTAAGAAGCGGGATTGAGGTTCAGAGCACGGTCAAAGAGAACCAAGGCCTGGTCATACCGGCGGGCGTAATAGAGCTTGAGACCGCGGTTGTAAAAGTCGAGGGCTTCCCGTTGCCGTTGATCCATTTCCGGGGCGGCGGGGGCAGCGGCGGCAGTAGAAACGGCGGGTTTGCCTTCCTGTCCCGGCTTGGCAGCGGCGGCAGCCGTCACCTTTCCGCCGGCGGGAGCCGGGGCGGGGTTCGTCCCGGGACCGGGTCCGGTGACAGCCGCGGCAGGCGGCGTGGTCAGAGCAGGAACGATAGAGAAGGCGCTGGGAACGCCCGCGAGAAAAAGACCCACAATGCCCGCCGAGAACAGAAACAGCCGCTTCCGTGGCCGCTTGCCCCGCAAACGTGCGGAGAGGTAATACCCGACGGACGAGAGGAGCAGGATGATTCCGACAGCGGCGGCGATACCGCCGATTCCTTTAAATGAGGCGAAGAGCATGACTTATCCCCACTTTCGCAAATACAATTCCATCGACGATCTGCGCCGACTTGTGGGCTATCTGATCGTTAGTTTCCTGGCCGTTTTTCTCTACGTTCCTTTTCTTTGGCTGGCGAGTATTTGGGGAATGCACCCTCAGATTTATCTTCGTTGGGTCTTGGCTTCCGGGCTGATTCTCGTCTTCAACGTCGTTTTCTATTTTTGGCGTTACCCCGAGCAGTGGCTCAAGAACCTCGTCCTGCTGGCAGCTGTTAACGTGTTTCTCGTGGTTTTGGAATATGTATGGATTGTCAACGGATTGTGAGCGCGCAGTTTGCAAACCCTCAGGCTTTGACCCTTTTGTCCCCATATCGACAAGTGACCCTGTGAGCTTAGCATACCATATTATCGGCCCGGATACGCGGGTTCCGGGATGCAACTTGACAAAACTTTCTTGCCAGGATTAATATGAATGAGGTTATTTGCTTCGCAGCGCGAACCTTGACGGTTCGGCCTTGAACTATAAACATCTGCCAGTCGGTCAGATGAAAGGGAGGGAACCACTGTGTCCGATTCTTGTAATACCTGTTCAGCCGCCGGAACTTGTTCCGGAGAAAGTTGTCCGCCGGAGTTGACGGAAGCTCAGAAAGCCAGCCGTATCGGCAAAGTTGTGGCCATCATGAGCGGCAAAGGGGGAGTTGGCAAGTCCTCCGTGACGGGAATGCTCGCTGTCAGCTTAAGACGGCAAGGTTATAAAGTCGGCATCCTTGATGCCGATATTACGGGACCGAGTATTCCCAAGATTTTTGGCGTGAAAGATAAAGCGAATGTCGTTCCGGCCGGTGTGATACCGCCGACGAGCTCCAGCGGAATTAAGATTATGTCGCTCAACCTGATGCTGGAGAATGAAGATGATCCGGTCATTTGGCGCGGGCCGATCATCGCTCAAATTCTTAACCAGTTCTGGACGGATGTCGTCTGGGGCGAGTTGGACTATCTCTTGCTCGATTTGCCGCCGGGGACGGGAGATGTGCCGATCACGATTTTTCAGTCCCTGCCTGTAGACGGTTTGGTGGTCGTCACCAGTCCGCAGCAGTTAGCTAATATGGTAGTACGGAAAGCGATAAAAATGGCCAAGAAATACGATCCCAGATTTTACGGCTTGATCGAAAATATGGCTTATGTGGAATGTCCGCATTGCCAAGAACGCATGGAGATCTTCGGTAAACCTCAGGGCCAGGCGGAGGCCGCGCGCAGTGAAATCCCCTACTTGGGCGAACTACCCGTCGATCCGGCCCTGGCTACTCTTTCGGATGCCGGTAAAATAGAAGAGTACCAATCTCCTGCCTTTGACGAAATCGGGCGGCGTCTGGCGGAAGAGCTCAAAAAAAACGTGACCCTCAATCCTTCTAAGCTAAATCTGAAAATGTAAATCGGAAAAATGTGAGCGGGGAGGTGGCCGGCCTTGGGGCCGGAAAAGATGGACAGTACGGAAAACAGGTCGACGATCCGGGATATTTCCCTGGCTCCGCAGGGAGAGAGAAAGATCGATTGGGTTGCGAATCACATGCCGGTGCTCAACGCCTTGCGCGCGGAATTTGAAAAAGAACAACCTTTTGCCGGGAAGAGAGCGGTTATCTGTCTGCACCTGGAAGCAAAGACGGCTTATCTGGCTCGGACTATCAGGGCTGGGGGGGCGGAAGTCGCTGTGGCGGCCAGCAATCCTCTCTCCACCCAAGATGATGTCGTGGCGGCCCTTGTTCAAAGGGGCATAGAAGCTCATGCTTGGCACGGGGCCACAGACGCAGAATACCGGCGTCATATTCAACAAGCCCTGGATTTTGAACCGGATTACATTATTGATGACGGCGGGGATTTGGTCACAACGATTCATCGTGAGCGCCGGGAACTGCTGACCCGGGTGAAAGGCGGAGCGGAGGAGACGACGACGGGCATTCTCAGGCTGAGGGCGATGGACAGGGACGGTGAACTGGGTTTCCCCATGATAGCCGTGAACGACGCCGAGTGCAAATACCTCTTTGACAACCGCTACGGCACGGGACAGTCCGTTTGGGACGGAATCATGCGCACGACGAATTTGGTTGTCGCCGGCAAGACGGTTGTCGTTGCAGGTTATGGTTGGTGTGGCAAAGGGGTTGCTTTGCGGGCCAAAGGTCTGGGGGCACGGATTATAGTCTGCGAAGTCAACGCGATCAAGGCCAATGAGGCCTGGATGGACGGATTTGAAGTGATGCCCATGCTGGAAGCGGCTCAAGTGGGGGATGTGTTCATCACGGTCACGGGCAACAGGGACATCATAAGGGCCCAACACTTTGAGGTTATGAAATCAGGCGCGATTCTCTGCAATGCGGGGCATTTTGATGTTGAGGTCAACCGGGTTGAACTGGCTGCCCTGGCCTCTTCGCAGCGAGTCGTGAGGCCGAATATCGAAGAATTCGTTTTCTCCGACGGACGGAAGGTTTACTTGCTGGCCGAAGGCCGTTTGGTCAATCTGGCGGCCGGAGACGGTCATCCGGCTGAAGTCATGGATATGACCTTTGCCCTGCAGGCCCTGTCACTGCGTTATCTGGCGGAACATGGGGCCGAACTCGGTCAGCATGTCTACCGGGTGCCGGAAGAAATCGATCAAACGGTAGCGAACCTGCGCCTGAGTTCACTCGGTTTGCGGATTGACGCGCTCACCCCCGAGCAGAAAGCCTATTTGGCCGCTTGGCACGAATAACTTCCTCCCCGCGTTGAAGCGCGAGGATTTCCAAGCTTCCTTCAACCCCGGAAGCAATTCCGAGGTTTTGCTTTGCGTTTCCTATAACTAAGGCATTTTACGCGGGGCATCTTCCGGTGAAGTGCCGGTAGATGCCCTTTCCTTTGCGGCCTAAGGCGGCCGAACTTTGGCAAAATAGAATTTTTGCCGTAAGACTCAAATTCTTCTTTAAGTTTTGCCTGTTATAGTATACAATTGAATTAGTTATAGGTATTAGAAGCACTGGCTTGGGGGAGGACGGAAGAGATGGACACATTTGTGGTTTCTCGCTTGACCAAACCGGCGATTGTAGGCAGCAGCAAGGACATCCGCCAGGCCGTGGAGGTTTGCCGCAAGGCGGCCCGTGAAAACAGCCCCGTCTTATTTCAAGGAGAGATTGGGGTCGGCAAACTTCTCCTGGCAAGTTATCTCCATTACGAAAGCTCACGTTTGGGGAAACCGTTTCTGCTGGTGGATTGTGATTCGGAGGAAGGAATTCGGGAGTTTTTGAGCCCGGAAAATTCAGAATCGAAACTTAAGTTCCTCAAAGGCGGTACCCTCTATTTCCGCGAGATAGCCGGCTTGACCTTGAGCGAACAGGCACGCTTGCAGCGTTTCTGCCTGCTGGCCGAAGCGGAGGATGTCCGGGTTTTGTTGGGCTCGTCCCAGAATGTCCACCTGCTCATGTATGAAAAAGCCATCGATGCAGAACTCTATCACTATGCGACCCAGCGGGAGATCTACATCGCGCCGCTGCGCCAGAGACGGGATGATATCATGGATTTGGCCGGATATTTCATTAAGAGGCTGAATCAACGCTTGCGCAAGGGGGTGCAGGGTCTGACCCCGCAGGCTGAGGAAGTTTTCCTCTCCTACGGTTGGCCGGGTAATGTGGAAGAGTTGCGCCAGTCCCTGACGCGGGCCATGATCCTGACGGCGGAATCTTTTATCGGCCGCAGGCATCTAGCGGAGTCCATAGGCCAGGCGGGGGATTTCTTGCACAATCCCGACGTTATGCCCTTGGACCGTATGGAAGAACTTCTTCTGCGCAGTGCGCTCAGCCGCTATGGCACGACTCTGGAGGGAAAGAAGCGGGCGGCCAGAGCTTTAAACATTTCTCTGGCGACTCTGTACAATAAAGTGAAGCGCTATAATGTGAGTAAATGAGCGCATAAGCGCATAATTGGAGTGCAAAGTACTACAATAAGAACATGGTTAAACAAAAAAACCGTGAACCGGCTTTTTCAAAGATACGAATAATACGTCAATGACCTTTTGTGCGGGAAGAGGCAGGAGTTTTTCAACGGACGTTGAAACTATTCAGAAGTGAGGTGTTAAAAGGGGGAACGTTTGTGCGGGAAGGTTCGGACCGGTTTTTTAGCCAAACTGTACAGACTTCTGAAGGAACGATTTATGTCCAAGGGCCCGTTGCGGCCGAGACCTTGAAAGGGTTAAAGATGAATCCCGGCTTAAGGGCGTTCCGGCCGGCACTGCGGCAAAAGGAAGCGCTCATAGAGATCTGCGGGCTGGAATCAGGCAGGGTCATTATTGCCGAGCGTAATGGAGAGTTGCTGGGTTATGTCACCTATCATCCTCCCGACAGTTTTGAACGCTGGTCGAGCGGCCCTAAAGAAATACTGGAATTGGGCGCCATCGAACTTGCGCCGGAAGTCCGCGGCTATGGTCTTGCCCGCCGTCTGCTGGAGGTGTCTTTTGCCGATCCCGAGATGGAAAAATATCTTGTCTTGTCGACCGAGTATTACTGGCATTGGGACCTAGAGGGCAAGGGCCTGCACATTTGGGAATACCGGGAGCTCATGCGCCGCCTCATGGCCCATGTCGGTATGGTGGTAAAGGATACCGATGATGAGGAAATCGCTTCTCATCCCGCGAATATGCTGACGGTGCGTTACGGAAGGCTCGTTTCCAGGGAGGCGATTCTGGCCTTTGAGGCCATCTTGTTCAAAAAGCCCGATTCCAACCGGGGGTGAAGGGTATGGAAGCAGGTAACGATCCTTGGTCTGAGGTTTTGCTGGCAGTGAGGGGGTTTTATGCCCGCAAAGATGTGGCCCATGACTTGAGCCACGCCCTTAGGGTGGGGGCTTGGGTGAAGAAATTAGCCCGTGAAGAAGGCGTAAAATCCACGACGGCGGAGCTGGCGGCTCTGGTGCATGATATCGGACGCCCGGGGGCGGCCGAGCCAAGCCATGCCGGCAGCGGGGCTGCTCTGGCGGAAAGCCTTCTGCGCAAATGCGGTTACTCGGATGGGGTGGTCGCTGAAGTGAAAGCCGCGGTGGCCGCCCACTCGCGGGAAGCGGGGCTTGAACCGCGGACGGAGGCGGCGATACTGCTTTACGACGCGGATAAGCTGGACTTTGTCGGTCCGGTCGGTTTGGCCCGTTTATTCGCTTATGGCAGTTTCCGGGGTTGGCCCTTAGAGGGGGAAAATTCTTGCGAAAGTTTTTACCGGGAGCGGATTAGAGGCTATTACGCCAACTTGGGCACAGAGGCCGGTAAACGCCATTTTGCCCCGCTCTTGGCTTACATGGAAGATTTCTGGCAGAAATTTCACACGCAGGGGCTGAAAGAGGAGGATTTTGGTAATCATATTTTCTGAGAGATCGCTCAGAAAGGATGATTTACCGGTATGCGGTGGTTATGGCGCATTTTCGTCCTCTTCTTGCTTTTGAGTTTTGTTAAAAGTGTGGTCGCACCCCAGCCCCAGGCTTTTATTGCGTGGCCGGAACAGAGTAATTTAGTCCGCAAGATCCAGTGGGATTGGCGTCAATGGCGCCGGGGACTGCAAGATCTTCCCGCTAGCATTGAGGTTGAAATCCGCCGGCTGAGGCAGGACTTCCGGCCGGACGGAAACGGTACCTCGGTCTGATGGCCGGACGGAAACGGGATCTTGACGGGCTGAGGGAAGCAGTACTCCGGTTTGAGCCGGCTTCCCGCGGGCGGGGTTCAGGTTTGACAGCCGCGGCCTCGGCGAAGTATGATAAGCGTGGCGGCGGGAGGGTCCGTTTGAGTTTGGGATAAAGGAGTGTAGAAGAATGGTGGGGATTACGGAAATCGCGGCTCAAAAAGTGAAAGAGGTTATATCCGGCCAGAATAAGGGGAACATGTACCTGCGCCTTTATGTGGCGGGTTTTGGCTGAGGTGGGCCAAATTTTGGCATGACTCTGGATGAGTCAAAGACGGAGAACGATGTCTTGGACGAAGGGTTTGGTGTTTCGATCATTGCGGACCAGAAACTCTCTCCCTATTTGGAGGGGGCGACGGTTGATTACGTAGAGTCCCGTTACGGCGGGGGTTTTGAAATCCGTACACCACACTCGGAAAGTTGCAGCTGTTAAACTCTGTTAAAGCCCGCATGGCGGGCTTTTTTGTTCGCTTATTTTTTCCCGTTTAACGTGCCGCGCCGGACGGCGCGAGGGGTCAGCCCCGGGTCCTCCCGGCCCGTTGCAACGCCCGCGCCGCTGTCTCCGGGCGTCCTTAGCCCGCGGTAGGACGCGGGCTAAGGTTACCGCCCGGCGGCCTCCAGCAGTCGTTTGATTTCGGGCAAGGGGAGTTGCAGGCCGAGCGCAAGGGCCAAGAAGAGGCGGACTTTTTCACTGGACAGATCACCCGCGAACCAGGCGCCGCTGCGCTCCAGGTCTGCTCCGCCGCCCGGATAGCCGTAAGCCGGCGCGGTCCGGCCAAATAAGCAGCGAGAGGTAATGACGACGGGTAAGCCGTGTTGAACAGCTTGCTCCAGAGCCGGGACGAGCCGGGGTGGGATATTTCCTCTGCCGAAGGCCTCCAAAACCAGCCCTTCGGCGGCCGAGAAAAAGGCTTCCAAGACACCGGCAGGCATGTCCGTATAGATCTTGACCAGGGCGATGTTCGCCAGGCGCTCGGGAAGAGTGAGTTTGGGGGTTCGAGACGGGGGGCGGTGCCAGTAGACACGGTGTAAATCAATATTCCCCAGACTGCCTGCCGCACCCGAAGTGAAGGCATTGACCTGACTTGTGTGCAGTTTGCGGACATCGCGGGCGGCATGGATTTCTGAGTTGAGGACGACCAGCGTTCCCCTTTCGCGAGCGGACGGGTCCAGAGCAACGAGCATGGCCTCAAGCAGGTTGCGGGGTCCATCGGAGTCCGTCTCCGAGGAATCACGCTGGGCGGCTGTTAAAACTACCGGGCGCGGATCGCTGAGAACGGTATCGAGAAAATAAGCGGTTTCTTCCAAGGTATCTGTGCCATGCGTAATCACGATGCCGCCGATCGCGGGGTCAGAAAAGAGTTCATTCACACTGAGAGCCAGATTTTTCATGCCGGCGGGTGTCATGTTGCAGCTGGCGAAATTGCTGAAGTTCTTGATTTCCCATTGGGCTGACTCTGCCAGCTTCGGCAGGGTGTCCAATAGGTTTTCTCCGCTTAGGGCAGGGACCGATTTACCGGAGGTATCTTTGCGCATGGCAATAGTGCCCCCGGTGGTGATTAAGCCGAGTTTCAAAGCTGACACTTCCTCTTTTTGTTAAGTTCCATCCAATCGTGGGATCCCCACTTCTTCAAGTGGGAGTGGTTCACTGTCTTCTTACCCTATTTTATCACAATTTGACCCAGGCTAAAGTTCCCGCTGCTCTAAAACCAGGCATTGGCAAGAAAGACTTTGGCACTCGAAGTAAGACGCGGGCCTTTGAACCGGGAGCGCTGACTTGCCGCCCAAGTTGTCGTTGCTGTCTAAAATCCGACCTCTGCGCAGATCTGCGGCTCAGCCGAGGGCGCCGGGGAATTGGGGGCGAAGGGTCTGCGAGGCGGCCGAACGGCAGGCTCTCGGGCTTTGAGTTGCTGCGCACGCCCACATGTGCTAGGCTATGTGTATTGCGGATCCATACATACAACTGACGCGGATCAATACAGAGGAGGATGTTAAATGGACGGGCAGACCGGAAAATCCCAACGTGCCATCATTTCCGTTTTCGGGCGTGACAGGATTGGCATCATCGCCTGGGTGAGCGGGCGGTTACAGGAGTATTCTATCAATATTTTGGACATCAACCAAACCATCTTGCAGGGGTTTTTCACCATGATTATGATCGTAGATCTTAGTCCCGCATCCATTGAGGTGGCGGAGTTGGCCAAGGTTTTGGAGCAGGAAGGCCAAGAAAGTGGCCTTCAGGTCAATGTGCAGCACGAAGATATCTTTAATTTTATGCACAGGATTTAGGAGGCAACTGAGGAAATGAAGATAACTCTAGCGCCCCAAGAAATCTTACAGACGTTGGACATGATCCGGCAAGAGAACTTGGACATCCGGACGATTACCCTGGGCATCAGTCTTCTGGACTGCCGGGGGGATGATATCGCCACCGTGGAACGCAAAGTCTACGACAAAGTTACGCATAAGGCCGCGAACCTGGTGCAGACCGGTGAACGCCTGGCGGCACGTTACGGGATTCCCATTGTCAACAAACGGGTGTCTGTGACTCCGGTCGCACTCATTGGTTCGGGATTTAACCGGGATGGGATGGTCCGTTTGGCGAAAGCTCTGGATAGGGCAGCTGCAGCCGTAGGAGTGAATTTTCTGGGCGGATTTTCCGCTCTGGTCCAGAAAGGGTTCAGCCGGGGGGACGAAGCCCTGATCGAGGCGATTCCCGAGGCCTTGGCAGAGACCCTTTATGTCTGCTCGTCAGTCAACGTGGGTTCTACCAAGGCCGGAATCAATATGGATGCAGTGCTGAAAATGGGCGAGGCTGTCCTGGAAAGCGCCAGGCGGACAGCGGCTCAAGACGGCTTGGCCGCCGCCAAACTAGTGGTTTTCTGCAATGCGCCGGAAGACAATCCTTTTATGGCGGGGGCTTTCCATGGCGTGGGTGAGCCGGAATCTGTGATTAATGTCGGAGTCAGCGGGCCGGGTGTGGTGGCTTCCGTGGTTAAGGAGAACCCGGCGGCGGACTTTGGTGAACTTGCCAGTTTGATTAAACGCATGGCTTTTAAAATCACCCGGGTGGGCGAGCTAATCGGCCGGGCAGCTTCAGAGGAACTGGGTGCGCCGTTTGGTATTGTCGATTTATCTTTGGCTCCCACCCCTTCCATCGGGGACAGTGTCGCTGAGATTCTTGAGAACATGGGGTTGGAACGCTGCGGGGCCCATGGCACGACGGCTGCCTTAGCGCTTCTCAATGACGCGGTCAAAAAAGGGGGAGCGATGGCTTCTTCCCATGTTGGGGGTCTCAGCGGAGCCTTTATTCCGGTCTCCGAGGACGCGGGAATGGTCAAAGCCGTGGAAGCCGGCGCCCTGAGCCTGAGCAAGCTGGAAGCGATGACCTGTGTTTGCTCAGTCGGCTTGGACATGATCGCGATTCCCGGTGATGTTACCGCCGAAACCATAGCGGCTATCATAGCGGATGAAGCGGCCATCGGTATGATCAACAAAAAAACAACGGCGGTTCGCGTAATTCCGGCCATTGGCAAGCAAGCTGGGGACAGAGTCGAATTCGGCGGGCTTCTGGGGGGAGCTCCGGTCATTTCCGTCAATCCTTTCGCGGCCGACCGCTTTATCCGGCGGGGGGGAAGAATCCCGGCCCCGATCACCAGTCTGAGCAATTAGAGCAGGAATCAGATTCAATGCTGTTTTCAGTAAAACAGATTTCATCAAAGAAGGCGGAGATTAAGTTCGTGAAAGATGGGGTTTTGCTTGAAGCAAGAGAGGCTTGAATTGGGAAGAAGAGGTTCGAATTGAGGAAGGAGGGTTTGAATTGAGAAAGGGAGGTTTGAATTGAGAAAGGGAGGTTTGAATTGAGAAAGAGAGGTTTGAATTGAGGGAAAAAGCGGAACGAAAAGTATAAGAAAGAACAGAGACGCGAAAAATGGAGATGGTTTTTGCGGAAAACTGCAA
This sequence comes from Acididesulfobacillus acetoxydans, assembly GCF_902729405.1. Taxonomy (GTDB): domain Bacteria; phylum Bacillota; class Desulfitobacteriia; order Desulfitobacteriales; family Desulfitobacteriaceae; genus Acididesulfobacillus; species Acididesulfobacillus acetoxydans. Next base: position 1,989,386 of record NZ_LR746496.1, read on the forward strand.
TCTTTTAGAACATATATTCTTAGAAGATAGAGAAAGCGTGCAATTCTGTTTAAAAACGAGAGCGGATGACAGAGAAGGGAACAAAGACCACTAACTCAGCTCGTGATCTCTGAGAAAATCCGTGACAAGTTATTGACTGTTTTGCCACGGTGACCAAAATCGTGTACAATACGGACATAGTGATTTTTGCCCAATATCGTTTTTAAAGCTTTGGGTAACGGAGCGCTATTCTAGTGCACAAATTGACATTCGAAGGCGGGCCTAAGAATCCGCCGAGGGCATACCGATGAAGTTCCTGGTGGTGGCTTGCGACGCCCAGTCGAGGGTTGCTGCTGGGAGTTAAGGCCGAGGGGGATCCGCAACGGCATGCGGGCGCTACCCTTGTCCGTGGAGGCCTGAGTATGTGGTCTGCAAAGATTACGGCTCAGGGTATGAACCTGCATTAGGAAGGAACTTAGTGCAGCGTAGCCTGCCTTGAGGTGGAAAAGTTGGGAAGGCGTGTGGGGTGTGAACCGTGTTGGCCGACATGGTTCAGCCTGCCGGAAATTCTTTTCTGCAAAAGAGGCTAGTGTGTCAAGGCGTGTTAAGGAAACTTCTAGAGCGTTAATCGGCGGGGATTGAAGTGCGTCCTCAGTGGCGATCAAGTTCTGAGTGGTGGCGACACCTCAGGCTGGGGGAAAAGGGAAACCGCCTGTCGGGAAACCGCGGGAACCCAGTGGGAAAACCTACTTGACCTAAGACGCAATATTGACCTGCCGGCATCCTAAGGCCCAAAGAGGCACCTCCTGTGATGGGGGTGCTTTTTTTCGCGGCAGTCTCCCTTTTTCCGAGCTGGCTGAATTTAACAGCTAAGGAAACCGTATGGGAGCCAGCCAAAGCAGGCACATTATGTCAGGGGTGGAACTTCTATGAAAAGATATGTTGTCTTGCTTGCCTTTGTCGCCGGTTTGCTGGGTGTTTCCTTTCTTGTGGGCCGGCCGCACTTGGGCGAAGCGGGAGAGGGAATGTCGGGCAGCCGGAAGATAACGACGCCAAGCTCTGTTCAGGACGTACTGGTTGAGGTACCGACGGAGAAGAAATCAGTGGCACTGACTTTTGATGACGGGCCGGATATATCAACAGAGTCCCTGCTTGCTGTCCTGCGGAAATATCACGTCAAGGCCACTTTTTTCGTCGTAGGGGACAATTGCCGGCTCTATCCCGATGTTTTGAAGAGGATGGCCGCCGAGGGCCATGAGATAGAGAACCATACTTATACCCACCTGCGTTTTCGCGGCAAGACGCTGCAGCAGATCGCGACGGAAATCGACAAGACGAACCGCGTCATTCAACAAATTACCGGAAGAGTACCGGAGTTTTTTCGACCGCCGGGGGGAACGATCAATGAGAAAATCCTGCAAGCAGCCCAAGAGGCGAACTTGCGCGTGGTGCTCTGGACTCCTCCCGAAGACAGCAAAGACTGGTGCAACCCCGGAGTGGGGAATATTATCCGCAATGTCGTCCGCCACATTAAGCGGGGTTCGATCATCCTGATGCACGACGGAGGAGGTCCCCGCCAACAGACCGTGCAGTCCCTGCCCACTATTATCGAAACACTCGAAAAAGAAGGGTACCGCTTCGTCACTGTCAAGGAACTGTTGAATTCTGAAGTGAAAACCCTCCAGCCTTTGCCGGGTCCTTGAAGCAGCGCACAAGGACGAAAATGAGCAAAAAAGAGAGAGAGCAAAAAGGAGAGAGCAAAAAGGAGAGAGCAAAAAGGAGAGAGCAAAAAGGAGAGAGCAAAAGGAGAGAGCAAAAGGAGAGAGCAAAAGGAGAGAGCAAAAAAAAGGCCGACCGCGAGGGTCGGCCAGTGAAGAAGAGTGAGAGAAACAAGTCGGGTTTAAAGACATTTTAACACCGCAGGGGCAAGTTGTCGAGAAAGAAATGATATTGTCGAAAAAAATATTTTTGGGCACCCGCGTTCCTTGCCTGGCATATATTACCACAGGTTCCCGGGAGGAGTTCGGCTTCTTCCGACGAATCTAAAATAAGATAAACAAAGGAATAAGGAGCTGAATCCGGGTTTTTTGCCCGGAACGGGGGATTTCCATTAGTGGGGTGAATCACACGCTGTGTGTAGGGCTTACACCTTAGTGCCCGAATCCGTCAACTAACCTCGTAAGCTGAGAAAGGTGGACATTGTATGTTTGTTGTTGCCAAAGCGTGGCTGGGCGGAGTCGCTTTGTCAGGCGTGCTTTTGGCTGGAAGCATTCCGGCGGCGGCCGACTTCCAGCCCACTGTCGTTTCCGCACAAGGTACCGGAGCGAAGGTGATTCAAGTCTCGACCGGAAGCTATGCTGAAGTGATACACCGGGACTTAAAATGGACACCGAAGAATGACCCGGCGGAGATAGAACCCCCTGTTGCGGGGCCAGGCCCTGTGGCTGCTGCGCCGGCTGAACCTGCGTCAGGGCAGAAAAGCACTGCGCAAGCCAAACCGGTGCCCGTCCCCGCCCGGCGCCCAATTCAGGTGGCCCAAGCCACGGCTTCCCGTGGAGGGTCGAAGGCGACGGGACTGGTTGAACGGGCCCTCAGCCTGCGAGGGATTCCCTATGTTTTTGGCGGGACAAGCCGCAGCGGGTTTGATTGTTCCGGTTTCACCCAATATGTGTTCGCGACCGTCGGCATTTCGCTTCCGCGTTCTTCTTACGCTCAGTTTGGCGTAGGAAGTTCGGTGACGCGAGCAGACTTGCGGCCGGGCGATCTGGTTTTTTTCACGACTTATGCCCCGGGGCCCTCCCATGTCGGGATCTATATCGGCGGCGGGGACTTTGTTCAGGCTTCGGACAGCGGAGTGCGGATTACGCGCATGTCGGACAGTTATTACGCCCACAAGTTTGTGGGTGCGCGCCGGGTACGTTAAACCGGCGGCAGCCCGGTTTCACTCGGGCAGCCAAGGGGCCGGGACGCGGTGGGGGCATTCCCCGCCCGGAGCGGGCGGGAACAACTGCCGGTTTTGAATGTAGGCGTCGGAATGCCGGCAGTGGCCTGTCCGTTTAAAATAACAGCTGCGGCAAAGTTCGATGCGATAGTTGAGAAACATCCTTGCGCAAGCCTCCCTGCGGAATCTCCTGAAACCGTCTCCTAATTAAGCTGTCAAACCGTCTCTGCTTAGAGCATTATTGCCCAAATCGCAACTGTCTAGCCATTTTGACCAAGAGGCTCGGCCGCATGCAGAGGGCTTTAGCCGGCTTAGCCGGGGGGAGATTCAGCGGGAACTTCTGACTGAACCGCTGCCGCCTGTTGTTGACGGAAGAAGTCATAGACAGCCTGGGCGGTATTTTGGGGCAAGCCGGCGGCCAGAAGTTCCGGCAGGCCGGCGAGTCGGATGGCTTCAACGGACTGAAAGTGACGCAGGAGCAGCTGACGGCGTCTGGGCCCTATGCCGGGGATGCCGTCCAGGGCCGAAAGGATCATCTTTTTGGCTCTCTGCTGGCGATGAAAGGTAATGGCAAAGCGGTGGACTTCGTCCTGAATTCGTTCGAGCAGGTGAAAGAGCGGAGAGTTGTGTGGCAGCGGCAGGAGGTCTCCCTCCATATTAAGCAGTCCGGCCGTGCGGTGACGGTCATCCTTGACCAAGCCTGCAACCGGCAGGGTCAAGGCCAGCTTGTCTAAAGCTTGGCAGGCCGCCCGGATTTGTCCTTTCCCGCCGTCTACCAGGATGAGGTCGGGAAAAGGTGCGGCTTCGGCGAGGAGCCGGGCGTAACGGCGTTCGACAACCTGCCTCAGGGAGGCCGTGTCGTCGGAAGTTTCCATGGGCTGGATGCCGAATTTCCGGTAACCGGTCCGGTTAGGTTTGCCGTGCAGGAATTGAACCATACCTGCGACCGGGTTTGTTCCTGCGGTATTAGAGATGTCAAAGGCTTCAATGAGGGATACGTCGGGAAGATTTAAAAGTTCGGCTAAGGTGGCCAAAGCCTGTTTGATTTCCTCGGCGCGTTTGGCTTCCAAGCTGACTTCATCGTGAATGGTGGTTTGGGCGTTGGTCGTTGCCAGTTCGACCAGGTCGCGTTTTTGGCCCCGCTTGGGAACACCGACGGGAAACAAACGGCCCAGAGCTTCTGTGTCGCAGGGCGGGAGGAGAATTTCCTGGGGCCAGACCGGGTGTTCGGAATAGAATTGGGCGACAAACGAGATGAAGGCATCCTCCGCTTCCGCGTAATAGGGAAAAACAAAGCTGTCCCGCGCCAGGAGTTTGCCCTGGCGGAGATAGAAAATCTGTACGCACATCAGATCGGCGCTTGTGGCGTAGCCAAGCACGTCGCGATCGGTGAAGTCGGTTAAAGTGATGTTTTGCTTTTCGGCCAGGGCCTTGAGGCTGTTGATAAGATCACGGTATTCCTGGGCCAGTTCAAATCGCAGAGAGTCCGAGGCGGAGAGCATCTTTTCTTCCAATAACTGAACAATTTTTTCCTGGCCGCCTTTGAGAAATTTTGTGACTTCCTTGCGCATCTCCTCATAGGATTGGGGCGGAATGCTCTGGCAGCAGGGGCCCAGGCACTGCTCCAGATGGAAATACAGGCAGGGGCGGTGGGGAATCTGACGGCATTTCCGGAAAGGGAACAGCCGGTTTAAGAGCCTGGCGGCCTCGCGGGCTGCCGTCGCATTCGGATAAGGCCCGAAGTATTTGCCGTTCCCCGGTTTGATTTGGCGCGTGACCATAATGCGGGGATGGGTTTCTTCCGTGATGGTCAAGTAGGGATATGATTTGTCGTCCCTTAAGAGGACGTTAAACTTGGGATTATGCTTTTTAATCAGGTTGCATTCCAGGACCAAGGCCTCAACTTCCGAATCCGTCACCATGTACTCGAAGTCGGCAATGTTGCCGATCATTTTTTGGGTTTTGCCGTCGTGTGAGCCGGTAAAGTAGGAACGCACCCGGTTTTTCAAGACTTTGGCTTTGCCTACGTAGATGATTTTGCCGGAACTGTCTTTCATCAAATAAACCCCGGGTTTTTCCGGCAGCAAACTGAGTTTTTGCCGCAACATCTCCATACTGATCACCCTATCAAAAAAAGTGCGGGCACGTTCCTTCGGGATGGCCCGCAGAAGCACGATTTTGGCGAAGATCCTGACTGAAACGCCGCCTGGGGGAGTCCGCCCTACTTATTCTAGAGATTTTAGGGTTGAGAAGCAAGTGCTCCGGAATCATATCTGCTCGGGCGGGGACGTATACTTTGTTTGAGGGGAGATCGAGGGCCGATGGGGGAGGGAGAAGCTATGCCAAATTCCTGGGGACGCCCCCCGCGCTACGATGGCTGGCAGGACCTGCAGACATTGGTGGTTTGGGTCTTGGTGATTGGGGTGGTGGGCTACCTTCTTTTCCCAAATTTCTTTCAGGGTGTGTGGTCTCGCCTGACGGCTCCGATGGCATCCCAAACCAGCGTTTCCTCCGACGCGGGTCTTCCGGCTTCCGGCAATTCCTCAACGGTCGTGCCTCCGTCCCTGAATTCGCCCGATTCCTCCGGTTCGTCTTTCTTAAACAACCCGAATTACCCCAGTGTTTACAGCACTCTCTATAATGCCAACAGCCAAGTGAGTTCCGGCTACTGGGTTATTTACGTCGCAGACGGGAAATTTCAGCAGTTTGCCCTGACGAGCGAGAGCTATACTTATCTCAGCCACCTCATTGAAAGTGACCAAAAGGCGGTTCCCAAAGAACAGATCATTCTGGCGGCCAATGGTCAAATCCGTCAATATTCTGTTAGCGAAGAGCTCTATAACATCATCCTCAACATGGGGACCATTGAGGCCCGAACCAACGGACCGTAAGTTCAGCGGAACAGAAGTTTGGCGCCCGCCGCAAACAACAAGAGACCCAGGAACTGCCAGGCGTTCCAGGCCATGCGCTGAAGGCCGAACCAGCCAAAATGGTCGATGAGCACGGCCGCCCCGACTTGCCCGATAATGATGGCCGTCGTGGCGTTGGCCACTCCGATTTTGGGTATGCTTACGGCAACCAGGCTGATAATGATGACGCTGAGGAGGCCGCCTAAATAGAGGTACCAGGGAATGGACGACCAGGGGAGACGGAATAAGGGGGCTCCCGCCACTAGAACGGCCGCCAGGGCGATGAAGCTTCCGATGACGTGCACGACCAGGGTTGCGGAAAGCAGAGAGGTTTTTTGGGCGAGGACTGAGTTTAAGGTTCCTTGGACAGCCATCGTGATTCCGGATAGGGTCGCGATGAGGACGGGTGTTGACAAATACTTGGACATGATTTTCCCCCTTCATCCAAAAATTGCCGGTCGGGGTCGAAGCGATGACTCGGCCGGTGTCAAGGTCCTGGCGCGGAGTGGCTGCAAGAGATGATTGCGAAACAGTTTTGCAGCCTAAGTGAAGTTTGGCAGCCCCAGTTTGGCTGAGAAGCCAAAAAATGGGATGGGCAGGATACCCAAGTCCGACAAGATGTATCAGTATTGCGCCTCTCTTTGCCGGGGAAAATGAAAACGTCAGAGTAAAATATTTGAGAGAGGTGGCGCTATGGATATCGACTACAATCTTGTTCAACGGGCCCAGATGCTGCTCACCCTCGATCACCCTTTGTCACAGGTGAAGGATATTCTCTTACGTGAAGGGTATCCGGAAAACCAGGTTTTCGAGCTAATGGACGCCACAGAGGAAGCTCTCAACTACATGGTGCCTCCGGAATATGACGAAAATAAGATCGGAATCGACATCGTCCGTCCGGGTGAAAAACTCCGTCAACGGAAACCTTCTGTCGATATCCTCATTGACAAACGGACAGGGAAACTGGATCTCATCACCCCGGATCAGCAGGAGACTTGGCGGGTGGCCACAGAGGTCCGCAAAGCGATTAGACAGCAACGGCAGAGGGCGCGCAAATATCTGCATTAGATTTATGAGGGAGACCGTACGGTGTCCCTTATTTTCTTAGTGTTTCTCCCATTCCGGGAATTATGTTATAATCAAGCCATGTAAAAAGGCCGGAAGGAAGTAAGAAGTGTGAATTCGATCGTCGCCGGGTTGGAAAAAATACAGTCGAAGATGGAAAACGGGGTCCGTCTGGAGAAAGAGGACGGCTTGGCCCTGCTGGAAAGCAAAAATTATTTGGGCTTAGGTTACCTGGCTAATGAGCGTCGTCGCCAAGCCTGCGGGGATGCGGTTTATTTTAACAATAACGCCCATATCAACTACAGCAATGTCTGTAAAGTCAGGTGCGGCTTTTGCGCCTTTGGCAAAGATCCCGGAGAAAAGGGTTCGTATACGATGAGTATCGAGGAAATCGCCGAAAAGGCAGAGGCTTACGGCGCCCAAGGTGTGACCGAGATTCACATTGTAGGGGGAATTCACCCCGAACTGTCTTTTTCTTACTATGTGCGGATGTTGAAAGAGATTAAGGCCCGCGTGCCTTGGGTCAGCTTAAAGGCCTTCACCGCCGCCGAATACGACTATTTTGCCCGGTTGGAAAATGTGCCGGTAGAGAGGATTCTGCAGGAGTTGCGGGAAGCCGGCCTTAATTTTATTCCCGGTGGCGGGGCGGAGAATTTCAGTCCGCGTGTTCGCCGGATCATTTGCCCGGGAAAACTTTCCGGGGAACGCTGGCTGGAAATTCATCGGGCAGCCCACAAAATGGGTATACCCTCAAACGCCAATTTGCTCTTCGGGATCATTGAAACGGACGAAGAACTGGTGGATCATCTTCTGGCTTTACGCCGGCTGCAAGATGAAACCGGGGGGTTTTACGCCTTGATTCCCACCGCTTTTCACCCCAAGCATACGAAGTTTGAAGATATTCCCATGGCCAGTGCCCTGAGGACCTTGAAGGTTATTGCCACGGCCCGTCTGTTGCTGGATAATTTCAGATATATCAAAGCTTATTGGGTTTCTTCCAGCCCTCAGGTAGCTCAAATGGCACTGTCGTTCGGAGCGAACGATCTGGACGGCGTGGTTCGGGAAGAAAAAATTTACCATATGGCAGGGGCCGACAGTCCCCAAATGCAAACGGCGGAAGAACTGGTGCGCCTGATTCGGGAAGCCGGGTTGACCGCGGTGGAACGGGATACCTATTACAATGTCATCAAACGCTATTAGGCGGGGAAGCTCGGTTTAGACCTGGGCGCCATGGCCTTGTCAGTAGACAGCTAGGGGCGGGGTCTGGCAGGGGTGGCGTTATCTGTGCGGCCGTCGTTTTGACTCCGCGGCTTTGTCCGCAGCGTCCGGAACCCCCGGGCTTTCGGCAGGTGCAGGTTCGGATATTCTAAAGGCTGGTTTCCAGGCGGCCGGGGGAGAAAAGGTGCCTGAAATTTGACGCGAAAGAAGAGGAAGTCCGTTGGAAATACGTTACTCTGTCTGCCCCCATGACTGCCCGGATACCTGCGCCTGGCAAGTAGAGTTAGAAGGGGGCAAGGTACTTCGAGTCAAGGGGGATCCGACTCACCCGGTGACGCAGGGGGTCATTTGTGCTAAAGCGCGGCATTATCCTCAACGTCTTTACGGTAAGGAACGGGTGCTCTATCCTTGGCGGCGCAGCGGGTCCAAAGGGAGCGGCCGCTTTGAACGGGTGGGCTGGGAAGAGGCGTTGAAGGAAATTGCCGCGCGCTGGCGGGTCCTGGCGGCGGAATCCGGTGCGGAGTGCATCTTGCCTTTTTCTTACGCCGGTACGGAGGGGATTATTAACAATGCGGGCATGGACCGGCGTTTTTTCAATCGGTTGGGTGCGACCCAATTGCGGCGCACCATTTGTTCCGTGGCCGGAGGAGAAGGCTATAAACTAGCGTATGGAGAGATGCGCGGGGTTGACCCTTTGGCCAGTGTCAAGGCCCGGGTCTTGATCTTTTGGGGCATCAACGCTCTTGAGACCAATCTCCACCAAGCGTTGCTGGCCGATCAAGCACGCCGGCAGGGGGCTCGGATCATAGCCGTGGACGTACACCGGAATAAAACGGCGGACTGGGCGGACGAGTTCTATCATATTCTGCCGGGTTCTGATGGGGCCCTGGCACTGGGCTTGGCCCATGTCATTTTGCGGGACGGTCTGGCTGACCTGTCCTGGGCCGAGCGGAACACCTGCGGCTTGGATGAATTCAAGGCAGAGACCGGCCGCTATTCACCACAGCGTGTGGCGCGCCTGACGGGGCTGAGACCCGGTCAGGTTATCAAACTGGCCCATGATTACGCGGAGAATCGCCCCAGCTTCATTCGGCTTGGCAACGGGTTGCAGCACCATGACAACGGGGGGATGAATACCTGGGCCATAGCGCTTTTGCCGGCACTCACGGGTGCTTGGCAGGATGAGGGCGGCGGTGTTTTAAAACATAACTCCGGTTATTTTCCGCTTGATCGCGAAGCCCTGGAAAGACCGGATTTGCGGTCGGGAGAGCCCCGCTCCGTGAATATGATTCAGTTGGGGAAGGTATTAACTGAGCTTGAACCCCCCATCCGCTCTCTCTACGTCTATAATTCCAATCCGGCGGCGGTGGTACCGGACCAGAACCGAGTCAGACAAGGTTTGGCACGGGAGGACCTGTTTACCGTGGTTCATGAACAGGTTTGGACAGATACGGCCCGCTGGGCGGATATTGTCTTGCCCGCCACCACCTGCCTGGAACATCAAGACCTGTATGTGAGTTATTGGCATACTGTTTTGCAGTGGGCGGATCCGGTCATCCCGGCCCAGGGGGAGAGCCTGCCCAATATTGAAGTTTTTCGCCGCTTAGCTGAGGCCATGGGTTTTACGGACCCTTGTTTTCGGGATTCCACCGAAGAGATGGCCGGGCAGGCCCTGAGTCTTCCTTACTGGCAGGAACAGGGCATTACCTTGGCACGGTTACGGCGGGAGCGTCACGTGGCACTCAAAATACCTGCTTTACCCTTTGCCCAAGGCGGCTTTGCCACGCCTTCCGGCCGGGCGGAATTGCGAAGTGAAAAAGCGGTGCAACGGGGGCTGCCGCCACTCCCGGCTCACCGTCCGCTGCTTGAGGGCCCTGAAAAGAAGGAAGGCTGCCACCTGACCTTGATAAGTCCACCCAATCATCATTTTCTGAATTCCACGTTTACCGAAGTTGAGGCCCTGACGGCAGGAGCCGGGGAACCCCATTTGGAGATGCACCCGCGGGACGCGGCCGCGCGGGGTATTCGCGAAGGGGATCCGGTCAAAGTTTTCAATGCCAGGGGAGAATGCTTACTAAAGGCGAAGGTACTGGATTCTGTTTTGCCCGGAGTTGTCGTAGCCAGCGGGGTTTGGCCTCTATGGGCTTATCCGGAAGAGCGGGGAATCAACGCCCTGACATCCGCGCGGGAAGCAGACCTGGCCGGGGGGGCCGTCTTTTTTTCTACGTTAGTGGAGGTGGAAAAAAGATGAAAATAGGGGTTCTCTCAGATACGCATCTGCGGGCCGGGCAGTTTCTTCCCCAAATCGTCTGGGACGCTTTGGCCGGGGTTGATCTGATCCTGCACGCCGGAGACAGTGTAGTCCCGGAGGTTCTGGCCGATCTCAATTGCCTGGCTCCGGTGGTTGCGGTGAAAGGCAACTGTGACGCGTGGGAGCTGCGGCACCTGCCGGAACGTGAAACGGTGGATTGCGGCGGGGTAAGGCTTGGTTTGACCCACGGTTATCGCGGCCGAGGACGGTCGATTCAGGAACGGGTCTATGAGACTTTTGCCCGGGACCGGGTTCAGGCGATAGTCTTTGGGCACAGTCACAGTCCCTGCTTGGAACGGGACAATGGGGTCCTGCTCTTTAACCCGGGCTCACCCACGCAAAAAAGGCGGGAGCGTTACTATTCCCTGGGGTTAATCGAGGTAAGTCAAGGCCAGATCCGGGCCCGGCACGTCTTTTTCGGAGAAGACGGTCAGGCTGCAGTTGGCGGGTAAGTCCATGAAATACCGGAGAAATAAGGTCAAACGCGAACACGGCATCATCCAGGATGCTCTGGCTTGGCTGGAGGAGTTGAGTCAATACCCGGAAGTGAGCGACATCATTCCCGGGGTGATTGAAATCAGCCGTTCACCCGAGCGGGGGGTTGTTTACAAATACCAGACGCAAACGGGTTGCAAATTGCTTCTGAAAAGTAACGGTTCGATTCAGGAGGCTTTTGTCGTGACTAAAAACCCGGCTTGGGTTCGGGACTGGGTGGAGAAACGTTGGGGCCCGGAGCCGGGGAAAAGGTCAGGACCCGATCCGTCGCCTGTGCCCCGGGAAGGGCGAAACAGCGCCGGAGAACGAAATCCGGAACTGAGGGTAAATTCGGGGTCAAAGGGAAAGTCGGAGTCAAAGGAAAATCCGGGGTTCAAGGCGGATCCGGAGTCCGGGGCAAATTCGGAATCTAAGGCAAATTCGGGGTCCAAGGGGGACTCGGGGGCTAAGGCGAATCTCGGATTGGGGGCGAAACCGGACCGAGCGCGCAAGTTCGGCAGGGAAGAAAAGTTCTCTAAATCGAGAAGCGAGCGGCCGGAGAAGCCCGGCTCGGGCCGGAATTATGGCCGCACCCGGGGACAAGCCAAGCGACCGCGCTCGCAAGCAGTGCGTCTATGCCAGGCCCGCCCCGGGAAGGCCAAACAGCCGGGCGGGGTCTGGGCTTCGGCAGGGGACCAGGAAGCGGCCAATGTCGGCCGCCGGCTCGATCCGGCCGCGGCGAGAGCCCTCCGCACTTTACAGAAACAGCTTGAAGATGGAAAAGGGACCACCGAGAAGAAAAAACGCTGAAAAAACGTCGGAGAAGAAACGCGGAGCAAGAAGAAACGCGGAAGAAGAGAAAAGCGAAGCACGAACAAACGCTGAAGAACAAAGGCTGAAGAACAAGCGCTGACGAAGAAACGCTGAAGAATAATGCCGCAGTGAACAGTTTCCGGCCTCAACCGGCAGCTGATGCATAGCAGGACTCTTTCCCAGGCAAACTGGAAGAAAGGAAAGACCGCTGTTGGGGGGCAGACTGCATGGAGACATCTTTCGAAGTGCTCAATGACATTCTCACTGGGGAACATCTGGCTATCGAGCGGTACCAGGCCTATATCGATGCCTTGCCGGCCAGCCCGCTGCGGAATCACTTGGTGGCGATCTTGACAGACCATAAAGGTCACGCGCAGCGGATTGCCTACTTTATCCAGACGAACGGCGGGCACGTTGAAGAGGGCAGAGGCTGGCGGGGACGGTTTTCTCTCTGGCAAACAAAACTTAAAAACATGAGAGAAAACCGTCCGCTCGAAATGTTGAATGAGCTCTACGGAGAAGAAAATGAAGGGTTGACCCGGGCGAAAGAGAGGGCTCAACGTTATTTGTCGGCGTCAGAGCAGGAGATGATGGACGCCGTTTTTGCCGACGAAGAGCACCATCTGCGCCAGCTGCAAAGACTGAAAGAGGACCTCTTGCAGTGAAGATAACCTTGAGGGTGCCGACCGGCGGCGCAGGTCTGACACGTTTGGGCCTGAGCGGATAAACAAAAGCGGCCTTTCAGCCGCTTTTGCTAATGGACGAAGATTCTGATATAACTTTTGCCGTCTCTAAGCATCTTTTTCCTGTTTCGGCACGGCTAACCGTTTGCGGGCCAGCATTTCGGCAACCCGCCCATTATCCCCCAACACCATTCCTTTGAGGCGCCATTCACGGAACAGCTGCCAAAACTGCTGCTCCGAGATTCTCCGTGTGTAGCGTTCTGCCTCTTCATCATAAGGCCAAAAGACATCGACCCATAAAGTGCCTTTGTTGCTCAGGACAAGCATGAAATGTACAAGCTCCGGACTGGGAGCTTCCGCATCCCGAATCAAAATATGCGAGCGGCCGGACGGAAAATCGGTTCGAATGTAAACCAGCTTCATTTACTTTCCCCCTTCATGCCAGCTCCTCTCATGAGCTTTAGCCAACACTTTTAGTATAGCATTTAGCGGCGAAAAAAACGACAGGAATGTGCTTCGGCGCATGAGTTTTTTCTGGCGTACAAGGCGTACAAAACCCTGTGCTTTATCTTATGCCCCTAACCCGGCGGCGGTCACCGCCGGGGGCAAGAAACTGGTGCCTGATTTGCCGTGGTCACAATGCTTCTCCGTCTTTGAGCCGGGGCGGCTCCGGTTAACCGGAAGGGTATGACGGGGAAGGGCTCGGGACAAACTAAGCGCGGAGTGGAGGCTTTGACACCATTGCTTGGGCGCTGCCGGAACATCGGGAAGAAGGGCGCCGTGGCTCAACAGGTTAAGGTGTCACGTGATTCAGGGGCAGCTTGGCGGAATTAGGATGAATGAGGTGATGAGGATGCTTACGGTTATCCACACGTTTGACGGACCGGATAAGGACCGTGTTTTGGCAGACATCAAGAGGGGGTTGGCCAGCGTGGAGAATATCGATGGGTTTAAATTCGCATCGGTCAATCAACAGCTGAATTCCTCCGACCTTATGGTCATGTCCAAATGGGAAGACAGAGCCGCTTTCGAAGCCTGGCGGGGTACGGTAGGGGACAATGCGGCCTACAGACAGTCCACTCCCCAGGTCTTTGAGGTAATCGAAGAGAAGTACTGACTGGCCCCTTTGACCTTGGACGAAACTAAGTCAAGGCAGGCTCTGCTTGAATGCGCCGTTGCAGAGCGAGGGCCAGGCGCCGGCTGACGCTGCCGGAGGTCACCCGGAATCTATGTTCATCCAAACGGTTGACGGGCATGATCCCCAGCAGGGAATTGGTCAAGAAGACCTCGGATGCCTCTTTCAGGTCGTCCAACTGATAGGCCCCTTCTTGCCACGCGAGGCCGAGTGTTTCCGCCAATTCTAAGACGAGGGCGCGCCGGGTGCCGGGCAGGCAGCCGCAGGCGGGAGAGGGCGTGAAAAGCTGCCCCTCTCGGACGAAAAAAAGGTTGCTGAGGGTTCCCTCCGCCAATTCACCGAGGCTGTTGCACCAGAGTCCTTCGTCAAAACCCCTTTTGATGGCTTCTTGTTTGGCGAGGAGGTTTTCCAGATAGTTGGTGGATTTGATGCGGCAAAGAGGCGAAGATTCGTTGCGCCGGGTGGGCAGTAAGGTTAAAGCGAAGCCGTCCTCATATTGCCTCTGGCTGTACCCGATCAGGCGTGAGCTCAGCAAAAAGGACGGGGCGAGGGCTTGCGCCGGGGCTCCCCCGCTCAGGGTCAGGCGCAGGGCGAAGGGTGTCGGAGGCACGGAGACCTGGGACAGATAGGTTGCGATGAGACCTGACCAAACAGACAGGCTGGGCATGTCCAGGGCGAGAAGTTCGCTTCCCCTTTTCATTCGCTCATAGTGCCTAGCCAGAAAACAAGGTCCTCGGCCAGTGACCAGAATCGTTTCAAACAAGCCATAACCGTAAAGCGCCAGACGGTCTTCACTTGCAACCGCCTGTTCGGTAGAAAGCTGCGGTTGGGCAGGGAGTTCGGTCATGAGGGATTTTCCTTTCGACAGCCCCGCGGCGGGCTGTTTATCGTTTTATGAGTCAAGCCGGTGGGAAATGTCCGCTCGGTCCGATGCTTGTTCAGGATGTCCGCCAATTTTCGGCTTTCAATTGCCCGCCTAAAGCCCGGAAAAGAGCCGCGGCCTTGTCAAGGGTTTCCTCATATTCGCCGGCAGGAACGGAGTCGGCGACAATTCCTCCGCCGGCCTGAAGATAGGCAGTCCGGCCGCTTAAGACGATGGTCCGGATGGCGATATTGAGATCCCAGGAGCCGTCAAAGCCGAGATAGCCGATGCTTCCGGTGTAGATGCCGCGCTTAAACGGTTCCAGTTCCTCAATGATTTCCATGGCGCGAATTTTTGGCGCCCCGGTAATGGAGCCGCCGGGGAATATGGCCCGCATGATCACGGAGGGGGAAAGGTTTTCCCGCAACCGCCCTTGGATGGTGGAAACTAAGTGCCAAACGGTGGGGTACTTTTCCAGCCGAATCAAGTTCGGGACATGGACGCTGCCGAATTTACAGATGCGGCCGAGATCGTTGCGTTCCAAGTCGACGATCATGGTGAGCTCTGCCCTGTCTTTGGCGCTGTGAAAAAGTTCGTCCGCCAGGGCTTGGTCTTGTGAGGGGGACGATCCGCGAGGCCGGGTGCCCTTAATTGGGCGCGTCTCTATCTCACCGCCCGGGTCGATGCGGATGAAACGTTCCGGTGAACTGGAAAGGATCTGAAAAGCAGCATAGGGCAGAAAAGCGGCAAATGGGGCGGGGTTTTCCCGATGGAGTTTCCGGTATAAGGTCCAAGGGTCTCCGTCAAAAGGCAAGGAAAATCTCTGACTCAGGTTAGTTTGATAGATATCCCCGGCAAATATGTAGTCGATCACCTTTTGTAAGTCCGCCAGATAATGCGCTTTGCCGACTCCGGCAGAGACCGTTCGAGCAGCGGCTAGGGCTGCCGTGGGCATATCCGGCTGAATATCGTCCCCCCGGCCGGGCCGGAAGTTCTCCAAGAGGTGAGTCAGACGGTCCAGCCGGGAGGCGGCCAAAGTCCGTGAACATTTTCCGTCTTCTTGCATGCCGCAGGCGGCCAAAAAATAGCGGTTTTGACCATGGTCGTAGACCAGAATCCCGTCGTACCAGGCAAAGCTCCAGAGGGGAAGGTCGAGATCGGCGACGGCTTTCTGCGCCAGGTCCTCCAAGGCATCCTTTAAGTCGTAGCTGAAGAAACCCACGGCCCCGCCGGCAAAAGGAAAAGGTGCCTGATCAGGCACGCGCAGGATGGCGTGAAACCGATCAAGAACCTCAAGAGCGTCTTTGGAGGGTGGCAGGGAGAGGGAGCGCTCTCCCGATTCGGGCCGGTAGATTTCCACTTCGTCCTTATGGGCGGTTACCTGAAGGAAAGGAAACGCCCCCAGAAAGGAATACCCGCCCAAGTCGGGATAATCTTCGCCGCTATCCAAAAAAAAGGGCAAAGGGGCGCCCCGAAAAGCGCCAAGCAGCCGGCAAGGCGGCAGATCAGAGGCAAAAGGCCTGATTTGCCAGACCGTCGGGCGGTCCGCCGGCGGTGCCTTTCTCTGCCAAGCACGGGCGTCCGAGGCGGCGTTGTGCAGCAACTTATGACCGGCTTCCGTCAGAATAGCCTCCGGATGGAACTGCACGCCCTCAAGAGGGAGAGTGCGGTGGCGGATGGCCATGATTTCTCCCTCTTCCGTTTCGGCCGTGACCTGTAAAATGTCGGGAAGGGCAGAGCGTTGCAAAACCAGAGAGTGGTAGCGGGTTACTTGCAGTGGGTTGGGAAGTCCCTTAAAAACGCCGAGCCCATCGTGATGGATGAGCGAGGTTTTGCCATGTACGGGAAAGTGAGCGCGGACCACACGTCCACCTAGGGCCTGTCCGATCGCCTGATGTCCTAAGCAGACTCCCAAAATGGGAATGCGGCCCTGAAAGGTGCGAATCACTTCCAGGGAAAGTTGTGCTTCATTGGGGGTACAGGGTCCGGGAGACAGGACGATCAGGTCGGGGCGCAATTCCTCGATTTCCCCCAAAGTACAAATATCCCGCCGCCGGACGGTGACTTCTTCGCCGATTTGGCCAAAATACTGATAGAGATTATAGGTAAAGGAATCAAAGTTGTCTAAAATAAAAATCACGTCTGCGAGATCCTTCCTGACTGTCTTCAGTTGCGGCAGAATTTTTAACCTTGGGGCTTGGCGGCAGATTGGGTTTCCAGCATCTTGAGGAAGTCAAGGTAGGCCGGGGTCAGATTCGGGTCGGAAATCCCCTGCAAGGCCCAGGATTTGTTTAAGATCACTCGCCCGACATCCGGACCCTGAACTTCCACCTGGATAGACCGCACATCCATGGCCACGGTTACACCGTCAATGTTCAGATTCATTGACTTGCTGTGCGGAAAAACCGACATGAGATAAACGGAAGCCGTCTTTGAATCGGTAGACGTCGCGTCACTGTGCAGGTCGCTGATTGTAAAAGACGCTTCAAGCAATAGCTTATGCAAGACAGCGGTGTTGGCATTCCAGGGAAGTTTGATGGGGGATGTTTGGCTGGTACCGTCGGCGGCCACCGTGAGGATGGAATAAGTGCTCTCTGCCGAAAGAAACGGCAGGTTGGCACAGCCGGAAAGAATGAATGCGGCGATGACAAGGGGTACGAACAACCGGAAAACGCGTCGGAGACGTTTCAAATGGCATAACCTTCTTTCGCCCTCAGAACTTGAGGCCGGTATTAGTATCTCCACTGATGTTTTCTTCCATGTCCCATTCCGCAAGCACACACTAAGGTATATTCGCCGGGGATGGTCAAACTCCTCCTTTCCGTTGCGGCGGGGCAGGAAAATGTGTAGAATGTCAGCAGGAGAGGGGTCGACATGTTGTGAAGGAAGAAATTGTGGCGGTTGATGTTGAGACAACCGGGCTTGATCCGAACCATGATGAGATCATCGAATTTGCGGCTTGGAGAGTCCGGGAAGATGCTTCGCCGGAGGTATTGCACTTTTTTGCGCGTCCGACCCGGCCCGTTCCCGAGCGGGTGCTTCGCCTCACAGGGATTTCTCGGGAGGAGTTGGAAAGGGCGGACTCTCTCTTGGCACACAGAGAGGAGATTTTGGCTTTTCTCGGCAACTCCGTGCTGGTTGGACATAACCTATCTTTTGATATAAATATGCTGGAGCACGGACTGAAAGTGCATCTGGATAACCCGGTTTGGGACACTTTAGACCTTTCGCGCATTTTTTTTCCGTCTTTAAAATATTATCGCTTGGCGAGTATAGCCGAAAAACTGCATCTGGATACGAAGGGCCGGCTGCACCGGGCCCAAGAAGATGCCTGGGTGGCCGCCCGGGTCTTGGAGGCGTGTTGGCAAAAAGGGCTGGAATATGATTTGAGCCTTTTCAGGCAGGCCTCGGTTTGGCTGGAAGGCTGGAGCGGCAGAGGGTTCTTTGCTTCCCTGGAAAGGACCGTGCGCCGCCGTTTTCCTGACCGCCCTATTCGCACGGATTGGCGGCCCGGCCGGGCGCAGGATTCGCTGTTTCCCGGGACAAAACCCCAGGGCAATATCCCCGCAGCGGCGGATTGGGTAGGACGGTTCCTGTCGGCCCCGGGGACCCTGGCCCAGGGTTTGCCGGGATACGAAAGCCGGCCCGGCCAAGTGCTGATGGCTGAGAAGGTGACAAAGTCTCTGGTCCGTTCTGAACACGTCGTGATCGAAGCCGGAACGGGAACCGGCAAATCTCTGGCTTATTTGACCCCAAGCCTTTGGTGGGCTAAGAAGACAGGGCACAAGGTGGTTATCGCTACCCACACCATTCCTCTGCAGGAACAATTAGCCAACAAGGACGTGCCCATCCTGGAATCAACTTTGCCCTTCTCATTTCGCAGCCAGGTCCTGAAAGGGAAGAACAATTATTTCTGCCTGCGCAACTGGCTGATCCTAAACCAAAACCCGGGAGAATTGTCTCCGGAAGAACGGGTGGCGGGCTTGAGCATCTTGACCTGGCTGCGGGAAACAGAAACGGGGGATGCTCAGGAACTGCCGCAGAGCCCCGGGTTTCGACGCCTCTGGCCCCGTATTAATGCGGAGAACTGCAATTATGCCCGCTGCCCCCACTCCGGAACTTGTTTTTTTCTGACAGCTAAGCAAAAGGCGGAAGACGCCGACCTGCTGATTATCAACCATTCCTTGCTTTTTTCCGATATCAAAACAGGGGGAAATGTTCTGCCCGAGTATCATTATGCGGTTGTTGACGAAGCTCATCACCTCTACAGCTCCGCTTTGGAGCACCTCGGGACGGAAATAAGCCTGGAAAAAATCAGCCGGATACTGGACGGCATCCACCGGCCGGCCGGCCCCTGCCTTTATGCCGGCATCAAGGCTAACTCTTCCCGCTACTCCGTTCTGGCTCACGGGGTTTGGGAACGTTTTGCGGCCCGGTTGGAGGATGTCCCGGGTCAATGCGCTTCTGTGCGGGAACAGGCGCGCGGCCTGTTTCAACTGCTTGCCGATGTTTTGGGTGAGAACCAGTCCCTGCGCTTGGTTCCATCTCATCAAAGCGAGGATTGGTGGGGGGTCTTAAAAGTGCAAGCGGAGAACTTGAGCGGGCGTCTGGGCGACCTCGGCCAGACATTTGCGGCCCTTGAGGATCTGACGGAGCGGGAGGAAGCATCAGAACTGGAGACACTGCGGGCGGAACTAGGCGAAAATTTCAGACTGCTCGAGAGCCTTCTGGCCGATTTGTCGACTTGCATGGATGTAGAGGAAAACGGACAGGTGATTTGGTTGGAGAAATCATTTGCTCCGGTCTGGAAAAGCACCCCTGTCGACGTCAGCGCCATTCTCCGGGAGAAGCTGTTTGACCGGTTGGAGACGGTGATTTTGACCTCAGCCACTTTGAGTATTGCGGGATCTTTTACTCACTTCCTGACCGAGCTGGGATTGGAAACGGCGACAGCCACGCTCACCGTGGATTCTCCGTTTGACTATGACCGGCAAATGCAATTTTACATCGTCAAAGGACTGATGGACACCAAACGCTGCGAGGGTTTCTTAGCGGAAGACGTGGCTGAGTTTACCGCCGAAATCGCGCGCCGCATGGGTGGCCGGACTTTGGTCCTATTTACCTCACATCAGTTTCTCAGAGCGACGCACCGGGCGTTGAGGGAACGATTGGAGCGAGTGGGTATTGAAACCTTGGGACAGGGGATAGACGGAGCGCGCAGCGCCATTCTGGAGGAGTTCAGGCGCAACCCGCGGAGTGTCTTGCTGGGCGCCAACAGTTTTTGGGAAGGGATAGACATCACCGGTGAGACTCTGTCTTGTGTCATTTTGGTAAAACTGCCTTTCTGTCCGCCGGGCAGGCCCTTAATGGAAGCCAGAGCCGAGTTCTTGGAAAGACAGGGGAAGAACGCTTTTCGCGACTTGTTTCTGCCCGAGGCAATTATTCGTTTCAAGCAAGGTTTCGGGCGTCTTATCCGTTCCGGGGAGGACCGTGGGGCCGTAATCCTGTTTGATTCGCGTATCACGGAAAAGAGTTACGGCAGATTATTTTTGTCTTCCCTGCCTGTGGCCACCCATGTGCGCGGGGACCGGCAACAAATAATTCGCAGGCTCGAAGCTTGGTTAGGGGGTGGAGACTTTCCTAATGACCCTAAAAATGGTACACTTAAGGCGGTGCGGCTCGGGGACGTGTAAACAGGGGTCCGAGGAAAAGAGGGCGGGTTCAGGGGTGTGCGGGCCGGCTTCTGGCAAGAATATAATCAGGGGGAAGCCGGCGGCGAGAGAGTGAGAAAACAGGAGGTTATCTGCTGTGACACAGTACCCCATCTCCAGGGATGGTTGGTTTTATCTATTTGTTTTAGTCGTATTGGGGATTCTGGCCTATTTCATTTGGCCTTGGCTGGTCATTTTTCCTTTGGTGCTTTTCCTTTTCGTGGCCTATTTTTTCCGCAATCCCGCCAGGACCGTTCCTGAGGGCGAATCGACTTTGGTATCACCCGCGGATGGGGTGGTGATGGATGTGGAAAGAGTTCTCGAAGACCGGTTCCTTCAGGGGGAAAGTATCCGTATCCGCATCTTCCTCAGTTTGTTCAATGTTCATGTCAACCGTGCACCGATGGCGGGACAGGTGGTGTACCGCGCTTACAGGCCCGGGAAAATGTTGCCGGCTTTTAAAAGCCACGCCTCAGAGCTGAATGAGAAGAGCTTTATCGGTTTGGAAAACGACCGTTTGCGTGTTTTGGTCACGCAGGTGACCGGGTTTGTGGCAAGAAGAATTGTCTGTTGGGTAAAGGAGGGAGACGTCTTAGCTAAAGGGGAGCGTTTCGGCCTGATCAAGTTCGGATCCGGCACAGAACTGTTCCTCCCTCCTTATGTGGAGGTGACGGTAAAGAAAGGGGACAAAGTGCGCGGCGGAACTACTATTTTGGGGAGAGTGAAGGATTGATGAGTGACAGGCCTCTGAATGCCCGCGTGATTCCCAGCATATTCACCCTTTTGAACTTACTTTTCGGCTTCGCGGCCCTAATTTGGACTTTAGATCGACATTTCCATTTCGCCGCCGGGATGATTTTGCTTTCCGTTCTTATGGACAGCATGGATGGTAAGGTGGCCCGCAAACTTGCGGTCAGTTCGGACTTTGGCAAAGAACTGGATTCGCTCAGCGACTTAGTCTCTTTCGGGGTTGCCCCCGCTATCCTGATCTATACGGCCTTCCTGCGTTCCAATCTGGGACTCTGGGGTGTTCTTGTTGCCGCGGTTTTCGCACTGTGTGGGGCCGTCAGACTGGCCCGGTTTAATGTCTTGAATATCTCAACCTATTTTATCGGAGTTCCCATCACTTTTGCGGGTGGCTTTATGGCCTTGCTCACGTTTTTTAATGAATTTCTGCCCTGGTTTTTTTACCCGGCGAGTCTGCTCATACTTTCTTTTCTCATGGTGTCCACATTTAAAGTACCTAAACTGGGGAAATAGTGAGCAGGAGTTTTATGGAACTTGTCGTACCGCGGCGGCTTTGAACCGGTGGGCGGAAAGTTGAGAACCGGGGGGCGGCAACCGCGTGGCAAGATGGCGCCCTTTGAACCATACCCAAAACGAGGGCGGATAAGACACAAACGAGGCATATCAAAGATAATGCCTCGCAAAACTGATTGCCTGCTCCTTGTTTTCGGTGGTATAAATCCCGTTCCAAAGTGAACTCGTTCAACTAAAGTTGAACATCGGGACTTCGGTGACGAAAGTCTCCATTGGAGAGTTTCGCCGAAGCCGCCTATCCCAAAATCGCACTTCGCGGCGAAGGCGTCATTGTCCGGTGGACAATGACGGCCGAAGGCTGAGTCTACCCCCACCGAAGCAACGGGGGCCCCGCTCCCACTTGTAGAAGTGGGAGTCTTACGTTTTGGATAAATCGTACAGATACCGTCCGCAAGCCTCCGGCGCCGACTGTTCCCGTGTGATGGTCAGACTTGGCTCCATCGACCCGTCGAGTTTTCTTACCAAAGGACAATTCACCTGTCATTCGCCGCAGGCATATAGTATCGCACGAAGAGTGTTTGCGGTAAGGGGGAATGGAAGATGGAGAATCAACAAGTCAGTTGGGCAAACGTGGGGCTGCGCATGGTTCAAGGGTTGAGCACGACCATCGACGCCATCCGTCAACTGGATGCCCAGGAAGCATCGCTGGTCATGCGCCTTCTGGGCAAAACCTGCACGAAAATGATGAGTGACGGCGTGGGGCACCAGTTTGGCATAGCCCTCATTGAAACCAGCGCCCAATTGGCGGTCAAGGAATCATTGGTCGTTGAAGATGTCTTAAAAATCATTTCATCCATCATAGGACGCCTTTATTTCACGGCCCAGACCGAGGATGAGAAGAGGCTGGTGGCCCAACTGGAAGAAACAGTCAAACAGTATAATTTTGGCTAAAGGGATTAAGCAGTATACATTTTCGCCGGCAAAATTGAGTGGAGGACTTGCGCTCTCTGTGTCATAACAATATTGGCAGGACGAAGGGGTCTCGTCCGAGTTTGGGATAAACCCTGACTGACATATACTTAGGGGAAAGGGGGGATAAGGGTGAGGATCTATTACATTAGGCTGCCGGAATTTTTGCTCAACATGTTGAGAAAAGTTTTCGGATAAGCAGTCATGAAACAGTCATTTCCCCTCTAAAATAGTAATACTGAAGGAGGGGAAAACATGCAACGCAGCAGAAACCTGTGGATACTGCTTATCACCTTGGCTTGTCTGGCGGGGATGCTGGCTTGGAAATCGCCGCAGACGGTCATGTCGGCTTTGGCTCACCCGGCCTATGCCGATTCTCCGCGGGTCGCGGTCGAGCATTTTTGGCATCTCATGGATAGCCGCGAGATCGCAACAGCCGAGGAGATGTTCACCGGGAATAACTCCGCTGAACTCCGGGCCTGGATTGAACGGGTGGAGAAAAACCCTTTACTCTCTCTGCGGAACGTGGAGTTCCTAAACACGTCGAATGCCCGGGCTCTCGAGGTGCGTGTTTCTTGGTTGTCTCCGCCCCAAGCTGTACAATCCGAAAAATACTCTTTTGTCCTGGAGCCGCATAAAGAGGGGTGGCGGATTGTCGATTTCAGGCCGCTGCGCTGACTCGAACCCCTGAACATAGCACAGACATGATCCCCCTTCGGGGGGTTTTTTGTCGTTGCTTACTCTTACCGGGGAAAAGGCCCGCTCGGCGGCGGTTCAAGTATATTTTGGCGAAGTCGTGCTCACACTGAGGACAGGATACTGAGCGGAAGAGACCTATGATGAAAGGTGAAATCTATGATGAAAAGCACACCGTGCTGTGGTGAAAGTCACAGAGAGGTTAGGAGATCTGTGTTACAGTAAGTCTGTAATCAGGGAAAAGGAGGCTCGCCATATGGCTGAAGAGAAAAAAGAGGCACCGGAGCTGGAGTGCTCGCATTGCGGGACGACCAGTGAACTCACCCCCGTGCTCAAATATGTCTATCAGGGTGAAGAGAAAACAGTGTGTGTGCGTTGTTTGCCCATGCTCATTCACGGATAGGGGGTTAAAATGCGCTTTACTTTGGACATGACCTTACAGGACATTATGGCCGCCAATCCGAAGACGGTTGATGCAATGCAAGAGATGGGCCTGCACTGCCTGGGCTGCCCTTTCTCCATTAAAGAGAATCTCGGCAATGCGGCCCAGATGCACGGGATTGACCCCCAAGCCCTTTTAGCCAGGGTCAATGAGGTTGAGCAGGGGGAGATGTCCGCGCAAGCAAAGGCGAACTCCCAACCGGAGGCCTCAGTTCTGCAAATGGATAAAAAGACTTATGCCATCGCGCCGCACATTCCGGCGGGCGTAGCCACTCCTGCCATTCTGCGCAAGATCGCGGATGTGGCGGAGAAATACCAGGCGGCCGCCCTAAAAGTGACCACAGCGCAGCGCATCGCTATCGTCGGTTTGAAACCGGAAGACGTCCCCAAGGCTTGGGCCGACCTGGGGATGGACCCGGGCCATGCGGCCGGGGTTTGTGTACGCAGCGTCAAGGTTTGCCCGGGAAACACTTTCTGCAAACGCGGGTTGCAGGAGACCCTCACTTTCGGTGTGGAATTGGATAAACGCTATCACGGCATGCCCTTACCCTCAAAGTTTAAGATTGCAGTGGCGGGTTGCCCCAACAAGTGCACTGACTCGGCCACGGTTGACCTGGGGCTTATGGGAACGAGCAAGGGCTACCATCTTTACGTGGGGGGCAACGGCGGAGTAAAGCCGCGCTTGGCCGATTTGCTCTGGGAAAACCTGCAGGAAAGCGAACGCTTTCCGGCAGTAGAGGCTGTGATTGAGTATTACAAAGAAAAGGCTAAGCCTCAAGAACGATTGGGGCGTATGTTGGACCGTTTGGGGTTGGATGAGCTGCGTGGGCGAGTAGGCAAGACTCTGGAGACCCTATCCTCTGTCAAACAGTGAAAGTCCCGCCAAGGTGCAAAAACGCCGCCGAAAACCGGGCTTGCGCCGTGATCACCCAAGTGAACGCTCGATGGAATCCGGCAATTTTTCTTTCGCTGCGGAAAATACCTTTTGACAGGACAAAATAGGGATAACCCCGGATTTCCGACTGCCGGGGCTATTCCTATTTCGCGTTCGAAGACAAGGTAATATTACTGGGTGGCGGTATCGCCGGAAAAATTGTTACTTTTCGATATGGATAGCTTCGACAGGACAGCCGTCCGCAGCCTCCTGGGCTGTACCTTCGACGGCTTCCGGCACCGGGTTGACGTAAGCCGTCGCCAGCCCGTCATCCTCCATTTGGAATACTTCGGGGCAAACTGAGGGGCAGGCGCCGCAGCCAATGCAGGTGCCTTTGTCTACTTTGGCAATCATTTGAGGTCCTCCTTTGGAGTGATTCAGTACCCGAACTTAGGCGAGTATCCACTATATCATCTCCCCGGCAGAGGGTGAATATACGGATACGCGGGTACAGGGCTGCAGCCCAAGCTCCGCAGCCATCGAAGACGAACGACCGAATTTGGCGCCAAGGGGGCAGACGGCTGCGGTCCGGGCTTCGGAGGAGGCTCCCTGCAGGTTGGCGCTGCCGGTTTGGGGCCTGATTTTTCTCCGCCCGTCTGTTATAATACTGTCAGCT
Source organism: Acididesulfobacillus acetoxydans (assembly GCF_902729405.1). Classification (GTDB taxonomy): domain Bacteria; phylum Bacillota; class Desulfitobacteriia; order Desulfitobacteriales; family Desulfitobacteriaceae; genus Acididesulfobacillus; species Acididesulfobacillus acetoxydans. The sequence continues at coordinate 2,014,403 of NZ_LR746496.1, forward strand.
ATCAGTGAGGTCTGACGAGCCAAGACCGGGAACTCCCCGGCGAGACTCGGGGAATTCCCCGGTCGGCGGCGAAAGGAGGAGAAATTATCACTCATGAACGGAAAGACGGAAGCGAACGCCCTGCAGGTGATCGTTCGCCTGGCTCGGGAAGATGATCTGCCACGCCTCAATGCTATTTATAACTGGGCGGTGGAAAACACCGCAGCAACCTTTGATCTTGAGCGCCGTGGTCCGAAGCAGGCGCTGGACTGGTTTGCCTCACATCAAGATGAGTTCTACCCTCTGTTTGTTTTGGCTGCCGGCTCAGACATAGCCGGTTGGGGGAGCTTGTCTCCCTTTCACACCCGGCCGGCCTACCGGTTGAGCGGGGAGTTCTCACTCTATTTGGCCCCGGAATTCCAAGGCAGAGGTTTGGGGCATGTGCTTTTGTGCCACCTCTGTGACGAAGCAGGGCGGCTCGGCTATCATACTTTGCTGGGACTTATTTCCGGGAGCAATACCGCCAGCCTGGCTCTGGCCGGGAAGCATGGGTTCCGCGAGGTTGGGCGCTATTCGGAGGTCGGCTGGAAATTCGGCTGCTGGCAGGATGTCGTGGTTGTCCAAAGGCTTTGGGCAAGTGCGAAATAAAGCAGTGGACTGAAGTACGATGGCGCAGGGTCCCGGCGCAGGGTACCATGACCGGTCGGCAGGTTTCCAGAATATCCCACAGAATTCCGGCTTATTTTCCCCAGTAGATAAAACAAGGAAGAAAAACACGAAAGGTATTTTCCAATAATAACCATAAAAGCCAGTGTTTACCGTGCCCGTGCCGGCAGCCGTCCCGCCGAGGCTTACTTATTTTTTACGATTTCGACATGTGACCTAAAGTATAATGTAAACACCGGAGAGGAACAGGGGATGTTCACGAATAATCCGGAATTAATTACATAAGGCGGGATGATGACGGAATGGGTAAGAAAGTAAAAATCATTGTCGCGGACGACAACCACAGTCTGTGCCAGATGTTGCAGGGCTATTTGCAGACTCAGGAAGACCTGCAAGTTGTAGGTCTAGCTTACAACGGAATAGAGGCTTGGGATATGATTCAAGCACACGACCCGGACTTGATCATTATTGACCTGGTGATGCCCAGTCTGGACGGGTTGGGAGTATTGGAGAGGATCAATGCCAGGGCCATGGCCAGCCGACCGAAAATCATCATGTTGACAGCTTTTGGCCAGGAGTCACTGACACATCAGGCCATGATGATGGGAGTTGACTACTTTATCCTGAAACCTTTCGATTTAGAGATTTTGGGCAAACGGATCCGGGCTTTAACTCAAGAAGCACCTGTGATTTCGGCCTCATTTACGTCGGCGGCCCCGGCGGTGACCTCAGTAGGAAGTGCTTTGAATTTAGGTGCCGAGGTAACGTCCATGATGCATCAGATAGGCATCCCCGCCCATGTCAAAGGGTATCAGTACATCCGGGACGCTATTTTGATGGTCGTCGAAGATGTCTCGCTTTTAGGAGCGGTGACGAAAGAACTCTACCCCGCAATTGCCAAGAAATACGACACCGCCCCCAGCAGAGTGGAGCGGGGTATCCGCCATGCGATCGAGTTAGCGTGGGAGCGGGGGCATACGGAAACTTTGAAGAGGATTTTTGGTTATTCCATGAATATTGAGAGGCAAAAACCGACCAATTCTGAGTTTGTGGCCTTGCTTGCGGATAAACTGCGAGTGATGAGCAAGGTCAGCTAGAGATACATAGACTTCAAAGCGGTGGCAAAGTTGCGGTAGGAGAGGTTTGGCGCCGTCCCCGGGGACAGGTCGCCTTAGGATATTGTCAGATTGAAGATATCAGGAAGATATCAGATTGAAGATAGATGAGGATAGACGAAGATAGATGAGGATAGACGAAGATAGATGAGGATAGACGAAGATAGATGAGGATAGACGAAGATAGATGAGGATAGACGAAGATAGATGAAGATAGACGAAGATAGGTGAAGATAGATGAAGATAGGTGAAGATAGATGAAGACAGATGAAGATGAACCGCGAAGAGAGGTTTAAGAAAGCGGCTGAGACCGGAGAAAGAGGGGCGGGTTCCTGAAACTCGTCCTTCAAATTTATGGGGAGAAATTGGACCAAGAATTTGCGGCGAGGGAGGAAATCGGGGTTTTAAGGGAGAAGATAACGGTATGACATTTAAAGCAAGGGGTGGACAGATGCGGGGACATTTTATAGTGCTGGAGGGGATTGACGGTTCGGGTCTCACGACCCAAGCCGCACTGACTGCCCGCTGGCTTGAGAAGTTCAACCGGCGTGCTGTGCTCGTGACCAAAGAGCCGTCAGACGGGCCGGTGGGTTCTTTGATTCGTCAAGCATTGAGCAAAAGGCTCGGGGGTTTGGGGGGAGCGGAGTTGGCGCTGTTATTTGCCGCCGATCGTCTGGATCACCTGGCCCAGCAAATCCGACCGGCTTTAGCCTTGGGCGGCGATGTCGTCTGCGATCGTTATCTTTGGTCGTCTTTGGCCTATCAGGGACTGGAATTGCCCCGGGAATGGCTGGAAAGCGTCAATGAAAAAGCCATGGCTCCGGACCTGACCCTCTTTATCCGGGTGGACCCGAAAATTACTTTAAGCCGGATCGAAAAGTCCCGTTTGCGCAAAGAACTTTTTGAACAGGAGACAACTTTGCAGCAGGTATTGCGGAACTTTGACGATCTGGCACAGCGAGCTTTGGGACGGGGAGAAAACGCAGCAATCATCGACGGGAACCAACCGGTTGACAGAGTTGCCGCCGCGATTCGGGCGGAACTCGCCCGCTTTGTCCGTAAACCTGCGGGATAGCCGCGCGCTTTGCCCGGAGTGCCCGGGCGACCGGAGGACAACGGCTTGACTAGGATCCGGGTGAAAAGATGAAAAGAGTACACGTTAAATTGCGTACAAAAATTGCCCTCTTGTCATTCGGATTGGTTTTGCTGTCAATCCTGGTGGCCGGTGTAATGATTGTGGAGCGCACCACTGAGGCGGCCCGGAAAGAAATCGGCCTGCGGGCGATAGCCATAGCCCGTACAGTAGCTGAATTAAAAGAAATTCAGGACAATTTGGGGCGACCCGAGGGCTGGAAAGCCATTCAACCGATCGCCGAGCGGATTCGAGTGGCTACCGGGGTAGAATACATCGTCGTTTTCGATATGAAGCGGGTACGCTATTCGCACCCGCTTCAGGATCGCATAGGCACCTTGTTTGCGGACGGGGATGAGGGGCCTTCCTTGCGTCACCAAGAGTATTTGTCTCAGGCCGTGGGCGTTTTGGGGCCTTCTATCCGCGCTTTTGTTCCGGTCATGGCGGATCAAGGCACCCGTCAAGTGGGAGTCGTTGTGGTGGGGATTCTGGTGCCCACAGTGAGCGAAGCCTTGCATTCCCTGCGTTTGCAACTCTATTCTTCTCTCTTGGTCGGGGTAGGCTTGGGCTTGGTGGGATCCTTTTATTTGGCCCGGAATATTAAGAAAAATATGTTTAGTCTGGAACCTTCTGAAATTGCCAGGATTCTCGAGGAACGGGTGGCCGTGTTGCAGTCTATGGCTGAGGGAGTTATCGCCATTGATAAAGAAGGTTGCATTACCATCCTCAACCAGGAGGCTCAGCGTATGACCGGTGCTCTCCCGGACAGCACCGGTAGGCCTATTGACGCGGTTGTAGCGGTTCCCGGTCTGAAAGAGACCGTCTTGAACGGAGAAGGTCAGTTCAATCAGGAACTCACTTTGAATCAGAATGTGGTCCTCGCCAATTTTCTGCCGATTAGAGTTGATGACAAGGTGGTGGGAGCGGCCATCACGTTTCAGGATAAGACGGAGGTTCATAAACTTGCCGAAGAGTTGACAGGTGTTAAGACTTTTATCGAAGCTCTGCGGGCTCAAAACCATGAATCCCTGAATAAACTCCACACCATTGCCGGACTCATTCAGCTGCAAAAGTATGAAAAGGCGGTGGATTATATCTTTTCCACCACAGAGGAACAAGAGGGGATCACCCGCTTTCTCAGCCGGAGGATTCGTAATCCTGCTTTGGCCGGCCTTTTGCTGGGAAAATACAACCGGGCCAAAGAATTGAGAGCGAAGTTAATTTTGGACCCGGAGTCAAACGTAGGAGAGCTTCCCCAGTTAGAGAGAAGCGGTTTAGTCGTCATTCTGGGCAATCTTCTGGAAAATGCCCTGGAGGCCGTGAGTGGGCGTACGCTCTGTGAAGTTCATTGCCTTATAAAACAGAGTGCAGAGGAACTTGCCCTATCTGTGGAAGACACCGGCCCCGGAATTGAGCCAGCGGATCTAGAGCAAATCTTTGCTTGGGGGTTTAGTCGAAAGGGCAGTGGCCGCGGGGTTGGTTTAGCTTTGGTCAAACATACGCTCGAAAGTCAAGGGGGTCAGGTGGAGGTAGAAAGCGGAAATTGGGGGACGAAATTCTCAGTCAGGATTCCCATCGGCGTGTCTCCGGGGCATAGCGAAATACGGGGGTGAGGTTGGATCATGAAAGAAATCGACTTAGTTCTGGTGGAAGATGATCCGATGGTGATGGCAGTCAACGAAGAATTTGTCACCAGGGTGGGCGGTTTCAAAATCGTCGGCAGGGCCCGCTCCGGCCAAGAAGCTGTGGAAGTGCTCAAGTTCCTGCGCCCGCGCCTCGCCGTTCTCGACATTTATTTGCCGGACCTCGACGGCCTGCACGTGCTCAAAAGCATCCGCCAAGACGGACTCCCAACTGACGTCATCATGCTCACGGCGGCTCACGACGTCGGAACTATTCAGGAATTCCGGCGTTTGGGTGTGATGGATTACATTATTAAGCCATTTAAGTTTCAACGGATTGCCCATGCTCTCAGCGGATATCGCGAATATACGGAAAAGATGTCTTCCCGCTCAGCACTGGATCAGGGAGATTTGGACCGCCTGTGGTACCGGAACAACGTGGATGAACTCGGCTGGCAGGAGGAAGGTATTTTGCCCAAAGGCCTAAGGAATATTACGCTGCGTCAAATACTCGATTTTCTGGCGGAGGGGAAGAAGGAACTCTCGGCTGAAGAAGTCGCGGAAGGAATAGGGTTGGCCCGGGTTACGGCCCGGCGTTATCTGGAGTATCTGGAGAAGGATGGCAAAGTACGGATGGAGACCCGCTACGGCACGGTCGGCCGGCCGTTGAACAAATACCGGCTAACCTCTTCTTTTCGCTGAAACAGAGCTGAAACAAAAAGGAAGTTATGCCATCCCTTATGACCGAAAAGACCAAAAGAATCAAAATAGCCAAATCGTTGTCTTAGACCCCGGGGATGCACTACAATGAGCATGACGTTTGAGCCGGCGGAAATGAGCAGGATGTTTGAGCCGGCAAATTGGAGAGGGCGGTAACGTGCGCAAGACAGGGATCCTCACTCTGACAGTCATTTTTTTGACCGTAATTATTTTGGCTCTCTCCGGTTGTTCAGCACGTGTGGTTGACCATCAGCAGGTGGCCAAGAATGAGGAAATTGTCATTAAGTTTTCCCATGTTACGGCAGCGGACTCGCCGAAAGGATTAGCGGCCACGCGCTTTGCCGATTTGGTGCGGCAGAGGACCGGAGGGTATGTGGAGGTCCAGGTCTTTCCCAATTCGACGTTGTATAAAGACGGGGAGGAATTTGACGCCCTGAACAGAGGAGCAGTGCAGATGCTGGCTCCCGCAACATCGAAACTCTCAGGCATGTTTCCGGATTGGCAGCTGTTGGATCTGCCTTACGCCTTTCCGAATTTGACTTACATCCATCAACTGATGGAGGGTCCGGTGGGAAAGAAATTACTGGCCCAATTGCAGACTCGGAAGATGCTGGGTTTGGCTATGTGGGACAATGGGTTTAAGGAATTTACGAATAACAAGCGTCCGCTGGTCCGGCCCCGGGATTTTCAAGGACTGAGATTCCGGGTGATGCCTTCGCAGGTTTTGGTGGATCAGTTCGCTGCTGTCGGGGCGTCGGCTTATCCCATGCCGTTTAACGATGTGGGACAGGCCTTGGCCACAGGCATGGTCGACGGCGAAGAGAATACAATTTCCAACATCTATACGCAGCGCTTTGATCGGTCGCAAAAATACTTGACCTTAAGTGACCATGGTTATCTGGGCTATGTGGTTTTGACGAATGTCGACTTCTGGAACAGTTTGCCGGCTTGGGTTCAAAAAGTATTGCGGGATACCCTGGCGGAAGTGACCGTCTGGGAGCGGGCCGAGGCTAAAAAGGTAAACGAAGAGCAATTAAAAGTCATGGACAAACAGGGCAAGGTGAAAATTCAACACTTGACTCCAGCCGAAAAGGAAGCTCTGCAAAAGGCTTTCAGGCCGGCCTATGAGCATTTGAGCGAGGAAATAGGCCGGAGTCTCGTCCGGAGTGTTCAGCCTGGCGCACCCTAAGCGAGCCCCAAGTAGGCGACGCGTAAGCTTGCATTGGACAGGAGGTCCGGGGACGGCCCGGACATTTCCATGCGGCCCCCCTCGAGGACGTATCCCCGATCCGCCCGCAGCAGAGCTTCCTCGATATCCTGTTCTACGAGAAGAACTGTGGTGCCTTGCCCGCGAATTTCCACGACCAAATCCAAGAGCATCTCGACCACGATGGGAGCTAAGCCCAAGCTCATTTCATCCAACAAAAGGAGGGAAGGCCGGGACATGAGGGAGCGTCCCAAGGCACACATTTGTTGTTCCCCACCGCTGAGAGTTCCGGCCCTTTGCCGTTTGCGCTCGCTCAGACGCGGAAATAGATCGTAGATGTGTTTCAGGTCGTGTTTAACCTCAGAATCACGTCGCAGGTAAGCGCCCATGAGTAGGTTTTCTTCCACGCTCATCCCGGTGAAGAGAAGGCGGCCTTGGGGGGTGAGGTTGATCCCCAGTTTGACAATTCTGTGCGTGTCCAGTCTGGAAAGTTCCTGACCGCGATAACGGATGCTGCCGGTCCAAGGAGGCAATAAGCCCATCAGTGTCTTCAAGAGAGTTGTCTTTCCTGCGCCATTGACGCCGATTAAGGCAACGATTTCTCCCGGCGCAATCTCCAGGTTGATGTCCCAGAGGACTTTTGTATCACCGTAACCGACGCTTAAATCTTTGATGGCTAACACCTAAGTTCCCTCCTTTACTTCACTGGGTTCGTCAGGTTGGAAGCCGCCGCGGTTTTTGACATAACGCCGGCCAAGGTAAGCTTCCTGAACTTGGCTGGAAGCGACTATTTCCGCCGGAGGTCCGTCGGCGATGAGGGTTCCTTGGTGTAACACCAGCACTCGGTCAGAAATGCTCATGATCACGCGCATGAGGTGTTCGATCACAAGCATCGTGATACCTTCGTTTCTAAGCTTAGCAAGGAGTTGAATGGCTCTGTCCAATTCCGAAGGATTCAGACCGGCCATGACCTCGTCCAACAAAAGCAGCTTGGGTTTCAAGGCTAAGGCCCGGGCCAGCTGCAGACGCTTCTGATCAGAGAGTGTCAGGTCGCGGCCCAGGACGCCGGTTTTGTCACTGAGTTCGGTTAAGGCGATCAGTCTTGCCACTTCCGTTTCCAGGTTTTTTCCGCGCCAACCGTTGGTCCAAGCCGCGAGCCGTACGTTGTCATCGAGGGTTAGATCAGAGAAAATACGGGTGATTTGAAAGGTGCGGGCTAAACCCAGACGTGCGATCCGCCAGGCAGGTAAGCCATTGAGGCGCCGGGACCCAAAATAGATCTCTCCCCGGGTGGGCTGATCCCCGCCCCCAATCAGATTGACCAGAGTACTCTTGCCGGCCCCGTTGGGACCGATCAAGCCGACCACGCTGCCTTCGTCAAGGGAAAAACTGATGTTTTCCAGGACACGAAGGCCGCCAAAATCCTTGCTCAAGTTTTTGATTTGCAAAATGGACATTTTTACCCGCGCAAAGAGAAGGAATGCTTGCCCTTGCGCTTCCCTCCTTTCCCGGAACGTTGACGGCCTAAAATGCCCTGGGGCAAGAAGAGTACAACCACGATGATTCCCAAGCCCAGGATGAGGGAAGAGGCGTTTTGCGAAAACGCCATGGCCAACTGAGTCAAAAGCCCGATAATCACGGCGCCCAAAATGGGTCCGGCCACCGTTCCGGCTCCTCCGATCAGGGTCATGACCAGCATCAGTACGGTAATTCCCGGCTCAAATACGGTCGGGGGATCGATGTAACTTTGCCAAATCGCATAGACCACTCCGACCATGGCTCCCAGCAAAGCGGAAAGAGCAAACGCCGTGCTTTTGGCCAGTACCGTGTTGATTCCGACGGATTGGGCCGCCTGTTCATCGGATTTGATGGCCAGGAGGGTATTGCCATATTGGGAATGGACAATGAGATAAGTGACTAGCGCGGATAAGGCGGCAATGCCGAACATGATGTAGTAAAAAATCAAGGGGGAACCAATCAAGGGTAAGGAAGTGCCCCGGCCGCCGCCCAGGAATTGTACGTTGGTTACGACGGCCAGAGTGGCTTGGGCTAAGGCTAGGGTGGCGATGGAAAAATAGTGCCCTTTGAGGCGCAGGATGGGTAAGCCCAGAAGAAAGCCAAAGGCTCCGGCTATGAGGACAGCGACTATTCCGGCCAGCCCATATTGCCAATGCCAGTTGACGCTGAAAGCGCCGGCCAGTATGGCACCGAGTCCGAAAAAAGTTACGTTTCCGAAAGAAGGATAACCCGTTATGCCCCCGATTAAGTTCCATCCGGCTGCCAACGCGGCATACATGGCAATCTCCGTGCCGACTTGGATAATATAGTCGTTTGTAAGGAGAGGCAGGAGAAGGGCGATCAGCAGGACCAGGCCGGTGAAAACCAGGTGCCTGTTTTTCATGTCGCGGCCCTCCCCAAAACCCCGGTGGGTCGTAAGATTAAAATGATGAGCAGTAGGCCGAAAGTAATGATATTGACGTAAGTGGGCCCGAGAATGACGGAACCGACGGCATCAAGAACACCCAGGATCAACCCCCCAACCAAAGGTCCCCAAGAGGTGCCAACACCGCCGAGGATAGTCACAACGAAAGCTCCAACGGTCAGGGGTCCACCCGCCGCCGGGGAGAAGGCATTGCTCAAACCGAAAAAAATGCCGCCAATGGCTGCCAGACCCGAACTTAGGCCAAAGGTCAGAGCGTAGACTTTCGGAATTTTCAACCCCATCAGACGGGCAGGCTCCGTACCCATGGATGTGGCCCGGATAGCCCGGCCGGTCCGGCTGTACTCTAAGAAAAGCCAGAGCAGGAGAGAGAGTATGACCAGGAAAATGAGGGCCAGGGTGCGCACGATGGGAAACTGAAAGCCTAACAGATGCCAGGAGGAATTGGCATAGGGTGTGTTGACCGACTTGTAGTCCGCGGTAAACAAGAGGATCATGAAATTGGCCAGGACGAAGTCCAGGCCATAGGTCAATAAAAGCGTCATAAAAAGGTTGCCACTGATGACTCTATTGATAATTCCGAATTGAAGCAAATAGCCACCGGCAAGGAAAATCAGAAATACCAAGGGCATGGCCAAAAAGGGATCCAGGCCCAGACGCTGGAGTAAAACCATCGCCACATAGGCGGCCAGGATTTGAAAAGAACCATGGGCTAGGTTAATGAGGTTCATCACGCCCCATTGCAGAGAAAAGGCCAGAGCGGAAATGCCCAGTATTCCACCTTGCAATATCCCATTCAAGATTATTTGCAGCCAAAGATGCATATCCATCCCTCCGAAAGTGAACTCGTTTTGTCGCACTGGGGTCGAGGCGCACGGGCAATGCAGAACTGAGCCGGGAGGAGGGGCCGTTGAACTGGCATCAAAAGCGTAAGCATCAACGGCCCCCACCCCTTTTTGTCACTTACATTGGTTCCGGATCAACCCGCGTTGGTTCCACTTTAACTCGCGTTGGTTTCAGGCTGACTAGCGTTTGTTCCAGGGTGGCAGGGGAATATCCTTGAGGTTCTTGCTGAAGTCACCGGGCCAGACCGTGACAGCTTGGCCGTTCTGGACTTGGATGACGGGCAGCTTGAGTCCTGAGATGCTGCCGTTGGCCTCGACCGTGAAAGTACCGTCAAAGAGGCTGATCGTGCCTAGATTGGCCAGGGCATCCCTGACTTTTTGCGGGTCGGCGGAGCCGGCTTTTTCGATCGCCATGCCCATCATTTCCGCCGCGGCGGAGGCCATGGCCGAATGGTAATCAGGTTCTACGCCAAACGCCTCTTTATAAAGCTTGGCGTAATTTTTCGCAGTGCCAAAAATATCATCCTTGTAGGGGAGATCCGGAGTCCAAAGGCTGGCGCCGAGAATCCCTTCGGAATCCTTGCCTAAGGTTTGACCAAAGGAAGGCATCGAGGGGCCCACTGTGAAAGCGATGGCTTTGAAGTTTACGTTCATTTGTTTGGATTCTTTGACCAGGAGGACCGCCTCCTGAAAGTGTCCGGTCCCAATCAGAGCATCCGGTTTCTTTTGGGCAATCTGGGTCAATTGAGAAGTGAGGTCGGTCGTGTTGCTCGGATATTGAGCCGAGTAGACCACATCAAAACCATGGCTCTTGGCATAGGCCTCGCCACCCTGGTCTGCTTCCTGGGAGAAAAGATCATCGGCGTGGAGAAAAGCGACGGATTTAATCCCTTTAGTTTTTAAAAGATCCAGTACAGAGCCCAAATACTCGCCGGAATAAGGATAAGACGAAAAGACATATTTGTAGCCACGGGTGAAAATCGATTTAGCTCCTCCGCCCGCCGCGATCATCGGGACTTTGTGCCTTTCGGCCACCGTCGTGGCCGAAAAAATGTTGGGCGAGGCATAGGGACTGAGAAACAGGCGAATGCCATCTTGGGTATAAAGCTGTTCCGTCAGGGAAGCACTGTTCGTGGGATTGCTTTGGTCATCCTTAAAGACGATGTCGACTTTATACTTCTTCCCGTTGACATTCAGGCCTCCTTGTTGGTTGACCAGGTTTTGCCATAAAGTGTAGCCATCGTGAACAAGCTTTCCTTCGTTGGCCAGGCTGCCGGTGGCCGCGTCCGGCGCACCGATCTTAATGGTTCCGGCCGCAGAGTTCCCCGCGGCAGTTTGTCCGGCGGTTGTGCTGCTGCCGCAACCGCTCAGAATCAGGGCCAGAGACATAGCCAGAACGAAAAACCAGGCCATACCTTTCTTAGACTTACGCATTGAACATCACTCTCCTTATCGAATTTTCCCGAAACTGTCTCCCCCGCAGACAGGCTCCGCTTCAATTCTATACATTCCCCCAATTGTTTGGAATATTAGGAACATATTAATTACGTATTGGTCTTTTTGGTCATGTGTAAAAGGGAGGCACTGGGCTCTCTTCAGGGTGAATGTGGAGGCAAGCAGGGCATCGCTTGCCAATGCGCCCACCGGGGAGATCTCTTTCGATAAGGCCGGACCTTTTTCGATGCGGCCCGGATTCCTAAAGACTCTGTGCTGGGAAAAGTGGGCGACGGCTTCAAGATCTGCATGTGGCAGTTGAACAATACCGGGAGAATCGCTCTCGGGAACGAACGGCCGGGATGGAAGCCCATAAATCATAAAAGCCACTGATTTTTGTCGGCGGCTTTTTTTGTGCAGGGCAAAAATCTAATTTTGCCTATTATAGGAACCGAGTGTATACTTAAGGCACAGGTTGGCCTGAGGAGTTGTATTGGCCATGACAGTTGCAGAGAATGCGGTCACCAGTAAAGTGATCACCCAGTGGAACCAGAAGATCTTGTTTGATATTTTGGACACAATTCACGACGTGGTCTTAGTGATTGATTCAGATACCACCATCGTTTATGCCAATAAGGCCTACGCAGAAATGTTGGGTGTTCCGGTGCCTAAAGTCTTGGGACGGAGGCTGGATATGATCGAGCCTGAAGCGGCTCTCACCCAAGTGCAGCGAACCGGTGAGGTGCTGCATAACCGGCGGTCGTATTTGAGTTCTCTGGGCATTGACGTGGTAGGCAGCGCCTTTCCCCTTTACGAAGACGATAAAGTCATCGGTTCTGTGGGCGTATTTAAAAACATGTCCGAAGTGGTGCGCTTGACCGAAGAACTCCGGCATACCCAAGGAGTGGCCGACTATCTACAGGAGCAGCTCAATGAGCGGGACGCTTTGCCTGCCTCCTTCCAGGAGTATATCGGGCAGAATAGCGGCCTGAGGGAAATACTGCTTCTGGCGGCAAAAGTGGCCCGTACCGACAGTACGGTACTCATCCGGGGGGAAAGCGGGGTTGGCAAAGAGGTCCTGGCCAGGGCCATTCACAACGGCAGCCGGCGCAGCTCCAAACATCTGATTAAGGTGAATTGCGCGGCGATCCCGGAGAACCTTCTCGAAAGCGAGCTTTTCGGGTACGAAGAGGGGGCTTTTAGCGGAGCCAAGAAGGGCGGCAAAATGGGGAAATTTGAGCTGGCACAGGGTGGGACGATTTTTCTGGACGAAATCGGTGACATGAGCCTGAGTATGCAGGCCAAGCTCCTCCGGGTCCTGCAGGAGCGTGAAATTGAACGCGTGGGGGGAGACAAAACCATTAAGCTGAATATCCGGGTGGTCGCGGCCACGAACAAAGACTTGGATAAGATGATGGATGAGGGTACTTTCCGGCGCGACCTCTATTATCGTTTGAACATTGTTCCTTTGACTTTGCCCCCCCTGCGGGAGCGCAAGGATGATATCCCGGCTCTTGCCGGTTATTATCTAAATAAGTACGGTCAGCAGTTGGACAATCCGGCGCTGACTCTGTCGCGCGCGGCTTTGAACCTTCTCCAAGCCTATGATTGGCCCGGTAACGTGCGGGAACTGCAAAATGTGCTGGAACATGCCGCGATTCTCGCCGGCGGCAAGTATATCGAGCCTCAACACCTTCCGGCCCACTTGCAGGGGGAAGGGGAACATGCCGGCACGGTTCCCGAGAGACCCAGTCGGTTGAAAGAAGCAGTGAGCGCAATAGAGCGGGAGTTAATGGTGTCGGCTTTAAAGAATGCCAACGGGAACCGGAGCCAGGCCATGAGGGCACTGGGGATTTCCCGTCGGGCTTTTTATGACAAGCTTAAACTCTATAACCTTTGATCCAATTGTAAGACTCCCACTTCTACAAGTGGGCGGGGGTCCCACGTACTCTGCTTTGTTGGGGGCAGACTCAGCCTTTGGCCGTCACTGTCCACCGGACAATAACGCCTCAGGCGCGAAGGCAATGCTCACCGGACGAGTTCACTTTGGTTCTTCCAAAGTCAGAGGATTCCGCCGATTTATCCCATTGCCATTTTAACATTCTTTTAGGACTTCAAAAGGTCGGGCCGGCCACCGTTTCGATCGTCAGCACTTTGGAGCCGGTGATGACAGTGGGTTTGGCTTATCTGTTCTTAGGCGAACATTTGACACTGGTGCAAACGGTGGGTGCGGCTTTCGTCGTATTAGGGGCACTGTTGGCCGCTTGGCCCCGTCAGACAAGATTTGAGGACGTGGGTGTGTGAAATTGAATGTGAAAGTAAATACGAATCTCAATCAAGTTGCGGCCTCAGCCCTTAGGGCTAAACCGGCGCCGCTTTTGCCCCTGGTGGCTGGGATGACGACCGCTGTCATTTGGGGAATATCATTTCTTTTTACGAAGGATGCCTTAAATTATACCTTCCCGGCCCAGATCCTCGGTCTCCGCTTCGCTGCCGCCGCTTTGACTATAACTTTCTTGGTGGCCTTCGGGATCGTGAAGATTAACCTTCGGGGAAAAGGATTGGGCTCGCTCTTGGTGCTCTCGTTTGTTCAGCCTTTTCTTTATTTCATCGGAGAAACCTGGGGGGTTAAATGGACGACCGCTTCCGAAGCGGGAATGATCGTCGGCTTGGCCCCCGTGGCCATCGCGCTCATGGCGTCGATTTTCTTGCATGAGCGGATGCGGCCGCTGCAAATTGTCTCCATTGGCTGCTCGGTGCTGGGAGTCTTCGTTATTGTAGGCGCTCAGGGACAACTTTCTTGGGGTGAACATCTCCTGGGGGTTTCGGCGCTGTTTGTGGCGGTCATTTCCACGGGAGTATACAGTATTTTGTCTAAGAAATCTTCACAGCGCTTTACCCCAGTGGAGATTACTTATGTCATGATGTGGATGGGAGCCGTCCTGTTCAATCTTATCGGGCTGGCGCAAGCCGCGCGGCAAGGGAGGCTTTTGGGCTATTTGGCTCCTTTGCAGCACTCTGCCGTCGTGATGGCGGTGCTTTATCTGGGAGTATTATCTTCGGTCGGAGCCTTTTTTCTCTTCAATTATGCTCTTTCACATTTAAGTGTCACTCAGTCCGCGCCGCTCATCAACTTGACGACGGTGGTTTCAGTGGCCGGAGGCGTGGTTTTTCAGCACGACCCTTTCGGCTGGGTGGAGGCGGCCGGTGCCCTTCTCATTATCCTGGGGGTTTGGGGGACAAATTACGTTCGGAGGTCCTGCTGAGGTGACGCCGAAAAGCGCAAAGCATATGCGCAAAAAAGACGGTGGGAGGGGTAGAACAGGCAGCATTTAGCCGCTGTCATTGCTCTACAAGGGTCAGTCAGAGAAAATCTAAGTGACTCTTTGCATATTCCCAGAAATAGGGTAAGATAGAAAATAAGGATGTGATGATTTGGGGGGCTGAATCCGTGAAGAAAAGAATCGCCATCGGCGTCAGTGATTTCCGGGAAATGCTCACAGGGGCTTACTACTACGTCGATAAGACCTTATTCATAAAAGATATCCTCGAAGATGGGTCTAAAGTAATTCTCCTGCCCCGCCCACGCCGTTTCGGCAAAACCCTCAACATGTCCATGCTGCGCTATTTCTTTGAAAAATCAGCGCCGGATCATAGTGGACTTTTCGAAAACCTAGCGATCTGCCGGCATGCGGACTGCATGGCTAAACAGGGGCAATATCCCGTGATCTATCTGACCTTTAAGGATCTCAAACATAATACCTGGAAAGTAACCTATGACAGCTTCGTGCAGTTAATTTATACAGAGTATAATCGGCACCTTTATTTGCTGGACTCATCCGTTATGAGCGATATGGATAAGAAGTATTTTCGACGGGTCAGCATGGAGGAAGGCAGTGAAGCGGATTATGCCGGCAGCATTAAGAAATTATCGGAGTTTTTGAGCAAACATTACGGCAAGAAGACCATCATCCTAATCGACGAATACGATGTCCCTATACAGCAGGCCTATCTCAAACAATATTACGATCCGCTTGTCTCTTTTCTGCGCAACCTTATGACCGCTGCGTTAAAAGATAATAACTATTTGGAAAAAGCAGTCTTAACCGGAGTGATGCGCGTGGCGCGGGAGAGCCTTTTTTCCGGGTTGAATAATCTATCGGTGTGGACTTTGTTGGATGAACCCTACAGCCGGTATTTTGGGTTTCTGGAATCGGAGGTCGAAGAACTCCTGAATTATTATGGAATAGAATCGCAGATAGAAGAAGTGCGCAGCTGGTATAATGGTTATATTTTTGGCGATACCGTGGTGTATAATCCCTGGTCTGTTCTGAAATACGCCCAGAATTGGCAGGGCGGTTTGCAACCCTATTGGGTCAATACCAGTGACAACGAATTGGTCAAACGGCTCATTAGTAAGGGCGGGTATGAGCTGAAGTCAGAACTGGAGGAGCTTTTGCAAGGCGGTGCACTCGTAAAGACCATTAACCAGAATATTTCGATGGGCGAAGTCGAGCAAAGTGAAGAAAATGTCTGGAGTTTTCTCCTTTTCAGTGGGTACCTCAAAGCGCTGACGCGGGACTTAATCAGAGGGGATTTTGTCTGTCGTCTGGCGATACCCAATTATGAGGTAGAAGTGTTGTACCAAAAGATCATTTTGTCTTGGTTTGTGAATCAGTCCGGTCGAAATAAGTTGCAGAGTCTGTTAAACAGCCTGATGAGCGGAGAAGTCAAAACGTTTACAGCTCTCTTCAAGGAGTATGTGATGGCCAGCCTTAGCTATTTCGATACGGGCGGGCAGGAACCGGAACAGTTCTACCATGCCTTTGTCCTGGGACTTCTTGTGGGATTGCGGCCCGAACATGAGGTCAAATCGAATCGCGAGAGCGGTTACGGACGTTATGATGTCATGATCATCCCTCGGGATTTAAAGCAAGCCGGCATCATCATAGAGTTTAAAAAGGTCGAGGCGGATGAGGGAGAAGACTTGGAAAAAGCCGCTGAAAGGGCCTTGCAACAGATCGACGCGAAGGAATACGGGCAAGAACTGATCGAGCGGGGCATCCGTAAAATCAGGAAGCTGGGCATAGCCTTTCGAGGGAAAGAAGTTTTGGTGAGGGCGAAGGACTGGGAGTCCCAAACATCACTGACGTAGCCGCAGTCGGCATGGCTGGCGAGGCAATTAGCGAACGTACCATGGTTATGGTGGTGATGTGCTCAGAACTACAGAGAGTGAATTCGTCCAACTACATTGTCGCTCAAGTCATAAAAAAGATCGCGGAGGTCATTATCATCCGGGGGAACAACTGCCGGGGGAAAGAGACCTGGCTTTTCAACTGGGTGTCAACCGTAATTCGCTGCGTGAGGCTTTGCGGGTTTTAGAATTCATGTGCGTGGTCGAGAAACGGGCCGGGGAGGGGGTATTTGTGCTGGATCCGGCACGTGATGTCAGTCTGGAGGCTGTGGTTCAGCATATGCTCTTAGAAGACGGTTTGGATGATGACTCCGTAGAAAGTACCTATGAGGCGATTGTCATCGTGGAAGTGCACTTAGCCAGACTGGCCGCGCGCAAGGGAAATGAAGCGGAAGGATGGAGAGGGATCTAGCGAACTGGAGGGTTTGTGATGGTGGATGTGTCTGACTATTCAGAGCAGCGGCCTTGGCTTCAGCACTATGATCAGGAAGTAGAGGAGACTTTAGCTTATCCCGAAGCGACATTAAACGATTTGTTCGAACAAGGGGTGAGTCAAAATTCCCAAAAGACTGCCCTGGTGTTTTTTGGCAAGTGCCTCACCTATGCCGAACTCCTGGAGTATATCCGAAGACTCGCCGGCTCTCTTCAGGAGAGGGGTATTGTCCGGGGGGACCGTGTGGCTTTGCTTCTGCCCAACTGCCCTCAATTTGTCATGAGTTACTATGCGTTACTCAGGCTGGGGGCTACGGTTGTACCGATCAATCCTTTAAGTACGGAGCCGGAACTTTTACATATCATGCGCGATGGGCAGGTTAAAGCGGCGATTTCCCTGGATCTTTGGGTTGAACGGTTGGAAAATGTCCGGGCCGTCTGCCGGGAGGCCGGAGAAGGGTGGCTTAAAGATACGTACTATACTTCTCTCAGGGAATTCCTGCCTTTTTCGCTGCAGATACTTTATCTCCTGCGCCAGAAGATGGCTCCGGAGTCCAAGCAACGTTTAGCACAGGCGGGTAGGTTTTCGGACCTTTTACATAAGGAAGAAATCCTGTCGGAAAGGTCACAAGTCGATGTGCATCATGAGGTAGCCGTGCTGATTTATACAGGGGGTACAACCGGCAAGCCGAAAGGCGTTATGCTTTCCCATTATGCCCTGGTTGCCAATGCCCGGCAGTGCTCCTCTTGGGCAGGCATGACTTCTGAGGATAGTATCTTGACCGTCCTGCCCATTTTTCATGGTTTTGGCATGAGCGTGTGTATGAATGCCCCTTTATTGGCAGGAGCGGCAGCCCTTCTTGTTCCCCGCTTCACAGTGGAGGATATCCTGAAAGCGATCCACCGCTTTCGCCCAACGCTTTTTGCGGGAGTCCCGACCATGTATGTCGCCTTGATCAACCATAGACAGCTTGCACGCTACGATCTGGCTTCTCTGCGCGGCTGTTTTGTGGGGGCGGCCCCCTTGGCTCCTGAGGTTAAACGGCGTTTTGAGGAACTCACCGGGAGCAGACTTATGGAGGGATATGGCCTTACAGAAGCAGTAACGGCTCTGTGTGCCAATCCTTACCGTGGCGTGAATAAAACAGGGAGCATCGGCATCCCTTTTCCGGACGTAGTCATTCAGATTCGGGATCTGGAAACAGGAGAGCGGGAGCTTTCTCCGGGTGAGACCGGGGAATTGGTTATCCAGGCTCCTGAATTGATGCTGGGTTACCATCGCCGTCCCCAGGAAACGGCGGGGGTCCTGCGGGACGGCTGGCTCTTCACCGGTGATCTTGGCTATCGGGATGAAGAGGGATATTTCTATATCGTGGATCGGAAGAAGGATATGATTATTACCGGAGGTTTTAATGTCTATCCGCGGGAGGTTGAGGATGTACTGTATGAACACCCTGCCGTGCGGGAGGTATCCGTGATTGGGGTGGCAGACGCTTATAAAGGAGAGAAAGTCAAGGCTTTTATCGTGTTCAGAGAGGGCGCTCAAGCCAGTCAGGAGGAGATCCTCTCGTTTTGCCGACAGCACCTTTTGCCCTACAAAGTGCCGAAAGAGATCGAGTTCCGCCAGGAACTCCCCAAGACCGCCATTGGTAAGATCTTAAAACGTGCTCTGCGGGAATAAGGCCTTCAGTGAGAAAAGGAACAGCCGGGGAGGAAGAAACATGCCGAATGTAACGAACGGGGGAGCAGGGGAGAGCTTAGCCTTGTTGCTGGAGGAAGCCGATTTACGGGGAAGAGATTCTGCCTCGCGCTATCCGGAACACAAGTTTTTCGGGTATCTGTGCAGCTATTTTCCGGAGGAATTGATTTTGGCGGCGGGTTTTGAACCTTTGCGGCTTTTGCCTGATCCGGGTCCGGCGACTCCTGCGGAATTGCCGACCTATTGTTGTTCTCTGGCGAGAGGTACCTTAGCCGGGGCTAAAAAAGGGAAGATGCGTGAGCTGGCAGGCGTGGGCGTGGCAGGCGTGGGCGTGGCAGGCGTGGGCGTGGCAGGCGTGGGCGTGGCAGGCGTGGGCGTGGCAGGCGTGGGCGTGGCAGGCGTGGGCGTGGCCCACACTTGTGATACGATGCAATGCCTGGACGGGATCTGGGCCGCCGGTTTTGGCCGGGAGAAGGTGCTGAGCGTCGTCCCTCCGGTCATGCTGGCGGCCGCCGGCGGGAGGGACTACTATCAAAGCGAGATGGAGTCCCTGTACGACAGCTTGCTCCGCCTCAGTGCAGAGCAGGCTCAGATTGTCGATCACAGTAGGTCGAACAGGGCGGAGGCTTTAGATCGTGCCTGGGAGACATGCACAAAAGCCCGTCAATTGGCCGCCGAGCTCGATGAACTTCGCTCACATCTGCCCTCGCCGCTGATCTCAGCCTTGCTGCGCGCAGGACAGCTGATGCCTAAGACCCGTTATATCGCAGCCTTGGAAGAGGTTCTTCCCCTCCTGCGTGAGAAGGTCGGAGATCCTGGAGTGTCTGGAGAGCGCTACAGAGTGTTGGTTACTGGAGCCGTATTAGAAACAGACAGCCTTTTTCAGATGATCGAGGAACTTGGGGGCCGGGTTGTCGCTGACGATACCTGCACGGGCTATCGCCATTACGTTCAGCCCGCCTTGCCTCAGACGCGGGGTGAAAACGGGCTGGCTCAGATTGTGGAGCGCTACAGGAATATGCCGCCTTGTCCCTGCCGCAATCAGGGGCTGGATGGACGGCTCGATTACCTGGAAAGCCTGGCTTTGGCACGCGAGGCTCAGGGGGCTGTCCTGGTGGTCCGGAAATACTGCGAACCTCACGCTTGGGATACCGTGCCCTTATGTGAACGTTTGCAAGCCAGAAACATCCGCACCCTGGTTTTGGAATTAGAGGCCTCTGAAGTCGGAGGGCAGGAAAGAACCCGCTTGCAGGCTTTTTTGGAGAGTTTGTAGACGAGCGGGCCTGAGAGATGTTGGTAAGCTTTGACATTGTAAGCAAGATTCTACCTTGCCGGCAAGTTTCAATAGATGGAGTGATGGGGAATGCCAGCAGAAAACAAGTATCGACCGTTTCGGGTCAGCAGGGATTTAAAAAAGTTAATGGCCAAATACTATGCCTTAAGCCGCTATCACCGTTTTTGGGGACGGCCCTTGCGCCGGAGGCTGGCCTGGGTGACCAGCGGGGCTCCGGTGGAACTGCTGCGTGCATTCAGGATTCACCCGGTCTATCCGGAGCAATACGGTGCGATTTGCAGTACGGCCAAAGCTACGGAAAAGCTCTGCCAGGCTGCGGAGGCTGCCGGATATTCCCAGGATCTGTGCTCGTATGCCCGCTCTCACATTGGCTCCATTCTGCGTCCGGATTTGGCGCCGATGCAAGGGTTGCCCAAGCCCGATCTCTTGGTGGCCTGCAACAACATCTGCGGGACGGTTCTCAAATGGTATGAGGCCTTAGCCCGCATGCTGCAGGTTCCTCTTCTCGTGCTGGATACGCCGTACTTACCGGGGGAGATGACAGACCACGCCAAAAAGTACGTTCTGGAGCAGCTTCGGACGATGACAGCACAACTGGAAAGCCTCACGGGAAGGGCAAGGGACGACCGGGAACTCGGGCGACAAATGGCGCGCAGTGCGGAGATGACGAAGCTCTGGCGGGAGATTCGGGAGCTGGCCCGGGCCCATCCCTCTCCTTTGAACGGGCCGGATTTGTTTATTCAAATGGCCCCTATAGTCGCCTTGCGCGGAACACAAGAGGGCATTGACTATTATCGCAAGCTGAAAGAAGAGATCGGGGAACGGGTTAGCCAGGGACAAGGAGCGATCCAAAAGGAAAATTTCCGTCTTGTATGGGACAACATTGCAATTTGGCCGAACTTATTCAGTTTTACCAAGATGTTTACCCAGCGGGGGGCCTGTTTTGTCACGGATACTTACAGCGGGGGCTGGGCTGTGGAGTTAGCCCCGGGGGATCCTTTGGAGAGTTTGGCGGCTACCTATACGGAAGTCTTTCTCAACCGGTCGCCGGATTTCCGGGCGCGTCAGATGATTGAGCTCATCCGTGACTTCGGGGCGGATGGCTTTGTCATGCATTCCAACCGCTCCTGCAAGCCATATTCGCTGGTTCAGGAAGTTATCCGGCGCCGGGTGGTGCGGGAAACAGGCGTGCCGGGTCTCGTGGTCGAGGCTGATATGGCGGATCCGCGGGCTTATGCGGAAGAACCTGTGCGCAACCGGGTGGAGGCGTTTTTGGAGACGCTCGCTGCGCAGAAGTAGTGATAAAAAAGAAACAAGGATGAGTTGGGGGAGGAGCAGACCCGTATGGAAAGGTACTTTTTGGGTGTCGATATTGGTTCGCTGACTACGAAAGTTGTCCTCGTGGACGGACAAGGAGGGATACTAGCTTGGGCCGTGGGCCGCTCCGGCTACAGCGGGCGAGACGTGGCTCAGCGCCTGACCGGAGAAGTTCTCTCGGATAAAGGCTTGCAGGCTGAGTTTATCCAGACGACCGTAGCGACCGGATATGGCCGGGTGACCTATCCGGCAGACAGGGAAGTGTCGGAAATAACCTGTCAGGCCAAGGGAATTGCTCATTTTTTCCCAGAGGCCAGGACGGTGATTGATATTGGCGGTCAGGACAGTAAAGTCATTAAGTTGTTGCCTGGCGGAAAAGTGAGCGATTTTGCCATGAATGATAAGTGCGCTGCCGGCACGGGCCGCTTCCTGGAGGTGATGGCCGGAGCCCTGGAGATATCTTTGGAAGAAGTGGGAGAGCTCGCTGCCAAAGCGGAGGAACACCGGGCGATTTCCTCGTTCTGCACGGTGTTTGCGGAGTCTGAAGTCATCTCCCATGTTTCAGCCGGTGCCCGTAAGGCGGACATCCTGGCGGGGGTGTGTGACAGTGTGGCAGCACGGGTCGCTGCCTTGGTCGAGCGGGTGGGATTGGAGCCGGAAGTCGTTTTCACGGGAGGGGTGGCCAAAAATTCCGGTGTGGTCATGGCTTTGAACCACGAACTCGGTTATCAACTGGTTGTGCCAGACAATCCCCAGATTACGGCAGCCTTGGGCGCCGCCTTGCTGGCGCGGGGAACAAATCTGTGACTGGCCGGGCAATGTTCGAGAACTCCAAAATGTGCTTGAAAATGCGCGATTTCAATCCTTCCCGCAGCCGGTTGTGATGCAGATTACGGCGGATGTTGCGGGGCTTCCTGTCGTTAAACCGGGAACCGAGCAGACCTCCGGCTTGGGGGCAGCGATCCTGGCCGCGACCGGACTGGGCTGGTATGCGGATTTGCCCTCCGCGGTAAAGGGCATGACGCGGTCAGGTGAAAGCTTTGCGCCGCAAACGGATACCGGTCGTCTGTATGATGAAATCTATCGCCGGGTTTATCTCCATATGTATTCCCGACTGCACCCGCTCTACCAGGCTGTGCAGCAGATTACTGGGTATCCGGCTTTTCGGAAGGGGTAGACGGTTGTTCGGGTGAGATGGTTTTGAACAATATCTCGCTGCGGCCTTCAGTTAGGAGGGGGGTTAAAAGGTGTCATGGCCGGTCGGTTGGAGGCCGGAACGGTCTGGATCAACGATGTGATCTATGCTTACGGGTTGGCAGCAACTTCTTGGGGGAGAATTCAAGGAAAGCTGCTTGGGGCGGACACACTCGGCCATTGGCCTGCGGGACTTTACCCAGGTCCGTCATGGCAATGAGGGTTCTTATCCGCTGACCAAAAGCCCCATGCCCCGGGCTTTAGTCATGGGGTAAGGCATCGGACATACTTGCATTATGCAGGCATCAGATATATAATATTAATATTTTAATATTATTATGGAATATAGAAGCAATAAAGACATTATTTTCTCCTGTAAGTACCATGTAGTATAGTGTCCGGAATATCGGCGTAAAGTTCTTGTCGAGGGTGTTGATGTACGGCTGAAGGAGTTGATTGAGAATATTGCCATCCAACATCAAGCCGAAATTATCGAAATGGAGATTATGCCGGATTATGTACACCTGCTTATCGAAGTTGATCCACAATACGGTATTCATCGGCTTATTCGGCAAATTAAGGGCCAGACATCCCGTATACTTCGTCAAGAATATCCTTGGCTGAAAAGCCGGATACCCACACTTTGGACGAATTCCTACTTTGTATCGACGGTAGGAGGTGCGCCACTTGCCCAAATCAAACGCTATATCGAACAACAAAAGTATGTCTAGGAGGCTATCACCCTCTTTTATCTGTGAAATCCCCTTGCGCGTAACGCGCTTCAACGCTAAGATCCTCAACGCCCGTTTTGAAGCAGCGCGTCGGATGTATAACGCCCTTCTTGGCGAAGGAATGCGCCGACTTCGTCTCATGCGCCAGTCCAAAGTGTATCAGCAAGCCAGGGCTGTTTCTCCAACGGATCGGTTACGAAGCCATGAACGGATGCGTCTTTTTAAACAAGCCAGGGATACCTACGGGTTTTCTGAATACGCACTCTCACGCTATGCAACGCAAGTGCGACATTCCTGGTTGGATGAACACTTGGATGCCCATACGGTACAGAAACTAACCCAACGGGCTTTCGGTGCCGTCTCACGAGTAGCCTATGGCAAAGCCAAGAAAGTCCGGTTTAAAGGAAAACGCGGGCTGCACTCGGTCGAAGGCAAAAGCCAGGGGTCGGCGATAAAATGGAAAGACGATCATGTGGTATGGTCTGGAATCCGCCTCCCCATGGTAAAAGAGACGCTCAACGATCCCGTAATCGCTTATGGATTAACTCACCGTGTCAAGTATGTCCGGCTTGTGCGACGGGTTATAAACGGTAAAGACCGGTTTTGCGCTCAACTTATCCTGGAGGGTAAACCGTATCAAAAACCAGAACACACAATTGGAACAGAGGTTGTGGGCTTAGACATGGGCCCTTCGACCCTGGCCTATGTCGGCGAAACCCAGGCGGTGCTTACCCTGTTTTGCGAGCCCATCGTGCGTAATCATCAAGAGATCCGGCGGCAGCAGCGGCATATCGATCGGCAGCGGCGAGCCAATAATCCGGATTGCTATGATGAATTAGGTAGGGCCATCAAGGGTAAGCATCCGTCAAAGAAAAGCCGCCGCCTGAAAGTCTCACAGGGAACGCTTTCTGAGTTATTTCGCCAAGAAGCCGCCTATCGAAAAACACTTCATGGGCAGTTGGCTAACCAAATACTGTCCGTGGGAGTTCGCATAAAGACCGAAAACATCTCGTATAAAGCTTTCCAAAAAAGCTTTGGCAAATCGGTGGGCGTACGCGCACCGGGCATGTTTGTCGCAATGCTAAAACGCAAGGCTGAAAGTGCCGGCGGTGAAGTGGATGCGTTTAACACCCGAACCACTGCGTTATCCCAAGTCTGCCACTGCGGGGAAAGGCACAAGAAACCGCTGAAGCAGAGAGTCCATGAATGTACGTGTGGCGTCGTAATGCAGCGGGATCTCTACAGTGCCTATCTGGCGCGGTTTGTCGAAGACAATGTTCTCCATGCAACCAAGTCTAGTCAGGCTTGGTCAGGTGCGGAATCGCTCCTGCGGGCGGCGTGGAGGAATTCACAACAACTTGCGAGTGGCAGGGCCATCCCTGCCTCCTTCGGTCCGGCACTCAGGGTCGTGTCAGTTCAGAGTGCCGGACGGAGTCAGAGCGAGTCGTCCGAGAAAGAGAGCTTGATTGAGCGTAAGAGTTTGGATGTTGTAGTCTTCGGGCGAGAGCCAATCAGAGCGCAGTCAATTATAAGTTCTTAGAACCCCCTGGATTTATCCATGGGGAGATTCAGAGAGCATGGTCATCCCCTGGGACTAATCATGGTGGCAGATAACCCGCTGGCGCACGATCTGGTGGCAGCCAAATTGTTACACCTTGATCCATCGCAAATTGGCCATTTGCAGGCCGCGATCCTGCGAGGCTATACTCCGGTCTCTTTGGATGATATCGAGATTCTGGGCGATTATCCGTTGGCAGAGATCCTGAACAAGACTGCAGGTCTCTCAACCGGAATGATCCGGGTGGAGGAGTTCCCCTCGCCTCTAAGCATTCGCAGTGGGACACCCTATTGTACGGGAGGGTGTCAAGGGATCTTTCTGGATTGGCTGTATATGCTAAACGATCGCGCGCCCCAAAAGTTGGGCCGGCTTCCGGCGATACCGGTGATCATCGGACGGACGGAAGAGGAAATCACGGCTCCCCGAATGCTGGTGATTGGAGACTGTGCGGCTCAAAGTCCGCATCTTCACGGCAAACAGCTGAGAATAGCGGGTTGTCCCCCCACACATCGGGATTTGATTCTGCAAATGGCTTTGAAAACCAGGGCTTTTGCGCCGTTTATCCGGGCTGATATGGTCTGGGATTCTTATGCCGTCTATCCTTGGCGCAAGTGGCTCAAGCGCAAGAACAGGAAGGTGGGGCAGGGTGATGAACCGGAAGGGCAGGGTTGACTTTTAAAATGTATTCCGCTAGTATATAAATTGAACGTTCATTATAAATTAATTGGACATACGGAAAAATTAAGCATTGGAGCGCAGCAAATTATGCCCAAATTAGGTATGGAAGAAATCAGGAAAGAACAGGTCATTAAAGCGACTGAAAACTGTATAATCGAAAAAGGACTTTCCAACATATCCATAAAAGATATCGCGGCTGAGGCGAAGCTTAGTACCGGGATCATCTATCATTACTTTAAAAACAAAGATGATTTACTGTTACAGGTTCTCAAAGAAGCGTTTCGCAAATCGCATGAACAAGTGATGCAGACGGTTGAACCCATTGGCGATTCTGTTGTTAAATTGAAGAAACATATCGAATACATCCATGCGGTTCCTAAAGATAATCCTGAATTTTATGCCGTTTTGATGAGTTATCTGGGAGAAGCGCAGCATAATCCGAAGGTGAAGAAGATCATTGCTTTATTTTTTAAGAATCTTCGTTCTTATATTGTTCATTATTTGAGCAAGAACACTTCGCAAGCGGTAGGGATTCAAGATCGCTCCAGGGTTGAATTGCTGGCGGCCATGATGATTGGCTTAGGACTTGGCATAGGCATTCAATGGACCATCGAGCCGGATTTTCTTAATCTCGAACAGCTGACAGTGGATTTTCAGGATGTGTTAGGAGGATATTTTTCGAGAAGTCCTACAGCAGATGGCTAACGGCTATTTGTAGACTAGGTCAAGCTTCTAGGTGCCGATTGGATGCAAGGCTGACCTATCATTGAAAAGCGGCTATTTCCATGAGGAGATCTAGTTCAGGAGGAGATCTAGTTCATGAGAAGATCTAGTTCATGAGGAGATCTGGTTCAGGAGGAGATCTAGTTCAGGAAAGTCCCTGGATAATGAGGGGGGATAAGAATTTTTTAACTTTATGTATATTGAGCGTTCATTATAATATAAATGGGCAAGGAACGCATAGTTGTGTTCTGGAAGAAAGGGGATAGAGCATGGAAGTTCTTATTGAAACGAATAAAACAAATGAAAAGGTATGTACCGTTATTCTGAATCGCCCCGAGGTGAAGAACTCAGTGGATCGTAAAACCGCTCGACAATTGGCCGCTGCTTTCCGGGAATTTGAAAAGGATGATCGTCTGCGGGTTGCTGTTTTATGGGGTGCGGGAGGAACCTTTTGTGCGGGGGCTGATCTGAAGGCTTTAGCGGATCCGACAGGTTCCTTAATCAATGAGTTGAATGAGGATATGGAGCAAGATGGTCCGATGGGGACGACGCGGATGCGTTTATCCAAGCCGGTGATCGCCGCGATTTCAGGATATGCTGTGGCGGGTGGACTGGAACTGGCTTGTTGGTGTGATCTGCGGGTTGTTGAAAGAAATGCCATTATGGGGGTATTCAGCCGGCGCTTTGGGGTGCCGCTCATTGATGGGGGTACGCAACGTCTCCCGCGGCTCCTCGGTTTGAGCCGTGCTTTGGATATGATCCTCACAGGTCGGCCGGTGGGCGCTGAGGAGGCTCTGGCTATCGGATTAGCCAATAGGCTGGTTGAACCGGGCACGGCCCGGCGAGAGGCGGAAAAACTTGCGGCTCAAATTGCTGAGTTCCCCCAGGTTTGTTTACGCAGTGATCGGGAAGCAGCGTACCGTGGCCAAAATATGGAGTTTGATCAGGCGATGGCGTATGAATTTCAACAGGGCCTTAACGTCATGGCAAAGGGTGAGCCCAGGCAGGGGGCGGACAAGTTTGTGAACGGAATGGGGAGACACGGAAAGTTCTCGAAAGGAGAGGAATGAAGATGGTCAGGGGGAAAGCGATTCGTACGGTGGGTGTTTTGGGAGCGGGTTTAATGGGGCATGGGATTGCTCAACTGGCTGCTCAGGCGGACTGTGAGACGGTTTTGGTGGATACGGTCCAGGAGTCTCTGGAGAAGGCCCGGCTGGGGATAACCCAACTGTTAGAGAAACGTGTTCAGTCGAGAAAATTATCAGAAGAGTCAGCTAAGGGAATTGTGGGTCGGATCAAGTTTTCGCAGAATGTGCTTGATTTAGCTGAGTGTGATCTCATTATCGAGGCTGTTCCTGAAATCATGAGTCTAAAAAAGGAGGTTTTTGCTCAGTTGGATCAGATTGCAAAATCATCGGCGCTGCTGGCGACGAATACAAGTCAACTGAGCATCACAGAGATTGCGGCTGTGACGGGGCGTTCCGAACAAGTTATTGGCATGCATTTCTTTTATCCGGCCCAGGTGATGAAACTGGTGGAGATACCGGTCGGTGAACATACGTCAGAGGAGACGGTGGCTGCGATCGAGGAACTGGCCCAAAGCATGGGGAAGGAAACGATTGTTTGTAAGGATACGCCTGGATTTATCGTGAATCGCCTGCTTGCGGGCCTAATGGTGGAGGCGACGCGAGTGTATGATGAAAAACTGGTGAGCATTGAAGATGTGGATAAGGCATTAAAATATGCCCTGGGTCATCCGATGGGACCGTTTGAACTCTTTGATTTCAGTGGCATCGATACGATGGTTAGAGTCGCCGATGGTCTGCGGGATGCTTTTGGTGAGCGGTTCCGGGTAGGCACGGGAGTGCGGAACAAGGTGCGGGCCGGCGATTTTGGCCGTAAGAGCGGCAGAGGGTTTTATCGTTATAAGAAGGAAAACGAATAAGGCATAGGGGGTGTGAGTGATGGCGGGGATTGTTGCCTTTGGAGGGTATATCCCGTGGAGCAGGCTGGAACGTAAGGCGATTAAAGAAGCACAGGGGGAATCCGGATTACCCGGTGCCAAGGCCGTTGCCAATTTTGATGAGGATACTCTGACGATGGCTGTGGCGGCTGCGCTGGATTGCGCCAGCGGACTTGATACGTCCCGGTTTGATGGGGTGTATTTTGCCGGTACGACGTCACCTTTTGGAGAAAAACTGGTTGCTCCGACGCTGGCGGGTGTTTTAGATATGCCAGCCAACTGCCGGACGATGGATATATTGGGCTCCCTGCGTGCCGGCTCAAGTGCGCTGTTGGCGGCTCTGGATGCGGCCCGTCAAGGGCAGCAGATGCTGGTGGCGGTGAGCGATAGCAGGATGGGCAGGGTCGGCGGTTTAAACGAATTGTTATTCGGAGATGGGGCAGCGGCTTTTCTATTGGGGAATGAAAATGTGATTGCAGAAATTCTGGATTATGAAAGTATGTCCGTTGATTTTTATGATAATTGGCGTCTTGCGGAAAGCCGTTTTGTCGAGACCTGGGAAGAAAGGTTTTGGTACAGTCAGGGTTATGGCCGCTTCCCGCTGGAAGTGGGGAAAAAGGCCATGCAGAAAGCAGGGTTAAAGGCAGAAGATTTTGCCAAGGTCGTGATTTATGGAATGAAGGCCAAGGATCATCTGAGCCTTGCAGCCAAGCTCGGTTTTCGCCCGGAACAGGTCGCTGATAATCTGATTGATGTCATTGGCAATACGGGAAGCGCTTGTGGCCCGCTGGCTTTGATTCGTGTTTTAGAAACAGCTAAACCCGGCGATAAGGTGTTATGGATAACCTATGGGGACGGGAGTGATGCCATCGTTTTGCAAGTGACGGAGGCGATTCATGATTTGCCGCCACGCAGGGGAGTTGGCGGGTATGTGGAGGGACCTGTTCATCCGATCACCTATGGCAAATACCTGAGGTGGCGCAATCTGCTCCCTTGGGAAGCGCCGCGGCGTCCGCCTTTAGTACGACCGTCGCTTCCGGATCGTACCCGTAATCTGGGGAAGATCCTGGCCTTGCGCGGTAGTCGTTGCCGGGTCTGTAAAACACCGCATTTCCCCCCGCAAAGGGTGTGTGTTCATTGTCAGGCCATCGATCAGATGGAAGAATACTCCTTTAAGGGCCGGGGTGCGAGGTTGGTCACGTATACGCTGGATGGCTTAGCTTTTTCACCCGATCCGCCGGTGGCCCTCACGGTGATTGACTTTGAAGGAGGTGGACGATTGGTTTGCCAAGCGACGGATTACGAGGCCGATGAACTGAGTATTGGTCTGGAATTGGACCTGACCTTTCGCCGCTTGTTCGCAGCGGAGGGGCTGCCGGTTTATTTTTGGAAAACGATACCTAGAAGGCGCTTGTGAGTCGGGAAAGGCGAAGTTCAAGGGTTGGAATTTGAGACCGAATAAAGGCGTGTAGACACGCGTTAAGTTAGGAGTGGATGGCGATGGCTGGCAGTATCAAAGATAAGGTGGCCATTGTGGGCATGGGTTGTACGCGGTTTGGGGAACGCTGGGATGCCGGTCTGGACGATCTCATCGTGGAAGCCGTATCCGATTGCACGGCGACCTCTGGGATAGAAATAAAAGATGTGGAAGCTTTCTGGTTTGGCAGCTTTACATCCAGCACCACCGGGGCTTTACCGTTTTCTCTAACGATGAAAACGTTCTTCAAACCTGTGACCAGGGTGGAGAATATGTGTGCGACTGGGACGGATGCCTTCAGAAATGCCTGTTATGCGGTGGCTTCCGGGGCCTATGATCTGGTAATGGCGATTGGGGCAGAGAAATTGAAGGATTCGGGTTACAGCGGTTTAGAAACTCCAATGCCACACGCAGACCGAACCACGCTGGAACCGTCGGCACCGGCTCGGTTTGCGTTTTTGGCACCGGCTTACGCCCATAAATATCAGCTTTCTATGGATCATTTGAAAACGGTTATGGCCAGGATCGCTTGGAAGAATCATCATAATGGGGCTTTGAACCCCAAAGCGCAGTATCAGCAGGAAGTTTCCATGGAAACGATCCGAAAATCGCCTATGGTGGCTTATCCTTTAAGCATTATGGATTCCTCAGGGGTGGCGGACGGAGCGACGTGTGCCCTGATTTGCCGGGTTGAGGATGCCCATAAGTATAATAAAAATCCGGTTTATGTGAAAGCTGTTGCGATTGCTGCCGGTTCCGGTTTTGGTGAACGGCATCAGGATTATGACTATACCACGGTGCTGGAAACCCATTTTGCCGCTCAGGCGGCTTATCAGGAGGCCGGTATTAGAAACCCCAGGGAAGCGATCAGTTTGGCCGAAGTCCATGATTGCTTTACGATTACGGAGTTGGTGAATTACGAGGATCTAATGCTTTCCCCGCGTGGAAAGGGATGGAGGGATGTGGAAAGCGGTTTTTATGAATTGGGTGGGGGCTTACCGGTGAATCCTGACGGGGGGCTGAAGTCTTTTGGACATCCAGTCGGGGCGACAGGTCTGCGCATGCTCTACGAAGCCTATTTACAGTTGAGAGGGGAGGCGGGGAAACGGCAAATTAACAATCCGCGGCTGGCACTTACGCATAACCTGGGAGGTCAGCCGTCCTATGCGGTCGCTTCAGTTTGTATTGTGGGTAATCAGCGGGGTTAGGTATGGGCACACCGCTGGAAGTTTGATCCTAATCTTGGCAAGGTGCTCACTGGGGTATTCACTGAGACAAGAGGGTCATAGAGGTAAGGTGTTTTGAAGTTTGGATTCTTGATGTAGGGTGCGGCAGATTAGAAAAAGGGGGATTTAAAATGGCGGGGGATATGGATTTTTCTCTTCCGAAGACCCATTACTCGAACAATCTGGTCAGCAGCATGAAGATGAATCTGGCGAAAAACCCGGATATGTTGGCGATCGTCTTCGAGGATCGGCAGGAGACTTGGGCGCAAATGTGGGAGCGGACCAATCGGCTGGGCCGGGGGATGTATCGGCTCGGCTTGAAAAAGGGTGACCGGGTTGCAATGTTGTTAAACAACGGTTTTGAATTCCCGGAAACCTATGTGACCACGACCAAAGCCGGGTTTGTCATGAGCCCGGTCAATACGAATTTCAAAGCCGAGGAACTGGCCTACCAACTCCATGATTGCGGTGCGGCGGCCTTGGTTACCAATCCTGAATACATCGAATTGGTCTATTCGATTCGTGAGCGGCTGCCGCAACTGAAGCACTTGATCGTGACGGGTGAAAGCGATATTGGAGATGCGTTTTCATATGAAGGGTTGATTCGTTCCTCCAGCCCGGAAGAAATAGCCGTTGATATCCGGCCCAGCGATGTTCATATGATCCTCTATACCTCGGGGACTACGGGCCGGCCTAAGGGTGCCGTCAGAGGGTATATGGAGAATTTTCATACAGGTATGGCGGCTAGCGTCGAATGGAGTCTTCGTTCCGGGGACAGGCAACTGGTAGTGACGCCGCTTTATCATGCCGCACCCTGTGCCTGGCTGCTGGCGACGCTGGTTACGGGCGGGACGGAGGTGGTTTTGGCAAGGTATATGCCGGATCGGGTTTTGGAGGCCATTGAAAAGTACAAGGTCAACTGGACCATGATGGTGCCGATCATGTATGATCGCTTGTTTACCTTACCGACAGAGGTTTTAAACCGCTGTGACCTCAGCAGCCTGCGCGTTGTGATCTCAGGGGGTGCACCTTTACACACCCCGACCAAGGCGAAAATTAAACAATTCTTCCGGCAGGCTGAATTGCACGAATTCTACGGGAGCACCGAACTGGGTGTATCCACTGTTTTGCGGGACGAAGATCAGTTGCGCAAGGAGCGCTGTGTGGGTAAACCGTTACAGGACGTGGAGCTTAAGTTATTTGACCGAGAAGGGAAAGCGGTTAAACCGGGTGAGGTGGGTATTCTCTATTCGCGGGGGCTTTGTGGATTCCGAGGATATTGGAATAACCCGGAAGCTACGCGGGAGGCCTTTTTGAATGATGAATGGGCAACGGTCGGTGATATGGCACGGCAGGATGATGAGGGATATTACTATCTTGTGGACAGGGCTAAGGATATGGTTATTTCAGGTGGAGTGAATGTTTATCCTGTGGAGATTGAAGAGGTTTTACTGCAGCTGGATGCGCTCCAGGATGCCGCAGTGATTGGTGTTCCTGATTCAGAGTGGGGGGAAGTCGTGAAAGCTATCGTAGTACTTAAGCCGGGTGCGGTGCTCACGGCGGAAGCGCTTATCGGGTACTGCAAGGAACATCTGGCTCGGTTCAAGGTGCCAAAGTCGGTGGACTTTGTCGAGAGCATACCGCGCACGCAAACAGGGAAGATCCTCAAACGGGAGCTGCGCAAGAAATACTGGGGAGACGGGGGAATTCAGGTTTCTTAGTCTTTTGAAATAAGGAATTATTCGAAACGGGCTATTTCAGTTGAATGGAGGATTATATGAGTATTGAATGGTTTCCTCCTATACTGGAGGAGAAAAAAGGTTTTTATCCGCAAGACATTTATGAGGAAGCGTTACAGCGTTATCCTACCGTTGCGGAGTTGGTAACTCGAAAAGCCGAAGAAAACGGGGATAAGATCTGGTTAATCTCTGGTGAAGAGAAATATAGCTTTAAAGAAGTTGACAGGCTGACAGATAATCTCGTAGCCGGTTTTTATGAGATGGGCATGAGAAGTGGGGATAAAATAGCGATCTTTGCTTTAAATTCCCCACAGTGGATATTTTCGTATTTTGCTATTTTGAAATTAGGAGCAATACCTGTCACGGTGAACACGGCTTTTATAAAGGAACCATTAATCTACAATCTAAAAGCTGCAGAAGCCAAATACCTGGTTCTGGATGCCCGTTTGTTAGAGGCTTATCGAGAGGTAGAAGAAGAACTTGATAATATACAAAGTTTGGTAATTATAGGCGAACACCAGAATGAGTCTTTCTCGAAGCTTCACAAAAAGTATCAATTTCTTGAAGCTTTACTGACAGTGACATCTAATCCAGCAGTAAAGGCAGTTGAATTGCCGAAAGATCCTTGTGCGATGATCCTGACGTCGGGGACGACGGGACGTTCTAAGGTTGTCGTGGACTCCAATGCGCAGTTTATTACGACGGCGTTGTTTATGCTTGATGTAGGTGGAGTTACCGGGGATAGTGTCGTTTATGTATACCTTCCCCTATTTCACATTATGGCCTTGGATCTGGCAACCATTTCTTCCCTGCTTGCCAATGCCACAATGGTTCTCGTGGAGAAATTTTCTCCCGCAACGTTTTGGGATGAGATCAAGAAGTATCATATCACTCACTTTCATGCCGTAGGGCCCATATTGGAGATGCTTTTTAAGCTGCCGCCTTCCAGTTTAGAGCAGGAACACGGATCTCTGACGGCTATCGCCTATTCGTCTAAAGAAGTGTGGCTGGAGGCCAAGAGACGTTTTAATCTCTCGCTTACAGGCGGCTACGGGAGTACGGAGGTTGGTATTCCGATTTCGTCACCGTATGATATTGTGGTTGCCGGAGAGAATCCGCCTGGGCGTTGTGGGCTGGTAGGTCCTCACGTTGAGGCACGTATTATGGATGAGCAGGGACATTTTCTACCGGTTGGAAGGACTGGTGAGATTGTGGTTAGGCCTAAGATTCCCTGGACGATATTTTTGGAATATTACGGTATGCCACAACAAACGGTGGAGGCTTTTAAAGGATTGTGGTTCCATACGGGTGATGCCGGTTATTTTGACGAGGCTGGTTACTTGTATTTTGTCGATAGAGTGAAGGATGCCATCCGTCGGCGGGGAGAAAACATATCTTCTTACGATGTTGAGCAGCTGTTATTGAAAGACCCCCAGGTGGCGGAGGCAACAGTTATACCTGCTCCTTCTGAGGTGGGTGAGGATGAGGTTATGGCAGTCATCGTTCCGAAGGTCGGAGAAACGATTTCGCCGCAAGACATCATTGATTATTGTGTGGAAAACATGCCCTTCTTTTGGGTGCCGCGTTATATTAGGATCGTAGGCGGGCTTCCACGTACGCCAACAGGAAGGATTGAGAAATTCAAGCTTCAAAATGAAGGTCTGACAGCAGATACGTTCGATCTGGCGGGTTATCGGTCAGAGAAGAGAAAAGGATTCAAGCATTAATCCAATGCTCATTCTCATGTCATCGGCCTACAAGAAAAAAGAAAGTGAACGTACCGTCATCCCGGAAATTACTTAAAGAGTCAGTCAGAGAAAATCCGACTGACTCTTTGCATATTCCCAGAAATAGGGTAAGATAGAAAATAAGGATGTGATGATTTGGGGGCTGAATCCATGAAGAAAAGAATCGCCATCGGCGTCAGCGATTTCCGGAAAATGCTCACAGGAGCTTACTACTATGTCGATAAGTCCTTATTTATAAAAGACATTCTCGAGGATGGCTCGGAGATAATTCTCCTGCCCCGTCCACGCCGTTTTGGCAAAACCCTCAACATGTCCATGCTGCGCTATTTCTTTGAAAAATCAGCGCTGGATCAGAGTGCACTTTTCGAGAACCTGGCGATCAGCCGGCATGCGGACTGCATGGCTAAACAGGGGCAATACCCCGTGATCTATCTGACCTTTAAGGATCTTAAACATAATACCTGGGCAGTAACCTATGACAGCTTCGTGCAGTTAATCTATACGGAGTATAATCGGCACCTTTATTTGCTGGATTCCCCCGTTCTGAGCGATATGGATAAGAAGTATTTTCGACGGGTCAGCATGGAGGAAGGCAGTGAAGCGGATTACGCTGGGAGCATTAAGAAATTATCGGAGTTTCTGACCAAACATCACGGTAAGAAGACGGTCATCCTGATCGACGAATACGATGTCCCTATACAGCAGGCCTATCTCAAACAATACTATGATCCGCTTATCTCGTTCCTGCGCAATTTTATGACGGCTGCCTTAAAAGACAATAACTATTTGGAAAAGGCAGTCTTGACCGGCGTAATGCGGGTCGCGCGGGAGAGCCTTTTTTCAGGGCTCAATAATCTATCGGTGTGGACCCTATTAGATGAACCTTACTGTAAGCAGTTTGGCTTTCTGGAAACAGAGGTCGAAGAGCTCTTGAATTATTATGGAATAGAATCGCAGATAAATGAAGTTCGCAACTGGTATAACGGTTATATTTTTGGGAATGCCGTGATCTATAACCCCTGGTCGATTCTCAAATACGCGCAGAATTGGAAGGGTGGTTTGCAACCCTATTGGGTCAACACCAGCGATAACGAATTGGTTCATCGCCTGATCAGCCGGGGCGGACCGGCTTTGAAGATGGTATTGGAAGATCTTTTGCAGGGCACTGCCGTGGTGAAAACCATTAACCAGAATATCTCCATGGGCGACGTCGAGAAAAATGACCAAAACGTCTGGAGTTTTTTGCTTTTTACCGGTTATCTCAAGCCTATCAGCCGGGAAATCGTCGACGGAGAGATGGTCTGCAGTCTGGCGATACCGAATCGGGAAGTGCAGACGATTTATCGCGTGATCGTAAAATCCTGGTTTAGTGATTCTGTCCATTCAGAGTTTCTGAAGACTATGTTGAAAAGCTTGATCCGTGGGCAGATTGAAGTCTTTGCCAGCCACTTCCGGGAATATGTGCAAAGCAGCTTTAGCTACTTCGATACCGGCGGAAAAGTGCCGGAGAAAATCTATCATGCCTTTGTGCTGGGCCTCCTGGTAGGGCTGCGTTCTGATTATGAAATCAAGTCCAACCGCGAGGGCGGGTATGGACGCTATGATGTCATGGTCATCCCCCGGGATACGAGCCAGGCGGGCCTCATTCTCGAGTTTAAGAGTGTCGAGCCGGAGGAAGCCAAGGATCTGGAACCGATTGCAGAGCTCGCCTTACAGCAGATCGAAGCGAAGGGCTATCAGCAGGAACTGCTTGAGCTGGGAATCCAGAAGATCATCAAGCTGGGTATCGTCTTTCGGGGGAAAGAGGTATTCGTGAAGGCCAAGGACTGGCAGTCTGTGCCGGGTGTGCAGCCTTGTTTATCAGGGGAGTAGGGGTCAAAGTTAGTTCGTCCCACCAGCAAAAGCGCGGTCTGTATGTTTAGTATACAGGAACACCGTCAAGACATCACTGCTTTATATACATTTCATACAAGTGTTGCAACCCTCTGCGGTCTGTTTGCCAGCCGGGAGGGTTTTCTGGGTTTTGACATGCTTGGCACGACTCTTGCAACACTAATTCTCGAATTCTCGCATGACTTATGAGGAATAACCTATTTCCGAATAATGCGAAAAGAAGGGGGTCGGGCTTTCGCGTCACCGGGTATTCATATCGCCGGGTATTCATATGTCGCGGCCTGCGGGCAAGCAACCCAAACGACAGCAGGGTCATTGACCACGAATTAGCAAAGGGGAATGAATATGAGAACAAGGGCTGAGTATATCGAACGGTTAGGCAAAATGAACCATAACCTCTTCTTCAACGGTGAAAAGATCGATCGGCTGGATGAACGCCAGCAAGGTGCTCTTAACGTCATGGGCTTGACTTTTGACGCGGTTTGGGATCCCGCCAGTAAGGACCTCTGTACGGCGACTTCCCACATCACGGGGGAAACCATCAACCGCTTTAACCACATTCACCAGAACGCAGAAGACCTGCACAAGAAGCAAGATATGACCCGAATGCTCGTCAACAAAGTCGGACAGTGTATTCAACGCTGCATGGGGATTGACGCCGCTAATGCAATTCATGCGGTATCCTATGAGGCTCAGAAGTCTCCTAAGGCCAAAACGGCTTACCATGACAATTGGCTGAAGTGGCTGGAGCGCTTCCAGAGAGAAGACCTCGTAGCCAGCTGTGCGCAGACCGATGTCAAGGGCGAGCGCTTGAAACGGCCGGCTGAGCAGATTGACCCTGATATGTATGTGCATGTGGTGGAAGAGCGGAATGACGGGATCGTTGTCCGCGGCTGCAAGGTTCATATTTCGGAGGCTTCGATCTCCGATGAGATCCTGGTGGTACCGAACAGAGCTCTGCAAAAGGGCGAAGAAGCTTATGCCCTGGCTTTTGCGGTTCCCTCAGACTATGAGGGGGTCAAACAGGTGGTCCATTTCCACAATTACCGCAAGCGCGACACCTATGAGAGAGGAATCGAATACGGCTATACGGATTCCTATGTCATCTTTGACGACTGCTTCATTCCCTGGGAACGAGTCTTTCTCTGCGGGGAAATCCGGCACGGCGGCATCGCGGCTTCGCTGTTTGCCTTGTTCCACCGTCATTCTTACTCTGGCTGCAAACCGGCCATGCTCGATTATGTGATTGGTCTGGCGGCGCTGGCAGCGGAAATTAATGGGATTGAGAAGACCCCGCATGTGCGCAACATGCTGTCTGAACTGATTATGACCGGGGAACTCGGATATGCAGCCGGCTACACGGCATCCGCCCTGGGCCAGCCCCAAGTCTACATGCCCGGGATGGGTCTTGTGCCATATGGCCCCGGCAGCTATATTCCGAACTCTATCTATGCCAATGTCGGCCGATGTCTGACCGGTGAGGCTGTGTTTCACGAGCAGGAGATTCTGTGCAATATTGCCGGGGGTATGCCTGCGACTTTCCCCTACGAAAAGGACTTGACCAACCCTGAAACCAAAGCGCTGTTGGAGAAGTATCTCAACCGGAACCCGAAGATCCCCATCGAGGAGCAAATTAAGTTCTGGCTGAACTTCATCGATTTTGGCCTCTCCGGCTCTACGGGCTCCGTCCAGTATGGATCTTATCATGGGGGCGGATCCCCGATTATGGAGCAGATTGCCATCACCTCCCAGTATGACCTGGAGTCCAAGAAGGACATCGTCAGGGCTATCGCCGGTATGGAACCCAGGGCGAAGTAGAAGTAGGCTATAAGTTAAGTTAAGTTGGGCTAAGCCCAATTAATCTAAAGTCAATTTAAATTGAGGGAGCGTCTGATTTCCAAAATAGCTGGGCTTAAAACCAAGTACTAATTTGTCGATTCTTGGAGGGAGGTTAAATTATGATGAGGACTCGTCACTATGAATTTTGGCCTAAGCGCTTACCACTAAGTTTAATTGTACCGGAGACCAGCTTATGTGACAACCTTGCTGTCTCCGCGCGGAGGTATCCCGACAAAATTGCCATCCATTATTACGGCGGTTCGGTTTCTTATCGGCGTTTTCAAGACGAAGTTGAAAAGTTGGCCGGCTTTTTGCAAATTAAGCTAGGAGTCGCCCCAAAGGATCGCATTCTGCTCTTTATGCAAAATTCACCGCAGTTTATGATCGCTTATTATGCCATTTTACGGGCAAGTGCCGTGGTGGTCCCTATGAGTCCGATGCATGTTACTGCTGATCTGGAGTTTTATATCAACGATTGCCAGGCAACGGTCGCTGTGGTTGGGCAAGAACTCTATGAACGCATTGCCCCGCTGCAGAAGAGCACTCACTTGCAGCACGTGATCATTGCCGCCTATTGTGATTATAGTTCACCCGATTTTGATTTGGAAATTCCTCCTGAAGTAGGGGCAGCACGCCTGACCTTCGGGAATACCAAGGCAATTTACTGGAACGAGGCCATTTCCGGGGCTTTGGAACCGGGCCCGTCGACGGTCTCTCAGCCTGACATGGCGCTTCTGCCTTATACATCAGGGACAACCGGCATACCGAAAGGATGTGTTCACACCCATGGGACTGTAAACGCGAATACAGTCGGTTCAGCTGCATGGACCTCAATGACGGCCAATACCACTTCTTTGACAACGTTACCGTTATTTCATGTGACTGGAATGCAACACAGCATGAACGCACCGATTTTTGCCGGGGGAACGATGGTGTTGCTGACCCGCTGGAACCGGGAGTTGGCCGCTGCTTTGATCGAGCGTTTCGGATGTACTCACTGGGTAAACATAGCGACCATGGTGGTAGATTTTCTGGCGAATCCCAACCTGAGTAAATATAATGTTAAATCTCTGGCGTTTGTGGGAGGCGGGGGTGCGCCTCTGCCGGAAGCAGTGGGTGAAAAGCTCTTTCAACTCCTGGGGGTGAGATATGCAGAAGGATACGGTTTGAGTGAGACAGTTTCCCAAACCCATTTCAATCCACCGGACCGTCCGAAGTTGCAATGTTTGGGCATTCCGTCTTTCGACGTTGATGCCAGGATTGTCGCTCCCGGGACGTTGGAAGAGTTGGGATGCGGGGTAGCAGGTGAAGTGGTCGTGAACGGGCCCCAAGTGATGAAAGAGTACTGGAACCGCCCGGATGAAACTAAGAAAGCTTTTATCACAATCGGAGGAAAACAGTTTTTCCGTACGGGCGACATTGCTAAATACGATGAGGACGGGTATTTCTTTATGGTGGATCGGATCAAGCGCATGATTAATGCTGCCGGTTTTAAAGTTTGGCCCACGGAAGTCGAGTCTATCATGTTTAAACATCCGGCCATCCAGCAGGCCTGCGTAATTGGTGTAATGGACCCTAAAAGAGGAGAAACAGTCAAAGCCTATGTCATTTTGCATGAGGAAGAGCGAGGCAAGGTGACGGAACAAGAGATCATTGAGTGGACCAAGGACAAGATGTCGTCTTATAAATACCCGCGCAGCGTCCAATTTGTGGAGAGCCTTCCGGTCTCGGCCAGCGGCAAAGTCCTTTGGCGCAAGTTGCAGGAACAAGAAAGGGCGAGGGCTCAAGAAGGGTAAGCGTGGGAGTCACTTCCACTCACCTCCGCCTTTGCAATCGGGTAACTATTTAAGAGAGGGTGAAATGACCGTGATGGCTACAGTGAATACGGTGTTAGGTCCGGTAGGTGCGGATAAGTTGGGGAAAACCCTGGTTCATGAACATTTTGTGTTTGGTTATGCCGGATTTGAAGGAGATACCACTTTAGGGGAATTCGACCCGGAAGCGGCCCTGCAGACGGGTATTGACGTGGCGGAAAAACTTAAAGTTCATGGGGTAAAAACGGTGGTGGACGCCACGACCAATGAGTGTGGCAGAAACCCGGATCTCTTAAGAAAAATTGCAGAAAAGACAGGACTGCAAATTGTTTGTTCCACCGGTTATTACTAT
This sequence comes from Acididesulfobacillus acetoxydans, assembly GCF_902729405.1. Classification (GTDB taxonomy): domain Bacteria; phylum Bacillota; class Desulfitobacteriia; order Desulfitobacteriales; family Desulfitobacteriaceae; genus Acididesulfobacillus; species Acididesulfobacillus acetoxydans. The sequence goes on from NZ_LR746496.1 coordinate 2,054,434, forward strand.
GAGGGAGAATCAGCCCCGGCCTACTTCAAATTCCGGGCCGGATTGGGGGATGCGGAAACTGAAGTTTACCAAATGTTCGAAAAAGAACTGACTGAAGGGATTGGGAAAACGGGAATCAAAGCGGGGGTTATCAAACTGGCCTCCAGCAAAGATGTTATCACTGACTATGAGAAGATGTTTTTCCGGGCAGCGGCCAAGGTCCAGAAGGAAACTGGAGTCACAATTATCACGCACACTCAGGAAGGGACCATGGGGGCTGAACAAGCGGAACTGCTCATTTCCGCTGGGGCCGATCCCAGCCGGATCTTGATTGGTCATATGTGTGGCAATACCCAGTTAGCCGATCATGTTCGTGTGCTAAAAACCGGGGTTTTTGTTGGCTTTGACCGCTTTGGCCTGGAAGGAGTGGTCGGAGCGCCTTTGGATGCGGTGCGGGAGGCAGTGCTGATTGGCTTAATGGGTACCGGGTATGGCAAACAAATTCTGCTGTCCCAGGACACAGTAAACTTTTGGTTAGGCAGACCCCTTGTTTTGCCCCCGGTTGTACAACAGATGCTGGCCCAATGGCATCCCACCCACATCTTTGAGGAAGTAATTCCGGTTCTGAAAAAGGCAGGAATTACCGACGAGCAGATAGACATGCTCCTGATAGAAAACCCCAGAAGGCTGTTCGGCGACTAGGCAGGCAAAGAGGTGGATTTTTGCCGCGCGCGCTGAAAAGGAAGGAGTCCGTATGACGGAAAGGGAGGAGTCCGTATGAATCCAAAGAAAGGGTGGCCACGGTCTTTGTCTCAGGTTTTGGAGTACCGCCTGGGTGCCAAGCCACTGCCCGAGTACCTCCGGGAACATGCGCTGAGGACCCCAGATAAGCCGGTGATTCAATGGTACGGCAGGGCCATTAGCTACAGCGAACTGGATGTTCTCAGTGACCGTTTCGCCGCTTTTCTGGCTGGTCTGGGGGTGAAGAAAGGGGATCGGGTGGCCCTCTTTCTGTCCAACTCACCTCAGTATTTTATCGTCCATTTTGGTATTCAGAAACTTGGGGCAATCGTTAGCCCATGCAGCCCTGCCTTCAAAGAATGGGAACTGGAGTATCAACTCAACGATCTTGACACTCAGGTTCTGGTGGCAGCAGACAGTCTTTACGGCGTAGTCGAAAAGATCAAGGATAAAACCGCGCTCAAACATATTATCTTGACCAGTTACGGGGACTTTTTACCGCTGGCTCCTCTGTTAAACGTTCCTGATGAACTTCGTGCGCCCAAACGGCAGGTCCCCGGGACGTATGACCTGATGACAGTCCTTGCGGATGTGGCAGGCAGTGCGGCGCAAATGGCCCTATCGTTGGAGAAGTTGGCTCTTGATGATTTGGCTCTAATGGTTTACACATCGGGGACCACCGGTAAACCGAAAGGAGCGATGTTAACCCATCGCAATGCGCTCTTCAAGGCAGCGGCCGCAGCTCAGAGCAATCAGGTAGGGGACAGCGATGTTCTGCTCTCCGTGGTTCCTCTGTATCACATTGCCGGAATGTTAATGGGACTCAATGTGACGGTTTATGCCGGAGCGACAACTGTTTTGCTGAACAGGTTTGACCCGGTCGCCGTTCTCCAGGCGATCCATCGCTATCATTGTACTTGGTGGTACAGTATCGCTCCCATGAATGTCGCCGTCATGCAGGTTCCTCAGGCCGGGGACTATGATCTCTCATCTCTTAAGAACAACATTGGCACCAGTTTTGGCATTACTCTGACGGAAGAACTCGACCGGGCCTGGCGAAATTTTACAAGGGGGTGTCCTCTGCACGAGGCTGCTTATGGTTTAAGTGAAACCCATACCGGCGATACATTCATGCCTTCAGAAGCAGTGAAATGGGGAACCCAAGGTATACCGACCTACGAAACGGAGATCAAGATTATCGATCCGGAAACCGGGGCGGAGAAAGGTCCCGGAGAGACGGGGGAGATACTCGTCTCCAATCCGGGGGTTTTTCAAGGATACTGGCGCAGGCCTGAGGCCACAGCCGTGACACTGAGAGATGGTTGGGTTCACAGCGGAGATATGGGCCAACTGGATGAGGACGGATATCTGGTCTTTTGCGGGCGTTATAAGGAAATGATCAAGGTTTCCGGTTACAGTGTTTTTCCGGAGGAAGTCGAGGAAATGCTCATCCGCCATGATGCAATTGCCCAAGTGGCGGTGATCGGTGTGCCGGATCCGCAAAGAGGTGAAGCCGTGAAAGCCTTTGTGGTCTTAAAACCGGGGAAGAGTGTGTCAGAGGAAGGGATCATCGCCTGGGCCAGGGAGCGCATGTCCCACTATAAAGCCCCTCGTTCTGTGGAGCTTCGTCAGTCCCTTCCGGTGACAGGAGCGGGCAAATTGCTGCGCAGGCTGCTTAAGGACAGTTGAGAAGGGTAGAAAATAACTTTGCGGAGGTGCATTGAAACGATGAAAGTGGAAGATATCAAAAAAATATCTGTGGTGGGCGCCGGCAATATGGGGCATCAGATTGCCATCAGCGCCGCCCTGGCAGGTTATCAAGTCAGTGTAACCGACATTAGCTCCGGGATGCTCAGCCAAGCGGAGAATTTTGCCAAAAAATATCTCCCTGAACGGGTTACGAAGGGAAAGCTGTCCCAGGATATCGCTGAGCGTACCTTGGCCAATCTGAAGTTTACCCTAAGTTTGGAAGAAGCAGTGAGCGACGCCGACTACGTCATTGAAGCGGCGGTGGAACAACTGGATGTCAAGCGCAAACTTTTTACAGACATTGATAGATTGGCTCCATCCCATGCTATCTTGGCCACGAATAGCTCCTTTATCGTGAGCTCGAAAGTTGCCGACGCAACCAAACGCCCGGATAAAGTGTGCAACATGCATTTCTTCAATCCGGCTCTGGTCATGAAACTTGTGGAAGTCGTGCAGGGGCCCCATACCTCTGACGAGACAGCGCAGGTTACGGTGGATTTGGCTGAAAAAATGGGCAAAACCCCCGTCTGGCTGAAGAAGGAAATTTACGGTTTCCTCGTCAACCGGATCCTGGCTGCTATCACCAACGAAGCTGTGTTTCTGGCGGACATGGGAATTGCCACCCCTGAGGAGATAGATACTGCGGTGACCCAGGCTTTGGGACATCCCATGGGACCGTTCCGTCTGATGGATTTAACCGGCATCGATTTGGTGTATGACATCGGGATGGAGCGCTATCAGGAAACCAGGGACCCGAAAGACAAGCCGTCCCCTCTGATTGTTGAGAAATATGTCAAGAAGGAATGGGGCAAAAAAACTGGCCGAGGTTTCTACAGTTACGAGTAAGACCGTTCATCTTCTCGGTTGTCCCTCCCGCGGGCTAAGAGTTACCCACATAGGGTGAACTCGTTCAACAAAAGCTGAACATCACGATAGTGTCCTGTGGACACTATCGCCGAACCGCAAGCTTTCAAAGAATACTTGTGCGCTGAGGATGACTTCGGTGACGATAGTCTCCGATGACGTTAGTTTCCAGTGGAGACTATCGCCGAAGCCGCACGCTGTCACAGGATGACCCGACGGCTGAGGATGACTATCGCTGCAGGCACTGGGCGTGTGAAATTATGCTTTTATGCCGAAGGCGTCATTGTCCGGTGGACAATGACGGCCGAAGGCTGAGTCTACCCCCACCGACGCGGGGCACGGGGTACCACTCCCACTTCATGGAGGTCCGGAGAAGTGGGAGTTTCACGCTTGGATGAACCCACGCTTAAAACCTGAAGAAGGGTGGGTTGCTTGATTTGGAGGAGATGTCGGAGTAGAAAGAAGGAATTTGCCGGCGAATGCAGTAATTAGTAATAATACTCTAGGAACGGTGTGCAATGGGAACGGCCTGCTCTGGAAACGAAGTACCCTATAAACGTTTTGCTTAGCCGTAAGAGAAGCATTCATGATTTAACACCGTTTTTCCGCAAACAGGCTAAAGCTACTTTCAAAATGCCAAGAAAGGACCTACGAAGATGATGAAACCGAGGGTATCCCTGGTAAAATTCCAAGACCCTTATGAATCTGTACGAAGTGTGATTGAGCTGTGCGATGGTTTGGCGGGGCTGAAAAGGGATGACAAGATCCTGATAAAACCGAATATTGTGAGCTGGGATTTCGATCTGCCCTTTCCGCCCTATGGGGTTGTAACCACAACTACAGTGATGCAGGCTCTGGTCAGAGTGCTTAAAGAAGCGGGTTTTGATCACCTGACGATTGGTGAAGCACCTTTGCCTAACATACAAGTTAAGGATAAATCGATCTTCGAGACGATTGGCTATGATAAGCTGGCCAAACGCTATGGGGTGCGGCTGGTTGATTTTAATCAGGAAAAATTCGAAGAAGTGGACTTTGGTTCCTTCAAACTCTCTTTGGCCAAAAGCGTTTTGGCAGCGGACAAGATTATCAATGTCCCCGTGCTGAAAACCCATAATCAGGCCAAGGTTTCCCTGGGTATCAAAAATTTGAAAGGGGTTCTCAACCGTAAATCGAAAATGTTCTGCCACGGCACGGGTGAATTTGACTTGCTCCTGACTTTTCCCAGGATCATTGAGAAGCTTCCCGTCGCTCTGACGCTCATTGACGGGGTTTACACTTTGGAAAAAGGACCCGGGCCCACGGGCAAAGCCTACCGTAAGAATCTGCTCATCGCCTCGCGGGATGCCTTGGCCTGTGATTTAGTGGGAGCCAATGTACTGGGCTATAAAGGGGAAGATGTTCCCTATCTGAGGGATTTTGCCGCACGGGCAGGGTATGGCTTGAACCTCGGCGATATAGACATCAGAGGAGAGGACGTTGAGACCCAGCGTGAGTTCGTGGATTATGACTGGGAATGGACAGAAGACGACACGGGTCCGGCCGGTTTCAAGAAGCGGGGAATTGGCGGGCTCGCCATCCGGAAATACGATAATTCCCTCTGCACAGGCTGTTCGATGCAGTATAATCCCATGCTCATTCTCCTGTCATCGGCCTATAAAGGAGTGCCCTTTCCCAATGTGGAACTGGTGAGCGGGAAGCAGCAAATGGCAGCCGCGGGTTTTGAGCACACGATTCTTTTTGGCCACTGCGCCGTGGCTCTGAATCAAGGGAATTCCCGGATCAAACATGCCATTGCTGTAAAAGGCTGCCCGCCGGACATGAAACAGTTTGCCGAAATTCTGCGCGGGGAAGGGATCGTCGTGGATGAGGCGGAATATATCAAATATCGCCACTATATTTTTAACCGTTACAAGGGGAAAGAGGAATTCGATTTAGACCACTGGACGTTGTAGGTCCGGCGTTTTTGGGATTCCGGACGAAAGGTGAGGCGGGCGGGTTTTTGCTCAGCAATGTGTCAGGGCGGCGGATACCTGAGTTAGCAGTGTGGATCTACGCCATGAGGGCAGGCTCGAATCGACGGTCGGCCGGGCGGAGGATTTGATGGGGACTAAGTCGCGTGAGGCGTCCCGAAGAACCTGGAGAGAAGGAGTGAATGGAGTCAATGGAGTTAACGAAGTTTACCACTTTGACCCTGGAAAAAAGGGAAGGAGTCGGCATTATTACTTTGAATAGACCGGAAGTCTTGAACGCTCTCGATTTTGATATGAGCAGGGACTTAGGAGAAGCTGTCGTGCGGGTCCGCGATGATGAGGGGGTGCGAGCCGTTATCCTGACCGGGGCAGGCCGGGCTTTTTGCTCCGGCGGAGACATCAAAGGCATGCTGGCGCGCTTAAGCCAGGGGGCCTCCGGCCGACGGGAGGCCCTGAAAACCGTCTACCGCTGGTTGCTCGAGCTCATCAATCTCGAGAAGCCGGTGATTGCGGCTGTCAACGGTTATGCCTACGGGGCCGGGTTAAGTATCGCTTTAGCGGCGGATATTCTCATAGCCGCCGAATCAGCGGATTTTGCGCTTTCTTTTCTCAAACTCGGGTTAACACCTGATTTTGCCGGCGGGTATTTGCTTCCCAGAGCCATTGGTCTCAACCGGGCCAAACTCTTCACCTTGACAGCCGACAGTTTCGGTGCTGAGATGGCCCGGGAGTTCGGCCTGGTGAGTAAAGTGGTGCCGGACGGGGAACTGCCGGCTGCGGCCTGGCAACTCGCCCGGCGTTTGGCTGACGGTCCGACGCGCGCTCTGGGTCTGACCAAGATAATGCTGAATAAGAGCCTGAATTTCAACTTGCTCGATTTTCTGGAATTGGAAGCTTCCTATCATGCCCTGAGCGGCGGGACTGAGGATTTTCAGGAAGCCGTAAAGGCATTTGGGGAAAAGAGAAAACCCGAGTTTAAAGGACGTTAGGGGTGGTTTGGCGCCAGCCGAGTCTTCTTTGCTTGCAATTTGTTTAAATAGGAAGTATAATAGCTACATAAACAAAGGAAACAAAGGTGAGACGGCTTGGACGCTATCGATTTAAAGGCTATTTCCCAATTGACGGCAAATGCCCGCATATCATGGGCAGACCTTGCGGTTTGTCTTGGACTGTCGAGCCCCGCCGCAGCAGAACGTGTGCATCGTCTGGAGGAGCAAGGGATAATTAAGGGTTTTGCCGCTGTCGTCGATCCCGAAGCCGTCGGCTGTGGTCTGACGGCTTTCGTTGCGGTTACCTTGGAACGTCCGGAACACCGCCAGCCTTTTTTAGAAAAGATGGCGGAAATGCAAGAGGTGCAGGAATGCCACCATGTGGCCGGCGAGCATGATTACTTGCTAAAAGTACGGTGCAGAGGAACACGAGATTTGGAACGTGTGGTGAGTGATGAGCTCAAAAGCATACCCGGTGTCGCAAGAACCCGAACTGCCATCGTGATGAGTACGCCTAAAGAGACGCCGATACCTCCTGTGTTTCCGGAGCACGTCATTGATGCTTCGGCCCGAAGGTAGAAGGAGGGGCAGATTGTCTGCCCTCGTTATCATGGGGTTCGGAATTTTTGCTATCGCGAGCTCAAACGTAGAAAAAATGTTCAGGTAGAAAAGGTTTTATGGGTATCGGGCTGAGTTTGGAAGGGTGGATTCTTTGGCGAGCGGAACTAAAGAACTGATCGTATTAATCCGGCAGGAAGGATTCGAACTGGACTGGGAGATAGCGGGAGACGAACTCGACAACCGGCAAATACTTTGGCAGGAAGAATTGTACGAAAAATACCGGGAGGATCCCAAGAGATTTCTCCTTTTTCTCGGCTTTGCCGAGCCAACGGCACCACTGTCCGCTTCCCTTCGTTTTCTCAAAGCCTTGGCTGCTTCTTTTGTCAAAGCGCTTGCCCAAACTCCGGATCTGGAGTTCTTAAGAGAGCAGGCAGTTATTGAATCGGAAGGGAAAGACATTGAACGGATGTTAGGGGATGCCCCCTATATGAACGGCGCGGAGAATCTGAATCCGGATTGGCTGGAGACGCTTTGGCGCCAAATGAATGAGGTGTTTTGCGGAGAAATCAAGACTTACCGGGGGAGCGTCGCCCAATATTTTGCCGCCCAGAGCCCGGGGATACAGCCTGTGGGGCGGGTTTTCTTTCATCTGGTGGAAAGCAAGGAAGGGGATTATCCCTTTGCGTTTCTGGCTACCTACTCTTCCGGCGCGGGCCAAAAGGGAAAATCAAAGCATCTGCCGCTAAAAAATGCCTTGGTACAGTACAAGGAAGATAACAAGAAACTGCTGGAGCTTCTCGCAACGGTGAATAAGGCGGCGGAAAAAAGCGAGTTGATTGCCGACTTTGTGGACTCCGGGGAGATATTTCACCCACTCGGCCTGAGCGGCGTCGAAGCGTATACATTTCTGCGGGAAATCCCGCTCTATGAAGGCGCGGGGATTCTGTGCCGCATGCCTAACTGGTGGAAGACCAAAGCGAATTCCTTGCGCCTATCAGTGACCATCGGGAATAAAGTCCCTTCCCGTCTGGGGGCTGAGGCTTTGATCGACTTTGACGCCCGATTATCCTTGGGTGAAGAAGAGATGACGGTTGAGGAATTACGACAGCTGCTTTCCGAAACGGAGGGGCTGGCCTTTATCAAAGGCAAATGGGTGGAAGTGGACCACGAAAAACTGAAACAAACCTTAGCGGCTTATGAACGGGCCCTCAAGCTCAAGGACAAAACGGATCTGACCCTGGTGGAAGCTATGCGTTTTCAACTGCAAGCCGCCAAAATCCTAAACGTTCCCCAGGAAGCCTGCGAATTGGAAATAAGCAACGGGGAGTGGCTGAGCACGGTCGTGACCCGGTTGACGCGTCCGGAAGAAATAAAACCTATAGCCGCGGGGGGGGATTTTCAGGCTCAACTGAGGACCTACCAAGATAAAGGGCTGTCCTGGCTGAATTTCATGAAGTCTTTGGGACTGGGAGCTTGCCTGGCCGATGATATGGGACTGGGCAAAACGATCCAAGTGATCGCGCTTTTGAACTATCTGCGGACGCAGAAGCGCGACAAGGCGGAAGAAACGGAAAAGGCCCTGTTAGTCGTGCCGGCGTCCCTGATAGCCAATTGGGTGAAGGAGATTGGCAAATTTGCCCCTTCCTTGACATACTGTATTTTGCACCCTTCCGGGGAGAAACTGCCGGACGGCGCGGACATCTCCTCTTTTCTCAGGAAATATGATATATTTATCACGACTTATGGCATGCTCTTACGCTATGCTTGGCTGGCAGAGGTGACCTGGGATTCCCTGATCCTGGATGAAGCCCAGGCGATTAAGAACCCCGGAACTAAACAGACCAGAGCGGTGAAAAAAATCAAAGCGGCTCATAGAATAGCCCTCACCGGGACGCCGGTTGAAAACCGCCTAACCGATCTCTGGTCCCTGTTCGACTTTTTAAACAAAGGGCTTTTAGGAAGTGCCAAGGAGTTTTCCGATTTTGCCAAAAAACTACAGGAAAGCCGGGCAGGTTATTCCCGGCTGAAAAAAGTGGTCAGCCCCTTCATCCTCAGAAGGTTAAAGACGGATAAAACGATAATCGCTGATTTGCCGGAAAAGATCGAAATGAAAGCATTTGCCGCGCTTACGAAAAAGCAGGCGGCCCTTTACAACGCCCTGGTCCGGGAAATAAAAAGAAAGCTTGAAGCGGGCGGACCGGGGATCGAGCGCAAAGGGCTGATCCTGGCTTCCCTTCTCAAATTCAAACAGATTTGCAACCATCCGGATCAATATCTGGGGCAGGATCTCTATGCGGAAAGCGAGAGCGGGAAATATGCCCGGCTGCGGGAAATCTGCGAAACGATTTATGACAAAAGAGAAAGGGTCCTGGTGTTTACTCAGTTCAAAGAAATTACCGGACCGCTGCAAGAATTCCTGGCGAGGGTCTTCCAGCATCAAGGGCTTGTTCTGCACGGAGAAACCCCTGTGAGCAAAAGGCAGCAGATTGTGGAGAAATTCCAGGGCCCGGAATATGTGCCGTTCCTCGTCCTTTCGATTAAAGCCGGGGGTGTGGGCTTGAACCTGACTGCAGCCAACCATGTTATCCATTTTGACCGCTGGTGGAACCCGGCGGTGGAAAATCAGGCTACGGACAGGGCCTTCCGGATCGGGCAGCTAAAAAATGTCGTGGTCCATAAGTTTATAACTAAAGGGACAATCGAAGAAAAAATCGATTTACTGATCGAGGAGAAGAGCAAATTGTCCCAGGAGATTATTCCGGACATCCAGGAAAACTGGCTTACGGGAATGGACAATCGGGAATTGATGGAGTTGTTCAGACTGAGTTAGGAGGATCATTTTGAGCGGAGCGGCGGATCAACAAGGGCCTGAAGGGATGTTCGGCTGCGTTACGGAGCGGCGGGGGTGTGATTCAGGAACAACTCTGATGCCCTCGGGGTATGGCGTTGCCAAAGGGGCGTGGGAGTCAGACTCTCAAAGCGTGAGAGTTTTGGGCGAGGAGGAGGTATAGCGGTGGCTTACTATGGATTCCCGCAATATGTCTCGGTCGCGGAAAAACGAGCCAAGGCGCAAAAGAGTCTGGAGAAGCTGAGGAAGAAAAATCCGGAGATTGCCCCAGTCATCATAGAAGGTCGGAAACTGGCCCGGACGTGGTGGGGCAAAGCCTGGAACGACAACCTGGAAAGTTACTCAGATTATGCCAACCGCCTGGGAAGAGGACGCAGCTATGTTCGCCGCGGAGCCGTACTGGATTTGCGGATCGCGCCGGGTAAGGTCGCGGCTCTCGTCCAGGGAAGCTCAGCCAAGCCATATCGGGTCGAAATCACCGTTCAACCTCTGAGCAAGCGCAATTGGCTGGCCATTACCTCGGCTTGTGAAGGTAAAATAGATTCCTTGCCCGAACTGCTGGCAGGCAAGTTTCCCAAAGCGCTGGCCGAATTGTTTACGGTCCAGGGGAAGGGATTGTTCCCGGCTCCCAAAGAAATATCACTGAGTTGCAGCTGTCCGGATTGGGCGACGATGTGCAAGCATGTAGCGGCAGTGCTTTATGGCGTCGGTGTCCGCTTGGACGAGGATCCCGCTCTCTTTTTCGTCTTGCGCAATCTGAAGGTTGAAGAACTAGTCACCCAGGCAATTGTGCGCAAATCAGAGACCCTGCTTAAGAAATCAGGCCGCAAGAGCGGGCGGATTATCGATAACGGGGATCTGGCCGGGATGTTTGGCATTGAGATGGAAACGGAAGATAAAGAGTGATTATAGATTAAAAAAAAGATAGAAGGTTTGCTCATGCTGGTACACGAAGGACTGAGAATTTACCAAATCAGGCTTCCTCTGCCTTTTCGGCTGAACCATGTCAACAGTTACGCGATCAAAGGCCAAGAGGGCTGGTGGTTGGTCGACACAGGCTTAAACACAGAACCCAGTCGGCAAGTCTGGCAGCGATTTATGAAGGAAGAAAACATCGCAGCGCGGGATGTCTTGGGGATCTACATCACTCATGCTCACCCGGACCATTTCGGAGCCGCGGGTTGGCTGCAGGGTCTGACGCAGGCTCCGGTGTTCATCAGTACCGTGGATAAGGCAGCCGTTGACAGGATATGGCGGGACAAAAGTCAGAAAATGGTGGATGCGGTCAGCGCAATGTTTAAGGCCAACGGCATGCCGGCCCCTATAACCAAAGAAGCCACTTTGACGATGCATACGTTGGCGGCCGGGACGGATCCACTGCCGCGGTTCAGTACGCTGGAAGGCGGCAGTAGGGTGAGATTGGGCGATTTTGAGTACCGGACGATTCTGACCCCCGGCCATGCGGACGGGCATATTTGTTACCTGAATGAAGAGTTCGGTCTTCTGCTCTCCGGTGATCACCTGCTGCCAAAGATCACTTCGAATATCAGTCTCTGGCCGGGCGGCAGCCCGGATCCGCTGGCCGACTATCTGCAGTCGTTACGGGACAGCCTTCGCTTGCCTGTCGAATTGGACTTTCCCGCTCACGGTCAGCCCTTTAAGAACGTGAGAGAGCGGATTCATGAACTGCTCACCCATCATCAAGAAAGACTGAATCTAATGAAAGGGCTGGTAAGCGGGGAGACAACCGTGTACACTGTCTGCCGCCAGGTTTTTGGCGACGCTTTGAGTGCACATGAGGTGAGGTTTGCCATGGCCGAGACAGCGGCCCATTTAGTGTACATGGTTCATCGGGGAGAACTTGTCGCCGAAGAAAGGGAAAGCGTCTTTAGGTACCGAAAGTCTTCTTAAGATGCCGAAAGTCTTCTTAAGACACCGAAAGTCTTCTTGGGATGCCCTGGCTGCTTGGCTGGGATTCACTGCCCGTCTTAGGTACGAGGACTGTGATCTGATGATTCTCACAGACCCAATAATATTTGGATTCTGTCCTCCACAAGTTCTATGGCAGCAGGGGACAGCGCTCCCAGCCTGTTGGCCAGTCTATTCTTAGAAACAGAGCGTATGTCCTCACACTTGACATAACTGGTTGATGTCAAACCACCTTCCGGCGGCTGGACCTCAACATGAAAGGGTATCCCTTTGGACCGGGTCGTTATAGGTAGGACAACTACCAGCCCGGCGGGACCGCAGTTAAATAAATCGACAGAGAAAATCAAAGCGGGCCTTGTACCAGACTGTTCATGTCCTCGAACAGGGTTTAAATTAACCAACCAAACATCTCCGCGCCTGGGATTCATCGATTATCCTCCCATAAATCATCGTTACAGGTTGTTTCCCATTCCTGGCGTTCAGACAATTCCTCTTGCCATAGCTCGGGCTTTTTTTGCAGTTCTGCAAAGGCATTATTTGCCTGTTGCAGAAAAACCTGCCTGCGGTATGCTTCTATGGCTTTGTCTAAGGTGGTTTGCGTAGGTTCTCCGGTTTGCAGGGCGATCTGCTTTAACACCTGTAATGTAGAGGAATTGATTCTTATGGTTGTGGACATGATAACGCCTCCTCGGTCGGCTGGTGGCTTCGCCAAAAGGCCCGGCGGAAGCCGAGTTTTTTTCTAAAGTGTGCCTTGTAAGCGAGTCCGGAACTCCCGGTCGCATTGATCGCATTTTCACTGTGTTTTCGGAACGGACCGCTCATGACCATTTCTTTGCCTTAGTATACGTACTTGTATACTGAAATGTCAATCAAGATGTTAACTAAGATGTGAACCAAGATGTTGACTGAATATTTTCTTACCGTCCGCCTAGGGATATCGGCTGCTTAATGAGATTTTTCGGCGACTCGGCGCCAAACTCTGGCACAAAATGTGGTGAGAGGTTAAAATAAACATATGCCCTAAGCGGAACACAGTTCCAGTTAACGGAACGTGGAAAATTGAGGAGCCGGCCTCGGTTAAAACTTGTGCCGAGGTTGTTTTCCGACACTGAGGAAAGCATGGTTTGGCCGGGGATATGGGATTTTGGGACGAAATTGGGTGCTAGAGAGCAAAGGGAGGAAAAATAACATGGCCGAAACTAACCAACATTTGCTGTATGAGAAACAAGGTTACATCGCCAGAATTATTCTGAATAGGCCGGAGGCCTTGAATGCCTTTTCTTTGCCGATGATCCGGGGATGGGCTAAGGCCTTGGCGGATGCTGAGGAGGATCCTAAAATTAGGGTCGTGGTCCTGACAGCCAGGGGAAAAGCGTTCTGTGCCGGAGGGGATACTAAGACCATGCTGGCGGGCAGAGGGTTTATTGCCGGGGACGAAGAAGGCGAGAGCTGGGGGCCCAAAGCGCTGGATCGTAAGCACTCCTTAACACAGCACATTCATAAAGTGGCCCTTACGCTGGAGAGGATGGACAAACCGGTTATCTGTGGGATTCAAGGTGCAGCGGTGGGGGCCGGTCTGGACATGGCCTTGATGTGTGATTTGCGTTTGGCGGCTGAGAGCGCCAAATTGTCAGCCGGATATGTCAAAGTTGGCCTCGTGCCGGGTGATGGAGGCGCATTTTTCCTGCCGCGCTTGATTGGTACGGCTAGAGCTTTAGAACTATTATGGACCGGTGATTTTGTGACCGCCGCGGAAGCCGCGGCAATGGGCTTGGTCAACAGGGTGGTGCCTGATGAAGCACTGGAACAGAGCACTCTGGCCTTGGCAGGGAAAATTGCCCAGTCCCCTCCGGTTTCTGTACGCATGATTAAACGGGCGGTCTATTCCGCGCAGCGAACCCAGGATTTGCGCACGGCTCTGGATTTGATTTCATCTCAAATGGCCATCGTCACTGAACTTGAGGATTACCGCGAGGGTCTAGTGGCACTGACCGAGAAACGGCCTCCGGTTTTCCAAGGAAAGTGAGCTTATTTGACTAAAGATGAATTAGCCAATTAATTTGTTGATTTTAGCTTAAGCTGGACGAGTTTACGGATGTATTAATAGCTTAAAAAGGGACCTTCGCCGAGGATCAGGGATAAATTTTGGGCACCAATATTCCTAGGCCCAGGGGACCCATTAGTTCAAAAAGAGGGGGAGCGATAATGGAATTTACCTTATCGGAAGAGCAGAAGATGTTACAGGACGCGGTGCGCAAGTTTGCCGAGCGGGAAATACGCCCCACGATGGAGGAGGATCTTAAAAACCACGTTTTCCGTCCGGAAATCGTCAAGAAAATGGGGGACGCCGGTTTTCTCGGTTGTGCGATTCCGGAGGAGTACGGGGGAAACGGCATGGGAATCCTTGAATCCGTACTCATAGGCGAGGAACTGGCTAAACTCAACGCCTCCTGGCGGCTGCCCCTGAACATGCAAAACATTGGTCCGGCGCTGACGGTCAATCAATTCGGCACAGCGGAGCAAAAAGCTGGGTATCTGCCCGGTTGGGTCAGCGGAGAGAAGCTTGGTTTTTTTGCCATTACCGAAGCCAATACCGGTTCAGACGTCGTCAGCATGCAGACGACGGCGGCGGACCGTGGGGATCATTGGGAAATCAATGGCAGCAAGATGTGGATTTCGCAAGCGTCTTACGGGGATTATGGCCTGCTCTATGCCTATACGGATCGGAGCAAGAAACACAAAGGGATTACCTGTTTCATCGTGAATTTAAAGGAAACGCCCGGAATTACCGTTCGCGACATTACGACCAAGATGGGGTTGGCCAACGCACCGACGGGTGAAATCGTCTTTGATGGGGCCAAGATTGGAAAAGATTCTGTGCTGGGGAACGTGGGTGACGGGTTTAAGATCTGCATGTGGCAGTTGAACAACACTCGGATCAGTTGTGCCGCCGGAGCCATCGGTGTGAGCGGCGCGGCTCTGGAGGCGGCGGTTCAGTACGCGAATGAAAGGACGCAATTTGGGCAGAAAATCGGCGCCTTTCAAATGATCAAGTCTTCTATTGCCGAAATGACGGCGGAACACCATGCCGCTCAACTCTTGGTCTACCGGGCGGCGTGGCTCAAAGATCAGGGTTTGCCCAATCAGTTCGAAACTTCCATCGCCAAGTATTTTTCCGCGGAGTCTGCCGTGCACATTGCAAACGAAGCCATGAAGATTCTCGGTTCCTTTGGCTATTCTTCGGAATACCCGGTGGAGCGTTATCTGCGGGACGCCAAGTCCTTCCAGGTCGTGGAAGGAACATCTAATATCCAAAAGCTGATTATTTCGGGTGTGGCTTTGGGAGAAGCCCCCAACCGTTAAGAGCACCCGGAGCAGTCTATCACATGCGCGAAGGATCGGCGATATTCTCCATGAAGCCACCGCCTCTTAGCCAACGCATAGGCGGCGGAGATTCTGCTACCTGAAGGAGAACCGAGGGAAGGGCTCATCTTGGAGTTATAGGGATTGTTTAAGGACCACCCGCAGCGGTGGTCCTTAAACAATGGCTAGGTAATAAGGTTGGGGTTGCGTAAATCCTTTGAGCTGCGTGAGTTCGATGACGGGCTGGTTTATTGGGGGGCCAAGTTATAACGGGGAGGGTCAAGTTCCTGGGAGAGCTAAATGACACCTTTGCTGCGCAGTTCGGTGATGAGCTCATCGGAGTATCCCAATTCCCTCAGCACTTCCTCGGTGTGTTGTCCGAGCAAGGGGGGATGCAGACGATACTGGGGTGGGGTACGTGAAAGCTTAATCGGATTGCCCAGGACTTTAATTCTGCCGGCTTTGAGGTGTCCCATTTCCACGACCATTTGACGGTGTTGCGTCTGAGGATGATTCACGACTTGGGAAATCGTATTAACCAGTCCGCAGGGTACGCGGGCGGCTTGCAGAAGATTGATCCAGTCTTGGGCATTTTTCTCCAGGAACAGTTTGTAAAGGATTTCATTGAGGCTCTCGCGGTTCTGAACCCGGTCCGTATTGGTGATAAATTTCGGATCGTTCTCCAAAGTCAGCCCGACGGCCGTACAGAAGCGCTGCCAGATGGCGTCATTGCCAACGGCCAAGACGAAGTATTGATCCTTGGCCGGGTAAGCTTGATAGGGAACGATGGTGGGATGGGCGGAACCCATGCGTATTGGGTCTTTTCCCGTGGCAAAGTAATTTGTGGCCATGTAGGTAAGCCAAGATGTTTCGGTATCCAGAAGGGAAATGTCGACATACTGCCCTTTCCCGGTTGCCTTTTTGACCATGAGAGCGGACATGATGCCTAAGGCTGCGTACATGCCGGCTCCGATATCAATGAGAGCCACCCCAACGCGGACCGGCGCGCCGTTTTTTTCTCCGGTGATGGACATGAGTCCTCCCAGGCCCTGCATCATCAGATCGTAGGCCGGGACGCTCTTAAAGGGTCCATCCTGACCGAATCCTGATATTGAACAGTAAATGATTTCCGGATTAACCCGGCGCACCGCTTCGTAGTCAATGCCCAGACGGCCGACCGTGCCCGGCAGAAAATTTTCGACGATGACGTCGGATTCTGAGGCCAGTTTGAGCAAGATCTCCTTTCCCTTTTCGCTTTTCAGATCCAGGGTTATGCTCCGTTTATTTCTATTGATACTCAGGTAATAGGAACTTTCGCCTGCAACAAAGGGTGGGCCCCACGCTCTGGTCTCGTCGCCTTTTACCGGCATTTCGACCTTGAGTACTTCCGCTCCTAAATCTCCTAAGAGCATAGTACAAAACGGACCGGTCAACACCCTGGATATGTCCAAAATCTTTATTCCCTCTAACGGCGCATACACTGAAGACGACCCCTTTCCCATCCCGACACGATTAGTGTTGGGGTATTTCTCTCACCGGTAGCACGGGCTATGTCTTAAAGTGACATGTCCATGTCTCGTGTTTCCCGCCAGATCCAGGTCATAATGATGAGGAATACGGCTGAACTCAAAACGCCCACAGTCATCAGGACGCCAAACCCGTATTGGACGGACAAGAGTCCGATGATAACAGGAGTGAGCATACCCCCGAGGAAATTTCCCCCGTTGTAGGTAAGACCGTGGCCGGCGGAGCGCATGCTCAGGGGAAAGTGCTCTGCCGTATAGGAGGCATTCACGCTCCAAACCCCCCCGGGGCCGAAAAAGCCAATGATAACTGCCCCAATAACTAAGAGTCCAGTATTATGGAGGATGACAAACAAAGGCGCGCCAAGCATGCTGCCAACGGCGGAAATCGTGATGGTCCAACGCCTGCCGATCTTGTCTGACCAGAAACCGAAAACTATACTGCCTATGGCAGCGGCTAAGTTCAATAAAATGGTAATCAAACTCACCATACCAACGCTGAAATGATGTTGTTCTTTTAAGAACGTCGGATACCAGGCGGCAATGGAATAATACAAGACGAGGAAGCCGGTATTGACCAGAATCGAGTGCACGGTATCCCAGAGTTGCCGTCCGCTGAAGAGATTTATAATCGGTATTTTATTAATACCTTGTTCTTGTTTCCGCTTTTCCAGCCAGGCTTTTGATTCCCGTAACGTGAACAATGCATAAATACCGAGTATAATACCCGGAATAGCGGCAATGTAAAACATAGGACGCCAGCCACCATTTGAATATATGGCAGCGTAAAGGAGACTGGCTAGAATACCGCCGACCGGGAAACCTATCTCGACTAAGCCGGAGGCAAGCCCCCTTCTATTAGACGGTACCGTTTCCATCAAAAGGGGTACTCCGATCGAGTACATTGATCCCATGCCCAGTCCGAATAGGAATCTAAAAAGATAGAGAAGAGTGAAGGTGGGTGAAAGTCCGGTTATAAACTGGAAAATTCCGTACCAGAGGAGGGATGTAATCAAGGGTATGCGACGTCCCCACTTGTCAGCGAAGACTCCGCCGAGTGCCCCGCCGAACAATCTGGCTAGGACTGTGACGGAGATAACGGAGCCAAACACCGCGGCTGTAACGTTGAAATTTTTCATTATATCGATTGCGATATAAGTTAACATCAGATAGTCAAAAGCGTCCAAAACCCAGCCGAGAGTAACGATGATTAATATATTCCTTTGCGTTTTCTTCGGAACGCCCCCGTCTTGTATTGTCTGTGTGGTGATAGCCATTCACTTCTTCTTCCTTTCTAAAAGGTTCTAATTTTATAGGTTCTAATTTCCAGATAGGCTTTTCAAATAGGGTCTCCTGAGCGGATCTTCCCTGGAATAGGTTTCTAAGAACCACTCCCTTAAGACATTGTCTTGAATCACTAGAGTAGAAAAGCACGTGTGAGGACTGGCTTTGACGGACATGCGGGAACATTCAGAAAGACAATTCTCCAGCCGATACTCAGATCCCGGGCATTAGTCGCACCCCCTTTCCATCGGGTCCAACTCACCTGGTTTGGTAACCCGGCTCTGGTATTAATATCAATAGCCGGGAAGGCTTTCCGGAATAACTGATTCCGCAATATGGAATGGTGTTCCGCCATTTTGGGACATAAAATTTACGCGCCCAATGGTCGAACAGATCTACTTCTTGCTAATGCAGCCTAATTTATCGGAAATTGTTGCGGCGGCCTGTTTGGCCAGCTGAGACAAAGTTGCTAAGTTTTCCGGAGTGAAGCGGAACGAGGGTCCACCGATGCTCAAACCGGCGATAATCTTTCTATGTTCATTGAAGATGGGTGTGGCCAAGGCTGTGACTCCCAGGTCGACTTCACCAAAAGTGACGGCAATCCCCTTCTCGCGGATATAAGCCAGTTCTTCTCGAAGTGCTTCCGCCTGCATGAGTTTCTGATCACTCAACCTGACCAAGGACTCACTTTTCAGGTACTGCTCAATAAATTCGGGTGGCTGAAAAGCTAGGAGTATTTTTTTAGAGGCCCCACAGTGGAGCGGTAAGTTGTTGCCCAAGGATGTTTTCCAGGTTATAGCTTGGGTTCCTTCGACAATTTCGATAGCTACCCCGGACATCCCGTCCTGAATGGTCAGAATCACCGATTCTCCCGAAAGATCCGCCAGGTTCTGCATCACAGGCAGGGAAACCTTGCGCAGGGACATTTGATTGGCGGCTATGCGTCCGAGCACGAGAGCTTTGGGGCCTAAGCTGTACTTCCTCGTCACGGGGTCTGCCTCTACAAAACCATAGTGCTGAAGCGAGGACAGCAGACGATGGATTATGCTTTTGGCTAGTCCGAATTCTTGGCTGAGTTCTGTTATGCCCCAAACGGGCTTCTCGTTCGTGAAGGCCAGTAACACCATTAAGGCTCTGTCAACCGTTTGCAAACGCTCTGATCCCTTGTTTATGGCTATTTCCCCCAATGTGTGACTTTTTGTGAGCTTGGCAGCTCGTGCCGCATTGCTAAGTCCGTCACAGTATGATACCGGTGTGACCGTTCCCATAAGAGGAACATTGTTCCGTTACCAATTTATATTAACAGATTTTCTTGGACAGATCACTATTTTCCTGCTCAATGGTTGAACCCGCGGCCTGACCGGTGGAAGTGGTCGTGTGAGCGGCGTCCATAACGCCCAGGGCTCTTGACAAACACAGTTGATTTTAGTAAAGTAATGGAGCGGGTTAAAAGGATAGGCGTTTAAGCGCTCGTAGCTCAGTGGATAGAGTGACGGTTTCCGAGGCCGGAGGTCGCAGGTTCAAATCCTGCCGGGCGCACCACATTGTCACCGCGAGGGTTTCAGGGCATGGCTCCCAACTTCCATGGTCAAAAGAACGGGGCGATCGAGGGGGCTCTTCAAAAATGTGGAAGAGTCGTTTTGTGTTTTGGTTTTTTGTGTTTTAAAGAAAGATGATGTAATACGGGTATATTACCCAGAAGCCGGCGGCCTTTCTGAACAAAGTTCAGGAAGACCGTTTTGAGTTATCGGGCGTAAAGCATCTGCCACGACTTGACTCCGGCCCCGCTCAAGATATCGCCCCCGTCGCGAATGAAGAAAATGGCTGCCCCGACCACGTGGACCTCTGATCGCCGCCGATACGGTCTTCTTGCCGAATGCTGCCCGATGGTACATAATGAAAGCGGATGAGATACCCGCCCCGGCCCCCATCTACCGCATAAAGGGGCACCGGCCGAAGGGGAAAACGAGTGACAAGGAGGACCGAAGGTGTTCCGGCAGAGGTTAAGAAACGCTTTTTCCTGGAAAACACTTGAGTACTTTTTAGGGGTCACTTTTGGGGCTGTTGTCGTCGGGATTAGTATGAATACCTTTATTATTCCCAACCGGATCGCAGACGGCGGAGTGACAGGAATAGCGATTATCCTGCACTATTTGTATCAATGGCCCGTGGGTTGGGTCGTCTTCATTTTGAATGTTCCCCTGTTCGTGCTGGGTTTAAAATTGGTCGGGAGGAAGTTCTTGATTCTGAGCTTTTGGGGCGTGGGGCTCTTGTCTTTGACTTTGCAAGTCACGACCCACATGCCGGTGTTGACGAAAGATACCCTTTTGTCCGCTATTTTCGGCGGTGTTCTGACCGGGGTGGGGATGGGGGTTATCTTTCGTTCCAGGGGGTCTTTGGGGGGAACTGACATTTTGGCGGTGTTTCTCAGCCGTACGACGCCGCTCAGCGTGGGGCA
This sequence comes from Acididesulfobacillus acetoxydans, assembly GCF_902729405.1. GTDB lineage: Bacteria > Bacillota > Desulfitobacteriia > Desulfitobacteriales > Desulfitobacteriaceae > Acididesulfobacillus > Acididesulfobacillus acetoxydans. The sequence continues at coordinate 2,074,692 of NZ_LR746496.1, forward strand.
AATCCTGCTGGGCATGGATGCCCTTATTTTTACGGCGACGGCCATACTCTTTCGCCCGGAAGCCGCCATGTATGCGGCAATCTATATGTTTATCGCCACCCGGGTTATTGATCTGGTCCAGGAAGGGATGAGTCATTCCAAGGCAGTGATGGTGATTACGCGAGAACCCGGCGCCGTGGCAGGGGAAATTATGGCAAAACTGGGGAGAGGCGTCACTCTTTTTCAAGCGGAAGGAGCCTATTCCGGTGAAGCAAAAAAGGTTGTCTACTGTGTCGTCGGCCGTACCGAACTGACCCAGGTGAAAGAAATTGTCCATAAGCTCGATCCCGAGGCCTTTTTAACGGTTTCGGAAGTTCCGGAAGTGGTAGGCGAAGGGTTTGCCTCCTGGAAAGGGCATTAAGAGTTCACCCCTCGCCAAGACAATAATTTAAGTGAGCCCAGCGGCTCTCAAGGGGAGGGCACCCCGGGCTGGGTTTTGTCAGTGTTTCCAGCCGGAGTGTTGTCTGCCTTGGGCGGGTTGCCGTTTTCTTTAAGGTTGCTCTCCGGTGGCCAGGTGCCGGTTGCTTCGGACAAAAGCTGCCCGACCGGCATTAGGACATATCCTTTTGCTTTCAAAGCTTTGATGACTTCCGGCAATGCTTTGATCGTGTCGGGAGCGGAATCGGAGGCATGGAAAAGGATGATCGAACCGGGCTTTACCCCAGCGCCGGGACGGATTCCGTTGAGTACGTTGTTAACGACGGCGGCCGGACCGGGGCGTTTCCAGTCCAGGGAATCGACGCTCCATTGAATGACTCGGTAGCCCAGGCGGTCGGCAACGCTGATGACTTTGTTGTCGTAGGCTCCGTTGGGAACGCGGATGAGGCGGACTTTTTGTCCCGAGATTCTTTCCAGAACGGCCTGAGCCGAGGTGATCTCTTTGGCGATTTCCTCGGGGCTCAGGGTATTTAAGTCGATATGCCGGTTGCCGTGGGAACCGATCTCGTCACCATCGGCCACCATGCGTTTGACCAATTCAGGATGTTTTTCCGCCCAGGGGCTGGAGAGGAAAAATGTGGCATGCACGCCTTCTTGTTTCAGTATATCCAGGATAGGAAGGGCAGTTTTTTCTCCCCAACTGATGTCAAAAGTAAGACCTACGGCCTTGGTAGTAACGTTGGCGGAATAAATCGGCTTGAGCTTCCCGGAAAAGACTGAGATGACATTGTCGCGATAAGCCAGGAAGACAAAAAGCAGAACTCCCCAGAGGACGAGGTTGCGCCAGGGCGGGCGGCGCATTATGATGACTTTCATCGGGCACTCCTCCCTTTGCCTAAAACATATTCAGAGTGCCCACGGTTCATGACCCGATAGGGACTTGGCGGTACTTAAGCAACATGTTCTAAGCGCGCCTATTCACGGTTGCATGATTTTTGGCAAGAACCGGCTCGTTCCGCTTAGACGGGAGTCTTGCGCTGAGTGCAAAGTGCAATAAAAGAACACCCACTTGAGGGTGCTTTTTCTTTCGGGATATATCATCGTGTGCACGAGTCACAATTGGTGTGCAACGCAGCTTTGTATCTTTCCTCAAATGGTGGGGCGGTGGCGCCGAAAAGGTCTTAACGCCTGGAACGATTACCGAAAACAAAGTGATAAAGGTCAAAGCCGAAGAGAAGTTTGAGCAACAAATGTGCCACAATAACGACAAGGGCAATGAAGGCGACCACTTTGACGATGGCAAAAACAAGCGCCAGGAGCCAGAAAAAGACTTTGCCCAAAACAAAAATGGACAGGAGGAGCGCAACGATCAAGATACAGATTTTCAGCGCCGTTATCCAGTAATTAGAAGGTTCGGTTGAGCGGTACGCGTTCACGATGATACACCTCCTCAACTAACAGATTACCACATTTCGACTCGGGTGTCTAGATTCCAAGCTTTCTTGAGTTAAAGCTCGTCTTGTGCCGAAAAACCGTCCCCCGCATATGCTGAAGAAGACGCGAAGGGGATGGTACGCGATGGACGAACACCTACTGGACTTTTGGCGCCGTGTTATGGATGAAGGGACCCGCCGTTTGGGCCGGGCAGAGTATAAAGAGGCGGAAAGTTTTTTTAGACAGGGGGCTTCGACGGCTGAGCAGCTGGAAGCTCCGGAGGTCCTGGCTTTTTCCGTACGCTTGCTGGCGACCGTTCGGGTGAAACTGGGGGAGTTGGAGAGTGCCGAAACGGGGTTTCGCCAGGCCTTGGGAATCTGCCAAAAGGTGGACAATGCTAAGGGCATGGCTGAGGCTTGGGCCGGCTTAGCCAGCGTATCTTTGGGCAGGGGTTCGTTCGCCCAAGCCGCGCAGTACTGTGAACTGGCAATTTCCGTATATCCGCCCACTTCTCCTCCTCTAAGGCTGGGCATGTTGTACTCCGATTTGGGTCAGGCCTATGCTCAGCTCGAACTTTGGGAAAAGGCGCTGAAGGCTTATGACCGGGCCCAGGACCTGTGTCATCGCTACGGCTATCCCAAGGGGGAGGGGGAATTAAAGGTACTTATGGGGGAAATTTGCTACCGCCGGGGTGACAAGAAAAAAGCGGAGGATTGGTTCAAGGAGGCGTGCCGGATTTTTGCCGGCCTTGGCGACCCCGCCACTCTGGCCAATGCCCTGCAATATATGGCTTTCATCTATTATGACCAAAACCGGATGGAGCTTGCCGAAGAAATCTTGCGCAGAGCCGTTGCCCTGTGGCTGAAGTGCGACATGCCGGCGGAGGCCAGTGAATCTTGTTATTTCTTAAGTAAGATCGAACAGAATCTTGGCGCCGGCAGCGAGGCGGAAGCGTATATAGAACTTTCTATTAAGCTTTATGAAAAAGAGGATATCGGCTTGGCTTTGCGGTATCAAAGTCTCGCCGGAATCGCCTTGACGGACCTGGAACTGGTCAAGGCGGAGAAGTATTTTTTGCAAGCACTGAACCGGTTCCAGGCTCTTGGGGATAATAACAAAGCAGGGGAGATCTTTCAGACCCTGGCCGTGCTGGCTGATCTCGACGAGCGCAGGACAGAGGCTCTGGGCTACCATGAGAAAGCGATAGAGACGCTGTCAGCGGCGGATTCTCCGGCGGTGGAAGCAAGGCAAGGTCTCGCCCTCTTTTATGAAAAACATCATAATTACCGCAAAGCACTTGAGACTTTCTGGACGGCTTTACAAATCGCCCGTGAAAACGGTTTAGACAGTGGGGAACTGGAAACAGCCATCCAGCGCGTTTCTCGCCTGCTGCGCAAGAAAGGAAGAGGTACAGGCTGACATCAAGATACCCTTGCAGAATATTGAAGGCCCCAACGGCATTCGCGTTGGCCGCTTGACCGACCGCGGCTTCGAGTTCCCGCCAAGAGGGTTTGAGCGGTGTTGCTCCTATCCGCAAACGTGATTTCGGGAAATGTTCTGAGAGTACTGGGAAGATGGGTCATTTTCCGGTAAAATGAAGAAAGTGGCGGAATAAAGCGAGGGCAGGGGTAACTTTATTCTTAAAGTGCGGGGGGTGGACAAGTGGGGAAGGTTAAGGAGAACACTTTGCGCAAAGTAGAAGACTTTTTTGTCCGGGAAACTGCGATGCGCGGCAGTTCCGAGATCCAAGTCACGATGGAGGATTTGCGCAGGGAAACCAAGCTCTCCTTAGTGACGATCTACAAAGCTATCGACGACTTAATAGACGGCGGAAAATTGACGGTGACCGACATGGGAACGCGCCGCTCGCCCAGGATGTACCGTTATCGGTCTTCGCCCGGCCCTGAAGGACCCAGGATTAACGCGGGGGAAATGGCCGAAGTGGCCAAAGCCTTGGAAGAGCTGGTTCACGAACTGGCGGTCAAGGATCAGGTGATTGAAGCTTTGCGCACGAAACTGACAGCGTTGGAGTCGCAGGAATCCCAGGTTCTTTATAGGCTGAGGGTTAGCGAGGATACGGAAGTTATTGTGCGCAAAAAATCTTAAAGACGGGTATCATATGCCAATCTATGCTATACTAATACTATAAACGGGCTTTGCGCTTAAGGTATCACGATTTAGGGTATTGCGGTTTAAAGTGTTACGCTTTTAAGCACGGTGGGGTAAGGGTCCACGCTTTGATCATCGCGTTTCGGACATTATGATGCTGGAGGGATAACGTGCGCGAAGAGGATTCGGTCGTACTTGAATGCTTGGAGGATGTCCATTATGCTTTAGCAGAAGCCCTCAAGCGGATCGGCAAGGTGCGCACGGTCCATGTCGCCATGCTGGAAAATAACCTGGCCGACCTGCGCAGCCTCCGCCGCACCATTGAGGAGGTTTCCGCACCGGCCCGCCTGATAGTGGAGCATCTTTTGGAAGCGTGGCTGAACGGCTGGCTGGTGGCCTTGGAGACAGAATCCCTCAGGCTGGGCTACGTCAGAGTACGTTCGGTGAAAGTGGAGCCATTTGGCAACATTTGCGTATCTCTGGGCGATTTGGACATTACCTGGCGGGACGAAAGTGTTTCCTACTATTTTTATCCCGACAAAGTCGAACTGCGGGCGGCGGACGAAAAGTCGGGTATTAAGTTTTTCTTTGCCTTAGCTTTTGCGATGCAGAACGTGAGGAGGTTTCCCGATCTTCCCGGTTCGCTCCAGGTGGCATATATTCATCCGCAGATGGAACAATGGATCAAGAAGGTGTTGTAAGTGTCGCGTTTAAAACAGGGATTGGTTCAGTTGTATACGGGGAATAGTAAGGGCAAGACGACGGCCGCTTTTGGCTTGGCTGTACGGGCTGTGGGTCACGGTTTTCATGTCTGTATTATTCAATTCATGAAAGGCCGGGACGACTACGGAGAACTCGCCGGCTTCAAACGCCTGGAACCAGAATGCTGCCTGGAGCACTTCGGCACAGCCGGGTGGGTGAGGAAGGGACAGGCGTCCGACGAAGACATCCGGGAAGCCCGGCGGGCCTGGACCAGAGCGGTGGAAGTTGTCATGTCCGGCGAATGGGACATTGTGGTTTTGGATGAAGTTGTCAACGCCATATGGTTCGAGCTTTTGCCGGAAGAGGAGATACTTCACCTTTTAGGTCAGAAACCGGACCGGGTCGAGGTCGTTCTTACCGGCCGGAATGCCTCGGAGACTCTGATAGCCGCAGCCGACCTAGTGACAGAGATGGTTCAGATCAAACATCCGTATGAGAAAGGAATACCCGCGCGAGAAGGCATAGAATTTTAACCGGCTGAGATTGGGACCGGCGGCAAGACAGGAACCGAATGTCATACGAGAAGGGGGATACATAGGCCTTGGTGACGAAAGAAGATGTCTTAAAAGAAGCGGCGGAAAAAGGGGTAAAATTCATCAGGCTCCAGTTCACGGATATTTTCGGTGTTCTGAAAAACGTGGCTATTACCGTGGAACAGTTGGAGAAGGCCTTGGAAGGAGAACTCATGTTTGACGGTTCTTCCATCGAAGGTTTTGTTCGCATCGAAGAATCGGATATGTATCTGCGCCCCGATCCCGATACTTTTGTCGTTTTTCCCTGGCGGCCAAAAGAAGGGGCGGTAGCCCGCTTAATTTGCGATGTTTACAATCCGGACGGAACACCCTTTGCGGGAGACCCCCGCAACGCTTTAAAACGGGTCTTGGCTGAGGCCGCCGAAATGGGGTATTCTCTCAACGTGGGCCCCGAACTGGAGTTTTTCCTTTTTCACACGGATAATGAGGGGCGGCCTACGACCGTCACGCATGACCGGGCCAGCTATTTCGATCTGACGCCGGTGGATTTGGGCGAAAACGCTCGGCGGGATATGGTGTTAACCTTGGAGCAGCTGGGTTTTGAGATTGAGGCCTCTCACCATGAGGTGGCGCCGGGTCAGCACGAAATTGATTTTAAGTATTCGGATGCCCTGGATATTGCGGATAAGGTTGAAACCTTTCGTTTTGTCGTCCGCACGGTGGCCCAGCAGCATGGTCTGTACGCGACCTTTATGCCCAAACCGCTTCAGGGAATCAACGGTTCGGGCATGCATTCCAACCAATCCCTTTTCAGTAAGGGAAAGAACGCTTTTTACGATGCTCAGGGGCCCTTGGAGCTTTCCCCGACCGCCTATTACTATATCGCGGGTTTATTGAAACACGCCCGCTCCTACACCGCCATCACGAATCCCACGATTAATTCGTACAAACGGCTGGTTCCCGGTTATGAGGCCCCTTGCTATATCGCTTGGTCGGGACGGAACCGCTCACCGCTCATCCGGATCCCGGCGAAACGCGGTTCTTCAACCCGGATTGAGCTGCGCAGCCCTGATCCCTCAGGCAACCCTTATTTGTCGTTGGCGGTTCAGTTGAAAGCGGGTTTGGATGGAATCAAGCGCCGACTCACCCCTCCGGCCGCCGTCGATTTGAATATTTTTGCCATGAGCGGGGAGGAGCGTCTGGCCCATGGGATTGATGCTTTGCCGGCCAGCTTGGAAGAAGCATTGACTGAGTTGAGCAAGGACAGTGTCATGAAGGATGCCTTGGGCGAACATATTTATCAACGGTTTACGGAAGCCAAGACGAAGGAATGGGACAGTTATCGCCTGGCCGTGCACCAATGGGAAATTGACGAATATTTGGCGACATATTGACCTTCACCCGGCAGCGGAGTCCTGCGGGCCCGCAGCTCGTTCAGATCTAGGTGCCGCCCGACAGATCCAAAATTATATATTGTATACCGCCGAGCGAAAGTATTGCCAGAAAAACCGGGATGTGTTATCTTAATATCAGGCTTGAAGGGGAGCAATGGTGCTCTTAAAAGATCCAGTGGATCTTTTAAGAGCACCTGTTTGTTTTACTAGGCTAATTATGCCAAAAATGGCGCAAGATTCAAGGATAATGAGGTGAAAGGGGATACATGGGGATGGATCTTTTTGGCGTGAATGTTTTTAATGATTCGGTTATGAAAGAGCGCTTGCCCAAGAATACTTACAAGGCTTTGCGCCGGACGATTGATGAGGGGCTGGCCCTGGATCCGAGCGTGGCGGAAGTGGTCGCGAATGCGATGAAGGATTGGGCCATCGAAAAAGGCGCTACCCATTTTACCCATTGGTTTCAGCCCATGACCGGCCTTACGGCGGAGAAGCATGATTCGTTCATTTCCCCCACAGCGGACGGCCGGGTCATTATGGAGTTCTCAGGCAAAGAGCTTGTCAAAGGGGAACCGGATGCTTCTTCCTTTCCCAGCGGGGGGATTCGGGCCACATTCGAGGCCCGCGGCTACACGGCCTGGGATGCCACCAGTCCGGCATTTCTTAAAGAGGACGAGGGCGGCGTTGTCTTGTGCATTCCCACCGCCTTCTGTGCCTACACCGGAGAAGCGTTGGACAAAAAAACGCCTTTATTGCGTTCGATGGAGGCTCTGTCCAAGCAAGCGCTGCGCCTTCTGCGTCTTTTTGGCAATACGACCAGCAAGCAGGTCAAGAGTACGGTTGGCCCGGAACAAGAGTATTTCCTGATTGACAAGAAATTTTATGAGCAACGTCTGGACCTTCTTCTGACGGGGCGCACGCTTTTCGGGGCTCCGGCGCCGAAGGGGCAGGAAATGGAGGACCATTATTTCGGCAGCCTTAAAGAGCGGATCTCGCGATTCATGAAAGATCTAAATATCGAGCTTTGGAAACTGGGTATTCCGGCCAAGACCCAGCACAAGGAGGTAGCTCCGGCTCAGTATGAGATTGCGCCGGTCTTCGAAACGGCGAACATTGCTACTGATCACAATCAACTCGTGATGGATACCTTGCAAAAGGTTGCTCTCAGGCACGATCTGGTCTGCCTGTTGCATGAAAAACCGTTTGCAGGGGTCAACGGCTCCGGCAAGCACAACAACTGGTCCATGACCACAGATGACGGGCTTAACCTACTGGATCCGGGACGCACGCCCCATGACAATGCCCAATTTCTTTCTTTCCTTTGCGCCGTCATCAAGGCGGTCGATGAGTATGCCGACGTACTCAGGGTTGCGGCAGCAAATCCCGGCAATGACCACCGCTTGGGGGCGAATGAGGCTCCGCCCGCCATTATCTCTGTCTTTTTAGGGGAGCAGTTGAGCGACGTTTTCGCCCAACTTGGAAACGGCGGGCCGAAAAGTTCAAAACAGGGAGGTCACCTCACTATAGGGGTTACAACTCTCCCTGCCTTGGCCAAGGATTCCACGGACCGCAACCGGACCTCGCCCTTTGCTTTCACCGGGAACAAATTTGAATTTCGCATGGTGCCCTCGTCTCTCTCGATCTCCGGGCCTAACATCGTCTTGAACACGATAGTGGCGGAAGCTCTGGCCCAGATCGCCGACCGGCTGGAAAAAGCGTCAGATTTCCAAGCCGAACTCAGGCTGATCCTGAAACAAATCGTGAATGAACACGGTCGGGTCGTCTTTGACGGCAACAACTATGCGGACGACTGGATTGCCGAGGCTGAACGGCGCGGCTTGCCCAACATCCGTTCCATGGTAGAAGCGATTCCTGTCTTGATCAGTGACAAGACCGTTGCCCTTTATGAGAAACACGGTGTGTTTTCACGGGTCGAATTACACTCCCGTTACGAAATCCTGTTGGAGCAGTACGCCAAAAACGTTAATATCGAGGCTCAAACCATGATTCACATGGTGAAACGCCAAATCCTCCCGGCAGGCATGAAATATGCGGCGGAATTGGCACAGGGAATCGGAGCTATTAAGGCTGTTTCCCAGGCCTCGGTTTCCGTCCAAGAAGGCAAACTGCGTGAGGTTTCGGCAGCACTTGCCTCCGTTCAGCAGAAATTGTCCGAGCTGGAGAAAGCCTGCGAAGAGGCAAAATCCGTTGCGGACACCTACGCTCAAGGGGTCTTTTACAGGGATGTGGTCTTTAAAGCCATGGGTTCCTTGCGAGCGGATACGGATCGCCTGGAGATGCAAGTGGATGCCGAACTCTGGCCTTTGCCGACTTATGCCGAGATGCTCTTTTTGCTGTAAGTCCTATCTGGCTTCCCTGGTTATTGTACAGGGGGTCCGGGCAGCCGGCCGGGATGATCGGGGACCATGGGTATTTGTTGGGGATAGGGCGGAATACAAGGACTTTTCGGCTGGGCTTACAGTTGCGGAAGGCCGGATACGACCGGCCCTCCGCGCGGGGGCACGTTGAAGTGCGCGCGGGTGCGAGGTTCCGGCATAATAAAGGTTTAGAATTGTGCAAACTTTCCCTGGATCTTTAATAGTCAGTATGGTAAAATCAAATCAAGAAAGAGCAAAAAATCACTTTCACATGAAAGGAGGTTTGATTATGTTGGCAGTGAAGAGGGACACCCAGACTTCCCCAGCCTTTCGCCGGCGAAGCCGCTTTCAAGTGGGAGACAGGGTCATCACTTGCAATTGCCGTCTCGGTACGGTGGTAAGGACTGACAGGGATGAGTTGGGGGAATATGTCGTGGTGCGTCTGGATATCCTACCGGGTGAATTTGCCTATGATCCTTGGGATGTGGAAAAAGTTTGAATGTTCTTCTTGCTCGTACGGTAATTTGGACGTTTCGTTGGTAGGCATTTGAGAGATAATTCAGCCCGGTGGAAGGGGTTAGCAGAGGACACTTTGTGAAGGTGTTCTCTTTTTCTTTTATAGCGTCAATATTACTTTGAGACAACTGATGACATCGGAGGGGTTTTGCTCAGATAAGTGAGGTGCCGGCATTTTAATTCCTTTGGGACAAGTGATGTCGGAGAAGGCCGCAGAGCGAGAGAGGGACGGATCCCGGCAAAGAGAGCGGATGAAGAGGAATATTGTGGCTTTAGGGAAATTTATGCCGCAGAAGGCGAAAGGACAGGCCGCGGCAGGGAGAATCTGCGGCTTTTTTGAATTTTAAGGCAGGCGGAAGGTCTGGGCAATGTCTCATCTCTTGGGGAAAAGCATATAGTTAAGTATGGCTGTGACTTGTAAGAAAAAGCGAAAGGGGGGCTATCATGGAAGTCATTCAATGGTTGAGAGACTATCGGGAAAGCGAAGCCGGTTTAGCCTGGCAGGGAACTTTTGCCGAATACCTGCCGCTGGTTACGCAGAACCCTCATCTTGCCATGCATGCCCATGCACGTATTTATGAGATGATCCGCAGTGCTGGTATAGAAACGGGCGGCCCGTACAAAAAGTACAAATTCTTTAACCAGGAACTTTTCGGGCTTGACAAGACTCTGGATAAGTTAGTTGAAGACTATTTTCATTCGGCTGCTAAACGCTTGGATGTGCGGAAACGCATTCTCCTGCTCATGGGGCCTGTCAGCGGCGGCAAGTCCACGATCGTCGCTCTGCTCAAACGGGGCTTGGAGGACTTTTCCCGCACGCCGGACGGTGCGGTGTATGCCATCGACGGCTGCCCCATGCATGAAGATCCTCTGCACCTTGTGCCTCTGACTCTGCGCCCGAAGTTTGAAGAAGCCTATGGCATAAAAATCGAGGGCAATCTTTGTCCGGTCTGCCGTCTTCGCCTCGAGGAGGAATTCGGGGGAGAGGTTGAGAAAGTCCCGGTCAAACGCATTGCGTTTTCAGAAGAGGAACGAGTCGGTATCGGCACTTTTACTCCTTCAGATCCCAAGTCACAGGACATTGCCGATCTGACGGGAAGCATTGATTTTTCGACTATCACGGAGTATGGTTCAGAATCGGACCCCAGAGCGTATCGTTTTGACGGGGAGTTGAACAAAGCCAACCGCGGTTTGATGGAATTCCAGGAGATGTTGAAATCCGATGAGAAGTTCCTCTGGAATCTGCTGAGTTTGTCCCAGGAGGGGAATTTCAAGGCCGGGCGGTTTGCCTTGATCTCGGCGGACGAACTGGTTGTCGCCCACACCAACGAGAATGAATACCGGGCTTTTGTCTCCAATAAGAAGAATGAAGCGCTCCAATCCCGGATCATTGTTCTGCCCATTCCCTACAACCTGAAAGTGTCTGAGGAGGTAAAGATTTACGAGAAGCTGATCCGGCAGAGTGATCTGTCATCCGTGCATTTGGCGCCCCACGGTCTGTGGACGGCCTCGGTCTTCAGTATTCTCTCCCGCCTGAAACCGTCGAAAAAGCAGGGCATGGACCTCGTGAAAAAGCTGCGCCTCTACGATGGGGAAGATGTGGAAGGGTTTAACCAGAAGGATCTGAAAGACCTGATGCAGGAAGGAGACGAAGAGGGCGAGGGCATGAGCGGCGTGGATCCGCGTTATGTGATTAATCGTATCTCTACCGCCTTGATTCGGGATGAGCATTCCTGTATCAACGCTTTGGATATTCTGAGGGCACTGAAAGACGGTTTGTCTCAGCACACCTCAATTACCAAAGAGGAGAAAGAGAACCTAGTCAATCTCATCGCTGTGGCGCGTAAAGAGTATGACGAAGTGGCGAAAAAAGAAGTACAAAAGGCCTTTGTTTATGCCTATGAGGAGTCTGCCAAATCCTTGCTCAACAATTACTTGGACAATGTGGAGGCCTTTTGCAACTCGTCCAAGTTGACGGATCCTATTACCGGCGAAGAACTGGACCCGGACGAGCAATTGATGCGCAGCATCGAGGAACAAATCGGAGTTTCGGAAAATGCCAAGAAGGCCTTTCGGGAAGAAATTCTCATTCGCATTTCCATGTTCGCCCGCAAGGGCAAGGCTTTCCAGTATTCATCCCACGAACGGCTGAAGGAAGCGATTGAGAAAAAGATGTTTGCTGACCTAAAGGACATTGTCAAGGTGACGACATCTGTGACCCATCCCGACCAAGAGCAGCTCAGGCGCATCAACGACGTAACAGACCGCCTCATCAGTCAGCATGGGTACTGCCCGATTTGCGCCAACGAGATTGTCAAATATGTCGGTTCCCTTCTCAATCGTTAGTGAGGTGGAAACGGGTGAGCGACGAGATTATCGTGAGTCGAGAGGATTGGAGCCTGCAACGCAAAGGATACCTTGACCAGAGCCGGCATAAGGAAAAAGTCCAGGAGGCCGTCAAACAACAGCTGGGGGATCTGATCGTCGATGAAAGCATCATTCTGAGTGACGGGAAGAAAGCGATCAAAATCCCTATGCGATCCTTGGAAGAGTTTCGTTTTCGTTACGATTACAACAAGAAAAAGAATACCGGCCAGAGCAGCGAAAAAGTGTCGCCGGGCGACATTCTGGGCCGGGAAGCGGCAAAAGGGAAAGGGAACGGGAATGAAAGCGGCGCCGGGGAGGAGCCGGGTGTTGACATTTACGAAGCCGAAATCACTTATGACGACTTGGCCGAGATCCTGTTCGAAGAACTGAGGCTGCCTAATTTGGACGATAAAAAGCGGCCCAAGATTTCCCATGATCGCCCGGAGTTCAACGATGTGCGTAAGAAGGGTTTAATGGCCAACGTGGACAAAAAACGCACCCTGCTGGAAAGCATTAAGCGGCAGGCGCGTGAAAGCCACGGGGTGGTTGTGACCGCGGACAGGACTGAGGCGGAAAGCGGGCAGGGTCATCCGGTTGGAAACAGCGCCTCCGAACCGGGCCTGGCTCATATTCTCGGGTCGGGGTGGGACAGCGGCTCCGGACTCGAGCCCGGAGCCGCCGCCGGAGCGGGATTAGGCACCGAGGGGGGATCCGGGAGCGACCCGCAGGACTCCGAGAGCAACCCGGAGGCCGTGCGGGTCGAGCCCAAGCGCAGTCTGCGCATAACGCCGGAAGACCTTCGCTTTAAGACCTGGGAGACGCGGCCCAATTTCGAAACAAATGCCGTGATCCTGGCTATGATGGACACTTCCGGTTCAATGGGGCAATTTGAGAAATATATTTCCCGCACGTTTTTTTTCTGGATGGTTCGTTTTCTGCGCACGAAGTATAAGAACGTTGAGATGCGCTTTCTCGCTCACCATACGGAGGCGAAAGAAGTGAGCGAAGAAGAATTTTTCACACGGGGGGAGAGCGGAGGCACGCGCTGCTCGTCTGTTTATAAGCTGGCTTTGGATCTGATCGAAGCGGATTATCCCCCGGAACACTACAACATCTATCCCGTGCATTTTACAGACGGAGACAATATAGGTTCGGACAATGCCCGGGCGCTCGGCCTCATGCAGCAATTGGTGGATGCCAGCCGGGTCGTGGGCTACGGGGAAATATTGCGGACACATTACTCCAGTACGTTGATGGCAACCCTGAAGCGGATTACGGATCCCAAATTGCGGCTGGTAACGATCAGAGACCGCAATGAGGTCTATCCGGCGCTGAAAACGGTTTTCTCCTGACGGGGGTTCGGAAAGGAGGGAGTGAATGGACGAGGAAAGCAGAGAACTCAGCCGGATTGCCCGTGAAATCGAGGACGTGGCGAAAGGTATGGGGTTGGATTTTTATCCGGTCCATTTCGAGATTTGTCCGCCCGAAACGCTCTACACTTTTGGGGCTTACGGTATGCCGGTGCGCTTCACCCACTGGAGCTTCGGCAAAGCTTTCTACCGGCTCAAAATGCAGTATGACCTTAACTTGAGCCGGATTTACGAATTGGTCATAAACTCCGACCCCGCCTATGCTTTTTTGCTGGAAGGTAACAAGCTGGTGCAAAACAAGTTGGTGATCGGGCATGTCTATGCTCATGTCGATTTTTTTAAAAACAACCACTATTTCAGCCGGACGCCCAAAGACATGGTTGAGCGCATGGCAGCCCACGCCGAACAGATCCGTGAGTATGAAACCCGGTATGGCAGGGACAAGGTGGAACGAACGCTCGACGCGGTCCTCTCCATTCAGGAACATGTGGATTTTCGCTCTCATATCGCCCGGCGTCCGGAGAACAAGGGAAAAAGTCCCAAGGCGAGCCGGACGCGCTCTCCTTTTTTGGAGAAGTATGCCGACCTTTTTCCCGAAGACCCTATGAAAGAAGTTAAAGACGCGGGGAGCCGGAGAGAAGCAGAAGATTTGGTCGGATACCTGATTATGCGAGCCCCGAGAATTGAACCCTGGCAACGGGATATTTTGAGCATGGTTCGGGCGGAGTCTCTTTATTTCTATCCGCAGATCGAAACCAAAATCATCAACGAGGGATGGGCCTCTTTCTGGCATGCCAAAATTATGAGGGAGATCCAACTCAGCGCAGGCGAGTCTTTGGATTTTGCCGTTATGCACAGCCAGGTTCTGCAACCCTCGCGCTACTCGTTGAACCCGTATTACTTGGGCTACAAGATATGGGAAAGTTTGGAGAAGGAAAAGGGACTTGACACACTGTTCGAACTGCGCGAAACGGAGAACGATCTCTCTTTCGTGCGCAATTATTTGGACCGAGAATTGGTGGAAGAGCTCAACTTGTTCAATTTTCGCAAAGTCGGAGCACATTGGCAAGTTACGGATACGGATTGGGAAAAGGTGCGCGACAACCTGGTGCAGGGACTGGTCCACGGCGGGCATCCGCGTATGGTGGTCAGTGACGGGGATTATGAAGGCCGGGGGGCATTGAAAATCAGGCATTGTCACGAGGGGCTGGACCTCGACCTCGTTTATCTGGAAAAGACTTTGGCTCACGTGCAATTCCTATGGCAGAAGCCGGTCTATTTGGAGACGGTTCTGGATGGGAAAAAGGTTCTTTTTGAATGTGACAATGGGCTTGTTACCAGGCATCAGACGGGGGAGGAGGGAGAAAAGAAAGTCTAGCGGAGTGATACCGGCTCCGAGCCCGACGGCCCTTCCCTGTGGGCAGGCCAATACGGGGTACATCGGTCTTCCTAACCCTCATCGAGGGAAAGGAAGACTTTTCTTTAGAGGGTGGGGAGGATTTTCAATGCCGGAGAGAGAATCTCTTAAGCAAGAGGGAGAATCTCTTGAGTAACAGGTAGAATCTCTTGAGCAAAATCTCTTGAGCAAAAGGTAGAAGCTTCCAGAAGTAAAATTAGCTCTGGGGCGGCTCAAGGCGGGAAGACAAAACCCCGCTGAGTTCCGTAGAACCCGCGAGTGTCGGTACTGCTGCTGCCTTCAGGTATCCGCCTTTTGATCCCGGGTTTTGAGGAGGACAGTATGAGAACGCACAAACTCAATGAACGCGTTTTTTTATTTATGGATGATGGCCACCACCATGAGAACGTCGTGGTCATTTGGACACCTTCGGGTCCCGTGGTGGTGGATTCCTTCCGTTTTCCCAGCCAGTTTCAAGCGGTTGAGGAACACATGCGGGAAAGGGGGTGTTCCCGGCCCCTGGCCCAAATCTTTACCCACTGGCACCCGAATCATACGCTGGGAAATCGGAATTTAGCCGGAACCCGCGTTGTGGCGCAGAGGTTGACCTGGGAGTTCATGTTAGGCGGCCGTCTGGCGGGACAACTGGGTCAAGAGGAACTGCAGTGGATGCAAGGAGGCGGTTGGCCGGGGCCCGAAGACAGGAAGGTTGTTGAGAAAGAGTTAAACTTAAGCATAGGCGGAATGAGTTTGCGCTTATTGCATGTGGCGGGCCACACAGCGGATTCACTCATCGTGCAGATTCCGGAATATCGCCTGGTCATCGCGGGGGATAATCTGGTCGGTCCGGAAGTTGAATTTTTCTTTCCCAGCGGCCCCACCCGCAAGCGTACTCCGGAATTGGATGGGTTGGCTCTGGTTTACCGGCACATACGCCTTCTGGCGCCGAAAATTGTCGTTCCCGGTCACGGTTGGGTGCTGCCGCCGGAGGAGATGCTTTCCCTCAATGAGCACCGCTTAAAAAGTGTTCTCAGGCGCAGCGCCGAAATTGCCCAGAGGCTGTTGACGTGGTCGGAAAGCGGTGGGCCGGAGGGTTTTAATGAATATTTAATCAAGACGTGGTTGAGTCAGGCCAATGCCTGCGTTACGATGGATGAGCAGGAGGCGCTCAAAGAAAGTGTCGGCCGGGTTTTAAACCAACTCGGTGAGGCCTTTGCGCATGGGGTCCTGCGTGAGTAGGTGTGGCGCGGCCGGGGGGAATGTGATAAAATCAGCGTGGTTCTTTCTGCCGGCGGACAGTTGCCGGAGTAAGTGGGAGAGCACGTCGTTGGGGGTACGGATTTGACAACTTTGATTGCGCATCTGGGCGCGTTTGTGATTCGAATTATATCCACCCTGGGTTATGCCGGAGTCTTTGCGGCTATGGCACTGGAAAGCGCCTGCATTCCCTTGCCCAGTGAAATCATTCTGCCTTTTACGGGCTATATGGTCTTTTTGGGACGGTTTGGGCTCTGGCAGGCTACCCTCGCTGCCACCCTGGGCAACCTCTTTGGGGCTATGGTGGCCTATTATGTGGGGGTTTGGGGTGGACGGCCCTTTCTCAAACGCTATGGACGCTACTTTTTTTTCAATGAGCGTGAATTCGCCGGGACCGAGAGAATATTTGCCCGGCATGGGGAAATTACGGTTTTCCTGGGGAGGGTGCTGCCGGTTGTGCGCACCTTCATTTCCCTGCCGGCGGGAATAGCCCGCATGAACCCGCTCAAAGTGGCGCTCTATTCTCTCTTGGGGGCGCTTCCCTGGTGTTTCTTGCTGATTCTGACCGGGGAAAGGCTAGGGGCCAAATGGAATGCCTTAAAACCTTTGTTTCACCGTTTTGACCTTGTGATCGGGGTCTTCGTCGTTCTCGCTCTGGCCTTCTGGATTTGGCGGCATGTGCAAAAGAGAAACTAGAGAAGTCCGATGAGCGGAGGCGGCGGAATAAGAGACGCGGATACCGGGCGAGGGAGGAAAGTGCGGTGCACGGTCTGGAGCATATCGTCTATTCGATTATCTATCACTATCGCTATGCCGGCTTGTTTGTGCTTCTCTCCCTGGGCATGCTCGGCATACCGGTGCCGGATGAGTTTCTGATGACGTTCAGCGGTTTTCAAACTACGGTGGGACACATGGCTTTTGGCGAGACACTTGTCTTGGCCTCCCTGGGGAGCTTCGTCGGCATGAATTTGAGTTATTGGATTGGCAGGGTTCTCGGCACTCCTTTTCTCCGCAAAATTACCCCCTGGCTGCATATGAACGAGAAACGCGTCGCCCGGGCCGAACACTGGTTCAACAGGTATGGTGATCGGCTCATCGTGGTAGGATATTTTTTCCCGGGATTTCGCCACTTCATAGCTTACTTTGCCGGCATGAGCGAAGTTTTTTATGGACGGTACGCGGTGCTGACAGGTATCGGAGCACTTCTCTGGTCTGCGGCTTTCATTTCCTTGGGGCGCGTGCTGGGTGTGCACTGGAGAATGATCACCGCTCTCTTACACCGCTACCTGGTCAGCGGTGCTTTGCTTTTAGCCCTGATCGTCATCCTCGTCTATATTTTCAGCGTGAGACGGGGCAAGGCGGATTTGGATTAGCGCCGGGTTAGCGTACACGCATTCAAGGAGGATATCTATGCTCGATCTCCTTAAACTTTTCACTCAGGTGGTGGAAGAGCAAAGCTTCACTGCCACTGCCCGCCACTTGGGGGTCAGCCAACCGGCTGTCTCCAATCAAATGCGGGCTCTGGAGGACAAACTCGGGGTCAAATTGCTCTTGCGCCGCGGCAAAGCCCTGGTCCTGACGGCGGAAGGAGAAATTGTTTTGCGTCAGGCACGGCGGATTCTGGACAATTGGGACGAACTTCTGGAGCAAATCGGGACGGCCGGCCCGGAATGTTCCGGGCTCGTGCGCTTGGGAGCTTCCCATATCCCGGGGGAATATCTCTTGCCCGCACTCTTGGCAGACTTTCAACACGAATTTGCCAAGGTCCAGCTTAAGCTGGTGGTCGGGGACAGCCTGGAAATGGCAAATAAAGTTTCGGAACGGGAAGTGGATTTCGCCGTCGTGGGTTCCTCCTTTGACAGTGAAAAGCTGGCGTCGGAATTCTGGCAATGGGATGAATTGATGCTGGTTTTGCCGGAGGGCCACCCGCTGGCCGGCCAAAGGGAGATCCGGCTGTCTGATCTTCTGCCCTATCCCATGATTGTCCGGGAAGAAGGTTCCGGACACCGACGGGCTTTGGAAGAGACCCTGGCGGGGTTGGGTCTTTCTCTGCCGGACTTTCGTATCAGTTTGGAGGCCGGCAGTATTGAGGCGATCAAAAACTCCGTCAGGGCGGATCTCGGTTACTCGTTTATCTCCCGCTCGGCTTTGGGGGTTTCCGCGGAGGGAATGAGAGTATGCCGCTTGCAAGACATCAATATCAGGCGCGGTTTTTACTTGGTCACTCAGCGCCATAAGCCTTTGCCGGTTTCTTCCCAGGTGTGTTATACCCAAATCAGAAACTGCAAGCGGAGTGCGGTGCCTGCCGAAAGCGGAACGGGGTGCCTGCCGCGGATCAAAGACTGAGTATCAAGCACTGAACAGCAAACGTCAAACACGGAACATACACATCCAAACATTGAACATCAAACGTACATCGAACATGACGTCAAACATCGAACATGACGTCAAACATCGGACGTCAGACATAGCCCGACGGGAGGAAAGTCATGAAGTTCTTTGTCAGCGATTTTAATGTCTCGGCCTGGCAAGCGGTTAAGGGCTTTACTCCTGAAAAGTGGCCTCAGGTCACCCTTCTCTACGGGCCTCCGGGAACCGGCAAGAGCACCCTTTTGCACCTGTTCTACCGGCGCGCCCTGCGCAGCGAGCGGGGCTCTGTGCTGGCTGAGGCCCGCAGGTTTGCCAGGGACTATGCCTTGGCGGCTCAGGAAAGCGCGTTGGGGCGTTTCCGCCGGTATTACCGAACCGCTCCTTATCTCTTCCTCGATGATCTTCAGGTGCTCAGCGGCAAGAAGAAGACCATTGAGGAACTTCTGCATACTTTTGAACATAGGCTGGAGTACGAATATAAGGTTTTTGTAACTCTGGAGTCTGAGAAGCCCGATCTGGAGTTTTTGGGGCGAAGACTGGCCTCGCGTTTCCTGAGCGGACTTACTTTACCGTTGTATCAGCCCAAGGCGGGGGAAATCAGGGATTTCATCAGGGGCGATTTGGCGCAAAGGCTGGCCCTGGTCGAGCCGGCGCTCGTCGACGGCTTGGCGGAACGGGCGGCCAACCTGACAGAGGCTAAGAACCTGATTCGGGAATTCGGCATTTACATCGATCAAAGGGCGGCTGCTTTCACCCTGGAAGGTTTCCGGGAGTTTTGGCAAGTATGGGAGTGCCGGCAGAAAACGAAACCCGTCCCTCGGAATGTCATTCGGATAACGTCGCAGGTTACCGGCATTCCCGCAGAAGAAATTTTGGGTTCCGGGCGCCCGGCTCCGCTGGTAGAAGCCAGGCACTTGGCTATGTATGCGGTCAGGGAAATCTGTGGGTGCGGTTATGCCGAGATCGGACGGATTTTCGGCAAGGAACATGGGGCAGTGATCCGGGCTTGCCGGTCCGTTGCGGTTAAACTGGAGAAGAACGAAGACCTGAGGGAAAGATTCAGGTACATTGGCCAAGCATTTGCATCTTCCGGGCCGGATGGAGGTTGACGAAGCGGAAAAAAGGTGATAGATTGTGCTTGACAAAATTCTTCGTTAGGTGAGGCTTCTACACAGACACAGGCCGCTGCCCGGAAATGTCGAGAGACGCTAACGGGTCAACAGGTATTACCGGATTAAGGTTTTACTTAACGTGGCTGGGAACAATCTCTAGCTGTGTACGTGCTAAAACTCAGACGAGTGGGGAAAGGGCAAGTTGAGGGTTGGCCTTTCGAGGGCTGATTTTTTTTAGCTCCGTCCGGTCTGCGGGGGGAAAACCTGACGTGCCCAACTGAAGATGATGTAAGTCGGTATACTCAGCGCAGACCGGAACGGCCGGGAGACGGATTACACGAACGGGAGGTGGTTTAATGGACGCTGGTCCTGAACGAAGTAATTTAACATTAAACCACCGAAACGGGAGTGATCAGAATGGAGTTATTGACAGATCTTTACGTGAGTGAACTCATCGGTAAGCCTGTCATGGACCGCGGCGGGCGCCGGCTCGGGAAGGTCCGGGATATTGTGGTGGAGCGGGAGTCCTTGTTTCCTTCGGTTCGAGGCTTGGTGGTCGGCAAAAAGGGGGATTTCAAAGAGATCCCCTGGCCGGATATTTATTTATTAAGCCGCAAGTTCGTGGCCTTGCAAGTGGCGGAACCTGACGTACACTATGCGCCCGTGAAGGAGGACGCCTATCGTACAAGTATGATCTTGGACCAGCAAATTGTGGATATCAACGGGGCCAAAGTGGTGCGGGTCAACGATATCAAGCTGGCGGGAGACGGAAATGACGCCCATATCGTGTCGGTCGATGTCGGGGTAGCGGGTTTGATCCGCAGATTTTTGGCCGGCCGCCTGGGTGGAGAACAGAGCGGCAAATGGGTGAGACCGCAGCTCATCCGCTGGGATGTTCTGCAACCCCTGCCTAAACAAGGGGAGCATCTGGCCCTCAAAGTGTCCGCAGACAAGCTGGCCAAGATGCATCCCGTCGATTTGGCCGATATTGTGGAGAACCTGAGTCATCACGAACGGCGGGAGCTCTTCGAACAGCTGGATCCGGAGGTGGCTGCCGACACTTTGGCCGAAGTCGAGATGGATGTTCAGGTTTCCATCCTCAAAGGTTTGGACAAAGAGCGGGCAGCCGATATATTGGAAGAGATGGAGCAGGACGAGGCCGTAGACCTGCTCTCGGAATTGACGGATGAGGATTCCGATCAATTGCTGAACCTGATGGATCACGAGGAAGCTTCTGATCTGCGGGGACTTCTCGAGTATGAGGAAGGGACGGCCGGAAGTATGATGACCACGGATTTCCTGGCTTTTGCGGAAGAACTGACCTGCGACGCTGTGATCGAGCGCCTGCGTGAATTGGCCCCTGACGCGGATTATGTGTATTACCTGTACGTGATCGATGGCCGGGGGCGGCTGAGCGGGGTGGTGTCTTTGCGTGAACTTATTGTCAGCCCGCCTGAGCGGAAGATCGGGGAAATCATGCGCAGAAGGGTTATTTCCGTGACTGCGGAGGAAGAGGAGAAACAGATCCGCCGCCTGTTCACGAAATACAGTCTTTTGGCTTTGCCGGTGGTGGATGATGCGGGCAAGCTGATAGGGATCATTACGGTTGACGACGTGCTGTCCTTGCCGATTAACAGCCGTGGCCTTAAAATGTAGCGGGGAACGTTGTCAATGGAGCGGAGAGTGCGCTCAGACTTAGCAGGGAGTGAAGAGAATGGCAGAGGAAGTCAAAAGGATCGCCGTCTTGACCAGCGGCGGGGATGCGCCGGGAATGAATGCCGCCATCCGGGCTGTTGTGCGTAAGGGTATCTATCACGGCCTGACTGTTTACGGTGTGGAGCGGGGATATGAAGGGCTGATTCATGGGGAATTTCGGGAAATGAGCCTCGGTTCTGTGGCCGACATCATCCATAGAGGGGGTACGACTCTGAGGACGGCCCGTTCCAAGGAAATGCTGACGGCGGAAGGACAGGCCGCCGCGGCGGCGCAATTACGCGAACGCGGGATCGATGCCTTAATTGTCATCGGCGGAGACGGGTCATACAGGGGTGCCCAGACTCTTGCCGCGTTGGGGATCAAGATCGTCGGCATTCCGGGAACGATTGACAATGATATTCCGGGCACGGACTTGACGATCGGTTTCGACACGGCCATCAATACGGTGGTTGAAGCGGTCAGCAAGATCCGGGATACGGCCACTTCTCACGAAAGGACTTTTCTGGTGGAAGTGATGGGGCGGACCTGCGGAAACATTGCCCTCCAGGCCGGTCTGGCCTGTGGGGCCGAATCCATTCTGGTGCCGGAGATTCCCTTTGATCTGGATGAAGTGGTTGCCAAACTGCGCCGGGGGCATGAACGGGGCAAGAATCACAGTATCATTCTGGTGGCGGAGGGAGTCGGAGGCGCCTACGAAATGGGCGAGGAACTGCGCAGACGTTCGGGTTTTGAGACAAGGGTGACGATTCTCGGACATCTGCAGCGGGGCGGCAACCCCAGCGCGCTTGACGCCGTAATTGCCTCGGCGATGGGAGGAAAAGCGGTTGAGGTTCTTATGAGAGGGGAGACAAACCAGATGACCGCTTATGTGAATCAGGAGGTCATTGCGTGTCCGATTGAGGCGGCTTACGGTCCCCGCCCGCCCTTTAACAAAAACCTGTATGATTTAGCCGAACAATTATCAATCTAAAGGCAGAGGCCGGATGTGCGCTTGCGTTGGAATGAGGGGAATTTAGCAACGAAGCTCATGCTTAAGCTGTTCATCCGAAGGCCAGCCGGCCGTTGAAGTGAGGGGGACTGTATATGCTTGGCACGGAGAATTTTCTCAAAATCGATTATACCGGGGTCATGAAAGGAGAACACCATCCTCAAGGATGGACGGAAGAGGATCTGTTAGCCTTGGAGCCCAGCCTGAATGCGGCTCAGGATGCGCTCGAACAGCGGAGGAAAACAGGGGGGCTGGACTTTTCCTTCCTGCTCGAAGACATGCGCGGGCAAGCGGGGAAGATTCGGGATTTTGCCGATTCCCTGAGAGACAGAATTGACAACTTCGTGGTTTTGGGTATCGGCGGCTCGGCGTTGGGACCCCAGGCTGTGCAACTTGCCCTCAACCCCTATTATTTCAATGAATTGCCTGTTGAAGAACGCCGGCGCCCGCGCCTCTATGTTTTGGACAATATCGATCCCAGCCGGTTCGCCCACTTGTTGGACATGCTTGATTTACATAAGACCGTGTTCAACGTCATCACGAAGTCCGGCAGCACTTCGGAAACCATGGCTCAGTTTCTGATCGTCCGGGAAAGGCTGCGGCAAGCCTGCGGCGCCGATTATGCGAATCACATCGTGGTCACGACCGATCACGAAAAAGGGAACCTCCTTCCCATTGCCCGCCGGGAGGGGTACGTGCGTTTTGTCATTCCGGCAGGGGTCGGCGGGCGTTTTTCCGAGCTGACTCCGGTGGGACTTTTGCCGGCGGCCGTGTGCGGTATCGACATCGGGACACTTTTGGCAGGGGCCTTGGCCATGGACCAGAAAATTCGTGAGAGCCGGGGGATAACGGTTAATCCGGCTCAATTGATGGCGGGCATAAGCCACGCGGCTTGGCGAGAAGGAAAAAACGTTTCTGTATTTATGCCTTACGCAGACAGTCTCAAAATGATGGCGGATTGGTATGCCCAGCTTTGGGCGGAAAGCTTGGGCAAGCGCCTGAACCGTGAGGGACAGGAAGTCCGGCTGGGGCAGACTCCGGTCAAAGCCCTGGGAGTGACGGACCAGCATTCCCAGGTTCAGCTCTACGCGGAGGGGCCGGACGACAAGATGTTTACTTTTGTCAGTGTGGCGCACCTGGGGCCTGAGGTGCCGATTCCGACCGACGAGAGCCTGCCTGAGAGCGTTCGTTTCCTCGGCGGACATACTTTGGGCGAACTCCTGGCCGCGGAAGAACGGGCCACAGAATACGCCTTGACCTTGGCGGGCCGTCCGCACCGCCGGATTATCCTGCCTGAGGTTAACGCGTACTGCCTGGGTCAGCTTCTGCTTCTGTTGGAGTGGGAAACCGCTTACATGGGGGAATTGCTCAATATCAATGCCTTTGACCAGCCTGGGGTCGAAGAGGGCAAGCGGGGGACATATGCCTTAATGGGACGTCCGGGCTTTGAGGAAAAGCGCAGGGCGATCGAAGGTATGGGCGAACGCCGCTTCATCGTCTGAGCGGTTGGCAGGATTTCTTCCCTTCTGGTCGAATTCAAGAAGGGAGGTGGAAGGAATGGAACCGCTGTTTGCGTTGGATATCGGTACAAGGGTCGTCATAGGCCTCTTGATTGGCAAAGAGGGTGACGACTATGAAATACTGGCGAGCGCCCGCACGGAACACCGCCAGCGCGCCATGTACGACGGGCAGGTGCATGATGTCGGGGAGGTGGCCCGGGCGGTTCGTCGGGTGAAAGAAGAACTGGAAGAGCGCACGGGGAGTTGCCTGAGGGAGGTCGCTGTGGCTGCCGCGGGAAGGGCTCTGTGCACAGAGACGGCCGAAAGCGAACGGCGGGAGATGTTCCCGATCCGGTGGGAACGGGAAGACGTCTTAGCGCTGGAGATGGAGGCGGTCCAATTCGCCCTGCGTAAAAAGGGCCATGGCGAGGGCGAGGGCTGGGCCCCTTATCACTGTGTCGGGTATGACACTGTTGCTCAGTGGCTGGAGGGGGAGCCAATCGGCAGCTTGGCGGGACAGAGGGGGAAGAGCGCCAAGGTCACGGTGATCGCGACCTTTTTGCCTCGGACGGTTGTCGACGGTTTGGCAGCGGTGCTGGACCGGGTCGGCTTGGTTATGGGGAGCCTGACTCTGGAGCCGATTGCGGCCGGGCAGGTGGCGATTCCTCCCGACATGCGCCGGCTTAACTTGGCCCTGGTTGACGTCGGCGCCGGAACAGCGGATATCGCCTTGACGAAAAACGGCGCCTTTTTTGCTTACGGTATGGTGCCTATGGCCGGGGATGAAGTGACTGAGGCGCTTTGCGCCCATTATCTGCTCGATTTTCAGACGGGCGAGACCGTCAAGCGGCAGTTGACGCAAAAAAAGTCCGTTGTCTTTTCTGACTTTTTCGGCCGTAAGACCAGAGTTGCCGGAGATGCCGTTAAGCATTCTTTCGAGCCGATCGTGGCCAAGCTGGCCGAGAAAATCAGCGAAGAAATTATTTCTTTAAACCAGAGTCTGCCCCAGGCGATTATCTTGATTGGCGGAGGCAGCTTAACTCCCGGTCTGCCCGAACACTTGGCGGAGAAAATGGGTCTTCCGCCAACCCGGGTGGGTCTGAGGCTTAGGGAGCACCTCAGTCACGTCAAAGGGACTGAAGTGCCTCCGGGACCCGAAGGAATCACTCCGATCGGGATAGGGGTCGCGGCCTTCGAAGGCAGAGGGCTGCATTATTATACCGTTTCCGTCAACGGCCGTCAGGTTCCCATTTTCGAACTTGAACTGGCGACCGTGGCAGAAGCACTCTTGGCGGCAGGGGTTCATCCGGCGGCCTTTTTGGGTCGGCCCGGGCGGGCTTTGACGTACGAGATAAACGGAGAGATGAAGGTGATCAAAGGGGAGTTGGGCCGGCCGGCGCGAATTTTGCTCAATGGGCGTGAGAGCCGTCTGGAGGAAACTGTGGCGGCGGGAGACGCTATCGAGTTTACTCCCGGTCAGGCGGGACGGGATGCTGGGGCGTCCGTGGCTGAGATTTGGCCGGACAGAAGAAGCAAGAAGATTTTTTGGCAAGGGCGGGAGGAGGATTTTGCTCCCCTGCTCTTCCTTAACGGCCGCCCGGCGCTCCCCGCGGAGGAAGTACCTGACGGGGCCAAATTTGCGTACTTTGCCAACGAGGATTTGTTCAGCTTGCTGCGGCGGAAAGGATACCGTCCGGAGGAAGGGCTGTCCTTGCGGGTACGTGTCAACGGTCAAGAACGGAGAGTGGAACGGCCGATCCGGGTCAGGTTAAACGGAACCGAGGTGCAAGAAAACCGACCCCTGGTCGCGGGTGACCGGGTTGAGCCGGCGGAAGAGGAAATCCCGCTTTCGGCTTTGGAGCTGGAAAGCGGGACTTTGCCCTTTTATGTCAACGGTGAAGCAGTCCTTTACAAACCTCCCGAGCTTGCGGTCTTCTGGCGGGATAAGCGCTTGGCACCGGACTCCGTGCTGAGGGATGGGATGGATTTGCACACAGAAGTTCCCATGCCCATTTTGTCCGAGGTGCTTGCCCAAAGCATGGTCCCGCCCCAAGTGCCACCCGGTTCCAGACTCTCCCTGACGGTGAATGGGCGGGAGGCAGAATTTACAACTGTGCTTTGCCCCGGTGACCGGGTTAACATCGTTTGGCAGCGGACCTGAGCCCGAAATTCCGTTCCCTGCTTAAGCGGGCTTGAGACAGGGGGAAATGCGGCCGAGGCTCGGGCCCCTCAAAGGCTGTGGCCGTAGCGCTGCAGGCGGCTGTAAAGGGTCGCCCGGGTAATCCCCAAAATCCTGGCGGCCTGGGACTTGTTCCCTTTGGCTTGGCTCAGGGCCTGCAGAAGCCTTTGCTTTTCTGGGTCTTCCCGGTCGGGCGCGGAGGCCGGGGAGAAATGCGGGGGGCCCGTTTCGTCCGGCGGAGGCAGGGCGAGGTCGGCCGGCAGGATCGTGTCTCCCTCACTCAGGATGACTGCGCGTTCGACGACATTGCGCAATTCGCGCAGGTTTCCCGGCCAATCGTATTCCATGAGGACGTTGAGAGCGGCCGGACTGAGCCGGGGAGCGGGCTTTCCGTACTGAAAGGCAAACTGTTGCATCAGGAATTCGGTGATAGCCGGAATGTCTTCCGGCCGTTGGCGCAGGGGGGGGATGCGCAGACTGATGACATTGAGGCGGAAGTAGAGGTCGCGGCGGAAGGAGCCCCTCTTCATCATCTCTTCCAGCGAACGGTTGGTGGCCGCCAAGATACGCGCTTCGAGGCGCAGAGGGGCGGTGCCGCCCAAACGGTAGTAGGACTGTTCCTGCAGGACCCGCAGGAGTTTTACTTGCAAATCGAGGGCCAGGTCGCCGATTTCGTCGAGAAAGAGGGTTCCCCTTTTGGCCAAGGTCAATTTCCCCGGGTTGCCTTTGGGTTCCGCTCCGGTAAAAGCGCCCCTTTCATAACCGAATAACTCGCTCTCAAAGAGAGCAGCCGGGATGGCGCCGCAGTTGAGGGCAACGAAGGGTCCCTGATGATAGGGAGAGGCCGCGTGAATCGCTCGGGCAAACAATTCTTTGCCCACGCCGCTCTCGCCGGTGATGAGTACGGTGGCATCGGTCAAGGCCACTTTTTGGGCCATGCGGATAGCCTCTTTAATCGCGGGGCTTTCACCTTGAATATGGTCGAAAGCACCGCTGGGACCATGGCTTTTAACCGCTTTTTCCAAACGCTCCAGGTTGAAATTAGCCGTGGTCAAATCATTATAAAGATTAATGAGTTGCGTAATGT
Organism: Acididesulfobacillus acetoxydans; assembly: GCF_902729405.1. Classification (GTDB taxonomy): domain Bacteria; phylum Bacillota; class Desulfitobacteriia; order Desulfitobacteriales; family Desulfitobacteriaceae; genus Acididesulfobacillus; species Acididesulfobacillus acetoxydans. The sequence goes on from NZ_LR746496.1 coordinate 2,101,516, forward strand.
CCTGTTCACTCGCCACAGCTCCGAGAAGTTCGCCGTTTTGGAAGATCGGCCGGGCATTAATCAGGACATGGCGGTCTCCCCTGGGGCGATGATAAGAGCGGTATACCGGTTGCCCCGTTTCCAGGACCGTGAGCACGATCAGGTCATCTTGGCGGAAGAAGTCACGCAAAGGCCGCCCTAGGATCTCGTTTTCAGGGATGCCGTAAAGCTCCGTGGCGACAGCGTTCCAATGGGTCACAAGTCCCCGGACATCCACCCCGGTGACGGCGACCGGAACAATATCCAATAAAGCTCTGAGATAGGGAACTGAATCTTGCGACATTTTGGCTGACCACCTGTTCTTTCTTTGAGGCTCTGATCACAATTTAGCATGCCGGGGCAAAACTGTCTAGACAATTGTCTAGACAGTTTTGCGATGTTGTCTAGACGATCCGCTTTGGGTGCGATTTTTGGGGGAGTAAAGGCAGTGGATGCGCAAGTGAACCGCGGCTTCCTCCAATCGTGAGACTCCCGCTTCTACAAGTGGGAGTGGTTCCCTGTACTCTGATTCGGCGGTGGGCGGACTCCCCCGCCGAGCCGCCAGCCAAGTCTTTTTTTGCTATTGGGCCGGATTTGGCACGGCTTTTGCTATGTATGAGAACCAGGGCGCCGCGGCGGGCTGCTTAATCCTCTGGCGGCAGGCTCCGGCGAGCGGAAAGCAAAATGAGGGAGGGAAAAACATGGAAGCAACACGTACTTTTTTCTTAGCGCTGGCCAAGAATCGTCCGGCCAGAAACATGGCTGCGAAGTACGGCTTGCGTTTCGGAGCTAAGCGTTTTGTCGCCGGGGAAACCCTGCCGGAAGCCCTGGAACAAATAAAACGGCTAAACCGGGAGGGGATAGCGGCTACGCTGGATCGTTTGGGTGAGTTTGTCAGTACCCGGGAAGAAGCGGAGCGGGCCGCGGGCTGGTCTTTGGAAACCCTGGAGGGAATCGCCCGCAGCGGCGTTGAGTCACACCTTTCACTGAAGCTGACGCAATTGGGGCTGGACCTCGGTTCGGGAATCTGCGAGAAGAATTTACGGCAAATTCTGACACGCGCGGCCCAACATAAGATTTTTGTCCGTATCGACATGGAAGATTTTCCGCGCTGTCAGGCCACGATCGATCTCTTTCAAACAATGCGCCGCGATTTTCCTTTGATAGGTTTGGTCCTGCAATCTTATCTTTATCGTTCGGAACAGGATGTTTTGGACTTAAAGGCCAATCTCCGTCTGGTCAAAGGAGCTTACAAAGAGCCCGCCAGTGTCGCCTTTCCGGAAAAGGCCAAGGTGGACGGCAATTTGCTGCGCCTGGTCCGCCTGCAGCTGGACAACGGCTGGTATGTCGGAGTTGCCTCACATGACGAAAAGATTATCGCCTCGACCAAAGACTATGTGAGAGAGCACAATATTGACAAGGAGTGCTTTGAGTTCCAGATGCTCTATGGGATTAAGACAGAAGTGCAGAAGAAGTTGGCCCAGGAAGGATATAAGGTGCGCGTTTACGTGCCCTACGGTACGGATTGGTATGGTTATTTTATGCGTCGCCTGGCGGAACGTCCGGCCAATGTGTGGTTTATAGTGAAGAACTTTTTTAAGAAATAATTGGCTGAGTTATGGCGAGTTTTAGCTTTGTTTGGAGAAGGCCGAAGGCGCTGGAAGCTAACCGGGAGCGAATTCGGCGCGGAAACTTGTGTAGGCTCTTATGTGAAGCATAGACTGAGATTTCTTTGAGCGAAAGAGGAGGGGATTTATCATGATGGTACCGTTTGTCAATGAAACCTTGGTTGATTTCCGTCAGGAAAGCAACCGGGACAAGATGCAAGAGGCTCTGCACTCGGTTGAAGCGGAGTTCGGCCGGGAGTATCCCCTGGTTATCGGCGGGGAAAGGATTTGGACGGAGCGAAAGATCGCTTCCAATAATCCAAGCCGGAAAAACGAGGTCGTGGGATATGTGGCTCAAGCCGGGCGGGCGGAGGTCGAACGGGCTCTTGCCTCGGCCGCGCTGGCTTGGGGTTCTTGGCAAAAGACCGATCCGGCCGCCAGGGCAGCCGTGCTGTTCAAAGCGGCGGCGTTGTTACGCCGGCGCAAATTTGAGTTCTCAGCCTGGATGGTTTACGAGGAAGGCAAGAATTGGGTGGAGGCGGATGCGGATACCGCCGAAGCCATCGATTTTATGGAGTATTACGGACGCGAGATGGTGCGTCTGTCGGTGTCTCAACCCACGACGCCCCTGGCGGGAGAGGACAACCGCCTGACCTACATTCCCTTGGGAGTAGGGGCGGTCATTGCTCCCTGGAATTTTCCCTTGGCCATTTTGCTGGGGATGACCACGGCCGCCATCGTCGCGGGTAACACGGTTTTGCTCAAACCTGCCAGCACTGCCCCGGTCATTGCCTATAAAGCGGTGGAACTCCTGGCCGAGGCGGGACTTCCGGCCGGGGTCGTCAACTACCTGCCCGGGGACGGAGGGGAGATCGGGGATTTTCTGGTCAGCCATCCGCAAATTCGTTTCGTTTCGTTTACGGGCTCGCGCGCCGTGGGGCTGCGCATCAATGAACTGGCGGCTAAGCCTAACGCCGGGCAGATCTGGCTCAAACGGGTCGTGGCGGAAATGGGGGGCAAAGACGCCGTTTTGGTGGACGAGGATGCGGACTTGGACGCCGCGGCGGAAGGAATCGTGGCTTCCGCGTTCGGGTTTCAGGGGCAAAAGTGTTCCGCCGGGTCGCGGGCGATTATTCACGAAAAAGTTTATGATGCTTTAAGTGAAAAAATCGTGGCGCGGACCAGGGCTTTGGAGCAAGGTCCGGCCGACGCCAACTTTGCCTCAGGTCCCGTGATTGACGCGAAAGCGCTGGAGAAAGTACTGAACTATATAGAGATTGGGAAAAAAGAGGGAAAACTTCTGCTTGGGGGAGAGGCGGGGGCTCCGGACGGATATTATGTCCGTCCGACGATTTTCGGGGATGTGCCGCCGCAGGCCAGGATAGCCCAAGAAGAGATTTTCGGACCGGTCTTGGCGCTGATTAAGGCCAGAGATTTCGCGCAAGGTTTGGAGATTTTCAATGGCACGGAATATGGCTTGACTGGCTCTTTTTACTCCGGAAATAGGGAGCACTTGGAAATCGCCAGACGGGAGATGCATGTGGGCAATCTCTACTTTAACCGGAAGTGTACGGGCGCACTGGTCGGGGTCCATCCTTTCGGAGGGTTCAACATGTCGGGAACGGATTCGAAAGCGGGAGGGCCCGACTACCTGTTGCTTTTCACCCAGGCTAAATCCGTTTCCGAGAAGTTTTAGGCAGAAGGACCCCTAAGAGCAAGAAAACTTGGCTGCCGCCGCGATCGCCCGAGTGGGCGATCATTCCCTCGGCTGGCGCAAGTTTTCTTCTTCTTTCGGAAAACTCGAACTTGCAGAGACAATAAAAAATCCCCATCGGTGATGGGGAAGGGGCCGTTAGGCCCGGGTGGAAAAGGGTAGAGGAGTGTTTGAACAGAGTATACGCGCGAGTGAAGTTTTTGTCAGGGAAAATGTGCCCAAAGGTTTAATTTGGAATGTGAACGGTTGTTTTCCCCGCTGGAGTGAACTCGTTCAGCTTAAGCTGAACATCACGATAGTGTCCTGTGGATACTGTCGCCGAACCGCAAGCCTTCAAACAATACCTGTGCGGTGAGGATGACTTCGGTGACGAAAGTGTCCGGTGGACACTTTTGCCGAAAGTGCTGAGTCTTTAGCGAATACTATCGCGGAAGAGTCAACCGTTCTTGGAGGACTTAGAGGACGAAAAGACTTGACAAACCTTGCACAGACCATAGAATGGTAATGGAGGTGTGATGTGATGCTGAATTTAGTTGTAGGCCTTGTTGCCCTTTTGGCCTTGTTTTTTGTGGTTTTATCGGACTTCTGGACCGGCAAACACTCCGGCTATTTCCAGTCGGTCCAAAAACCCAGCGGCAAGCAGGAACGCAATCCCGTTATCCCCGATGCTTCCGGCCATGATGAATGGTTTCACAAACTCAATTCACTCTAGAGGTTTTTCGGCCTGATGCCAAGCGGTATCAGGCTTTTTCCGCTAATCAGAAAGCATGAGCCGGCGGCCGCGCAACCAAACCTGTGGCACTCTCCTCTCTAAGTCAACCGGTCGTTTGCCTGAGCGAGCGCGGGCGCCGGCCGCTTGTCTGTTGTAAGGAAGTGTCAGATACGTACATAGGGAGGACTTAAACATGAATCCACACATGCCCTTGGAGGGCCTGAAGGTCATTGACTGTGCTACTATGATGGCGGCGCCGTGGGCGGCCACCTACCTGGCCGATTACGGGGCCGAAGTTTTGAAAATTGAGCATCCTAAAACCGGAGATCAGTCTCGTAAATTTGGCGCCGTCAAAGATGGGGTAGGCATCTTCTGGAAGACACTTTCGCGCAACAAAAAATGCGTCACCTTGAATCTTAATTCGGGGCGGGGCAAGGAATTGTTTCTCCGACTCGTTCGGGATGCGGATATCCTGATTGAAAATTTCCGCCCGGGGACGCTGGAAAAATGGGGCCTGGGCTGGGAGACCTTAGAAAGTGTCAATCCCCGCCTGATCATGTTGCGGGTTACCGGTTTCGGCCAGGAGGGTCCTTATGCCAGCCGGGGCGGTTTCGGTACCATAGCCGAGGGAATGAGCGGCTTCGCTTCCATGAACGGCTATCCGGACGGCCCGCCCACCTTGCCGCCGATTCCTTTGGCAGACGGTGTCACGGGGATTTATGCGGCGATGGCGGTGATGATGGCCGTTTACGAAAGGGACGTCGCGGGCAGCGGGCGGGGCCAGGTCATCGACATGAGCTTGTACGAGCCTCTCATGCGTTTGATGGAAGCTTCCATTGTCGAGCACAGTGTTTTGGGCACCGTGCCGGCACGGGTGGGGAACCGTATTAATTCCGCCGCCCCGCGCAACGTTTATAAGGCCCGGGACGGGCGCTGGATAGCTTTATCCGCCAGTTCACAGCCGATAGCCGAAAAAGTCTTTCAGGCCATGGGGCGACCCGAGTTGATTGAAGATCCCCGTTTCCGGGATAACCCGGCCCGGGTGCAGAACGTTGAGGTCTTGGACAAAATCATCGGCGCCTGGTTTGCCGAGCGGGACATGCAGGAGGCGGTGGACCTTCTCTTGGCGGCCGGCGCCGTGGTGGGGCCTATTTACGATATCGATCAACTTGCCGGAGATGCGCAGATCCGGGCCCGCGCGTCGATTATCGAACTGAAGGACGAGGATTTCGGAACGGTGGCCATGCCGAATGTCGTGGCCAAGTTTTCTCGGACTCCGGGTGCCGTCAAATTCACGGGTCCGAGCCGTGGGGCGCATAATCGGGAGATCTATGGGGAAAGGCTGGGCTTGTCTGAGGAAGAATTGGCAACACTCAAAGAAGCAGGGATTATTTAGCCGGGATTCAGGCGATGATGATCGCAGCAAACCTTGAGACAGAATCCCCCAGTTATTCGAGCCGGGGCCGATGGCCCGAGACACACTGCGATGGGCCTGGGACCTTCCGGAAAGACGGATCCGCAAAAGGAGATGAACCTTATGCACCAGTACTGGTTTTTTATCGGCAACTTTCCCATTCGGGCGTACAGCACGCTGTTTGCGCTGGCGTTCATCTTGGGCGTGGGTGTGACACTTTATTTTACCAAAGCCTCCGGTAAAGAGGGATACCTTGACAATATGATGGATTTAGCCCCTTTGCTTCTCATCGGCGGGCTGGTGGGAGCGCGTTTCTGGCAGGTTTTCTTCTTTGATTGGCATTTTTACAGTCACCACCCCGGCCAGATCATCGCCATTTGGCACGGGGGGCTTTCCATCCAAGGGGGCGTGGTGGGGGCTCTGATCGCGGGCTGGATCTATGCCCGGAAGAAGAAACTGCCTTTTTGGGAACTGGCCGATTTAGCCGCACCGGGTTTGATTTTGGCCCAGGCCATCGGCCGGGATGCGAATTTGATGAACGGAGACGCTTTCGGCGGACCGACCGGTGGGAACTTCGGCCTGCTCTACCCGGCGGGGACCATTGCCCGAGATACTTTCGGCAACAAACCGCTCTGGCCGGCTGAGGTCTGGGAGGGCCAGTTTGATGTGATCCTGTTCGCTTTCCTGGTCATTCTTAAACTGCGCAAGTGGCCGTCCGGGGTGCTCTTCCTGACTTATATCGCGCTCTACAATCTGGCCCGCTTTTTCCTGGAGTATTTGCGCGGGGACAGTCCGCGTTTCCTCTTTCACTGGACCGCGGCCCAGTGGAGCAGTGTGGTGGCCGTAGTACTGGCGGTCATTCTCATGATTTGGCGCATTTACCGGGCACGGGGGGAAAAGGGAGCGGCAGGCGGGGAACAGCCCGACGATCAGAATTGAGTTTTAGCTTATGGACCTTAATGTCCCTGTGGAGCCTTTCGCCAGTGCGGTTGAAACGGCTCCTTTTTTCCCTTAGCCCGATTCAACCGGGTGCTGACTTGGGCGTTCGCGGCGCGGGGGGAGTTTTCCGGAGAAGCTGAAAAAACCGAACAATAAACACATAAACATTTACATTGTACGGAAATATAGGTATGATTAGAGGTGTCCAGTTAAATTGGGAAGTCTCCGGACGAGGAGAAAGCCAAAGGAGGCAGCCGGGGGTTTCGGTACAAAGGGCGTGCTCCGGCAGAAGGATGCCCTGGCGGCGGATGGCCGGGAGCAGCGCACGGGTCACGCTTGTCAAGTAGGGGAAGGAATTGTTCAGGAGGATGATATGGGTCTGAAACGAATTTTCGTGGAGAAAAGGCCGGGATATGATGTCGAAGCCCAGGGACTTTTTCGGGATCTGGCGGAAAACCTAGGCCTGGCCGGGCTGCAACGGGTCCGAATCGTTAATCGCTACGATATTGAAGGGATTTCGGACGAAGAATACCGCAGGGCGCGCGGCACGGTTTTTGCCGAACCGCCGGTGGACCTGGTCTACGACGAGGAGTTGCCTATCCCGTCAGGGGATCGGGTCCTGGCCATGGAGTACATTCCCGGCCAGTATGATCAGCGTTCCGACTCGGCGGCCCAGTGCTTGCAGATTATTACGCAAGGAGAAAGGCCGTCGCTGGCCTCCGCCAAAATCATTGTGCTCAGCGGCAAATTAAGTGATCGCGATTTTGCCCGGGTTAAAGATTATTGCCTTAATCCGGTGGAAGCGCGGGAGGCGTCTCCGGAAAAACCGGTCAGTCTGGAGTTCAGGGCGCCTTCTCCGCCTAATGTGGAAATTCTCAACGGTTTCAGGCGGAAGAACCCGGAGGAACTGGAGCAATTCCGGCTGAGTGCGGGTCTGGCTATGAGTGCGGCAGACTTAGCGTTCTGTCAGGAGTATTTCCGGGCCACGGAAAAGAGAGATCCCTCCCTGACGGAGATCAGAGTGATTGATACTTATTGGTCTGATCATTGCAGGCATACGACTTTCCAGACCCGGATCACGGCGGTCGCTTTTGCACCGGGGGAGTCGTCCCGTCCGCTCCGCCTGGCCTATGATGAGTATTTGGCGGCACGCCGTTCCCTTTACGCCGGGGAGGCTGAGAAACGGGATATTTGCTTAATGGATATCGCGACCGCCGGCATGAAAGAACTCAAGAAAAAAGGATTGCTTCAAGATTTGGATGAATCGCCGGAGATCAATGCCTGCAGCATCATCGTCGACGCTAAGGTGGACGGGCGCACGGAAGAGTGGCTGGTGATGTTCAAAAATGAGACCCACAACCATCCCACCGAGATCGAGCCTTTCGGCGGGGCGGCCACTTGTTTAGGAGGGGCGATCAGAGATCCTTTGTCCGGGCGGACCTATGTTTATCAGGCCATGCGCTTCAGCGGCAGCGGGGATCCCCGCCGGCCTCTGGGCGAGACCCTGCCGGGTAAACTTCCCCAGCGGAAGATCACCACCGGGGCGGCGGCCGGGTACAGCTCGTACGGGAACCAGATCGGTCTCGCCACCGGGCAGGTGGCCGAAGTCTATGACGAAGGATTTATGGCTAAACGGATGGAAATAGGGGCTGTCATCGGGGCGGCTCCGCGTCACCATGTCGTGCGCGCCCAGCCGCTGCCGGGCGACGTCGTGCTCTTGGTGGGGGGGCGTACCGGACGGGACGGTTGCGGCGGGGCCACCGGGTCCTCGAAGGAACATACGGCCGAATCCCTCCTGACTTGCGGGGCGGAGGTGCAAAAAGGCAACCCGCCGACGGAACGCAAGCTCCAGAGACTTTTCCGCCGGCGTGAGGTCAGTACCTTGATCAAGAGATGCAACGACTTCGGCGCAGGCGGGGTGTCTGTCGCCATGGGCGAGTTGGCGGATGGGTTGGACATTGATTTGGACGCGATCCCGAAAAAGTATGAGGGGTTGGACGGAACGGAACTGGCGATCTCCGAGTCACAGGAGCGCATGGCGGTGGTGGTTGCGCGGGAGGATGCGGCGAGGTTTGTCATCTATGCCCGGGAAGAGAATCTGGAGGCGACTCCGGTCGGCAGGGTGACAGACAGGAACCGCCTGTGCCTGACCTGGCGGAACCGTCCGATCGTCGATATCAGCCGGGCCTTTCTCGACACTAACGGGGTTAGGCCCAGTATAAACGTCAAAGTTAAAGCCCCTGATCCGGCGAGGGACTTCTTTGCCTCTGTGGTCCCGGACGAGGCCTTGCTGAGCCGCAGCTATCCGCAGTCGGAGGCAAAGGAGCAAGCCGTGCGGGAAGCTTGGCTTACAAACCTGCGGGATCTGAACGTCTGCAGCCAAAAAGGTTTGGTGGAACGGTTCGATTCGAGTATTGGAGCCTCAACGGTGCTCATGCCTTTCGGCGGGCGCCACCAAGCGACTCCGAGTCAGGGGATGGCGGCCAAGCTCCCCGTCTTGGACGGGGAAACCGAAACCACGACACTCATGACCTACGGCTATCAACCCCGTCTGGCCCACTGGAGCCCTTTTCACGCTGCCGTCTACGCCATTGTCGAGGCCGTGACCAAGATCGCGGCTTTGGGGGGAGATCCCCGGAAAGTCAGGCTCACTCTGCAGGAGTACTTCGAAAAACTGGGCCGGGACCCGGAAAAATGGGGTAAGCCCTTTAGCGCTTTGCTGGGGGCGTATTACGCTCAGAAACGCTTGGGTATTCCCGCTATCGGCGGCAAAGACAGCATGTCCGGGACCTTCCTGGACTTGAATGTTCCGCCGACCCTGGTGGCCTTTGCCGTCTGTGTGACCGAAGCTCCCCTGGTTATATCCCAGGAACTGAAAGAAGGCGGCAGTCAACTGGTCTTACTGCCCCTGCGGCGGGATGCCCAGGATCTCCCGGACTTTGAGGGGCTGAGGCAGAACTTCGCCAAGGTACGGCAACTCGCGGAAGGCGGCTGCGTCTTGGCGGTCCAGGCCGTTTCCTGGGGCGGGCAGGCGGCGGCCCTGACCAAGATGGCCTTTGGCAACCGCCTCGGAATTCGCTTGATTGACCGGCCGGATGTTCGCACATTGTTTACTCCGGAACTGGGTTCCCTGATCCTGGAACTGCGGGCGGATGTGGATCCGGCTCAGAAGTTTGGCGAGATGGACTATCAGGTTCTGGGTACGACGCTGGACCGGCCGGTGCTGGTCGTGAACGGGACGGAGATCGCACTGGAAGAGGCCTGGGAAGCCTGGAGCAGCCCGTTGGAAAAAGTGTTTCCGACCCAGACCGCCCCGACCGCGCCGCCTCGGGCTATCCATTATCCGTCCAGAAATTCCCGCCGGCCGCTGACGAAGCTGGCCGCGCCGCGGGTCTTGATCCCGGTTTTTCCGGGAACGAACTGCGAATATGATTCAGCCCGCGCTTTTGCCCGGGCGGGCGCCGTCACAGAGACTTTGGTGATCCGGAACCTGACCCCCCGGGAGGTGGAGGAATCCATCGAGATTCTGGCAGGGTCTATTCGCAAAAGCCAGATCGTCATGCTGGCCGGCGGGTTCAGCGCGGGGGACGAGCCGGACGGATCGGGCAAGTTTATCGCGGCCATGTTCCGTAATCCGCGGGTGGAAGAGGCGGTGGAAGACCTGATGCGACGGCGGGACGGCTTAATGCTCGGCATCTGCAACGGTTTTCAGGCCTTGATCAAGCTGGGGCTCGTACCTTACGGGGAGATTCGGGATCTGCAAGAAGATTCGCCGACTCTGACATATAATAGGATTGGCCGCCATATCTCCTGCATGGCTCAGACCAAAGTGGTATCTGTTCTCTCACCTTGGTTCAGCCAAGTCGAACCGGGCGATGTGCACACGGTGGCCCTTTCCCACGGTGAGGGGCGCTTTGTGGCCAGCCCGGAAGTGATCCAAAGCTTGGTCGAGAAGGGGCAGATTGCAACCCAATATGTCGATTTGGCGGGAAACCCGAGCCATGACGTCCGCTATACGCCTAACGGTTCCTATGAGGCCGTTGAAGGGATTACCAGTCCGGACGGGAGAATTCTGGGCAAGATGGGGCATTCGGAAAGAAGCGGGGCTTTCGTGGCGAAGAACGTGCCAGGCAACAAGTACCAACCGCTGTTTGCGGGCGGGGTTGAGTATTTCCGATAAACTGCCCCCGCTCGACGCAGGGACAAAAAAACAACCCCTGACTATCCGGGGATTTCATAGTTATGAACCCTTCCTTTCGCTTTCGGGGCCCTATGCCAAGGAACGTGCTTTAGTGTCCGCGGTGCCGGCTTTTCAAAATCCTCTTTGTGCCATGGCTATCATCTCAGAAATCGGGGAATGTGCATTGATTATGCCGACAGCACACCGTGACTTGAAGGATGAGGCCGGAGGCTTCGCGGGGCGGCCGGTAAATTACTCCTGCTATAGAGCGAATCGGCAAATGAATTGTTCCGCGCTTCCGGAGTCATATAGTTATCGTTCCACTACGAGAAAACCCCCGGATCTTAATTCCGGGGGTAACGTAACCTCAAAATTGACGATACTCAGTCGGCACAGGTCAGGCACTTAAATACCTCACCGGTTTGGACGGCATGATCCGTGCGCACAGCCTCGCCGCAAACCGAACAGGTGGTCCACCGGGGAGCCGCCGTGTCGTTATACAGAACCGCAGGGGTTCTGCGCAGGGTGCAGAAATCTTCTTCCGGACAGGTCAAGATGAACTGAATCGTCTCCAAAACCCAATTTTGCCGCTGCCGCGGGCCGGGGAAGGACGCGGGTTCGGCAACGCGCGCCAGGAGGTCTCCCTTGAGGGCGATGCGCACCAAATCGTCCGTTCCCGAATATTGAAAAGAATAAACGTGTTTGCCTTTTTCTTTGATTTGCAGGGTACCGCGCCCACAAGTCGCTTTATTCAAGATCTGGAAGGCGTCCAAAGCACAGGATTGTGTTTCAGCCTTGACCAGGAGTTCGGCTGCGGGAGCCGGACGCAGACCCAACTCGCGCTGGGCGATCTGGGCGACCCGGAAGCCCAGCGCAATGCCCGGGCAGGTATGGCCGTGAAAATCGACGACCTGTTCCCAAGGAGTTTTCTCCACACACATTTGTATCCCCTCCACCTTTGGCAAAATATCTTTCTACGAATATTCTAATCCTTTCTCCAAGAAAAGAAAAGGACTTTTCTTGATCCGGTGAGCGTGCTGCGGAGGCAACCAATCCCCCTTATTCCGCGAAGTTGGGGAGATTTCCCCTGCCGCCCGGGTGGGAGCGAGAAAGTGTGGGCATTGGAAACGGCAGTTTTGTTAAATTCGAAGAGAAACAATTTTCTATAAGTTCTAGAAGGAAAGGCAGGATTTCAGACACGCGAAGCGAAATATTATCCAGAGACGTCAGCAGGGCTGTCGGGCTGCGCCGTTGGCGCTGTTTGGGGCAGGGCCTGTTGAGACGTAATATTCTGAAACGGGATGGGTGGGGAAGTGAATGCCAGGACTTGTGCTGGTTTATACCGGAAACGGAAAGGGAAAGACGACGGCGGCCTTGGGTCTGAGCCTGCGAGCGCTGGGACACGGCCGGCGGGTGGGTTTTCTGCAGTTTATGAAAGGCAGCCAGGACTATGGTGAGGTTAAGATAGCCGCAGCCTTGCCGGGCTTTGTGCTGGAGCAAACCGGCCGGGACAGTTTTGTCAATCCCGAGGACCCGGATGCGGTGGATGTAGCCATGGCCAAGGAAGGGTTGCGCAGAGGGGAAGAATGGCTCTCAGAGGAGAAATTTGACTTGGTTGTCTTCGACGAGATCCTGGTGGCCGCCGGTTTTGGCTTACTCTCGGCGGCTGAGATCCTGGAGGTGCTGACTAAGCGGCCACCGGAAACGGACCTCGTACTGACCGGACGTTATGCGCCTAAAGCGATTATCGAAGCGGCTGACACGGTTACGATGATGGAGGAGATACGTCACGCCTATCAACGCGGAGTGACGGCGAAGGCGGGGATGGAGTTTTGAGCCGGGACGAGATGGATGAATGGCTGGAACGGCTCTTACGGCATGAGCGCAGGGCGGTGGCTAAACTCATTTCCCGGGTGGAGGACGACCGGGGCAGGGAAGAAATCATGCGCTCCGTGCGGGCCCATAGCGGTAAGAGTTTAGTAATCGGGATCACGGGGCCTCCCGGTGTCGGCAAAAGTTCGCTGGTCGAGGCTTTGACCCATTATTATCGGGAAAAGGGCGAGCGGGTGGGGATTGCAGCCGTGGACCCCAGCAGTCCCTATACCGGTGGGGCCATTTTGGGAGATCGCATCCGGATGCAGGCTCACACGACGGACCGGGATGTTTTCATCCGCAGTATGGGCACGCGCGGACACTTGGGCGGGGTTGCCCGCTCAACGGCGGATGTCCTGCGCATTCTGGAGGCCGGGGGATATGGACGCTTGCTGCTGGAAACGGTGGGAGTCGGCCAATCGGAGATCGAGATCATGCGCTTGGCGGATACGGTGGTGGTCGTCCTCAATCCGGGCACCGGGGATGGGATTCAGGCTATTAAAGCCGGGATTATGGAAGTGGCGGACATCTTTGTCGTCAACAAGTCGGATATGCCCGGGGCGGAAAGAATGAAGAATGACATTGAAATGATGTTGGATCTAAACGGCGGGGCCGGGCCGGTGAGACGTCCCCCGGTGGTTCTGACCAGCGCCCTGCAGGCCGCGGGGATCCAGGAGCTGGGGGAAGCGATAGCCGGCCAGCAGGCGTTCTTGCGCGAAAGCGGACAAATCAAGATCCGTCGTCAAGTACAATTGCAAAGAGAAACCTGGCACTGTTTGGAGGAGAAAGTAAGATCCTTGTTTGACGGGGCTTGGCCGCAAATTCCCCAGGACTTGTTGGAGGTCGGGGAGCGGGATCCTTTTGTTTTGGTGGAAAAGGTTTGGGCGAAAATGACGGGAGGGAGAGATGATTATGAGCGATAAGGAACGCTGGCAGGAGAACTACCGGGCCTTGCGGGAGCGACAGAACCCCTTTGTCACAGTTTCATCCGTTCCGGTCGCACCGCTTTATACCCCGGAGCACTCTGCCGGTACGGATTATGAGAGAGACCTGGGGTATCCGGGATCCTACCCTTATACCCGAGGAATTCACGCCAATATGTACCGGGGACGTTTATGGACGATGAGGCAGTTCGCCGGGTTTGGCAGCGCTCAGGAATCAAACGAGCGTTACAAATTTCTGCTCAGCCAGGGTCAGACCGGTTTGAGCGTTGCCTTCGACATGCCCACCATTATGGGTTATGACTCCGATCATCCCCGGGCTTACGGAGAAGTGGGGAGGGTCGGGGTCGCGATTGATTCCCTGCAGGACATGGAAAGGCTGTTTCAAGATATTGCCTTGGACCGGGTGAGCACTTCGATGACCATCAATGCCCCGGCGGCCATACTTTGGGCCATGTATATAGTGGCGGCCGAGAAAAAAGGAATCCCTTCCTATAAGCTCACGGGAACGATTCAAAACGACATTCTCAAGGAGTACATCGCTCAGAAATCCTGGATTTTCCCTCCGGAACCCTCCCTCCGGCTCATCACGGATATCTTTAAGTATGCCAAAGAACACGTACCCAAGTGGAATACGGTTTCTATCAGCGGTTATCACATTCGCGAGGCCGGGGCGACAGCACTTCAGGAACTGGCTTTCACGCTGGCCGACGGGTTTGCCTACGTGGAAGCCGGCATAAAGGCCGGCCTGGACGTGGACGACTTTGTTCCGCGCCTGTCTTTCTTCTTCAACGCGCATATGGATGTCTTCGAAGAGATCGCCAAGTATCGGGCGGCCCGGCGCATCTGGGCCAGACACATGAAGGAAAAATACGGGGCTAAGAAATCCGAGAGTCTTCTTCTGCGCTTCCACACGCAAACAGCGGGTTGTTCCCTGACGGCTCAGCAGCCCGAGAACAATATCGTGCGCACGGCCTACGAGGCCTTGGCGGCGGTGCTGGGGGGAACACAGTCCCTGCATACCAATTCCATGGATGAAGTGCTGGCTTTGCCCACAGAGAAGGCGGTGCAAATAGCCTTGCGTACCCAGCAGATTCTGGCTTATGAAAGCGGTGTGGCCAACACGATCGATCCTTTGGCAGGATCGTATTTCGTGGAATCTTTGACTGACCAAATGGAGAGGGGTGCCGAGGACTATTTCCGTCGGATCGAAGAAATGGGCGGAGTGTTGGCTGCCATCGGGCAGAATTTCTTCCAACAGGAAATCGCGGACGCGGCCTTCCGCTACCAACGGGAGATAGAGAAGCATGAGCGCATTATTGTCGGGGTCAATGAGTTCACTAAAGAGGAGAAGCTGGGTATCGATCTCCTCAAGATTGGTCCGGAAACAGAAAAAGCCCAGGTAGGGCGGGTCCAAGAACTGAAACGGATCCGGGACAATGCTCGGGTCAGGTCCGCTCTGGCGGATTTGGAGGGGGCTGCCAAGGGTTCCGATAATCTCATACCTAAAATCATGACCGCTGTCAGGGCCTATGCGACCGAAGGGGAAATTATCGGCGTGCTCAAAACGGTTTTCGGCGAATATAGAGAGCAAGCGGTCTATTAAGGGGTTGGGGCTGCACGAGCCAAGAGAAATAATCAAAAGCGAATTCCGTGTACTGTTGTCGAATCTGGGGTTCGGGCCGCACAAACCCAGCGAACCCTTTGAGCAGCGAAAATGTCCGCCGGACTGCCGCGGTAGTGTGGAAGGCGGTAAGACGGCAAAGTCGCGAAGCCGCAAAGCTGAGTGAAAGTCGAGTGAAGGCACGGTACAGGATTTCGGTCAAAGGAGCGGATATTATGAGTCAGTCTCGGATCAGGGTTCTTGTGGGAAAACCCGGACTGGACGGCCATGACCGGGGAGCTAAAGTCATTGCCAGGGCACTGCGCGATGCGGGCATGGAAGTCATTTACTCCGGCTTGCACCAGACGCCGGAGCAAATCGTGGAAGCGGCTATTCAGGAAGATGTGGACGTCATCGGTCTGAGTATTTTATCAGGCGCTCACCTGACTATTTTTCCGCGCGTGAAAGACCTTCTGCGCGAACAAGAGGCAGAAGATATTCTTCTCATCGGCGGGGGAACAATTCCGGAAGAAGACGTCGAGGTTCTTCTCCGACAAGGTTTTGCCGAGGCCTTGTTTACTCCGGGCACTCCGACTGGGGAAATAGTGGGTTGGATCAAGCAACGGTTGGAGACAAAGGAACCCGAGCCGGTTCGCGCGAAGGACGAGTGAAGCGGCCCGGGAGCAGGTCTTGATCCGGGCGCCGATTAGGGGGGTGCGGAGAGGTGCGGGTGAGAAGGCCCGGGTAGGGGCGGGTATCAGCCGCGGCTCAGCAGGACGCCCGTAATGCCGCCAATCCCACCGGCAACAAGCGCCTGCAGCAGTTTTTCGGCGACGCTCAGCGGGGAGGGGGCCGTGTCGCGGAAAATTCCCGCCACAAGCAGGAGAAGGACGACATAACCCAATCCGATTAAGAGTCCGTAATAGAGACCTTTGCTTCCCGCCTGGCGCGCAGACAGGACGGAAGCGATAAATATGCTGAAGACCATGATCCCGGTGACAGCTAAGCCGGATTCAGTGATGGAGGTCAAGGAAAGCAGGACGCCCAACCCCAAAGCCAGGATAAGAGCCAAAATGGCAGCCAGCAAAATTCCTTTAAACACTAGGCTTAATTGAAAGGATTTGGACATGGCGGTTCCCCCCCTTTAAACTTGCTAACAATTTATGCGCGGGCAGGGCTGTGTATGTCTGCCCGGCTAAATTGCCGGCACTCCTTCTCTTTATCCAATCGTAAGACTCCCACTTCTATAAGTGGGAGTGGGTTCCACGTACCCTTCGGTGGGGGTAGACTCCCCCACCGAAGACTCGATGGTGCGCCACGCATGACGATTAACTTGACGGTGAAAGTCCGTTATGGGGGTATGTAGCGACCAACCATTAGCTCAAGGCAAGGGTGTCCATTGCGAGATGGAATCTGAAGGAAGCCGGCGGCAAAGTTCCGCCCCGAGGAACACGAACAATATTAGGCGCGAAATGTGGGGTAAGACTGCCATACAAGTTGAAGCCCAAAAGCTACACGGACACGTCAGCGTAAATGTTGCGGGGACATGGAATGAAAGTGAATCGTCTTACCGTGGGAGGCCTCACGGACGGGTGGAAACGGAGTAAGAAGCCCGGTTGAAACAAGATTTGTCGTGAGGAGTCAGCAGAAGCCATAGTACAGAGGTGTCCCGGACACCGACGGAAGGGCGGAACCAAAGGAGGTGTGGGTCAATGAAAGTTACCGAAGGTGGTAATTTAAAACACAGACAACTTTGCTTTAAAGACTATCTGCAAAGGTCATCTGCGGAACAGAGAGAGTATGCAGAAGTGTGCGTGCCACCCAGGATGACCAAAACCGACAACACCAACACAGACGAGCAGACAGAGAAACTGCTAGAGGAAATTCTCAGCGCCGAGAACCTTAATCGAGCCTACTACAGAGTGAAGGGGAACAAAGGCGCGGGTGGAATCGACGGTATGCAGGTGGACGAACTTCTACCCTACCTGAAAGGACACAAGGATGAACTTTTGCAAGCCCTCTGGGACGGGAAATACCGTCCGAAACCCGTACGGAGGGTAGAAATACCCAAAGAGAACGGGAAAATGAGAAAGCTGGGAATCCCTACCGTCGTGGACAGACTGATCCAACAGGCCATAACCCAGGTCCTTTCGCCAATCTTCGAAAGGCAATTCTCAGACAACAGCTATGGGTTCCGACCTCAACGAAGCGCTCACGACGCGCTAAGAGCATGTCAAAGGCATATCACAGAAGGCTTTGTCTACGTCGTGGACATGGACTTGGAGAAATACTTTGACACGGTCAACCAAAGCAAACTCATCCAAATCCTCTCAGACACCATCAAAGATGGACGAGTCATATCCCTAATCCATAAATTCCTCAGAGCAGGGATTATGGTGGACGGACTATTTGAAGAAAGTCCGGAAGGCGTACCCCAAGGGGGGCCCCTTAGTCCCTTACTTGGAAACGTCATGCTAAACGTTTGTGACCACGAGCTAGAAAAGCGTGGGCATCGCTTCGTACGCTACGCGGATGACATGATGATTTTCTGCAAAAGCGAGAAAGCGGCCCGGCGAACGCTAGACCATATTGTTCCTTATATCGAAGGGAAACTATTCCTCAGAGTCAATAAGGAGAAAACAAGCGTGGCACACGTGAGGAAAGTCAAGTATCTGGGATACGGCTTCTACATCCACAAAGGAAGAGGACGACTGAGAATCCACCCGAAAAGCATCCTGAAGCTAAAGGACAAGATCCGGAAAGTCACCGGACGGAGCAACGGGATGGGAATCGAGGAGAGAAAGGCAAAACTCAATTACATCATCCGAGGATGGACCAATTACTTTAAACTGGCAGACGCCAAAGCGTTACTCGGAAAGATGGACGAATGGCTACGAAGTCGAATTCGGATGGTCACATGGAAACGATGGAAGAGAGTACGCACACGATACGCGAACTTGCAGAAGCTTGGCATCAAGAAGGAGCAAGCATGGATGTGGGCAAACACAAGAAAGGGCTATTGGCGAGTAGCCCATAGCCACATTTTGACAATGTCCTTATCCAACAAACGCATCGAACGCGCAGGATACCCCAGTTTTAGTCAATGCTACTCTGCCAAATAACGTGTAAACTTTGGAGGCGCCGTATACCGAACGGTACGTACGGTGCTGTGGGAGGTCGGCTGGCCAATTAATGACTAGCCTCCTACCCGATTTCAGCTTAAGCTGAACGAGTTCACTGGCAGAACGTTGTCAGAAGAAGAGAAGCTGCACGGCTTTAGCCATGGTGGAGGGTCACTTCGGACCGTACCGCAGGAATCCGGCTTTGCGGGGGGGGCACTCTTGGGAGTCAAAGAAGTTGGGGTTTTAGAAAATAATTGTGAAATTTCCGCAGGAAAACTATAGCTTTTTCTCGCGCTTTTTATTATAATATAGAAAAACTAACGGGAAAGTTTAAATTCGTACGGTTTTTGCCTGCAATTGCGAAGTGCGGGAAGGCCTTGGGCCGAAAAATAGGACGGGACGGAGGCTTAATTTGAAGTTGAGGGAAAGAACACAACGCAAGTTTATGGATTTCTTTGAGGAGAAAGCACAAATGCATCAAGGTGAGCCCTTTGAGCTCGCTTATTCGGAGATCCAGCGTGAAACCGGCGCGGCGAGCGTCACTTTGAAAAGGGCGATACATGCTTTGGTTGAGGATCAGGTTCTAGAAGTCGAGCCCGGCAGGAATTCGCGCTATGGTAAGTTTCACTATCTCGGTCAGCTGTCTGGGCAAGAACAGCCTGGGCAAGACGAAGAAGTGAGCCAAGACAAGGCAAAGGAGAGCTCGCCGGCCGCAAGTACTTGGGCAGACGAAAGCCAGGAGGTGCTGGCGGGGACCGGGGAGCGCGAACTGGGCGGTAACGGCCGTAAAGAGGCGGGCCAAGCCCAAATGAATAAGGGTGCCGGGACGAGCGCTGAGGAGACGACTCAGGTTGAGCAGGGAACGGGGGCCGAGGGGCGCGTTGCTTCGTTGTCGGAAGATGGCGCGAAGATTGTGTCTTCTCCCGAGCCTGCTCCCTATGAAGCGGCGGAGTTGCGCAGGGACGTCGAAGAATTGTCAGGAGTAACCAGTCATTTATGGAGAAGGGTGCGTCATCAGGAGGCGGCAATCGCCCTTTTGCAGGAACGTTTGGCTGCACTTGAGGACAAAGTCTATAAGCGATGATTTCCAGCCGTTTTCTAAAGAGTTTTTCGGAAAATGTGGTATAATAGAGACACGACCTGCCTTGTACGTGTAGATTTATCTTGGTTTTGATCCTATATGTTTTGAGGGAACCGAAATGGTCCGTCGGTACAGGAATCCCCTGAGGGGGAAGCTGGAGGATGGGGCCTAGGTGCCCACCTGCGAGAGCAGGGTCAGAAACCCGGAGTCTCACGGCAAGGCGGGACAGGTAGGGAATTTTGTCCCTACCTTCTTCGTGTTTAAAAGAGTGGGGAGTGTCATGACCAGAATCATTTTGACCCGCCATGGGGAAACGCTCTGGAACCTGGAGAAAAGGGTGCAGGGAAGCATGGATTCGCCCTTGTCTCCCACCGGGGTGTGGCAAGCCCGACGTTTGGCTCTTCGCCTCCGCGACGAAGGGATTGGGCATCTCTACGCCAGTGATGCTCCGCGGGCTCGGGCCACCGCCGAAGAAATCCGCCGGGAACTGGGGCTGTCTGAGATTATCGAGACCCCTTATCTGCGGGAGTTTTCTTTTGGGGAATGGGAAGGGAAGGTTTGGAGCGAACTGCGCTCAGCGCAGCCGGATGTTTTTGCCGTTTGGGATACGGAACCCCATCGGGTCCGGGTGCCGGGCGGAGAAACGATGCAGGGCGTGTCTGACCGTGCCTGGGGTTTTCTGGAGAAAGTCATAGAATGGCATCGAGGGGAAACGGTTTGCCTCGTGAGCCACGGCCTGACGGTCAAGCTTTTGATGACGCGGGCTGCGGGATTCGCTGTTCACGAGTGGAGCAAGACGCCCTGGCAATTTAATACCGCAGTGAACATCCTCGAGCTAAGAGAGGGAATCCTTTGTCCGGTTGTCGTGGCGGATGGGAGCCACCTGAATCCCTGAAACCCGGATGTCTCTATCCAAATGTAAGACTCCTGCTTCCACAAGTGGGAGTGGGGCACGATCGGCACAAAAGCATAATTTCACGCTCTCTGCCTACGGCGATAGTCATCCTCAGCCGTCGGGTCATCCTGTGACAGCGTCGGCTTCGGCGATAGTGTCCGCAGGAGACTATCGTCACCGGAGACTATCGTTACCGAAGTCATCCTCACCGCACAGGTATTGTTTGAAAGCTTGCGGTTCGGCGATAGTATCCACAGGACACTATCGTGATGTTCAGCGTAAGCTGGACGAGTTCACTGCGCCTGGGCCCAGTCATGGTCAAACACGGCGTCGAGTTTGGCGGTGGCTGCCGCGGAGGGTACGGTTATGGAGAACTCGTGATTGATCACAAAAGTATAATAGGTCCAATCCGAACTGGTGAAGATAAAAGTTTTTTGATCAAAGATCCCGACGTTGAGATGAAAGGCGGGGACGGCGGAGTCCTTGACAAAACGGACTTTGACTCCTCCGCTCCTGAGCTTCGCGAGTGCATCCGGGGCCGTTTTCTTCTCCCGCGGATCCAGAATAAGCCGTACATCACGCCCTTTGGCGGCTGCGTTAACCAAAGACTGAACCGTGCTCGGATCGCTAACCTCGGGGGATTCAATCCAAATGGAATGATTGGCCTGCAGGATCTGCTCGGAGATTTGCTGTTGGAGATTGGCGTTGGTGGCTAAGGTGATGTTATCGTTGGGAAAAGATGTCTTTTGAGGAACGCCGAGCGAGAGAGTAGTCGTAAAATTCCAGTCGCGGGCAAAGACAAGCGCTGTCCACCAAGCGGAATACCCGCTTAATTCGACGGCCAGGTCATGCGTATTTTGCCAAACGGACGGTGTCCAGGCGGGCCCATAAATGAGGGCCTTTTTTTGATCGACCACCAAGAGTTTGACGTCATCGTATTGCCCTTTCAGTGCCGGATAGAATTGAATGGACACGTTTTGACTCTTCAAAGCCGCCAAGGTCGCTTGGTTAGCAGGCTGCCAGCGGTCAAGAAGGATTTTGACCGTGAGTCCCTCCCGTTGTTTGGCTAAAACAAGATTCATTAGGGCCGGATCGTCAAATAAGTTCTGTTCTATGTAAATGGATTTCTGAGCTGACTCCAGGAGATGAACCGTTTCCTGCCGGATGGCCGCACCGTCGAGGAATAGTGCTGAGGCAGGGAGATTGGAAGTCTGAGGATTCTTCCTGAAAAGATGGGTGAGCTTGTTTGTGGAGCAGCCGGTGCTCACCAGAAGAGTCAGGATAATGACCAAAGGCAAAAACCATTTTCGCATCCGCATCTTAGTATCCCTCTTACAGTAGTCTTAGCAGTTTTAGCGGCATTTAGCAGTATTTAGCAGTATTGGTAGCATCTAGTGGTACCAGCGGTATTCACAGTATCATCTGTTACGCTGTTCCCTTGTCATTATAGCACGGATATCCGGCGGAAAAGAAACTTCCAGGCATAGAAAACCCGTTCAAGTCATAAAAATTGGCAGAATGAGTTGGCGTGAGGAAGGTTGGTCGCCATGCGACGAAGTCTGGAACAGTTGCACGGCCTGCGGCGGGCCGTCATTCTTCTTCTTGCCCTGTCGCTTACGTTTTGTTCTGCGTCTCTTCTCTTCCGACCGGTTCCGGCTCGGGCCGATCAGGCCCCTGCTTTTTCGGCGGAGCGGGCCGCAGATTACATGAAGTATCTCGTGCAGAAAATTGGGCCGCGGCCGGCGGGCAGCAAGGCGGAAGTGAAAGCCGCTCAATATATCTACTATAATCTGGAACAGAATGGCTGGAAGGTGCACGACGAGCCGTTCAGTAAAGTCGTGGTGCGCGATTCCCCTCTGCCAACGGGCCAAACGAAGGTCGAGCTGGTTAACAGCCAAAACATTATTGCCGAATTGCCGGGCGCGAAGGCAGATACAGTGGTGCTGGGGGCGCATTACGACTCGGCGGATGTCAATGCCCCCGGGGCCTTGGACAACGCGTCCGGGGTGGGAGTCTTATTGGAATTAGCCCGGGTTCTGGCCAAAGCGCCCCATGAAGAAACCTATGAACTAATCTTTTTCGGTGCGGAGGAAGCGGGCCTGGTAGGTTCGTCCTACTATGCTTCCCGGGCTGATCTTTCCGCCGTTAATTGGATGCTGAATTTAGACATGGTTGGGACACCGTTGGAAATTGACGTCGCAGGGAAAAAGTCGGCCCCGCCGGAACTCGTGGCGAAAATCACGGAGTTGGCCCGCAAAAGCGGAATTCCCTTTCATCTCAGCCGGGATGCGCTGATCATGAATCGGGATGCGCCTCAGGGGGGAAACAGCGACTTCAGTTCTTTTTTGGAACACGGAATTCCGGCACTGGGGATAGGAATGGCCGGACGTCCTCCCGGTTTTTACCATAGACCGGAGGACCGTGTAGAACGGGTTCCGCTGACCGAACTGCAAAAGGTGGGCGATTTCGTGGCGACGCTGGCCCAGTCGGTGCGCTTGAAGCATACGGGTCCCAGGACTTGGGACGAACTCTACCTGACTTTCCAGCTGGGGCCGTATGTCTTCATTTTGCCCAGTCTGGGGTTGCGCTTGTTTTCCCTCTTGGTCTTCCTCTTGGCCGGTTTGTGGTTTGCCCGCTGCCTGAAAAAGGGCTTGCCGGGAAGATGGATACATTACCTGGTTTTGCTGGGGGCCGTTAGCCTGACCAGTCTGGTCCTCGTAGCGGCGAGCGGTGCCGGCGAACTCCTGTGGCAGGTGCTCAAGAGGAAGGAGTTGGTGTGGTACGCTTATCCGGGTTGGTTTCTGCTGGCCCGTTTGGGGATAGCGGCCGGGCTTTTCTTGTTTCTGACGGGGTTGTTTACGCGCGTGCCCTTACCGCGCGAGCCGGACGTGTATTGGCTGACCTCGGCGGGTGCCGTAGGTATTGCCGGACTGCTGGCGGCCTTTATCCGGATTGATCTTGCTTTTCCTTTCGTCTTCTGGCTTTTATGTCTCTGTATCCAGAAGGTGTGGCCGAACCTCATCCTCGCTTTCCTCGGACCGTATTTTTTCTACCGTTCTCATTGGGAGTTGTTTCATTCGAATCAGTGGGAGGGGTACTATTCTACTTTCCATAGCTATGCTCTCTTATTTATTGTTCTCTATTCCCTCCTAATCATTCCCCTGGTTTTGGCCCTGCTCCATGTCGCTTCCTTCAAACCCAAGGTGTGGCGGCGCCGCTTGATGGGTTTAAAGCGCCCGGCCCTTCTGTTCAGTGCGCTAACCGTCCTTCTGTTGGGATTGGTGCCCAGCTACACGGCTGAGTTTCCACAGAAGCTGACTGTGCGCGAGGAGTGGCGGGGTGACCAACCGGGGCAGTTGGTGCTCCTCTCCCCGGACAATTTGCCCGCTGATTTAGCCAGGGAACTGCGCGTGGCACAGAAAAAACGCGTAGTATTGCCCGGTCTGCGGCAGGAGGCCCCTATGGCGGTGACGGCCGAGGTTTTGAATAAACCGGGTTCCGGGGAAAGAACTGTGGATTTAGCCTTAGGATTTAAGTATGCGCGTGACCCGTATCTGGTCAAAATAAAATTGGAGAGCAGCCGCCCGTTCAAAGTTACGGCCATGGACGAATTTCTGCCCCTGTCCAAATTGCCGCGTAAAGTTCAGCTCGTCGGGAAGCGCAGCCCTCAAGGAGACTACGCTCTCCTTTTGGAACGAACTCCGCCTCAGCGCAACCTGGTAAAAATGTCCCTGCAAGCGGAGAGTACGTTAAAATGCACGGTGGAGGCGACTTTTCCCGACCCTGAGCAGAGTTTCCGCATTGCGGCCAAGAATTTGTCAGTCGATTATCAGGCGGTTTACTTGAGGACTCTGGAGTTCTAGCTAGGCAAGGAGTTCTAGCTAGGCAAGACTCTGGAGTTCTAGCTAGGCAAGACGCCGGAGTTTTAGCTAGGCAAGACGCTGGGGTTTTAGGCAGGCACTCTTTTCTCAAGCGGCCGGCCGCCTGTTCATGCATTCGTAAAGAAGAGAACAAAGACGTAAAGAAGAGAACAAAGAATAATTGCTTTTGCGGAAATCAGCTTGAGGTGGCAAAACTCTCTAGCATACGGAAGGTAAGAAACGCAGAAGATATTTCTGGAGATACGTTTGTCGCAGATGGTTCGGAGGAGGTAACGGAACATGTATAAAAAAATAGCGGTGGAAGAAGGGTTAACCAACATTAGCGAAGCCCTTCAGGCCGCGGGCTTTCAAACTTCGTCCCTTGACGGGCAGACCCTTGAGAATGTGCGGGCCGTGGTGGTGAAAGGAGACGGGGCCGGTGTTTTAGGTCAAGATGCCAACAACTTTAAAGTTCCTGTCATTAACGCGGCCGGACGAAGCGCCGAGGAAGTCGTGGACGTTTTGCGAGACCGTTTAGGGGAATGAGGTAAGGGCGCGGCACGGAGCCGCGCCGGGTCTTGCGGGTTGGCTGAGTGGCACGGAGCTGCGCCGAGTCTTGAGGGGTTGGCTGAGTGGCAGAGGGCTGCGGCGAGTCTCACGGGGTCACATGAGCTGTGTCGAACTGCACCCGGCCAAGGTGAAGCCCCTGATGGAAAAGCCAAGTCTTGGACATACCAAGGCATGGCTTTTCCTCTTTCCGGTCACTTCGGATAAGTGGAGCAGAGGATGCCGCTTGCCTTTCGGGTTCGTCGTGTTCCGCAGTGCGAGTCCGGTTGACCTGATGCCCAAAATGCCATTACGACCTCTTGGTTTACTGTATCGCCATCATATCGCCCTACTAAGTCCACCGGGAAAGTTATGTTAAAAGGCGAAAATGGACCAAGTGGATTATTCTGCCATATAATACAGTGGAATAAGTGCGAGAGAGAGGAGGAATTCTTATGGCTTTCGCCTTGCTGCCTTTGGGGGCCGGTCTCTTCGGGTTCGGTTTGGGTACTATCTATGGCGCTTCTCTGCACCCTTATCCTTACGCCTATCCCCCCCCGCCCTATGCCTACCCTTATCCCTATCCCTACCCATATGGTGGATACCGACGCTGGTAGCGGTCTCGGGGACAAGTGCAACCTCGGAAATCTGCCTGCGCTGACGCTTGGCACAAGCCGGGTTTTCTTTGCCCCTGCTCTGGGGCGTGGGTGGGACAAGTGCAACCTCGGCTTTTGCCTGCGCTGACGCTTGGCACAAGCCGGGTTTTCTTTGCCCCTGCTCTGGGGCGTGGGTGGGACAAGTGCAACCTCGGAAATCTGCCTGCGCTGACGCTTGGCACAAGCCGGGTTTTCTTTGTCCCTGCTCCGGGGCGTGGGTGGGACAAGTGCAACCTCGGAAATCTGCCTGCGCTGACGCTTGGCACAAGCCGGGTTTTCTTTGCCCCCTGCTCTGTCTGGGTGTGCGTTTTTGGTGGAGGTGTGGTATAGTCAGGGACAGAGATTTTGGCCTGTTTGGGCAGAGCGGAGGTTCGTATGCCGGGTAAAGTTTACTTAAAGAGAGACCGAAAGAAGAGATTGGAACAAGGGCATCCCTGGGTCTACAAAAGCGAGATCGAACGGATGGAGGCGCTTGAAGAGAAGGATGACCTGGTACAAATCGTAAACCACGAAGGGCATTTTTTAGCCCGAGGTTTCTATAATCCGCACTCGCAAATTGCGGTAAGAGTTGTCGACTACCGTGAAGAGAGTGTCGTAGATCAGGAGTGGTTTGAACGAAGAATCCAAGCGGCCTGGGAACGGCGGAAGCGGCTGCTGCCGGGGATACGGTCCTGTCGGGTGGTCTACGGAGAAGCTGATTTTCTGCCCGGCTTAATCGTGGATAAATATGAAAACGTGTTGGTTGTACAAATTCTCGCCGCCGGTATGGATCGGCGCAGGCTCTGGATTTTCGCGGCCCTGCGAAAAGTATTTGATCCCAAGGGAATCTACGAACGGGATGACGTTCCGGTGCGGCGGCTGGAAGGGTTGGAAGAACGCAGCGGCTTTATTGGGCAGGAGTTCGAAACGACGCTCATTATCGAGGAGAATTCCCTGCGGATCGCCGTGGATGTTGCCGAAGGGCAAAAAACGGGCTACTTCTTTGACCAAAGGGAGAACCGGACCCGCTTGCAGCCATTTATGACCGAATGGGGACACAAGCGCGGAATTACAGTGGAGGCGGACGGGCAAGCGGTTGATGCCAAAGGAAGACCTGTCAAAAATCCGTTTTGGGACGGAGCGGAGGTCCTGGATTGTTTTTCTCACACCGGCGGATTTATGCTCCATGCCTGTCTGTACGGGGCCAAGAGGGTGACCTGCGTGGATATCTCGGAAAAAGCGCTTAAGACCGCCAGGGAAAATGCCTTGACCAATGGTTTCTTGCACAGGACGGAGTTTGTATGTGAGAACGTATTTGATTATCTCCGCCAGCAAGTGGAGGCTGGGCGCAAGTGGGATGTTGTTATACTCGATCCGCCGGCCTTCGCCAAGAACCGCCAAGCTCTGCCGGGAGCGGTGCGCGGCTATAAAGAGATCAATCTTCAGGGAATGAAACTTCTTCGCCCCGGTGGAATACTGGTCAGTGCCTCTTGTTCATACCACCTCAGCGCGGAGAAATTTCTCAGTCTCGTGCAAGACGCGGCGGTCGATGCCAAGAAAGTTCTCCGGTTGGTGGAATTTCGCCGGGCGGGCTTGGATCATCCCGTTCTGGTGGGCAGCCCGGAAACCGACTACCTGAAATTCGGAATTTTTGAGGTGCTGGAACGGCGCTGAGGGGAGAGCGGCACCGGATGGTGAACGGCACGATGGAAGAGCGGCACTGGAGGATCGACGGCACGACGGAAGAGCGGCACTGGAAGGTCGACAACGCTGAGGGCTCTGTCGGAGCGATTACAGAAACGTAGCCGATCGGATCGGGCGTAAAATTCACCCCGGTTTGCTGTGTTTGCAAATTGGCATGTTTCGCTTATAATAAAATGTGAGATTCGCTGACGGTGTCCGCGGGAATAGGTTGGGTGATTGAGGAGGGGGTTGCCGTATGTCGGAGAGGTCTCAGGAAACGGATGCGTTTGCCGATGTTTGTAACCAGTTGCGCAATCACGCTTATAAGTTGACCCCTCAACGTCAAACTATTCTCAAAATCTTTCTGGAACAGGGCAGCGGGCATTTGAGTGCCGAAGAGATCTATCAACTGGTAAAGCCGCATTATCCGGACATCGGCTTGGCAACGATTTATCGCACCTTAGATATTCTGGCTGATCTGGGCATTTTGCAGAAAAACGATTTCGGTGACGGACGCAGCCGTTATGAATTCAGCCGGCGGGATGAGCATCACCACCATCACTTGATTTGTCTGCGATGCGGGAGTGTATCGGAATTTGATGATGACCTTTTGGAATCCTTGGAAACGATGATTGCGAAACGCAATAAGTTCAAAGTCGTGGACCATGTCTTGAAATTCTATGGCTATTGCAGCAAGTGCCAGGAAGAATTGAAGCGGGATGTTTGAGCGATCGGGCGTCCGGGCCTGAGCGGGGTACGGACTGTAATCATAGCGGGGGAAAGAGTGCAGAGAATGTTCCTTATATCTGCCGCCGTTTAGCCATGTTAAAAAAGGTGCTTTCGGACACGTTGCTGTAACCGGGTCAAGAGAGAATACTGAAATATCGGATTGAAATATGGCGGAGGCTGAGCACAACCGGGGATATTTAAGCGGAAACGCGAGCGGGCTGCCGCTTGAAGCCGAAAGTTGGCGTACGGTTTTTTAAAAATAAGGAGGATATTCGGTAGGGGGCCACGAATTAGGGACATGGAAGAAAATGTAAGGAGGAAGGAGCCATGTCCCATCCTTTGGTCTCAAAAACCGGTGACGAACGCAGGCAAGTGCCTGTTTTCTGGCGTGAGTTCAAAGCCAATGTTCTGTCTTTGCGCGGCAAGAACGATGAAGCGATAGAGGTTTGGGTAGAACTGCTGAGGTCGGATTTGCCCCGGCCGCAGTTTCAAATTGTAGAAAAACTGATTAAGGCCCGGGTGTACGTTGAAGCAAAAGAGTATCTGGAAAAGCTTGTCGAGAAGCCCGGAGGGGACCTGGGTGAAATCAAATACCAATTGGCGAGAAGCTGCCTCGGCCTGGGATTGGTGCAGGAGGCGAAAGAGGCCATTGAAGAAGCGCTGGAGGTTTGTCCCGAAAAAGCCGCCTACTGGAGTACTTTAGCGGACTGTCAGTTGGAACAGGGAGAATGGAGATTGGCGGCGGAAGCGCTGGACAAATCGTTGCGTGCGGACCCCAAACAGGCGGAGACAGTCTTCCGCCTCGGTACGATATATTCTTACAACGGGGAGTACGCCGAGGCCCTGCGTTGTTTTTCCGGCGCTTGTCAACTTCAGCCGCGTAAGGTCGGGTATTGGGAAATGAAAGCGGAAATGCATTTAGAACTCGGGCAGATCAGGGAGGCGTGCTTTTCCTACAAGCAAGCTTTACGCTACTGTGCCGACCCGGAAATCATGGCCCGCACCGCTTATTGCTATGTCCAATTGGATGAAATTGAAAAAGGAACACGCTATTATGAGAAGACCCTAAAACACGAGCCGGATCATTATGACAGTCTCTGCAATCTGGCCGCCATCTATCAGAATCAGGGTCGGTCCAATGAAGCACTCAGGCTCTTGGAACGGGCCCATAGCATTTTCCCGAATGATGCTATCCTTCTCAATAATCTGGCCTATATCATGGTACATCTGGGCCGGACCCGCAAGGCGCAGGAGTATTATCAGGCCGCGCTCAGCCTCACTCCGCAGCACCCGCTCATTCTCTATAATTTGAGTGTGTGTCTGGCAAGCAAAGGCGAATGGAATGGAGCAATTGAGATCATCCAACAGTTGCTGGAAATCGATCCGGATCATTCGGATGCTTGGGCACTCCTGGGGAATATTTATGATGAGATCGCCGAGCCGGAATTAGCGATTGACTGTTTCAACAAAGCACTGAAGCTTGCCTAACAAAAAGTTGCGTTTCACAGGGCGCACGATTTGCTATTATTTACATTTTGACTTCATTTTAACATTTCATATAAAAAGATTTCACGGGAGCGCGGCGAGGCGCTCTTTTTTTGAGGCAACCGGTCGCCCAAGTGGCGCGCGGCGTCAAAGGCAGTTTGCTTTTGGGGCCAAAAATGTTAGAATGGAATCTAAAATGTAACAATTTATCACTGAGTGGATATAGCCGACCGGGCTCCGTCTGCCGTCAGCCGTCCGGCCGTTGGGGGCGTACGCGGCGGGGTCTCGGAGAGAAAAGGGCAGAAAAAAGGGAGATGTTGACAACATGGATATGGCAAAGATTGAGGAAGCGGTGCGGATGATTTTGGAAGGGATTGGCGAGGATCCGGACCGGGAAGGACTGGTGGATACACCCAAACGAGTGGCCCGAATGTACGAGGAAGTTTTCTCGGGATTGCACGAGGATCCCAGTGAACACCTGAAAGTGCAATTTTCCGAGGATCATGAAGAGATGGTGATTGTCAAAGATATTCCGCTTTACTCTATGTGCGAACATCATTTAATTCCGTTTTACGGTTTTGCGCATGTGGCTTACATTCCGCGCAAAGGCAAGATTACCGGACTTTCCAAATTGGCGAGGGTGGTTGAGGGGTATTCCAAGCGCCCGCAGTTGCAAGAACGGTTGACTTCCCAGATAGCGGACTCTATTATGAAGATGTTGGAGCCGCGCGGGGTGTTGGTGGTCATTGAAGCCGAACACATGTGCATGACCATGCGCGGCGTGAAAAAACCCGGCTCGAAGACACTGACATCCGCTGTACGCGGGATCTTCAAGAGCAGTGAGGTCACTCGGGCGGAAGGTTTTGCTTTGATTCACGGAAACCGTCCCTGAAGGACGGAACGGTAAAACCTCGCTTGACCGGGAATATTTCAGGGACTTGGAGCCATCGAAGTATAACAGGGCAATCCCTTCAGCCTTCGGAGTATTCTGGAGTCAGAGCAAGTTGTGCGAGAAAGAGGACAAGGCTTAGGCGTAAGAGTCTGGATGTTGCAGCTTTGGAGCGAGGACCCATCAGAGCGCAGTCAACTGTAGGTTCATAGCCGACTATAAGTTCAGGGTAATGGTCGACGAGGCGGGAGGTGGGAAGCGAACCCCGGAACTTCACCGAGAAGCTTCCCGCTTTTGGTAAAGCGTAGAGGGCCAGTGCTCCGGTCTGCAGGAAGATTGATTGAAGATTGGATGATAGTCGATGGATGAAAGTATGGGACATTCCTCAAGGGATGAGGTCCGCGGAAAACTGGCCTTAATCGCAACACAAAAACTATCTGCCAACCCGGAATTGTACAAGGTCGTGGACTTTCTTAACAAGTCTTTAAAAGATTACCATGTCATGTTTGGGCTGTCCAAGAAAGATGACAGGATGACCATCTCGATTTACGAAGTGGAATAGGTGAGTGAACTGGTTTAGCAGAAGCTGAACATCACGATAGTGTCCTGTGGACACTATCGCCGAACCGCAAGCTTTCAAAGAATACTTGTGCGGTGAAGATGACTTCCCAC
This sequence comes from Acididesulfobacillus acetoxydans, assembly GCF_902729405.1. Lineage (GTDB taxonomy): Bacteria > Bacillota > Desulfitobacteriia > Desulfitobacteriales > Desulfitobacteriaceae > Acididesulfobacillus > Acididesulfobacillus acetoxydans. The sequence goes on from NZ_LR746496.1 coordinate 2,132,113, forward strand.
TTGCAGAAGCGGGAGTCTTACGATTGGATAAAGGGGTCACCATGGAGATTTTGCTTACAAATGACGACGGTTTTTTTGCGCCCGGATTACAGACCCTCTTTGAAGTAATGGTTAAGAGTCCCGAAGATACGGTTTCCATCGTTGCCCCCGACAGTCAGCGCTCTGCCAGCGGTCATTCCATTACTCTGTTTGACCCGCTTTTTGTGACAGAGCACCCGCTTTCCGGTTCCGGTTACGGCTATGCCGTACGAGGAACTCCTTCCGATTGCGTTAAACTGGCCGTCGAGGGGGGGATTGTCCCTAAACCGGATCTGGTCATTTCCGGGATTAACCAGGGGCCGAATTTGGGCACGGACATTTTTTACTCGGGCACCGTAGCGGCTGCTATGGAAGGCGTGCTGGCCGGTATACCGGCTATCGCGGCGTCTTTGGCGAGTTTTGATTTCACGGATTTTGAGCCGGCGGCCCGGTGGCTGGCAAAGCATGTGACAAATATTACCGCCCGCTTTTCCACCGGTCTGCTCAACGTCAATTTTCCCGGTTCGCCGGGGGACGAATGGAAAGGTGTGCGTGTCACTCGCTTAGGCCGTGCCGTTTACGAAAACGTGTTTGAAAGTCGTCTGGATCCGCATGGCCGCCGTTATTTTTGGCAGGGAGGAACGCTGATCCCGGAAACGGATCCGGATACTGACGTGGCCGCAATCCATGCCGGGTATGTGACCGTAACCCCGATGCACAGCGACCTGACGGACTATAAAAAACTCGAGGAATGGCAGGGACGGGGAGCCGGAACGTTCGAGTGAGAGGTGAGTCTTACGCGCTCGCTTTCTCAAGCGAGCCTTTTATCAATATTGGGCAGATGTCTTCAATCCGCGCCTTCAGCCTCTCTTTACAGCCGTAGGGCCGGAGAGGTTGGATGGGTTAGAAAACAAGCGGCAGGGCTTTAGCCGTAGTGGAGTGTCACTGAATAGAGGATATGAAGAACTAAAAATTGTAAAGAGAGGAGTACAGTTTTGCCGCACTCCTCTTTCTTTGACTGATTGTGAAAGTCCTTTACCATCCGGCGCGCAATACCCTCTCTGATTTCTCTTTTTCGGCTGGACACGGGCTAGAAAAAGTGGCACCATAGGGGGTGGAGCAACAGGACGAGGGGGTGAAATGCAGTCCTTACAGGGTACCGCCCTTGAGGGAGTCTTCAGCCCTACGAATCATGGCTTTGACCATACTGCCGCCGATTCGTCCACCCACGTGGCCGCATTCTCTGGAGGTCATGTTGGCCCAACCCTGGCTTTGAATTTTCTCGGTTAACCCGAGCTCATTGGCGACCTCCCATTTAAAATCGTCCAAGACAGATTGGGGCAGGATGCCGGCGTTGCGGTTAGAATTACGAGCCATAAATGAAGCATCTCCTTTCCTTCCATCTGCTTTGGGACTCTTGCTTTGAGACATTATCATCCGTGGGACAATTCTAGTTTAAGCAGAAGCAAGGTTTTTATAGCGCTAAATTTCTGGCGGTTATTAATCCTTTTGCTAGTTTTAAATCCTTTTGGTAACGGAGGAAGCAAGACATGTCAATTACCACTTTTTTGTTCTACTTCATTGTTTTCATCTTCGTTTTTTCTTCTCCTTCGTTGCGCAAGAGGTTTAAAGGCAGGGGACTCTTACTTGTGGTGGGTATTCCGGCCGTACTGGCGCTGGTCATGATGGTGCTCACGATCATTAAAGTCTACGTCATCTATAAGCTGTGGATTTTGGTTTTTGCCGGGGTGACGGTCTATTTGTCTTATTTGGAGTGGGGACGTGCCGGAAGACGGAAGTGAGAGCATAGGGCTTATCACTCTGTCTTTTTGCCCTATCAGGTCCCCGTGCCGCATAGCGGCACCACTAATCCATGGAACGAGTAGTCAGTCCAAGTCTTTCGCTTTCTTTTGTTCGAGATAGTGAGCCGCATAAAGGCTGCGCAAATCCCGTTTGAGAATCTTGCCGCTCGGCGTTTTGGGCAGCTCAGGAAGGAAGATCACCCCTTTGGGAACTTTGAAGGCCGGCAAGTTTTCACGGCAAAGTTGAATAATCTCTTCTTCGCTGACATTGTTGCCTGGTTTAGGCACGACTAGGGCTGTCACTGCTTCCACCCATTTTTCGTGCGGCAGACCGATGACGGCAACTTCCGACACACGGCCATCCTGGTAAATAATCTCCTCCACCTCACGGCCGGGAACATTCTCACCGCCTGTTTTTACCATATCCTTCTTGCGGTCAATGACCGTGATATAGCGATCTTCATCCAAAATGCCGATATCCCCGCTGTGAAACCAACCGTGCTCAAAGGTCTTTTCTGTTTTGTCCGGGTCCTTAAAATAGAGCAGCATGGCATGGGGGCCGCGCCCGCAGATTTCACCGGGGATGCCGGGTTGGGCAAGTGCCCGGTGCTCTAGATCTTCCAACTGTGATTCCATGTTCAAACCGGCTGTTCCCGCTGAACCTGGCTTGGTCAGCATGTCTTCGGGTCTGAGCATGGTGTGGTAAGGCCCCAGTTCTGTCTGGCCATAGTAGTTATAGAACCTCTGGCAGCCGGGCAGCCGCCGGACAACTTCTTTTAGGACCGCTACCGGCATGATCGAGGCCCCATAGTATCCTTTAGCGATTGAACTCAGATCGAAATTTTCAAACTCGGGATGACGCATGAGGCTAATCCAAACGGTGGGTGGAGCAAAAAATATTGTGACCCGGTATTTGACGATGTTCTCCATAATTTCTTTTACATTAGGATTAAACATTAAGATATTTGTCGCGCCTACCATGAAAGCGGGGGTGAGAAAAACATCCCTTTGGGCGCAGTGGTAAATGGGCAAAGCATTGAGAATTACGTCATGGCGTGTATATTCACCGTCAATAATACAGCTCGTATACTCAGCCAGAAGAGATTGATTGCTTAGAATTACTCCTTTCGGCAGGCTTTCCGTTCCGGAGGTATAAGTCATCTGGACCGGATCTTCAATCTGCAGTTCCACATCAGGTTCGGCAGCGGTGTATTGCCTGTACCAGATTTCAAAGTCGGAGAAACCCGCGGGCACTTCCTGACCGCTCCCCTGCCGTGACCAGAACAAGGTTTTGACCGTCGGTATTTCGCCTAGGATATCTTTGACCAAATCGTAAAGAGCATCTTCAACAATAAAAACCGTTGCTTCCGAATGGTTGAGACAGTAGGCAATGTCTTTGCCCCGCAGGAGGTAATTGACCGCTAAGTACACCCCTCCCGCTTTGGCCGTACCCAGCCAGGTCAGGACATGGTCTATCGTGTTGTGAGCCAGTATGGCTATCCGATCATATTTTTTCAGGCCCAACGCGATTAGGGCATTGGCTACCCGGTTGGATTCTTCCTCTAACTGACGGTAAGAGAGGGTTATGTTGCGGTAAATCAAGGCAGGTTTATCCGGATACCGGTAAGCGCTTCGCCGGGAGATATCGGCCACGACCCAACGGTTGATGTGATTATAGCGTCGACGCAGAAAACGGACATTTTCTTCATTGAGCAGATCATAATGTTCCCGTTCTTCTGGAGTGAGCGGGGGATATTGAAACATGAAAGACCCTCCTCTCCCGGTGTATTCCGGGGTGTTTTGTATTTCACAGTTTTAAACACAAACACTGCGTGTTATGCCGGTACTTTTGGTGGTGTCTATTGGCTCTCGTTGTTCTCGCTGTTCTCGTTTTCCGCGCTGCTTTCTGAGAACTGTTGCCGCAGGGCTTGCTTATAAAATTTCCCCACACTTGTACGCGGGATGGTCTCTAAGAACTCTACCCTGTCAGGCAGCCAGAGCTTGGGGACCTTTCCTTTGAGATAATCCAGAATATCCTCCTGACTCACTTGCCCTGCGAATTCCGGTCTGAGGACGACACAGGCTAAAGGCCTTTCCAGCCATTTTGGGTGAGGTATGGCGATGACAGCGGCTTCCAACACCGCTGGGTGGCCCATAAGGGTATTTTCCAGATCGAGTGAGGAAATCCATTCTCCTCCGCTCTTGATCAGATCCTTGCTCCGATCGGCGATGGCAACATATCCTTCCGGATCGACGGTGACGATATCTCCGGTGTGGAGCCAGCCTCCGGCGAAAGCCGCCCGGCTGCGCACAGGATCTTTATAATATTCTTTAGCGATCCAAGGTCCGCGGAGCAGAAGCTCGCCCATGGTTTTGCCATCCCAAGGGACCTCCAGGCCGTCTTCTCTGACCACTTTCATTTCCAAACCCGGAACGAGCAGTCCCTGTTTGGCGGCGATATTGTATTTTTCCTCTTCAGTCCAATCGGCCATACTGCTCTTGGGCCGAGAGACGAGAGCGACGGGGGTGGTTTCGGTCATACCGTAGGCATGCAGGACGGACAGTCCAAGTTTTTCTCGATAATTCCTAATCATAGATTTCGGTGCGGCGGAACCGCCGCAAACAAGCTCACGCAGGCTGGACGGGTCGTATTGACCATTTGCCCACAGGGGATACGTTGCCATCCATATGGTGGGTACGCCGGCGGCCATAGTTACTCGGTGTTTCTCGATCATTTGGCAAATGTCCTCAGCCTGGGGCCGGGCGCCGGGGAAGACTTGGGTGGCACCTAACCAAGTGCAGGCAAAGGGGAGTCCCCAAGCGTTGGCGTGAAACATGGGCACAAAAGGAAGAACGCGGTCCGCTTCCCTGAGACCCAACGAATCCGGGATGGAAGCCGCATAGCTGTGAAGGACCAGGCCCCGGTGGGTATAGACGACCCCTTTCGGGTTTCCTGTGGTGGCGGTGGTGTAGCACATGGCGGCAGGATCCCATTCGCTTAGGTCTGGGAAAGCAATGTTCTCGCCGGCTGCGGCTAACAGAGTTTCATAGGAAAGGGGGTTTTCGAGGCTGTTCGCCGGTATCTCTTCTGTGTCCGACATCACGACAACATGTTCTACTGTCGGTAGTTGCGCCCGAATGCTTTCCAGGAGGGGAAGCAAATCCTGGTCGACAAAGAGGGCTTTGTCTTCTGCGTGGTTGATAATGTAAATCAACTGGTCCGGAGCCAGGCGCAGATTAAGGGTGTGGAGGACGGCACCGCTGAGCGGCACGGCGAAGTAAAGCTCAAGGTGGCGATGGTGGTTCCAGGCCAGTGTGGCCACTCGGTCTCCTTTACTGAGGTCCAGATCCTTCAGCACATTAGCCAGGCGCAGGACTCGTTTGTAAAAGTCCCCGTACGTGTAGCGAAAGGTTCCCGAGTAGTCACGGGAAATAATCTCTTTCTTGGGAAAAAGTGTGGCGGCCCGCTCCAGGAGCGCCCGCAGTGTCAGGTCGTAGGCCATCATGCTTAAATCTCTCCTCGCACATAGTTTATAAAGCTCAGCAGAAGACTCCGATTTTCCCCTAGCCTGCACTTCGACCACGCATTTAAGGTGTTAAGGAGGGTGGTTGACAGGCGGAAAAGAGGGTCGGGGAAAACTGCCTGCCTCACGATGGCTGAATATTTGCAATACTTATGCCAAGTCTGGGATGCCCCCTGAGTTAGCCGGGGCTGCCACTTTTTCCGCCTGAGTCTGACATGGCGCCGATCTTTCGCTGTGTCAGCCCGAGGAGTAGGTGTCTTGTGTACTGTCCTGTGACAGGACAACATTGTCCAGTGCACACGGTCGGCAAAGGCAAAGGCCGCCCTGGCCAAGACTTGGGGAGAAGGATTGACCAGGGTGCGCCTCGCGCTTCACTGGACTGTGCCGTCATTTTCAATCAATTTGGCACGGAAATTGCTTTTCAATTTTGGCGTATTGTAATTTTCGAAGAGTGACCGTAAGCTCGGGAGGAAGTGAACAGGAAAAATATGGTGGATCTTTGGGACGCGGGGGGACGCGGGCGGGGAGCAGGCCGGGACTAGGCCGGGGCTGGGTCGGGAAGTGGCCAGCGGGAGGACTGTGACGGTCTGAGAGGGGTTGTGGATCTGTTCTCCCAGACACGCTTCTGGAGAAAATGCGGGACTGAATCCGTTTGAGTGGGATGCAGGTGAGATGCAATGGAAAAAGAAAGGGTGATCAATGGATGAGGGAAGCGGTGATTGTAGAAGCCGTGAGGACGCCGGTAGGAAGGCGAAACGGTTTTTTCAGCAACCTGCGTTCGGAGGAATTGGCAGGGCTCGTGCTGCGGGAAGTCGTCAAACGGGCTGGAGTGGATCCGGCTTTGGTTGAAGATGTGATTATGGGTTGTGTTTCCCAAGTCGGGGAGCAAGGATTCTGTATCGGGCGGCAGGCCGCACTCATTGCGGGCTATCCGCTTCACGTTCCCGGTGTGACGATTGACCGGCAATGCGGATCGAGCCAGCAGGCGGTTCATTTTGCGGCCCAGGCGGTTCTGGCTGGGGATATGGAGGTGGTGGTAGCCGCCGGAGTGGAGAACATGACCCGGGTGCCCATGGGCTCGAATGTTAAAGGAACGGAACTCTCACGGGAACTCACTTCCCGCTATGAGATCATTCCCCAGGGGCTTTCAGCGGAAAGGATTGCTGATCAGTGGGGATTCAGCCGTCAACAGCTCGACGAGTTCTCTCTGGAGAGCCACGAAAAAGCCCTACGGGCACAAGCCGAGGGGCGTTTTGGACGGGAAATCATGCCGGTGGAGGTGGTTCAGGCGGACGGCACAAGGGCTCCGGTGAAGACGGATGAAGGGCCGCGCCGGAATACGAGCCTGGAGAAACTGGGGCAGCTGAAGCCTGCTTTCCAGGAAGATGGCAAAGTGACCGCCGGCAACGCCAGTCAGATCTCAGACGGCGCGGCGGCGCTTCTCATCATGTCGCGGGACAAGGCGGCTGAGCTGGGCCTAAGACCGCGCTTTCGCATTGTGGCCCGTTCGGTGCTGGGCTCCGATCCAACCCTCATGCTCACGGGGCCCATCCCGGCGACCGCTAAGGTTTTGGCCAAAGCCGGACTCAGCCTCAGAGACATCGATATTTTTGAGGTCAATGAGGCGTTCGCCTCCGTTCCCCTGGCTTGGCTGGCCGAAACCGGTGCTGACCCGGGGAAGCTGAATCCCAACGGCGGGGCGATTGCCCTTGGCCATCCTCTGGGTGCCAGCGGCGCGAGAGTGATGATCACGATGCTCTATGAATTGGAGCGCACAGGCGGGCGCTATGGCCTGCAAACGATGTGCGAAGGGCATGGCATGGCCAACGCGACGATTGTGGAACGTTTAGACTGAGAGGGGGGATACCACGGGTCTTGACTGAACAGTTATCTTTGCCTGATCGAAGGGTGTGTAGGAACAATATATGGTTAGAGAACTCATCAAATACTGTGAACAAGATTTAAGTACTGTGAACAAGATTTAAGCATTTGGAGACTGCTTTATAAGCACAAAGAGTTCAAAGGTAGGCGAATGTATGTTTTTCTCATGATAGTGTCCATTGTAATGTTTTTCTTTTCATTGGCATTAGAGCGATCAGCTTGGTTGACAGTGGTGGCGGTCGTTTTCTACGTGGGAACACTGATATTCATGAACACCCATAACACTAAAGAGGTCAACAGGATATATGCATCTGAGGCTAGTCGCGAATTAAGTTGGAAAGAAAACATTTATCACATCAGACAGAATAGATTGGAGGAAAAATTAGAGGAAAAGAATATTCGGGGTAAGGATGAGATACAGCTTGTTTTGGATAGGGTGTATAAAGAAGCAGAGAATAGAAAGTTCTCGGGGTTGTTAAGTCGGGGAGCATTCATTGGCATGGCAATTCCCTTGTGGAGTGGTTTTCTTCAGGCATGGTTTAGAATAGCAACCACTTCCCAATTGTTAGCTGTTCTCTTTCTGAGGGCAATGAGTATAACAGCCAGCATATGTCTTCTTTCTGCCGTATTCGGTTCAGTCGTGAAAGAAATGCTTAACCTCGAATCCGCAAGAATAAAGGGTGTAGCAGAGATGATAGATGAAATTTTACTGAAAGAACTTTTACAAGAGCAAAGGGATAGCAGCTTGAATGTAGTAAATTCCCAACATAGGGAGTGAGCAGCGGCAGGAACTATCGAGGCAGCGAAGATCCATACACTAGAAAGAAGAAGGATGAGCAAAGAAAAAGAACGATGAGTAAACTTTGCGGGAGGAGAGAATATGGATATCAAACAAGTGGTCGCTGTGGTGACCGGAGGGGCTTCGGGACTGGGTGAAGCGACGGTGCGCAGGGTTATTAACGACGGGGGCCGGGCTGTGATCCTGGATCTTGCCGTAGAGCGCGGGAAAAAACTGGCGGCTGAAGTGGGGGATCGGGCGCTCTTTCAGCCCACGGATGTCACGAGCGCGGAGAGTGTGCAAAGGGCCTTGGCGCAAGCGAGCGAAGTTTTCGGCCGGGTGACGGTTCTCGTCAACTGCGCGGGGATTGCCGTGGCGGAGAAAGTATTGGGCAAACAAGGACCTCATTCCCTAGAGAGCTTTACGAGGGTTCTCCAGGTCAACCTCATCGGCAGTTTTAACGTGATTCGTCTGACGGCCGAAAAAATGTCGGCTAACGAACCGGGAGCGGGAGGAGAACGGGGAGTCATTATCAACACCGCTTCCGTGGCCGCTTTCGAGGGGCAGATTGGGCAGGCGGCATACAGCGCTTCCAAGGGAGGGATCGTGGGCATGACCCTACCGTTGGCGCGCGAGTTGGCCGGTCATGGCATCCGGGTTATGACTATCGCCCCCGGCCTTTTCGAAACTCCCATGTTTGAGACGCTGCCCGAAGCCGCCCGTAAATCTCTGGGGGCGACGGTGCCTTTCCCGTCCCGCCTCGGCTATCCGGAGGAGTACGCCCTGCTCGTCAAGAGCATCATCGAAAATCCCATGCTGAACGGCGGTACCATCCGTCTGGACGGTGCCATTAGGATGCAGCCAAGGTAGGGATTGCTCCGGAACCTATCTTTGCACCCTACAAAGATCGCGGGTATCTGTTTTTCAGGGGAGGGAGAAAAATGACTCTTTACGGGGAGGAGCATGAATTATTTCGCCGGTCCTTTCGTAAATTTGTCGCCAAGGAACTGGTCCCCCAGGTGGAGAAGTGGGAGGAAGAGGGAGAGATGCCGCGTTCTGTTTGGCGGCGTTTAGGCGAGCAGGGCTACCTCTGTCCTTGGCTGGAGGAAAAATACGGCGGTGGCGGTGCGGATTTTCTCTATTCGGTCATCATTAATGAGGAACTCTCCGCGGCCGGAATCGGAATTGCGGTCGGGTTGCACAGCGATATCATTGCTCCCTACATCGACACTTACGGCAGCGAAGCGCAAAAGGCCCGGTGGCTGCCGGGCTGTGCCACCGGGGAAACGGTCTTGGCTATTGCCATGACGGAGCCGGGGGCCGGGTCTGATCTGCAGGGGATCAAAACCACTGCCGTGCGCGAGGGAGAGGAATATATTCTCAATGGTTCCAAGACGTTCATCAGCAACGGGTTTTCGGCCGACGCGGTGGTTGTGGTCGCCAGGACGGACCCGGCGGTGCCTGCCAGCAAAGGGCTGAGCTTGATCGTAGTCGAGCAGGGAACTCCCGGTTTCGCGAAAGGACGGAAATTGAAAAAGCTGGGCTTGCACAGTCAGGATACGGCCGAGCTGTTTTTTGACAACTGCCGTGTGCCGGCTGCGAACCGTTTGGGGGCAGAGGGGAGCGGGTTTACCTATCTGATGGAAAAACTCCAGCAGGAACGGTTGGTTTCGGCCCTTGTTTCCCAGTCTTTGGCCCGACGAATGCTTACCGATACAATTGACTATGTCAAGAGGCGGGAGGCCTTCGGCCAGCCAATCGGGAAGTTTCAGCACAATGCCTTCAAGATCGCGGAAATGGCGACCGAAGTGGAGCTGGGGCAGGTATTTATGGAACACCTTATCGCCGACCATATGGACGGGAAAGAAATCGTGAGTGAGGTCTCTATGGCCAAATACTGGATCGGTGAGATGGCCAACCGGGTCGCTTATCAATGCCTTCAACTGCATGGGGGTTACGGTTATATGGAGGAATATCCCATCGCCCGTTTCTACCGGGATGTGCGGGCGCACACCGTTTATGCGGGAACTTCGGAAATTATGAAGTTGATCATTGCCCGGAGATTAGGGCTCTGATGTCAACCACCCCCGTGGCTGAAACCGTCTGAGGCCAGACTGACCCGTTTTCAACAGGAATCATTATGTTCGGTCTGGCACGACTTAAGGCAGCCTGCTTTGTGAAGCAGGTGACCCCGTTTAGCCGGAGTGCGGGAATAACCGGTAGGTCGTATCTAACAGATCGCGCAGATCGCGGGAGGCAAGGCCCAAAGGATTTCGCTTGGAGGACGACGCGGGACGGGGATCTCGGAGGTTTCTCATCAGTCCGTGCCCCGCGCCCGCTAAGCGCAGCTCTCCCGTCCGGGTGGAACTCCCGGGACCAAGGTCCCCCTGTCGCAAATGTCCGCTTCCCAAAGTGGGCAAATCAAATCCGGAAGGAGCGAAGACCTGGTCATGGGGGTGGCCGGCCGGACAAAAACTAACAGCTGTTAGGTGTTGTAAGCTTTTTAGGACCAGGGAATTTGCTTATGTACAAGATGCTCGAGGAAATGCGCATTCTGGATCTCACCAGGCTTCTGCCCGGTGGCTATGCCACCCAGATTCTGGCCGATCTGGGGGCGGACGTCCTCAAGGTGGAGGATCCCTGGCAAGGGGATTACCTACGCTGGATGAAACCTCATTTGCCGGGTACGCAGGATGGAGCCTATTATTGGACCTTAAACCGCAACAAGAAAAGCGTGATCCTCAACTTAAAGACTGTAGAGGGGAGAGAGGATTTTCTCAAGCTTCTGCGGGAGTATGACATTGTGGTCGAGGGGTTCCGGCCGGGGGTGATGGAAAAGTTAGGTCTCGGTTATCAGGTGCTGCAAAGAGCCAACCCGACAACGATTCTCTGCTCCATCTCCGGTTATGGCCAGGACGGGCCTTATCGTCTGCGCTCCGGCCATGATTTGAACTATCTGGCTCTGGCGGGGGCTCTGAGCCTTAACGGGGCGCGCGGTGGGCCGCCGGTGCCTCCGGCGGTTCAGGTGGCTGACATTGGCGGCGGAGGGCTCATGGCGGTAATCGCCATTCTCACCGCTCATATTGCCAGGGCAAGAACGGGCTTAGGTCAGCATGTTGATGTCTCGATGCTGGACGGAGTGGTTTCCTGGATGGCGATGGTCTACGCGCAGTTGGCTTCTGCCGGCGGTGGGCTCAAAAGAGGAGAGGGTCCTCTCAGCGGAGGGGATATCTGTTATGCGGTCTACGAAACGGCGGACGGACGCTACATGAGCTTGGCTGCTCTGGAGCCTAAGTTCTGGCAGGCTTTCTGCACGGCGGTGGAAAGGCCGGATCTGATCGAAAAACAGTTTACCCGCGATCCGGCGGCCAGGCGCGAGGTGGAGAAAATCTTTCGTGCCAGGACTCAAGCCGAATGGGTCAGCTTTGTGGGCAATTTGGATATCTGCTGCGAACCGGTTTTGGAACCGGGGGAAACAGCGGAGCACCCCCAGGTGAAAGCGCGCAAGCTCTTTCTCGCTTTCGAGCATCCGGGAGGAGGCAGTGTTACAGTACCGGGCCGGCCGCTCAAATTTCAGGGTGAAAAGGAATATCCGGACAGCGCTCCCCCGGGATTTGGCGAACAGACCGGAGAAATATTGAGCAGGCTGCGTTTAGAGGAGGAATCCGCCTCGCCCGGGGAGAATAAACCGGGCAGGTGAGGTGATTCGAATGTCCATGCGTGAGATGATGACCCGGGATGTGCCGCTTCTTGACCAAGATGACACCTTGGCAGAAGGAGTTGCCCAGCTAAGACGGGCTAAATTGGACGCTCTGCCTGTCACCGGAAAGGATGGCCGGTTGCTCGGCATCTTTACCAAGGCTAAACTTATGGACGCTTTCCTCGCGGGAGCTCAGCTCTCGGAAAGCCTAAGCGGCTATGTAGAGTCTAGAGTGGTGACGGTTCAGGCAGATACCCCCTATGCGGAAGTAGAACGCCGGGTTAAGCTCAGTCCGGTCGGCACGGGTGTGGTGGTGGATTCAGAGGGAAAAGTTCTCGGAATCTTTACGAAAGTCAATATGATTGCGGCTTTGTTCAAGGAAGCGGAGCAAATGGCGGCAAAGTTAAACTCCATTTATGCGGCGTTGCCCCATGGGCTGATGGTGGTTGACGCCCATGACCGGATCGAACGGCTAAATCCGGCCGGGGCCCGGATACTCGGGGTGAACGAGGAAACCCTTAAAGGATGCTCTTTGGTCAAAGTGTGTCCGGGACTTGATCTCAGTGCGGTTCTTAAGTCGGCGCAACATGTGAGCGGGGTGCGGGTTGAAATCAAAGGGGTTAAAGTTCTTTGCAACATTAGTCCGGTGGGGAAGGGCGCAGGGGCAGTCGTTGCCTTTCAGGCCATAATCGATTTGGAGCAAATCGCCTTGGAGTTAGAAACAACCAAACGCCTGTACGAGACTTTGAAGACCGTGATTAACATCGCCTACGAAGCCATATTTGTCGTCGATGAGCAGGGGCGGATTACTTTGGTCAATGAAGCAACCTGCCGGTTTTTCGGTAAAGAAGAAGAGGAACTCTTGCATCATCCGGTTGACGATGTCCTTGAGAATAACCGCTTGCTGAGAACTTTGAAAACCGGTATGGCCGAAACCAACGAGATTCAGATGATCCGCGGACAACCCCACATCGTTTCCCGCATACCCATCGTGCGGCAAGGGAGAGTTGTCGGGGTGGTTGGCAAGATCGTCTATCAAAAAATCGAGGAGGTTAAAGAAGTTGCGGAACGTTTAGCGGAATTGGACGGAGAACTAAGGTGTGACAAGGAGAAAGAGGGTCTTGAACGGCAGGCGGCTACCTTTAACCGGATCGTCACCGTAAATCCGGACATGGTTCGTTTGAAGCAGGACGCGGAGACAGCGGCTCGGGGGAGTTCCACTATCCTCCTGACCGGGGAAAGCGGAACAGGCAAGGAACTTTTCGCGGAAGCTATCCACCATGCCAGCCCCAAACGCAAGGGGCCTTTCGTCAGGGTCAATTGTGCCGCCGTGCCGGAGAACCTCCTGGAGTCGGAGTTCTTTGGCTATGTTAATGGGGCCTTTACCGGAGCACAAAAAGGGGGCAGGCCGGGCAAATTCGCGCAGGCCGACGGGGGGACCCTGTTCCTGGACGAGATAGGGGATATGTCCCTCAACCTGCAGAGCAAGCTTCTGCGCGTGATTGAGAACAGGACGTTTGAGCCACTGGGGAGCAACGGGACGGTGAAAGTGGATGTTCGGATTATAGCTGCCACGAACCAAGATTTGTTGCGGAATGTGGAAAAAGGTACCTTTCGTCGTGACCTCTACTACCGGCTCAACGTCATAAACTTCCATCTCCTTCCTTTGCGCCGCCGTCCGGAAGATATCGTTCCGCTCGCCCATGTCTTTCTGGAACAGTTGAACCTGGACTCGGGCCGGGAGATTAAAGGAATGTCGCCTTTGGTAGAAATGATCCTTAAAGCACACGCTTGGCCGGGAAATGTACGGGAATTGAAAAACGTCCTGGAGCGTTCCGTGAACTTGGGGGCCGCCGACCGCCTGGAAGCAGAGGATTTGCCGCTTTATCTGCGTGAGCCGCGGCGGGAAGGGAATGTGAAAGGGGTTTTATCTCGGAGCGAGGGCTGGAGTCCACAAAGACCATTCCCTGCGGGAAGTCATCAAGACCCCATCGGCAAGGAATCCTTGGCCAGGGCATTGGCCATTGTTCATGGCAATAAGTCCGAGGCCGCCCGGCTCTTGGGGATTTCCCGCTCCTGGCTTTATGAGAAAATGCGCCGTTATAATATGGGCTAAACTGCAAAAAAACATTTGACAAGAACAACTTGCTCATATAATATATATATTGCGCGTAAAAAGTGGCCCGTTGGTCAAGCGGCCTAAGACACCGCCCTTTCACGGCGGCTACACGGGTTCGAATCCCGTACGGGTCACCAGCCAGATGGTTGGCTGACCATCTTCTGAGGGGTTTGCGTCTTGGCTTCGCGGGGTGGAGCAGCGGTAGCTCGTCGGGCTCATAACCCGAAGGTCGTCGGTTCGAATCCGGCCCCCGCAACCAAAGAAACCAAGGAGAAGTCTGGGAACGGCCGCTCTCAAGGCCCCGATTCCAAGACCTATGAAACATTCGGGATGTTGGAGATGAAGCAGCGGTAAGGTCGGGAGAAGTCGGGCTTTCGCTTGCGTGTCTCGGACATCGACAATGATGGGGTGTCGCCAAGTGGTAAGGCACCAGACTTTGACTCTGGCACGCGTAGGTTCGAATCCTGCCACCCCAGCCATCATCAGTGAGCCATTAGCTCAGTTGGTAGAGCACCTGACTTTTAATCAGGGTGTCCCGCGTTCGAGTCGCGGATGGCTCACCAATTTACTAATTCGTTTTTGTTTTGTATATCATTAGTTTGTCATGACCATACTGCAAACCAAGTTCATCACCTTGATAAGCATGAAAAGGTTTGGTGAGGGCATAAAGGCAAACGGGTTCAAGTCCGGCCGATACCGGACACAAGCAATGTTTGCTTTATGCGGGTGTAACTCAGCGGTAGAGTGTCACCTTGCCAAGGTGAAAGTCGCGAGTTCGAATCTCGTCACCCGCTCCAGAAAATGCGCTCGTGGCTCAGCTGGATAGAGCGTCTGACTACGAATCAGAAGGTCGGGGGTTCGAATCCCTCCGAGCGCACCAATTATTACACTATTATTTTAAAACAAGCCGGTTTAAAAAACTTGGGACCGGATACCGTCCGGACCCGATTGACACTGAGAATTTGAAAGTTAACTTGCCGTTGTAGCTCAGTCGGTAGAGCGTATCCTTGGTAAGGATAAGGTCACCGGTTCAATCCCGGTCAACGGCTCCAAAATGCGGGAGTGGCGGAACTGGCAGACGCGCACGTTTGAGGGGCGTGTGGGTAACACCGTACGGGTTCAAGTCCCGTCTTCCGCACCAAATGAGAAGTCGGAAGTCAGTGGGGGCAGGCCGTTCAATGCCTGTGGGACTGACGGATGACAATATAAATTAACCAGATTCCTTCTTGTTCTTCGCCGAGGTGGGATACCGTAAACATTGGCCTTCCGCAGCCCATAAATATTGTTAAATTTCTACACTAACGAAGCCGTGGAGAAGTACTCAAGTGGCTGAAGAGGACGGTTTGCTAAACCGTTAGAGTGGGCAACTGCTGCGAGGGTTCGAATCCCTCCTTCTCCGCCAGAATAATTCCGGTCAGGGATGCGCCCGTATCCCATTGCTGACTTGGCCTCAGGGCAAAATACTAACGTCTTCGTCCAACCACTGCGATGCGCCCGTATCCCATTGCTGACTTGGCCTCAGGGATAACCTCGGCGGCCACGATGAAAACTGTTCCTCGATAGCTCAATGGTGGAGCAACCGGCTGTTAACCGGTAGGCTGCAGGTTCGAGTCCTGCTCGGGGAGCCATGGCAGGGTAGCCAAGCGGTCTAAGGCAAGCGGTTCATACCCGCTCATGCGAGGGTTCAAATCCCCCCCCTGCTACCATTTTGATATTCGATGTTCGTGGTTCGAAGTTCGCCTGTACGGAAACTTTGCGGCCAAGAGTACGGATATATGTCTATGAATAAGGTGGAGTGGCGATTTTAGGGAGGTCTTAATTGATCTTCGAATATTGAACCACGAGCCACGATTTTGCGGGTGTAGCTCAATGGTAGAGCACTAGCCTTCCAAGCTAGCTACGTGGGTTCGATTCCCATCACCCGCTCCAAAAACCGGGTAGAAGCGGCTGGGTTTTTTAGGATTGTCGCCGGGAATTCCTCTGACTTCGGTCAGGAGATAAAAGGCGACCGTTGTTTCCATTATCGAATTGAAAGTACATTACATAATTCCAAGAAACCCCACATAGGCAGGATATGCGACTTTCTGAGATTCTTAAACAGTGAAATCTCAC
Source organism: Acididesulfobacillus acetoxydans (assembly GCF_902729405.1). Taxonomy (GTDB): domain Bacteria; phylum Bacillota; class Desulfitobacteriia; order Desulfitobacteriales; family Desulfitobacteriaceae; genus Acididesulfobacillus; species Acididesulfobacillus acetoxydans. The sequence continues at coordinate 2,148,047 of NZ_LR746496.1, forward strand.
AAGCTGACCTCAAGCAGAATCACAACGTCGTAAGATTACATTATAAGACCGGGGCCGGAAAGTCCCGGTCTTTCCGCATCTTTCTACATCATCTTCCCGTATTTTTCGTATTTTCTCCTTTCCATGGCTGTTTGCATCTTGCCCGTGTTCTTGTTTGCCTCAGTTTTTCAGTCTGTCTCTGGTTTGGATGAGCACACACTGGTCGTGGATCACATCCAGGCCGTTCTCTTCCCCTCGGCGTATCGCTTCGGCACTCTCACTCCCCGGCTGCATCCAAATCCGTTTGATGTCAAGGGTGATGCAGTCTTGAACCACCTGTTCCGTGGCTTTGGGCGGGACAACAACGCTCACCGCATCAGGTTTGACCGGAAGTGACGCTAAGTTTGGATAGATGCGCTCTCCTTCGATTTCCTGGAGTTTGGGGTTGATACCGTAGACAGTATAGCCGGCCTTTTTTAGCTGGAAGTATACTTTGTTACCGTATTTGGCAGGATCAAGTGACACGCCGATCACGGCCCAGGTGGGATGGCTGAGGAATTCCTGAATATCTCCCGGCATATTTCACCCTCCTCAAATAGATTCTCGTGAGTAAATTCTGGTTCGCGTCGAGTTCAGTTTAAGGGATATCAGACAAATTTGCAAATCCGGAGGGGCACAATCCCACAGCAGGCCGAATTGGGCACAATAGGCCGAACAGCGTCTGACACCGCCGGAAGCCGACTGAACGTTTCGGTGGCTACCGTTTACGGCTGCGCACGGCTCGCTCGTGCTGTAATATAAATGTGCCGATAAGTGAACTCGTTCAGCTTAAGCTGAACATCGGGACTTCGGTGGGGGAGTCTACCCCCACCGAAGCGGGGTATGTAGGACCCACTCCCGCTTGTAGAAGTGGGAGTCTTACGCTTTGGATAAAGGACGGATCCTTGGCGGTTGCGGACAAGATTTCCGGATGCTGTAGCCGGAACCGGCAGCCGCTAAAAATTGCCGATCCCTTAGGCGGGAGGCGTGTTGGAAGGGGTCAATTTTATGCCTCTGCCTAAATCAAAGGAGAAGTACACCTACGGAGATTATTTAACGTGGCGGCTCGGCAATGTGTTTACTTTACGAATCCGGCAGAATCCTTTCCATTGCCTTTACGAAACGGTCCGAGGCTGATTATGACGATTTTGTTATTGTCAGTGAGGAAGAGGCAGAGAAGATGAGGTTGGAGGTTCGGCTTTTTATCGATGAAATTAAGCGGGCTATTAACAGCCTGCGTTTGGCCTGGGAAGGGCAGCGCCCGGTCCGTTGCCGGCTAAAAGAGTAGAAGCAAGTGAGAAGAAATCAGTAAAAAGAAGCCCCTTGGGGCTTCTTTTTACTTGTCCTTGCGGAGGAAATGCAAGGTACTTCTGCCGCAGGCGTTAGCCAGATGGTGGGGAGGGCCAGGATAGATTTTACGCTATCTTAAGAGAATAGGGGTATCGCTGAGAGATCGAAACGAGGACGGCGCTCCGCTTGAAAACTGCGCTATTTCTGGATTTGTGGAATGGACAGAGTGGTAAGATAATAAACGCAAACATTGATGTCTGAAACGAAGATGAAACAAAGAAAATACCAAAGACAGACGGACGAAAAACAAAGATGCACAGGCGTGATGCACGAAAAATGGCCGGCAGCTGATAGCGCGCGGGATCAGCGCCCGACGGGATCTATGCCGGCAGCAATCACCCGCGTATGCACTGAGGCCTCGGCGAAAACTCAATGAGGTTGCGATAAACCAAAATGCGCACACAGCGGGCGCGGAGACCGGATAGCGGATGAAATCCTATCGATGCAGAGACAGAGATCGTAGAGATACCGTGATCCAAGAAGGAGGAGTTTGAGCCGTGGTGTCTGAATATCAGATTAAGCAAGACATGGTGGAAGTTGGGAGACGAATTTACCAGCAGGGGTTTGTGGCATCTAATGATGGAAACATCAGTGTGAGGCTGAACGAGAACGAGGTCCTGACTACGCCCACCGGGGTCAGCAAGGGTTATATGACTCCGGACATGATTATTAAAGTGAATATGAAAGGCGAGGTGCTCTCAGGCAAGCTGAAGCCTTCCACGGAGTTAAAAATGCATCTGGATGTCTATAAACACCGGCCGGATGTGCGCTCGGTAGTGCATGCGCATCCCCCTACGGCTACCGGATTTGCGGTCGCCGGTATACCCCTGGATCGTTATGTTCTGCCGGAAATCATTATCAGCCTGGGCACGATTCCCCTGGCCCCTTACGGGACTCCGTCCACAGAAGAGATCCCCTTGGCGGTGCGGGAGTACCTTCAGGACCACGATGCCTTCCTATTGGCGAATCACGGCGCCCTCACCGTGGGAAGCGACGCCTTCAACGCTTATTACAAGATGGAGTCTATGGAGATCTTCGCCAAGATCAGCCTGACGGCCCGCCTTTTGGGCAATGAGCGGGAACTGAGTGGGCAACAGATCGGCAAACTCATGGAGGTGCGGGAGAAACTGGGGGTGACCGGGAAGAACTCCACCTGTGTCAATTGCGGGGAATGTACTTATAAGGATGGTACCGGCACAGGTAAGGTAACTGCCTCCGGGTCGAATGGCTGTGGCTGTGACAGCAACCATGAGACCAAAAAGGCTGCCGAAGAGGAGTTCGACGAAGCAGCGGTAAGTGACCTGGTCAGCCGGGTGACGCAAGCGGTTCTGGCAAAAATGCGCGGGTAATACAGGGGCATTACAGGGGAGTTACAGGGGCCTTCCCCTTTCCCGCTCTGTAAGGAAACATAAGAGACCCGAGTGGGAGCTTCGTCAGGACTTTTCCGGCGTTGGCTTGTCTCGGGGCAGAAAGGCAGGCAGAAATGGCGCTGGGAATTATCGAAGTACAAGGCTTGGTGGCCGCTCTGGCGGCAGCGGATGCGGCGGCGAAAGCAGCAGATGTGACGCTCTTGGGCTACGAGCCCACAAAGGGAGGTGGCTTGGTGACCCTTAAACTGACCGGCGAAGTGGCCGCCGCTCTGGCGGCAGTGAGCGCGGCCACGGAGGCTGCGTCCGCACTGAGCTTGGTCTACGCTTCTCGGGTCATTGCCAAGCCGGCAGCGGACTTTGGCAATTGAATTGCCTTTTCATAAGCAGACCAGGAATTGACAGAAGAGTTTCAAAGTTGATCGAACGACTACGAGTCCACTTACATTTTTAGAGGAGGCCGGGATAGTTATGAGCAGTGCTTTAGGCTTGATCGAAACCAAGGGGCTGACAGCCTCGATCGAAGCGGCGGACGCCATGTTGAAAGCCGCCAATGTGGTTCTGGTGGGGACCGAAAAGATCGGATCCGGTTTAGTGACCGTTATGGTGCGGGGGGAGGTCGGGGCTGTGAAAGCCGCAACTGAGGCCGGGGCTGAGGCCGCACAAAAAGTGGGAGAAGTGGTGGCCGTCCACGTCATCCCCAGACCCCATGCCGATGTGGAAAAAATGCTGCCGGGCGGGGCGAAAACCAGCAAAGCCAAGGGAGTTGAGTGAGCATGAATGGTGAAGCGTTGGGAATGATTGAGACCAAAGGTCTGGTGGCGGCGGTGCAGGCTGCCGATGTTGCTCTCAAAGCAGCTGACGTCGTTTTGGTTGGCTATGAAAAAATCGGTTCCGGTATGGTGAGCGTCCTCTTGCGCGGGGATGTGGCCGCGATCAAAGCGGCGGTTGAGGCCGGCGCGCAAGCGGCCGGAAGTTTGGGAGAAGTAATTTCCGCGCATGTCATCCCCCGCCCGCACAACGAGTTGGAGAAAATGCTGCCTTGAAAATGTTGCCCTGAACGTACGAGCAGGCGCGTGTGTGCGCGAGTGCGAGGTGGAAGCAAATACATTTCGCTTTTGACAGCGTGTACGAGCGCGCGCGTGTGCGCGAGGGCGAGCATGGAGAGTAAGAGTGTTCGTATGTAAGAGTGTGAGTTAGGTAAGAGCGACTGTAATGGATAAGGGAGTGACAGGCAGTGGATCAGGCAACCCTGGTGGAATACATTGCCCGGGAAGTGCTGGCTCATTTAAACCCTTTGTCCGGCGGGGCGTGGGCTGTCGAAAGGCAAGCATTAGCCGCCAAGGGTGTACCTGTAGCCGTTTCGGTTCGCCACATCCACCTGGCGCAACCGGAGATTGACATCCTTTTCGGGCCGGGATATGCCTTGCATAAACAGAGGGATCTCTATCAGCCGGGAGAGTTCGCGGCGGAGGAAGTAGTGACTCTGGTCGGTCCCAGATTACGTTCTCTCAGCAACGTGCGGGTGTTAGGCCCGGTGCGCAAACGTACGCAGGTGGAAATTTCCCGCACGGATGCCATTACTTTGGGACTTAAGGTTCCGGTGCGTCCTTCCGGCCAGTTGAAAGGAGCGGCGACTCTGACCTTGGTCGGGCCGCGCGGTTCGATCACTCTGCCGGAGTGTTGCATTGTAGCTAACCGGCACATCCATATCAGCACCGTTCAGGCCCGGACCTGGGGTTTAAGGGATGACCAGCGGGTCTCGGTCAGCGTGCGAAGCGAGCGGCCGGCGGTTCTGGGGGATGTCCAAATCCGGGTGGCGGACACCTTTAAACTGGTGATGCACATCGATACGGATGACGCGAACGCCGTCGGCTTAACCTGTGGCAGCACGGTCGAAATCACGGACGGGGAGTGAGTGAGATGATGGTGGGCCGGGTGATCGGGACGGTGGTGGCGACCCGAAAAAGCGACGCCTTGGTGGGTCAAAAACTGTTGGTGCTCCAACCGTTACACTCTTCACGGGAACAGGATCCCTCTTTGGCACAGGGTGCGGCGCTACCGGATATACCAGTGCAGGATGTCCCGATGCAGGGTGGGCCGGTTGAGAATGCGTTTCCACCTGACGCGGTCGTCGCGGTCGATACGGTGGGAGCCGGGGTGGGGGAAACGGTGCTTGTGGCGCTGGGAAGTGCTGCCCGCAAAGCTTTGTCCCGCCCGGAGGCACCCGTCGATGCGGCGATCGTGGGGATTGTCGACAGTATAAGAATAGCGGGCAGGGAGCAAGGGTGATGGACGATGCAAATTAGCGAGGATAAAATTGCCCTCATTGTAGGTAAAGTATTGGAGCAAATTCGGGAGCAGGCGGGAAGTCCATTTTCCCTGCCAATTTCCCAGCCCGGCGGGCAAAACGCCCAGCCCAGTGGAGAGAACATTCGGGCCAACGGGGAGTGGGGCGTGTTTCATGACATTGAGCAGGCGATGCGGGCGGTTACGGAGGCGCAACGGGAACTTGTGAAGATCAGCCTGGAAAGACGGGCCGAGTTCCTGGACGCCTTGCGCCGGAGCGCCATCGACCACGCCAAAGAGTGGGCAAGGCTGGCCCATGAAGAAACGGGTATGGGGAGAGTGAGCGACAAGACCCAGAAAAACATCAATTCGGCGCGTCTCACCCCCGGGCTCGAAGATCTAAGGACGGAATCCGCGACAGGGGACAAAGGGGCGGTGTTGATCGAAAGGGCGCCCTATGGAGTCATCGCTTCGATCGAGCCGGCCACGCATCCGGTGGCTTGTCTCATCAATCACGCCATCTCCATGCTGGCGGGAGGCAACTCCATCTTCTTTTTGCCTCATCCCAGCGGCTTACGTTGTGCTCAGGCCGTAGTGAGGGCTTTTAATCAAGCGATTGTGGAGCGGGACGGTCCGGCCAATCTTCTGGTGGTCTTGGATGGGGTCAACATGGACGACCTCAAAGCTGTGCTCAAGCACCCCGGCATTGATCTCATCGTCGCGACCGGCGGACCGGCCGTGGTGGAGATGAGTTTATCGAGCGGCAAGAAAGCCATTGGGGCCGGACCGGGAAATCCGCCCGTTGTGGTGGATGAGACGGCCGACGCGGTGCAGGCGGCGAGAGATATTGTCGTGGGGCATTCTTTTGATAATAATCTTTTATGTATTGCTGAAAAAGAAATCATTGCCGTGGATTGCAAAGCTGACCGCTTGTTGGCGGAATTGGAGAAACAGCCTACCTACCGGCTGGCGGGCAAGGACATTGACAGGCTGACGTCTCTGGTGACCAAGAATGGTGAAGTCAACCGCAAATACGTGGGTCAAAACGCCAGCTTCATTCTTAGGGAACTGGGGATCGAAGCCGGTGACGAGATACGAACGATTATCATGGAGGTGCCGAAATCTCACCCCCTGGTGAAAATCGAGCAAATGATGCCGATTCTGCCGTTGGTACGGGTGCCGAATTTCGAAGCAGCTTTGAAACTGGCGCTGGAAGCGGAACAGGGCTTCGGGCACACGGCCATGATTCATTCTCAGAACCTGGACCACATCACCCGCTATGCCCGGGCGATGGATACCACTTTTGTGGTGGCGAACGCTCCCTCCTCGGCTGGGTTGGCTGTGGAAGGAGAGGGAGTGTACTCCCATACCATTGCCAGTCCGACGGGTGAAGGGGTGGCAACTCCGCGGACTTACACGCGTGAGCGGAGACTAGCGATCGGACGCCGGGCATTTAGGTTCGTCTAGCCGGTCAGAAAGGTGCGGGCGCGTGGATGGAGGAGAATCCACACACCGACCGATACGTACGACACGAGACCCACCTGGGTAAAGGAGAAAACCCGTTGGTGAGGGAGAAAACCCCTGGGTGAAGGAGAACGCCGGAGGGTGGTTGCACCCGGACTCCTACGTAAAATGTCGCAGGGCTGGCGGGGGTTTCTCGCAAAGGAGCAAGTCAAATGGATTTAGCCGAATTGGCAGCCAAGGTTCAGGCCGCCGGGGTCGTCGGGGCTGGGGGCGGCGGTTTTCCGACTCATGTTAAGCTCAATAACCGCTGCGACACCGTGCTTGTCAACGGGGCTGAGTGCGAACCCTTGCTGCAGGTAGACCAACAGTTGCTCGAGCGGGAGGCTCCGGTACTTGTTGACACCCTCGCCTCGATCGTGGAGTCGACTGGGGCCGGCCAAGGGATCCTGGCGCTGAAAGCCAAGTACAAGGCGGCCCGGGTTGCACTGGAAGGGGCACTTACCGGAAGAGACCATTCCCTATGCGCGGGCCGTCACTCTGCAGTTGGGGAGGGTTATTCCCCGGCCGAAGGCAGTCATTTCGCGTCCAAAGAGGGTCATTCCCTGCCTGCGGACAATCATGCGGCATCCGCTGAAGGCCACTGCACATCCGGAGAAGGTCGTTCCCCTGCCGGGGAGGGTTACCTCGTACCTAAAGGCAGTCGGTCCTCAGCAGGGACAGGTTATCTTACGACCGGAGAAAGTTGTTCCCGGGTGGGACGGGGTCGTTTAGCGGTCTGTCCATTAGAAGATTTTTACCCGGCTGGGGATGAGCAGGTCTTGGTCTATGAAGTTTTGGGCCGGGTGGTGCCTCAGGGGGGAATTCCCTTGCACGTGGGCGTGATCGTGCTCAACGTGGAAACCCTTCTGAACATCGGGAAAGCCTTGGCCGGTCAGTCAGTGACGCATAAATATGTCAGCGTGGTCGGGGCCGTGGCGAATCCGCTCACCGTTTGCGTTCCGGTCGGGACCCCGGTGGCTGAGCTCCTGGCTATGGCCGGAGGGAGCAGGGCAGGCAAATACCGGGTGCTGGACGGGGGTCCCATGATGGGGCGCGAGGTGCGGAATCTGAATCAGGGAATTAGCAAAACGACTAAGGGATTATTGGTACTTCCCGCGAATCATCCGCTCTGGCGCCACAAAGAGATTCCCACGGGAATTGCCCTGAAGCGGGCCATGTCGGTCTGTTGCCAGTGTTTTGCTTGCACTGACCTCTGTCCCAGATATCTGCTGGGACATACGATTGAACCCCATCGGGTCATGCGCAGCCTCGTGCACAATGTCAGCACAGACGCTCGCGGGGTCACGGGAGCCCAGTACTGTTCAGAATGCGGAGTTTGTGATAATTACGCCTGTCCCATGGATATCTCTCCCCGTTTGATCAACCAGGCTGTAAAGCGCGAACTGGCGCAACAAGGCTTTCGCCCGGTAGTGGGAGGGGAAGGCCGTCCCAGAGCCTCAAGGTCGGAGCGGAAGGTTCCTGTGAAGCGTTTAATCTCCCGCCTGGGGTTGGATAATTATCACAGGCCGGCTCCTTTAATGGATGCACCCGGCGAACCGACCCAGGTCATCCTGGAATTGAAGCAGCACGCGGGGGCTCCCTGCTATCCTGTCGTTCAGCCGGGGGCCAAAGTAGAGATGGGTCAAGTGGTGGCCGAGGTTCCGGAGGGACAATTGGGCAGCCGCCTTCATGCCGGTATCACGGGCACTGTGCTCAGGGTTTCCCCTCAGATCGTGATTGCGAGGTAAGAGAGGACCGTGGCCGAGGATTACGGTAAGAGGATTACGGTGAGAGGACTACGGTAAGGGGACTACGGTGAGAGGACTACGGTAAGGGGACTACGGCAAGAGGATTACGGCAAGAGGATTACGGTGAGAGGACTACGGTGAGAGGACTACGGTGAGAGGACTACGGTAAGAGGATTACGGTGAGGGGACTACGGTGAGAGGATTAAGGTGAGAGGATTAAGGTGAGAGGACTACGGTGAGAGGACTACGGTGAGAGGATTACGGTAAGGAGACTTGAGGGTTTCGCTTCTGACCATGTTCGCAAGGTAAAAGGTAAGAGCGTGGGTCAGGGTGGAGAAAACAGCAAAGGTCAGGTTGGAGAAAATAGTGAGGGGGTGAGGAACGTGAAGAAAGCCGTTGGCCTGTTGGAGTACCGTAGTGTCACCCGGGGCATTGTCGGAGCAGACACGGTGGTTAAAGCGGCCAGTGTGGAACTCCTGCAGGCGGCTACCGTCTGTCCCGGCAAATTCCTGGTCTTGTTTGCCGGTGATGTGGGTTCGGTTCAGAGTGCCATGGAAGCGGGGATAGCGGCCAGTGAGGGAGTGCTCATCGACCACTTCCTGCTGGCCAATGTCCATGAAGCTGTCTTTCCCGCTCTGTCCGCCACTTCAATCATTGAGCCCAAGGGCGCCCTGGGCGTGATCGAAACCTTTACGGCCGCCGCCGCCGTCGTTGCGGGGGATATCGCGGTCAAGACCGCTCAGGTGGACCTGATTGAGATTAGATTGGCCCGCGGCCTGGGGGGTAAATCCTTTGTCACCTTCTGCGGGGATGTTGGATCGGTAGCCATGGCGGTGGAAGCTGTGGCCAAGTCGCTCGCGGCTGAGGGGACACTTCTGGATAAAGCGGTGCTGCCGGCTCCCCACCGGGAAGTGTGGGAGAGATTGGTGTAGATGGGAATGGCGATGGGTACAGATAGGAATTGCGATTTGTACAGATGGGGGACCGACAGTGCGAATCTTAGTGCTTAATAGCGGAGGGACTTCCATTAAATATCAACTATTTGGATTCAGGGGTGGGGAGCTTGTTACTGTGGCTAAAGGGGCCGTGGAAAGCATTGGCCAGCCGCATTCCCTCTTGAAGTTCGATGTCCCCAAGCAAGCTCCACTCAGGAAAGAGATTGAAGCTAAGGACCATGCGGGAGGGCTTGAGCAGGCCCTGCGTCTTCTGGTTGATCCTGAGATCGGTCCTCTTTCCTCCTACAGTGAGATCGACGCGGTCGGGCACAGAGTCGTCCAGGCGGGAGAGAAGTTCCGCGGCACTTTTCTGATCGACGATGCGCTTTTAATGGCTTTACGAGAGCATAGCGAATTGGCTCCTTTACACAACCCGCCCAATATCAGGGGTATAGAGGCCTGTCGCCGGCTCATGCCCGGGGTTCCCCAAGTGGCGGTATTCGATAACGCTTTCCATAAAGATTTGCCTGATTATGCCTACATCTACGCTTTGCCTTACGAATATTACGAAAAATACGGCGTGCGGCGTTACGGCTTTCATGGTATTTCCTTTAAATATATGACAGAGAGGGCGGCTGAACTCCTCAAGGTGGATGTCAGCCAAAAACGAATTATTTCCTTGATGCTGGGAAGCGGGACGACCATCAACGCCTTGGCTTACGGACATTCGGTCGATGTCTCCACAGGGTTAAGCCCCACAGAAGGTTTGGTCCAATCAACCCGCTGCGGAGATCTGGATCCGTTCATCATTACCCACATCATGCGCAAGGAAGGACTCTCCCTGGAGGAAATGGACGAAGTACTGAGCAAACGCAGCGGCTGGCTGGGCATTTCCGGCGTAAGCAATGATTTGCGTTTGGTTGAAGAGGCTGCGGAAGAGGGTAACCCTCAGGCCAAGCTGGCTCTCCGGGCTTTCACCTATCGGGCCAAAAAATATATCGGTGCTTATGCCGCAGCCATGGGAGGGCTGGATTTAGTGCTCTTCGCCGGGGGAGTCGGGGAAAACAGCTCTGTCGTACGGGCTGAGATTTGCCGGGGTTTGGAGTTCCTGGGCATAGAACTTGACGAAGAACGCAATGCTCAACTCAAGGGAGAAGGCCTTGTTTCCCGGCCGGAGGGGTCCGTGCCTGTCCTGGTTGTGGACACGAACGAAGAGGCCGTGATTGCTCAGGAAACGTACGCGCTTGTAACGGTTAAAAGCATGCTCGAGCTTAAATGTGTGGATCAAAGCAGCAGGGTGTTGAACCTGGAATCGGGGGGATAAGAGAAGTGTCAGTGCAAAAGTTGAGTCATCGGGGTTGGAATCCGAATTTGTGGATTTGGGGCAATTCGGACACTATAAGAGACCTTCCATAAATTCTAACCATAAACATAAGATTTCGCCGGAGTTTGTTGTAAATAGTAGATCGAGGGTGGTAAATAGTGTTGGCAGAGGATCGAAGAAAAAAAATCGTAGAGATGTTGGATGAAGGTGGAAGTGTTAAAGTGAGCCGACTTGCCGGCACTTTTCAAGTGACGGAGGAAACCATTAGGCGAGATTTGGAACTATTGGAGAAGGACGGCTATCTGACGCGCACACATGGGGGAGCAGTCAAGAGTTCTCTCGATCAGCAGGAAATTGCCTTCTATATTCGCAATATGCGCAACCGTGAGGAGAAGGAAGCCATCGGTCGAAAATCTCTGGAGTACATTCAACCCGGGGAGGTTATTGCTCTGGATGCCAGCACTACGGCTCTGCAGATTGCTCGTCTCCTAAAAGAGAACCCAATCAAAGATGTGGTTGTGATCACACATGCTCTCAAAGTTATTATGACACTTGCAGAGAGTCCGACCATTACGGTCATCAGTACGGGGGGGGTGCTGGAGCAGAGAACGATGTCATTCGTCGGTTCCTTGGCGGAAAATGCGCTCTCAAACTACAACATTAAAAAGGCTTTCGTGTCATGTAAAGGGGTCACGTTGGAAGAGGGTATCACAGAATCTACCGATGTGCAGGCAAAAATTAAGGAAGAGATTGTGAAAGGAGCTAAGGAGGTGTTCCTTCTCGCGGACCATGACAAGTTTGGGCAGGCGGCGTTGGCGACCGTCGCTCCTGTCACGGTTGTGCAAAAATTGATTACGGATGATAAGACACCTTTGCCGGAGATAGAACGTTATCGGTCAGAGGGAATAGATGTTGTTGCTGTTGACAGTGGAGAGGGAGGGAGGTGAATCCGGCATGGGCAAAGAAGGTGCTAAGGTCTGGTTTATACCTGATGCCTATCTGCCAAGCAGTGGTTCGGGAGCCAAATATGAAAGCCATGAAGCGATCTGCGTTCTAAATACGTCGAACATCAACGCTAATCTGAGGTTGACCTTTTATTATGAAGACCGGGATCCGCTGCAAGACGTCCTTGTTAATGTGGGGGCTAAGCGTTCAAAGCATATCCGCTTGGACCATCCGGAAGAACTGGGTGGAGTTCGGCTAAGGCGGGACGTTCCTTACAGTATACGGGTGGAGAGTGATGCGTATGTTTCGCTGCAATACTCCCGTCTGGACGTAACCCAACCCAATTATGCCCTTATGACGACTATACCGTATTTTGAAGGTTAGCTGGGCCGGATCTGGACGCAACTGTATCTGGAAAGAAAAGTGCTTCTAAACAGCAGTGTCCAACTGACAAGAAGTGGGTAAAGGTAAGAAGCCCAAAGTCTCTAACAGTTAAAGCTTAGGCGTTTTTGAGAGGAGAGAAATCCGTGAAAGAAATGACTGCAAGAGAGCGTGTTGTTAATGCCATGGAGTTTAAACCTGTCGATAGAATACCTCTATTTGATCTCGTCCAAAATATACCCTTAATCGAGTATTGTACCGGGGAAAGGCTCACATTGAAGAATGGGTTGGACTTACTCTGCAAAACAATAAGTATGAAACTGGATGCTACGCGTGGTATTGCTTCCCCAGTGGAAGAAAAGACTTTTGCCGATAAAGACGGATTTATTTATAAACAGGAGTGGTGGACCACTTGGCTGGTGGACCGCCCGTATAAGGACGTACAAGGTCTTGTAAATTATATTAAAAAAAATATAGAAGAGCTAGAAGATTATAGGCCGGGTGATATTTGGACATTTGCCGGAAAGGCAAATGTTTGGGGTCAAAGTGACAAGAGCCCACGTGAGCAGTTCATGGAACTACAAGAAAAGTTAGGAGATACAGTATTATTCCCCTCTGAAAGTCCTGTTGGGCTTGACACGGCTTGGATACGTGCAGGTATGGAATTGTTTAGCTACGCGTACGTTGAGGATCCCGACATCATATCCTCTTGGCTCCAAGCATTGGCGGATTTCGAGGTACGCCGCATTCATGATGTTGCAGATGTGGACCTGTCTCCGGTCACCCTGGTATATGCAGATTTGGCATTTAAGACCGGTTTGATGTTCTCTCCGAAATTTCTCCGGAAGGAATTTTTTCCTCGCCTTAAGCAACTGGTTGATGCCTGGCATTCTCACGGAATTAAGGTCATTTACCACTCAGATGGTAATCTGATGGAGGTTATGGATGATTTTGTCGCAGCCGGGGTTGACGGAATCAACCCTGTTGAGACAATTGCCGGGATGGATATAGGGGTAATTCGCCAGAGGTATCCGCAGCTTACCATGATGGGTGGTATTGATTGCAGCCAGCTTCTGCCTTATGGAACTGAAGAGGAAGTAGAAGCGGAGGTCAAAAAGGCGATCGACCAGGGCTTCAGCGGTGGGGGTTTGCTTTTGGGCTCAACTACCGAGATTCACCCGGACTGTAAAGTGGAAAATGTTCTCAAAATGTGGAACGTTGCCACTACTTATAGCCGGCGGTGATGAAGGTAGTGGATTAAGTTTTCTCCGACTTGTTAAAATTTGTCATGAGTGAGGGGGTTACATATATGCTAGTATTTCAGGAAATCGCTGAGGCAGTAATTTGCGGGAACGCCAAAAAAGTTAAGGAGTATGCCGAAAGGGCCTTGGAAGACGGCGCCTTACCCCAATCCATTGTGAATGAGGGCCTAATAGCGGGGATGAATGTGGTTGGAATGAAATTCAAAAACAACGAGGTTTACGTACCGGAAGTTCTAATCTCCGCTCGGGCTATGCATGCGGGGATGGATGTTGTCAAACCGCTGTTATCTGCTTCCGAGCTACAAGACAAAGGGACAGTCTTAATCGGTACTGTCAAGGGAGACCTGCATGATATCGGTAAGAACTTGGTGCGCATGATGTTGGAGGGAGCGGGGTATAGGGTTATTGATCTGGGTGTAGATGTCGCTCCGGAAAAGTTTGTCCAGGTTGTGCAGGAGCAGAAACCCCAGGTTGTTGGGCTCTCAGCTCTGCTAACCACAACCATGGTCAACATGAGGAGTACTATCGAACGGCTCAAATCCTACCCGGTTAAGGTGATGATTGGCGGCGCTCCGGTGACGCAGAAATTCGCCGACGAAATAGGAGCAGATGCCTACGCTCCCGACGCGGCCTCAGCCGTAGAAAAGGCTGGCCAACTTTTAGCTTCGTGAGTCCGCATGGTAATGCCTTAAACTTTACTTTACTGCGGAAAATACGCGGGGGGGATAGAGGATCAATGATGACTGAGGATGAAATAAAACTTTGGGTAAAAGTACAGGACAGCAAGGGTGTGGATATTGAAAGCGTCAAAACGCGCCTAAAGGCTATGGTAATTGAAACACCCACCTGGGGTTATGGAGATTCCGGCACGCGCTTTAAAGTTTTTAAACAGCAAGGGGCAGCGCAAAACCCATACGAAAAGCTGGAAGATGCGGCGGAGGTGCATCGCCTAACAGGAGTTTGCCCGAAGGTCGCAGTGCACATACCGTGGGACAAGGTCGATGATTACGGTGCTTTAAGACGATATGCCCTGGATCTTGGTCTTCGTATTGGGGCGGTGAATCCGAACCTTTTTCAAGATGAAGATTATGCACTCGGCTCACTATGCCACCCGCGCCCCGAGGTGCGGCAAAAAGCCCGTTCCCATATGCTTGAGTGCGTTGAAATCATGAAAAAGGTTGGCTCTAGCATCTTGAGCTTGTGGTTGGCCGATGGCACTAATTACCCCGGCCAAGACGATTTTCGTAAGCGCAGGCACTACCTTATGGACGCGTTAACAGAGGTTTATCAGGTTCTGGCTCCGGAAGCTCGCCTGTTGATAGAGTATAAAATGTTTGAACCAGCTTTTTACCACACGGATCTGGCAGACTGGGGTATGGCTATTAGCTATGCTGAGAAATTAGGGAACAAAGCGCAAGTACTGGTGGACCTGGGGCATCATGCGCAAGGTACGAATGTAGCGCACATTGTGGCTACTTTGTTGGATGAAGGCAAGTTGGGCGGTTTCCACTTTAATAACCGTAAATATGCGGATGACGACTTAATGGTGGGTGCCATCGCTCCTTATGAGTTGTTTTTGATTGCGCTGGAATTGGTGAGCGGGGAGCAGGATCCGGCCACCTCGGAGTGCGCGGGGAGGGTTTCTTATATGATCGATCAGTCCCATAATATTGAACCAAAAATTTCGGCTATGATCCGCTCCGTGATGAATATTCAAACCGCATTTGCCAAAGCCTTGTTGGTTCCCCAGGGGGAATTGAGGCAAGCCCAGGCAGCAGGTGACGTTATCACGGCTGAATCGCTAGTTAAGGGGGCCTTCGAAACAGACGTGCGTCCACTTTTAGCCTTGGTTCGCAAAGAGATGGGTTTACACACTGATCCTCTGAAAGCTTACGCGGAAGGTACTTACATTAAGACGATTTTGGCCAGAGAATTTCGTGGTCAGGGGTGATAGACCGACGTGGAAAGGAGCAGATTCCTGGCAAACGAGAACTAAAGAGAACAGTAGTCTGGGTTTTAAGAAGCCTACGTTATCAATAGGCGGAGCCGGAAGAGAGGAACAGAAGAACGGAGGAATCTATATTGTGTGACTGCGTTCTCCAAATCAGGGGCATGACAAAAGTTTTTTCTGGGGTCAAGGCACTCGACAGCGTGAGTTTCGACCTGAAGGCTGGAGAGGTTCATGCTTTGATGGGTGAAAATGGGGCGGGAAAATCCACATTCATAAAGGTTATTACTGGGGTTTATCAACCAGACGGTGGTGTGATTATTCTCAATGGGAGACAAGTACAAATTAATAATCCTAAAGATGCCCAGAAATTTGGAATAGCTGCCATCTATCAGCATGTTACCTGTTACCCCGACTTGACGGTGACAGAAAATATCTTTATGGACCATTTGGAGGTTTCGCCCAAAACCGGAAGGATTTTATGGAAGAGAATGCATGCTAAGGCTGCCGATCTGTTACGCCACCTGAGTTCGGAAATTGATCCCAAGACGTTAATGTCCGAGCTAAGTGTAGCACAACAGCAGATTATTGAAATCGCTAAGGCTATTTCGACCCATGCAAACATTATTATAATGGACGAACCAACCGCGGCCTTGACAAAAAATGAGAGCGAAGATCTTTATAAAATTACGGACCAACTCCGTAATAGCGGAGCTTCCATTATCTTCATTTCCCATCGTTTCGAAGATTTTCACCGGGTTGCTGATCGCGTCACTATCTTAAGGGACTCCCAATACATTGGTACTTGGGGCGTTAATGAAATATCTGAGGAGGAACTGATTGTTGCAATGGTCGGCAGGGAAATAAAACAGATGTTTCCGCCAAAGACGGCTGTTGCTAGAGAAGAAATTCTTCGGGTCAAAGGCCTTACAAAAACGGGCTACTTTTCCGATGTTTCGATTACTGTAAAAAGGGGAGAGATCGTGGCTCTGACAGGTCTGGTCGGGGCCGGCAGGACGGAAATCTGCGAGACACTTTTTGGTATTATGAAGCCTGATAAGGGTGAAGTGTATTTTGAGAACAAAAAAATCAGGATAGTTGATCCCAATACTTCCATGAAACTCGGGATCGGATACCTTCCGGAGGATAGACAGGTACAGGGCTTAATTATGAATTGGAGTATTCAGAAAAACATTACCGTTTCCAGGCTGGAGATGTTTTCGAACCGTGGATGGCTCAGGCCTGATTTGGAAAGGTCGAAGGCGGAAGAACTAGCAAGCATGGTGAACGTGAAGGCAAAAAGTGTAAATGCTCCGGCGTTGTCTCTTTCAGGCGGTAACCAGCAAAAGGTAATCGTAGCTAAGCTACTTTTGGCAGATCTTAAACTAATCATCCTTGACGAGCCGACAAAAGGTATCGATGTAGGAGCTAAATATGCCATTTATGAGATCATGGATAACCTTGCGGCGCAGGGGTACGGTATCCTCATGGTTTCCTCCGAGTTACCGGAAGTGCTGGGAATGGCTGACAGAATCGTTGTAATACGGCGCGGCAGAGTCTCAAAGACATTTTCCAGGAGGGATGCCACTCCGGAAAAAGTATTAGAAGCAGCTATGCCGATTGAAACTGCAGCATTGTGTCAGGAGTGATACTAGAAATGGGAAAAAGGACAAAAAACCTTGGAAGGTTCCAGCGTGATTGGTCACGCCAGGTTGGGCTTACCCTTTTTATAATTGCGGTTTCGGTTGCGGTCGATATCCGAAATCCTAGATTTTTCTCAGTTGTGAATTTGAGCGATATGATTTCGAACACGGCAATTCTTTCCATTCTTGCCATTGGTATGATGATTGTAATCATAACTGCAGGTATAGACCTCTCCATTGCATCAACAATGGCACTTTCCGGCATGGTCACGGCTCTCACTGTGCAGGCGAACAGGGGTTTGAGTCCAATGCTGGCACTACTCATAGGATTGGCGGTCGGGGTCCTGTGCGGGGGCGTTATCAGTGTCTTTGTGGTACGGTTCAGCGTAGCACCTATTATAGCGACGCTTGGCTTCATGAATGCCTATCGAGGTCTCACCTATCTTGTCAGCCATTCAAACTGGGTGGGGCCGGGTCAGATGTCTAACGGTTTCATGATGATTGCAAGAGGCAAGATACTCGGAATTAATAACCTTGTGATCATCGCCATGCTCCTTTATCTCTTGGCTTTCTATTTCCTTAATTATACTAGATTCGGTCGTCAGATTTACGCAGTCGGTTCCAATGCAGAATCTGCAAAAGTAAGTGGCATTAACACTAACCACGTACTATTTACAGTCTATGTGATTATGGGAGCTTTTGCGGGATTGGCAGGTGTTTTATGGGTGTCTAAATTTGCCAGCGCACAGGGAGATACCGCTCTGGGTTATGAAATGAATGTCATCGCTGCATGCGTGTTAGGCGGGGTTAGCCTTAGGGGCGGATCCGGCAAATTATCCGGTGTTCTGCTTGGTTCGTTGCTCCTTGGGATTCTCAACGACGCCTTACCGCTGATCGATGTTTCTCCGTTTTGGCAGTCGGCGATACAGGGCGCGATCATACTAGTCGCGGTCATTAGCAACGTCTTTTTCAAACGCAGAGTCGAGTATAAAACTCTGGCAAGGAGGAATATCTGAACCATGCCAAAAAGGAAAGAACTGATCACTGGCAGGAAATCATTTTCATTCAAACGCTTTTTTCTTCAGTGGGAATGGTTGCTGGTACTTGCCTTTATAGCAGTCAATATTTTTGACGCTGCGATTTCACCATATTTCCTTGACATGAATAATATCCTATCCTCAACCATGAATTTTCTTGACAATGCATTCATTGTTTTACCGATGGTTTTCGTGATCATGCTGGGGGAAATCGATATTTCTGTCGGCTCGACGGTTGCACTTTCAGCCGTTGTGATGGGGGTGTTTTACGACAAATTTCACACTCCCATGTGGCTCGCAGTACTCATCTGTCTTGCCGTAGGGGCGTTATGCGGCCTTTTCAATGGTATGATTATCGTAAAGTTTAAAGAAATCGCACCAATGATTGTTACACTCAGTACTATGACTATGTACCGTGGTATTGCACAAATTATAATAAGGGATCAGTCCGGTGGGAATTTCGCACCTTGGTTCAAATTTCTGAGCTGGGGATACCTAGGGTCCATCCCTTTCATATTGGTAGTATTTGCAGTTGCGGCTGTCATTTTTGGATTGTTACTTCACAAAACGAACTTTGGCAGGCGGGTTTACGCAATCGGAAATAACGAAATTGCCTCTTTGTATTCAGGCATACAAATTGGTCGCATCAAGTTAATTATTTATACGCTGACCGGTTTTATGTCAGGCGTCGCGGCCCTGTTTCTGTCCTCACGCATGGGCAGTACCCGCTCCGATATGGCTACGGGCTATGAATTGAACGCCATCGCGATGGTTGTGCTTGGCGGTGTGAATATTATGGGCGGGAGAGGACGGATGATCGGTGCGATTATTGCCGTTTTCATTATCGGTTTCCTGAAATACGGGCTAGGTCTTATCAACATGAGCTCGCAGGTTGTCTTGATCGTCATTGGTTTACTTCTAGCAGTGTCCGTGGCGCTACCGAATATCAAAAAAAGTGGCGGGAAGCAGAGAAAAACTGAAGAAGCCTGATGTTAATGTGGTGCAACACCGCATCGCATAAAAATAAAAACATTTTTAGGGGGTAAAAGAATGAAAAGGAAAGGCGTCCTCGCTCTGATGCTTACATCAGCAATGCTTATGTTAAGCGTCGCCGGTTGTTCGGGTAACAAGCCGGTTGCAACGGAAAACGGTACATCATCCGGAAAGGGTACTAGTGCAAGTTCCAACCAAGTTTATGCCATTATCGCGAAGAACACGGGTAATCCCTATAATCAGGCAGAGACCCAAGGTTTTCAGGATGCGGTCAAGGAATTTGGCGGAAAATCAATTGTTCGGGCTCCGGAGCAGCCAACTGCCGAAGGTCAAATAACGATTATCAATCAGCTTATTGCCCAGAAAGTAGCCTCAATTGCCATTGCTAGTAATGACGCGAACGCTTTAGAACCGGTGTTGCAAAAAGCCATGTCAGCGGGTATCAAAGTTCTTTCCTGCGACTCAGCGGTAAACCCGGCCAGCCGCATGGTTCACGTGGACCAGGCCGATCCGGTAAAGATAGGCCAGGTTGAGGTGCAGGCAATGGGCAAAATGATGAATTATACTGGCGAGTTTGCCATACTTTCTGCGACATCTACGGCGGACAATCAGAACACCTGGATCAAATACATGAAGGAAGAACTAAAAAAACCTGAATATAAGAAAATGCGTCTTGTCAAAATTGCTTATGGCGACGATCTACCAGATAAGAGTACCTCCGAGACGGAGGCGCTGTTGCAATCTTATCCCAAGCTGAAGGGTATTATTTCCCCGACAACCGTGGGTATCGCGGCAGCCGCAAAGGTTCTTTCCGATAAAGGTCTTGCCGGAAAGGTATATTTGACAGGTCTGGGCTTACCTAGTCAGATGATCACGTACATCAAGAGCGGCGTTTGTCCGTGGATGTATCTCTGGAATCCAATTGATATCGGTTATATCACGGGCTATGTGTCCAAGGCCTTGGTTGACGGTACGATTACCGGCAAAATCGGTGACACTTTTACGGCGGGACGGCTCGGAAAGTACACGGTTACGAAAGCCGCCGATGGCGGAACGGAAGTTCTGCTTGGACCTCCCTACAAGTTCGATAAAGCGAATATCGATCGGTGGGCAAAAGTGTATTAACCATTGCAGTGCATGATGTTCTATCATTCCTGCCGTGCCTTGGCACGGCAGGAATGATGCGCGTATTCCCAGCGTATCCCCTCAAAGCTTACGCCGAAGGACCGTATACCAAGAGCATCTTAGCCGGGGTTTTGACGGATAGAGTGGGTGAGTTGACACACAAGGGGGGTTGACCGTGCCAAAGTGGCGTGGAATGGCAGCCGATCTGGGTGCAAGCAACGGACGTACCGTTTTAGGGGAGTATGATGGCGCAAAAGTCAGTTTGGCTGAAGTCAGCAGGTTCTCCAATGTGCCGATCAATTTAGGCGGTACACTTTATTGGAACTTTCTCGGCCTTTTCCGCGAGGTTGTAGCAGGTTTATCCAAAAGCTCAAGCCAAGGCAAGCCGCCCGTGAGCCTGGGAATAGACAGCTGGGCCGTTGATTTTGGCTTGCTTGATGCGAGTGGGGAGCTGATGCAAAACCCGAGGCACTACCGTGATCATCACAATGAGGGTATGATGCAGGAGGTTTTTGCCCGGATTCCGGGTGCGATCGTATACGAACGCACCGGAATTCAACTGATGCAAATCAATACCCTATACCAGCTCATGTTTCTGCGCCTGTACCGGCCGGCATTGCTCCAGGGAGCTAAGGTTCTCTTGCTCTTTCCGGATCTGATGATCTATTTTCTGACGGGAGTCAAAATTGCCGAGTTTACAAATGCGACTACAACTCAGTTATTCAATCCGTACCTGGGCACCTGGGATCAGGAACTGATGTCAAAACTGGACTTGCCCAGACAGATCTTCGCCCCGATCGTTTCTCCGTTCCAGGTTATCGGTCCGCTTCGCCCTGATATAGTTTCCGCTAACCGAACTGAGAAGCTCTCAGTGGTGACTGTAGGAGAACATGACACAGCGTCGGCGGTTTTTGCCATTCCGTATGAGGCAGAGAACTACGCCTATATTTCAAGTGGCACCTGGTCTTTGGTAGGTACCGTGTCTGAAAAACCTCTCATTACCGAACTGACGGCGAAATACAATTTTACGAATGAGGGTGGGGTTAACGGAAATTACCGGGTGCTCAAGAATGTGATGGGTCTCTGGCTGCTGCAAGAAGTCCTACGACGACTTGACCAGGCTGGGCAAAGTTTCAGCTACTCGGACTTGTCAGCCTTAGCTTTAAAGGCACAGGCCTTCGAATGTGTGATCGATCCGGATGGTTCAGACTTCCTGGCCCCCGTGAATATGATCGAAGCGATTCAGGCTTACTGTTTGCGGACCCACCAAAGCAAACCGTCGAATCCGGGGGCAATAAGCCGGGTAATCTTTGAGAGCCTGGCACTTAAGTATCGTTTCGTCATTGAGAAACTTGAGCAGGTTACCGGGCGTTCTCTGGAAGTCATTCACATTGTCGGTGGCGGGGTTCATAATGAGCTACTGTGCCAAATGACGGCTGACGCGACCCATAAACCGGTTTTGGCCGGACCGGCAGAAGCAACCATTATCGGTAATATCTGCGCTCAGCTCATCGCCGTCAAGGAGCTTGGGCCGGCGGAGGTGCCGTTGCTTGTGAGAAATTCTTTTCCGCCCCAGGTATACACGCCGCAGAAGGACCGGTCAGCGTGGGATCAGGCTTATCTCAAACTTTTGAGTCTCATGGGAGAGCGGGGAGCTTGACCGGAACGACGAGAGTTGCAGAGAGAAAGTGGTACGAGCCTAAAAAGTTAAAAAATAAAAGATATAAAGCAACAAGTAAAAAGTTGAGTGATCGCAGCAGGAAACATAAGGGATAACGGTAAGGGATAACGGTAAGGGATAACGGTAAGGGATATTGCGACAGGTAAAACATTGTCAAGAAGATTGCGATCGCCATTCAGAACAGCAATCCAAGCCCATGAAGAAGAGATGAGGGAGGAAGGAACCCGAATGAAAAAGTATCAACTGTACATTGACGGGGAATTCGTGTCAAGGCCTTCCGGCAGGGTGATAGCGGTAACCAACCCAGCGACGGAAGAAGTCATTTCCGAGGTTCCGGCGGGAACTGTGGAAGATGTGGCAGAAGCGGTAGTCGCTGCGGAGAGGGCGCAAAGGTCCTGGGCGAAGCTGCCCGCCGTGGAACGGGCCGGGTATTTGCATAAGATTGCTGATGGCCTGCGGGAAAATGCCGAAGATTTAGCGAGAACGATTGCGGAGGAACAAGGAAAGATACTCCCGTTATCGCGGGTGGAAGTGGATTTCTCCGCTGATTATCTGGACTATATGGCTGAGTTTGCCCGTCGCTATGAAGGCGAAATCATTCAAAGCGATCGCCCCAATGAGAATATCCTGCTCTACAAAATGCCGATTGGCGTTGTGGCGGGAATCTTGCCCTGGAATTTCCCCTTTTTCCTCATTGTCAGGAAGATGGCTCCTGCCTTGGTCACCGGGAATACGATCGTGCTCAAGCCCAGTTCGGAAACCCCCAATAACGCTTTTGAATTTGCCAAGATAGTGGAAAAATCTTCTTTGCCCAAGGGGGTTTTCAACCTAGTATCCGGCTCAGGCGGAGTGGTCGGTGCGGCCCTGGCCGGTCATCCGAAAGTCGGGATGGTCAGCCTGACCGGGAGCGTTGAGGCCGGTATCCAAGCTATGAAGGCAGCGGCCAACAACGTGACCAAAGTGTCCTTGGAACTGGGAGGGAAAGCCCCGGCTATTGTCATGGCGGATGCGGATTTAGATTTGGCCGCGCAAGCCATTCGCGACTCAAGGGTGATCAATACCGGTCAAGTGTGCAACTGCGCCGAGAGAGTTTATGTTCATGAGTCCGTGGCTGAGAAGTTTATCGCAAAGGTAACCCAGGCCATGCAGAACACCAAATATGGCGATCCTTTGACGGAAGCCGATCTGGACATGGGACCGCTGGTAAGCAAACAGCAACTTGAGAATGTCGATGCCGCCGTGCGGCAGGCGGTCAAAGACGGAGCCCAAGTCGTTTTGGGAGGCAAGGCTTCAGAGCGTCAAAAGGGCTACTATTATGAACCCACGGTCCTGACGAATTGCCGGCAGGAGACCGCTATCATGAGACAGGAGATTTTTGGGCCGGTTCTTCCCATCACCACGTTCAAGGATCTGGATGAAGCGATAGAGATGGCGAACGATTGCGAGTATGGACTGACTTCGTCCATCTATACACAAAACATTGATGTGGCCATGCGGGCCTGCAACGAAATTAAATTCGGTGAAACTTATATTAACCGGGAAAACTTTGAGGCCATGCAGGGCTTTCATGCCGGGTGGCGTAAGTCAGGCATCGGGGGTGCCGATGGCAAGCACGGGCTAGAAGAGTATCTCCAGACCCATGTGGTTTATCTGCAATACAATCGCAATGTGAAGTAGAATCAGGTGCTGATAAAGAAAGAAAGGAAAACAAAAACCGGCGGTGTGCTTCCGCCGGTTTTTGTCTATTTGTCTGTTCTCTTTCGACATGGGTATACTTTAGTTCTTCCTTCCTATTCCGGGGCTATCCGTAATTTTTTAACGTTGATATCGGTGAGTAGGCATAATGTCCCGTAAGCAGAGATTTCCCGGTCCAGCTCATGGGCTTCATTTCCCCAGTTGTGTGTTAGCCCTCTTGAAAATGAGCCCACGCTCAATAGAAATGGCACCAAGAAATATTTAAAGAGTTACTGAATCTCCCCATGGCTAAAGCCGGCTTTTGCCATGGGGAGATTCAAAAGACGAGAACAAGGACGGGATTACTGCGGGGTCGCTGGTTTATAGGATGTGAAGCGTTTTATGGCAGCTTGGGCTTCAGAGAAATTCGCAGCGGCGTAGAGGGCTTTCAACAATTGTTCCAGAACGTTCAAGTCCTGGAGCCGCTGGACCGTGTCCTGGAGCGATTTTGAAGCTTCACCGTATCGTATGGTCAGATAGAGAGCAATGGCTTCTTGCGTAGCTTTGATTTCTCCGGTCAAAAGGCCCCTTTGCAGTAACCGGGCATCGTAGAGTACGAAACGCTTTAAGTCTTCAAAACCAGCGGTGGTCATGAACTCGAGATGGAGCAGGGTCTCGTCTTCCAAGAGGAATATGTAGTCTGTCCGGTTTTCTTTAACCTCCAGAACAGGTAGAACCGTGGGGATCACAGCTTTGATTCCGGCGGTGTTCAGTCCGAAGACCTTGAGAGATTTGTCCTTAAAGGTTTCGGCCATCGCCTTCATGATCACGTCGTTATTCTGCCGGGTTATTTTGGTTTCCTTGAA
The DNA here is from genome assembly GCF_902729405.1 of Acididesulfobacillus acetoxydans. GTDB lineage: Bacteria > Bacillota > Desulfitobacteriia > Desulfitobacteriales > Desulfitobacteriaceae > Acididesulfobacillus > Acididesulfobacillus acetoxydans. Next base: position 2,172,136 of record NZ_LR746496.1, read on the forward strand.
TTCACCCCTCGCAAATAGGAAAATCGGCATTTGATAGTTAGATTGCCCTGAAAAAGTAGGTTTGCAAACCGTCCCTTGACCGACCCCCTGGGATCGGAATACATCAGTATGAATCCCCGGCATTGTAGAGGGGTATTCCTTGCCATTTCCTAATTCATGGCGGCCAATCTTCTTAAATTGTAGGTCAGTATGCCAAATCCCACCCAGATGCTAACTCCGCGGTGTCCTCTGAGCAGACTCCTCCCCAGGCCATATTTACGTTTCAAGATGCTAATGGTTCCTTCTCCACCAGCACGCCATGCTTGCAGACGTCGAAACCATCTTTGCCTTTCATGGGTTTGTCGCTTCTGAGTTTTCTTGCCCTTCTTTGGGATGGATATTCGTTTTATCCCCAGTTCGGTTAAAGCTGCTTCATTCTTACCACTGCTGTAACCACGGTCAGTGGCAACAGCGTAAGGGATCCGCCCAGTGTTTTCGATGTGGCGTCTCACGGTGCCCAAGAGCAAACTTTCATCGCTGGGGTTGCCTATATGGATTTTGTAATCCGTAACCAGACGGTCTTCATTCTCTGTGATTTCGGTCTTATAGCCAAATTCCGTCGGGCTCTTCAACTTGCCCTTCTGGATAGGCCTCGCGTCAGGATCATAGAGGCTAATTACCCGTTGCGGGATGTGTGTTTTTCCGCTGTTCACCTGAAGCGTTTGATTGACAATCTTGTCCGTGGTATGAATGAGCTTGTCCAATTTCTCGATCGTATTTTTTAGAGCTGGGCTTATTTGCTCGCCCCAAGTCTCTTCAACTTTATCCATTATCCGATGGGCATCGGAAATCGTCTCAATCGCTTTATCCACAAGCTTATCCGTGATGTTGCGAACCTCCTGTACCGCCTCATGGCTTCGCCGTTTCAAGGTCTTGCCGATTTCCAGTATCCGTTTTTTCGTTGAACGAAAACGATTCCTCATCTTAGGAACTGTGCCACTCACTTGATCGCAAAGGCGGTTCGCCTGTCGGGTTATGGTTTTTACTGCATCCGCCAGCAGATGGGCATCCGTTGGGTAGTGAACATTGGATTCGGTTACTGTAGTGTCCGTACGCAGCCGCCGGTTCCGTGTCATCTGTTCCTGACTCGCCTTAGTAACAAGTTTTTTGTTCAGATCCTCAATGATTTTGTCCCCGTATTTCTGGCTCAGCTTGATCAATGTCGTACTGTGCGGCACTAAGGCATCGAGATCAACGCGGCAGAACCGCCGCCATTTGATACTGTCACTGACTTCGCTAACAAGTGTTTCATAGCCAAATCCATAACAGAATTTGAGAAACATTAGACGGAGATAAGTTTCCACCGGAACAGTTGGTCGGCCAATACGAATATTCCAGTGAGAGAGAAAGGGCTCCATAAATCGCTCATCATCCAAGAGACGATCAACCGTCTTGAGTTCTGGGCTTAGTTCCAGCACTTCCTTCGGCAAAATGGAGTCCCAAATTGTAAGCTGTTCGTTGCGAAGTCGTAACATTTTTTGCCCCCCAAAAAAGGATTTTCATGTCCCTTTGGAGAACCACAGGAACGAGGAATTCTCTAAAGGGTGGTTGTGGAGTTTCGTTGTTTGGTCACTTCTAAATTTCCACAAAATCCTAGTGAATTCCTTTTTGTTTCGAGGGATTTTTGCACAGAGTTTGCTTAGTTTTTCAGGGCAATCTAGTTAATGTTAGTAAAAGGAAACCCGCAGGGTCACTCTTATTATATTACCTTGATTCCCGGCAAAAATTATACCTACAGGACTTTTGATTTCATTTAGCCAATTTAGTTGGAAAATAGCCTGCTTTCAAGCTTGTTTGTTGCAGAATCTCTTGAAGTTTATTGTTTTTTCCTTGTATTCCCCCTCGCTTGTAGGTATAATAATTTATACCTACAAGCGAGGGGAGGGGTTACCGTGACTTCCATCATTAGGCAAAAGGTTGGGGATAAGATTTATCTTTACGAGTCAGTTTCTTTTCGCAATGCCGACGGCAAGCCGAGAAACAAACGTGTCCCTATCGGCAAAATTAATCCCATAACCGGAAATCCGGTGTATAAGCCTGAATACCTGGCCCGTATGGCTGAACAAGGAACTCCCATTGAAATACCAGCAACCAACATGACCTTTTCTATTGAGGAGATCCAGCGTTCATCCATCAAGGATTATGGAGCCTTTTATCTCTTTCAGAGCATTGCGCAAAGCATTGGATTGCTCAGGGCTCTGGAGAGAGCCTTACCGAATTACTGGCAAGAGGTATTCAATCTGGCCTGTTACCTTATTTCCTCCGGAGATCCGTTTCTTTATTGTGAGGATTGGATTAACAGTACCGAATGCCTTCCGGTCGGCAGCATGTCGTCGCAACGCATCAGTGAATTGTTGGCGGCCATAAGCCCAGACTCAAGAGAGGCTTTTTATCAGGAATGGTGCCAGTGCCGGAGTGAACAGGAATACCTTGCCCTCGACATCACCTCTGTCTCCTCCTATTCTAACTTGATTGAAGACGTTGAATGGGGATACAACCGGGACAAGGAAGCGCTTCCCCAAATCAACCTTTGCATGCTGATGGGGGAAAAATCAGGGCTTCCTATCTATCAGACCGCGTACAGCGGCAGCCTCAAGGATGTCTCAACGTTGAAAACTACCTTGTCCAAAATGAATGCCTTATCGAAAGGTAAACCCACCCTGATTGTGATGGACAAGGGTTTCTTCAGTACCAAAAATGTAAACGCCATGTTGAATGATGCGGCCAAACTACGCTTCGTCATCTCGGTTCCCTTCACCTCCGGCTTTGCGAAAAAGCAGGTGGAAAGCGAACGCAAAGATATTGACAGCCTTCAGAACACAATGGTTTTAGGGGAAGATTCTGTTCGCGGGGTCACCAAACTTAGAGCGTGGAACAAAGACCATAAGATTTATACGCATGTTTACTATAACGCCATGAAGGCGATGAAGCTTCGCGAGAACCTTTATGCGCATGTCGCACTTCTGAAAGAACGGGCAGAGGCCCATCCTGCAGCTCACCTGCAGGAAGAAGAATATAGCAAATACCTTCTCATCCGCAACTCGGAGAAATCTCCCTCAGGCTATACCGTCAGCATTAAAGAGGAGGCCATCAGACAGGAGCTGGAGACAGCCGGTTGGATGACCCTCATAACGAATGATGTGGCCAACGCTAAAGCAGCTCTCCGAATATACCGGGAAAAAGATGTTGTGGAAAAGGGCTTCCTTCGCTTAAAAAATAGTCTAGACCTTGGAAGATTAAGGGTACATAAGGACGGTATTATGCAGAACAAGATCTTCATTGGTTTTATCGCACTCATACTTGCCGCACATATCCACAAGGTCATGCTGGAAAAGGATCTTTACAAAAAGATGACCATGAAGAAATTGCTCATCACCTTATCTAGATTCTGGTGAAAAACTCTTTAGAAAACTTCCTCGGATAAACCGAAAAAATAAAGGAATCCCCTTGGAATTGGTAGAAATTTAGAAGTGTCAACAAACTAAATTCTGCCAAAGCTCCCCCGGAAGATTCCTAGTAGATAGATTCTCCGGGAGGAGCAAAAATCCTTTTGGGGGTCAAAGAAATGTTGAAACTTCGCCAAGATCAAATGACTATCTGGGACTGTGTTCTGCCAAAGGAACTTTTGAATCTTAATGAGGAGCTTGCCTCAATCGATAAAATATTGGACGACGAAGTTTTCATGAAACCATTTCTTAAACATTGGAATGTGAGAATTGGACGCCCAACTGTACCGGTGGAAACTTACTTGAGAATGATGTATTTGAAAACCCGGTACAAATTTGGCTATCACACCCTCGTTGATGAAGTGAGGGATAGCTTCCAATGGCGACGTTTTTGCCGTATCTCCATTGATGAAAAGGTCCCTGACCATTCAACTTTGGTTAAGCTAACCCAAAAGTATGGAGAGAAAATAGTTCAAGAGCTAAATCAGGCTCTGATAACCAAAGTAACTCAAGAGAAAGTTATCCGCAGCCGGAAACTCCGGGTTGATACAACTGTTGTAGAGTCCAATATCCATTATCCAACAGATTCCCACCTCCTGGCAGATGCTATCAAGGTTATAACCCGCAAGGCGAAGAAAATTCAAAAGGCTCTTGGAGAGGCCGGTCCGACAGTAATGGATCGCAGCCGTTCAGCCAAGAAACGTATCCTCGCGATTGGAAAGCTTCTCAAGCGTAGAAGCGGCCAAGCCGTTGAAAGTGTTCGGGAAATTACTGAAGAGCTAGTCGATAAAAGTATACAGACAGTCCTTGAAGCCAAGGAGATGTTAAATCATGCAGAAGAGAACTTAAAAGAAAAGCTGGATAAATCGGTAAAACGGCAAATTCAGAAACTCGATACCATTGTCCAGACGGCCGAAAAGGTGATCCGCCAATCACGGAAAGTAAACCGTGGGGAGACTCACATCCCTAATCGTGTTGTAAGCTTGCACGATCCCGATGCCCGCCCTATCCAGAAAGGTAAGCTCGGTGTCAAAACAGAATTTGGCTTCAAGTTGGAGATTACCGAAAATGAAGATCGGATGGTCACTGACTACAAGGTCCATAAGGGAAACCCTAACGATGAGACGCTTCTTGAAGATGCAATCAAACGGCATATTAAGTTGACTGGGACAGTCCCTCATAGCGTGGCAACCGACAGAGGATTTACGAGCAGAGATAATGAAAAAGCTCTGACTTCGTTAGGTGTAAAGAGAGTCAGTATGCCCAAGCGTGGCAAAAAGTCCAAGGAACGTGCTGAACTGGAAAAGAACAGATGGTTCAAGAATCTTCAACGATGGCGGGCCGGCGGCGAAGGAACAATTAGTGTTCTCAAACGCAAATATGGCCTTGATAAAAGTTTGTCCCGTGGCCACCAAGGGGTAAGCACATGGGTGGGCTTTGGAATTTTGACCTACAACTTGAGACGAGTTGCTGCTATAAAATAGAAAATAGAGAAAGAAGACAAAAGATGAAGAGGCCATTTTAATCCACAGAATTTTATTAGAAGATATGGGTTTTAATCAGTGACTTTTTCACCAGACACTATCTAAATTACGCATCCAAGTAGTAAATGGAACACGAATCCTGTTCCCGCTTACTAAAAATCAAAGCACTATCTACAAAGCGTTTAATGTTAAAGAACCCGTGTAGGTATAATTATCGACGGGATTTTAGGATATTATTATAGGGGATCTTACCAGTCACGGGAAGAGAAGTCTGGAAATTATTTGCTCTTTGTAACGGGGAAAGTTGGCCGCCAATACTGAAAAGAGGAAGTAGTCGCGCGGCTTGCCTTATAGTATAATATTGACAGGAAGGCAGGTGGTCTCTCTGGAGACAGAAATCACTGGACACAATAATGACATTATCATGAAAGCCACCGCGGAGATCTTCAAAGATCAAACTCTGGAAGTGTTTGGGCTGAAGACGGCCAAGATCGTGGATATCGTGCCTGCGGTACTGCCGGTCGTGGAGGCCAAGGAGAAGCGACTGGACTTTGTTTTTCTGCTAGAGGACGAGACTCTGCTGCACCTTGAGTTCCAGACTACGGTCCCGGAAAACATCCTGCGCCGGGCGGCCTATATTATGGAGCCCGAATTGTCGAAAGACATAACCGTGATGTAAATACGGCCATTATCTATTCCGGGTGGATCGAAAGTGCTCCTGATGTGCTGCGGAAAGGATCCTTAACCTATCGAGTGACCAATGTCTATTTCAAAGGTATGGATGGAGACGAAGAATATCGTAGGATCAAAGCAAAAGTGGAGCGATTAGAACCCTTGGCAGAAGTGGATTTGTTAAAGCTTATATTTCTGCCTCTGATGAAAAGCCAGCAGACGGAGGCCGAAATGGCGGTACAAGCCGCGGAATTAGCTAAGGCCTCCCAGAGCAAGTACATGAACTTCGCCATTGCAGCCATCGTGGCAATTACCGACCGATTTCTTCCCGAAGAGTATAAGAAAAGATTACTGGAGGTGCTTCGCATGACCCAAATTGAACAATGGTTGAGAGAAGAAGGCCGGGAAGAAGGTTTGAAAGAAGGTTTGAAAGAAGGTGAGATGAAAGGTAAGCTGGAGACGGCCCGCAAGGCCTTGTTGAAGGGGATCTCACCGCAGGATGCTGCTGATATTACGGGGTTGCCTTTAGAGAAAATCATCGAGATCAAGCGAGAATTGGCAAAGGCCAGCTGCTAACTCGGCGATGGTCGCTGAAACCTAAGAGTATCTCCAGACCCATGTGGTTTTATCTCAATACAATCACAACGCTTAGTAAGGTCCAAGGCGCGGCTGCCGAGGGCTGAAGGGGGAGGGCTTTCCTTTGCTCGTCAAATTACCTTATGGTCATTCGTTTCTCGAAGCGGAGATTCCCGATGAGCGCTTGGCGGGCATTCTCACAACAAGGGCCGAACATCCCAAGGCCGGTGGCATGGCTGTGGTCGAAGGGGCCTTGGCAAATCCAATCCAAAGTGTCAAGCTGAGCGAACTTGCGAAAAATGCTCGCAAAGTGGTCATCGTGACCAGCGACCATACCAGGCCTTTACCCAGTCGGGAAACTATGCCCAGTCTTTTGCGGGAGGTTCGGAAAGGAAATCCTCAGGCTGAGATCACGATCTTAATCGCCACGGGCTTGCATCGGCCGCCCACTTCCGAGGAATTGGACGCCAAGTTTGGCGCTGAGGCGGTAAAACGGGAGAAATTTGTTTCCCACAAAGCAGAAGACGCGAAAAGCCTGGTCCGTTTAGCCGATCTTCCGTCCGGAGCGCCTTTCCTGGTAAACCGCTTGGCGTTGGAAGCCGATCTGCTGATCGCCGAAGGGTTCATTGAGCCTCACTTTTTTGCCGGTTATTCGGGCGGCCGCAAAAGCATTCTGCCGGGAATCTGCGGCCGGGAGACGATTCTGGTCAATCACTCCGCTCCCTTTATCGATCATCCCAGTACGCAGTCCGGCACGCTGTCAGGCAATATCTTTCACCGGGACATGGTGGATGCCGCCAGGCAGGTCAAGCTTCAGTTCATTCTTAATGTGGCTTTGGATGAAGAAAAAAGCATAGTGGCAGCCTTTGCCGGTCATCCGGAAGAGGCGCATGCCCGAGGGGTGCAATTCGTCGAAAAGATGACCAAGCTGACTTGCCGGCGGGCTGAAATCGTGCTCACAAGCAATGGTGGCTATCCCCTTGACCAAAATCTCTATCAAGCGGTGAAAAGCATCCGGACTGCTGAGTATGCGGCCAAGCCAGGCGGAGTGATCATCACGGCGGCCTCCTGCTTGGACGGGATCGGAGGGGTGACCTTCCAGCGCATGCTGACCAACCCCGGCGGAGCCCCAAAGATCTTGGAAGAGATTAGAGCTACCCCACCGGCTGCGACAAGTTTAGATCAATGGCAGGTTCAGGTCCTGGCCCGCATTCTCGTGGAATACCATGTCATCATCGTCACAGAAGGCGTGAAACCGGAAGTCCTTTCTGCCATGGGACTCGACAGTGCCTCGGATCTTAAGCAAGCTTTGACGAAAGCTTATGCCCACATGGGGCCGGAAGCCAAAGTCATGGTCATTCCGAACGGTGCCGGTGTTTTCATCGAAAGCCAAGACTGACAGGGAGGCCACGGACTTACAGGGCACGGGTTCACGTGGACAGCGAGGATCGGCCAAGACTGTATGGAGAGCGAAGAAAAACATGGACAGCAAAAGCAGACATGGTTCTCCGAAAAAACACACCGGCGGAGTTTGGTGTTTCCGCCGGTCTTTGTAAGTCCTATCCCTATCTTTTCAGCTCATCAATGCGTCGTTTTGCCTGTTCTCCTTTGGCATTGATATACTTTATTTTTTCTTCCCTTGTCATGTTTCGGGTTCTTTCGTAGTTCTTTAACCTAATTTGATGTATTTCCTTCATGGTTAATGATTCCTTCATCATTCATCCTCCTCCACTTCAATCAGACTATCTGGCGATAAGATTTCCAGTTCACCGTACCCAAGCATTTTATTGGTTCCATTTACCCCGAAGATAGTCTTTGCTCTGACCATGTGTTTGAAATTCCATGAAACAACAACGTTGCAACCACGAACACTGGCTGCCGCAATATGGAGAGCATCATCTTCGTACTTAGCCGGGATGATTCCATTCCGGATATATTCTTGGGCAAGACGATAAGTTTCCTCATCGATCAGAATTTCATCATATTTAAGCAAAGAGATAAGTTTGAACAACTCTGTCCTTTTCGGCTCTGGGCAATCCCCAAGTTCAGCAGTGACTAAACTGGAGATAAATACCTCGTAAACCTCATTCTTCATCTCTACCCACATTTGCCGGGTACTTTCCATCCTCTCTGGAACATCATCCGCTTTCAAATGGCTGATGACCGATGTATCGAGGTATATTTTTAGTTTCTTCATGTGTATAAATCCGCCTTTCTGCGAAAGGCACCGATGGGGTTATGAAACAAAAACCCATCATCCTTTCACTCTTTTTGTGCTATCCTCCTCTTGTAGGTCGCTGGTATACTACAGAACCCGAGGAGGTGAGTGGCGGGGCTGTATAGCGGCAACCCCGTATGTGTATATGGTGTCGGTCATCCGTTAAGGCATCAATGAATGGCGCAAAACAGTAGCCCGTAAACTTATCTCTTCCGAAGTTGACTCGATTTCGCCGGATGACCAGTCCCTGCCATCCCTACAAGTATTTTTGCTGGAGGTACTTCTTTTGTTCAAAATCTTTCGTAAAAACTGCTGTGGACTTGATGTCCACAAAACCTGGATCTATGCCTGCATCGGTATTACTGATACAAATGGCCGTACTGAGTATAAGCAAGCTCGCTTCTCTTCCTTTTCCAAGGGCCTTAGAGAGTTGGCTGATTGGCTTGCGAAATTCTCCTGTATCGAAGTTTGTATGGAATCTGCCGGCAAGTTTTGGATTCCCGTATTCAACATCCTTGAAAAAACCTGTTTTGTTACCCTGGCACATCCCAAGTACACAAAACCTCAAAAAGGAAACAAAACGGATCGCAAAGATGCCAAATGGATCTGTGACCTCTTTATGTGCGATATGATCAAACCCAGCTTTATCCCTTCTCCTGTAATCAGGCATCTCCGTGACCTGATGCGTTACCGCTTCAAGATCACAAATATGCTGACTGGCGAGAAGAACCGTGCCCAGAACTGCCTGACTGTTTCCAACTTAAAGCTTGATGATGTCTTCAGTGATGTCTTTGGAAAGTCTGCCAGATCTATCACTACCTACATACTTGACCATCCCGGTGAACCCTTTGATGTCGCTCCCTTTGTCAATGGACGCTGCAAAACCCCTATCGAAGAGATCCAGGATGCCGTTGATGGTGCGATTTCTCCCGAGCAGGCTGTCAAGCTGCGTCAATGTCTCGCACACATTGATGAACTTGAAAACCACAAAAGGGAAATCGAGCAGGAAATACTTTTACTTGTACAACCTTTTTCAGCCATTCTAGATTTACTTCGTACCATTCCCGGGCTCAATTCCAATCCGATGACTGCCATTGCCATTCTCTCTGAGATTGGTCCGGACATGTCCGTGTTTCCGTCATCTAAGAATCTTGTTTCCTGGGCTGGATGCTGTCCACGCAATGATCAAAGTGGAGGAAAAGTAAAATCCACCCGTATATCTCGTGCCGGCTGTTATTTGAAACCTCTTCTTGTTCAGGTTGCAAATGCACTTCTCAAGTCTAAGAAACACCCTGAATTCAAAGAGAAGTATCACAGAATCAAGACCCGCCGGGGTCACAAAAAGGCTATCATCGCTGTCTGCAAGATGCTCTTGACCGCTATCTGGAATATCTTGAATAAGCTGGAGCCATATACCCCCGAAGGCTTTCTGGAGCACCGCCCTGTCAATGAATCTAAGGTTCTTACAAAGGCGCAGGCTCTGGAACTTCTCAGGAAAAGAGGTTACACAATAACAGACGAATCTCCCGTAATCGTTTAATCCTAAAACTCCCAATGTTATTTTTTGCCACCCGCAAAATGTGAATGGTTTGTTTGCTGTACGCTTTTTACTCCCTAGCCACTACCTCTTTGTTTCAAACTTCCCTCTCCAATCTCTATCCTCAAATTATATTATACCGGACAGGCCCAACCCGGACAAGCCGGAAGGAAACAGGATTTTGTAAGCACTTGTCGAACCAACAGAGTTCCTCCTGTTAACTTTCCCGCCGAATACAACCTTCGTCCTCAACACGAAATAAGGAAGTCGGCGCCCCCAAAGTCCACCTCTTTGTCGGGGCGGGCGGGAAGGGAGGGTATGGCGGGATGGATGCTTCTTGCTTCTATCTTGGTTGCAGTGGCCGGGAATATTATCGACATGGGGATCTTACCCCAGTATGATTTGGAGGCGAGCCTTCGGGATGCCTTGTCCGCCGGTTTTGCCCTTGACGACTATCCCGCCTTCCGGGAGAAGTTGAAAACAGCCCGAAGTGTACTGATTCTTGGAGTGTACTGATTCTTGGCGACAACAGCGGGGAAATCGCCTTTGACACCCTTTTGATCGGAGAGTTGCGTCGCGGGGGGGTGGAAGTCGTCTGCGCCGTGAAAGGTAAGCCTATTCTCAATGATGCGACCTTGGCAGATGCCCAGCAGGTGGGCATGGCTAAAACGGCAAGGGTCATCACGAATGGAAACAGTTTTTTTAGGAACGATTCTCAAATACTGTTCTGCTGAGTTCTTGAGGGCCTTTGAGGAGGCCGACATTATTATTAGCAAGGGCCAAGCCAACTATGAGTCCCTGGAGTTCACTGAAGAAGCGGGGGAGAAGACTTTCTTTCTGCTCAGAGCCAAGTGTGAAGTGGTGGCTCAGAACCTGGGAACGGAATTTGGAGTCATGGTGTTTCGGCAAAATCAGCCACGCCATTGGGATAAGCTGATGATGGAAGATGATGGAGGCTAACCAGGATGATGGGTGTGGAGTATATGATGCAAACCCAATGTTTTATGATTATGAGGATGCGGCAGCACACTTTACGGGGTGTCGTTCAGCATGTGCAGGCAAGGAGTGGGGGAAAGAAATGGGGATGAAAAAGCAGCCGGAATCGGCTGCTCTCCCGGGAGCTATTTCACTCACTTATTATCCTCGGCATGGTCCTTCCTTGGCCCCATGATGGGCGTTCGCTTTTTCCACCAGCTCAGGAACCATTTCTATGAGCTTTTCCAGGCTGCCCGCTTTTTTAATGGGCAAAAGTTGTACTTGGTCTCCTTTGATGACGAGAACTGCTGATGGAGCTATCCTCGCGCCTGTACCTGCACCACCGCCGGTTCCCTTGTCGCCCTTGGCATCCGTTCCGCCCCCGCCGCCTGTACCGAGACCAAAAGAGATATCAATAAATGGGATCAGGGTTGTTTCGCCTACAGTTAGGGGTTCGCCGACAACAGTCTTGGTTTTGATGAAATTCTCCAGTTTCTCAAAAAGGGTATTGATGTTTTCACTAACACTAAAGTCATCTGACATATAGAGACCCTCCTTTGATTTTCCTTCTGAAATTAGAGATGAATATATTTCTAATTGGTTGGGTGAAGAGGAACCCTATCACAACTAGTATTAGATAGGGCAGCCAGATCCCGCCGCCAATCAAAAATCTTCCCTCGATGATTTCCTCATCGAACACAGGCTGAATGTCAATATCATATCTGTGCCATAGAAGATAGATTTGACTCTTCAAAGCGTACAATAAGCCAGTATACATGGGGTCCGCAAAACCTATCCTGGCCCGCACAGACACGATTTTGGGCCGGCAGTGCTTAAGCAGCTTAACAATTGCAGAGACTGCTTTTTGGATAACGTCTCTGTCAAAGTATCGGGCCAAGCCGGCAAGTTGCTTACTTCTGACCGTCTTTCCCTTTTTGCGTGCTTCAGTCTTCTTTTCGGACTTTGCTCCGGGCGATCCCGGTCCGCGCTTGGTCTTCTTCGTGAGGCCACAGAGCGTAACATCCAGGGCGATGTTTGCATCAGAGCCTTTATAAAAATCTATCCTTACCCCGCCAAAAAGCCAGGATAGAGAGCCTTCGATCTCTGCTTCGTCAAAATATTCCCCGGAAACATGATAGCTGTAAGGTATAAAGACAATAGCGAGCAGAACTAGGCCGATAATCAGCAGAACATAACCCACGATCGATAACAACATGCCGGTCTCCTCTTCGCACCTGTGAGATTGTGGAAGTTACTTGGGAAGTTACTGTGGAAGTAACTGTGGAAGTAACTGTGGAAGTTACTTTGCCAGAAAGAACTTCGTAGCTTTGACTAAACCTTTGGATATTCTCAGCATGGCTGATGGCGCGGCCTTGACACTTTCTTTAACGAGCATATTGCCGGTCTTGAGCCCAGGCACATAGTCAAGAAACATTCCGGATGCCCGGATATTTTGACGTTGGATGTCACAAATGATTTCTGCTGTGCTCTTGGCTGGCTGTTCAGCTGCATTTGCCAAGATCAAGTCTTTTATCTGGTCCAGTTCTGACGGCAGACTGACCTCATAGTTTGATTTATCAAAAAGGTCCCAGAAGAGAAGTTTTAGCTCGGTTAGCTCTTGGCGGCACTCTCTGCATGTCTTTAAATGTTCTTCGACAAATAGCTTTTCAACCGGATCAATCGTACCTTCCAATAGATCTTGGAGTAAAACCTTATCAAGTTTGCAGTCCACTTCTACCCCTCCCAGATTCCGTCTTTGACCATGCTGACCTTGACGGTTTTCCTAGCTCTATGTAGAAGAGTTTTCACCGTGCCGAGGGGCACGTTCATGATTCTGGCGATCTCCTCATATTTCATTCCCTTCATGTGCCTCAGAAGGAGCGCCATACGCTCTTGCGGCGGCAGTTCCTTTATGGCCTTTGCCAGGGACTGACGCGTATCCTGATAGAGGGTGGTGCTCTCGGTGTTGTTGGGGGCACCTATCAGGTCCTGGATCTCGCTTCCGGCCGCAACCGTCTGGTTCAAGGATACGGCTTCCTTCTTGTCCCGGGCGAAATTCAAACACTTATTGACAGTGATCCTTTTTACCCAAGGAAGAATGGAAAACTCCTCCTTGAAATTGTCCATGGATTTAAGAATAGATATGAATACCTCCTGGGTTAAGTCGAGGGCATCCTCTTTGTTATGGGTATAGTTGTAAGCGATGGTATAAACGTATTTCTTATACCGATCATAAAGGAGTTCCAGCCCCTGATGTTTATTCTTTTTGTATATTTTAAGAATAGCGGCATCTGAAACATCCAAGGCCCAGGACCATCCTTCATACGATTCTGCCTTGTGGTCTTTTTGCGGGTTTGTAGGTTTGCTTAACAATGCACGGGGTTTGGCCAAAAGTTTTGGCTGCTGCGTACTTTTTTCGAAGAAATAGCTGGAACTTAATAATCGACACAATCAACATAATCGACACAATCAGCATAACCGTATAATATGTTTGTGTGATATGCTAGGGTGGGAAGTTACTTAGATTCCCCTGAAAAAGTCCGTATTTTATAACATCCAGCCAACGCCTCCGCTGGTAAACCCTTTATTCATGCGGGTTGGGTTGGATATCTTTGGCCGAAATTTCTTCGAATTAGCAGTTTTTCAGGGGACTCTACTTAGAAGGAGGAAGCGTGGTCATCTCAGCAACGATTATCTCAGGCCTCATTCTCACCGCAGTCTTAATCATCTTTACGCTTGGCAAGAGCCCTGTCTTCCGTGTCGACCGGGCGGGGGCCGCCATCATTGGCGCGACCATGACAGTCGCCACGGGAGTCCTGACGTTTGCTCAGGCGACAAGGGCTGTGGATTATCGGACTATCATCCTGTTGTTTGCCATGATGCTCATAACCTCTTATATGAACATCATAGGGCTATTTGAACACCTGAGCAACTGTGCGATGCATAGACTGAAGACCCCCCGGGGCTTACTGGGGGTCGTGATCGTCCTGTCGGGGCTGTTGTCGGCGGTCCTTGTCAATGATATCGTCTGCCTGCTTATCACACCGATTATTATTTCAGTCTGTCGTCGGGCAAGAATTAACCCGGTTCCGTATCTGTTAGCCGCAGCAATGGCTTCCAATATTGGCAGCGCAGCCACACTAATCGGGAATCCGCAAAATATCTTAATCGGCAGCCTTTCCCATCTGGCCTTTGCCTGGTATTCCCTGATCGCTTTGCCGCTATCGTTAATGGGTCTGCTTTTGACGTATGTCATTTTAGAGAGAGTTTATGCTCAAGAACTTAGGGGGTCCCTTGTGTTCGCCCCTGACCAAGCCGGCCAAGCCGATCAAGCCGGGGTCAAGCCCCTGCACCGGTTTCTTCTGTTCAAAGGGGTCGTCGTTCTTTTGGGGGTTCTGACAGGATTTTTATTGGGGATCGATCCGGCGATCGTCGCCAGCCTGGGCGCTACAGTGCTTCTGATCACGCGGCGTTTGAAACCAAACACGATCTATGAAGGGATCGATTTTAACCTCCTGGTGATCTTTGTTGGTCTGTTTGTTATCGTCGGAGGTGTTGAGCACAGTGGTTTGCTGAAACGGTTTTTGGGGGAAATAGGCCAAGGTGCTCACTTGCCGGTTTTTATGCTCCTGACTCTCGTCCTTTCAAATATCGTGAGCAACGTTCCGGCCGTTATGCTGATCAAGTTCGTCATCCCGGCGGCGCACAATTCGGTCTGGTGGGCCAATCTGGCCTTGTTCAGTACTTTTGCCGGAAACCTGACCATCACGGGGTCCATTGCCAACCTGATCGTGGTAGAAATTGCCAAGAAGAACGGGATAACCATTCGCTTTTTCGATCATCTCAGGATCGGCTTTCCGGTTACACTCGTTCTTGTGTTAGTGGGAATGGGGTATTTTAAAGTCCTCTTTGGAGTATAGGACCCAAGTCCAGTCAAGATCTAAGAAAGCATTCAACACCGCTGATAAACTTCCGTGCATCAAACAGCGTTTTCTCTGCATCTTGCGTATGAGCCTGGGCAGGAATGATGGCTGGCGGATCTACTGCAGATTGTTGGGGTAGTGGAGACAATGGCTGACAATGGTAAGGATGTTTATGAAATATGGCAGATCCTTGAGGGAATAAGATGAATCGCCGTAATCATAGGCTATAGGGGATGGGAAAAGGGCTGTACGGATTGTTCAAGATATCAGCAGCTTGCTAATAATGTGCTTCCAGGACTTCACGGGTAGAGGCAGGAGACAGAGCAAAAACTTCATCCCGATTATGGAGAGAAGTTCCCGGCATTTTTCCGGAAATGCTGCGCACGGAAATAATACCCCTGCTCGCTCAGAAGCGCTATGTCCCTCAAGAAGGCTTAAGCTATCTGTTTTTCAGCCGGTCAGGAGTGCCACTTGGGGATGTAAAATTCAGAAGCTGGGTAGGAGAGGCCTTAACAGGTTTGTTTACTCACTTCAATCATTCTAAGGATTTTTGGCAGGAAGTTGAACTTTATGTTCCCAAGCACCGAAGCCTGTGCCGTTGGCTCAGAGAGAATGGGCCGAGCCTCAAGTTTTTAAGCAGACACATGTCATCTACAAGTTTTTCAGACCGGTATTGCTGCCGACCTGCGTTCTATTGGATAAGCCAAATGGATAAGCCAAAACTTGTCTTTTGTAATTTCGCACAGTACAATAAAGGCAAAGGCACGCTAAATATGAGGTTGAAAGAGCAGCAAGGGCCTCTTTATTAGCCAGGACAGGTATGGAGACGTGAAATGTTTGAAGAAAAAGATTATTTCATGAAGATAGTTCAACAATTTTCAACGGCCATTGGCAGAATTATGGGATTGAAGGCTGAAAACAAAATCGAAGAGAGCCAAGATGTTTTAAATGAGACATTGACAAATTTCACCGGTCTGAGCAGAGAAGTCTTAGAGGTACTGCCCTATGAGATTCTCATTCAAAAGGTGAGTGGAAGTAGACGGACAAATACCGAAAAGTGTCTTATGCTTGCTGAACTATTAAGTCAACAAGCAGATATTTATGAGTTTGAGGGAAAGATGTCTAAGGCCAAGAATTTGTACTTGAAAAGTTTGAATATCATGATCAGTGTTACTTTCGACCATAACGATGAGCTTTTAGAACAAAATAGGGAAAAGGGTAGTGAACTGTTAAAGAAAATTGGAAAGTCCGAACTTCCCAAGGAAAGTAAACTTTTGCTATTCAAATACTACGAAAATGTTAAAGATTATGCCAAGGCTGAGGACGTGCTTTTTGAATTAATGGATGCTGATGAGGTAAACGATGATCTTTTGGCTCAAGGTACGGCTTTTTACAAAAGATTAGTAAAGAGGGAGCCGATTGAACTCGAAAAAGGCAATTTGCCCCTTGATGAAGTGTTAGAAGGATTAGCGAACTTAGATGAATATCGAAACCCGTGACTTTCGGCGGTATAAGGCGCTGCACGAAGGGATCGTGGTCAACCGGGTCAGCCCCAGGAATACATCCAAAGAATGCCCTACTGCGGTGGGACACTCACTCGTTACCAAGGCGTGGCTCTCGCTAAGTGCCCGACCTGTGGCGTCAAAGACGTGAACGCGGACTACATTGGTTCACTCTGTATTGGCCGGAACTTCAGAAAAAAATGGTTTGCCTAAATAAGCTTTAAGCCCTGGCCGGTGACGGCTAGGCGTTCGGTTAGCCTATAGGGTTAACAGGATGAGGCACGAACCCGCTGGTCTTTTGGACTGGGTAAAATGCGAAATCAGCAGTGGGGCCTACGGCCCGATCACTTCGGTTAACGTGTACCCCAGGCAGAGGCGAAGTCCCCGGAATCAACCGGGAATCCTCTGACTTCAGTCCGGAGAGGTTCAAATAGCAGGAGATATGGTAGAATGAGAATGGGTTCAGAACTAACGATCATAGAGAAAGCGTGGTGAACTCCCGGTTTTTTGAAACCATGGGTTTTGGAAACACGGGTCCTTTTAGTGCAAGTTGTGATGGAATGCATACCCTGCTACTTCAAACAAATTGTGAACACTCTTAAAGTGTTGAAAATCAACGATCAGGAAGGGCAACGTGTCCTGCTTGGGGTTTTGCCCCTCCTCCCTGGGCTTGATCCGGAGGCTACTCCGGCGGAGAATTCCAGTCTGATCTTCCGGAAGGTATACGAGCTCATAGCAAATGAGGATCCTTATGCGCAAGCGAAGGCCGAATCGAACAGCCTTGCCTTGGGCATGCTGCCAAAACTGCGTGAGGTCGTCTCAGAGAGCGCCGATCCTCTCCATACCGCCTGTTCGGCTGCAGTCGCCGGGAATATTATCGACATGGGGATCCTGCCGGACTATGATTTGGAGGCTAGCCTCAAGGATGCCCTGTCCGCGGGTTTTGCCCTCGACGACTATCCCGCTTTCCGGGAGAAGTTAAAAACGGCCCGAAGTGTTCTTATTCTTGGCGACAACAGTGGGGAAATCGCCTTTGATACCCTTTTGACCGGCGAGCTGTGCCGCCGGGGGGTGGAAGTTGTCTACGCCGTGAAAGGTGAACCTATTCTCAATGATGCGACCTTGGCAGATGCCCGGCAGGTGGGCATGGATGAAACGGCAAGGGTCATCACGAATGGCAACGGTTTCTTAGGCACGATTCTCAAACATTGTTCTCCTGAGTTTTTGAAGGCTTTTGAGGAGGCCGATATCATTATCAGCAAGGGCCAAGCCAACTTTGAGTCCTTGGAGTCCACCGAAGAAGCGGGGGAGAAGACTTTCTTTCTCCTCAGGGCCAAGTGTGAAGTGGTGGCTCAGAACCTGGGAACGGAATTTGGAGTCATGGTGTTCCGGCAAAATCAGCCCAGGAGGGAGAACTGAAAAAGAAGCGCCAGGTCGGGTTCGACGGGTGAACGATCAGGGAAAAGAAGTAAAGAGCTTATCGCTCGTCGTCCAGTTCTCCGTCGAGTTTTTCTTTGAGGTCCTCATCAAGGTTTTCTTCGAGGTCCTCATCAAGGTCGTCCACCAGGTCCTGAGCCATATATTCATCCACATCCACACCCAGATCGTCCAGGAGAGCGATGGCATCCCAGCGGGTCTCTCGATCGATGTGTGTTTCGGACAGAAGGTCCGTGAGGACTTTCTTGGCATCCTGTTTTCGTTCCTGCTTAAAGAGCATGGAGGCATAGCGCAGACGTCCTTGGGAAAAGTTCGGAAAGGTCATAAAGAGTTTGGCATATTCGGCCTTGGCAGCCTCCAGGTCACCCATGCCAGATAGACGATCCCCTTTGTCACAGAGAAGCGTACCTTTTTCCCTGTCAGTTTTGACCAGAGAAAGCAGATGGTTGATTGCTCTCAGACCTTCTTTGCGAAACTCCGTGTGGTTCTGACACAAAAGCAAATAGTGCTGCCAAGCATCTTTAAGAAATATTCCCCCTTTGTAAGTCTCGGCGAGGGCGATGTTTTCTTTTAGCACGGTCAGGGCGCCTTCGGAGTCGTGGTGGCTTTCCATATAAGCGGCAATATGGACGCGGGCTTCAAGTCGGAAGATTGGGTCCAGGGGATCTACAGTAGCTTCAAGTTCTGCTTCGGGATAGGCTCCGTGGCCCAGGTCCAGTGCTCCGGCAAGCGGAAAAACTCCAAAAGAATCCTTGTAGGGCGCGCAGCAGCGTTTAAACTTGATCCCGCTTCCACAGGGACAAGGGTCGTTGCGGCGCACTTTGCTGACATCCGTAGCGATTAATCGGAGACTTCGCAGATAAGCTTCCTGGTGAAAAGGCTGGTGATCCTTCAAAACCGGAAAGAAGTGATGTATAAATACAGCCGTTATACAGGCCCTGGCCGCATGTGGAGTAAGGCCTTTGGCCTTTTGCAGATGTTCCCAGATGTCCCGGACGGCTGGGTCAGCCTGAAGTTGGTTTTCGACCGCCCCTTCCATCTGGACGTGGAAGATCGGATTGACTCCGTGAATTTCCAGAAAGTCAGGGTAGTTGCTTCTGCGCTCGTAGAGTATTTTAACCTCAGGATGTTCTGTGAGGACCGTGTTAAAACCGTCTTCATGACCGTCGCGGCCTGGATACTTCTGAATTCATTCAGGAGGGGAAAGGCCGCCCCTTTACATCTTCAACCATTGTTTTGTATAATTTAGGAAGGGGTGGAAGGGGGTGAAATAATGAATGAACCCTATGTAGATTGCCCTGAAAAACTAAGCAAACTCTGTGCAAAAATCCCTCGAAACAAAAAGGAATTCACTAGGATTTTGTGGAAATTTAGAAGTGACCAAACAACGAAACTCCACAACCACCCTTTAGAGAATTCCTCGTTCCTGTGGTTCTCCAAAGGGACATGAAAATCCTTTTTTGGGGGGCAAAAAATGTTACGACTTCGCAACGAACAGCTTACAATTTGGGACTCCATTTTGCCGAAGGAAGTGCTGGAACTAAGCCCAGAACTCAAGACGGTTGATCGTCTCTTGGATGATGAGCGATTTATGGAGCCCTTTCTCTCTCACTGGAATATTCGTATTGGCCGACCAACTGTTCCGGTGGAAACTTATCTCCGTCTAATGTTTCTCAAATTCTGTTATGGATTTGGCTATGAAACACTTGTTAGCGAAGTCAGTGACAGTATCAAATGGCGGCGGTTCTGCCGCGTTGATCTCGATGCCTTAGTGCCGCACAGTACGACATTGATCAAGCTGAGCCAGAAATACGGGGACGAAATCATTGAGGATCTGAACAAAAAACTTGTTACTAAGGCGAGTCAGGAACAGATGACACGGAACCGGCGGCTGCGTACGGACACTACAGTAACCGAATCCAATGTTCACTACCCAACGGATGCCCATCTGCTGGCGGATGCAGTAAAAACCATAACCCGACAGGCGAACCGCCTTTGCGATCAAGTGAGTGGCACAGTTCCTAAGATGAGGAATCGTTTTCGTTCAACGAAAAAACGGATACTGGAAATCGGCAAGACCTTGAAACGGCGAAGCCATGAGGCGGTACAGGAGGTTCGCAACATCACGGATAAGCTTGTGGATAAAGCGATTGAGACGATTTCCGATGCCCATCGGATAATGGATAAAGTTGAAGAGACTTGGGGCGAGCAAATAAGCCCAGCTCTAAAAAATACGATCGAGAAATTGGACAAGCTCATTCATACCACGGACAAGATTGTCAATCAAACGCTTCAGGTGAACAGCGGAAAAACACACATCCCGCAACGGGTAATTAGCCTCTATGATCCTGACGCGAGGCCTATCCAGAAGGGCAAGTTGAAGAGCCCGACGGAATTTGGCTATAAGACCGAAATCACAGAGAATGAAGACCGTCTGGTTACGGATTACAAAATCCATATAGGCAACCCCAGCGATGAAAGTTTGCTCTTGGGCACCGTGAGACGCCACATCGAAAACACTGGGCGGATCCCTTACGCTGTTGCCACTGACCGTGGTTACAGCAGTGGTAAGAATGAAGCAGCTTTAACCGAACTGGGGATAAAACGAATATCCATCCCAAAGAAGGGCAAGAAAACTCAGAAGCGACAAACCCATGAAAGGCAAAGATGGTTTCGACGTCTGCAAGCATGGCGTGCTGGTGGAGAAGGAACCATTAGCATCTTGAAACGTAAATATGGCCTGGGGAGGAGTCTGCTCAGAGGACACCGCGGAGTTAGCATCTGGGTGGGATTTGGCATACTGACCTACAATTTAAGAAGATTGGCCGCCATGAATTAGGAAATGGCAAGGAATACCCCTCTACAATGCCGGGGATTCATACTGATGTATTCCGATCCCAGGGGGTCGGTCAAGGGACGGTTTGCAAACCTACTTTTTCAGGGCAATCTATGTAGTTAGATTGCCCTGAAAAACTAAGCAAACTCTGTGCAAAAATCCCTCGAAACAAAAAGGAATTCACTAGGATTTTGTGGAAATTTAGAAGTGACCAAACAACGAAACTCCACAACCACCCTTTAGAGAATTCCTCGTTCCTGTGGTTCTCCAAAGGGACATGAAAATCCTTTTTTGGGGGGCAAAAAATGTTACGACTTCGCAACGAACAGCTTACAATTTGGGACTCCATTTTGCCGAAGGAAGTGCTGGAACTAAGCCCAGAACTCAAGACGGTTGATCGTCTCTTGGATGATGAGCGATTTATGGAGCCCTTTCTCTCTCACTGGAATATTCGTATTGGCCGACCAACTGTTCCGGTGGAAACTTATCTCCGTCTAATGTTTCTCAAATTCTGTTATGGATTTGGCTATGAAACACTTGTTAGCGAAGTCAGTGACAGTATCAAATGGCGGCGGTTCTGCCGCGTTGATCTCGATGCCTTAGTGCCGCACAGTACGACATTGATCAAGCTGAGCCAGAAATACGGGGACGAAATCATTGAGGATCTGAACAAAAAACTTGTTACTAAGGCGAGTCAGGAACAGATGACACGGAACCGGCGGCTGCGTACGGACACTACAGTAACCGAATCCAATGTTCACTACCCAACGGATGCCCATCTGCTGGCGGATGCAGTAAAAACCATAACCCGACAGGCGAACCGCCTTTGCGATCAAGTGAGTGGCACAGTTCCTAAGATGAGGAATCGTTTTCGTTCAACGAAAAAACGGATACTGGAAATCGGCAAGACCTTGAAACGGCGAAGCCATGAGGCGGTACAGGAGGTTCGCAACATCACGGATAAGCTTGTGGATAAAGCGATTGAGACGATTTCCGATGCCCATCGGATAATGGATAAAGTTGAAGAGACTTGGGGCGAGCAAATAAGCCCAGCTCTAAAAAATACGATCGAGAAATTGGACAAGCTCATTCATACCACGGACAAGATTGTCAATCAAACGCTTCAGGTGAACAGCGGAAAAACACACATCCCGCAACGGGTAATTAGCCTCTATGATCCTGACGCGAGGCCTATCCAGAAGGGCAAGTTGAAGAGCCCGACGGAATTTGGCTATAAGACCGAAATCACAGAGAATGAAGACCGTCTGGTTACGGATTACAAAATCCATATAGGCAACCCCAGCGATGAAAGTTTGCTCTTGGGCACCGTGAGACGCCACATCGAAAACACTGGGCGGATCCCTTACGCTGTTGCCACTGACCGTGGTTACAGCAGTGGTAAGAATGAAGCAGCTTTAACCGAACTGGGGATAAAACGAATATCCATCCCAAAGAAGGGCAAGAAAACTCAGAAGCGACAAACCCATGAAAGGCAAAGATGGTTTCGACGTCTGCAAGCATGGCGTGCTGGTGGAGAAGGAACCATTAGCATCTTGAAACGTAAATATGGCCTGGGGAGGAGTCTGCTCAGAGGACACCGCGGAGTTAGCATCTGGGTGGGATTTGGCATACTGACCTACAATTTAAGAAGATTGGCCGCCATGAATTAGGAAATGGCAAGGAATACCCCTCTACAATGCCGGGGATTCATACTGATGTATTCCGATCCCAGGGGGTCGGTCAAGGGACGGTTTGCAAACCTACTTTTTCAGGGCAATCTAGTTAAAGACAGTCTCACGTTGTCTATAAAACTAAACCTTTCCGCAAACTACGAACAAAAAGCACTGCTACTCCGCACGATGGACTCCTACAGGGATGCGATGAACTATGTTAGTCGATACGCTTTTACCCAGCTTGACAAGCGCGCTAATAAGCGAAAGTTAAACGATCTGCTCTACAGAGAATTGCGTATCCGGTATAATCTTCCGTCTCAGTTGGCTCAATCGGCGATTCGCAGAGTCGCGTCCACTTACCAAGGAGAGTGGACAAAAATAAAACAAAACGCCGAGCATCGCAAACTTGGGTACACCAAGAAATATTACCACGGTTTGGAGAAAGCTCCCGAATTCAAATCGCGCACGACTGAAATAGTCTACGGCAGGGATTATTCGTTCGGCAAGAACCAAACGGCCTCGGTCAATACATTGGAAGGCCGAGTTCGCGTTGCTTATGAGGGGTGGACTCCTCACGTTGAGCGGTTGCGTTCGGGCGAGTGGAAAATTGGCACTGCTAAGCTCTGGTATGATAAAGGACGCAAGGCGTTATATCTGATCGTCCCGATCACACGTGAGCAAAGCGTTGACTTAAACGATATGACTCAAGTGCAGGGTGTTGATGTCGGGATGCGCTACCTGGCGGTGGTTGATACCGGTGAAAAGCCAATCTTTGTCAAGGGTTCGCCTATCCATCATAAGAAACGGCACTTGCAGCGGCTAAGAAAGCGGCTCCAGGAGAAAGGCACTCGTTCAGCTAAACGCCGGTTAGCGGCTTTAAGCAGGCGAGAGAGACGGTTAACCCCCGATGTGAACCACCGGCTAAGCCGCAAGATCGCCCAACCCCAGGTTCTGGTGGGAATTGAAGACTTAACTCATATACGGGTAAAGATCAATACGAAGCGTAAAGACACAGAGGAACGCCGCCAAGCGGAGCAATGGGCGTTTGCTGATCTCCATAGCAAAATACTCTATAAGTCATCGCTGTACGGAGGGTACGCTACCCGCCAGGATGCCCATTATACAAGCCAAGGATGCCCCCGTTGCGAGCATAAGAGCAAGAACAACCGGCCAGGAAAGGGACTGCTCTTCACCTGCGAAGCTTGCGGTTATACGCTGCATGCTGACTTGGTAGGCGGACGTAATGTAAGGCTTAGAACGTTGGTCGCCCGGCAGGGCCGGACGATTACGGGGCGCGTTTCAACCGTCCCTGATGTGGATTCCAATGATACTGGGCCGGACCCGGTGGAGGAAAGCCGCAATCCTCTGACTTTAGTCAGGGGTAGTTGAATCTCTGTAAGACGAAGTTGCCCCATATCTGCACCGCTTGGGAATGTGAATAAATCTGCCATTTTTAAAATATCCTCCCTCAATAAATTAAGATTTGCTCGCTAATAGTCGCATTTTCATAGAATCAAACCCCCAATTCTTTCTTTACAGGAATGCTCCTTGTAAAAAATTCGGCGTAAAACATCCGGCCAAATCTACATTTCCTCCGGGGCTGAGTCCGGCGATCCGGTGGAAGTTAGCTTCGGGCCACAAAAACGACTCCCGCAATAATGAGAAGGATGCCAAACAACCTTATTAGATTAATGTTTTCATGAAATAGAAAATATGAAAATATCATAATGAGGACATACCCCAGACTGACCATCGGGTATGCATAACTCAAGGGCACTTTGCTTAAAACTTTAATCCATAGCAAAAAACTTAAGCCATATATAATCACTCCACTCATGATCGGGACATTTTTCAAGATCAATAAGAGCGAGTAGATAATCTTAGAACTTTTAAAGCTAAGATCCAGGTTTTCCGCTCCCAGTTTAACCAGGATTTGGCCTATGGCGCTCAGAATCACGGAAACTATCGTTAGCAAAAGCATAGACTTTAAGTCCTTCCTCAGCTGTTATACCATTCATATTTTATCAGGGAAAACAGGCTCTGCAATCCCACATAAGCAAAATAGAGTAGGATAAAGACAACAGGAAAAGCATACCTCGGTTGGCCTTCCGTTAAGAAATAGACACTGAAGAACATCAAAAAAGTTATTGTGAAATAGGCGGGTAAAAGATTGTCACCCCTATTAGAGTTTTTGAAGCGGTTCTTAGAAACTAAAAGTCTAACGATATATAAGATGCTCGCCAAAGCCATGGTTATTAGGCCGGCACTAAAGAAAAGGCCACGCATGATGGTTGTCAGGGAACTTAATAACTTTTGCACGCGCAGAGGAATCTGAGCCCCATAAAAGCTGATGCGCAGCTCTGATTTAGGGCCGAAGGTTTTCGACAATCTCTTCAAGCCCAAAATCACATATTGTCTGGGGTGGGAAAGAATCCATTTTTCCGCCGCCTGGGTCAGCATATGATTACGCTGCGTTAGGTTGGCCCTTTTATATTCCGGGGTCAGAACCAGAGAATTCTTCACCTTTTCGGCCGGCATCCAACCGCCTGTATGATTCTGTGAGTTGTTATTGATATAGAGGACGATCCCGCCATTATTTGACACATAAGTAAATTCGCCCATTAAGCGGGAATTGCGGTATAACCAAGGAGTGATTGTTACGATACTCACACATAGGATAATTAGGCTGTTTTTCAGGCTTTTTATAAAGTTGTTCTTGCCGGTAACATATTCGGTTAGAAAGACAACCAGAAAAAATACCAGAAAAAACGGCTTAATCAGTGTATCAAGCCCGGCCAGTAATCCTATGAACCAGTACCTATACCGGTATTTCGCAATATATAAATACGTAATCAGGAGGAGAATTGTCGTGAATACGATTTCTGTCGCAACCATACTATTGTAAAAAATCGTGCTCGGAAAGAAAACGAATAGGACAAAAACGATTTTCCGTCCGTATTCCCGGACATTAGCCACTTTAAGAATTTGGTAAAGCAATAGATTGCTTACAACAGTCAGGAAAACATTGAGCCACTTAGCGACCATAATGCTAGACCCGAAAAGCTTGTAGAAAAGCCCCAGAATCATGGAATAGCCCACCGTCGTATAGGTATTACCCCATTGCCCCCCGTTGGCTACATTCATGGCTATGCGCTGGTAATACAAGAAATCAGAAAAGGGTTGAGTGTTGACCAAGAAAATCCAAAGGACACTGAGCATAAAGCCTGCTAAAATAGTGAAACCATAGAAACGTTCGATTCTTTTTACCACATAACCACGTCCCAAATTACCTGTCGAATGTTGCTAACCATACTTAAAGTGTGACTTCGATGATTAAAGTGTTAAGATGTTTATGATTGAAATATCTATGATGGAAGCATTTATGAGGGAAATATTTATGATTGAAATAGCGATGGTTCCAAAATAAAAATAACACTGAGAAGCCATAGTATACACACTGTCACAAGGTGCCAATCTTTGAGTATCAGTTTGGTAGGGTCACAGCCTTCACTGCTGTTTTTGATAATATAGAGAAAGCGAAAGACGCCATAGATGACCAAGGGCACCGTATAAATGAGCGCATCTGTACCATGCAACTTCACGGTAGCAAAATTGACCGTATACAGGCTGTAGGTAATGATAACACCCCCAGCCGTAATTCCCATCATCTGTTCCAACAAGCTCTCGCTGTAACTTTCCAAAACAGCCCGGTGACTTGAGGCCCGATCCGCTAATTCTTTCAACTCAGCCTTTCGTTTGCCAAAGCCGATAAATAGGGTGAGCATTAAGCCGCAGAGCAGCAACCAATGTGAGGGTTCTATGCCAACCCCTAAGGTACCCGCCAGAATGCGCAGCATGAATCCGCTCGCCAACAGAAAGACATCTAGGATCACAACGTTTTTCAGATACTTGGAGTAAGCGATGTTTTGCACAAAATAGAGGATTAGAAGGAGCAGGGCACTCAGAGAAATAAAATAGCCCATCGTTAAGCCGGCAAAACAAAGGACGGTTGTCAAGACGATGGCCAGCCAGGGAGATACGAGGCCTGCGGCTAAAGGCCTGTTTCTTTTCTTGGGATGCAACCGGTCTTTATGCCGGTCAAACCAATCATTTAAAATCCTAAAATCCCGTCGATAATTATACCTACACGGGTTCTTTAACATTAAACGCTTTGTAGATAGTGCTTTGATTTTTAGTAAGCGGGAACAGGATTCGTGTTCCATTTACTACTTGGATGCGTAATTTAGATAAGGTGATGAGCAATTTCTTCATGGTCATCTTTTTGTAAAGATCCTTTTCCAGCATGACCTTGTGGATATGTGCGGCAAGTATGAGTGCGATAAAACCAATGAAGATCTTGTTCTGCATAATACCGTCCTTATGTACCCTTAATCTTCCAAGGTCTAGACTATTTTTTAAGCGAAGGAAGCCCTTTTCCACAACATCTTTTTCCCGGTATATTCGGAGAGCTGCTTTAGCGTTGGCCACATCATTCGTTATGAGGATCATCCAACCGGCTGTCTCCAGCTCCTGTCTGATGGCCTCCTCTTTAATGCTGACGGTATAGCCTGAGGGAGATTTCTCCGAGTTGCGGATGAGAAGGTATTTGCTATATTCTTCTTCCTGCAGGTGAGCTGCAGGATGGGCCTCTGCCCGTTCTTTCAGAAGTGCGACATGCGCATAAAGGTTCTCGCGAAGCTTCATCGCCTTCATGGCGTTATAGTAAACATGCGTATAAATCTTATGGTCTTTGTTCCACGCTCTAAGTTTGGTGACCCCGCGAACAGAATCTTCCCCTAAAACCATTGTGTTCTGAAGGCTGTCAATATCTTTGCGTTCGCTTTCCACCTGCTTTTTCGCAAAGCCGGAGGTGAAGGGAACCGAGATGACGAAGCGTAGTTTGGCCGCATCATTCAACATGGCGTTTACATTTTTGGTACTGAAGAAACCCTTGTCCATCACAATCAGGGTGGGTTTACCTTTCGATAAGGCATTCATTTTGGACAAGGTAGTTTTCAACGTTGAGACATCCTTGAGGCTGCCGCTGTACGCGGTCTGATAGATAGGAAGCCCTGATTTTTCCCCCATCAGCATGCAAAGGTTGATTTGGGGAAGCGCTTCCTTGTCCCGGTTGTATCCCCATTCAACGTCTTCAATCAAGTTAGAATAGGAGGAGACAGAGGTGATGTCGAGGGCAAGGTATTCCTGTTCACTCCGGCACTGGCACCATTCCTGATAAAAAGCCTCTCTTGAGTCTGGGCTTATGGCCGCCAACAATTCACTGATGCGTTGCGACGACATGCTGCCGACCGGAAGGCATTCGGTACTGTTAATCCAATCCTCACAATAAAGAAACGGATCTCCGGAGGAAATAAGGTAACAGGCCAGATTGAATACCTCTTGCCAGTAATTCGGTAAGGCTCTCTCCAGAGCCCTGAGCAATCCAATGCTTTGCGCAATGCTCTGAAAGAGATAAAAGGCTCCATAATCCTTGATGGATGAACGCTGGATCTCCTCAATAGAAAAGGTCATGTTGGTTGCTGGTATTTCAATGGGAGTTCCCTGTTCAGCCATACGGGCCAGGTATTCAGGCTTATACACCGGATTTCCGGTTATGGGATTAATTTTGCCGATAGGGACACGTTTGTTTCTCGGCTTGCCGTCGGCATTGCGAAAAGAAACTGACTCGTAAAGATAAATCTTATCCCCAACCTTTTGCCTAATGATGGAAGTCACGGTAACCCCTCCCCTCGCTTGTAGGTATAAATTATTATACCTACAAGCGAGGGGGAATACAAGGGAAAAACAATAAACTTCAAGAGATTCTGCAACAAACAAGCTTGAAAGCAGGCTATTTTCCAACTAAATTGGCTAAATGAAATCAAAAGTCCTGTAGGTATAATTTTTGCCGGGAATCAAGGTTAAAATGTATACGGAACTGGAAGTCAGGGAAAAGGCCACGGCCAGCTCCACAACACGTAAAAGTAAAGAAGAGTTACCCCAATCCTGGGAAAATAGAAACCCTAAAAAGACAAAGAGGTTTTTAGCCCACTGCCAGGGACGCAATAATTGTATTAAAGCCAGAGGGGAATTTCTCTTCATAAGGGGCACGATTTTTGTTATAATCTTCAACCCGGTTTAGAGGCGATGAGGTTTTCAAATCTCTCGACCTTTCTCAAAAAAATATAATGATGTATTGAACGGAAGTAAGCAAAGACTTTTATCCTAGGAGCAAGCAAAGATCCCATGCCAAGTCATTCCTGTATATCATACCACTCCCGTATCATTATACCAAGACATCTTGACCTAACCAACTACCAACCTAACCAACCTACCGACCTGGCCGGGTCAAGCGGATCTTCGGCATTTTCAAGGTCAGCTAAGGCGGCACATCATTCCGAAGAGTTGATGTGCCGCCTTCTGTTTGGGTCGAGAAGGGGCTCCGTCCTAGGGAAGGAAGCCCACTCCCTTGGGTAGGCGTCCTTTATGTCTTACACCTTCTTATTGCTGAACTTGGACTTGCAGGGTATCTGTATCGGGACCGGAAGGAGAGGCTTCACTGGATTTCTTCTCAACGGGAGATGTTCTCGCTTTCTCGGGAGCCCCATTGTTCCCCTGATGATTTCCCTGTTCCTTATATTGGTAATTGACTTTGTCTGTTTCCGGGGTTTTGCTTTCCGCCGAGGGTTTCTCGGTGTCGGATTTGGCCACTGAGGTGGGAGTTGTCGTTACAGGAGTAGACGGGCTAACCACTGCGGTGGGTGTCGAAACAGGGGTGGGCGTGGCGGCAAAAGCCATGCTGCCGAAAGTGCCAAGACCGGCCAAAGCACCGGCCAAGGCCAGAGTTCCTGTGGCGACGATGAAAGACTTTTTCACGTTGATTTACCTCCTGAATTTTTTGTGGGTTAATTCCTAACCCCAAGGAAAGCATAACCGTAAAAGATTAATCCTTCCTGTAAACAGGACTAAACCTAAATTAAACCTCAGAGTTTGAGAAACCAGCCCATGATAGCCATAGCCTAAGCCCTAAAGTGAGTAAGAGTTTTTCGGGAAGGCTTTCATCCCATTTAGATCCCCTTTTTAAATAATTTTTTGGACGGTTAGATAAATGGTCGGCTGGGGAAGGATTCGCCTGATTGCCGGAGAATTAGAATTTAGGGGATGCTTAGTCCCTTTGTGGAGGCGGTTCGTGAAAGCTTTATGAGCGCAGTGATCCAGCGGCGGAGTGAGCGAATATCCTCCATCCTACTTTTGACAAAAAGGAGAAATTTGCATGTTAAAGGTCAGACGCACACTGGTTCGTAGGACCAAGAAATTTCAAGAAGGCACCTACCTCATCAAAGTATCTTGGCGTAAGGGAGTTTGGCGGAAAATCGAACTGGCGGCTCATCATACCCTTGAGGATTTGCATCAGGCCATTCAACAGGTCTTCGATTTTGATGATGATCACCTGTACAGTTTTTTCATGGATAACAAAAAATGGTCGCATGCAAGTTATTCGTCTCCACTGGATGAGAGTGGCCCTCATGCTGATCAAGTCACACTGGGGGAGTTAGCCCTGGAGCCGGGCCAGAGTTTTCTTTACCTTTTCGATTATGGCGATGAATGGGAGTTTAAACTGAAGGTGGAGGGGATTGATCCCGCTAAACCTTTGCCCTTGAAACCCCGCCTTGTTGCCGAGCGCGGTGCGGCTCCCGAACAATACCCCGACAATGAAGACTGGGATGAATGAGGGACAGTATAAAAAACTGGTTGTCGATATCCAGGATGACAGTTACCATTCCCGGGATTCGTCCAAGAATTATCGCGCCCGTTACAGCCGAGGAATTGGATGCATATCGGCGTTTTCGACACATGTTTCGCCATGCCTATAGATCGGAGTTGACGAGAGAGACAAGAGAGGAGGGATGAGACTTGCCTGTACCGACTGAAGCGCAAACCGAGGGGGTTATTTCTTTTGCTCCGGCTTGTTCCATAGATACAGTTGAGGCCGGGGGTTCTCAACCAGAAAAAGGGGGGCTGCGGATTAGACAGGCCTTGCCGGAGGATTTAGAAGATGTCCTAGGCCTGTACGGTCAGTTGGATTTAAACAAGAGAGAAGTTTTGCCGCCAGCGGTAGCGGCGGAATGGAGGTTAGCATGAAAGAAAATGATGCACAACCAAGCGAGAAATGGCTCAGGGGGCGTATTTCACTGAGGCGTTTTGCCGACTGTCCACTGAAGCCGGAAGACGTGGACTGGATTGTGGAAGGAGCCATGAGGGCCCCCACCGCCGGAAACATGATGCTCTATTCCATGATTTTGATTACGGACCCTGTGAAAAAGCAAGTGTTAAGCGAAACTTGTGATCACCAACCTTTCATCGCCAAGGCCCCCTTAGTCGTTGTCTTCTTAGCGGATTATCAACGGTGGTTTGACTATTATAGGAATTCCGGGGTCGACGCCTACTGCCTGGAGCATGGTCTGGAATTCCGCGGCCCGGATGAAGCAGATCTCTTGCTGGCTTGTTCCGATGCGCTGATTGCTGCTCAGAATGCGGCGATCGCGGCCGAAAGCCGGGGAATCGGTTCCTGCTACATCGGAGACATCATGGAAAACTATGAAAGACATCGGGAACTACTGAACCTCCCCGCTTGGGTCTTCCCTCTCGCGATGCTCTGTTTCGGGTATTATCCCGAGGGAGAGCGTCCGGCTCCCCGGCCGCGTTTTGAGCGGAAATACATTGCCTTTACCGAACAGTATCAACGGTTAAATCCCGAAGAACTTGACGAGATGTTGGCCGGTCGGGCCGCAGCTTTTTCCCCGGCTAACCCCTATGGGGCAGCGAACTACGGTCAATGGATGTACGCCCGGAAAACGGGGGCACAGTTTGCGGCAGAGATGGCCCGGTCGGTGCGTAAAGCCTTGAAGAACTGGAAAGGGGAGCCGATTCCCATGGCTAACCACGCGAACGAGCATGAGTATGAGCATGAGCGGGAGCTTGAGCCGGCTCTGAGCCTAACAAATGTCGGGCAACCCATACAACGGGGAAACGCGAGTCGTTCGTTCCGTCAAGCTGAGGGCTTAACAAATATTGGCGAGCCCGGAGTCAGTGAAGACACGCCTTCTGTGCCTGAGTGGTCGCGCGTGCTCGAAATGATGCGTCAAGAACTTTCGCAGTCAGCCTTTGAAACTTGGATAGCCCCTTTGCGTCCGGTGTATTTGGAGGGCGGACTTTGCCTATATTGCCCAAACCTTTTTCAAAAAGACTGGGTGGAGTCCCGCCACAAACAGAGCCTTGAACGCGCTATCCTTGCCGTCATGCCGGACATTGGCAGGATGATCACTTTTGCAGTGGCATAGGCTCGCAACGATTACGATTGTTGCCCGTGTAATTTGACAGGAGCAGCCTGTAATCCCCAATTTGTGGTATAATAATGTTAGACAGACTACTTTAGACTGGAGAGCGTTAAAGTGATCCCTATCCAAAATCAAGGTCTCTTTTGGGATATTCACGTAGAAGATATCGATCCTATTGAACATAAAAAATGGCTGATCGAGCGAGTTGTGCAATGGGGAACTTTGTGATTCGTATGATTTGTGGAACGGAGTAAGGGTTGCTTCTATCGATGCCATTGTTGCCATGAAGCTTAAGGCCATTGCCGGACGCGGTGAGCGGAAAGATTTCATCGATCTTTATACCATTTGTCAAGAAGGTATGGATTTTGACGAGATGTTACGGGAATTGATAGAAAATACTAACAAGCGAGCCGAGGTTGTAAAAAAACGCTTGCTGGAACTAAAGCAAAAGAAAGCATCAAAAAGCCCTGGGAATGTAAATTATTTTGTGTAAATGGAATCTTTGCTCAAACGATTTTTGGGTTAGAATATAGCTGGCTCTTGCCAATCTGGGAGGGCAGGGCTCTGCTGGAGAGCAACCTGAGCGCCCAGCTGGTTTCTGCCGGAGGAAATGGGAACTGTCTGTTCGAGGTTTCCCTTTCCAACTCCATTTCCTCACGGGCAGAACCAAGGCGATAAACTCCAGGGGCGAAGCCCCTGACTAGAGGGCACCGCTGAGCCGGTCCCCATATTGTATCGCAAACTGTGAGATACATTCTGCCCAATTTTGAACGGGCATAGTCCATTTCTTCGTGATTTCCATGGTTGCCAGGTAAACGATTTTTCGTAGGGCATCATCCGTGGGAAAAGCCGTTTTCGTTTTCGTGATTTTCCGCAGTTGTCGGTGATAGGCTTCCACTGTATTGGTTGTATAAATCAGCCGGCGGATTTCTCGGGGGAAAGCAAAGTAAGTGGTGAGCTCCAGCCAGTTGTTTTCCCAGGAACGAATTACCAATGGAAATTTCTTACCCCATTTTTCTTTGAACATTTCGAAAGCAAATTCGGCTTCATCCAAAGTCGCCGCTTGGTAAACCTGTTTTAAGTCAGCCATCACCGGCTTTCGATCTTTGAAGGAAATATACTTCATGGAGTTGCGAATCTGATGAATCACGCACAGTTGAATCGATGTTCGGGGAAAAACGCTGTTTATGGCCTCTGAGAAGCCTGTCAGCCCGTCTTTGCTGGCAATTAGGATGTCTTCTACGCCCCGATTCTTTAAGTCGTTGCAGACACTGAGCCAGAAGCTGGCAGTTTCACTTTCGCCAATCCAGATTCCGAGAATATCTTTACGGCCTTGTACATCCAGGCCCAAAACAGAGTAAGCGGCTTTGGTGACAATCCGATTATCTTTGCGAACCTTGAAGTGAATCGCGTCCAGAAAGACGATGGGATAGATACGCTCAAGGGGTCTGCATTGCCATTCTGTGACGAGTGGCATGACCTTGTCCGTGATTTTACTGACCAACTCGGCTGAGACATCAATGCCGTAGATATCGCGCATATGGGCTTCAATATCCCGGGTCGACATGCCTTTGGCATACATCGCGATAATCTGTTGTTCGAGTTCACTGGCGTTTTTCTCGTACTTCTTGATGATGTGTGGTTCAAACTCGCCGTTGCGATCCCGGGGAATCGCCAGTTCTGTTTCACCCATACGTGTTTGAATGGTCTTTCTCGAATATCCATTGCGACTGTTGCCTGAATTGTTGCCCTCAACACTGTGTTTTTCATAACCAAGATGGTCGCTCATCTCGGTTTCCAGAATCTCCTGCAGGGTGCGTCTGAAGAGGTCTTTGAGCGTGTTGTGGACGTCTTCGACGGTCTTACAGTCCTTGGCGACTTCACGGGCTAACCGGTCTTTAACATCTTGCATAAATGATCAACTCCTTATTGGTAGTTTTAACCATTTACACAAAACTTCATACGTCCTCAAAGCCCTATAACTTGTGCCCCGCCCGCTATTAAATGGCGGGTTTTGTTTATGCCATAAATCACCAGCACAATTTTCGGAAATTACATGAACCGACATTTCTCAGTTTCAAGGGTCCCTCTACACTGTGAGTGACACCTTTTTCCCCTAACACTTTACGCTAAGACATGTTCCCATGCACACCAGTTCTTCTCTAAACACATCTTGCAATGCTGCTTCATGGCGAAGGCGGACCGAAAATTGATGCGGGGGATAACACATACAAAGAGATAGTGAACTCGTTCAATCAACACAAATTAAGGGTTAATTAATGCAATTTATTTCAAGCCACTTATTGACCTTTACGTTTGGTCATGGTTTATGATGAGTCGTGAAGGAGGTGAGCACGTGACCTACACCATCAACAAGATCGCACAATTCGCCGGTGTCACCCTGAGAACCCTCAGGTTTTACGACAAAATCGGGCTTCTGACACCGTCGGGGCGAACAGAGGCCGGGTACAGGCTCTATTCGGATGAAGACGTTGAGCGACTTCAGCAGGTGCTCTTTTTCCGGGAACTGGACTTTCCCCTGGCCAAGATTGGGGAAATATTGAACGACCCGGATTTTGACCGGAAAGAAGCCTTAAGAAGACAGGCTGACTTTCTGAAAAAAAGAGGCGACAGGTATCTGAAACTAGCACAGCTTGCCAAAGACACATTGTTTAATTTAGAAGGAGGACTGAAAATGACCAACACAGATCTGTTTAACGGCTTTGACTACGACAAAATGGTGGAGGAACAAAAGCGCTACGAACCGGAAGTACAAGAACGCTGGGGGCAGACCGAGGCCTACAGGATATCCAAAGAACGAACCGCCAACTACACGAAAGAAGATTGGGAACGGATCAACAAGATTCAAATGACAAATCTTAAAGAATTACGCGACTTATACACCGCCGGAGTCCCTTATGACGATCTCAGGGTGCAAGTGGTCGTGGAAAAAGCGCATAAGTTCATCCATGACACCTTTTATCCTTGCCCGTTGGATATGTTTAGCGGCCTGGGAAACATGTATGTTGCGGATGCGCGCTTTACGGCTCATTACGAAAAGTTTGCCCCCGGACTGGCGGCCTATTACAATGACGCCATTCAGCATTATTGTATCACCAAGGCCTGAGCAGGGAGAAAAGACAATTTGCGCCCCGCTGATTCCGGCAGAAAAATACCGGAAGCTCTTGCTGGAAAAGAGGTATTTGCTGGTTTATCAGATCAAGGAAAGCACCGTGTATGCAGACGCAGTTGTAGATACCCGCCAGGACTACGGCTGGTTATTGTAGGCAGGATATGCAAATTAATATTGTAGTGATGTTCAACAGGTAATTATCTTCAATGTCGTTGGTAACAATGTGCCAGGACGATTAATCGTTCTGGCACATTGTCTATTGTCTGATACTTAGATTCCCCTGAAAAAGTCCGCATTTTATAACATCCAGCCAACGCCTCCGCTGGTAAACCCTTTATTCATGCGGGTTGGGTTGGATATCTTTGGCCGAAATTTCTTCGAATTAGCAGTTTTTCAGGGGACTCTACTTATACTTGTCAATTTAGAGGAGAAGGGAGAAAGGAGGAGGGAGGAGGGAGGAGTGAATATGAGTAGTATATTTCAAAACACCTATTGATCTTTACGGTTGCCCAAGTCAATGTTTCCGGCCAACTCCCTAATCCGCTCTCTGCGAGACAGATTCATGTCGGCTAAAAAACCTCTCAGCCTCCTTTGCCATTCCTTGGCGTTTTCCGTGATGTGCAGGTCTGTATCTGTGTCGTATGTGGGGAGTTTTCTTGCGAGGAGGGCAAGTTCCATATCCCCAAGTGTCTGAAAAATCCCGGCAAATTCCTCGTCAAAGATGCAATACCCTTCGAGAAGATCCACTAAATCAACGAGGCTGTGAAGTTCATTTTGGATGATAGTGATTTTAGCGGACAGGTCTCTGCATTCCCTGATCTCATCCAGAATACCGCGAAATGCGTCATCGCTCAATTTCACACCGTCTTCAAATTGGACGAGATTTTGGACGGGGGCTTCCCGGAAAGGAATAAAGACGGATGCCAACTGCCGGGTTTCCAGAGCAAGCCGGATTCGCGGCGACAAGCCCGCGGCCGTCGTCGCTATGTGCTCTTGCAGGAAGCGGTCGGAAATTTTCAGCTGTTGGCAGAGCTCGCGTGCCGCCTCGTGCAACAAGTCATCCAGTGGGGCTTTGGTTTGATGACTGCTGAGTTTTTGCCGCAAATACAGGCTATCTGACGGCTCCAGCTTCAGGGAAAAAGGACTTTTGCGGGCCAATAGGGAACCTATGGCATTGGTTAATACCAGCCCGAAAATATTCACCAGCAGGTCTTGATAATGTTCGCTGTAGCCGTTCAATAAACGCAGGATCTCCTGAGGGGGAAAGAGAAGGCAAAACTGATTTTCCCGGAAGAGCTTTTGCACGTAACTGTGGATATACTCGACGCCAACCAAATCCATAGGATCATGGCTCAAGGGATAATCAATGGATCCGGGGGTATCGTGGGCGGCGAAATCCAGGTCGTAGGCCGAGAAAAAACCCGGTAAGCCCTCTTGAACCGTGTCATTATAAGCAACATGATCCGTGACAAAACCATCATTTTGAATGGCACTGAGCAGTTCCCGGGCCCGGTTCAACTGTTCCCGCGCCATTTGCTTGCCGCTGCGGTAGAGATCCGCCAGAGTTTTTTCTTGCAACGCCTCGATAGCCAGGTCGGGATCCGGCAGACTCTTTAAATAAATTCCGATAGAATAAAAGATCGAGGACATGAGACCCTGTGCCGTTTCCACTTTGACGGAACTGCTTTCCCCACCCGTGTAGCGCTCCGTTTGTTTAGACAAGAGTTGGAGGCTTTGCAACTGAATCTTTTCAAATTGCGAAGCGCTCAACAAGCCGAGACGATGACTTTCCTGCAAAAGGGATGGCAAAAAGGAAGCTTCGCTTAAATCTTTCCTTTGTATTAAATTTCGCCGGCTCAAAATATTCATCGAGATTCTCCTCTCCCCAAATGACCTTCAAAACCCACTTCTATGGCATTTGTCCATCCGGGTCTTTCTTTACCGAACTTGGCGGCTAAAGGTTTCTGCGCGCAAACCCGCTATTGACCTTCTTCTCCGTCCAGCTTACTCATCAAAATTTGCCTCTCTGAAGAATTTCCTGAAGTCTTCATGAATGTCATCGATCTCTTGATAAGCGTCCAGGCCATAGCGGATATTCCGGGCCAGAGCTTCTAAGTCCCGGTTTTGCAGAAGTTCAAGCGAACCTTGGCAATTTTCGTCAAAATGCTTCTTCATAAACGTGATTAACTCGTCATCACCTATTTCGTCCAATGTCTCGTTCTTGAAGTAGTAAAAAGTTTCGATCAAATCGCTTAATGTACTGACATAGTTGAATGGGGACAGGAAAGGCGAGTCACAAAAGTTCATAATCAGCTTATTGATAATGCCCCCGGCGAATTCGATGCGCCCCTGGTTGCTCAAGGCCCCGGCGCGCGTTTGAATGAGCTCCCGCGCCTCGCTTTCGGAAAGAATGAGTCCATAACGTGACGTCACTTCGTTGCACTTTATAACCTCATTGATAGCCAGTTTGTTCATGATGGGAATGGGAATTAACATAAAATCATCCATCATGTTCGCATACCCTCCCGATGTTCACTCTTTTTTCTCTGCTAAAGTACTGAAGGTATTGACAAAAGAAACATCATGTGATAAGCTATAGTAGGATTAATGCAAATGTGGTCATTTGCGGTCTCAAACTTTAGTGTATCATGGATCTTTTTTGTAGTCAACGGGATGTTTCGTTATGGTTATAACCATGGATTAGGAAAAACGGTCGGTCATGAGAGTAATCTTGTGGTCGTTTTTCGTTTTTGCGGAGCGGAATATAATGGATTCAAGAAAATTGGCGGGGTAAGGGAGCTGATGGCAAGTGCTTGGCAGGGTATAAAAGACAGGGTATGATAATACAAGAAGTTCAAGCGCTGCTGCGCAAGGATTAGAAAAGACGTTAAAGGACGGGTAAGGAGTGAAACGATGCCTGCAGGATCGAGCCAGACTTTTTTTTCAAGTCAAAGAATCGGCAGAATTAATGACCTTCCTATTAGCCGCGCAGATTGCTTGAATGATATTGATGATTACGGGAGGCGCATGGCTCTCCGTTCAGAACACCCGGCAAGGGGTAGATCCCTTGTTTTCTAGGAGTTTGCGCAGCTTTTCCGGTTGCGAGCGGCACAAAACACGACCTCTGAAAAATAATTCAACCTTCACGTTTTTCGACAAGAATCCGCGAATTTCCTGTCAAATTAAGGACGGGAGGCCTTTGCTGCTTCTGTAAGAATGACCAAGAGGCTTAGCCGCTTGGTCCTGGCTTGAGGCATTGGGAGATTCAGAGCGAATGCTTCGTCTGGGCAAGTTGTCGGGTGCACAGAAGTGACAGAAATCGTCAAAAAAGGTATAATGGCGGCAAGAGACAGGCGAGTGCTTGTGGCGGCGCCGGGGAAGCAGTTTGGAACTTGAAAGGACGACGGGTCGGATGGACGAGCGGGTACTTAAACCCATACAGGAAGCGACTTATTTGACAGTCGGGAACGCTTGGCGTTATCGCTCGATTTTGCGCTATTGTTATCGCCAGCATGAAAGGTTGCAGCATTACCTGCTTCTGGAAACGATTTATTCCCACCTGAAAACGAGCCCTTATTTTGACGATTACAGCGAGGAGATGCTGCAGCAGGATCTTAATCAACTCGTGGCTTGGCAGAACCTGATTCCCCGCCAGGAGACAGGCCGTGTCGGAACGATTGAAGAGTTCAAAAAAAGGCAGTACCGTTATCAGCTGACGCCCTACACTATTGAAATAGAGCGTATGGTTACCGGGCTGGAAAACCTGGGTGAGGGCTTCGGCGGTTCTTTGGAACGCACCCTCTTCGACCGCCTCTTGCAGGGGCTGATACGCTTGAGCGGGCAGGCGGAACGGGCCTCAGGCTATACTATTTTTGCGGAAAGTGACGAGGATATCCACCTCGCTTGGCAGGATCTGTATCAGGACTTTCGCAAGCTTACGGAAAACGCGACGGATTATCTTGCCCATCTTCAGAGTGAAAAAGTAGAAGAGAAGATGATGACCGAGGCTTTCTTGGTTTATAAGGAAGCCATAACCGAGTATTTGCGTAATTTCATGCAAAGCCTGCAGCGCACGGCTTTTCGCATTGAAGGAATTCTGAAGGATACCCCGCCTTCTTTTGGTTTAGAACTGGCTGAGCGTCTAACGAACTACGAGCTTTCCATTCCCCGGTTGGATCTTACCCCTGAGCCGGCAGTATTGAAGGAGAGATTTTTGGCGGAATGGGAAAGTCTTAAGGTATGGTTTACGGGGGATGCTACGCGCGAAAGCGATCTGCTCTATCTTCAGAATGCCACGAATGACGCGGTCCGCCGGCTCACCCGTTTCGCCCAGCGTCTGGGGGAAAATCATCACCATATTCGCAGTCGCCGGACGGACTATTTGCATTTAGCGCACTGGTTTGCGGGTCTTAAACATCTGGAGGAGGCCCACGAACTCTCCGCTTGTGTTTTTGGTGTTTTTCATACCCGGCAGCTGTTGGTGACCAGGCCCAAAGAGACGGAGAGCTTTGAGCAAGAGGTTTGGGATGTGGCTCCCGTGCACTTGACCATCCGACCTAAAATTCGCAGTTACCATGAAAGGACGAAGGCTTCGGCCGTGCAAAATCGCATGCGGGAAAAGAAGGCGGCTTGCGAGGCCTATCTTAAAGAAAAAGAAGCTGAAGATCGTCTGCTGCGCAGCCTGATGAGCCAGGAACGCATTGTGATCAGGGATTTGCCGGTGGTCAACCCCGCCGTGCGCAAAGCGATCCTGTATTGGATTACGAAATGCATGGCCAATCCCGAACACAAGGGGAAGACCGATGCCGGGGAGGTTTTTCGGTTGCACCTGGCCAGTTCACGCCGGATTCGCCTGCAAGCGGACGACGGTAGCCTGGAGATGCCGGACTACGTGTTAGAGTTTGAAAGCGCACTGGAGGCGGCCAGATGAGCGACAGGGAGTTCGATGAGACGGCTCGGGTCGGTTTAAAGGCATTGCTGGAGAACTTTTGGATCATTCGGGAAGAAGACCCGGAAACCTACCAACTCATCCGTGACCGGGAAAAAACTTTGCGGCAATACGTACTGGACAAGCTGGGCTATCATTTGATTGTCCACCGCCATTTTGCCAAACTGGAAAAGATCCCGGCTCGGCCGGAGGCCTGGATGGGGATTGAAACCTTCCAGCGGCCGTTGGATTATGCCATTTTGGCCTGTGTCCTGGCTTATCTGGAAAATAAAAGCGTAGATGAACAGTTCTTGCTCAGTGATCTTTGCTCGGAACTGGTGGCACTCTTTCCGGTGTCGGAGGGAGAACCGGGCTTGGACTGGCGCCACTATGAGCAACGCAAGTCCCTGGTGCGTGTATTGCAGTTTATGGACAGTCAGGGCCTGCTGAGGGTGGTGGACGGAGAAACAGGGGCTTTCAACCAGAGCGAAGAATCCGAAGTGCTCTATGAAGCAACCGTGATGGCGCGCTACTTTATGCGTTCCTATCCCAAGGATCTTTTCCGGTTTCAGTCCAAAGAAGAACTCCTGGCGGCAGACCTGGAGGAAGGCGACGATGAAAGCGGGAGTTCCCGACGCCGCAATCGCGTCTACCGCCAGTTGCTCCTCTCTCCGGCGATGTACCGCGAAGAGATGGAGGAAGGGGATTTTCTTTATTTGCGCAACTTCCGCCGTCGCTTGCTGGAGGACATTGAATTCCACACCGGCCGGCAGCTCGAACTTTACCGGCATACGGCCATGGTGGTGGCTCCGGAGTATGATCATGCACTCACTTTGTTCCCGGATCAAAAAGGGATTACAGATCTAATCTTACAGTGGTCCGGCGAGTTGCGCCGGCGCTGGGATGATTTGAGCTTTGCCCGCGATGCGGAAGGATGCCCCGTACTTACGCCTTTCGAATTCGAGCAAGAAGTCAGAGCACTCAAAACGCGCTACAGCGCGGGCTGGAGCAAAAAGTACCGGGAAGGGTTGATTCAAGAGATCGCCCGCGAGCTTTTAACCACGATGAGAGACTGGAAAATGGCTGAGCGTGAAAAAGAGACCGGGCGCATCCGCCTCCGCCCGGCTCTTCTCCGTTTGGAAGGGGAATATCCGGAGGATTTCAGGGCAGAAGAGATGGCAAGAGGGAGCGGAGGTGAGTCTGTTGACTGAGCGTTGGCATGCCAACCGGGCGGGACTGTTTAATTTTTGGTATTATGATGAGGATGTCTTCGAGTTTTCCGGGGGTAAACTTCTCCTCCGCGGTTCCAATGGTTCCGGAAAGTCCGTCACTATGCAAAGCCTGATTCCGGTCTTGCTGGACGGGCGCAAAAGCCCGGACCGCTTGGATCCTTTTGGCTCCCGCGCTCGTCGGATGGAGGATTATCTTCTGGGCGAGCATGAGGTTTTGGATCTTGACGAGCGGACAGGCTATCTCTACTTGGAGTTTAAGCGGGGCAAGAACCAGTATCTGACGATAGGGATGGGACTGAAAGCGAAACGCCAGACACGTCTCGATTTTTGGGGATTTGTCCTTTGGGATAACCGCAGGATCGGACGTGATCTGTTGCTCTATAAAACAGAGGCCAATGCGGCCGGGGGGCAGGAGAAAATTCCAATTGGCCGGAAGGAACTGGAGAACCGCCTGGGCGAGGGTGGT
This sequence comes from Acididesulfobacillus acetoxydans, assembly GCF_902729405.1. Taxonomy (GTDB): domain Bacteria; phylum Bacillota; class Desulfitobacteriia; order Desulfitobacteriales; family Desulfitobacteriaceae; genus Acididesulfobacillus; species Acididesulfobacillus acetoxydans. The sequence goes on from NZ_LR746496.1 coordinate 2,213,550, forward strand.
AAAGTGGTGCGCACTCAGGAAGAATACATGAGCTTAGTCAATCGCTACCTCTTCGGTTTTAAATCCTTGGAGGAGTTTAACGACCTCATGAAACTCCTCATTCAAGTGCGCAGCCCGAAACTTTCCAAGGATTTTCGTCCCACAGTCATTTATGAGATTCTCAATGAGTCTTTGCCGGCGCTTGCCGACGAAGAATTGCGCCCCCTATCCGAGACAATCGAGAATATGGACCAGACGAAGAGCCAGCTCGATCAGTTGGTGCGGGAAGAGAGCGCAGTCGGGCGTTTGGGGAAAGTCTACACCGCATACAATCAGAAAGTTCGCTGGGAGAAAGCGCAGGGACTGGTTCAAGCCGGCCGCTGGCAGGGGGAATCCGTACGCAAGCTGGCAGAGGAGCAAAACGCCCACGCTCAAGGGGAAGCGGATCTTAGCCGGATAGCCCGGGAAGAACGGGAACTCAAAGAGGAAAAAGAGGTACTGGAACGGGAGGAAGAGGCCCTCAAAAAGCACGACGTCTTCAAAGCAGAGGAAGAAAAAACGGAGCTTGAGGCGAAGCTGCGGGAAGTTCAAGCCGAAACCGATAAGAAAACACATCAACTGGAAGCTAAGCAGAAAAAAGAGCACGAACTTCAAGAGAGTATCCAAGGGACGGAAGGAAAGCTGGACAAAGCGGAGGCTGCGCTGGGTAAGAACCTGGATGAGATGGACGACTTGGGTGAGGCAACCGCTTTTCTTAACCACGAAGTGGCCGCTTCGGAATTCCGCGCTGCGCAAGGGAGCTTTTCTTTTGCTCTCTGGCATAAAGAAGCGAAGGATTATGCCGACAAGATCGAAGCGGCTTTAGAGGCATTTCGCTCGGAGGGCAGAGCGAAAGAGAAGCATGCGGAGGCGGACCGGGAGCTGGGCGAGGCGCGCCTGGTCTGGGACAATACCCGGCATGCAGAGCAAAAGTGTGCGGAAGGGTTGACCGAGGAACGCAAGAACTGGCTGAACGCGTTTTTTGCTTGGCAAGAGGGCAATCAGGAACTAAAGCTTCAAGATGTGATTATGCAGACGGTGGCCGGGCGTATCTGGCACTGCCCGGAAGAGAGCGGTTGGGAAAGCCTGAAAGAGCCGGTGGCCGAGGCAAAGGAAGCAATCCGGCAAAGTTTGGGAACGGAACTCGTGCGGCAAAAACACGCTTTGGAGCAAAAGGGGGAGGAAATTGCCGGGGTCAGTGCCGAACTGGAGGGCTGGCGCCGGAAAAAAGAGCCTGAACCCCCGCGTCACCCGGCGACGGAGGAGGCCCGCCGTCTCCTGGCCAAAGAAAAGGTGCCTTTTGTTCCTTTCTATGCCGGAGTGGAATTCCGAGAACAAGTGACACCGGAAACGCGTGAACGACTGGAAGCCGCCCTGACAGAAGCCGGGATTTTGGATGCTCTGATTGTACCTTCCGCTGCGCTGAGCGTGGCAGGGGCTCTGTCGCAAGGCGGAGCGGAGGGGCAGGGTGCTTTCCCGGAAAATGATCGCATTCTGCGCCCCGTGCCTCAGGTATTAGCCCACACCCTGGCGGATTACCTTTACCCAACACCGGTTGAAGGCCAGGGAGTTGGGGCGGAGGCGATCGATGAAGTGCTCCGTTCCGTCTTTGTCGGGGACACTCCGGAAACCCCGGGGGAAACCGGCGTCTCCCTCCGGGGCGGTTACCGTATAGGGCTTGTGGAGGGGCAGGCGCCGGCGAGAGAGGGTTCGATCTACATCGGTAAAGAAGCGCGCTCGCGTTACCGCCGGCAGGAAATAGAGCGGCTGGAGAGAGAACTGGCTCGTCTGGGGGAGGAGAAGGCGGGTCTGCTGGCGGAAAAGGAGTACCTGGAACAGCGGCTGCGGCAAGTGGAAGAAGAGTATCGGGGCTTTCCGGCGGAACGAGGGCTGCGGCAAGCTTATGATCGATTAGACGTTGCCCGGCGGGACGTACGACAGAGCGAAAAGGAGGTTGCCAAAAAGGACCTGCGTTTGAAAGAAGCGCTTACGGCTTGGGAAACCGCCAAAGCCGTCTTGCGCGAACAGACGCGGCTGATTACGCTTCCTTTGCGCCAAGAGGCCTACGAGAGCGCGCACCTGGACTTTAAAGCTTACCGCGAACTGCTGCGGCAGATTGAATTAGGATATCAGCAGGTGCTAAGCGACCGCTCGGCTTTGCAACTGTACCGGGAGAATTTGGATGATGTGTCTTTCGAAGTCGATGAGCTCAAAGGAGAGATCTACTCTTTGGACGGCAAGGCGAGTCTCATGAACAAGGAACTCGCCGCCGTGGCAAGACGCTTGCAGGACTTGGGGGCGGAGGAGATCCGTGCCCGTGTTGCCGAAGTGATCAAGCGTCTGCATGAGTTGCCTTCTATCCTGGAAGCTAACCGCGAGAGTTACCATGCGCTCAAAAGTGAACAGTCATTGCGCCTGGCCAGGATCGAACGACTGGAAAAGGATGGGCAAAAAGCCCAACTTTTGGCCCAAGCGTGGGCAGGGGTATTCAAAGAGGAAGAAATATTGCAGCAGGCCTTTCAGCCGAGACAAGAGGGAGTCCGTGGGAAAGTCTCGGATGGACTCCGTGAGAAGGAGCCGGATGAAATCCGCGGGCGTGTTCCTCTTGATGAAACCGAAGTTGGGGACGAAGTCGGAGTACCGGTTGGAGTTCGGGACCAAGTCTCGGGCGAGGTTCCCGGCGTGGTTCCGGATGAGATTCCGGATGAAATATCCCTGTTGCTCAAACGGGCGAGCAGGGTACTCAGCCGGGTCCGCGCGGAAAAAGCCGGCTCAAACCTTGACCGGGAAACTTTACATGGGCGCTTGCAGCAGGCAGTCTTTCAGGAAATGGGCGGTCTGATGGAATACCGGCTGGCACAACAGAGCGTGGGGGAGTTGCCGGATTCCTTGGTTCCCAGGTTCGCAGAGAGCGACCAGGACAGCCTTTGGCTCAGCCGCTGGGAGGACCTCAGAAACAAGGCCCACCGCACACAGTTGGTACTGGAATATGACGGCAAAAAGGTCAGCCCGTACTACGTGCTGGCACGTATGGCCCAGGAAATCTCTCTACAGGAGCAGATTCTCAGTGAAAGGGACCGCGAACTCTATGAAGAGATCATTATGAACAGCGTGGGGCGCATCATCCGGGCCCGCATCGAGCGGGCGGAGCACTGGGTGGAGGTTATGAACAGCCTGATGGGAGAGCGGGACACTTCCAGCGGGCTGAAACTGGGAATCCGTTGGAAAGCTCGCACGGCTGAGCATGAGGACGAACTGGATACGAAGGACCTGGTGGATCTATTGAAGGCGGACCCACGCCTGTTGAAAGAAGACGACATGAACCGGATTACGACCCATTTCCGGCAGAAGATCGAGCGGGCGAAAGAAGCCCTGGAGCAAAAGGGATTTGGTGAAAGCCTGCATCAAGTCATCAAAGAAATGCTTGATTACCGCAAGTGGTTTGCGTTTTCCCTTTTGTACCGCAAAGATGCCGGCATTTGGAAAGAATTGACGGATCGAGCTTTTTATACTTTCAGCGGCGGGGAGAAAGCGATGGCTATGTATATTCCTCTTTTCTCCGCAGCCTACTCCCGCTATTCGGACGCCCGGCCCGACGCTCCCCGCCTAATCTCCTTGGATGAAGCTTTTGCGGGGGTGGATGAAAATAACGTGCGGGATATGTTTGACCTGGTGGAGAAGCTTGGCTTCGACTATATCATGAATTCGCAGGCTCTTTGGGGAGATTACGATACCGTTTCCCGGCTCTCGGTCGTGGAATTGGTGCGCCCCAAAAATGCCTCTTTTGTCACCCTGATTCGTTACCTATGGGACGGCAAAGTCCGTCACCTGGTGACCGGGGAAGCATAATTCTTTAGGGGTGTATGCCATGGCTGCGGCTTATAATGACAGGGAGAAGGCGGCGCCTCAGAGGCCGGGGAATAGTCAGGCGATTGAGTATTTTCGCCAGAGCGGATTCAGACGTCTGCTGGATGGCATTCTAAAGAAATATCAAGGGCTGGGACGCCTGGCCGGAAGCGTGAGACTGACCGCGCTCAGCGCGGAAGAGCAGGAGGCTTTGTCGAGTTTCTTTCGTCGGGATTTTCGGCGCCGGGCCCAGGCTGTCATCCGTTTGTCCGACTTCACCCGGGCCTTGGAGGAGACAAAGTTTGCCGGAGTTGACTTTATTTCCGTTATGGAGGGGATTTATGGCCCGATTCTCACTCATGCCGAAGCTATGGCCGCCAGGGAAAGGGACAGACGGGATTTTTTTGCCGAGTTGGCGCAGGAGTTCAAAAGCAAGAGCTGTCTGGCTTGGCTGCAAGCGCTCGAGTCTGGGCAGGAAGGGACGCGCAGCGTCCAACTGGCTTACGAAAAAGATGCCGCCGCCTTATTGCCGGGTTTGCGCGTGGTTCTGCAGGCCTTGAGCGAGTTGGATGAGTGCGGCAGGGGTTCTGGGCATCCAGACGCTGGGTGCCCCTCGGGTTTTGGCTATCCGGGCGATGAGTATTGCCAAGGTCACGGGCATCCAGGCGATGAGTGTCTCCGGGGTTACGAGCGTCTTCCTGTCTTTGCCCGCCGGGTTGCCAAGAATCCTCATGCTTTTGATCCAGGCTCTGAGACGGGGAAATTCTTCATTAACGCGTTAACCTTCTTGAGAACCAGGGAAAGCGCCGCATATGCGGGTCGGTCGACCGACCGGATTTCCAACACTCTCAGCGGTGGGGAAATCTTGACAGAACTCTATTATCAGTTTGGTCTTTTGCGCGACGATCTCTGGAATTTTGCCAGCTGTGCCGGCCTGCAGGCAAGAGACAGCAGCGGACGTGATTTCGGCGTCTGGTCCGCTGCCGTTCGCGAAAGGTCCGTTCTCAATGTACCATTGAGAGAAATGGTGAAAGTGACGGAGGTTTATCCGGCCGCGCCGAGCTTGGATGCAGAGGAAGATGTCCATTCTGCGCGTTCGGCTCGGGGTGTGCTTTCAGTTGACGAAAGGACGGGGAGCGTTTTTGTCGTCGAAAATCCCGCGGTGTTCTCCAGCTTGCTGGATGAGGCAGATAAGACAGGCGTGCCCTACCCGCCACTTGTCTGTACGCACGGGCAATTTAAACTCGCGGCACTCCTCCTTTTAGACAAGCTGGTGACACGGGGAGTGCGCATTTATTACTCGGGAGACTTCGATCCCGAGGGTTTATCAATGGCCGAGGCTCTCCTCCACCGTTACGGCGACCATGTCTGCCCCTGGCGCTTTGACCTGGAGGACTATTTGTCTTCAGAGCCCGGTGATCCCCTTTCCGAACTGCGTTTACGCAAGCTCGGCGGGGTTCAAGCCCCCGACCTGCTGCCGGTAAAAAGAGAAATGCTGCGTTTGAAAAGGGCAGGGTATCAGGAAGGGATCATTGGTTTATTATGGCAAGATATCAAAATTTCGCGCCTTTAAATGATTTTTGTTTTTTTGGCACTAAGGAGGGCTTAAATGAGTAAATTATTATTAAAAAACATCGAGTATATTATTACTGTAAGTATTCACTGAACCATTCATGTAAATTGCCCTTTTAACTTTTCTCTTAAATTTTGGCCAATTGGTATTTTTTGACTGGCGACGTGGCCTGTTCTTTGCTAGAATAAGGTCATGGATACAGATGAGAAGAAGCTGTCAAAAACTGAATCGAAGAGGAAACCCAGATCGGAGAAGTCCCTGTGCACGTTTCCAAAGTGTGGGCCGGTCAAAGCACTGAAAGAGCATGTTAAGAAGCTCGCAGAAGAGAACGCTCGGCTTCAGCAGCAGCTGGCGGACCGGGATGCCCGGATTGAAAAACTGGAAGCACAACTGCGCAACCTGCGCGGTGATTTGTTTGGGGCTTCTTCGGAAAAGTCTCAGCCAGAAAACCTCCATTTAGCGACGAAGGATGGCGTGACGGTTGAACCTCCAAGTGACAGTGCGGATTCCTCCTGCGCTTTTCCGAAGAAAGAGAAGAAGAAACGGGGCGCTCAGAAAGGTCATCGGGGTCACGGCCGCCAAATTCCCAAGGACCTTCCACTGACAGAAGTGATTCACGAGATTCCGCCGGAGCAGAAGGTTTGTCCTCACTGCGGCAAGCCCTATCGTGATCTGAATCTCACGGAAGACTCAATTGAGATCGACTATGAAGTCGGGGTCATCCTCAAGAAGCACGTTCGGCGTAAGGCAGCCAAGACCTGTGAGTGCCTAGGACCGGCCATCATTACGGCCCCCAAGCCGCCGCAGCTTATTCCCAAGGGCCTATTTAGTCTCGACTTTTTGGTGTTTACGATTGTGCAGAAATACTTCTTTCAGATCCCACTGAACCGTCAGATCCGGCAGTGGGAGCTTGAAGGCTTAGATATCCATGCCGGGACGCTGACCGGCTGTTTTCAGACGATCGGTGCTTTTCTCGTCCCCCTGTATGCCTTGCTGATCGAGACGAGCCGCAGTGAAACCCACTGGCACGTCGATGAGACACGCTGGATGGTCTTCGCTGAGAAGGAAGGGAAGCAGGGGTATCGCTGGTGGCTCTGGACGTTCGTATCAAAGCGGGCCACCGTGTTCGTCCTGGATCCCCACCGTTCGAAAGAGGTCCCTCAGAAGTTCTTTGGTCAGACAGCCCGGGGCATTATCAATGTCGACCGTTACGGTGCCTACTGCGTTTTAGACGGTCAGATGCTGCGTCAGCTGTGTTGGCTTCATGTCCGTCGGGACTTCATCCGGGCAAAAGAAGGCCTTTTATCCCTGAGAGACTGGGCGGATGACTGGATTGATGACATTCATACCCTAATGGCAGTCAATGATGAACGGGTCGCGTGCCAGAATCATCCGGTTCAATTCGCCGAGAAGCAAGCGGAACTGGAAGGTCAGATGGAGAAAATGGCGACTAAACGGGATGCTCAACAGACACTGACCACGAATAAACCGGTGCAAACCAAGATCCTTAAGAGCTTAAGCCGTAACTGGGCGCACTTAACGGTCTTTGTCGATCATGTCGATATTCCTATGCACAATAATGTCGCAGAATCAGCCCTGCGCGGTGCGGCGGTCGGGCGTAACAACTACTATGGGAACCATTCCGAACGGGGTGGCCAGTTTGCGGCGATGAGTCTGTCCATTCTTCAGAGCGCTGTTCAAAACGGTCTAAACCCCCAAGCATATCTCCTTTACTACTTAGAGGCCTGTGCCCGTTTGGGTAAAGCCCCCCAGAAACCCGAGGAGTTAGCCTCCTTCCTACCCTGGAACATCACCGGCCCGGACCGTGAGGCGCTCCTTTTAAAGAAAGGAAAGAGCCCATGATATCCGTTGTGAAAGCCAGGGGACGCACCTTCAGCGCGGAGGATCTGGAACTCATCCGCAGCCTTATCCGCCAAGGGAATCTGAACCGGCAGCGAATCTCTCAGGAGGTCTGCCGTGCTTTGAATTGGCGTAAGCCGGACGGAGGACTCAAAGACATGAGCTGCCGTGTGGCCTTGTTGCGTTTGCATCGAGACGGCATCATCGAACTCCCTCCTCCCCTAAGCAAAGATAACAACCGGCTGCGCCCAATTCAGTTTACCCCGGCGAGTGACCCCGGAGAACCGATCACGGTCCCCCTCCATCACTTGGGCTCTATCCGGTTCATCCGAGTCAGTGGGTCAAAACAATCGCGCTTTTGGAACGAACTGATTGAGCGTTATCACTATCTCGGCTACACGCGCTTGCCCGGAGCTCAAATTCGCTACCTCATTTATACCGACTCCGGCGTGCTTCTGGGAGCCATCGGCTTTTCATCACCGGCCTGGGCTTTGCGGCCTCGCGACGAACTCGTCGGCTGGACTAAGGAGCAACGCCTGAAGCACTTGAACCTAGTGGTAAACAATTCCCGCTTTTTACTTCTACCCTGGGTTCACGTCAAGAACTTGGCATCCAAAATCCTATCCCTCACTGCCAAGCGCCTGCCGCAAGAATGGCAAGCGACCTATGGCCACACCCCCGTATTACTCGAAACGTTTGTTGACAAAGAGCGCTATAGGGGAACCTGTTACAAAGCGGCCAACTGGTCTTACGTGGGGGAAACGCAGGGACGGGGTAAATGGGATCGGCTCAACGAGTACAAACTGCCCGTTAAAAGTATTTACCTCTATCCACTCCATAAGAACTTTCGTCAAATTCTCGCCGGGTCGGACTAAGTCCGGCCCGTTTCGTTGACTTTTAAATGTTCATTGAATGGTTCACTGAACATTTACTTATTACTTATAACGACAGAGAAGAAATATTTGAGAAATCGGACATTCTTCTAGAAGAACCCAAGATTGAGAGGATTGGGAAAGAACTTGCCGTACCTGAAGAAACCGAAGTGATTGATTGTACTGGATTAGTTGCGTTGCCTGGCTTTGTTAATACTCACCACCATTTATATCAAACGATGTTTAGAGGAATCAAGGAGGTTCAGGAGAAACCTCTTTTCCCGTGGCTTATTGGACTATATGAATTTTGGAAGTATCTGACCCCAGAAGCGGTTTACTATAGTGCATTGGTAGGCTTTAGTGAGTTATTGAGGACAGGTTGTACATTAACATCCGATCACCATTATGTTTTCCCCAATGGTCAGCCGGGAACACTGATAGACGATCAAATTAGAGCAGCTAAGGATATTGGTATAAGATTTCATGCAACGAGGGGCTCTATGTCACTTGGCAAGGATCAGGGAGGACTTCCTCCTATGAGTGTAATCCAAACTGAGGCTCAGATATTAGAGGACAGTGACCGGCTTATCTCAAAATACCATGATGCAAGCGATTTCTCCATGCTCAGAATAGCGCTTGCACCGTGTTCCCCATTTTCAGTTACAAAAAGGCTTATGTCTGAAACTAAAGATCTTGCCAGAAAAAGAGGCGTCATGATGCACACTCATCTTGCAGAAACAACGGATGAGGAGGCTTTTTGTATAAGTAAGTTCGGAAGAAGACCTTATGAATTGATGGATGAGTTAGAGTGGCTGGGATCTGATGTATGGTTTGCACATGGCATACATTTCAATGATGAAGAAGTGATTAACCTCAAAGGTTCAGGTATCGCTCATTGTCCTTCTTCCAATATGAAGTTGAACAGCGGGATATGCAGAACATCAGAAATTGTTAAAGCTGGAGGAAAGCTAAGTATTGCAGTCGATGGAAGTGCGAGTAATGATGGCTCTAATATGTGGGAAGAAGTGAGAAGAGCATATCTTTTGAATCACCTTAAATATGGAACAGAAGGTCTTAACGCATATGAAATCTTAAAAGTTGCAACGCGAGGTGGTGCCGATGTACTTGGACGAAACGATACAGGAAGACTTGATACAGGAAAAGCAGCAGATATAATTCTGTTTGACCTAAATGGCATCGAGTACGCTGGATGCCATGATCCTCTAGTTTCTTTGGTATGTCTGGGAAACTCAAGTCTGACTAAAATGACTATTGTTAACGGAAAAATAGTTGTTAAAGATGGAGTTCTATTGACTCTGGATTCCAATGAAATAGGGAAAACTGCCAATAAAATAGCAAATGATATCGTTCAATACCATAGGAACAGCTAAAAAGGATTTTCCGGGCCAGCACCTGGGCGGCATTCGGCACCAAGGACTTGGAGGGGGCCGACTTTAGGGCTTGCGCCAACTTTGGGCCGATTTACGGGAAAAAGTGAGGAGGGAGGGAATTTGGCCCCTGTCGATAGAGTTCTTGCCGCACTTATTACATTTTTCGGTAGGATGATGTAAGGGCTGACCTGGGGCAAGATACAGATCGGTTAGCAGGGTAGGGCAGGACAAGTCGGTGGCGTACGAAAGACTCCATGCTGCCGACTCGCCCCACGTCACGTTTTCCCGGGCCTGCACTAACGGTTATCAAAATACCTTGTAATATTAGCTGCGAGAGTGCCATCGTAGTGACAGTGATGAAATTTACTGGATGGCAATAACTAGCCAATGTTCTAAACGTCTAAGGGGGGACTCTTGAACAGCGTAAACCTCTACTTGAAGGTTGCCTACGGAAAGATTAGAAATGCGCCGGCATATGCCGCCTTTATCGGTGAGATGGACGATAGGAACGTTCAAGAAAAGGCCGGGCGTTTGGGCGAGTTTTTGATCCTCGAAGCGACATCTCTCGGCTTGGGGACGTGTTGGGTAGGTGCATCTTTTAGGCCCGATGCCGTCCGGTCCCAGATTGAGCTCAAGAGCGATGAACAAGTCCTCGCAGTATCTCCGCTCGGATTTGTGAAGGAGCAGTATTCACTGGAAGAAAAACTGATGGCAGGCTTGGTCAAAAGCAGCAAGCGCAAAAGCCTGGAAGAACTGTGGCTGGAAAAGCCCATAGGGCCTGTCCCTCGGTGGATCAGTACTTCACTGGAAGCGGCTCGCCTTGCCCCCTCCGCGGTCAACAGACAGCCGTGGCGCTTTTCCGTGGAAGATAAATCGATTAAACTCTCGGTTGACAACGTGAAGGATTCCTACCATATCTCCAAAAGATTGGATTGCGGGATAGCCATGGCCCACGTGGAGATAGCGGCGGTTCATAGTGGCGAAGCAGGCATATGGGAGTATCTCAGCAATCCTGGAGTGGCCCGATTTAAGAAGGTCTGACCGTGACGCCGCTGGCGCTCAGAAGACAGTTGAGAATATTGAGGGAGCAGGTCAGAATCCTGAGAGCCGGCAAATGAGATTTTGGGGAGGATCTGATGGATTTAAGCATGATGAAACAGTACATAAGATGTATTGAATTGATGAGGGAGAAGGTCCCGTCATTTGCCGAATATCCGTTCAATCTACCTGCAATCAGAGAACTGCGTTCATTGCCGTTCGATCCCAAAGTTACATTCATCGTCGGCGAAAACGGCTCGGGCAAGTCGACGATCTTGGAATCCATAGCCGTCGCTTATGGATTCAATGCCGAAGGAGGAACGAGGAATTTTAACTTTTCCTCCAGGGCCACCCACTCCGAGCTAAACAACTATATTAGGATAGTGAAAGGTACAAAAAGGCCCCGCGACGGCTTTTTCCTGCGCGCGGAAAGCTTCTACAATTTCGCGACCAATGTGGACGAGCTTGGCCCGGACTTAATCAACTACTACGGCGGTCGCCCGCTGCACGAACAATCCCACGGAGAGTCCTTCTTTGCCGTACTTCAGAACAGATTTCAGGGTGAAGGGGTATACATTCTCGATGAACCCGAAGCCGCGCTGTCGCCCTCCCGCCAGATGACGATGCTGGCAAGAATGCATGAATTGGTTCAGGAAGGGGCGCAGTTCATTATTGCCACACATTCTCCGATCATCATGGCCTATCCTGGGGCAGTGATCTATCAAATCGGGGACGGGCTTGAGCGGGTGGACTATGAAGATACGGAGCACTACCAAGTGATGCAGGCCTTTATGAAGAATAGGCAGAAAATGCTCAGCGTGCTGTTGGAGTAAACAGGGGAGTGTTTTGGACAAGGCTTTTTTGGAACACACCGAGCCAGTCAAGTGCGGACGTCGACGTTAAGGGAACAAAAGAGACCCATATTTAGGCGTGGAAGGCACCTCTGGGTTTTTGGAGTTAGACCGATTGGGGGAACAGTAATGGCAGAGGCTACAAAAAGATCGTGGTCCAACTGGATAATTCGGAGAGCGACCAAGGACGACATTCCCATATTGGTGCGCATGAGGCAGAATCTCCAGTTTCACATGGAGACTGCAAACGAACGAATCCTAAAGCATAGTGAAGTCTGGAAGCAAAGGCTGCCCGAATATTACGGCGAGATTCTCTGTAAGTCCGATTTTCTGGTTCTCGTGGCATCCGGTGAGGAAAGCGGACAAGTTGCGGGAATGGCGGTAGGTCAACTCATCGAAGACAGAAACATGGAAGTATGGCGGTATGTAAAGATAGGCGATGTCTGGGTAGACGCAGGCTTTAGAAGGCACGGCATCTGTTCTCTGCTTTTGAACGAGATGATGCGTGCTTTTCAGGAGCTTGGGGTCAACACATTCACGCTGAACTATGTCGTGAACAATATCGAAGCCGAGAGTGCGTGGAAAGCCCTGGGTTTTGAACCGGTCATTCGTGGATGTGTAGCAGAAAGACAATAGCTGGTTTAAGCGTATGAGAAAGAGTTGGCGAAAAGAGAGGAGTCTCTGTGGACAAGGAATCCATTGCTGAAAGTGTCTCCTATTGCGGGCTAATCTGCGGCTTATGTCTTTTGGCAGACAACTGTAACGGCTCAAGTCTACTATTTGTCTAACTTCCACCAACTGGCCTTTGACGATGTTTCCCGGAGATATGACTTCTTCGGGATTTTCGACGGGGGCATCCTTGTTGCCGGTCGCTTTATCCTGGACTAGATCCGTCTGTCGGTCAAATTAAAATGGACTAAAAAATAACCCTGTGGGTTGGGAGACCGGCAGGTTTTTTTGGATGTGCGTTGTATTATTCCTCATAAAAGGAGCGGGTCAATAGAAATGCCCTTCTGGCTTCCATAGACGTAGCAGTCAGCAGCCAAAAGGGCATACCCACTAATGAAAGTGAGTGATATAGATGGGATAAATTTACCATACGTCTATCCATATTGCAACCTATGGAACGCGCAAAAAGCGAAGAATATCGCTCAAGATATTGACGCATGTCCGTATTGCTTGGCCATTCACAGCCTAGAGTATCAATCCATGGCTCCTATTTTTTGCTGGGATCTGGAGCTCCCCGAGAATTGGCAGGTTCCCGAGTGGGAATCGGCACGATTGGTTCTCAAGCAAGTTCCTCAACCGGTTTTACGCTGCTGTCAGTGCGGTACGCTTATTAAGGTCATCCCTTCATTTCTAGTGCAAGGGACAAAGTTAACGCTTTCTGCGCTGATCTTTGTTGCTCTGGCCTATGAAGCTTCCGAGCTCACTTGGCGGGAGTTGCCGCAGAAGTTCTGTGATCCAGTGAACCGGATGGCCCACAGTACCCTCTACAAAGCCGTACAGGCTTTAGGACGATTCATCCATTCCGATGCCGAATTTCGCAAGCTTTGTGAAGAGCACCTTCCGGCCGTGAAGACGATCCCTGGATGGCCCATCCCCCATTGGCCGCCCCCAAAATCCATCTATACCCACACGGTCATCCGGGAAAAGGGAGTACGCCTTCTTCTTCGCTTCCTATGGCCGTATCAGCCCCATATTCCCGAGATTCTCGGCTATTTTCTCTCAGCCTTAGAGCGTCTTTTCGTGAATTCAAAGAAGCAAATACCCATGCTTTATCCTAAAGAAGGGCGGAAAAAGGACCGTGTTCTCAACACGGCCTGAACACTATTGAACATAGGCTCTAAAACCCAAAAAAGAAAAAGAAACCCCTGGAAGTCCATCTCTCTTGGTAGACTGAAGCTGGCCCAAGAATTTTAAATTTAAGGCCAAAACCACCGAGAGTTTTGGCCGGAAGGGAGAAGGACGATGAATAAGAAGGACAACTCCACCTTGGATCCGCCAGATAGGGGAAGTGTTCTGGCTTTGCCCTGCCACAAATTAGCGGATCACCCCTTGCGCCTCGCTTATTACCATCAAGGCCACCTAAATAGCTTAACGCACTCCATCCGAGTCAGTGGGCTCTTGGAACCGATCCTGGTGCAACCTCTGGAAGAGGGCAGCTACCAAATCCTCAATGGACATTACCGGGTACGGGCCGTACGCCAGTTGCGGCAGAAAACGATCTTGGGCCACGTTTACCCCTGTGACCCGCGTACGGCTTTAATCATCTTTTGTACAGCGAATTTACTCACGAAAGCTCTCAGTGCCTTAGAAGAGGCCATGATGATGCAAGGGCTGATCCGGGAAGGCGGCTTTAGCCTGGCCGAAGTCGGTGACCTGTGGGGGCACAGCAAGTCTTGGGTCAGCCGCCGCTTAAAATTGCTCACCGGCTTAGACCTCACGGTGAAGCGGGCCCTGGATGAAGGCCAGCTGAGACCTCGCCTGGCTCAGGAACTCGCCCGGTTGCCCCAGGGCAACGACCAAAGTCGGGTCATGGCTCTGGTGAGGCGCCTTTACCTGACCAAAGATCAAACGGCCCACCTGATTGACTGGTGGCAGGAAGCGACGGAAGAGGAACGCCTGCAACTGGAGAAGAAAGGAAAATTGCCGCCCACCGTCAGTCCCCGCACTCTATCCGTGGATCCAGGCCATTACACGGCCGAGCTCCTGCGGCGTTCGACCTTGAGTGTGGATGAATTGGCGAACTTCTTAAACCATCTGCAGCCCCCCTTTCCCTGGTGGCCACACTCCACCTACCAAACATTCATGCAGGCTGTACAAGGACTCGCCACTCTAGCTCCTCGTAAGTCTTAAGGGAGGTGCCGTGGTGTATCGTCTGAACCATGAACGACAGAAGATTCAGGAATTCAGAAAAACCATCGTCTTAAAGCTTCGGGATTTAGAGCCGGCCGAGCGTTCCCGACTCATTGACGAATTGACTGAAAAGACCTTTTCCATTCCCTTTTCCCGTAAAAGAACCTTAAGCCGGTCACTCCTCTACCAATGGCTAAAGGAATACCGGGAAAATCCGGATCAGGGGAAAGCCTTATGGCCCAAAGAGCGCAAAGACCGGGATACCTTCCGGAATCTAGGGGAAGAACAAAAAGCCGCTTTAAGGACATGGCGCCAAGAAAACACCTATCGCAGTGTCAGCCAGTTACGTGAAGAACTGATGGCTCATCCGGAAACGAGTACTCCGTCGATCCCTTCGGAATCGACCATTGCCCGCTATTTACGCTCTCTGAGTCTAGACCGTCACACCCTAAGGCAACAGGCATCCTCCCCAGCCACAACAACAGCGCCAAAGTCCGGCTTTCCTATGAGTCTCCCTATCCGCAATGGCTCTGGCTGGCGGATACCAAAGGACCTAATCTCTACGTCGTCGATCCGACTCAGCCGGAGAAGACGCGGCTGGCCAAGCCGATCGTATTTATCGACGACTTTGCCCGCTTTGTGGTTGCGGCCTGGTATGTCTTTGAGGACAATGAAGCGTGGGTCATGCACCTCTTTAGGGGAGCCGTGGCCAACTATGGCATTCCCAATAGTTTGTATGTCGACCGAGGTTCTCCGTATATGGGCAAATCCTTAATGCGCTCTGCCACCTTACTGGGCTGTAAACTGATCCATACTTCACCCCAGGATGCCGCTGCCAAAGGTTATGTTAAGACTTCCGTTATGTAAAGATTTTCGGTGAAATCCTTGAAATAACGAAAGTCCCAACGAGATTTCTTTACATAATCATCTTCGGTTGAATGTTTTCAGCCACTGTTTCAAATCAGTATTGTTATCCCATTCCGCTGTCTCTGCTGGAACGATTTCTTTACTGGCTGCCTCAATCGCTTCACGTTTTCGCCTCGCATCTGCTTTTCCGTACACCTCCGTTGTTTTAACACTGACATGGCCAAGCAAATCCCGTATGTAAATCAAATCCACCCCGGAATCTACAAGCCCATTGATTCGGAAAAAGTCGTGTAGTTCTGCAGTTCCATCCAATTAGCGAGATTTTCCCATTCTGCTTTGATTCTGCCGAGGTGTATAGCGGCATACTCCCGACTGTTTAGCTCGTCTTCGCATAAAGAAACCAATGTTTTAAAGTCAGTTACCATAAATCAAACCCTCCTTGATGTTTTGATCTATGAGTAACACTTCCTGATTATTATGTAAAGATATATAACACCAAAACAGGGTGCTTCCGCATTTTGGAATCGCATTTCTTTACATAACGGAAGTCTTAACATAACCTTTGGATTCTGCGGCATATGGCCTTGCATAGAGTAAACGGATGCCAAGTTTGGAGCAGGTTCGGCTCATTGCTTTGGTTCTATACTGCTTTCCGTTATCAAAGAACACCCCCTGCGGCAATCCCCACTTTTGAATAGCCATTCGAAAACAGTCTTCCACGATCATTTGATCAAGGGTCGGATAGAAGGCCCCATGCAACACATGCCGTGTCGCATCATCTATGAAGGTGACCAGATACACTTGTTTCATGGAGCCTTTGAGGCCAATCGGAAGGTATGGGCCAAATTTGATATCGGATTGCCATAATTGATTACGATGCCGCTTTTGAAAACGTCGGGAAGCGATGTCTGTACTGGCATACATCCGCATCTGGCGCGTGCTGTAACCGCGCTCTGTGAGTTTTTCCTGCAAGGTGGAGCGTTTGAGTTCTCCAGGGTTCGCTTTGCCTTCCCATTCTAAGATCTGAATGATCTGGGCAATGCTCCGGCGGGGTACCTCCCGACGCAACAGAATCGCTTGTTCCAGAAGCTCTGGGGCGATCGTCTCCGTTGGTTTTCGACCTTTTCCTTGGGGTTTGAGACCCTCAAATCCCTTTTGATGATAAGTCTCTAAGTAACGCCGTAGGGTTCGCTCGGAAATTCCGTGGGCAAGGCACAGTTGGTACTTGAGCTCCCGTGCTTTGGCCGGATCGAGCCCTTCCGTCAGGAGAGGCGACAAAAGCTGAACACGCTCGGCCGCAATCTCCTCGGCTTTTCTTTGATCTTTCATCCGCAAACACCTTTCCTCTCTCTTAGGTAGACTTCGATTTTCAGTCTACCTCAGGCGTTTCCGGACAGAAATGCAGAACGGGTCTGTACCCAGGAATTTGTGTTGACGAGGGGGCGGACAATTCTCGCCAGCCAACCGGATGTATGTCCAACGTAAAGTCCAATTCTTTGGTGTGCAGAAAGTGTGGGGACGGACGGCTCCTCCACAGGGTCTTGCCCAAGACGAATCGCAATGGCATTTAAACAGCTCAGAAAATACGGGAGGATCGTGATAAACCACACTCGCAGACGGTACAATGTGGCATTATCTGCCGCAACGTCGGTAGGCTCAGAACCCTCCAGAACGACGCATTCGATACAGGAAGATTCATAACGTTTGTAGGGCACGATACAGTCAGGCAGTTCGTGATGAATTCGCCTGCACTGCGCACAACGCAATCTACGAATGATTAGCACCCGGGTTTGCCCAGAACGGGTTTTTATTTTCCTTCTTCGACTTCCGATGACGCTGAGCTGTTCTCCGCAGCAAGGACAAGGGACGGACTCTGCACACCTAACAAAAAACTTTAGTAAGGGGGTCTTCAATTAGATCATATTTTGATATAATAACCATGATCCTTTTTGAGGGATGCCTCTCGTGAATCTGTTGATGGCGGATTTACGGTTAACGAGGCATCCTTTTCCTTTCCAAAGATATGGTCATTATATCGGGCAATTCCTGGACAGGCAATACCGCCAGCTTTCGGACTTTATACTCTAGCCCAAACAGTTTAGGGTATGACCCATCCGAAATGATCGAGGCGATATGTAAGGTGAACGATAAGTTCTGCCAGTATCCGCCCACCCGAAACAGAACCGTCTGGTTTCGAAAAGTCTTTGTGGAGAAATTACGCGAGGCAAGGGGGGATATCCTAACCTTTAGGGCTAGAATGAGTTACTACGGAAAATGAACCGTTAAGTGTTTAGGAGCCGGTACCCTAGGGTAACCGGCCCTTTTCTTTGCTATGCTATGCCCTTTTGACAGACGGACGGACTGACGGACACAGTCCAGAATAATTCGCTTATGCCGGTCCAGATTAGAGTGGCTGCTAACAGCATCCTCTCGTTCAAAGAGAAACTCCTGAAACCAGAGAAAGAGATTTTTGATCGACTTATCGGGATGTATAGAATCAAGGCGAACGGGCGAAAGAATCATTGTTTATTGACGACACAGAGGAAAACGTTCTTGGAGCAACTCCTTCGGGCTTCCCTAGCATACACTTACGACACCTTTTGCTTTGAGAGAGGCGTTGGGAAATATGGGAGTTCTTTAGAATGAGAGGCACTGGTTCCTCTTTGCCGCTTGGCGGAACCGGAATAAATTGCGGATATCGCCCTGTTCCTAGCCTCAGAGCAGGCGAACTACTTAGTAGGGGCTGTCATTCCGGTCGATGGAGGCTACAGGGTGTATAAGGAGTAGGCGGCTTTTTCGAGGATCTCCGGGCTTGCCTAAGATTATGAAATGTGTTGGGAGGACAAGTTGTCATGCTGGATAAAAGAATGCTCGGTATGTGCTGGACTTATTGCGAGGTTTGCGAGTGGAGTGAGCAGACAAGCTGTCCCGACTGCCAGACAGCGGGCAGCCGAATGTATCAACGAAGAAGTGAAACGCCGGCTGGGTGGTCTGCACTCGGCCAAGTGTATTCTGTACAGTGTGGATTTCTTGCTCATTTTGACGAATACCATGCACAAGGTCGCAACGGAAGTTGAAGCAAGAGTCCGGATTCCTTTGCTTCATATTGCGGATATTACGGCCCGGCGCGTGCTTGCGGACGGCAAAAAGACGGTGGGGCTCCTGGGAACAAAATACACCATGGAACAGGACTTCTACAGAGCGCGTCTTGAAGCTCAGGGCCTAAAGGTTCTGGTTCCGGAGGAAAGGGACCGGGGTTTTGTCAATACGGTCATCTTTCAGGAACTTTGCCTAGGACGTATTGTGGACGAATCAAGAGCAAAGTACCGAAGAATTATCTCAGATTTAATTGAACGAGGGGCTGACAGCATTGTTCTGGGCTGCACCGAAATCGGACTGTTGGTTAAGCGGGAGGACTCCAGTGTCCCGATATTCGATACCACGTTGCTTCACGCGCAAGGGGCGGTCGAATTTGCGCTTAGCCAGCAATCGTAGAGATCCTTGCGCTAAAGACGAGGGAATCCGTTGTACCAAGGTTAGAGTTTCTTTGGAGTCGGCTGTCAGGGATAGGTTTGTCACACAGAGGGTTTGCGACATCGGGTGATTGCACTATGAGCTATAACCCGAGATCGTGAACCCTTAGATGTTAGAGACGCGGTGCCAGAACTGAGGAGGATGATGGAGTGAAAATTACGCTGAGAGAACTCACAAGAGAAGATCTTCCGAACGTCCAGGCTCTGCTCGAGAGATGTTCCGATTACCTCACGTTCGAGGACGAAGAGCCGGTTAGACCCGGTGCGGCTCTGGAACTGTTCAGTGAAAGGCCTGATGGCGTAGAGGAAAGTCACAAGGTGCTATTTGGCATAGCCAATGAAGCACAAGAATCGGTGGGTTTGTTTGACGTGCTCCGGGGCTATCCGGACCCGAAAACCTTGAACCTTGGCTTAATGCTGTTGGAGCTGCCCAGTCTGGGAAAGGGGATCGGGGAAAAGGCCTATCTGGCTTTGGAAGAATGAATCATTTCGCATACGGTTGTCTCGAAGATAAGCGGCCGAAAGGGAAAGGTCGGTGGTTTTCATAAAAGCAAAGCCGTTTTTCTTGATTTTGAGGCATAAAAGAAGACACTGATCTTTTTTCAGTGCCTTTATTGCCTGTAGTGCCATTAACACTTTCCTACGGTTCTATTTTAATGTAACCTGTACCTCCTTCCCAAGGCAACGGGCAATTTTGGCCAGGAAGTCAAGGGATGGATTGTACGTTCCGCTTTCCAGGCGGCTGATATTGGATTTCTGAGTTCCAACCCGGAGTGCCAATTCTTCCTGGGTAATGTTCTGGCTGGTTCTCGCTTCAATGATTTGGGAAATCACATCATAACGCGGTTTTAGCTTTTCATATTCCGTTTTGAATTCTTCATCCTTCATTAAAAGCTCTTTCACTTCGGAAAACTTTACTCCTGCTTTACTCATCCTCACACCTTCGACGCAAATTTAACGCGCAGTTCGAAAATTCCTTTATATCGAATACCCTTCACCGGCTTTACATAGGGTTCCTTTAATTGGGAGCGATGTTTTTCAAGAAGCTCAATTTCACTATAGGCTTTTGCCCGCATTTTTGCATCTCATTTTTGCATCTAAGGTTAGCAAATAATCAAGGACGGGAATGCTGCTATTTTCCTTTTTGTAGTATTCCACTGGCCACTCCATGGATACACCTCTAATCTTAGTATATGCCGAGTCCCGCTTTGATTGTTATCATATATGATAACAGAAATCAAGAAGTTTGAATTTGTGTGTAAGGGCAGAAAAAACTTATTCGCGTTCCAATGCTGCCGTATCTTCAGGATGATTTTCAAATAGTCGTTCATATTCTTTCCGCGCTTGGGTGGTCTGTCGGAAACAGTGTAGATGGGCGGGAGGACCGATTGCTCAGACGAGGTAGGGTGTTGACGTCTGGCAAATTCGTGACAGGGCTTTTTTATTTGTCGCGCCCTGGGAGGAATACGCTGAAACATGTAGAAATGCTACATATGGGGCCAACCCAAGCGCGGAGCGCTCTGTCGAGGGTGGGTATTTGGCTCTGTTCTTCACTTTGCAAAAGAAGGTGTGACGCTCCCTATCGAAGGTAAATCTCCCGCTGGGAGCGTTGTGGAAAGTGAGGCAGTCATTTTGGCTCCAACCCATAGCCAAAATCGGCGGTATTCCGGGGGCACTATTTTGAAAGCTAATTGCCGCCGGGAGCGTTTGGGGGAGTGGGGGATGAGGAACGTTTCCCCCGGCCATATCCGAGGACAGGTATTCTGGTAAGTATGTTGGACAGGGTGTTAGTTCAAAAGGAGAAACCATGATATTCCAATGAAAATTATTACAGGAGTGATAGAAATGGTTGGACATTCAGTTTTTGGAGGAATTCTTCCACCGCTACCGCCGTTATTTTTAGTCATCTGGATTGCTTTCTTTTTTCTTGTAAGCAGAATCTTTATGTGGCTTTGGAACATTACTATTCCCCGGATTTTTAACATCAGGGAGATAACATATTGGGAAGCCTTTCGTCTTCTGATTATTGCAGGGCTCCTGTTCGGGAAGTTTGGGTTCAATATGCAGCTTTAAGTAGGCAACCCTATGAAAGACGGTTGGCGCTGGCAGGAGAAGGCCACAGTTTTGCGGTCAGGAGTGTCCGCGCGAGTGCGGATGCGAGGGTTCACCTGACTGGGAAAACGTGCTAGAATGGTGCTAACGTCAAGGAACAGCCTGATCGAGCTTGTGAACCCTTGTCAGGCTAAGATGGCCAGGGGAGGGTCGAAGGGTAAAGGGGTTAGTCGTTAGGGAGTGACAGGGTATCCATGCCGGAATCAGCCAACACGGTTGCTTTTAAGCTGCCACAGGAACTGAGAGTGCTCCAGGGCCTGCCGCTTGAGGACAAGCTCAAGGGGATCTTCGGCCCTTTGGCTAAACAAAAGGTGGTTCTGCTGGATGAGCAGGGCCGTTGGATCATGGCCAGGGTCAATTCTTCGGCGACTTTTCTGAAAGGGTCCCAATTGGTGGAATTCCTGGAAAATCAGGAAGCCGACTGGTTAGAGATGAGTTACTTAGGTGAGAATTACTACCGGATTGCGGCACTCACAAAAAGCGGGCAGGATTCGGCACCGGTGGAGTACAAGCAATTGTCTTTTGAGTATGGTTTTTCGGAAAACACAGAGTCACATTCTCAGGTAAAGATGACGCTTGGCCGTCTGGCCAATACTTCGGAGGAGGACAAGGCAAAGGCGCCCCACGAGGCAAAGGCGCCGCACAAGGCAAAGGCGTTGCACGTGGCAAAGACGAAGACGCCGCGGCTGACCGAAGCCGAGACGGGCAGGGAGGCCAAAACCAAGGCGCTCCGGAATGCTCCCTTAACGACACCTCCCGAAGCCGAGGCAACGTCTAGGGTGTCAAAACGGGTCCAGACAGAAACAAAGCAGCCCCGCGAAACAAAGACGACGCAGAGTGCTCCTGTCAAGCGAACACCGGGGCTGAGGTCGGATGAGGCGGTCCGAGACAGGACAGCGAAACAGCCGAAGGCGGGGATGGCGAAGACCGCTCTTTCAACAACCGGCGGGGTGACGCCAAAACGGACTCAAGTGATTCAGCCGGAGACTCTGCCGCAGGTAAGACCGGCAGCTGACGCACCCATGGCCTCGCGACCGGTTCGGACGGTAGATTAGGAGAAACGGTCGACGGATCTAGATAGGCCAGCGAAGGAAGCGGGTAAACCGCAGAGGGATTCAAGCAGACCAGCGATGGCTCCCGGCAAAGCAGCGAAGGATCGAGGCAAATCAACGGCGGATCCGAACGAATCAGCGAAGGAAGCGGGTAAACCGCAGAGGGATTCAAGCAGACCAGCGACGGATCCCGGCAAAGCAGCGAAAGATCGAGGCAAATCAACGGCGGATCCGAACAAATCAGCGAAGGAAGCGGGTAAACCGCAGAGGGATTCAAGCAGACCAGCAACGGGTTGCGGCAAAGCAGCGAAGGATCGAGGCAAATCACCGGCGGATCCAGACACATCAGCGAAGGAAGCGGGTAAACCGCAGAGGGATTCAAGGAGACCAGCGACGGGTCCCGGCAAAGCAGCGAAAGATCGAGGCAAATCACCGGCGGATCCAGACACATCAGCGAAGGAAGCGGGTAAACCGCAGAGGGATTCAAGGAGACCAGCGACGGGTCCCGGCAAAGCAGCGAAAGATCGAGGCAAATCACCGGCGGATCCAGACAAATCAGCGAAGGAAGCGGGTAAACCGCAGAGGGATTCAAGCAGACCAGCGATGGCTCCAGGCAAGCCGGTGCAGGATCCGGAAAACGCAGCGATGGATTTTACTGCAGAGTCCTGGTCCTTTACTCCCATTATGTCTTCTTCAGAGATGTCTGCAGGGATGTCCGGCAAGGCGTCCTCTGTGAAAATATTCTTCTTTCCCCGAGAGGCGTCACTGCTGCTGGATGAAATTGAAGCGGGACGTTTCTCGCCGGCGGATGATCTGTATTTGCGCTGGCAGGCCTTGGAACTGGCTGTACACCCCAGCTTTGAGACTTTAATGGCCTTAAACGCGGTTCGCGATGTCCAGTCGCTCGACTATCAACTGCAGACCGTTCGCCATGTTCTTATGCGCTTACGCGGGCGTGCTTTATTATGTGACGAAGTGGGCATGGGCAAAACGGTTGAGGCAGGCTTGATTACGCTGGAGTATATCCTGCGGGGTTTGGTACAGCGGGTGCTTGTTCTCACACCCCCGTCCTTGGTCGAACAATGGCAGGAAGAGATGCAGCACAAGTTCAATTTGGACTTTGCTGTCTACGATAGCCCCGAGTTTCGCGCTAACGACAATCCTTGGCGGGAATTTCCCAGGATTATCGCCTCTATTGATACAGTCAAGCGGGCGGCCAGGCAGGAGCAGGTTCTCGCGCTCAACTATGACCTGGTGATCATCGATGAGGCTCATCATTTGAAGAACCAGCGTTCGCAGGCCTATCGGTTGGTGAGCCGGTTGAAAAAGAAATACATCTTGCTGCTCACGGCGACCCCGGTGGAAAATGATTTGGAAGAGCTGTTTAACCTGATTACGCTGCTCTCTCCGGGTCAGTTGGAGACGGCGGCTTCGTTTAAACACAAATATATAACCCGAGGGGATCCCTTGAAACCCAAAAACGCGGAAACCCTGAAACAGCTGATCCGGGAAGTCATGGTGCGTAACCGTCGCAGTGAGACCGGCGCTATTGTCGGCGGGCGAAGTGCAGATATCGTCCGGATCGAACTCAGTCCGGATGAAATGGCTTTTTATCGCCGACTCACTGGCTTTGTCCGTGGTTACTACCAACGCGAAGGAGACAAGGCGCAAGCCGGGAGCAGGGCGGGGATCAGTGCCTTCGTTCTCAAGGTCCTGCAACGCGAAGCGGGCAGCAGCATTGAAGCTGTTTTGCCTACCCTGGAGAAAATGGCGGTCTCTCCCGACTACCCCGACGATCTGCGCCGCCCCTTGGCTGGTTTGGCGCGGCAGGCTGAAGCTATCCCCCGTCGGGCTAAAGTCGAAGCTGTGCTCCGGTTGCTGCCCAAGATTCAGGATAAGGTTATTATTTTTACCGGTTTTTCAGCGACCCAACGCTATTTGGCCAAAACCTTGAGACACGCGGGCTGGAAAGTGGCCGAACTGCACAGCGGTTTGCGCCGGCAGGAGAAGGAAGAACAGGTCCGGTTTTTTGCCGAAGAGGCTGACGGCTTAGTTTCAACGGAAACCGGCAGCGAGGGGCGCAATCTCCAATTCTGCCATCAGATGATTAACTATGATCTGCCTTGGAATCCCATGCGCATAGAGCAGAGGATCGGACGCATCCACCGTTTCGGCCAGGAGAAGAACGTCAGGATCTATAATCTCTCGGCGACCGATAAGATCGAAGCGCATTTGTTGGAATTGCTCGATGCCAAAATCAACATGTTTCAGTTGGTCGTGGGCGAACTGGATATGATCTTGGGCGATCTCACGGAAAAGAGGGATTTCGAAGACCTTCTCATGGATATTTGGGCCCGTTCAAGCGATGATGCCAGGCTTAACGCGGAAATGACGGAGCTGGGTGAGCGTTTGGCTTCTGCGAAAGAACATTACCAGGCTGTGAAAGAACTGGATGAGCGCCTTCTGGGAGAGCTGGCACCTGACGAAAGCGATTCGTAGGTAAGCGGCTGGTGAGCGGGTGCAACTTCCGCAAGACGGAGAAAAAACTGGCGAATGTGGAGCGCAAGCTTTCCCGCAAAAAGAAAGGTTCACACAACCGAGGGAAGGCCAAAGCGAAGGTCGCCAAAGTACACGCCAAAATCGCCAACCAACGCAGGGACTTTCTCCACAAGGCAAGTGCTCAAATCGTCAAGAACCATGACGTTATTATCATGGAGAATCTAACGATAAAAAACATGATCCGAAATCACAAACTCGCCAAGAGCATCCAAGATGCCGGATGGGGGAAATTCGGAGACTACATTGAGTACAAAAGTTTACGCCAGGGGAAACGACACGTTCTAGTTGACCCCAAGGGCACATCGCAAACCTGCTTATGTGGAGCGCATGTCCCCAAAGACCTCAGTGTCCGTCTCCATGAGTGCCCCGTTTGCGGATTAGAGATGGATCGGGATCTAGTGAGTGCTAAACTCATCTTAGAGCGTGGACTGAGTGCCATGGCCTAAACATAGATTTTCTGTAGGGCGGGAACCGCCCGAAGTTACGCCTGTGAAAATTGTGTAAAAACCCGCCTCGAACAGCAGTTGGCAGCCATTTTGGCGGACCGCGAGCGGCGGGAAAGAGATCTGGACGAACGCTTTAGGGTAGAGGTCGAGATTCGTCTCGAACATGTGGTAGCCTATCATGTCCCTTGCCTCCGGGTCAGGCTCGAGCTGCAGCATAAGGACAAGGTGCTGCCTTATACGGTCCTCTTTAACCCGGTCATGGGTGAGCTTGAACCTCCGGTTTGTGAGTGTTGCGGCCGCCACGTGACGCATTTAATCCCGTCAAAGGAGAGTTTTGTCTGCGAGAATTGTAGTGCCCCCCTTGATATTGACCATTCTCGCGGACCGGTGTAGAATAAAAATAATTCAGAAAAGGTAACAGGTGCCCCAGAGGGGGAGAATAGGGAACCGGGTGTGAACCCCGGACGGACCCGCCACTGTAAGGCAGAGTTTTGATGCTCACAGCCACTGGAAAACCGGGAAGGTGTGTCAGAACGATGAAGCCGAGCCAGGAGACCTGCCTGTGACCGGACGTTCATGAGCAATGGTAAAGTTCATGGTCAATTTTCCACTTCGGTTTATGAACCAAAGAGGAGGGTGACTATGGACTTTTTCTTATGTCCAGGCGGTCCATGGTTTTCCGTCTCGGCCAAATTGGGGTTGGGAGGTGAAAAATGGGTTATCAGGGACGCGATGTGCAAGTCACTACGGCGCAAGGGTTTTGCCTGGTGGCTACCTGCGATTCCAGTGGCGCGATTGGGGAGAAAGAAATGGACCGAGTCCGGATACCCGCGTACATTACCGGTCGGTTTACCACGCGGGTTGCACTTCTGGAGGTGCTGGCCACCGGGGCCGAACCGCGGATCGTGACAGCGGCTATTTGCAATGAGCCCGATCCTACCGGAGAGGAAATCCTCCGGGGGATCCGTGCCGAACTTCGGCAGGTAAGCGAGGAGACATTGCCTCTCGCTATCAGCTGCGAAAAAAACATGATTACCCGGGAGACCGGCTTGGGGATCACGGTGGTGGGACTGATTGAGGCCGGTAAGCTGCAGATTGGGATGACGAAGCCGGGTGACGCTGTATATTTGTTGGGGTTGCCCAAGGTGGGCTCTGAAGTCAGCTGTCCGGAAGACCCCGAGATTGTACAAACTCCGCTGATCCGGGCTTTACGGGGCACACCCGCTGTCCATGACATTGTCCCGGTGGGGTCCAAGGGGATTCTGGGCGAGATCCGGACACTTACGGAAGGATTGGGGTTGGAATTCTGCGATGTGAACCCAGTGGAAAAGAGAGAGGAGCGGGCAGAGGATGCTTTCTCCGGAGAGAAGCCAGACTTGGAGAAGTCGGGAGGACCGGCTACCTGTGCTGTGGTTACTGTAGAAAAAACTGCAGCATCGGATGTTCTTTTGCAAGTTCGGCGGCAGTTGTGCTGTTCTGTCCCCATCGTGCGTCTGGGATCGGTTAGTTAGCAGTCAGATTCCGCATAAAGTCTAAGACAGGAAGCGAATCTGAGGAAAATGGATGAAGTTCCGGGAGAGGTGGAGGCGCCATGATCCGTCGAAAAAGAGAATGCCTTTGGCTTGCAGAACCTGGGGCTGAAGAGCAGCGAAGCGGCCGAACGGGTAGAAGAGGCGCTGGGCGTCACCGGTTTGAGCGGTGCCCGTGACAAGCATCCCTATGTGTTGAGCCGAGGTCAACGCCAGATGTTGGCCGTGGCCTCAATCATAGCGCTGCGGCCGGAAATTCTGGTGATTGATGAGCCGACGGCCGGCCTGGACCGGCTCGGAATACAAAAGCTGATGGCTCTTGTTCAGCAGCTCAATCAAAGCGGTACGACCATTATTATGATCTCCCATGATCTGGAGTTGGTGCAGACCTATGCCAGTCGTGTGATTGTGCTGAGAAAAGGGCGGATCTGGCGGGATTGCCGGATTCAGGACTTGGCTTTGCCGGATGAAATGCGGTACGCAGAGAATGAGTCTGAGGAGAATAGCTGTGAGGAGCATAGCCGCGAGGAGAGTGAGTACACGCAGGAGAAGCACAGAGGGAGGTTTTGGCAGGGGCTGGACGTGCGGACAAAAATGCTTCTCTTTCTCATCGCGGCTGTCTCAGCCTATCTGTTCAAGGGCCTCATCTACAATCTGACTTTAACCGCGCTGATCGGAGGGTTGGCACTGGCGGCAGGGGCGCGACCGCAACGGATAATCAGAGCACTTCTTCCCCTGTTGCCGGTTTTTCTGCTCATTGTTTTGGTCGATGCGCTGCGCTGCGGATCGAGTCTCGCAGGGGCGAACAGTGACGTAATCTTCTATGTCCTGCCTAGTCATACCCTAGCCTTGACCAAAGGCGGAATTGAGTCCGGTTTGAACTTCCTGTGGCGAATTTTCATGATGGTTTTTGCCACCGTGTTTCTGACGACGACAACTCCGGTTGAGGAGTTTGTTCGCCTTTTGCATAAGTGGCGTGTGCCCCCTGTGGCTGCTTTCACTTTGACGACTGCCCTGCGCTTCATTCCTGCTCTGGATCAGAAACGCCGGCAGATCTTGGATGCCCAGAAGGCGCGTGGGGCCAAGTTTGAAGGCAAAGGGCTTGTCTGGCCTTTTAAGGCATATATTCCGCTCATGGTGCCTCTGCTCATCTATTCGATTGTTCTGGCCAATTCCCTGGCCATGGCGATGCTGAATCGGGGGTTTGGCTTTACGCGCAAGGTCACTCAGAGCCAAACCCTGAGGTTCAACGCGTGGGATTTTGCCATCAGCGCTATGGGGGTGGCCCTTTTCTCGGCAGAACTTTATCTCCGCCTTGCTCTGCATGGAGGAGCTTGACCGTCACAGTTTCAGGATAAACAGTAAAAGGTGAGAAATCCCAAAAAAACGGTTTTCCAGCCAACAGGAGTTCATTTGCTTTGTTAGAACACCGGTTTAAGGTATGGCCGGCGATATGGAGCCATTAAACCGGATACCCGTGGAGGATCCGACTTAAATATGCTAAGATTGGCAGGACGAAATAGCTGGCGAAAATGAATGAAGCCAGGGAATCAACTTATATTGGCGGGAAGGGTCGATTGGGTATGCTGACAGTACAACGATTGGTCGATGAATTCGCCTTTGATGTTGTTGCAGGTTTTAAGGGTCTCGGCAAGGAGATTACGGATCCGACCTTAAAACGGCCCAGTGCGGAACTGGCGGGTTTTCTGACTTATCTTACTCCCTCCCGGCTTCAGGTCTACGGGCGTACGGAAATGGGTCTGATTGAACAGCTTGGACCGACGGTGCGGATGAATCATCTGGAGAAGGTGCTGGTACCAGAGGTGCCGGGGCTTATTGTGACGCGCGGCCTTCCGGTCATTGAGGAACTTAGGGTTCTCGCCGACGAGCGGGAAATCCCCTTAATGACGACCAATAAGTCGACCACCCGTCTCTTTTATGTCCTGATTCGCTATTTGACCAATCATTTAGCTCCCTGCACGATTGTACACGGTGGACTGGTGGATGTCTTCGGGGTCGGGGTGATGATCACAGGGGAGAGCGGTATCGGCAAAAGTGAAGTGGCTTTGGAGCTGCTCAAGAATGGGCATCTAATGATCGCGGATGACGCCGTGGAAGTGCGCCGCGTCGACGAAGAGAGTCTGCGCGGTCGGGCCCCTGAAAGGATCAAGAACCTGTTGGAAATCCGGGGCCTCGGTATCATGGATGTCACTAAGCTGTTTGGGGCCGCCGTGGTGCGTGACGAGAAGGACATCCATCTTGTGGTTCATTTAGAGGAGTGGGAAGAAGGCAAAGCCTATGACCGGCTGGGTGCTGAAATGAAAACCAGGGAAATCCTCGGGATTCCCCTGGAGGAAATCATTATCCCGGTTCGACCGGGCCGCAATTTAGCTTCCATTATCGAAGTTGCCGTGATGCAAAAACGTTTGAAAAAGTTTCAGAGATAGGTTAAATTCCGGCAGAAAATGACCGGTTCACCTGTGAAAGAAGTACGACGCGGAGGAAGAACGTTTCTCTGACAAGCCGCATACGCTGACAATGGGAAGACAGGCAAACTCCGTAAAACTCTGAAGTCGCGAGAAATCCGACCCGTTTTCTTATCTTCTGGACCTCACGGTCAAATAAGAAATAAGAAATAAGAAAGGGTGTTTGCAAATGCCGGTATTTCCTCCTTCAGGTTTCTTTCCTGGCATTCCGTTTGTGACGGCTCTGTTTGACCTCTATCCTATCGGCACGCCACTCATTGTCGGGATGGACGCCGGTTACTGGACGGGAGCTTTCGGCGGAATCCAGGACGGGGTAGCCTTGTTGACCAATGCTTTGCTCCATTCGAATAGTGGCGGCGGCATCGACGGAATTCGATCGGTTGTGCGGATTCCTCTGCGCGGTATCACATTTGTCAGCCAATAAAGAATGGGCGGAGAAGGGAAAGGGATCGGCTTTGGCCGGTCCTTTTCTCTCCTAGACTAGTGGGAGCACAGCGCCATTTAGAGTATGTATGGGCCATGAGCAGAATCTCATGGTGGATTTTGGATATTACGACGATTGAAAAAAAGAAGCAGGCATTGGTGTTCTCTTGCCAACAGGCCGCCGAGCAAATGATCAAGCAGGGCAGTGGGCGAAAAATTATCGATATTGCGCATCAATAGGCAGTGTAAATCCTTCGTCTGTAGGGTTAGCCGCATATGATGCTTCCAAGGGCGGAGTTAATAGGGTCATGCCAGGGTGGAGGTTGGCTTTTGGGTAGGGAGCAGGTTGCCGTGCCGCAGCGGTATTTGTGCCATGCGAAGTGATAGGACTCGCGCAAAAAAAGTCTTGACAGAATGGTCAAACAAATCCATAATAAGCTTATAAACTTAATTGATTTAATCAACTTTTTGGAGGTTAGATAGCGTAAGTCGGCGGTATTTTTGATCTCACCGATTATCGGAAATAAGCCATGGATTAAGGGGCAGTGGGGATCCAGGAATGTTCCACAGAAGAGGTGCTTTGAGGCAAAATGTGCATGAAAAGGGATCTTCCCGTGGATCCGAAACAATGGAGCAAAACCGCTATAGGCCAGGCCAGCGGGCGGCATTTCATGATAAAAATATGGAGCAAGAGGGGTGTTGGATATTGCGATCAAAAGAAAGAGTGCAGATGGCTCTAAGCCATGAAGAACCGGATAGGGTTCCATTTACTGCGACATATGTGCCTGAGGTTGTTAAAAGATTAAGGGCGGTAAAAGGTGAAGGTGAGTATGATGTTGGGGTGGCCATGGGCAATGACTGCGTTAAAACTGCAGTTGGCCTGGAAATGAGCTTTTACGGCTCAAACGATCCCGAATATACCTGCAAATGGGGCATTCGGTGGAGAAACGTCACCAACTATACCGGCCATTATACGGAAATCATAGACCACCCGCTTGCAGGTGACGAAAGTCAGCTTGATTCCTTTCAGATACCGGATCCGCTTGAAGAAAGCCAATACGATGACTGCAGGAAGATTATTAAACGGTACGGGAAGGAAAAATGGATCATTGGTTCCTGCCAGATAAGTATCTTCGAAGCCTCATGGTATTTACGAGGGCTTGATCAGTTCATGATGGACATGGCTCTTAACAAGGATTATGCCCATGCCTTGATGGACAAGGTCATGCAGTTTCCGTTAAAAGCAGCAAAAAAATATATACAACTCGGCGTCGACATGGTGTGGTTCGGAGACGATGTTGCGACGCAGACTAATATGATGATCTCGCCGCCTATGTGGAGGGAGTACCTTAAACCAAGGTATGCAAAGATTTTTGAGGAGTGTAAGAAGACTAATCCCAATACAAAAATAGCCTATCACAGCTGCGGCAACTGTGAAGCGATTATTCCGGAAATGATTGAAATTGGGCTCGATGTTCTGAATCCTATTCAACCAGCTTCCATGAATCCATTTGAAATTAAGAGAAAATACGGAAAGGATATATGCTTATTTGGCGGTTTGGATGTGCAGCACACCATGCCTTTCGGAACGCCCGAGCTAGTCAGAACCGATGTAAAGAGGCTCATTGAAGGATGTGGAAAAGGCGGAGGGTACATTTTGTCCCCGGCTCATCACATACAATCAGATACTTCCAATGAAAATATATTTGCCTTCTATGCGGCAGCGGATACATTTTAGGCACAAATAGTTTGGGAGGAAGGTGTTACTAAATCTTTTATCCGCAGCCCCTTATAGAACGGTCAAACCAGTTGAAAAATATATAATTGAAAACTTAATACAATTAATGAAGATTCTTGTGAATGATATGAGAAGTACTTGATTTAGATTTGGACTAGATTTAAATTCCCCCCCCCAGAGAGCAGAGGTGTTTTTGTTTGGAGAGGTTTATTAAGAATAAAACCCGGTTTGAACAGGCTTATGAAAGGGTCCTAAACGCTTATTATCACAAAGAGGTCAAAGAACCGCCAGTTATAATTTGCGACGTCAATTACTGGGTTCAGAGGGATACTCCCGACGACTATTTTTCAGATTTCAGTTCGATGGTTAATTAGATTGCCCTGAAAAACTAAGCAAACTCTGTGCAAAAATCCCTCGAAACAAAAAGGAATTCACTAGGATTTTGTGGAAATTTAGAAGTGACCAAACAACGAAACTCCACAACCACCCTTTAGAGAATTCCTCGTTCCTGTGGTTCTCCAAAGGGACATGAAAATCCTTTTTTGGGGGGCAAAAAATGTTACGACTTCGCAACGAACAGCTTACAATTTGGGACTCCATTTTGCCGAAGGAAGTGCTGGAACTAAGCCCAGAACTCAAGACGGTTGATCGTCTCTTGGATGATGAGCGATTTATGGAGCCCTTTCTCTCTCACTGGAATATTCGTATTGGCCGACCAACTGTTCCGGTGGAAACTTATCTCCGTCTAATGTTTCTCAAATTCTGTTATGGATTTGGCTATGAAACACTTGTTAGCGAAGTCAGTGACAGTATCAAATGGCGGCGGTTCTGCCGCGTTGATCTCGATGCCTTAGTGCCGCACAGTACGACATTGATCAAGCTGAGCCAGAAATACGGGGACGAAATCATTGAGGATCTGAACAAAAAACTTGTTACTAAGGCGAGTCAGGAACAGATGACACGGAACCGGCGGCTGCGTACGGACACTACAGTAACCGAATCCAATGTTCACTACCCAACGGATGCCCATCTGCTGGCGGATGCAGTAAAAACCATAACCCGACAGGCGAACCGCCTTTGCGATCAAGTGAGTGGCACAGTTCCTAAGATGAGGAATCGTTTTCGTTCAACGAAAAAACGGATACTGGAAATCGGCAAGACCTTGAAACGGCGAAGCCATGAGGCGGTACAGGAGGTTCGCAACATCACGGATAAGCTTGTGGATAAAGCGATTGAGACGATTTCCGATGCCCATCGGATAATGGATAAAGTTGAAGAGACTTGGGGCGAGCAAATAAGCCCAGCTCTAAAAAATACGATCGAGAAATTGGACAAGCTCATTCATACCACGGACAAGATTGTCAATCAAACGCTTCAGGTGAACAGCGGAAAAACACACATCCCGCAACGGGTAATTAGCCTCTATGATCCTGACGCGAGGCCTATCCAGAAGGGCAAGTTGAAGAGCCCGACGGAATTTGGCTATAAGACCGAAATCACAGAGAATGAAGACCGTCTGGTTACGGATTACAAAATCCATATAGGCAACCCCAGCGATGAAAGTTTGCTCTTGGGCACCGTGAGACGCCACATCGAAAACACTGGGCGGATCCCTTACGCTGTTGCCACTGACCGTGGTTACAGCAGTGGTAAGAATGAAGCAGCTTTAACCGAACTGGGGATAAAACGAATATCCATCCCAAAGAAGGGCAAGAAAACTCAGAAGCGACAAACCCATGAAAGGCAAAGATGGTTTCGACGTCTGCAAGCATGGCGTGCTGGTGGAGAAGGAACCATTAGCATCTTGAAACGTAAATATGGCCTGGGGAGGAGTCTGCTCAGAGGACACCGCGGAGTTAGCATCTGGGTGGGATTTGGCATACTGACCTACAATTTAAGAAGATTGGCCGCCATGAATTAGGAAATGGCAAGGAATACCCCTCTACAATGCCGGGGATTCATACTGATGTATTCCGATCCCAGGGGGTCGGTCAAGGGACGGTTTGCAAACCTACTTTTTCAGGGCAATCTAATTATCAAGCGAGTAAAATCGAGCAACATCTTGAGAAAACAGATGACGATTATATTCCGTTTATGTTTCCATGGTATGGAACGGGTGTGGTACCGTCTGCACTTGGCTGTAGTATAGCGTTTGAGAAGGGTCTTGACCCCGCCGTAGCAGGCAAGGTAATTAATGAGCCCCAGGACATTAAAAGGCTGACGATGCCCGATCCATATGAAGACGGATTGATGCCTAAGGTTCTCGCATGTATCGATTATATGGTTGAAAATACGGATATGCCGGTATCTTTCACCGATGCTCAGGGACCGCTAAATATAGCCTTAGGTCTTTGCGGAGTCGAGAACTTCTTTGCCTGGATGTACGAATATCCTAAGCATGTACACGAGATCATGGATTTTTGCACCGAGGTGCTAATCTCCTGGTTAAGGGTTCAAAAAAAACACGCCGGGCAAAAGATGACGAGCGGTGCTTTTCCTCATGGGATTGTTCTGCCAGAAGGGTTTGGTGGAGTCTGGATTTCTGACGACGATTGCACAGTCATTTCCCCGCGGCTCTATGAAGAATTCGTAGTCCCCTATAATTCGAGGGTTTTTCGAGCCTTTGGCGGTGGGAGTCTTCACTTTTGCGGAAACGCGGAGCATCAGCTGGAGAATTTTTCTAAAATCGATGGTTTAACGGCAATAAACAACTTCTGTATGGGAAACTTCAACCAGATTGTAAAAATGCAACAGATGTATAATAATAAACTGCCGATAATGGTTTGTGATTTTACCCCGCTTCATATAGAACAATACTATTCTGAACTTGTTGATGCTATCAAATTTAAAGGGATAATTCTTGCCACTTATGTTGCGCCGGATTATGCTCTCGTGGGTGGAAAGTATGACACTGTAGCGAGGGATGTGGACCAGATTACAGAGGAATCAAAGGAAGTTATATTCAAGCTTGTTCACAGGAGAAGCCCTTGAGAGAATCGCGAAGTGACCGTGTTGCGCCTGACTTGTCTAGGCGAAGGTGACTACGGGTGCACGGATGACTGAGGCACGGAAAGCGTGGTGTGACGTTGAACAGTTCAGTCGAATTCAAAGGAATAACGAAGACATTCCCGGGCGTAAAGGCTTTGGACGGGGTGAGCTTTCTAGCCCGCGGTGGCGAAGTGCTAGCTTTGGTGGGTGAGAACGGCGCGGGCAAGAGCACTCTGCTCAAGGTTCTTAACGGTGACTACCAGCAGGACTCAGGACTCTATCTGATTGACGGCGCGGAAAGGCATTTTAAGACGCCGCAGGAAGCTATTGCAGCTGGCGTGAGTGTAATTTACCAGGAACGGCAAGTGGTTCCCTACCTAAACGTAGCGGAAAACATTTTTATGGAAGAGATTCCCGTCATGCGCAGTGGGCTGATAGATGTTAAGCAACTCAATGCTCGGGCCCAAAAGGTTATAGATGAATTTAAACTACCTATCAGACCGACAACCAAGGTAAAAGATCTATCGGTAGCGTACCAGCAGATGGTTGAGATTATGAAGGCTTATCGTCGGAGTCCGAAAATTATTGCCTTTGATGAGCCGACAGCGAGTCTTTCTGAGTCCGAAATTTCGACTCTTTTCGAAGTTATAGAAAGACTGAAGGCCAGCGGGATAATTATCCTCTATGTTTCCCATCGTATGAAGGAGATTTTTCAGATATCCGACCAGGTTGTGATCCTAAAAGACGGAAAATATGTAACCCAGTTGCCGACGCGTTCGATTACAGAACAGGAAATTGTCAAACTAATGGTCGGACGTGAATTGGGGGATATCTTTAATGGCTTGAGCAGGAACGAAGAAATCGGTGAAGTTGTCCTCAGGGTTAGCGGTCTCACAAATGACTATATTCACGATATCGGTTTTGAGCTCAAAGCGGGTGAGATTCTCGGTTTTGCCGGGCTGGTAGGAGCCGGCCGGACCGAGACAATGCGCGCGATTTTCGGCGCGGATAGGGTTAACTCAGGGCAAATCTTCTTCGGAGGCAAGCAGAAACGGGTTGAAGCACCGGAAGATGCTATAGCCTGTGGCTTGGCCCTCTGTCCGGAAGACCGTAAGGATCAAGGAATCGTTGGGGGGCGGTCCATTGCGGACAACATTAGCCTAGCTATTTTAAAGAAGCTGAGCAAGATGGGATTTCTGGATAAGCCGAAGGAAAGATCCCTTGCGGAAGATGCCGTCCGGGAGTTGCGCATACGTACTCCCTCCGTGGACAAAAAGGTTGGAGAGCTGTCGGGGGGTAACCAACAGAAAGTGATCCTAGCCAGGTGGCTTGCCGCTAACCCCAAGGTGTTGCTACTTGATGAACCGACAAAGGGGATCGATGTTGGCTCTAAATCGGAAATCTATCAATTGATTTGCGACTTGGCTAAAAGAGGCATCGGGATCATCTTGGTGTCTTCTGAGCTTGTTGAAGTTCTTGGTTTATGCGACCGGATTATTGTTATGAGCCAGGGGCGGATAACCGGTGAACTCAAACGCAAAGAGGCTAACGAAGAAAAAGTTCTGGAATTGGCAATGGCCGGCATGTAGGAAGGGGTAAGAGATGGGCAGTCATGATGAGATAACTTCGGACAAGCAAGTCCTTGGCCTCGTAGGGCGGGCTTTCAAAGCTGAAAAGGTCGGGCTTTTGATTGCGTTACTGGTTATGATCATCGTTTTTTCGGTATTGACCCAAAACAAGTTTTTGTCAGCAAGCAACATCATTGATATTTTCATCGCCTCATCTATGGTGGGGTTAGTGACAATCGGTGAGACATACCTACTCATTGCTCTGCAGGTGGACCTTTCCGCCGGCTCAGTTGCGGGATTCTCAGGTGTGCTGGTGACACTGTTGTTGTCATGGGGATTATCCATGTGGGTTTCCATCCCGGTGGTGATTGTCGTAGGAGGAATAATCGGTTTCCTGAATTCCCTCATGGTAAACAAGCTTAAACTGGAACCCTTCATTGCCACCTTGGCTTCCATGTCGGTATTCAGAGGTCTAGCTTATATTATTTGCGGTGGCAAGTCTGTTTTCGTGATGAACAACACTTTTCTCACGATGGGAGTGGGGCGCATATTCGGTATTCCTATCCCAGTCATCATATTCCTGGTAATGTTTCTTATCTTTGGCATCGTTCTGGCACGGACTCGTTTCGGCAGAAGCGTTTATATGATAGGGGGTAACGCCACAGCAGCCAGGCTGGCGGGGATAAATGCCCAAACCGTCAAAGCCAAGCTCTACATTATGACAGCCGCTTTTGCGGCGCTGGGCGGTATCATCCTGGCGGCGCGTATGAGTTCCGGCCAACCGGATGCCAGTGTCGGCTTGGAGTTTGATGCCGTAACCGCCGCAGTGCTGGGGGGCGTGGCATTTTCCGGCGGCATAGGTACCTTAGGGGGAGCGCTGATCGGCCTAATAATTATGCAGGGTTTTAACAACGGGCTCATGATTCTTAATGTCCAATCCTTCTGGCAAACAGTGGCCAAGGGTCTGTTGCTCGTCGCCGCGTTGTCCTTTGATTACGTTCGCAACTTAAAGCGGAAAGCCAAAACCTGATCAAGT
This sequence comes from Acididesulfobacillus acetoxydans, assembly GCF_902729405.1. Classification (GTDB taxonomy): domain Bacteria; phylum Bacillota; class Desulfitobacteriia; order Desulfitobacteriales; family Desulfitobacteriaceae; genus Acididesulfobacillus; species Acididesulfobacillus acetoxydans. Next base: position 2,250,195 of record NZ_LR746496.1, read on the forward strand.
ATCCCGCCCGGGATATCCAAGGATATCTCATTCGGGATAAATGATAAAAAAATTAAGGGGGAAAAAGAATGAAAAAAGTCTGGTCCATTCTCAGTGTCTTGGTCGTGACCGCCCTCGTCTTGGCAGGATGCGGTACCAATGCGGCCCAGAACCAGAGCAAGGGGGGAAATGCCGCACCCAAGAAAACCCCGAAGGTTGCCTTTATTTGCAAGGATCTATCACAGCAGTGGTTCATCGGAACTTCAAATGCCATGAAAAAGGCCGTGGAGGCCCGGGGAGGAAAGTTCTTCGCTCTCGACTGTGCCATGAGCCCCGATAAGTACATGACAAACCTTGATAACGTCATTTCGCAAAAAGTCGATGTTCTCATCGTCTGTCCTCCGGATCAGAAATTAAGCCAAGCGACTGTCCAGCGCTGCCAAGCGGCAGGGATTAAGGTCATGGCCGACGATGACGGCTTAATTGATGCCAACGGCCATCATATTGCCCCGGCTCTAGAACTTGACGCTTATAAGGTGGGGCAAAGCCAGGGTGATTGGCTGGGGAATTACGTAATCGCTCACAAGTCTGACGCGGAACCGGCATCAACTGCCCTTCTGGTTTTGACTGTGCCCACAGTATCTTCGATCGTGCCCCGTTCGCAGGGTGCCATAGACGAGTTCAAGAAAAAGGTTCCGGATTTCCCCGCAAGCAAAATCATCCAGAGCCCATACGACGGCACCTCAGATAAGGCATTTAACGTGGCCGCCGCTACGATTACAGCTCATCCGGAAATCAAAACATGGCTTGTGGTAGCCCCGAATGATGAAGGGGCTCAGGGAGCCACCCGCGCACTGGAGCAAGCCGGCAAAGACAAGCAGGCCACAGTTGTGGGCTTGGGTGCCTACCTAGCCAAGGACGAGTTTAAAAAACCGTATTCTGCGTTCAAAGCAGCAGCCTATCTGAACGAATCAGAGGATGGTACAATAGCTGGCAACGCTGCTATGGATTGGATCCAAAAGGGATTGGTCCCCTATGCAAAATACAAAAAGCCCGGTTCAAAATTTGGGGTTTATCCGTTTGGCGCCGAGATGGTTGACAGAAGCAATTACAAGCAGATTATGGGGGCGGATGCCAACTAATGTAACGTTTCAAGCGGCCGTTAGGGGTAATATCTTCGCGTCTTCACGAAAACGTCCGTGGAGGTATTGCCCTGCCGCTGCAATGAATTTCGGAGGTAAGCACATGACACTGACATCGAGGGAACGACTGATACTCACGCTCAACCACGAAGAACCGGATAGGGTCCCGCTTGATTTGGGAGCCACGGCTCAGACCGGTATCAATGCCAGCACGCTGTATCAATTAAGGAAAGCGCTGGGGTTGCAAAGCAAGCCGATAACGGTACATGAGCCCGCTCAAATATTGGGGGTTGTTGACCGGGATGTAATGCAGGCCCTGGGAGTGGACGTGATTGGCCTATGGAATCCCGTCAATACGGTAGGTGTTAGGAATACCGATTGGAAGCCGTGGACAATGCCGGACGGCACGCCAACCATGATGGCGGGGGGGATGCGGCTTTCTGTTGATGACAGCGGAAACACCTACCTATATCCCCAGGGAGATGCGTCCGTCTCCCCGAGCATGAAGATGCCGGCGGAGGGCTATTCTTTTGACAATATTGATCGCGGCGGCGACTATGACGAGGATGCTCTGAATGCGCGGCGGGATTTTTCCGAGGATTTCACGGTTTTTGACGATGACACGGCTAGATATCTGGAGAGCGAATCCGAGAGGCTCTACGAAACCACAAGTTACGGTATCGTCGGCAACTGGGCTGGCGGTGGCTTCGGCGACGTTTTCACATTGCCGGCACCCTGGCTAACAAAGGTGCCCCATGGTATTCGCAAGATGGAAGATTGGCTGACGGCTCACGTTCTCTACCAGGATTACATCCGGGAACTCTTTGATATGCAGTCGGAAATCGCGTTGAAAAACCTTGAGATATACAGACAGGCCGTAGGTGAGAGAATTCAGGTTATATGGGTCAGTGGTACGGATTTCGGAACCCAGAACGGGCCGTTTTTCTCTCCGGAGATTTACCGCAAACTTTACAAACCGTTTCACAAGAAACTCAATGACTGGATCCACAAGAACACGAATTGGAAAATCTTTTACCACAGTTGCGGGTCTGTTGTGAGTTTGCTTGACGATTTTGTGGAAGCGGGAGTTGATATTCTCAACCCGGTGCAATGTTCGTCCGCCGGGATGGATCCGGTGATGCTTAAGCAGAAATACGGCAAAACCCTTGTTTTTTGGGGAGGGGGTGTGGATACTCAGAGGGTATTGCCTTTCGGTACCCCGGAGGAAGTACGGGCGGAAGTCAACCAAAGGTTGAGAATCTTTGCCCCGGGCGGTGGCTTCGTGTTCAACACGATTCACAATATTGTCGGCGGCGTGCCGGCGGAGAATCTGACGGCGATGTATGATGCTGTTAGGGAAAATAATGCATAGTGTGAGGGTCGTCGCGGATGGACGGCGCGTAGGTATGCAAGTTGGAGGTATTTCAACATGTCAACATTTCAAGAAATGGCTGAAGCAGTAATTAGCGGGAACGCTAAGAAGGTAAAAGAGTATGCCAAACAAGCATTGGCCGAAGGGGTTTCTCCGCAAGCTATCATCAATGACGGACTGATTGCCGGAATGAACGTGGTGGGGGTCAGATTCAAGAATAATGAGGTTTACGTGCCGGAGGTTTTGATTTCCGCCCGGGCCATGCATGCCGGAATGGACGTGGTCAAACCGCTGTTGTCCGAGGCTGAGGTGCAGGACAAGGGTACGATTGTGGTAGGCACTGTCAAGGGGGACCTTCACGACATCGGTAAGAACTTGGTGCGCATGATGCTGGAAGGTGCAGGCTACAAAGTGATCGACCTGGGTGTGGATATCGCGCCCGATAAGTTTGCCCAAGCGGTTGAAGAGCATCGACCGCAAATCGTCGGGCTCTCTGCCTTGCTCACGACTACCATGGTCCAGATGAAAAACACGATCGAACGGCTGAAAGACTATCCGGTGAAGGTGATGGTTGGTGGCGCTCCGGTGACGCAGAAGTTTGCCGATGAAGTCGGGGCCGATGCCTATGCCTCCGATGCAGCCACCGCAGTGGAAAAAGCCGAGCAATTGATGGCCTCCTAGAATAGGTCCCACGCTTTCATCAGGCTTCGCTTCTCTCTTTTTACAGGGAATCAATTTCAATAGTTCGATCTCAATACTCTGGGGGTGGGAAAGTGGATAGACACCAGCTTGTTATCGATACCTTAAATAAAAAGGAACGGGACGTAATTCCTTTTCACTTGGATCTGAGCAACAGTGTCAGGCAACGCCTGATCGATTATTTCGGCGATCCGCAGTTCGAAGACAAAGTGGGAAACAGTCTTGCCCAGGAGCGCAACGAGAGTTTTGTAGACTTGGGAAACTACCGGGAAAGAGATATGTTCGGCGTGGTCTGGAACAAGGAGCAGGAGGGAGACTTCGGTGTCGTCGATAATTATCTGCTGACGGAACCAAGTCTGAACAATTATACCTTCCCTAAACCGGATGAAGCACTGATTCGGCAAAAGTGCGAACGATTGGTCCACAGTCATAAGGACCAATTTACCATGTATATTATCGGGTTTTCCTTATTCGAACGGGCCTGGACACTAAGGGGCATGACGGACCTGCTCATGGATTTCTTGTTGAACCCCGCTTTTGTCGAAGAACTTCTGGACCGGATTGTGGAATACAATTTGGCGGTCATGGATATCGCTATGCAATATGATATTGATTGCATCTTTTTCGGGGATGACTGGGGACAGCAGAAAGGGATGATCATGGGGCCCGGTTTGTGGAGACAGTTCCTAAAACCTCGCTTGGCGAAAATGTTCGCCAAAGCCAAAGCCAAGGGACTTTACGTGGCGCAGCATTCATGCGGGGATGTGCATGAGGTATTTCCCGACCTTATCGAGATGGGGTTAGATATCTACAACACCTTCCAGCCGGAAATTTATGATGTGGAACAGATGAAGAGGGAATTCGGCCGGGACATTACCTTCTATGGGGGTATCAGTACCCAACAATTGCTGCCTAAGGCGAGCCCCGAAGAAGTCAAAGCAGAGACGCGCCGCCTCATGACACTCTTGGGCAAGGGCGGAGGTTACATCGTAGCACCGACCCACGCCATACCCAACGATGTTCCGACTGAGAATATCCTGGCTTTTCTTGAGGTTGTCCAACATCAATAGGAGGTATCTTGGAGCATACAGCCAAGTCAAAAGAGCGATTATTGTCCAATCCCCGTCTTCTTGGGTCAAATTTTGCAATAAGGGCAAGGACTCGTGGCAGTGGTGCCAGGAATGACTGAGTTTCGGTTTGAAGAGGTAGGTTGTGACTATTTGAAGTACGAGAATCGGGCACTGGTTGCAGTGAGGATATCCAATTTGGATAGGGGAGCGGAGAGATGACAAGCGACTTATATAGCAGCGTTTTTCGTCAGGCGGAAAGCATCGTTTTGGAGGACGAGGTGCTCAGGGTTACCTTGGTACCCAGTGTAGGCGGAAAAATCGCCTCACTCATTTTTAAACCGGATGGAAAAGAATTAGTGTGGCAAAATCCCGCTCCGGGGTTCTTGACATCTGGTTACGATTCATCTTTTGCCACAGGCGACATGAGTGGGATCGACGACATGTTTCCCACAATTGATGAGTGCTTCTATCCGGATGGACCGTGGCAAGGAACGAGAATGCCGGATCACGGGGAAGTATGGTCCCTGCCCTGGGATTATCAGGTTAATAGCAACACTAAAGAGGCGACATTGTCTGTTTTTGGTGTAAGGATTCCCTACAAACTGAGAAAAACCTTGAGCTTAACGGGGGGTAGGCTGGATATCAAATATATACTCGAGAACCTAAGTCCTTTTGCCTTTAAATTCATTTGGGCCCTTCATCCTCTTTTCAACGTCGACCAATATACGCGCATTGTGCTGCCGGAATCTGTGACTAGGGTTATTAACGTCGGTAAATCTCCTTTGAGACTGGGGGCTTACGGGACTATCCATTCGTGGCCGATCACCGAAAATAGCTCGGGAACGTTTTATGACATGAGCAAAATCGTGCCATTCGGGCAGGGGAACTGTGATAAGTACTACGTTCAAGGTACCGTTCCGGAGGGTTGGTGCGCTTTACGCAACGAACGCGGCGGTTTGGAGGTTCGTCTGACATTTCCTCCGGAGCAAGTTCCGTACTTGGGCATCTGGGTCAATGAGGGGGCGTATCAGGGGCAGTACAATGTTGCTCCCGAACCGAGTACGGGAGCCTTTGATAGGGTGGACGTGGCTGATTGCTGGGGAACTCTGGCCGGTGTTCCGGGCAGGGGTACCTACGAATGGCAGATTAGTATTGACGTCCGGCGGCTTTAAAACTGCGGGATAAGGCTAGGAAGGAAGTGCCGTCTATGACCGAATTACGCTATAACCCTCTCTTGGGGGATTGGACCATGGTGGCGGACAAACGGCAGTTCCGCCCGAACATGCCCCAGGACTTTTGCCCTTTTTGTCCAGGGTCGGGCAAGGTGCCAGAGCACTATGAAGTACTAAAATATGACAATGATTTTCCGGCCCTGATGCCGGAGCCGCCGGAACCGAGTGTGGCCGGGATGGGGCCGTACCGGGTGGAGAAGGCCTACGGTAAGTGCGAGGTGATTCTCTACTCCCCGGATCACCGGGCGACCCTGCCGGAGCTTTCCCTCGATCACATCGTGAAGCTGGTGAACTTGTGGACCAAGCGCTACGTTGAACTGAACCGGGATCCGCTCCACCAATACGTCATGATCTTTGAAAACCGCGGGGAAGAAGTGGGGGTGACGATGCCTCACCCGCACGGGCAAATCTATGCCTATTCGAAGATGCCCTTAAAGATTAAAACGGAGCTGGCCAATTGTCGGGAGTATTACAGCGAGACGGGGCACTGCCTTCTCTGCGACATGAACCGGACAGAGGAGGAGTTCGGAAAACGGATTATCTATGAAAACGAGCATTTCGTGGCTTACCTGCCGTTTTTCACAGACTACCCGTTCGGCTTATTTATCGTGAGCAAAGCGCACAGGACGGGCTTAGATGAATTCACAGAAGCGGAGAAACGGAGTTTGGCCCTCAGCCTGAAAGAGATGATCGGAGCGATGGATACCCTTTTTGATCGGCCTTTTCCCTACATGATGGTGCTGCATCAACGTGCGGCCCATGAGGACGAGACCCGGGATTATTATCATTTCCATATTGAATTCTATCCCCCTTTAAGGGAAGAGAGCAAAATCAAGTATTATGCCTCGTCGGAGATGGGGGCTTGGGCCGCTTGCAATACCCAGGCGGTGGAGCAGACGGCGGAAGCGCTGAGACAGGCGTATCAAAAGTATCTCGAGAAAACCTGGTTAACGAGGGACGCTGAGTGAAAAAGTCCGGTTAGTAAGTGAGAACTTGGCCGCCTTGAGGCGAAGGAGACAGCGGCAAGTTCGTGCGTGTCGTGCGCATCTTAAAATACTCCTAAAATCTCTCGTAAAAATAGCTAAAAGAAGGACGTATTCATTATTATGAACATCGCGGCAAGATTGAGAGATGGGTCTCAGAACGCGGTTCCAAAGGACGGGTCCGGGGCAGCCACTGAGGAGCAAGGACTGCAGAGTTTCGCCCCGGACGATGAATCGAGGATCCAGCCGGACAGCAGGGTCCGGGTGGGAAAATTGCGGGATGGATTTCGACAGGCTTTCGGGCATGAAGGAAATAGGCCCCTGCGTTTCTTTTTTGCCCCGGGCCGGGTGAACCTTATCGGGGAACATACGGACTACACGGGGGGGCTGGTCTTGCCAGCGGCACTATCCAACGGCACTTGGGCCGCAGTGAGTGCAAGGAACGACAGGGTTATCCATCTGGTTTCAGAGGGGTTCGCTCCTCGGGTTGCCTGTGACCTGACGCAAGACATCGTCAACACTCCGGAAGATGGCTGGGCCAACTACCCGAAAGGAATTATCAAAGCTTTTCTGGCCATGGGAGTGGTGGTTCCGGGACTGGATATTTGCTTTTACGGGGACATACCCAAGGGAGCCGGGCTTTCCTCTTCGGCTTCGCTCGAATTGGTAACGGCGGTGGCGCTCAATATCCTGACAGGGGCGGGGCTTGATAGGCTCAGTTTAGTCAGGCTGGCTCAAGAAGTTGAAAACCGTTTTGTCGGAGTGAATTGCGGTATTATGGATCAATTCGCGGTGGGCTTGGGGCGGAAGGGGGCAGCTTTGCTCCTTAACTGCGCCACCTTGGCTTACAGGCATATCCCACTGGCCTTAGGAGAATATCGATTGGTGATCACGAACAGCGGCAAGCAACGCGATCTCGGCGAGTCAAAATATAACGAAAGACGCAGGGAATGTGAGGACGGATTCCGAATTATAAAGAGGTACCGGCCTGAGCTGGCCAATCTGGGCGAACTGGGGCATCAGGAGTGGAAGGAAGTGAAAAAATATCTGCCCGCGCCGACTGCGGACCGGGTGGAGCACGTGGTGAGAGAGAACCACAGGGTGCTCGCTTCGGCGGCTGCCCTGGAGGACGGAGATGTGCTCACATTCGGGCAACTGATGCTGGAGTCACACCGCTCCCTGCGGGACCTTTACGAAGTAACCGGGCCGGAGCTGGACGCACTGTATGAGGTGGCCCGAAAGGCACCGGGCTGTATCGGAACCCGGATGACCGGAGCCGGCTTCGGAGGGTGCACAGTGGGCTTGGTTGAAGAAAAGAGGTTGGCGGATTTTCAAAAGCAGGTGGCTCGAGAGTATGAGGCGCGAACGGGTTTGAGGCCCATCTTTTATCCGGTGAGTGTGGGCGACGGGGCGCGCGAGATAAGTCCGGCCGGCGGAGGCGACCAGAGTGATCCCAACCCGGAGGATCCCAGAGAAGGAAGCGCGCTGTTCTCCGGAGAGGGAAAACGGGAAAACAAGCTCAGGCAGACAGGGACCAGCGGATGCTAACCACAGAATAGCTTGGCTAGACGGGGACCGGTGGATCAAAGGCAGAAGGTCAGTACGCATAGGGCAAGCGTGAAATCAGTTCTGGGAGTAGCGGACATTGTCGAGGAGGGCTTATGGCTATTTTAGTCACAGGCGGCGCCGGGTATATCGGCAGCCACACAGTCAGGGAATTGCTGGAACAGGGCGAGAAAGTGGTCGTATTAGACAACCTTTGCAAAGGGCATGCCGCGGTTGTGCCGGAGGGACTCCTGGTCCGGGGGGATGTGCAGGATAAGGAACTTCTCCATCGCCTTTTCCGGCGCTATGAGATTGAGGCGGTCATTCATTTTGCCGCTTTTTCCCTGGTGGGAGAGAGTGTGCAGGAACCTCTGAAATACTACGAAAACAATGTCGTCACTGCCCAAAGGCTCTTAACGGTGATGCAGGAGTACGGCATCAAAAAATTCGTTCTCTCTTCCACGGCGGCAACCTATGGGGATCCTCAGGGCATTCCGATTCAGGAAACAGACCCGACTATCCCAACCAACCCTTACGGTGAAACAAAACTGGCGATAGAGAAGATGCTCCGTTGGTGCGACGTGGCTTACGGCATCAAGTCAGTGGCCCTGCGTTATTTCAATGCGGCCGGCGCTCACCCGGAAGGAGACATCGGCGAGGACCACCGGCCGGAAAGTCATTTGATCCCACTGATTCTCCAGGTGGCCTTGGGGCAGAGGGACACAATCAGTATCTACGGGGATGATTATGAGACGCAAGACGGCACTTGCATTAGGGATTACATCCATGTTATGGACCTGGCCCAAGCGCATTGGCTGGCTCTGAAGCTTCTGCGGGAGAAAGGGACCGGGGGGATTTACAATCTGGGCAATGGTCAGGGCTTTTCCGTGAAAGAAGTAATCGCCAGGACCCGGGCCGTTACCGGGCATCCGATTCCCAGCCGGGTCAGTGCGCGGCGGGCGGGGGATCCGGCCGTCCTGGTGGCCTCGGCGGCCAAAGCCGAAAGCGAATTAGGGTGGCGGCCCAAGCACTCCGGGCTCGGCGAGATCATTGCCAGCGCCTGGAATTGGCACCGCCGACATCCCTCGGGATTCGCAGACCATGAGGCTGACTGACGCGTAAATAGTAATGTCAGTGCATTCTAGGCCCGGGTGAAATCGGACGTCATGCATATCCGCTGTAGAATTCCTGTCTTCCATTTTCCGTATCTTGTGCTTTCTGTTTACTGTTTTCCGGCTTCTGATTTCTGATTTCTGACTTCTGACTTCTGATTTGGGAGGGTATTCTCATGGCACTGGGCACACCTGTGGGCAGTTTCCAATGGATGAAACTGCAAAACAAATCGAACATCTTGAACACAATACGCCTGCAGGGGCCGGTGTCGCGGGCGGAAATCGCCAGCCTCACTGGGCTGACGCCGCCGACCGTTACGAATATTGTCGCTGAACTGCTGGAAGCGGGTTTGGTCATCGAGAGTGAGCTGGGGGAATCCACCGGCGGCCGCAAGCCGATCATGTTGCGGCTGAACGCCGAGGGGTTTTATGTGCTTGGGGTCTACGCCGGGGTCAGCAAGGTGAAAGCCGTCAGTGCCGGTCTGGACGGAACCATCCGGCAGCGTGCGGTTCTCCCGCTGCCTAAGGAACCTTCTGCGGAGAATTTCTTAAGTCTCGTGAAAGAAACTTTGCGTCAGGTTATTGAGAAGACCGAGGCCAAGCGGGAGAAATACCTGGGGATCGGGGTCGGCATGCACGGTTTAGTCGATACTGAACGGGGGCTATCTATCTTTGCCCCGAATCTCAAGTTGCGCAACATTCCGCTGAAAGCGGAATTGGAGGCCGAATTCAACCTGACGGTGGAAGTCGAAAACGATGTCAGGGCCCTGGCCTTGGGGGAGAGTTGGTTCGGCCAGGGGCAGGGGTTGGCCAATTTTATCTGCATCAACGTTGCTACCGGTCTCGGAGCCGGAATAGTTCTCGACCACAAGCTCTATGAGGGCAGTACTTTCACAGCGGGGGAAATAGGGCACACCACCATTGATATCGACGGGCCCCAGTGCACCTGCGGCAACCACGGCTGCCTGGAAGCCATGGCGGCCGGCCCGGCCATAGCCGAGCGCGCCCGCAAGCGGATTCAGCAGGGTGACTCCTCTCTGCTTAAGGCCTGGACAGACGGCCATTTGGAAGGTGTCACGGCGAAGATGGTTCATGAAGCCGCCAAAGAGGGTGATGAATTGGCCATCGGGGTTTTGGCCGACACTGGGCGTTATCTGGGTATCGGCATTGCCAATCTCCTCAACACCTTGAACCCCTCGCGGATTATTCTTACCGGCGGAGTCGCTCAGGCGGGCGATTTTGTCCTGCAGCCGCTGAAAGAGACCGTGGCCCGGCGGGCCCTGGAGACTCCGGCCCGGGCGGTGTCCATTGTGACCTCGGAGATGGGGGAGGATGCTGATGCCGTGGGTGCGTTCACCCTGGTGCTGCGCCGTATTTTTACCCCGATGGGAGTCAATGAGCTTTAGATATACTTCCCGATCCAAGGTAGCCGTCTGAGGTCGGAAGGCTTGACGGCCCCATTGAAAAACAGTATAAGACCGTAGACGACGAGCCCGGCAGCTACTTGTAGAATATAGCTGAGCGGGCTTTCTCCCGTGCCTAAATACAAGAGGCGAAGGGTCACAAGCATACCGATGCCGGCACTGAGTGGCTGCAGGAGAAAGTGCTGTAAATCCAAAGGCAGACCGGTGTGGCGGGAGATGGCGTGCAGGTTGAGCAGGGCCATAACGACAAAGCCCAGGACATAAGCCAAGGCGGCACCGAGGAGACCCCACTGGGGCATGGCTGTGAGGATAATAATTAGCGGAATGCGGACGGCGGCGCCGGCGATGGAGTGTAGAACCGGGAGTTGAACTTTACCGAGACCCTGTAAGATGCCGTTGGTCGCCTGCTGGACATAAGAGAAAATTCCCCCAAAAACCAGAATCCGCAGGATGGGCGCAATGGCGGGGCTTTTGAAAAAAGCGGTCAAAGGGGTGGCGTACATGAAGAGGACCAGCAGAGCCGGGAGGCCGACGATCACGGTGAGGCGAATGGCTTCGCCGCTGCGCGCCCGGACAAGGTGGAACTGTTTTTGCGCGGCTGCTTCCGAAATGGCCGGTACCAGCGAGGTGGCCAGGGCCAGGGTGAAAACGCTGGGAAATGTGAGCAGGGTGAAAGCCGAGCCGCCCAATTGCCCGAAGAGAGTGGTGGCTTCCCTGGCAGTGTAACCGGCGGCCTGCAGGCGCTGAGGAATGATCATAGCGTCCGCGGCCGAGAGCCCGGTGGACAAAAGCCGGCCCACGGTTACGGGAGAAGAGAGTTGAAAGAGCCGGCGCAAAGTTCCCCGGGTACCGGCGCGGGTAGCACGGGCAGTGCCTTCGCTCCGGAGGGGGGCGTGAGGTCCGAACAGGTACTGGAGGACAATGATCAGCAAGCCGGCAAATTCCCCCGCCAGCATGCCAAAGGCCAGTCCCGCCGCCCCCCATTCCACACCGCGCGGGAGGAAGCGCAGGGCGAGGGTAAAACCGACGCTGATGCGCACGATCTGCTCGCAGATCTGACTGAGCGCGGTGGGCACCATATTCTGTTTGCCCTGAAAATACCCCCGAAAGGCGGAGGCCACGGAAACGACGAAGATAGCCGGGGTGCAGATGAGAAAAACTTTAAGTACCCTGGGGTCGGGAAAAAGCCTGTGGGACATGACGGGAGCAATTTTGTAGAGGGCGAGAGTGACCACGATCCCGCTTACGGTCAGGATCCCCAAGGCTAGGTGAAAGATGCGTGCGGCCTGCTGTTCCTGTCCCAACGAAATCTCTTCGGAGATCATTTTGGAAATGGCCAAAGGAATTCCGGCAGTAGTGAGGACCAGGGCCGTCATGTAGACCGGAAAGACCATGGTGAAGAGGCCATAGGCCTCGCCGCCGATGTGAGTCATGATCAGGTATTGATAGACGAAGCCGAGAATGCGATTGATCAGGTTGGCCGCTAATAAAACCGTGGCGCCGTAAACGAAAGTGCGTTTGACCATAGGCTGCTCCTATCTGCAAATATCCGGGGTTCAGGACGGTCAACTCTTATGTTAGCAAGCCGTGTCTAAAGCCGTGTCTAAGTGGTACACTTTTATCTTAGCGAATACAGAAGGAGTGAAGCCGGACGGGAACGAACCGGCCGAGGGGTTATACGCTCGCGGAGCAGACTCGCTTTGCGCCGGAGCAGTATTGCTTCTAGTAACCTTATGCGCGGAGGGAAAAGCCCATGCGTGAAAAATTTCTCGGCTTTGTAAATTCGAAAAAAGGATTTTTACCTCGGGACGACGAATTTTTTAGTAAACTCTAAGTTAGGGCCCGGTTAAGGCTGGGTTAAAATCAGCAGACTCAAGGTGTAGAGTCCGCCCATGCTTCGGTCAAGCTCGTGCTTCGGTCAAGACCGGTAAGATTGGGTTTATGGGTTTGTGGGTTTATGGGTTTGTGGGTTTATGGGTTTGTGGGTTTATGGGTTTGTGGGTTTATGGGTTTGTGGGTTTATGGGTTTGTGGGTTTATGGGTTTATGGGTTTGTGGGTTTGTGGGTTTGCAGTTCCTTTGGGATTTGATTAAAACTGGTAAGCCCGAAGTTGGAGTCCGCTTGTGGTTGGGTCGAGTCCGGCGCGGGGTCTTGGTGATAAAAAAACGCCGCTCAAAAAGGTCGGAAGGAGATTGACTGAGGAATAATTTACAAGATAAGGGGTATTATACCTCCGAACAGGAGGGACCCCAATGTGGCAGTTAATAAAAAACGCGAAGATTTACTCACCTGAGCCGGTTGAGGATACCGATGTACTCATAGTCGGCGAGAGAATCGCGGCCTTGGGAAGAGGGTTGACTTTACCGGATTATGCCGAAGGTTCTGTCGTGGATGTCCGGGGGGCCGTGTTAGCTCCCGGATTTATCGATGCCCATGTGCACATTTGTGGCGGAGGGGGGGAAGCTGGGCCGGCCTCCCGGACACCCGAGATTCAGCTGTCTCACTTAACCCTGGCGGGGACTACGACGGTTGTCGGCTGCTTGGGCACGGATTCTGTGTCCCGCAGTATGACGGAGCTTTTGGTTAAAGCCCGCGCTTTGGAGGATGAAGGTTTAACCACCTACATTTACAGCGGCGGGTATCAGGTTCCGCCGAAAACCCTCTTCCCGACTCTGCGCCAGGACCTGACCCTGGTCGATAAAGTCATTGGGGCCGGAGAGATTGCCATTTCCGATCACCGTTCCGCCCAACCCCAAATTGCCGAACTGGAGCATTTGTGCGCCGAAGCCAGGGTGGGGGGGATGCTGGGGGGAAAAGCCGGAATCGTCCATCTTCATTTAGGGGAGGGAAAGCACGGCTTAGAGCCGGTGAGGACGATCCTCAACCGGACGGAAATCCCCATCACTCAGTTCATGCCCACCCATATTAACCGTACCTATTCCTTGCTGGAAGAGGGTATCGAATTTCTGAAGGCGGGCGGGCACATCGACCTCACGGCAGGGTGCGACGATTTCCCGAAGGATTTGCAAGTGCCGGCCGTGCTGAAAATGCTTCATGCCCGCCGGGTACTCAATGACCGGGTGACGGTCACCTCGGATGGTAACGGCAGCATGCCCCAATACAATGAAGCCGGGCAATTGGTGGGAATGGGTGTGGGTAAGGTGAGCGTTCTCTGGCGGGACGTACGAGAAGCGGTGGTTTCTTGCGGCTTGCCGCTGGAAGCGGGCCTAAGGACCATTACGGCGAACGTAGCCAGGGTTCTGAACTTGGAGAGGACAGGAATGATTCGGAAGGGGTATGCAGCGAACTTGGTGGTTCTGGATGAGGATTACCAGGTCCGGCATGTCTGGGCCAAAGGTAAACTCATGGTCCGCGCCAAAGAGGTTTTGGTTAAGGGAACGTACGAGTGAACAGACAAAGTATCAAAAAGCCCAAGCTGCGCCAACGACGTCGGTCGACAGCGGGACTGACGCCAAACTGCCCGACAGGGTAAGGATAAAGGGTTACTTCATTGACTCAGGCAACAACTTCCATGAGTAAGCAAAAGGTATTGAGCCCTTTTCTTAATAACGCACAAGGAGGAGTTTGTCTTGAAGACCTATGAGTTGGCAAATTTGCGCAATGTCTGCTTAATTGGGCATGGTGGAGCGGGAAAGACTTCCTTGGCCGAAGCTTTCCTCTTTACTTCCGGAGCGACTAATCGCTTGGGAAAAGTGAGCGACGGCAATACCGTCTCCGACTATCTTCCGGAAGAAGTTAAACACAAGATTTCCATCAGTACCAGCCTGATCCCGGTTGAATGGCAGGGGGTCAAGGTGAACGTGCTGGATACACCGGGCTACTCCGATTTTATGGGCGAGGTGATGAGTGCCCTGAGGGTTTCGGAATGCGGACTCTTAACGATCTGCGGCGTCTCGGGTTTGGAAGTCCAGGCGGAGATTATATGGGATATTATGGAGGATAGGAAACTCCCCAGAGTGATTTTCGTCAACAAGCTTGACCGGGAAAATGCTAACTTGGACAAAGTATTGGAGCAGTTACGGACGACGTACCCCCAGGCTCGTTTCGCACCTTTGCAGATACCGATCGGTCAAGAAGCCGCTTTCCGGGGCGTTGTGGATATTCTTACGGACAAAGCCTATTATTATGAAGAAAACGGCAGCGGAAAATATACGGGGAAGGAAATTCCCGCCGAGTTCGCGGATGAGGTGCAGATCCTCAAGGAAACCCTGGCGGAGGCGGTAGCCGAGGGGGATGATGAAGTTCTGGAGAAGTACCTGGAAGGAGAACCTCTGACTAATGAGGACTTGGTCAAAGCCCTGAAACCGGCCCTGGCCCAAAGCCTGGTCGTGCCCGTTCTCTGCGGTTCGGCCTTTAAAAATATCGGAATTGCTCATCTTTTGGACTTCTTGGCGGCCTATGCTCCCGAACCGGCAACGATTAATGAAAAAGCTGCTCTTATCTTCAAAACTCTGGCCGATCCCTATGTCGGGAAAATGAGCTTTCTCCGGGTGTATAGGGGAAAATTTACGGCTGATACCCTTGTTTTCAATGCCAAACGAGGTTCGGAAGAAAAGATGGGGCAGCCTTTTTATTTGAGGGGAAAGACCCAGGAGAATGTACAGACCGTCGGGGTCGGAGACATCGCGGTGGTGGCGAAGATGCAGGAAGTCGGTACCGGCGAGACCTTATGCGCGAAAGATAAGCCGGTTGAATTGGAAGGGATAGAATTCCCGGAACCGACTCTCTCCGTGACTATTGAGCCCAAGAGCAAAGGGGACGAAGACAAGCTGTCTAATGCGCTGACCCGGCTGGCGGAAGAGGATCCGACGATTCGGGTGAGCAAAAACACGGAGACGAAAGAACAGATTCTGACCGGCTTGGGAGAGATGCATCTGGAGATCGTCTTGGAAAAGCTTTCGCGTAAATTCGGCGTGGGCGTGAGCATGCGGGTTCCGCGCGTTCCTTACCGGGAAACATTCAAGAAGTCTGTGCAGGTTGAAGGCAAGCACAAAAAGCAGAGCGGCGGGCACGGGCAGTACGGGCACGTCTGGATTCGTTTGGAACCCAACGAGAACTCGGATTTTGAATTTACGGAAGAAGTTTTCGGAGGGGCTGTGCCCAGACAATATTTCCCGGCCGTGGAAAAAGGCATTCGTGAAGCCATGGCGGAAGGGATTCTGGCCGGCTACCCCGTGACCGGGTTTAAGGTCTGCCTTTACGACGGTTCCTACCATAGTGTTGACTCTTCCGAGATGGCCTTTAAACTGGCTGCGATTCTTGCCTTTAAGAAGGGCTCGGAATTGGCGAAACCGGTCTTGCTGGAACCCATTGTTGATGTCGAGGTGCGGGTGCCGGAAGTTTTCATGGGCGACGTCATCGGCGACTTAAATTCTAAACGGGGGCGTGTACTCGGTATGGAAGCCGACGGCAAATACCAGGTGATCAAGGCCCACGTCCCACAGGCTGAAATGATGCGCTATGCCATTGACCTTAAGTCGCTGACCCAGGGGAGAGGAAAATTCAGCCTGTCTTTCCTCCGGTATGAGGAAGTTCCGGCCAAAATTTGCGACAGTCTGGTGAACAAGCTCAAAGCGGCCCAGCAAGGCTGACCCCAAAAACTTGCCGCAAGCCCCGGTGGCTGCTCGGGGTAAAGCAGCGCGAATCTATTGAGCGTATGAGGGGGATTTCCTGAGAATTAAGGCAGTTGCGGTGGGCGCTCACTCTTGCGGTGGGCGCTCTTTTTAAGCAGTGAGACTTTTAGTTGTGAGATCTTTAGCTGTGAGATTTTAGCCATGATTCTGCTGCAGAAACCCCTATTTTTGCCTTTAACGGGCTGCATATAGTGTGATGTATTAAAATGAACTACTAGATATAGCGTGTAAAATCGCAAAATGATACTTTCTGCACTGGAATCAGCCATGAGATTTTTACCGTGGGATCTTAAGCCGTGGGATCTTAAGCCGTGGGATCTTAAGCCGTGGGATCTTAAGCCGTGGGATCTTAAGCCGTGGGATCTTAAGCAGTGTGGGATCTTAAGCTGTGGGATCTTAAACGATGTGATCTTAGGCTATACGATCTAAGCCGCATGATCTTAAGCTCTGTGATCTTAGTCGCAGACAGAACGTACTGTTTAAGGTATAATTAAGATATAATATCAATGGACTTACTACTAGAGAACATAAGAGTGAGTTGTGACTGAGCGGAGGAAGAACATGGGAGTTCTCAATGTCGGGCTCGATGTTGGTTCCACCACCGTGAAAATGGTGATTCTGGAAGAAGGAAAGATCATCTTCAAGCAGTACATGCGGCACTTTTCCAACATTAAACAAACTGTGGCCGCCCTGCTGGAAGACGCCAAGAATGTTTTGCAGAGGAACACCTTGACCATTATGATCACGGGTTCGGGGGGCCTCAATATCTCAGAGAATCTGGACGTGCCTTTCATTCAAGAGGTAATCGCCAGCACCAAGGCTGTGAAAAGCCTTATTCCCGCGACCGATGCCGCCATCGAGCTGGGGGGAGAGGACGCCAAGATTACTTATTTCGGGGAAGCCATGGAGCAGCGGATGAATGGCACTTGCGCGGGCGGCACGGGGGCTTTCATAGATCAGATGGCGGCACTCCTCCAGACGGATGCGGCCGGACTCAACGAATTGGCGCAACATCATAAACACATTTACCCCATCGCTTCACGCTGCGGCGTTTTTGCCAAGACGGATGTGCAGCCTCTCCTGAACGAAGGGGCGGACAGGGCGGATATCGCGGCTTCCGTCCTGCAGGCGGTGGTTAACCAAACGATCAGCGGCTTGGCCCAGGGCAGGCCCATTAACGGGCGGGTGGCCTTTTTGGGCGGCCCCTTGCACTTTATGCCGGAACTGCGCCAACGTTTTGTTGAGACCTTAAAACTCGCTGGGGAGGACATCATTTTCCCGGAGGATTCCCAGTATTTTGTGGCCTGGGGAGCGGCTCTTTCTTCGCGCTCTGAAGAACCGGTTTCCTTTGAGTGCCTTTATGAAAGGATCCCGGCCATCTATAATTTGAACGGCTCGCAGAGTAATCCTCTGGAGGCGCTCTTTGCGGATGAGGAAGAGTACCGGGTCTTTAAGCGGCGGCACGCACAGCATGCCGTGCCGAGAGCGGATCTGGAGACATATGAGGGAGACGCTTTTCTCGGGATTGATGCCGGATCGACCACCACAAAAATGGTGCTGGTGGATGAGATGGGGCGTCTGCTGTATTCTTTCTACGGCAGTAATAAGGGAAATCCCCTCAAGTCGACGGTTGAAGCGTTAAAAACCTTGTACCGCAAACTCAATGCGCGTACCCGGATTGCTTATGCGGCCGTGACCGGCTACGGGGAGCACTTGATTAAGTCAGCACTGAAAGTGGACATAGGCGAGATTGAGACGGTGGCCCACTACAAGGCGGCGGACTTCTTTCTGCCGGGAGTCGATTTCGTTTTAGACATCGGCGGCCAGGACATGAAATGCCTGATTGTGAAAAACGGGGTTATTGATTCGATTATGCTCAATGAAGCCTGTTCTTCCGGCTGCGGATCGTTTATTGAAACGTTTGCCAACTCTTTGAATTACGATGTCAAGGATTTTGCCCGGATCGGCTTGGCGGCCAAGAAACCGGTCGATCTGGGAACGCGCTGTACGGTCTTTATGAATTCCAAAGTCAAGCAGGCGCAAAAAGAAGGGGCGGAGGTGAGCGATATTTCGGCCGGAATATCACTCTCCGTCATCAAGAATGCACTGTTCAAGGTCATTCGTCTGCGCAGCACGGAGGAGTTGGGAGAGAAGATCGTCGTTCAGGGGGGGACCTTTTACAATGATGTCGTCCTGCGTTCTTTGGAGAAACTGATCGGCCGCGAGGTGGTGCGTCCGGATATTGCCGGTCTCATGGGGGCTTTCGGGGCGGCTCTCCTGGCCAAAGAAAGTTTCGCGGCCGGACGGGAGACGACTCTCCTGGAGGCGGCAAGACTGGACGGATTCAGGGCACAGACGGAAATGAAACGTTGTGGACGGTGCGGAAATAACTGTGTCGTCACAGTAAACCGTTTTCCGGACGGCGGCGAGTTCTATTCCGGTAATCGCTGTGAACGCGGGGCCGGCCGGGAGAGGACAAAGACGGATGTACCGAACATCTACGAGTACAAGTACCATCGGGTCTTCAACTACCGGCCTCTGGCGGAACAAGAAGCGCCTCGGGGTGTGATCGGTTTACCTCGTGTGCTCAATATGTATGAGGATTATCCCTTCTGGTTCACATTTTTTACCGAGTTGGGTTACCGGGTGCTTCTCTCGGGACGTTCTTCCAAGCGGATCTATGAACTCGGGATGGAGACCATTCCTTCGGAATCCGCCTGTTATCCGGCTAAGCTGGTGCACGGACATATTGCTGACTTGGTGCGCAAGGGAGTTCGGAAAATCTTTTATCCCAGTATTCCCAACAATATTCCTGAAGATCCGGGAGCGAATAATAAGTACAACTGTCCGATCGTCACCTCTTACCCGGAAACGATTCGGGCCAACATGGACATCCTGAGGGAGGTTACCTTTTATCATCCGTTTTTGCCCCTGGACATGCCCACGCGCTTGACGCGCCGTTTGGCGGCGGAATTAAGCCCCGAAGGGCTTTCGAAACGGGAGATTGTGTCGGCGGTTCGGCGCGCTTATGAAGAACTGGACAGGTATAAAGAGGATGTCCGGCACAAAGGTGAAGAGATCCTGCACTACATTGAGGAGCACGGAAGTAAAGGAATTCTCCTCGCGGGCAGGCCTTACCACGTCGACCCGGAAATCAATCACGGGATACCGGAGATGATTCAGGCCTACGGTTTCGCGGTACTGTCCGAAGACGCCCTTCGCCATCTCGACCAAGTGGAGCGTCCCCTGCGGGTTGTGGACCAATGGGTTTATCATTCCAGGCTCTACGCGGCGGCCACTTACGTGGCCAAACACAAAGACATCGAATTGGTTCAGCTCAATTCCTTCGGCTGTGGTCTGGATGCGGTGACTTCCGACCAAGTGAAAGAAATCCTGGACCGTTACGGCCGGATTTACACGGTTTTAAAAATTGATGAGATCAATAATTTGGGTGCGGCCAGGATTCGGATTCGGTCCCTGATTGCGGCCATCAATGAACGGGACAAGAGGAATTTCGTCCCTCGGCGCTTGGCTGAACCGCAGGCCAGGGTGCCGTTTACCGAGGAAATGAAAGCAAAACACACGATCCTGGCTCCCCAGATGTCACCCATTCACTTTCAATTTCTCAAGACTACTTTTGAACAGGAAGGGTACCGCATCGAGATTCTGCCTTCGGTGGACAAAGCGGCGATCGACGAGGGCTTGCGTTTTGTGCATAATGACGCCTGTTATCCCGCCATCATCGTCGTCGGTCAACTGATGAAGGCCTTGCGTTCGGGCAAATACGACTTAAATAATACCTCCGCCATCATTTCTCAAACGGGGGGCGGCTGTCGGGCTACCAACTATATTGCCTTTATCCGCAAAGCCTTGAAAGACGCGGGTATGGCCCAAGTCCCGGTGATTTCCCTGAGCACGGGCGCGGGTGGTCTGGAGAAAAATCCCGGCTTTAAACTCACGCTCAGATTATTTAACCAGATGCTCAGAGCTTTGGTCTACGGCGATCTCTTTATGCGCGTTCTTTACCGGGTACGGCCTTACGAAAAAGTCCCCGGTTCGGCGGACAAACTCTATGAGTACTGGGTGGAAAAGTGCCAGGCCCAGCTGCGTTCCGGCGGGAAAAAAGGTTTCAAGGAGAACATATATGGGATCGTGCGGGCTTTTGATCGGTTGGAGATTTATGAGGATCGGGTCAAACCGAGAGTGGGAGTAGTGGGGGAAATCCTGGTGAAATTCCACCCCACGGCTAACAATAATATTGTTGGGCTCCTGGAAGCGGAGGGAGCCGAGGCGGTCGTCCCTGACCTGATCGATTTTCTTTTGTACGGAGCCTATGACGCGAAGGTCAAGTATGAGCTTCTCTCCGGAAGCTTTTCCGGCATGTTGGGTGGTTTTCTCACCATCAGCCGCATTGAAGCTTTCCGCAAGGACATGAGAAAAGCTTTGACGGAGAGCCGGCGTTTTGAGCCGCCCCATACCATCGAACAGATTGCCCATCTGGCCGAGCGTCATCTTTCCCTGGCTAACCAGACCGGAGAGGGCTGGTTCCTGACCGGGGAGATGGTCGAACTCATGCATAGCGGGGTCAATAATGTGGTCTGTCTGCAGCCTTTTGCCTGTTTGCCCAATCACATCACCGGTAAAGGGATGGTCCGGGAGCTGAGGAGAGCCTATCCGGATTCCAATATTGCGCCTATCGATTACGATCCGGGAGCCAGTGAGGTTAACCAACTCAACCGGATCAAATTGATGTTGGCGGTGGCCCGGGAGCATCTGGGCGAATTGCCTGCCCAAGCAGCCGGGAACAAGTCGACCCCTTGACGGCCGATTATCTTCGAGACATATTAGAGACATAAAGGTATCTTCCGGGCAGACGGTAAGACATTGTTTAATGTCAGTCTTTGGGAAGCCGGACATCGAGGATGTATCTCAGCTTAAGGCCCAACTGCAGCTTGAGTCGGTCCTCTGGGTCGGATGGTTTCAAACCGGTCAATTCTTCGATTTTGCGCAGGCGGTGGCGCAGCGTTTGGCGGTGTATGCCGAGCTGTTCTGCCGCCTGCTTAATGTTGCCCTGAAAGTTGAGGAAGGTTTCCAGGGTGAGCAGGAGTGCCTTTTGCCCGCGTTCGCCCGGAGCGGCCAGCGGAGCCAGGGTCTCCTGATAAAACGCGGTCTGGCTTTCTCTGCCGGCGCAGAGCAGAAGCCGGTAGACGCCCAAGTCCCGGTAAAGCGCCAGGGTATCTCGCCGACCCAACGCCCGGTTGACGGTGAGGGAGGACGCCGCTTCCCGATAAGCCTGCGGGACCTGGGACAGGTCGCGATATAAGCCGCCGCTGGCGATGGATAGGGTTGGGCCGGCCAGGGCTTTCTTAATAGTTTCTTTGAGGGCGAACAGGGTTGCTTGCAATTGGTTCGGGTCCTCGCGCGGGGACGGTTGCCAAAAGACGACGACTGTTTCGCCCCTCACCTTTGCTATGGGGCGGCAGCCACGGTGGTAGAAAAAGGGCCGGACCGAGGCGAGGAGAGTTTCCCGGTAAGCGGGAGCGGCTCCTTCGTCAGTGACGGAATCTATTCCCAGCACGATCAGGGCAAAGCTGTGTCCGGGCTCGTAACCGAGACGCCGAGCCCGTCTTTCCAGGGCTTCTCCGGAGGGAAAAGCGCCGTTGAGCATATCCTCAAGAAAATCGCCGCGGGTGCGGTTCTCTGCTTCCAGGACGGCTTGCTCTTTGAGAATTTCCAAGGCGGTTACGGTGGCCGCCTGGCGAATAGCCATTTCATCCATTTCATCGATACTATCGATAACATCCATGGCATCGATGTTATCCATGTTATCCAGCGCAGGGCTATTCGGAGGCCCTTCCTGCGGACGGGTGAGTACGGAGATGTAACCGTAGACTTTGTTACCGACGGCGACGGGCACGGTCTTCAGGAGCGCAGTTTGTGGGGACGCGGTCTCTTGTGAGCCTGTCTGTGTGGAAATGGGCCCGGGTTCCGGATGCTCTGCCAGGACGGTGCCGGTTTCATTTTGGATACGCACGGGCCGCTTGATGAGTTGGCTCAAGGTTTGGGCGACCGCCGGCAGACCTCGGTTGGCCAGGATTACCTGAGTAAATTCATGGTTCATGCGTTCCGAATACTGCAGACGTTCCATTTGCCGTCCGATGATTCGTCTGAGTATGGTTTGAGTGAGGGCGGAAAAAGCTAAGTCCTGGGGCAAGAGGATGAGCGGCAAGGCGTGGGTATCGGCCTGTGTCCGCAGGACCGACGGGATATCGCGGATATAGAAACCGGTCTGGATGGCCAAAGCGGCTAGGCCCTTGGCGGCTAAGGCCGGAATGAGGTGTTCCTGTAATCCGGGGTCCTGTTCCAGGCCGAAGGCCGTGGTGACCAGGAGTTCTCCCGCCCGGAGCAACTGGATCTCGTCCAGCACTTCCAGAACACTCACCCAGGTAATTTCCCTGTCCAAGCCTGTTTCCCCGGCCACGACCCTAGCCCGGCGCAGGATTTCCATGTCCAAAGCTTCTCTCACTGTCAGAATCATCTGCTTCCTCCATATCTTACTGCTCTTGTGACCGGTGATGGTCGGGATGAACCCGGAGGCGGGGACCAAGGTAAAGTTAATGAACCCGGATGCGGAGACAAGGGCAAAGTTGATGAACCCGAACCCCTGAACCAAGGCCAAGATTGGGAGTTCCCGGCAGAAAAGAACTGAGATGAACCTGAACGTCAGGATTCCGGATAAGAAGTGACACTCTGGTTATATTTTAAAGGTTTTCCCCGGATTGGACAAGATCTGAGCATATACCGCACCGCAACTGTCCATAATGGATAAGATACGGGGAACAAAATGGCCATGGTGGGCATTGCCCAGAAGGTCGGGCCGCGCTAGACTGGAAAGTACAGGGAACCGCTCCTGCTTGTAGAAGTGGGAGTCTAACGGTTGGATGAAAGGAGTTTGAATCATGAGCCTGGGATGCCCCTATGGAAGCCACAGAGTACTGGAACCGAAAGGAGTGTTGCCCCAGCCCGCCTGGCGGCTCGACAACGATTTTTCCAAGCTTTCCGATAACGAGATTTTGCTGGAAGTTGAAGTTCTCAACATTGATTCCGCCTCTTTTACTCAGATGAAAGAGCAGGCGGGCGGAGACGCGGATGGGATCAAACAGATCATTTTGCAAACGGTTGCCAAACGGGGAAAACAGCATAACCCCGTAACCGGTTCGGGCGGGATGCTCACAGGCAAGGTCAAGGCGATTGGCTCTGCTTTACGGGGGGATGCCTCGCTTTCACCCGCAATCGATCTCAAGGTCGGGGACCGTATCGCTACTCTGGTTTCCCTTTCCCTTACCCCGCTGCGGATCGATAAGATTCTCGCGGTTCATACCGACGTGGACCAAGTTGAAGTTGAAGGGGAAGCGGTTCTCTTTGCCAGTGGGATCTATGCCAAGATCCCGGAGGACATACCGCAAAAACTGGCCTTGGCTGTACTCGATGTCGCCGGAGCACCCGCTCAAACGGCCAAGATTGTAAAACCGGGTGATACGGTCGTCGTCATCGGCGGCGGGGGCAAGTCGGGCCTCCTCTCCCTGCACGAAGCCTGCAAGCGCGCAGGCGTAACGGGAAAAGTTATCGGGGTCAGCCACTCGGCGGCCGGTGTGGAGAGGATGAAAGCGTCCGGCCTGCCTGTGCTCACCCTGCGGGGGGATGCGCGCGACGCTCTCTGGCTCTTGCGGGAGGTTGAGCGCCTGACGGGAGGAGCGATGGCCGACATTACCCTGAATATGGTCAACATTGCGCAGACGGAAATGGGCAGTATCCTGGCCACAAAGGACGGAGGGATCGTTTATTTCTTCAGTATGGCCACCTCGTTCACGGCAGCCGCTCTTGGGGCCGAAGGAGTGGGCAAGGAGGTCACGATGCTGGTGGGTAATGGTTATACCCGTGGGCACGCCCAAATAGCCCTCGAGATTATGCGCGAAAATCCGCGCCTGCGTGAGCTCTACGAGCATATTTATGGCTGACGCGTCTGATGTCAATGCCGGCCCGCCGCTGCTAATCGGGAGGGGGAGATGAAAGAAGATATTGATACGTCCGATATCGGTTTCGCTTGGCCGGGGAGTCTCCGCAAGTTCCGCCGGCTCGTTTTTGCCGGGTTGGTTAAAAATGCGGGCAAGACCACCGCTTTTAATGCCGTGAATCGCTATTTTGCGCGGGACGCGCTGGGAATTACTTCTTTCGGTTTCGACGGGGAAGACCGGGATGCCCTCTACGATGCGCCCAAACCCCCGGTGCGGGCCTATTCCGGCCAACTCCTGCTCACGGCGGCCGGTTTCCTGGGGGAAAGGCGGGAACCGGGAGTCCTGTCCGGGGAGTCGGGGAGGGCATTTGAAATTATTGAAAGTTGGGGAGACCATCCTCAATACGGTCCCTGGCTGATTGTCCGTTGCCTGCGGGATGTTTCCTTGCGTTTAGCCGGTCCGTCCAGTCTGCCGGAACTGACCCGGGGCATGAAGAGATTGGAGGCATTGGGAGCGGGCAGGATTCACCTGGACGGAGCTTTGGGCCGGCTTACGCACCTGTCCTTGGGGTCGGCCGGTGTGATCCTCAGCACAGGGGCCGCTCTGGGAAATTCTCTCCGGGAAGTGGTGGAACGCACGCGCCTGGTTTTGGAGTACTTCAGGCTTCCGGTGACGGGAGAGAGCGGGCTCCGCTCCGGGGTATCCCGCGGGGCAGAAAGTCGTGTAAATTTGCTTTTGCCGGAGAGTCAGCCGCGAAGTCTGGGTCTGGGTGGTGTGCAAGACGCTGCGGAACCTGCTCTTCCGGCGGGGGTTTTCGGGAGCAGCAGCGCCTATCAAGAGGGGGATCGGTGGCATAATTTGCCTGGCTTCCTCTGGGCAAGAGATTTACGGGCACTCCTGCCGCAAGATTATGAGCAATTGTACCTGGCAGGGGCGTTAACAGATCGGCTTTATCTTGAACTTCGCAAGGCCCGACGTTTGCCCCGGACCCTCCTGCTTGACCATCCGGGCCAGATTCTCCTCTCTGCCCCACTCTGGCATGGCCTGAAAGCGCGGAGTATTTCCGTCCGCCTGAGCCGGCGGCCCAATCTCGTCTGCTTGACCCTAAGTCCCTGGCATCCGCGGACTCCCATTGCCACGACGGAACTGGCGGCTGCCCTCAGGCCCCATAGCCACGTGCCTCTCGTGGATGTGGCAAGAGAACTGATTTGGCGGCCGGGGTTCGAACCCCAAGGAAATCGGCTTATTTAAGCAAGACGAATCTGATTTAGTTGGCCCCGGCGAGCAACGGCTTGTTTTAGGAGGTAGAAAAAATGGTTCGCCCTTATACAGAACGGAAACTGGCTTTGGACCCCAACCTGATTGCGCGGGGCCGAGAATTGGCCGGGCAGATCGTGGCGCAGGTGACGCCATTCATTCTCAGTCATACCACGGTCAGTGTGGAACGGGCGGTTCTGCGCTTGTGCGGAATTGACGGCGTCAGCCGGGAAGGGATTCCTTTGGCGAATGTGGTCGTCGATGCCTTACAGGATGCGGGTATGGCCGCAGACGGTGCCGCCAGGGCTTTGGCACGCATCTTTCTCCACTATGGGAAGCCGCCGCAGGAAGCTGCCGCAGCTGTGGAACGAGGAGAACTCTCTCTCAGCGATCTGCCGGATTTTCCGGCAGCAGAAGTGGAGGAGGAGGCCAGACGCCTGGCCTTCCCGGCGGTGGAGAAAATCCTGGCTCAGCGACGGGAACGGGAAGTCCGCATGGCCCGGGGAGCGGGAAAGGAACCCTATCTCTATGTGATCGTGGCTACGGGCAACATCTATGAAGATGTTGTTCAGGCCAGGGCAGCGGCCAGGCAGGGGGCTGACATCGTCGCCGTCATCCGTTCCACCGGGCAAAGCCTCTTGGATTATGTTCCCTACGGTCCTACGACAGAGGGGTTTGGCGGGACGTTTGCCACCCAGGCCAATTTCCGGATCATGCGCCAGGCCTTGGATGAGGTGGGGGAGGAATTGGGGCGCTACATCCGGCTGACGAATTATGCTTCGGGGCTCTGCATGCCGGAGATTGCCGCCATGGGCGCTTTAGAGCGGCTGGATGTTATGCTCAACGACTCCATGTACGGGATTATTTTCCGGGATATCAATATGCAGCGCACTTTTATTGATCAGTATTTCTCCCGTCTGATTCACGGTTTTGCCGGTATTATCATCAATACCGGAGAAGACAATTATCTGACGACAGCGGATGCGATGGAGGCTGCCCACACTGTCCTGGCCTCCAACTTCATTAACGAGCAATTCGCCTTTCTGGCGGGTCTGCCGGAAGAACAGCAGGGTTTGGGGCATGCCATGGAAATCAATCCGGAAGGGGAAGATTCTTTTCTCTACGAAATTGCCCAAGCGGAATTGATCCGGGAAGTGTTCCCGCGTTCACCCCTCAAATATATGCCGCCGACCAAATATATGACGGGAAACATTTTTCGCGGGCAGGTTCAGGACGCCCTCTTCAACGCGGCTTCAGTCATGACCGGGCAGAGCATCCACCTTTTGGGCATGCTGACCGAGGCCATCCACACTCCCCTTTTGCAAGACCGGGCTCTCAGCTTAGAAGCGGCGCGTCTCGTCTTTCAGACCATGCGCCATGTGGGCGGGGAGATTCAATTTAAAGCGGACGGAATCATCCGGCAGAGAGCCTCGGCAACCTTGCGCAAAGCGGTAAGCATGCTCGAGGCAATCAACGGCATGGGTTTATTTGCCGCTTTGGAAAAAGGAATGTTTGCCGACATCTCTCGCCATAGGCAGGGCGGGCGCGGCTTGGATGGGGTTATTGGCAAGACTTCGCACTATCTCAACCCCTTCTTGGAGCTGCTGCAACCGGGGACAATCCGGCCAAACGGGCCGGGGGTTGACGGGACAGTGAAGGTTTCGGGCCTGGCGGGGGTTGAAAGAGCTGTGGAGGGACAGGGCCCAACGAATATCCCAAATTTGGAACGGGCTCTTGACCAGGCGCAGGTCTCAGGTTCAGTGGAGGCCCGGGCGGAGGGCTCGGCGGAGGCCGAAGGGGAAGACCAGGCGGAGACGGCAGGTTTAGCCGGGACCCAGACTCCGGCGGAGGCACAGGGTCCCGCCGAGACGCGGGTCATGGCGGGAATAGAGGATTCAGCAGAGGTCCAAAGTCCGGCGGAGGCACGGGACTCACAGAACCCCGGGGGCGTATCTGTCCCCAGCCGAAAAATCGACCTGAGCTCAGTCAGGCCTTACGGGGATACTTTGGACGACGGCATGGTCCAACTTTCCCTCACCTTGCCGGTTCCCTTGGGAGAAGAGGCTCGGGAAGCGGCTCGGCGCTGGGCCTCGCGGAGCGGCTTTAGGGACCCGCAGGTGGTGCACGCCGAAACATTAGGCGAGGGTTTCAGTTTCTTCGTCCTCTACGCCCGCTCTGATGTGAGCGTTGACTTTTCCCGGATCAAAGTACCGAAACTCAGCCATCAGCGTTGGGAAAAGGCCGAGATTGAAGCGCTGATCCGAGAAAACATCGGGCGGAAACTAGTCATTGTGGGAGCCTGTATTGAGAGCGACGCCCACACAGTGGGCATTGATGCCATCATGAATATGAAAGGGTACAACGGCCACAAAGGGTTAGAAAGTTACCACGGGATTGAAGCCCACAACCTGGGGGCGCAAGTTTCCTGCGAGGACCTCCTGGCTCAGGCGGATGCGGTGGGGGCCGATGCCATCCTCATCTCGCAAGTGGTCACCCAAAAAGACATCCACGTACGCAACCTGACGCGCATGGTGGAAATCTTGGAGTTGGAGGGGTTGCGCCAGCGTTTCCTGCTCGTTTGCGGAGGCCCTAGGCTAAATTATGAACTGGCCAAGGAATTGGGCTATGATGCCGGATTTGGCCCGGGCAGCTATGCCGAGGATGTCGCGAGCTTCATCCTGGACCGGATGTTGCGGAGGCAGCCGTGTCAGTCTTAGAGAAAGCGAAGGCCTGTTTGGGTACGGATGCGGTCCTGTTATTTTTGCCTTGTTATCCGAGGACAAAAGTCTAAAACGCAAGGGCGAAAGAAGATCTAAATTATCCGGTTACCTTAATGTCCGGAGACCATGGAAGGTTTCTTCATCATTGATACGGAAACTGTGAAAGGCGGAAAAGGCAATGGCGATGTATGAAGCGAGAATACGTCTGAGGATCGCGGCGGGAGATGCGCATTACGGGGGAGGACTTGTGGATGGGGCCCATATGCTCAAATTATTCGGTGATGTGGCTACGGAGCTTTTGATCTATACAGATGGAGATGAAGGGTTGTTTGTCGCCTATGATAACGTGGAGTTTCTCTCACCCGTCCGGGCAGGGGATTATATTGAAGCTTCCGGGGTGATCACAGGCTATGGCAACACTTCTCGGAAAATGGCCTTTAAAGCCGAAAGGGTGATTGCCGCTCTTCCCGGCAGTGATTCGGCTGCCCAGATATTAGAACAGCCCGTCACAGTCTGCCGGGCCACCGGAACTTGTATGGTTCCCAAAGAAAAGCAGCGTTATAGCCCGCCCAGGAGATAGATGACCGGGCGCGAGTCGAAACTTTCCAGTCTTAAACCGGATCCTGAAGTGGGATTTTCAGAGGGGGAAAAGCTATGACAATGTCAAAACTGATCATTACAGCTGCTTTAGTGGGAGCGGAAGTTACCCGGGAACAGACACCGTATCTCCCGCTTTCCCCACGTGAGATAGCGGATGAGGCCAGAAGGGTCTGCGAGGCCGGGGCTTCGATAGTTCACCTGCATATGCGCGATGCCTCGGGAGTCTCTTCCCAGGACAAAGATCTTTTTGCCGAAGCAATCTCCTACATTCGCGCCGAGACCGACCTCATCGTCCAGGTCTCCACCGGAGGAGCCGTGGGTATGACGGCTGAAACGCGGGTACAACCGGTCAGCTTGAGCCCGGAAATGGCCTCGTTGAGTACGGGGACGGTGAATTTTGGGGAGGAGGTTTTCGCCAATCCCCTGCCTATGGTCCGGACGTTTGCCAGGGCCTGCCATACTTACGGGGTAAAGCCCGAGATCGAAGTCTTTGACAGCGGTATGGTGACCAGTGCCCTTGCCCTGGTGCGGGAGGGTTTGTTGCGGGAACCGCTGCATTTCAATTTCGTCCTGGGAGTGCCGGGTGGGATGGCCGCGGCGGCCAAGAATCTTATCTTTCTCTTGGATCTGATCCCGCCGGGCTCCACTTGGACTGTTTCCGCCGTCGGCCGCCATCAGCTTCCCCTGAACACTTTGGGAATCCTGTTGGGCGGACATGTGCGCACGGGTCTGGAAGACAATATCTATTTCACCAAGGGTGTGTTGGCCAAGGGGAATGCCCCTTTGGTGGAACGGATCACCAGGTTGGCCCGGGAATTGGGACGACCGCTCGCCAAACCGGAGGAAGCAAGGGAGATCCTGGGTCTCAAGCGGCGGGAAGTGCTTTAGGGGAATGAGCATCCGGGTCAGGCGGCAGGTTGGAGATGTGGCGCCTTAGTTTCGCCCATTTTCATCCGGAGGTTGTAAGGGCAGTGCTCTCACCGGCCGGAATTACGGAGCGGGTCAGACGGAGAGTGAAGAAGCCCCCGATGAGTAACAGGCCGGAAATGGACAAAAACAGCGGCAAACCGCCGAAATGCGAGAAGATCAGGCCGCCCAGCAAGGGACCGATGGCCCGGGAAATGTTGTTTCTCATGTTGAATATGGCAAAGTACCTTCCCCGCATATCTTCCGGAGCAATGTAGGAAATGAGTTTGTTCTGATTGGGGAAGGTGATGCATTCTCCAACCGTAAAAATCACCTCGGCCGGGAATAGGAAAGCCACAGTGTGCAAATACGGCCCGAAGCCGTAGCCGATGCCGACCAGAGCAAACAAAATGAATCCAGCCCAGAGAACGCGAGGAAGGTAGTATTTTTCGGATTTCTTGGCCAGCCAAAGGGCTGAGAAAACGACGATTGTGCCGTTCATGGTCATCAAGGAAGAAAAAACGGTTAAGTAATTGGTGAAATTTTGTTGGAGATAAAGCGGAAAATTAGATTCCACTTGGGCGTAAAGCAAGGAGATGGGCAGCGACAGGACGAGCAGAGCAAACAAGAGTCTGTGTTCTCTAAACCGCATCCGTGGAGAGGGCGACGGCGCCGATAAATGACCGCTTCTTCTCAGGTTGCCCTTCGCCGGGCTTTTTTTCTGTTGGCGGTTTGACTTCCCGAGGGTCTCCGGTATGAGAGCGTACACCAGGGCGGCGTAGAGCAACAGACTTACGGCCGAAGCCGCGAAAACCAGGTTGTGGCTGATTTTAACCATGAGCAGCCCCAGCATGGGGCCTGCGGCTGCTCCGACATTCAGTGCGGTGTGCATCAGGGCAAAGACTTCCAAACGCTGCGTCCCCGGCACAATATCTACTATCTGAGCGTTGGCCGCCGGATAGTAGAGGGCAGAGGCCATCCCGTTGATGATAGAAATGATACAGAAGTGCAGCGCGGTGGAGGCGAATATGTAGCCGAAGGTGGACAGGCCCTGAAGAAGGAGGCTGTAGACCAGGAGCGGTTTGCGTCCGTATTTATCCGCCAGTCCTCCCGCAAAGATATTGGTTACCAAGCCCATTAAGGGAGACAAGCCCAGAATGACGCCCGAAAGGTAGATGTTGCCGGTTTTGCCATAGAGATACAGGGCAAGAAACGGGCGAATGGCGAAGCTCGTAACCGTGGTGATAATGGTGCCAAAGACCCGGATCCAGATGGTTCGGTCATAGCGATTCCACAGATCAGTCAAGTTCAAGCGAATCCCCCCTTGTTTCTGTCCCGGGTGACCGACCTGTGATGTGATTTGCGGGATGACATCGAATGTACCCGGTAAGGCAAAGGAATTGTGATTGTCCTGCGCCCAAATTGGACTGCCCTGCCCCTAAACACGAAATGAACTCTTCTTCACAAGGAAATATGTATATTGTATTATGAATCGGCTGAAAAAGATAGAGGGTAATTCGTAAATAGAAAAATTATCCCCCTTTTTCCATCTTGTGGCTTTTTGCTATCCGTGCTAGAATCGTGCTAAGTGAGCGAAAAGATCAAGATCATCTAAGATCAAGATCGTCTGATGAAGCGTAAAGAGGGCATGACTTAGAACGGCTGCCGCAACCGCAACCGTTAAAAAAGCACCCTTGTAACCCTAATCGTGGTCACACAGCAACATCGATAATAACTACAGGGGTTTAGACCTTTGTATCATTGACCAGCCGGTAAATCCAGGTTACCGCACCGTGCCAAACAATGTAGAGAATGAAAGGAGCGAAAACGGTTCCCAAGTTCCACTGGAAAATACCTAGGTTGTGAAGAACGTTAGAGAAGAGCACGCTGTAAAAGGCCGAGACGATCGGAAAGATGTAAAGCCAGGCTCTTCCCGGCGGCAAGAGATAGAGATAGATGACGAAATAGCTTGACCAGGCGACGAGGGGAAAGAAAGGGATGCCCAGAAAAGCGAAAGGGCCATAGTGGGTATAGCCGCCCATGCCGATAAGCTGCGCCAGGAGAATAGCGATTAGGTCGCCAACCGCGCCGAAAAGGACGGCGTAGCGGAGCAGACGCCTTATGTCCTGCCTCGGTACAAGGGCAAAAGTTACGATGAGCAAAACACCTGTGTAAGCGGGATAGACCCAATAAACGGGATAACTTGTCAAACGGGCTCACTCCTTCGACTCTTTTCGGGTATTTTCTTTTTTGTACCCAAATCTTAGCGAAAATATGCGGCATCACTTCCAACGCAATGATTACCCACCCCTTTTCCTGCGCTACAGTTTGAACTGATTTCTCAACCGCCAGGGCTACGTTACCCGTAAGAATCTTGCGTCTGTACTTGGGTATCCATACTATGTGATAGTTTGCAAAGTAAGCGGAATGTCGAGCATTCTTGAATTTGTCCCAGTTTTACCATACCGCAAATATTGACCATGTGTGTGATTGTGTTGAGGGAAGCGCTCTCGTCCCCGGAATCGAATTCCGAGGTTTTCCCATGCACGTTCTATAAGGACGAATCAAAGCATATCCAGGGAATTTTGGGTGAGCATGAAGTAGCGCTAAGGATACTGGAAACTAGATTTGATGAACCGGCGGGCGGGCGAAGAGCCTGAGAGGCCGGATTCAGTAAATGTCCTCTTCCCTTTCAGCCGACACGCGCTCTTGACTAATCGACACTCTTGACGGAACTTCTCGACAAGTACACAGCCGGGGTAAGCCCCGGCCTTATTTGTCTTCACTCCCCGGAATTGAGGAATGAGCTTCGAGTGTAGTAGTCAAGCCCTATTTTTATGCATTTCCGCGTTGATAAAAAATCCCGCAACCACTAATTCAACAGGAACTTAGGAGGCCGCAGCTGTCCGTGAACGTTGCCCCACCCGAACCCCCGGCCCAGACCGTTTAGTCGGATTCCCAGCCTGAGGTCCTACACAAGCCTAAACCCTAAAGCGCCGATGCCGGTTGGCTGCTTGTTCGTCGCGCCCTCGGCTTCGGCAGGGGGCCCTTTTTGGTTTTAGACAGGAATAAAACGGCCTTCACGAGGCATAATAATCAGATAGTTTTATTATGAACGGGGTAAATATTTTATGAGAAAGAAGCTGTTAAAACTTAGAAGGGGGCTTGTCCTCAGGAAGCAATTCCATTATACTAGAATTACCAAGAGGGATACGCTGGAAATTTTGAATGGAAAGGAGAGAAAGCTCATGACCGAGACAACTCAAAAGCTTAACAATATTCGAATACCACCCCAAGTATTACGCGAACTCGGGCTAGAAGAAAACTGGCAAAAAAATGTCTCTCCTGAGTTCATTGAGAAAGTTATCAAAGCGGCTGAAAAATACAAAAGTACGCTGAGAAGGCTATCTAAATATTAGTATCCAGTATTTAAGTGAAATCGATCTTCTTGTCATTCACTACGTCGTAATTGACGAATATTTTAGCGAATTTAAAGATGGCGAAAATGAACAG
The DNA here is from genome assembly GCF_902729405.1 of Acididesulfobacillus acetoxydans. Lineage (GTDB taxonomy): Bacteria > Bacillota > Desulfitobacteriia > Desulfitobacteriales > Desulfitobacteriaceae > Acididesulfobacillus > Acididesulfobacillus acetoxydans. The sequence continues at coordinate 2,283,418 of NZ_LR746496.1, forward strand.
AGAGGCGTAAAAGATACCTCTCTGTTTCAGTCCGCAGTTAATGAACCGAAGCAGACCTTTAACCGGCAGGACTTATATCCGGATGTTCTGTCAAAGGCAGCAGTGTATTTACGATCGATTGCTACAAACCACGCCTTTTTTAATGGCAACAAACGTACGGCATTAATGGCGATGATCATTTTCCTTGAAGAAAACGGATATACAATAATTGCAGATCCTGTAAAATTGTATCGACTTGCATTAGCCGTCGTAAAGTCAAAACCAAGTATTGAACGAATAAAAGCAAAGTATTTAAAGAAATATTGCCGTTATACCGGTTCACGGACTGCATCGTCTCTTGCTTACCGGCAAATAATTAGAAACATCAGGCAAATATTCAGAATATAGCTAAATCATGTCATTCTAGGGAATAAAAATCCTTGAGTCACGCGGGCTATCAATCCGTAAAGTTGCTGACCTGGGGTACAGGTTTCTATAAAGCCATTGAGGCCCTAAGCTAGCAAACTCAATAAAACGAAAAGGCACCGCAAAAGCTTACGGTGCCTATATTTTTCTGGCAGGGGATGCAGGAGTTGAACCCACACTCGCGGTTTTGGAGACCGCTGTTCTACCATTAAACTAATCCCCTGGATAGTAAAAAGCCGCTGACGACAAGATGTATTATATTCAAGAATTACCAGGCTGTCAAGAAAAACATACGGTCCGAGCGGTCTGCGCCATTCACCAGAGAGGGTCGGCCCATTCTCATCAGCGAGGGTCAATAAAGCAGGATTTTTAGGTTTTGATCCGAAAATATTAAGGGATAGAGCAAAGATAGATTAAGGCGGACAGGGGATAAGGCATTGCCGCAAAATGCCCTTATGGAATCGATAAGTTGAGAGGCCTGATTCATCCTGGGTAAAGCACTGCTTCTTGAAGATGGGAGGGGGAACTTTGCGCATAGATTTGCACATTCACACGGTGGAATCAGACGGGGTTTGTTCCGTGGCGGAAGTCTTCGAAGCAGCCCGCCGGCACGGGGTGGGAATTATTTCACTGACGGATCATGAGAGTACGCAGGGAATTGCGGCAGCAGAGGAATTGGCCGGAAAAAGTTCAATGAAGATTGTTCCCGGGGTTGAACTTCTTACTTCTTTTCAAGGTCAGGAGGTTCACCTTCTCGGCTACTATAAGAATGTGGATCATCCACTTTTGCAAAGCCGGTTGAAAGAACTGCGCGAGCATCGTACGGCTCTGGCTTATGACATGGTGAAATTGCTCCAGCAGGGCGGAATCGGGGTGAAGTGGCCGGATGTGGAAAAAGCGGCCGGAGGTGAAGGTGCCGTCAGCAAAGGACATATTATGCGTGTCCTTTACCAAAAGGAGAGATTCTCGGGTAAGTTTGATTGGGGCGATGTCGGGGCTTTTTTCCAACCGGGGGGGATGGCTTATCTGCCTTTTCTTGAGCATCGTTTCGAGGAAGCGGTCGATCTTATACTGGCAACCGGAGGAATGCCGGTTTTGGCCCATCCGGGACTTTTGAGGAATCCGGGAATTGTACCGAAACTCCTCAGTTACCGGCGGATTGGACTGGAGGTCTACTATGGCTACTGGAAAGAGCGCCAGGCTTTAATTGATTATTACGCCGGGGTTGCCCGGGAAAAAGCTCTTCTGGCGACTGGAGGAAGCGATTTTCATGGGCCGTTCAGCACGGTCAAAATCGGGCAGATAGACGTTCCGCTGAAGGGGGTTCAGATCCTGGAGGATTACCTGGAAATTCACTGAATCAACCAGAACTTGCCAGAAGAAACCAAACTTGTCTAAAGACAACTGAGACCCGCTAAGATTCACTAAGACTAAATGGAACGAAATGGAACTGACTAAGGTCCGGCGGGCCTTCCGACGGTGTTGAGGATAAAAACATTTCCCGCGTGAAAAACTAATTCTGTTTTTGTCGAAGAGAATTCGTGTCGGGGCGATGATTCGGGTTTTGGCCGGGGTAAAGCTCGTTTAGATGCCGCCGGAAACGGCGGCGGGGCTTACGACTCGATACTAGATTTTCACAGAGGAGGCAGAATGATGAGTCATATCCGTTCGCAAAAGGAACTGCTTAAAGACATAAAAGACTTGATCCTCACGCATTTTGGCGAGAGTGGTCAGGGGATTCATGTGGAAGTAAAAGGAGATAAAGTTTCCCTTTGGGGTGCTGTGGATACTTTGGCAGAGAAGGATTTTGCCGCTCAGCGCATCAGCCGGATCGAGGGTGTGAAAGAACTGGATAATTCCCTAACGGTGGCTGATGATGGCAAGATCAGTGACAAAGAAATTGAGGAATGGGTTCGCCAACGGTTAGCCGGGTCGGGGCATAAGGAGGTTTCCGGCCTGGGCTGCCGGGTGAGCCACGGAATAGTCACCCTTTTGGGCCACGTGGAGACCCGGAGCAATGAACATTTGGCCGAGAAAATCGCTTCTCAGATTCGCGGGGTTAAAGAGGTTCGCAGCGAAATTCAACTGAAGGGAAAGAGCGTCGACGATGCGGTGCTGGTCAACCGGGTGGAAAGTGCTCTGGCCGCTTCCCCTTGGGTGAATGCTCAGGAAATTAAAACAGCGGCCAGTAACGGTTTGGTCACTTTAACGGGTCTAGTGAACACCCCGGATGAGTTGGAGTGGGCGGTAGAAACGGCTTATCAAGTTGCGGGAGTGAAAGCGGTCGTCAGTGAGGTGCTGTCCCGCCATCATTCCCAGGGGGAAGATTTGCGTTTGACGGAACAGCTTGTCAATGCTTTGGGGCTTAATCGGCTCAATTCGGCCCAGGTGCACGCTTATGTGCAGGGCGGGATTGCTTTTCTTTCAGGAGAAGTCTACTCTCCGGAGGACCGGGAACGTGCCGAGATTCTTTGTCAGGGAATGCCCGGCATCGACAATGTCGATAATAGTATTCGGGTAGCCGCTCATTGGAGCAAGTGATGATAAAAAGATAACCCGTGACACTTGCACAGGAACGAAAGAGAACGTATAATAGGGTTAAGGGGAACATTAGTTTGATATACAGGAACCTGAGTTTGACCAAGGAGAAACCTGAGTTTGGAGCGGTCAACCACCCCCTGCCTAAAGGCGCCTAAAGACGTCTGAAGCCAGGGGTTTCCGCGCGAAGCATTCGGTCAACTTTGACAACCTGAAACTAAGTTCAGGCCAGGGCTATAAGCCTTTAACATGATTTGCGGGGGAGTCTATTCCTCCTGACTGAGGTCAGAAGTATCCGAGCTCCGATGATCATGAACTTAGGGGACAAAAACCCGGATGGTGGGGGGACAGAGGTGCATTGGCTGCTCTATTTGGCTTTCGAAAATCCGGAGCGGAGAGAGATTAAGGATGTCTGTTCCGGTGAGGATTCCGGACGATGTCCTTGTCTGCCGGGGTTAAGGAGAGAACTTGCCGGTTCCTCCGGGAAGCACTCGTGTTTAGATGCAGACAGGGGAATTTTACCCGCGGGCAGCGAGACTGCGCCGGTGACTTTTAAGGCTTTCTCCGCGGGTAACCGGACCACACCGGGGACCGAGGACGGGGATGCTCCGGTGTCGGTTTCTTTAAATAAGGCACAGGGGTTTTCCCCAAGGATAGAAAAGGGCCGGGGTGAATACTGGCTGGAATTAAGTGGCCCGGATACGGTTTTTAAAGTCATGCGGGAATTAAAAGACGGGCCGCGGGTGATGGCGCTCGCACCGAACAAGTGGTTGGCGAAGCAATTGGCCCTTAACCTTTTAAATTACCCCGCAGAGACGGAAATCGGGTCTTCATGGTATCTCTGGCGGGGGAGAAAGGTCTTTTCCCAGGGTCGGGAACTCGCGCTGATATGTTTTTCCCCCAACCGCCAAAAGGAAGATTTTTATCCGGGTCCGGCTTCAGCCGGTCAGGCCTGGCAGGCCTGGGCCAAGAGCAGTTTTTGGCATGCTTTTCCTGTCCGGGGGCTTTGGTTTTTGACCCCCAAAGCCGTTGACGAACTGGAAAGACTGGGTTTTAACAACCTCGGGCAGTTACTGAGCTTGGGGGATGATTTCCTTGGGCGAGTGACGGGTAATCCGTACCTGCCCGCCTATTTAAAAGGGGGAGAGAATCTTCCCGGGCTTGAGAACAATTATCCCGAGCGGAGTTTGCGTTTTTCCGCGGACTTAAGAGATCCGGACAGTCAAAATGAGGCGGACAGTATCCGCCTGCAAGCTTCCGTGGAATTGCTTTCCTCCCGCCTAGTCGCTCAATTGGCACAAAGGCAGCAGGGATGCCTGCGTCTAAGTCTTACCGTTTCCCATGCGGGAGAGAGGCTGAGCAGAGAGAGGAGCTTTTCTCCCCCCCAATATACCCTGGGGGCATTGAAGGAAAATGCAACCATACTCTTGCGCACCTTGCCCTTTCCCAGTTATAGCGAAGTTTGCCTGGAAGCGGGAGGGCTGCAAACCGTAAGTTATCTCCAGTATACTCTGTTTGCGGAACAGGCCCGTTTAGCGCAGGATCCGCATTTAACAGCGTTGGTCTCGCGCTTTTCGGGTGTACTGCAACGGGGAAAGGAATTTTCCCGCCGGGAAAAGATGCTCGCCCACTATGATCCTTGGCGTTTCGGGTAGAAACTTAGGGGGTGTCCGGCTTGGATTTTGTCCATCTGCATGTACATTCCCCATATTCCTTTTTGGCTGGGGGGAGCCACCTCCACCGTTTAGTCCGCAAAGCAAAGGAGTTAGGGTTCAAGGCTTTGGCTCTGACAGATTGGCACAGTCTGGCCGGGGCAGCCCGCTTTCAGGAGTTGATGCTGGAAGCCGGGCTAAAACCTGTTTTCGGGGCGGAGGTAGCGGTCCGTTCGCGGGAACCGGTTCGGGGAAGTCAACAGCTGCCGGTTTCAGGCACACAGTATAGTCTCCGTGCGGGCGGAGAAGACGGTCTGGGTTCGCGTGCAGATCATGGCGTAGTCATTAGTTCGCGTGCCGCATATGACCCGGGAGCAGGCGGCCGGCGGGGCTCCACTCAGGACGATAGGTTCGCTGTCAGCACAAACGGCCCGTGTGGCCCCTCTCTGTTCGATCAAAGGCGGGGTTTGAGTGGCCCGGAAAGTTACCATCTGGTCCTTTTAGCGCGAAATTTGGAAGGTTACCGGAACTTAAGCCGTTTGCTTACGGAGAGTCACCTGGATCACCCGCGGGGTGAGCCCTTGGTGGAGTGGGAAAGTTTAAAAAAGTTCAGCCCGGGATTATATGCCCTTTCGGGTTGCCGGCAAGGGGAGGTCCCTTTTTGGCTTTTGCAGGGGAAATATGAGCAGGCCAGGGCGGCAGCGGAAGCTTACCGGGAATTTTTCGGCGAATATTTTTACCTGGAGGTCCAGGGGGATCGCCTTCCCGGTTGGAAACCCCTTTGGACGGGGATGCAAAGACTTCACCAAGAGTTGGGGATTTCTTTGGTGGCGACAAATAACGTCCATTATGCCGAGAAAGAGGATTTTCGGGTTTTTGATTTGCTCACCTGCTTGCGTAAGAAAGTCAGGTTGGACGAAGTGGTGGCAGGACGGTATCTGAACGCCGAAAATTATCTTAAAACCTCCGCGGAAATGCTGGCGGCTTGTGGGGAAAGGCCGGAAATACTGGAGGAAAGCGCGAAAATTGCCGCGGAGTGCACTGTTCATTTAGGAGAAGAATCTTTTTTCCCCCAGTACCCTTTGCCCAGCGCCGAGGCCCGGGCGGGATTTTTAAAAGAGCTGACCTGGCAGGGGGCGCGGCAACGGTACGGGCGGATTACGCCGGAAATTCAGCGGCGCCTCGAATATGAACTCGGGGTTATCAATCAACTGGAATTCGCCGACTATTTTCTGGTGGTCTGGGACGCTTTGCAGTTTGCCCGCCGCAAAGGAATCCGTTTTGCCGGGCGGGGCTCGGCAGCCGACAGTGCGGTCGCCTACTGCCTGAAAATCACGGAAGTGGATGCTATCGGCAGAGGGCTGTTGTTCGAACGCTTTCTCAGTTTGGAGCGTGCCGAGAAACCGGATATCGATGTGGATTTTGATGCGCGTTACCGCGACCGGGTGGCGGCTTATTTCAGTGAGCGCTACGGGCAGGATCAGGTGGCGGCTGTCGGGACATTCCAAACTTTCCGGGCGCGCTCGGCGATTCGGGAAGTGGGGAAAGTTTTTGGCCTGCCGGAGGCGGAACTGGACGATTTGGCTAAACGTATGCCCTGGATAAATGCGGATGAAATTCAGGCGGCGATGTCTTTTTTCCCCGAATTGAAAGTTCTGCCGCCCGAGAGACAGAAAAGCCTGCAAATGCTCTTGGCGTATTGTGCCCGGATTTCCGAGTTTCCGAAGTTTTTGGGCATGCATCTGGGCGGGATCGTGGTAAGCAGGGAACCGGTGGCAGACATTGTTCCTGTGCAATGGTCTGGGAAAGGAACCCGGGTGATTCAAGCGGATAAACGGGATATTGAAGAGTTGGGGTTGTTTAAAATTGATCTCCTCTCTTTGCGCACCTTATCGGTGGTGGACGACAGTATCCGCGATGCCAAGGTCTCAGACCGTACTTTCCGGGAAGAGGTGACGGTCGGGGATCACGAGGAGGTTTATGCCCGCTTGCGCACGGGCGGGACGATGGGGATTTTCCAGCTGGAGAGTCCGGCCCAGAGGGCTTTACAAAGCCGCTTGGGAGCCGAACGTTTTGAAGATGTTGTGGCCAGCGTGGCGTTGATTCGCCCCGGTCCGGTGAAGGGGGATATGGTCGAGCCCTATGTCGCCCGGCGCCAGGGTTTGGCTCCCGTGAATTACCTGCATCCGGCTTTGGAGACGATTTTGCACAAAACGTATGGCGTCGTTTTATTCCAGGAGCAGGCTATTGAAATCGTGCAGAAAGTGGCTGGCTTTTCCTTGGGAGAGGCGGATCGCTTGCGCCGTGTGATGAGCCATGTCCGTTCTTCAGAGGAAATGCGGGAAATTGGGCGGATGTTTGAAAAACGGGCTATAGAAAGAGGAGTCGAAAAGAAAGTGGCGGAGACGATTTTCTCTTATCTCGTCGGTTACGCGGGCTACGGCTTTTGCGAAGCTCATGCGGCGGCTTTTGCCACGACCGCCTTGAAGACTGCCTATTTGGTTGAGCACTACCCGGCGGAGTTTTTCGCGGCTCTGCTCAATCACCAGCCGATGGGATTTTATCCGGCGCACACCTTGGCGTTGGAGGCGAAACGGCGGGGAGTGCGGCTTTGGCCACTGGATCTGCAAAAGAGCGTCTGGGATTTCCGGGTAGAAAACGGGGGGATCAGGACAGGGTTCAGGCAGTTGAAAAACATGAGTCAGGAGGTGGCTTTCCGTATTGAAAAGGAGCGTGGCAAACAGGGGTTCCGCACTTGGCAGGATGCGGCTGCCAGGTGTGAACTTTCCGGCCCGATGTTGGAGAACCTCGCTCTGGCCGGTGCTTTTGAAACGCTCTTTCCCAATCGCAAGGCCTTGCTCTGGGAGATCCGTCAAGGCCGGGGTCAAGGGCTTTTTGCGGAGGAAAATTTCCTTGGGCCTGAGTACCCGGATTTTACCCTGCTGGAGAAAACAGAGTGGGAGTACAGGCTTTTAAAGCTCAACACGACCTATCGGCTGATGGAGCTTTGGCGTCAAGTCTACGCCTGGCAGGGGTTTGCTACGACAAAAACCGTCGACGGGCTGCCGGCGGGTGCGCGGGTGAGCCTTATTGGGCATGTTTTGCGTCCCCATCGCCCGCCGACCCGCAGCGGGCAAGTGGTAGTTTTCTTTACCTTGGAAGATGAGTTCGGTTTTTTGGATGTAACGCTTTTTGAACGGGATTATCAAAAATGCGGCCAATGGCTTTTTGGTTCACGAAGTGGGCCTCGCTTGGTCTCGGGAGTTTTGCAGAGGAGAGGCCGAGGGGTGTCCCTGATTGCGGAGGCAGTGCTCCCTCCTCCGGGAGACAGTCGGCAGCGGCCTGGGGAGCCCAAGTATCTGCCTGGGGGCACCGGGCCCGATACTTCCGTTTCTCAGTGAACTCGTTCAGGAGAAACTGAACATCACGACAGCGTACTGCGGGCGCTATCACCGAACCGTAAGCTTTCAAAGAATACTTACGCGTTGAGATGACGAAAGCCTCCGGTGTGGGCAATTTTGCCATGAGCCCGGATGAGATCTCTCACATGAAACCTCAAAAAGTGTGCTATAATAAGAACGGCTTAGACAGATGAAGGGTGAGAACGAGTCGAGGAGGGAATGAAGACGGATCCGATCACACATGGGCTCATCGGGGCAAGTTTGGCCGTTTTGTCGGGGCACCCCGTCAGTTTGAACGATCCGGTATTTTTGAGCTGTACGCTGGGAGCGATGCTGCCCGACTTGGACATCGTAACACATCTTAAAGGAAGGCTGAACTATCTGCTTAAACACAGGGGAGCCAGTCATTCCTTGTTGGCCCTGGGCGGCATGGCCTTGGGTCTGACCACGGTTATTTATAGTTTTTACCCATACACTTCCTGGTCCACTCTTTTTTTCTGGACGCTGGTCGGCACTTTATCCCATGGTTTGATGGATGTCTTGAATTCGTATGGCGCCGAACTCCTCTGGCCCTTTCTCAAGAAGAAACTCACGGTCGACATGATCATGCTGACCGATCCGGTTGTTTTCACACTGCTGCTGACGGCTTTGGGCTTTTCCTCATTGGATCCCGGTTCAGGGCCGCGTTTCATTGAACTTGCTTTCGCGGGCAGCGCTTTGTACTTGGGCCATCGCGAGTTAAGCAAACTCAAAGTCCGGGATATGGTTATGTCGGCTTATCACATTGCCAATAAAGACGAAGTCAAGATCCTTCCCGCTATGTATCGTCCTTTTGCCTGGAATTTTCTTCTGCAGCAAGAGGATCTCGTCCGTTTTGGTACGATCCATCACAAAGTCCCCCGCATCGAACGGGTTCTGCCGCGCTGGAACGATGAAGATCCCTACGTTACGGCTGCCATGGAAGGAAATTTGGCCGAGATTTTCGACCGGTTTACCCCTTACTATCATATTGTGGCCCGCGCCGAAGACGAGGAGTGTAAGGTGGAATTTGTGGACCTGCGCTACTGGACGAAGGAAGACTTTCTTTACACAGGCAAGGTTCTCGTGACCGCCGATTGCGAAATTGCCGAAGAAAAATTTTATATGACGAACCGGAACAGGATCCTGTTAAGCTACTGATTTTTTGTTTAACAGGTGGATTGCAAAAGAAGGCCGCAAGGCCTTTTTTCATAGGCGATTATAGGAAATTATAGGTAATTACATGGCGAATATACGGCAATTAGAGGCAATTATACGGCAATTATAGGCAATTATATGGCGAATATACGGTACGGGCAGCTATACGGCTGAGATGTGCAGCGAACGCTATTGGCCCAGCGTTTGGCCGTGCCGCTGACGCCGGTCGGGGCGGAGATGGAAAAAGACGAATTTGTCCGACAGTAATTTTGCCGTAACCATGGTCAAAACCTTCCAGGGATGCTAAGATAATCATGTTAAGGACAAAGAGCTAAGAATTCACATTAAAAGGACGAAAGGACTATCAGTCCGGACTTCCGCATTGGCAGGACGATAAGTCCGGATTTCCGCAGCGAAAGGAGCATGGACATGGAGTTCACGGAGGTCATCCGCCGGCGCCGCAGTATTCGCGCCTACAAGCCCGATCCCGTTGCCAAAGAAATGATTGAGCAGGTTTTGGAGGCGGCGCGCCAGGCCCCTTCCTGGAAGAATCTACAGTGTTGGCGTTTTATCGTAGTGACTGAGCGGGAGAGGCGAGAGACCGTCGCTCAGGCTTTTTCTCCGACAAATCCCGGCGTCAAGGCCTTGTTGGAAGCACCGCATATTGTCGTGCTGTGTGCCAATCCGGGCGAATCAGAGGTTTGGGAAGGGAAAGATTTTTATATGCTCGATGCCGGTTTGGCTATGGAACACCTCATCCTGGCCGCAACCGACCTGGGGCTTGCCACTTGCTGGCAGGGATTGTTCCATGAGGATAAGGTCAAGAAGGCCTTGGGCATTCCACCCGAAATTCGCGTTCCCGCTCTGACTCCACTGGGTTATCCGAACCAGGAGCGCAACCCGCGTCCGCGCAAGTCCCTGGAAGAGATTGCTTTTCGGGAGATCTGGGCCGGACCCTGGCAGGGCTGAGAATCAAGACCAAACTTTCCGCATAGATTTAAGACCCGGGCCGGCATATAGCACGGAAACCCGGGCGCTTTCAACGATCATCAACGGGTCAGGCGGGAGGTGGGAATTTTGACGAAGCGGAGAAGAAACGACGGGAGCATCGGTAAAAGGGTTCTGGGGACCGTTGCACTTGTGCTTTCCATCCTGGGTTTTTTGGGTACATTTGGGGTTACCGGGCCGGGCAGAGCGGTGGCAGCCTATTTTTCCGGGCTATTTGGACACTTGGCCTGGATTGGACCGTACTTATTATTTGCCTTGGCTGTCTACCTGTGGTTCAGTCCCGGGCGGCGCCGCGGAAAGCGCCGGGCCAAGCCGTCCGGTCGGGGGCCTGGGACGAAAAAACCCGGGCAAAGGCAGGAACGTCGGGACCGAGGTTTAGCGGAGACCGACAGACCGCTGCCGGAGTACGAAGGGACTTTGTTTTCCGAGAGCCCGTCGAGTGATAAACGCGCCCCGGAAACCCGGGGAACCGTGGGTAATCACGGGGCGAACCGGCGCGCCCAGCAGAAACAAGCCGGCTGCAACGGGACGGATGCTCACCCGCGGCAAAGAAATCACAAGGCGAAGACAGATGCTCACCCGCGGCAAAAAGAAGGTTTTTGGGCACGAAGGAAAGGTAAACCGCGGAAAACCCGGGAACCGCAGGGAAGATTGGCGGGGAATAAGGGAGAAAACTCTGTCGGCTTGCCCCTTCCGCCTACGAAACTGACAACCCTCAAAGGATTTAACCGATATTTCAGGGAAGACTGGCAGGAATTTACTCCGCCGGGGCCGGAAAATTACCCGGAGTTGGGCCGAAACTTTCCTACATATTTCGGCGAAGGCGAGGCCGCGGGGAAGCCCACCCCTGTCATCAAGAGCTTGCACGGTCTGCGGGCTTATTTCCGGGAAGTGGGGAATGAAACAGCGGCTAAGACAGAGGCACGGGTACATCCGGGGACACAGGAGGTACGTCCGCAGATACAGGCGGAGAAAGATCAGCCGGTCCGGGCGGGCGCACAGCAGCGAATACAGGCGAGGAGGCAGCCGGAGCCCCGGCTCGGGACTGCAAGCGGAATTCCGACGACCGTCAAGATGGAGGTACCTCCGGAAAAACATCCGGATCCTCTGCCCCAGGGTTCGGACCCGGTAAAAATGACGCCTGTTGCCGAGGACGGTGACGGAGCGGGCGGCAGGGGGGTCAGAATACTGCTTGCCAGGGAAAGGCAGGAAGGCGAGGATGCCAATGACCCGCCGGTAGCCGGTGGGCCGGTGCCCGAGATTTCCGCCACGGCCGAGGGGATCCCTGATCAGGAAGCCCGGCTTTTTCTGGAAGCGGGCAGATTGTTTTTAAAAAGCGGTATGGCCTCGGTGACTTTTTTGCAACGCCGTCTGCAACTGGAGTATGCTCGGGCGGCCGAAATCATGGACAAGCTGGAGGAGGAGGGAATTGTCGGGCCTTACGAAGGGAGCAAACCCAGGCGGCTTCTCGTCAGCCCGGCGGAATTTGAAGAGCGGTACGGCCAGAGGCAGTGAACAGACCCGTGAATACATGATATGGATAGAATTGGGGATAATTATAGGGATTGCAAAAAAACATTGCAAAAAACCATGGATCACGGGGTCGATTCAATGAAACTTAACACAGCCTCTAACCTTATGGATGAACAACCGTTAAAAGATATTGTCCTCAACCACGACGAGCTGATTAAGCACGCTTTTGAAATCTCCCATTTTCACGCTTTAACGGGCCCGGGCAAGAAAAGGGTTTTCCTGATGCCGCGGGTTTCGGACAACGCACGTTTCTTGCTGAAGGCTCACCGGGAGGTGAGCGCCTATGTCCAGAGGACTCAAGACATGGTTCCCGCCGCGGAGTGGTTTTTGGATAATTACTATTTGCTGAAAGATCTGCCCCGGGACATCCGGTTTAACCTCTCCAGGCATTACGAGCGCCAGCTTCCCTGCCTGGCCGGGGGGGTCTTTGCCGGCTATCCGCGGGTCTATGCCCTGATGGTCGAGTTGATTGAACACACGGACAGCCTCTTACAGGAAGACAGTTTGAAGGATTTCATCACTACGTACCAAGAGCAGGTTCCCCTTTCCAGCGGTGAACTCTGGGCGATCCCCACCATGCTGCGGGTAGCCCTGCTGGAAAACGTCCGTCGCCTGGTGGAACAGATTCTGGAGATCCAGAACGAGCGGGATGCGGCGGAGAAATGGCTTGAACCCTTTCGCAACACCGAGCAGGCGTCCGAAGAGTGGGAGAAAACCCTGGAGCGAGCCGGTCAGCCGGACAGCTATTCTCCCGCTTACGGGGAGCGCCTCTTAAAGCGCATCAGGGAAATGGGCCTGGACGGGCTTCCTCTTCTGCGTCTGCTCGACCGCTTCATGGCGAAACAGGATACGAACATTGAAAGTCTGTCGAAATTGGCTCACCAGCAGCAGGCGGCTTGGCAGGTGTCCACGGCGCATGCGATCGGGAGCTTGCGCTTCCTGGGGGCGGAGGATTGGCCCCGCTTTTTTGAAGAAGTCAGCTTGGTGGAACGGGTGCTTCAGTCCGACCCGGCAGGGGTCTATCCCGAGATGGATTTCGAGTCCCGGGACGCTTACCGCCATGAAGTGGAACGACTTTCCCGGCGTTTCACGGTTTCTGAGACGAACGTGGCTCGCAGAGTTTTGGAGCAAGCAAAGTCGGCCGCCGCGCCCGCAAATCACGTGGGCTATTATTTGTTGGGTCAAGGCAGGGAAGAGGTGGAAAGGGAGTTTGAACGGGAATGGGGCCCTGTGCACAATATCTTGTGTCAAGTGCGCCATCTGCTTAAGCGCCGCCCGGCGGCCGTCTATTTTGGCGGTATCCTTGTTCTCACAGCCTGTTTCCTTTATTTGCTTCATATTTACGCGCGCTTTGCCGGCGTTCTCAACCCGGGGCTGGAGTTTGCGGCTCTCCTTCTGGCCCTGGGGCCGGTGAGCAGTATCGCGATCGTATTGATCAACGGGTTAGTCACCCAGCTTCTGCCCCCCAGTTATTTACCCAAACTGGACCTGGGCGGGGGGATCCCCGCCCAGCTCAGAACGATGGTGGTCGTGCCCACCCTTTTGCCCAGCGTACGACGGGTACGGGAACTCCTGGAACAAATGGAGGTCTACTATCTGGCGAATCAGGACGCCAATTTGCACTTCGCCCTTTTGGGCGATTATACGGACGCTCCGGTGGAGATTGTGCCCGGGGATAAGGCGATTTTGGAAGCAGCTGTCCGCGGAGTGGAAGATTTGAATGCCAAGTACGGGGAGGGAAGGTTTTTCTTTTTTCACCGGCACCGTTTGTGGAATGCCCAAGAGGGCGTGTGGCTGGGCTGGGAACGAAAAAGGGGTAAACTGATTGAGTTTAATCGGCTTCTGCGCCGCAGCGGACCGACCAGCTATTCCACCCAAGTCGGGGACCTGGCTCTTTTGCCCTCAATCAAGTATGTGATTACGTTGGATGCCGATACCCAGCTTTTGCGCGGGACGGCCAAAAAGCTGATCGGCGCTTTGGCTCACCCTTTGCAAGCAGCGCGTATGAATGCGGACGGATCACGCGTGCTTAGCGGCTATGGTGTTCTGCAGCCGCGTATAGGGGTCTCTGTCAGCAGTGCCAACGCTTCCTTTTTCTCCCGGTTGTTTTCGGGAAATGTGGGAATCGATCCGTATACCGCCGCGATTTCCGACGTCTACCAGGATATGTTCGGTGAGGGCATTTTCACCGGCAAAGGGATTTATGATGTCGATGTCTTTGCCCGTATGACCGGGGATGCCTTCCCGGAAAATACCATCCTCAGCCACGATCTCATTGAGGGTATCTATGCTCGGACCGGGCTGGTAACGGATATTGAACTTTTTGACGGCTATCCGGCCAAGGTTCATGCTCACATGCGCCGGCTTCACCGCTGGGTGAGGGGAGACTGGCAGGTTGCGTCCTGGCTTTTTCAGCCCTTGCCTTTTGTGGCGAAATGGAAGATCTTTGACAATCTGCGGCGCAGCTTGGTTGCACCTTTGGAATTTCTGCTCATCGTTCTGGCTTTTGCCGTCTTACCGGGGCAGCCCTGGCTATGGGCCGGGGTCGTCTTATTGGAACTCTTTTTGCCCATGGTTCTTTGCCTGGGCAACATGTTAGCCAAGCCTAAAGCCCAGCACACGGGTGTCGCTGAAGGGCTGAAAACCGGGTTGGCCCAGTTCTTGGTTCATGTTGTGCTGCTGCCCTATACGGCTTACACGATGGCGGACGCGCTGGCGCGCAGCCTGTACCGGCAGCTGGTGAGCCACCGCCATCTTTTGGAATGGGAGACGGCGGCGGAAACGGAAAAACGCTTGGGAGCCACCTTGGCGATTTCCTGGTCGCAAATGTGGCCGTCCGTTCTAATGGTTATCGTCGCCGCGGGTCTGGTTTCGGCGCTAAGTCTATACCGGCTGGCTGCGTTTGCACCTCTGTTTTTGCTCTGGCTCATTTCCCCTTGGGTCGCTCATCGTCTCAGTCTGCCCCTGCCTCGGGAAGAGGAGGGGCTGAATGCGGCCGAACAGGCGGAGCTGCGCCTGTGGGCTCGCAGAATCTGGGCCTTTTTTGAAGAGTTCGTCGGCCCGGGGGATAACTGGCTCCCCCCTGACAATGTCCAGATCGATCCGCCTAACGGGGTGGCACACCGAACTTCCCCGACAAATATGGGCCTGGCGTTGCTGGCTAATTTGGCGGCTCGCGACTTGGGCTATGTTTCCCTGCAAACCTTTTTCGAGCGGTTGGAACAGACCCTCGAGAGCATGGAGAGCTTGGAACAGTGGCACGGTCATCTCTACAATTGGTATAACACGGTGCAAAAGACCCCGCTCCTTCCGCGCTATGTATCTACTGTGGACAGCGGCAACCTGGCTCTCTATCTCTTGACATTAAAGCAAGGGATTGAGGAGATCCTGACTCTTCCGGTACTGCCGCATAGTTTGCTGACAGGCTTGGCGGATACGTACAAGCTATATAGGCGCGAGGCGGACAGGGACGGTAAGGCAGCCGTGGAAGCCGAAGAAGAATTCTCTGCAGCGCTGGAGGGCCTCCTCAAACGGCCGGAAGCGGAGGTGACTCTGGCAGAGTGGTTGGACTTGTTGGCTAAATGGCAGTCCGGCACCGCGGCGGGCGGAGAAAGACCGACGGGTGTCGGAGAAAAACAGCCGGGTGCCGAAGAAAGACCGACGGGTGCCGAAGAAAAACAGCCGGGTGTCGGAGAAAAACAGCCGGGTGCCGGAGAAAAGCAGCCGGGTGTCGGAGAAAAGCAGCCGGGTGTCGGAGAAAAGCAGCCGGGTGTCGGAGAAAAACAGCCGGGTGCCGGAGAAGTCGCTTGTTCCGAAACGGCCCCGGAGCTTAAAGGCTCCGCGGCGGATGAAGAGGAAGACAAAGACTTTGCCGCCGAAACCCCTTATTGGGCGCGACGCCTCTCCCGCATGGTGGAAGGATTGCGCGGCGAAATCTCCGCCTTTTACCCTTGGCTGGGCCGGGAAGATGAACTGACCGAGGCAGACGGGGAGATGTTGCAAAACGTATGGCCGGGCCTGACCGTCCGGGAGCTTAGGGATGCCTATGCTCGCTTGGCCTCTAAAGGCTCAGAGGCCTTGCGCGGGTTTGTCCGGCAAGGGGCGGCTGCGCTCGACCGGATGTCCGGCCAAGCCGCCAAGCAGCGGGAACGCCTGCGGTCGATGGCGGACGCCATAGATTTTAAGCCGCTTTATGATGAGCAGAGGCAGCTTTTTTCCATCGGTTTTCGTTGTCAGGATGGGGTCCTGGACAAATCTTACTATGATCTCCTCGCCTCGGAAGCGCGTCAAGCCAGCTTTATTGCCATTGCCAAAGGAGACGTGCCTCAAAGTCATTGGTTTCGCTTGGGAAGAAATCTCACCAAAGTCAGAAGGCAGCGGGCACTCGTCTCTTGGAGCGGCACGATGTTTGAGTTTCTCATGCCTCTTCTAGTCATGAAGGATTATGAGGGAACTCTATTGGACCAAACGTACCGGACTGTGGTCAGTGTGCAAAAAGCTTACGGGGACGAGCACAAAATTCCTTGGGGTATCTCCGAGTCAGGCTTTTACGCTTTCGACGCTCAACTCAATTATCAATACAAGGCCTGCGGGGTTCCGGGCCTCGGCTTGAAGCGCGGGTTGATCCAGGATCTAGTGGTCGCCCCCTACGCGACTTTCCTCAGCTTAATGGTTCAGCCGAAAGAAAGTATGGCTAACCTGGTCCGGATGGAGAGGGAAGGTTACTCCGGGCGTTACGGCCTTTACGAAGCAATCGACTATACCCCCGAACGCCTGGCGGCCGGGGAAACCCACCGGGTTGTGCAAAGCTACATGGCTCATCACCAAGGCATGAGCTTTTTGGCCTTGACCAATGTTTTGCTGGACAACGTCCTGCCTAAACGCCTCCATGCCGACGCTTTGATCCAGTCTTCCGAGCTTTTGCTTCAGGAGCGGATTCCGGGCAAAACGGCACTCACCCCGCAGCCGGAGGAACAGGCCGTTACCTATGAAATCAAACACTCTCTGCCGACGGAGGATAAACGGGTCTTGACTTTGACGACGGCCCAGACGGGTATTCCGGTGGTTCACTTCGTTTCCAACGGGCAATACTCTGTGATGCTGACGAATGCCGGTTCGGGTTTCAGCCGCTGGGGAGATATCGCGGTGTCACGCTGGCGTGAAGATGCTACCAGAGATCATTGGGGGATGTATTTCTACATTCAGAACCTCAATTCCGGCAATGCTTGGTCAGCTACCCATCAGCCCTGGGGGGACAGCGGAGAAGATTACAAAGTTGCTTATGCGCCAGACAAAGTGGAGTTCAGCCGACGGGACGGAAATATCACTACGCGCACGGAAATCGTGGTCTCACCGGAAGACCCGGTGGAGATCCGGCGTCTCAGTCTGGCCAACGATAGCCGGCATAGCCGCACCTTGGAAATCACGAGTTACTTTGAATGTGTCTTGGCCCGGACGAGTGAGGATCTGGCTCACCCGGCTTTTGGCAACCTTTTCATTCAGACGGAGTATTCTCACCGGGCCTTACTCGCCACCCGGAGACCGCGGCGTGAGGCCCAAAAACGCCTCTGGCTCATGCATACGCTGGCTCTGGAAGGGGAAGCCGTCGGCGGCTTGGAGTATGAAACTGACCGGGCCCGTTTTATCGGAAGGGGCAGGACTCTGGCCCGCCCTCAGGCCTTGGAACCGAATCAACCCCTGTCGGACACGGTTGGCCAGGTGCTCGACCCGATCATGAGTTTACGGCAAAGAGTCCTGGTCCGCCCCGGTCAAACCGTCAAGGTTTCTTTTGCGGTCGGCGTCGCCGAAAGCAGGGAGGAAGCCGTCCGTTTGGCGGAGAAATACCGCAGCCCTGCGGCGGTCAGCCGGGCGCATGAATTGGCCTGGACGTACAGCCAGATGGAACTGAGGCATCTCAATCTCTCTGCGAGTCAAGCTAACGAGGCACTGAGCCTTGCGGCTCACCTGGTCTATAACAGCCCGGTACGGCGGGAGCACCAAGAGGCGTTGGCCCGGAACGTCAAAGGACAGTCTGCCCTCTGGCCCTACGCCATTTCGGGGGACCTTCCCATCGTGCTCGTGCGGGTGCAGGAATTTTGCCAGACAGACCTCGTCCGGGATTGTCTGCGGATGCATGAATACTGGCGTCTAAAGGGTTTGATCGTTGATTTGGTGATTCTCAATGAGGATGAAAGCGGGTATGTCCAGAGTTTCCAGGATACCTTACGGGATCTGATCGCCGTGGGACATGGGAGAGAGTTGGTAAACCGAGCAGGCGGAGTGTTTCTCCTGCAGAAGAAACACCTTCCGGAGGAAGACCTTACCTTGTTGTTGACGGCTGCGCGTATCGTTCTCTCCGGGGAGGCGGGCTCCTGCTCTTTGCAGCTGCGCAGGAAAAGTAAGGCCGCGGCCGCCAGGGAGAACGAACATCAGGACGGAAACAGGTTGGAAAAGCCCGGGCCGGGGAGATCGGGTTGGGCTCCCGGCCTCGACCTGGGCACAGGCTATATGGCCAGTCAGTGGTCAGAGCGGGACCTTGGCGCCGTTTCGGCCGGAAGCGGGGATAAGCGGGCTCCGGAAGATACCACTTCCTCTAAACAGAAGCTATCCCGCCCAGAACGGGATGTATTCGTTTCCAAGCGGGAGCCAGCCGTTTTCAAGCGAGACCCGTCCGCTGTTAACCGGGAACGCTCGGATTCCGACCGGGAACGTTTCGCTTCCAACCGGGAACTATTCTCTCCGAAACGGGAAACACCCGTTTCCGGCTTTGGGGTCGCTGTTTCCGGCTCAGACGCCTCCGGTTTCTCTGACGCCCGCTCATCGGGGACTCTGCCGGCGGATCTGCTCTACGGCAACGGGTATGGCGGATTTCGGGCCGGGACACGCGAATACTTGATTGAACTCAGGCCCGGCACCCAAACTCCTTTGCCCTGGCTCAACGTCATTGCCAACCCCAGGTTCGGTTGCCAAGTTTCGGAGTCGGGAGCGGGGTACACTTGGGCTGAAAATAGCCGGGAAAATAAACTGACCCCCTGGTCCAACGATCCTATCCAAGATCCTCCGGGCGAAGTGTTATACCTGCAGGACGAACTCAGCGGCAAACTGTGGTCTCCCACCCCGGCTCCTATCCGGGACGGCGGACGCTACCTCGTTCGGCATGGTCAGGGCTATACGGTCTTTCACCATGTCAGTGAGGATTTGGAACAGGAATTGCTGCTCTTTGTGCCCGCGGATGATCCGGTCAAAATAGTCCGCCTGACTTTGCGCAATCTGGCGGCGGCCGAGCGCCGTCTTAAAGCGACCTATTATGCGGAGATGGTTTTGGGGGTAGCGCGGGAGCTAACGGCTCCTTACTTGGTGACAGAATACGGCGAGGAGGAGGAGGTTCTTTGGGTCCGCAACACGTACCAGGAAGAATTCAGCGGGCGTGAGGCTTTTCTGGCAGGGTTTGGCGGCAAGGTCGTCTCCTGCAGCGGTGATCGGACCGAATTCATCGGCAGAAACGGCAGCCTTGCAAATCCGCGAGGGCTCGGTTTGTCCCATTTGTCCGGCGGCGTGGGAGCGGGGCTTGATCCTTGTGCGGCTCTGCAGTTGGAACTACTCGTCGGGCCCCGGGGAGAACAAACGGTTTTCTTTTTTCTGGGGGAAGGGGAGAATCGGGAGCAGGTGCGGTCGGTTCTGCAAAAGTATCGGGATCCTCAGCGGGTTGAGAAGGCCCTGGCAGAGGTCAAAGAATTCTGGAGTACGCTTAGCGGCAGGATTCAGGTGCATACTCCGGATCAGTCCCTGGATCTGCTGCTCAACAGCTGGCTCCTTTATCAGACGGTAGCTTGTCGCCTTTGGGCCCGAACGGCTTTTTATCAGTCAGGCGGGGCCTATGGCTTCCGGGATCAGCTTCAGGACGTCATGGCTTTAGCCGTCGTGGCTCCGGAACAGACCCGTGCTCAAATTCTCAAGCATTGTGCTCATCAATTCAAAGAGGGGGATGTCCAGCACTGGTGGCATGCGGAACGCGGCAAGGGCATACGTACCCGTTGTTCCGATGATTTCCTTTGGCTCCCGTTCGTGACGGCCGATTATTTGGAGCACAGCGGGGATTACGGGCTTCTCGAAGAACGCGTGACCTTTTTGGAGGATGCGCCCCTGGCGGAGGAAGAAGATGAACGTTATTCCGTTCCCCGGGTTTCCGAGGAAGAGGGAAGTGTCTATGAGCACTGCCTGCGTGCCATCGAACACGGCTTGCGTTTCGGGGCACACGGCCTGCCCCTTATCGGCTCCGGGGACTGGAATGACGGTTTCAACCGGATAGGCCGTTGGGGAAAAGGAGAGAGTGTTTGGCTGGGGTGGTTCCTCTATCTCACCCTGCAACGCTTTAGTGCGGTTTGTGCCAGGAAGTCGGATGAAAAACGGGAAGAACGTTACCTCAGGATCGCGGAAGAACTGCGGGAACACTTGGAGCGTGAGGGTTGGGACGGGGGCTGGTACCGCAGGGCCTACTTTGACGACGGAACGCCTTTGGGTTCGGCGGCCGGCGAGGAATGTCAAATTGACGCGCTGGCTCAGTCCTGGGCAGTTATTTCCGGAGCGGCGAGAGCCAGCCGGCAGGCGGACGCCATGTTGGCGCTGGAGCACTATCTCTGGCGGCGGGAGGAAGGAATCCTTCTTCTCCTCACCCCTCCTTTTGATCACGCTGACAAGGATCCGGGTTACATTAAAGGGTATGTTCCGGGAGTACGCGAAAACGGCGGACAGTATACCCATGGTGCCATTTGGGCGGTCCTTGCCTACTGCGGGATGGGGGACGGGGACAGGGCCTATGAATTGTTCCAGATGCTCAACCCGATTAATCACTCCCGGACGGAGGGTGAGGCGAACCACTACAAGACAGAACCCTATGTGATGACGGCGGATGTTTATGCGATGCATCCGCATGCCGGGCGCGGCGGCTGGAGCTGGTATACGGGGTCGGCCGGCTGGATGTACCAGGCGGGACTGGAAGGGATCCTCGGCTTCCGCCTGGCCGGAGACGAGCTCACTCTGGACCCGTGCCTGCCCAGGCGGTGGGACGGATTTTCCCTGGAATATCGTCATGGCCGGACGCTGTACCGAATTGAGGCGGAAAACCCGGACGGCAATATGCGCGGGGTGAAAGAGCAATTTCTCGACGGCAAGACCGTCGCCCAAGGCGCCATCAAACTGGTGGACGATGGGGAAGTGCATGAGATCAAGCTGAGGCTTTAGTGGCTTCGCAACGGTGCTCAACGGGAGTTCCCGGAGTCCGGATTGGCGCACGCGAAAGTGCCGGAGAGAAAGGCAGTTCAGGTCCCTTGAGACGCTCAATATTTAGGGCATTGCTGTGCCGGCCGCTTGGGTTGCGGGGGGAATACCTCGGCCGAGGGCTTTGCCGGTTTCCGTTTTGGATGGACAGAGGAGAACAATCGATCTATACTTGGGCTAGGCTGGCAAAAGCGAATATCGTCGCCCCTGTCTCCGGTCCCGCATGGTTGGGGTACTGACGATCCACCCGGCTTTGGCAACGGGGGTGTAAGTGTGTTTTGGCGCCTCTTTCTTAAGTTAGCCCAAAATATCAGCGTCCTCGTCACGATTTCTTACTTGCTGAGCAAGACGAGGATTTTTAAGAAGGCGATGCGCCTCAAAAACAGTTGGGCTGAGAAGTTACTGTTGGTCGCTGTTTTCAGTGCCATTGGCATTATGGGTACCTATACGGGCGTCTCCATTAAAGGGGCTCTCGCCAATTCAAGGGTCGTGGGAGTTGTGGTGGGAGCCCTGCTCGGCGGGCCCTTTGTCGGCATCGGAGCCGGGATTATTGCCGGACTGCATCGCTACTTGATTGGCGGGTTTACGGCTTTTTCCTGCGCCCTGGCCACAGTGGCTGAAGCCGCTGCGGCTGCTTGGTTCAGCCGCAAAGAAAGTCCGAAGAGGCTGTCCTGGAAATTTGGTTTAGCCATTGGAGTGGGGACTGAGACCCTGCAAATGCTGATCATCCTTGCTATTGCCCGTCCCTTTGCCGCAGCCTGGGATTTGGTGCAAACGATTGGCTTGCCCATGATCGTAATGAATTCGATTGGTATCGCCATTTTCCTGGTGATCGCCCGCACTTCCCTGGAAGAGGAGGAAAGGGCCGGAGCGGTGCAGGCCCAAAAGGCTTTAGAGATTGCCAATATAACCCTGCCCATCTTGAGACAAGGGTTGAACGAAAAGACGGCCCAGGAGGTAGCTCAGATCATCTTTGAACGAGCGGAGGTGGAGGCGGTGGCTCTCACGAACCGGGAGATTATTCTGGCTCACGTGGGAAGCGGCTGCTCACATCATTTGGCCGGAGCGCCGATTATGACGCAGGCGACTCGGATGGCTATGGAAGCCGGGGAAATGCAGCTGGCCGAGGACAAAGGGCAAATCGGCTGCCGGAATAAAGATTGTACTTTGCGTTCGGCCGTCGTTGTACCTCTTTTCAGCCGCGGTGAGGTGAGCGGTACTCTTAAGCTCTACCAGGATCGCGACCATGGAATCGGGAGCGTGGAGATTCAATTGGCCCAAGGCTTAGCGGGTCTTTTTTCCACCCAGTTGGAGTTAGCCGCTCTGGAAGAGCAGGCGAAACTGGTGACCAAAGCGGAGTTAAAGGCTCTGCAGGCGCAAATCAACCCGCATTTTCTTTTTAACGCTTTGAATACGATAGTCTCTCTCGTTCGGACGGATGGGGAAAAAGCACGCAATTTGCTCATCCAGCTGGGTGAGTTTTTCCGCAAGAATATCCAGCGCGGGGACAAGTTTGTCACTCTGCGCGAGGAACTGGAACATATCCGGGCCTATTTGAGCATTGAACAGGCCAGGTTTGGCGACAGCCTGAAGGTGGTTGAACAGGTGCAGCCGGAGGCGGAAGATTGGTTACTGCCGGCGTTGACTTTGCAGCCCCTGGTGGAAAATGCCATTAAACACGGAATTTATCCTAAGATTGAAGGGGGCACGGTGGAAATCCGCTGTTGGATCGAAGGGAGTACTTTGCGCGTTATGATTGGGGACGACGGGGTCGGCATACGGGGGGAGAAGCTGGAGGAAGTTTACCTGAAAAAGAACGATTCTGCCCAGGGTGCCGGCGTGGGTCTCAGTAACGTGAATGACAGGCTGAAATATTTGTATGGCACGGGTCTCACCATAGACAGTGAACCCGGGCACGGTACGCGGGTCCTAATCTGCATCCCCGGGTGAGCGAGGGCGCTGCATGCTGTCTTGCCGGTTCAGGGCGCGCAGGCGGAGCCAAAATTAAGCCTCGGTCAGCCGTTTGCCCAGGGGCCGGCAGGGTAAGGAACCATAGGATAAGGAACCATAGGTAAGAAAAATGATTCGAGTTTTTGTCGTTGATGATGAGGCCCCGGCCCGGGATGAACTGAAATATCTACTCGAACAGATGCCGGATGTTTCGGTTGTCGGCATGGCCCGCAACGGGAGGGAAGCTTTAGAATTAATTCCGTTGGCCAAGCCTCAGGTGGTTTTCTTAGACATACAGATGCCCGACCTGTCTGGATTGGCGGTGGCCCGGGAGCTGCTGGCACTTATGGACGAGGGGGATTTCCCCTTGCTCGTCTTTGCCACGGCCTTTGACCGGCACGCTCTGGAGGCGTTTGAAGTCCATGCTCTCGACTATATTCTCAAACCTTTCAGTGCGGAACGACTGAAGAATGCGATGGATCACCTGCGCCGCACGTTGGCGGGGCGTTCTCCCGCGCAAGGGCCGGAGGCAGAAAAACTGGACCGGATTCTCAGTCTCCTGGAGAAGCCGCCCCGGCCAAAACTTGCGGTGGAGGAAAATGAACGCATTATTTTGTTGAACGTGGATGAGATCGTTTATGCCTGGGTAGAGGATCGGCACGTTTTCGTCAAGACCAAGGACGCGTCTTACCAAACGGGCTACAGTCTAAGTGAACTGGAGGAAAGGCTCGGCCTCCTGCAAACTCATAAGAGCTATGTGGTGAACCGCGATCAGGTGCGTGAAGTGATTCCTTGGTTTAACGGGACTTATAATTTAGTCATGGCCGATCGGGAAAAATCCCAGGTTCCGGTCAGTCGGACCTATGTCAAGTCGGTGCGCCAAGCCCTGAGACTGTAATCCTTGAGGTGGGAAACTGACAAAAAGGGACTATCTGGGGGCGAAATTGCGGGGCAGCGGAAGTCGCATGGAGACGGCGGTAACAGAGGGAGGGGAGCCAGCAAAAGGCGGGAGCTTCGCACGTTTGTATTTGGGCAAAAAAAGTATACCTGTCAGGCACGTTTTTTGACGTTTTTTGCAGTATTTCCCCCTTTTTTCACTGCATGCCGCTATCATAAAAAGGCAAAAACAAGAAAAGGGGGATTACAAATGCATGCACTTTATCTCGTGATTGCGGCAGCCTGTGTTTTGCTCATCGGCTATCGCCTCTATGGGACCTTCATGGCCTCCAAAGTGTTGGCCGTTGATCCGCGTATCGTGACACCGGCCAAGCGACTGGAAGATGGACATGACTATGTCCCGACCAACCGCTGGGTGACCTTTGGTCATCATTTTGCAGCCATTGCGGCGGCCGGACCTTTGGTCGGGCCGGTATTGGCGGCCCAGTTCGGGTATCTGCCCGGAGCCTTGTGGATTCTGATTGGTGGCGTTCTCGGTGGGGCCGTCCACGATATGGTGGTTCTTTTTGCCTCGATTCGCCACGACGGGGAGTCCCTGCCTCAGATTGCCAAGAAAGAAATCGGGCCCGTGACCGGGGTGGCTGCTTCTTTTGCGGTCTTATTTATCTTACTCATCACAATGGCCGGTTTATCTATTGTGATTGTCAACGCCCTAAACACCAATCCGTGGGGTGCCTTTACCGTCGGTATGACGATTCCGATTGCGCTTTTTGTCGGCATCTATATGCGCTTTTTGCGGCCGGGCAAACTGGGGGAGGCCTCCATCATCGGAGTCGTCCTCATTTTCCTCGCCGTCGCCCTGGGTCCCATGATCAAAAATTCCGGCCTTGCTTTTTTCTTTAATTACAGTTCTAAAGCAATCGAAATCGCTTTGCCGGTCTACGCTTTTATTGCGGCCGCTCTGCCTGTCTGGTTGCTCCTGGCTCCCCGCGATTATTTGAGCTCCTACCTCAAGATTGGGACCATCGGGGCTTTGGCGATTGGAATTATCGCCGTAAATCCGGTGCTTAACATGCCGCCTATCACGAAATTTGTCAACGGCGGCGGCCCGATCATTGCCGGCAAGGTCTGGCCTTTTGTCTTTATTACCATTGCCTGCGGTGCCATGTCTGGATTCCATAGCTTGATTGCGGCCGGGACCACGCCTAAGATGCTGGAAAGTGAAAAAGACATTAAGATCGTCGGCTTCGGGGCCATGCTGATGGAATCCTTTGTGGCGATCATGGCCTTGATTGCCGCTTCCGTGCTCCCCGTCGGCGACTATTTCGCCATTAATACCATGCCGGCGGTTTTTTCGCACCTGGGCATGCATGTGGACAAACTTCCCATGCTTTCACACCTGATTGGAGTGAACGTGGCCGGCCGTCCCGGTGGGGCCGTGTCCCTTGCTGTCGGCATGTCATATGTCTTCAGCAGCGTTCCCGGACTCAGCCACCTCGTCGCCTACTGGTACCAGTTTGCTATTATGTTTGAGGCCGTGTTCATTCTCACGGCGGTGGATGCCGGCACGCGGGCGGCCCGCTACGTGGTTCAGGATATGATCGGGGTCGTGATCAAACCGTTCAAGAAGATCAACTGGTGGCCGGGGGCCATTATCAGTGCGGCGCTCGTCTCCTTTGCCTGGGGTTACCTCCTTTACGGAGGGAATATTTCCACGGTCTGGCCACTTTTCGGAGTTTCCAACCAACTCTTGGCCTCGTTGGCCATGGTGGTGGGCACCACGGTTATCCTCAAAAGCACGGGGAGAATTGCCTACGCGCTGACGACTTTCATTCCTTTCGTTTTCCTGTTTATAACGACGCTGGATGCTTCCTATTTCAATGTTACGAAAGTTTACCTGCCTCAGCACATGATCCTTAATACGGTTCTTTCCGTGATTATGGCAATCCTGGCTCTGATCATTGTGGTGGATGCGGTGATCAAGTGGGGTAACCTCCTGCGCGACCGTAAGAGCCTGCAGGCGCAGAAAGTCCGGCACCAGGCGATCGTGCGCGAGCTGGCGGCGAAGTGAACCAGTCGGATTGAGGTAAAACCTTGGAGGCAGGGGAAGTGGGTTTGCCCCGGACGGGGTGGGGAAAAACTTGGAGATTTTATCCGAAACCTGGCACCTTGGCCCCCTTGTCAGGGCTCAAAGAGTATCGGGAGGTGAGAAAGGATGTGGACGATTTCGCCTGAAGCGCTGGTCTATCTCCGGAAGAACGGGTCCGCATGCTTAACAGTGGACCAGCCGCTGATAGTGGACGGATGCTGCCTGCAAATATCGGAACCGCCTGCGGTGTATTTGGGGGAACCCAAACCCACGCCGGGCAAAAAGAGAACCCCGGGGTCGTACACTACCCTCGAGGTACACGGGATCAAGCTCCACGTCCCTTCCCATTTGAGCCGCCTGGATCTCGTTATTGATCTTACGCGCTTTTTCCGGAGAGAGAAGCTGGTGGTTGAGGGTTGGAACCTGGTCTAGACTCTAGACTAGGGCTTCGGGAAGCCGGCGCGGAATGTCTGGAATGTGGCATGGTGCTTCCGGAAGCAGAAGTCCCACGCCCGGATAAAACTTGAGAGCCGCTCGGCCCGATGGGGCTGCAGCGGCTCTTTTGCAGGTGCTTCAGTGTGTGCTCGGTTTAACTTTAGTTGAACGAGTTCACTTTCCGGGCGCGGAAAATTCTAAGACGACGACCTCTTGAGTTTGGGGCAGAGAAGCCCTGCTGATTTCCAGAGTTTTAGCCTTTTTCACTTGGGTAAAATGTTGAAGAAAATCATCGACCCCGGCGATGGGGAGAGTGACAGCCTCATCAGGCTTATAGTGCATAGGTAAAATGACTTTGGGATTAAGCTGCTGCACGGTCTCATAGGCTTGGCCGGCGTCAATGGTGTAGAACCCGCCTACCGGGACACAGACGATGTCCACCGTTCCTATGCCCTCGCGCTGTTCCGGTGTGAGCAGGTGACCGAGGTCGCCCAGGTGAACGACGCTGACTCCATCCAGGGTAAAGGAAAAAACTGTGTTCTGACCGCGTTTTGCCCCTCGTTCAGCGTCATGGAAAGTGGCTGTCCCTTTAAAGGTCAAGCCGGCCGCCGTTTGCCGACCGGGGCCTTCGATGACTTGGGGTTTGCCCGGAAGTACTTGAACGGCGTCATGATCAAAATGATGGTGACTGATTGTGACGACGTCCGTCTCCGCCTTGGGGGTGGGATAACCCACGCTTTGGTCAAAAGGGTCTGTCAGGACGCTCACGCCTTCTTGGCCTACAAATAAGAAGCACGAATGTCCAAGCCAGCGAATTTCCAACGCTCTCACCTCATTTTTTGAAATCCCGTCCTTATTTATTATATAACAAGCGGGAGAGTATGCAAGTCTGCGGTAAGGCGGGACTTCTGAGCATCTGAATCTCCCCATGGCCAAATCCGGCTAAAGCCAGGGGCATGCGGCTAAGCCTCTTGGTCAAAAGTGTAGTGCATAGGATCCGAGGATCCGTGGGTACACAAGTAAAGTATAACTTCAGCTTACGCCCCGATGACTCCACCGGATCAATCGGGGCAGTGGAACATTTCTTTGCGGAGTTTTACCTCCTGCGAAGAGAGGTTGCGGCCCGCAAGCATAAATCCCGCGTGAAAGGCAAAACCTAGCAGCAGGATTTTGTGTTCCCAAAGTCTGAATGATTAAGGAGAAAGGTTGGAAGAAAATGAGCAATTTGAAATGTGAGGCCGTCCGCTGCGCTTATAATACGGATCGGTTTTGCAGTGCCAACGAAATCGAAGTTCAGGGCGGCAACACCCTGAGGGGGCGCTCCACCTACTGCGGCACGTTTGACGAACGGGATCAAGTGGGCGGTATGAAAGAAATGAGCCAATTGAGCCAATCGGATCTGAGCGATCTGGCCGGTACGGGTTTGGATCCGGTCGTCGCCTGCAACGCCGAAAACTGCCGGTATAACCATGACCGTTATTGTCAGGCCGAAGGTATAAACATAACCAGCGCGGTGGCGTCCACGGCCGAACAGACGGAATGCCAGACCTTTGCGCCGCGCTGAACCCGGTCACCGGGTTGGTAAGGTTAGAGGCGCATCTCTGCTCTTAAGGGATGCGCCAAGTTTTGGTGTCACGCATAGCGATTAACACTGCCTTCAAGAAGATTTCGCCATAATCAGGACTGTCTGCCGTGCTTGTTTTAGCAACAGGAAACTTCTCGCCAATTCCGGGAATATTTTCGTGTCGCCATGCTGAATTAGATATGTTTTCTTGTCCGATATCGTCTCCCGCCACTCGTTATCCTTCCCCTTTGATCCAGTCGTTGATTATCTCATTTGTCTTTTGCAAAGTTTGTCGTTATCTGGAGACGGATCAGGACTTTTTCCCTGCCGGAGACGGTCGAGCCAGGGCAAGCTAGGCAACGAATCGTGAGGAGGTGCACATATGTGATTTAACTAAGCTTGCGCTTTGCCCCGAGTACTGTTAAAATTAGGAAAGGGAAAATTTCCTGGAAAGGCGAGTGTCGCTCCCTGACATGAAAGACAGGCCAGATGACGATTTCGAGAGGGGAAGAGAAAATGGAGCGAGGGGCATCGGCGCAAAATGTTTTTTGGCTGGGGCTGATGGTTATTGCGGGGATCTTTGCTGTTCTGTACCTCAGGAGTTCAGTCTTCCCGGGACCGATTGATCCGGCAGTTCTTAAGTATTTTTCCCCGCAGTTGGTCAAGAACGGCCGGGCCTACAGCCAAGTACCCCGGATTTTGTACATTGTGGGCTTTCTTCTTCAGGCCGGATTTTTGGTTTGGTTTGTCTTCGGCGGTTGTGCCCGGCGCTGGCAGGATTGGTTAATGGCGCGCACGGGCCAGAATTACTGGGGCAGCGTCTTTTTATTTTTTCTTACGGTGTGGTTGGTCCTGACTTTGCTGAACCTGCCGCTGACCTTTTACAACAGTTACGTCTGGCAGCACCGTTGGGGTTTTTCGACAGAATCCCTGCCTGCCTGGTGGTCAGATTATTTCAAGAGCACCGCCCTGGATTTCCTCTTGTCCGCGGCCGCGGTTCTTATCGTGTTCTGGGTACTCAACCGCTGGCCGAGGACCTGGTGGCTCTTCGGGGCGATCCTGTTCGGTCTCTGGCTGATTGTTCAGGACGTTCTCTGGCCGGTCGTCGTCGCGCCCCTATTTAACCACTTTCGTCCCGTTGACAATCCGGCCATTACCGGCATGGTGCATGATCTCTCGCTCAAATCCGGTGTTCCCGTCAAGGACGTACTGGTCATGGATGCCAGCCGGCGTACGACGAAAGTCAACGCTTACTTTACAGGCCTGGGTAAAACCAAGCGCATTGTCCTATATGATACCCTTTTGAAATTTCCCTTGGATGAGATCAGGGCGGTTGTGGCGCACGAAATGGGGCACTGGCAGAAGAGGCATGTCTTGATCGGTACCGTGCTAGGCATTCTGGGTGGTTTCATCGCTTGGCGCCTGCTGGCTTTTGCCCTTCACCCGTGGTATACGGGTGCGGGGCGGGCTGCGCCCCAGGTTTGGGCCGTT
Organism: Acididesulfobacillus acetoxydans; assembly: GCF_902729405.1. Taxonomy (GTDB): domain Bacteria; phylum Bacillota; class Desulfitobacteriia; order Desulfitobacteriales; family Desulfitobacteriaceae; genus Acididesulfobacillus; species Acididesulfobacillus acetoxydans. The sequence continues at coordinate 2,312,833 of NZ_LR746496.1, forward strand.
ATTCAGCTTTTTTTCCTCTTGGCGCTGTTTGTCACAAACCCGGTGCAGAACGCCATCTCGCGGGAGATGGAACGGCAAGCCGACCAAGTGTCCCTTCAGCTCACCCAGGACCCGCAGGCGGAGGTCCGTTTGCAGATTGACCTGGCCAAGCAGAACCTGACTGACTTTTCCCCGCCGCCTTTCATTGTCTGGTTCGGCTATAGCCATCCTACTCCTCTGCAGAGGATTAAGGCCATGCAGGGAGCAGGAAAGTGAACCCGTTGAACTAAAGTTGAACATCGAGCAACGGGGGGACCACTCCCACTTGTAGAAGTGGGAGTCTCACGGGTGGATGAAGAAATGAAAGTAAACGGATGAAAATGAAGGGGTAAAGTGATAAAAAGACCAAGGTAAAGGGATGAAGGCGGGGATGAAGGCAGCGAAGCAGGGATAGAGATCTAAGGCGAAAGGTCAGGGGATGATTTTTTTAAGCACAAATATCCCCGCCTTGCGTGCCAGGGGCAGGCCTACCCGCTTCAAGAGAGGTATTCCCACATGTTGGGCCAAGGGCGGTCCGAGGCGTTTGGCGAGGGGCGGGCCCAAGCGGCGGGCCACAGGAGGTCCAAACCGGCGTAACAACGGCGGTCCATATTGCTTCGCAAGGTAGAGACCGGCTTCCTGCCAGGTGGAGCCGCCGGTCAGCAGACTTTCGAGAGAGGGCTGCCCAGAGGGGCTTGACGGAAGTACTTCTTCAACCGGCGCGGGAGAAAGTTTGGCGGCTTTTGGCTCGGGCGGGAGGAACCGGGGAAGCATGCGGGACAAATGGCCGCGGGGTCCGGAGTCAGGGGGAAGAAAAGGAAGGGGAAGAGGCCAGGGCAGGGATGGCGCTTGAGATAAACCCTGGTGTGGGGCGGTAGAGAGCGGCGCGGGAGATGTTCCCGACTTAAGCGGAGTCTGCGGTGCTTCCCGGGGATTTGTGAACTGAGGTTTGGGATTGGCGGTTGAGAGCGCCTGGGAATTCGAGGCCGGTTGGGCGTCAGAAGCTGAGGCCGGCCGGAAAGAAGCGGCCGGAGGCTGCAGGGGACGCATTCTTCCGGGCAGGACGCTTAAGGGCAGCGTGCCGGGTTTTATTCCGGGCTCGTAAGCAAAGGCTGGCATGAACACCCCTCCCCAGGTGAAAGATGGGTTATCTGCCATATTTTATGTTAAACACGGGGGAGGGGTGACGGAATACCGTGTTTGCCGGGAGCCTCCTGCCTGTAGGGGTAGCGGTTGAATAGGAGTAGTGGGCGAACCGGTACGCCGTCAGTCTTTTCCCTGTTTATGAATTTGCACATCTGTGCTGAAGACCAGGCCTTTGGGAACTATCCTGCATATTTCGGGAAGGATGGCCTCGATTTTCTCGTTGCGGTCCACGACCTCAAGTACGATGGGCAGATCCGAAGACAGTTCCAATAACCGGGCAGTGTGTAAGATGTTGTCTTTCCCGTAGCCCTCAATCCCCCGCGAAGCCGTAGCTCCGCTGATGCCCTTTTCTTTAAGCCAGCGAATCAAGTATTGATAGAGCGGTTTATCCCGATAACGTTCGCTTTCCCCCACATAGATTTTTAGGAGTTTTCCTTGCAGTGCCATCATTAACCCTCTCCTTTCCATAAATTGAGTTACGGCGGTTCAGATGAGCCTGGCCAGGCCGACGCCTAAGGCAGTGCCGACAAAACCGACGGCAATGCTCAGTACAGTATATAGGGCAGCTGTGAAAAAACTTCCGTTTTCCAATAGGGTGATCACCTCAAAACTGAAAGTGGAGAAGGTCGTGTAGGCACCGATGAACCCAATGCCGATGCCGAGTCGCATGGCGGGGCTGACTGTCAGGCGTTCGATGAACAAAACATTGAGGAAACCCAGCAGAAAAGCCCCGCTGATGTTGATGATAAAGGTTCCCAGGGGGAAGCTCTGGTTCCAGCGGTTGCTGACAAATAGGCCCAGCCCATAGCGCGACACGGCGCCCAGCGCTCCCCCCAAAGCGATGGCCAAGATGTTTAACATTTCTCTTTAAACCTCCTAAAATCCTTTTCCTTTTCTCTCTCTGAGTTTTAAAATTTGATCTAGCTACAACCAAAATAGTTATAACCAAAACGGCCAACAGGATTGGGAGTGAACTCGTTCAGCTAAAGCTGAACATCACGATAGTGTCCTGTGGACACTATCGCCGAACCGCAAGCTTTCAACGAATACTTGTGCGGTGAGGATGACTTTGGTGACGAAAGTCTCCAGTGAAGAGTTTCGCCGAAGCCGCCTATCCCAAAATTACACTCCGCGGCGAAGGCGTCATTGTCCGGTGGACAATGACGGCCGAAGGCTGAGTCTACACCCACCGAAGCGGGGTACGCGGGACCCACTCCCACTTGTAGAAGCGAGAGTCTTACGCCTTGGATAAAATAAGATTGAGAACGAAAAAGGATTGAGAACGAAAAAGGATTGAGAACGAAAAAGGATTGGGAACGAAAAGGCTCCTACTGTACTGAGACAGTAGGAGCCATCAGCCTTTGCCGGCACTAAGCGAGCCCCATCGCTAGGGATATATTACCAAAAGCAGCGTGCTCCGGTGTCATGAGCTCCGGCCGCGGCCAGACGCCGCAGGCGGATTCCGGCACAATAGGGGATTTCAGCACAAGAGGCGGATTCCCGTACAAAATTATAACCGGACCTGCGGAGAATAGCAAGGAGCCGCGAGCACTCACTCGTAATATTGCCTAAAGGGTCAAAATTGAACTCGAAATGGCAAAAGGTGCCAGTAAGAGTGGAACCGGAAGAAAGGTGAAAAGTTGTGTACAACATCGTCGTATTAGGCATAGTAAGTCTCCTCACGGACGTCAGCACGGAAATGGTCTATCCTTTGCTGCCGGTCTTTCTCACCGCCACCTTGGGCGCCAGTCCGGCCATCCTCGGCGTGATCGAAGGAATGGCGGAAAGTTTAGCCAGCTTGTTAAGGGTCTTTTCCGGTTACATCGGGGATCAGACTAAACGCAAGAAGGAACTTACAATTGCGGGATACGGAAGTTCAACCCTGGGCAAGGTATTTCTCTTTTTTGCCGGTTCTTGGGGTATGGTTTTGCTGGCTCGCTTGGTCGACCGGTTGGGCAAAGGTATCCGAACGGCTCCCCGTGATGCCCTGATCGCGGATTCGGCTCAGGCGGCCGGACGGGGACGGGCTTTTGGGCTGCATAGGGCTATGGATACTTTCGGGGCGGCGGCGGGGGTCGCGATATCCTACCTGCTGTTAACGAAGACATCCTCCGTAAACGACGCCGTATCCTTTAAGCGAATCTTTCTTCTTTCCATGATTCCCGCTCTGCTGGGGGTATTAGCTCTTTTTTGGCTGCATCCGGCGAAGAAGGCAAAGACAAGTACGAGTTTCACCTTCTCCTGGAGTCATTTGGACAGTCGGCTCAGGGCTTTCTTGGTCCTGGCTTTTGTCTTCGCGCTCGGGAATTCATCCAACCAGTTTCTGCTCCTCCGGGCCAGCCGCTTGGGGGCCGGCCTCCCTATGGTTGTTCTCATGTATTTGGTGTACAACCTGAGTTACGGTCTCCTGTCATACCCTGGCGGGTACATCTCGGATAAATTGCTGCCCAAAAGAATTCTGGTGATGGGCTACCTGATTTATGGCGTGGTCTATTTTGCTTTTGCCCGGGTCACGCGAATTTCCAGCCTCTGGCTTCTCTTTACTGTCTACGGTTTTTATACCGCGTTCACACATGGAGTGGAGAAAGCGTTACTGGCTGATATTGCTCCCGTAAATTTGCGGGGGACGGTGCTGGGTCTCCATGCGGCCATAGTAGGGGTCGCTTTACTTCCCGCGTCTCTTTTGGCGGGTTTTCTTTGGAATACGTTCGGTGCGCCGGCGCCTTTTTTGTTCGGCAGTGCTATGGGTTTCGCCGCCGCCATAGGCCTTCTGATCATTTTGTAATGTGCCGCATATCGAGATTCCCGTCTGATTTGTGACCAAAGTCCCTGCCCCCGAGGCAGGGATTTTCTTATCTATTATGGAAAATATGGAAGCAGTGAAGTTGTGTGTTTCTTTTTTGGAGTGCATAATCCAGCGCGTAGTGAGAACACAGGAGGTAGGGCTGTCATGTCAAATCTTCTGGGGGACTACTTGGCAGGCAAAGGATTGTCGCAGGCGGAGATAGCTAGGCGCGCCGGAGTGAGCAAAAGTTATCTGTCCATGATCGCCCATGGTCAGAGGCGGTCTCTGAATCCCCTGATCGTTGAAAGACTTGCCCGAGAACTGGGTCTGGCGCCCCCAGAATTGAAAAGCCTTCTCGGCCACGGTTCTGAGACTCAGCCCGCCCGGTCCGGGGTTTACCCTGGGACGGGGAACGACGGGCCCGGGCAGAGCGGCTTGGCGCTCTTCTACCAGGCTTTGGAACAGGGTTTGCGCGCTGAACATGCCAACAACCGGAATGAGTTGGAAAGGGTCTGCCGGGTAATTGCCGGAATGGATCAAGGGCTGGTGCCCCTTAGGCGGAACTTCCTCTGCTGGCATGAGGCTCTGGAATTGGCTTGGCAGAACCGTTTTGAGCAGTCTCTGGCAGTTCTGAGGGCAGCTGTCGGGTTCAAACCCACATCTCCCTTGGAAAGGCGGTTTAAGGCCAAGATCATCGGAGACATCGGGGCAGTTCTGGTGGCTCGGGGCTGTTACAAGGAGGCGTTGAAGAGCCTGAGGTTAAGTCTGATTCTTTGGGATGAGGGAGAGCAGGGAGCGGTGGTGAACCTTAACCTAGGCACACTCTTCCGGAGAACGGACAACTTCGCGGATGCCGTCGAAGCCTATGAAAAGGCGGTTTTGATGGGTTCCCCCTCGCTGAAACTGCTGGCGTATGCCGGACTGGGCCAGGTCAGCCTGGACCAAGGGGGTCTGGGTCAGGCACGGAAATATCTGCTGAAAGGGTATGCACTGTCCAGAAGCCTGAAGGATGCCCCTCAGCGGGCCGACATCTTGTGCAACCTTGGAAAATACTACAAGGAAGCAGGTAAACAGAGCCGGGCCGTATACCTGTTAAGCAAAGGTTTGGAAATTGCCTCCGTTGACGGTAACACCAGGACAAAACTTTATCTCTTGGCCGAATTGGCGGATATCTATCTGGTTAACGGCCGCCTTAAGCAGGCCGATCGAATCTTGGCCCGGATTGAAGAAGATGCCGCCGCGGACGGGGGAGATGTTCTCCTGGCGGGGCTCTGCCTGACAGCCCTGGCCAAGAAGGGACTCTGCCTGGGTCAAATTCAACAGTCCCTGCTCGTACTCAACAGATGTTACCGGGCTTTGTCCAAGTTTGCCCCCACTGCCGAATTTGAGACCTGTTGCGACCTTCTGCGGCAAGCACATGTTCGCTTGAGAAAACCGCAAGAAGCCGCATTTTTTGCCGGCGAAGTGAGGCGCGCCCGGAAGGCGCTCAAACGCCGGACTTAGTGAACGCCGGAATTTCGACTGAATCTGCGTTGTCCGCTTCTGAAAATTCGCTATTATAATACAAATATAGAAAGGGGGTGAGGCAAATGTTCACGCGGGGAAAGAGCGGGGCATTCGGCTGGGTTTTAGAGCTCCTGACTCTCGTCTTCCTGGTGACTCCGGCGATAGATCCGATTAAGCTGATCCATTTCTTTGGCTGACGCTTACTCAATGACGAGGGTATGGGGCGGTGAAAAACCGGGTTCGGCCGCGAAACAGAGCTGAATGCCCGCAAGGCGCAAGAAACAATACCGGGGTTTCATATGGGAACAATAGTTGTATTAAAGGCAAATCCATCGAAAGGTGGAGACGCAAAGCATAGGGTCTAAGGTGCCGCCGGCACTATGACAGCCTGGCTGCTACACTATCGGCAATCAGACCTGCCCGTTCCGGAGCCGGGTCTGATTTGTCTCTCAGGGAGGTGAAACCAGTGCTGGACTTCTATACGTACTCGTCGCTCGACTCATTGACGGGAGCAGTCACAGCAACACTTCTCGTGGTAGAGTTTCTTAAGAACTTGGGGCCCTTCCGGCACCTGCCCACCCGCTGGCTGGTCCTGATGGTTGCTGAAGGCATCGTCACAGGGACCGGTATCTTTGCGGGTCACTTTACTTTATCCGGTATTCCGCTTTGTCTGCTCAACGGTTTGTTGGTAGCCGCCAGTGCGGCCGGCGGCTGGCATGTCGTTTCCGGCAACCTCTTCGGCGGCGGGCGAAGACACCATGGGGTAAGGTAAGTGCACAAACGCAACTTCGGCTTCCGCCTTCGCTGATTGCTCCACCGGAGCCAGCACGGCGCCAGCCGAAGTTTTTTTGTGAAGCCGCCGGCCGCCGGATGTTCCCTATACGGTTAAGGATTTGCCGTGAAGGCGCTGACCGAGCGTTAGCCGAGCCGCCGGTCTGTTTTTTTCAGTGCCGGTTTTGGCCGGGTTAAGCGGAATTTTGGCTAATTCATGGTCCCAATGAAGACGGCGGTTCAAGCAGCTTCTATAATAAAATTGAAGGAGCAACAAAGAAGGAGCAAGAAAAGGGAGATGGCATAACATTGGTCAGAGTAACGGAAAATACTCAGGTAATAGTCAACCATGATTGGTGTAAAAAATGCGGCATTTGCCTTGCCTTCTGTCCCAAACGAGTGTTGGAGAGTGACGAACTGGGGCGGGTCGTGGTGGCGAAACCAGAGGAATGTATCGCTTGTAGAATATGTGAACGGCTCTGCCCGGATTTCGCGATTAACATTGAGGTGAGCAAAGATGAGTAATGCCCGGTTGATGCAGGGGAATGAGGCTTGCGCCGAAGGGGCGCTGGCGGCGGGGGTACGCTTTTTTGCCGGGTACCCAATCACCCCGTCCACGGAAATTGCGGAGATCATGGCGGAGAAACTCCCCCTCCTGGGGGGAACTTTTATCCAAATGGAAGATGAGATCGGCAGTATGGCCGCGGTGATCGGGGCTTCCCTCACGGGAGCGAAAGCCTTGACAGCCACCAGCGGTCCGGGTTTTTCCCTCAAACAGGAAAATATCGGTTTCGCCATTGCCACCGAAGTGCCCTGTGTCGTCGTCGACGTGCAAAGGGCCGGTCCCAGCACCGGACTGCCCACCTCCCCGGCTCAGGCGGATGTCATGCAAGCCAGGTGGGGAACTCATGGGGACCACCCGGCCATCGTTTTATCACCCGCCTCGGTTCAGGAATGCTATGAGCTGACCGTTCAAGCGTTCAATTTTGCCGAAGAATTCCGCACGGCCGTTATTATGCTCATGGATGAAGTGATTGGCCACCTGCGGGAAAAGGTGGAACTGAGGGAGAACCTTGCCGTTGTTGACCGGAAAAAGCCCTCTGTGCCTCCGGACCGCTACATCCCGTATGTGAACGACGAAAGCCGGATTCCGGCCATGGCCAACTTCGGTGAGGGCTATCGTTACCATGTCACTGGGTTAACCCACGGAGAGAACGGACTTCCCACAGGTAAGCCGGAAGTTGCGGGCAAATTTTTACAGAGGCTGACCCATAAACTCGACCCCTACCTCGACCGTATTCAACGCTGGGAAGAGGTGGAACTTTCGGATGCCGAGCTGGTCATAGTGGCTTACGGCTGCACGGCTCGTCCGGTCCGTGAGGCGCTCGGGGCCGCCCGCCGTGAAGGACTGAAAGTGGGCCTATTCCGGCCGATTACCATCTGGCCCTTTCCCTCCGGCGAAATTGCCAAGCTGGGAGGACGGAAGTTTCTCGTTCCGGAGATGAACAGCGGACAGCTGGTGGGTGAAGTGGAGCGCATTTTCGGGCCGAAAAATATCCACCGTTATAACCGGATCGACGGGGAACTTATCACCCCGGGTGAAATCCTAGAAAAAATCCGGGAGGTCATGGCGTAATGTTCAGCGAGATTTCCGAGTATTTCCGGACGGAAGCCCTTCCTCATATCTGGTGCCCCGGCTGCGGGATCGGGACCGTCATGCAGGCTTTGGTTCGGGCCATTAAGACACTTCAGCTTGATCAAAATAATATTGTCGTCGTTTCAGGTATCGGCTGTTCCTCCCGTATGACAGGTTACTTGGATTTTAACACTCTGCATAGTACTCACGGGCGGGCCCTGGCTTTCGCCACCGGTATTAAGGCTGCCAAACCCGAACTCGACGTCTTCGTCGTTATGGGTGATGGGGATGCGGCGGCCATCGGAGGGAACCATTTTATCCACGCGGCCCGTCGTAATATCGATTTAACCGTCATCGTTATCAATAACAGTATTTACGGGATGACCGGGGGTCAGAGTTCACCTCTCACACCTCATGACAAGAGGGCGACCACTTCACCTTACGGCAATCTGGAGAGGCCCCTGCAGCTTCTGGCTGTGGCCGAGGCGGCCGGGGCCACTTACGGCGCCAGAGCGACCGCCTATCATAACCAGCTCCTGACAAAAGTGATCATTGACGCCTATAATAATCCCGGTTTTTCTGTAGTTGAAGCGGTTTCTCAATGTCCGGTTTCCTACGGAAGAAGAAATAAATTCAAGACCCCGGCGGATATGCTCCGTTGGCAGAAGGAGCATGGGATCATGAAAGGCCGCCAAGAGATTGGGGACGAGGAATTTTTGATCGGGGAAATCTTTAGAGCTCAGGCTGCGGAATATACCCGGGAATACGAAAAACTGCGTCAACGGCTGCAAGGGGGGGAACGCTAATGTCTGGCGAACAAGTTTTACTCTCGGGAACGGGAGGACAGGGGCTGATCCTGGCTGCTATAATGCTTGCGGAAGCGGCTGTCTTGGCCGGGCACAATGTCGTCCAGTCTCAGAGCTACGGGCCGGAAGCCCGGGGCGGGGCCAGCAAAGCCGAAGTGATTATCAGTGACGAGAAGATTTACTATCCCAAAGTGCAGACCCCCGGTCTGGTTCTGGCTATGAGCCAGGAAGCTTACAGGAAATACGGCTTAAATCTGGATGAGGCAGCGATCCTTGTCGTAGACAGCACTTATGTACTGGAAGTGAAGCCAAGGCAGAAGAACTTCTACGCTTTGCCGATTACGCGCCTGACCCGGAGTGAACTGGGCGGTGAACAAAGCGCCAATGTCATGGCTTTGGGTGTGGTAGCGGCCTTGGGAAATTTGCTGACCCGGGAACAAGTGACTCAAGCGGTCTTAAACCGGGCCCCTAAGGGAACGGCCAAGCGTAATCTTAAGGCCTTGGAAATCGGCTGGCAGCTGGGTAGGGAAGCCGAACTTCCGGCGGGTAATAGGAATGCCGGCTGACAGGGGAGAGCAGGTGAGTCCGCGCCAGGGTGAACCCGTACGCTCAACACCGGAGCAATCAGACGTGGCGCAGGCATCATTCAGCCTACCCCCGGGAGGGACCGCGGGCACATCACCGGACCCGGCAGACGTGGCTCAGGTGTTGGGTTCGGTCTTGCTGGAAGAGTGGGGAGGTCCGCGCAGCCCCCTGGCGCTTTCCTATATCCAGGATGTCATTATTCCGGATCTTGTGCACTGTTTGGTTCGAAATGCCGACCTCTGGCAGAATCCGACCTTTGCAGAAATTGTCGCTTGGAAATTTAAATCCCAATATGCGTTCCCTCAAGCGGTGGCTGGCAGTCTAACCTCGGATCTCCTGACAGCCGTGCTCAGGATGGGCCGTCCGGCCCAAAACAACAACCGATGGGAACCTTGGCGCCGGATTTTGCGCGCCAACGTGGCAGGAAAATCTCTCTTAGATGTCGAAAAAGAAGAGGGTTATCCTTTGGCTTATTCAAATCTGCTCCTCCTGCGCCTGAGCAAGCTGCGCAAATATCTGGGCCAAAGCGGAGCCGGTTACCGGGATTGTTTGGAACACCCGGAACTCCGGGAATGCGGGCCCGAGCAGCTTCGCTTTCTTTATAAGTTTCAGGAAGCGATGACGACTGAACCGCTGTACAGAGAGAAGTTGATTCTGGAACAGGTGAGCGTGGACTTGGGAGGATCCCTTCCGGTTTCCGCTTTGGCGGATCTTCTAAAGACAGTGCAGGCCGGGGAAGAGAGAGCGGACGAGGCCGCTCTAATATCTGTTCTAATATCTGTTCCGGAGGAAAGAATAGGTGTAGTTTACGAGACGGAGTACGGCGCGGGAAACGCCCCCGGCCGAGACCGTCTCTCCGCTGTCATCGCGGGACTGATAAAATTAGAGCTTCTTGAGCGCTGCCCGTCCGGTGGGCTCAGACTCACGGACACTGGTGCCGCGGTTATCGCGCCCTTTTTAATTCCCGAACTGCTGGAGCAGCTTCACGCCGTCCGCGGGAACAGGGAGGAGGCACGAAGGATGCTTCTGCGGTTAAATCCCGGCGTCCTCCTCCCGCTCCTGCGGGAGGTGAGGCGGGGATTTCCCGAAGATATCGTTTGGGGGGTTTTTGAGGCCGTATACCAAGAGTCCGACCGGCGGATTGACTTATTCGTTATCGAGTCCGCGGCGGAATATGAGCGGGCCGCGGCTTTACTGCTCAAGGCACTGCAAGCGGAGGACAGTTTGGTCCGGGCTCAAGCCTGTCGGGGTTTGGGGCGCTGGACGGTTTTACGAAAGCGGGGGCAAAAGACGCGGACGCCGGAAGCGGAGGAGAAGTGGTCGAGCGGCAAGGGAGGCGGGATGCCGAAGAAGCCGGAAATCGTTCTGGCCTTGGTGCGGACCTTGGCCGACCCGGTGGCTCAGGTACGGGAAGAGGCGGCTCAGGCCTTGGGGAATATCGGATCGCCCGAAGGACTGCAGGCTCTGGCTAAGGTTGCGGAGGATTTCTATGAAAGTCCGAACGTCAGGGGACGGGCGCGGGAGGCCTTGCGCCGGATTGTAAACTGAAAGACGGACTCCGAGTCCCCGTGCGAAACCTCCTAACCCGATAGTCAACGAAGGGAGATGAAGCTCGTGAAAATGTTTGAGTACATGGGGAAAGAACTTTTTGGACAGTATGGACTTCCCATACCCAGGGGAAAAATGGTGACAACTCCGGAGGCTGCGGCCGCGGCGGCTCGTGAAATCGGCGGTTCGGTCGTGGTCAAGTCCCAGGTTCTCTCCGGGAAGCGAGGAAAGTCGGGGGGAATCAAGTTTGCAGATAATCCGGAAGAAGCGAAAGCAACGGCCGGGGAGCTTCTCGGCCTCACCATCCAGGGCCTCCGGGTTGAAGCACTCCTGGTGGAAGAAAAACTGAAAATTGACAAAGAACTGTATATCTCCCTGGCTATTGACGGAGCGGCCAAGCAACCGGTCCTGATCGCTTCGGCTCAGGGCGGGATGGAAATAGAGGAAGTTTCCGAAGAGCACCTTGTCAAAACGCATATTGATCCCGAATTGGGCATGCAGGATTTTATAGCCCGCGAGGTGGTCAGAAGGATGGGCGTTCCGCGTACGAGTCCGCACCATCAGGAGTTGGTCAAGCTCATCAAAACCTTATACAAAATCTTCACGGAAAAAGACGCCGAGCTGGTCGAAATCAATCCGCTCGTTTTCAGCGGGGACAGGGTGATCGCCGCTGACGCCAAAGTGACCGTCGACGAGGAGGCGCTCTATCGCCAGCCGGGTCTGCTCCAAGTGACGGAGAGAACGTCTGCGGAAGAGGCGGCTCACGCTTTGGGTCTCTCCTTTGTCGAATTGGACGGTGACATAGGAGTTATGGCCAACGGGGCGGGTATTACGATGGCCACCTTGGATACGCTGGCTTTTTACGGGGGAAAAGCGGCCAATTTCTTGGATGCCGGAGGCGGCACGGGGGAGGAAGGGACGGCCAAAGCTTTGGAGCTCATCCTCTCGCGCAACCCCAAGTCCATTTTCATTAACATCTTTGGGGGCATTACCCGCTGTGATGATGTGGCCAGGGCTTTCGCCTCGGTTAAGAAGAAGCGTGGGATTCCGGTTCCGGTAGTGGTGCGCCTGGTGGGAACAAATCAGGAACAAGGCCGGGCTATTCTGCGGGAAGTTGGCATCGAGGCCTATGATTTCATGCAGGATGCGGCCCAAAAGGCCGTTGAGCTGGCCCGGTCGTGAGGCGGGTCCGGACCAGTGGCGGCGTTGGCCATCAGGGTAGTGCCCTAACAGGCGGCTGTGCGAACGGAACAGCCGCTGACGGCGGTAAAGGCAGGATCAGGGAGCCGGCCGAAGGGTTGTGGCATAGGAAAGGGGGAACTTTCATTGGCGATTATTGTTGACGAACACACCAACGTTGTCGTCCAGGGCATCAGCGGCAAACAGGGGCTTTTTCACACGCGGCAAATGCTGGAATATGGCACTCGGATTGTGGCGGGTACCTCTGCCAGCAAAGCCGGCAGCATTCTGGAGGGAGTACCGGTATATGAGAGCGTCGGGGCGGCCTGTGAACGGCATCGCATTGATGCTTCCGTTATTTTTATACCGGCCGCCGGGGCTAAAGACGCGGCCCTGGAGGCGCTGGAAGCCGGGGTCAAGGTGGTTGCCGTGATTACGGAACATGTTCCGGTGCATGATGAGATGGCGATTGTCGCCTATGCCGAACGCCGGGGTGCCACGCTTATCGGACCCAATACCTTTGGTATTGTGTCTTCCGGCAAAAGCAAACTGGGCATTCCGCCTAACCGGTTTTTTGTCCCGGGACCGGTGGGTGTCGTAGCGCGGTCCGGTACTTTATCTTATGAAATCGTGGGCAACTTAACGGCCGCGGGTATCGGTCAATCCACCGTGGTCGGGATGGGCGGAGACCGGGTGGTCGGTTTAACTTTTGTGGACGTTTTGCGGAAGTTCGAAGAGGACCCGCTGACCGAGGCTGTCGTTCTGATTGGCGAAATCGGAGGCAACGCGGAAGAAGAAGCGGCGGAGTATATCAAGGGGATGAAGAAACCGGTGGTGGCTTACCTGGCCGGAAAAAGCGCGCCTCCCGGGAAACGGATGGGACACGCGGGCGCCATTATTGAACGGGGGAAGGGGACTTACGAGGGGAAAGTGCAAGCCCTGACAGCCGCGGGAGTGAAAGTGGCGAGTGTTCCCTGGGAAGTCACAGAGTTGTTGCGACAGAAAGGAAGAGCTTCGAGTGGCGGCAGAGAAGGGAGATTTTCGAGCGGCCTCTCAGCACAACGGGAAAGAGCCTGAAGTCTCGCCGGAGCAAAAGGCGAAGTGGGAGGAACAACAGCTTTTATTGTTACAGACGGAATACCGGATGCTGAGAGCCCAAGTCAATCCCCATTTCTTTTTCAATACCTTGAGTACGATTCAGGCTTTGATTCCCTCGGATCCGGACAAGGCGGTCACCCTGATCAAGAATTTGGCCAGCTTTTTTCGCAAGACCCTTAATCCGGATCAAGAGATTGTTACGCTCAAGGAAGAGTTGGAAACCGTCAGGAATTATATCCAAATTGAAAAAGTACGTTTCGGCGATCGGATCAATCTCGTGGAGGCACTTCCGGCGGAGTTGTTGGCCTGCAAGATGCCCGTCTTTTCTCTGCAAATCCTAGTGGAGAATGCCATACACCACGGTCTTAGTCTAAAAAAAGGCAACGGTAGGATCCGGGTATCCGGCTGGATAGAGGGAGACAGCTGGTACCTTAATGTCGAGGACGACGGGGTCGGCATGTCTGAGACAAGGCTGGAAGAGGTAAGACAAGGCGAGGCGGTTCGCTCTGCCCGGGGAACCGGAATCGGACTCTTTAACGTCCGACGACGCGTCCAGACACTCTACGGGGATGAGTACGGGCTGAAAATACAAAGTGAGTGGCACAAAGGAACCTCTGTCACCGTGAGATTTCCGCTAATTCCTCGAAAATGCCGAGAAGAAAGGGGTGGAGAGAGAGGCGGCCATGAAGAGACTTAGAGCGCTGATCGCCGATGACGAGGAAATCATGGGTGAGGCCTTGGCGCAGCTGCTGCGGCAAATGCCTGACATCGAGGTGAGTGGGGTCTGTCATGACGGGGATGAGGCCCTGGACTTGATTGGGAAAACGAAACCGGATATTGCCTTTCTCGACATTCGTATGCCCGGACTTACCGGGATTGAGGTTGCTGAAATTCTGAAACGGAAAGAGGACTCACCAGCGGTTGTTTTTGTCACAGCTTATGACGAGTTTGCCCTCAAAGGCTATGAAGTCGACGCCTTGGATTACATTCTAAAGCCGTTTGAGCGGGCCGACATTGAGCGCGTACTGCGTAAAATCAGGAAACACCGATTGCGCCGTCTCCCGGATGTTCCGGAAACGGGATTTGAAGCAGCGCCGCCGTTGAACGCACATCCTGAGAAGTTTTGTGCCTATGACGGGGAGACCATGATCATTCTTGACAGCCAGACTATCCGGCTCTTCTACGCTGAGGGCGGAGAGGTGTTTCTGCTTACGGAGTCCGGGGAAAGGTTTATGTTGAAACAGACCCTGCAGGAGATTGAGCAGAAACTAGACGACCGGCGGTTCTTCCGCTGCCATCGCAACTACATCGTCAATATGGATTTTGTCAAAAAAATTACCCCGGGGTTTAACCGGGGCTATCTCCTCACCCTGCAGGGGGAAAAATCTGTCGAGGTGCCTGTAAGCCGCGCCCACACTAAAGCCTTGGAACAGTATATCTACTTTTGATTTTTTGAATCCGGGAAGCCGACATAGGCATCCATACAATAGCGGGAGTAATATTCGTAAGGCATCCAAAAATACCCTTTAAATTCCGGCGGGAGTTTGATGCCCCAATCGGCTCCCCACTGATTCAGAACAAGAACCAGTTGTTTGGCGGGATCGTAACCGATCGCGTTGACTGCGTGTCCGCCGAGTTCCCGTGAATCGGGAGCGGGCATCGGCAATAAGCCCGTCTGTGCGACTACGGCCGACTCAAGTTCACTAAAGACGGTGAATCCGAACAAGACGGGATGCCCGTTATACAAGCCAAGCATGCCCCCGTTGCGAGCATACGAGCAAGAACAACCGGCCGGGAAAGGGACTGCTCTTCACCCGCGAAGCTTGCGGTTATACGCAGCATGCTGACTTGGTAGGCGGACGTAATGTAAGGCTTAGAACGTTGGTCGCCCGGCAGGACCGGACGATTACGGGGCGCGTTTCAACCGTCCCTGATGTGGATTCCAATGATATTGGGCCGGACCCGGTGGAGGAAAGCCGCAATCTTCTGACTTTAGTCAGGGGTAGTTGAATGACGGTATGCTCCAGTTTGCGTTCTTCGTAATTTTGATGCTTTGGCGTCCCACGACATAACCGATAAGGCCTTGCTGTTCGGTGATCCCTGCACGACGGCCGGCAGTAGCAGAAACAAAGAAGGAACCGGAAGCGGTTCCTTCTTAATTACCACAGATTCATCCTTTTCCACGCCATACCCTTTCCCTGATCCGGGTTTGCAAACGTTTTCTCCCCCTTCAAGCCCTAGAATGACTGGAATCCCTTCATGCATATGTCTTTTCAGGTCTTGGATGATCGGGCGGCCACCGAGGTATCAATTCTCTCCAATAAGCCTTTTTGATGCTTGGCGAAATCTTTGATCCATGGTACTTTCGAGGGTAGTGCCGGTTGATGAAACTGCGATTTTCATAGAATTATCTTTCTTTCTCTATTTTGGTTATTAGCGTATGCCATAAGCAATCCTAGCCTTATATTGAACAAATGTCAATAATATTATTCGGAAAAATATGTACTTCAGCTCCTAGCCGGAGATTGTCCTTTCGAATCGAGGCCATTCTGTCATTCTTAAATCGCGGTAAATTATTTCCGAAGATAGTTATTGACATAAGTCTGAAACAAGGCTAGAATCAGTTATAGGCATATGCTAATAACAAAAGAAGGAAAGATTCGAAGTGAGGAGACGACTGTGGGGGTTCAGTGGGTGTGGGTGTCAGTGGGTTGGGCGTAAGGCGATGCGTCGTATTCGCTCAAGTAAACGGGTAACAGCGGAGACACTTGCAACGATTAGCTGGCAGAGAGGCGGTATCAAAAGTGAATTGTGAAAGATGTGGAGCTTCTCTGAACGAAGGAGAAGTTTACAATTACCGTGGAAAAGCGCTTTGTGAGGATTGCTATGTCGGAGCTTTGCAGCCTCCTAAATCCTGTGATGTGGCGGCTGTACATTTGGCCCAAAAGCATCGGGAGCATTTGGGCGAGACAGGTACGCAGGGACTTACGGAGCTTCAAAAAGATATCTACGACTATATAAAAGGAGTGGGCAAGTCGACAAGACAGGAGCTCATGAGGCATTTTAACGTGCCGGATTGGGAACTGGAAAAACAACTTGCAATTTTGCGACACTGCGAATTGCTGAAAGGAAGAAAAGAGGGAGACAAGGTTTTCATAGTTCTGTTTAATACTTAAAGCGGAAGCGAGAGAGTCATTCAGAGGGTCGGGCTGCGTGTGGCAGGGTTACACCTAGGAGGTCTGGATAAAAAAGCTGATCAGGAGTCAAAGGTTATTGACATATGGTCGAAATGAGCTTAGAATGAGTTATGGGCATATGCCAAGAACAAGTTCCGCGAAGTAGTAGTCATTTTGACGAGAGAAGGGTTATGTGTTATGCCAAATAGAGACAGAATCGGGCCTCGGAATCAAGGCGGCGGACAGGGTCAAGGTATGGGAAGAGGTATGGGCCAAGGCATGGGGAAAGGCATGGGTCAAGGTATGGGAAGAGGTATGGGCCAAGGCATGGGCCAAGGTATGGGCCAAGGAAAAGGGGGGCTTGGCAGCAACAGTTTCGGCGCGGGTCCTGCCGGAGATTGTATCTGCCCGCAATGCGGGACGAAAGTATCTCATCAGTTAGGCAGTCCGTGCAGGTCTTTGAAATGTCCTCAGTGTGGGACAGTCATGATCAGAGGATAACCTTGGGTGGCTTGTATGCGCACAACAAGCAGAGAGGAGGTGATAAGCATGCCAGGAGGAGATGGAACGGGTCCAATGGGAATGGGGCCGCTCACAGGCAGAAGGGCCGGATTTTGCTCAGGCTTTGCGACATCGGGTTTCCTCAGTCCCCTGCCGGGTTACGGGAGGAACTTTGGCAGAGGACGGGGCTTCAGAATGAGCCGTTTTTCTGGTCTGCCCGGTTGGGCGGGCACAGGATTCTCTGCCTTGGGCGGAGCCTATGCAGGCCAGGGAAACGAGCAGGAGATTCTGGGCAAACAGGCCGAGCTCCTAGAGAAACAGCTGCAGTGGGTGAAACAGCAGTTGGCAAAGGTGGAGGCCAAGGCCGAATAAGGCGAATACCTACCTAAGCCGGTGGGCAGGAGAAATTCCTGCCTGCCTCCTTTTGAAAGATATTGGACTATCTTAGAGCCACAACAGTTTTCCCGCGCTATTCTATTCGGGGGAAGTGAATGTCGTGCCGACAGGAATCTACACGGATAAGGTTCTGGATCATTTCATCTGCCCACGAAATGTAGGGAGAATGAACAACGCCGACGGGGAGAGTACCATCGGCGATCCCAGTTGCGGAGACTCGGTGACGGTTTATCTTAAAGTAAGGGACGGGAGGATCGAGGCGATCAGTTATCTCGTTTTCGGATGTGCCGGGGCCATCAGCACAAGCAGTGTGACCAGTGAGCTGGCTAAGGGTAAAGCCTTGGAGGAAGCGCTGGAAATTACGGATGACGATGTTATAGAAGCTTTGGGCGGACTGCCGGAACGTAAGAAGCATTGCTCGCTCTTGGCTGTGAAGGGGCTAAGAGGCGCGATTGAGGACTACTACAGGAAGATGAACGAAGCTGGTGAGTGAACGAAAGCCAAGAGTTCGCAGGTCCCACCCGAAACGTGAAAGGAGGTGATGTCGGAAATGCGAATTTCGGCGTGGAGACCGGGGCGGTTTTTCCTGAGAAGCGGGATCTGGACAGCCGGCGGGTAGGAAAAGTGGTCGGGACAGCCTTGGCAGTCCCCGGGTAAACATCGTGCCGGGTATCAGGCGGTGGCGTTCGGGTGAGAGCAGACGTGTGCACCGGGGAGGAGTGCCGGTCTTGAGCATGCCTTCTACGGAAGACGTCCGAGCGCAAAGGAACGTACCCACAGGTCGGACGCTAAAGATGGATGGTAAAGGTAGAGTAAACTCAAGCGACAAGAAAGGATAATGCAGGATGTCAAAATTAAGTACGGCCGTACAAGAACTAATTGCCAAACAAGAAGTTTTTCCGATAGCTACAGCAAATCCGGACGGAACACCGAATGTTGTGCCCATGACATTTGTAAAGGTCTATGATGAAAACAACCTGTTAATCGTCGATAATTTTATGAACAAGACCAGGGGTAATTTGACCTCCAATCCACAGATGGCCGTTTGTGTATGGGATCTGAAAGCCGGGCAAGCGTATCAAATTAAGGGGAAGACTACCCGGTCAACATCGGGAAAAGTGTTCGACGAAGCCGAAACCTGGGTTAAGGAAAAGATGCCCGGTTTACAAGCACAGGCAGCGGTTCTGTTACATGTGGAGAAGGTTTTTGTTTGTCAACCGGGGGAAGAATTGGGTAAGGAAGTTTAAATCTGAGGTTTAACTGAAAACATAAGGAAGGGCCTGGAGGAAGAGCCTGGGCAACGTTTGCGTTAGTGTTTACGGAGGGCTTACCCGAAGAGGTAGGCTCTCCCTAGGGCACTGCTCCGTAACAGGGTCATGCTCATATGCATGAGGTATTGAGGTGAGAGGATGTCTAGACCCATAAAATGCCGAAGGGTTGAGTTTATCCCTGTTAACCAAACGTTTTATCCGCATCTTGAGAATCGCGAAGAGGTTATCCTGACCGTCGAGGAAATTGAAGCGATACGGCTTTCTGACTTGGAGGGTATGGAGCAGGACGCGTGCGCGGATAGCATGGGGATATCCAGGGGAACCTTTCAAAGAATTATCAATGCGGCCCGACAAAAGCTGGCAGACGCGCTTGTCCGGGGAAAGATAATTCGCATTGAAGGCGGAAATTACGAAATTTCGGGGCATCCTGGAGAACGCCAGGGAAGAGGGAGAAGGTTCCGCCATGAACAGCACTAGAGAGGGATAGAGAAGGCAAGTGTAAGTGGAGTTGCGAGATGGGCTAATCCATGAAGGAAAAAGTTATCTCGTGCGCAAATGGTAACGCCGCAAGACGGAATGTGGCAAGATTAAGACAGAATATGTCAAGGAACTAAGGAGATGGCTGAAATGGATAAGCAAGGAGAAACCCCGGATTTTAAAGTAAAGACTCATGAAATGAATTCGATTCATCGTGTCATCGGCATTGTCAGCGGCAAGGGAGGCGTCGGTAAATCCCTCGTCACTTCCATGCTGGCCGTGCTGACCCAGAGGAAGGGCTTTCGTGTCGGGATCTTGGATGCCGATGTCACGGGACCTTCGATCCCGAAAATGTTTGGTATTACCAGCAAGGCAGCGGGGAACCAATACGGCCTTGTGCCCGTGCAATCCCGGGACGGCATCCGCATAGTCTCGGTGAATCTTCTCCTGGAAAGAGACGATATGCCTGTGATTTGGCGCGGACCCATCCTCTCCGGAACGGTTAAACAGTTTTGGTCAGAGGTGATTTGGGGGGATCTTGATTTTCTCTTTCTCGATATGCCGCCGGGGACCGGAGACGTGCCCTTGACAGTCTTTCAGTCCCTGCCGCTGGACGGGGTCATTGTGGTCGCCTCTCCGCAGGATCTAGTCCATCTCATTGTGCGCAAGGCGTACAACATGGCGAAATCCATGGATATTCCCGTGCTGGGGATCATTGAAAACATGAGCTATCTGCGTTGTCCGGATTGCGGCCAAGAGATCAAGATGTTTGGGGAAAGTCATATTGAAACGATTGCGGCTGAGCTGGGAACGGAGGTTCTGGGCAAAATGCCGATCGATCCCAGAGTGGCTGAACTCTGCGACCGAGGAGAAATTGAAAATATGGACCAGGAGTATCTTGCCGCAGCTGCCGATCATCTTGTCAAGATGGCGGAAAAAACAGAAGCAAACCTTTAAGAAGGTTCGCCTGATTGCGGCTCCCGGCTGTTCCCATTTCGAACCAGTCGGGTACCGTGCGGGCCGAAAGGGGGAGGGGTATGAAAAAGGTTGAGAAGACAGCGGTTACCGCCTTTATCATCAATAGCTTTGCCTTCGCCGTCAAGTACGGATTAGCTCTTTATTCCGGGAGTATTGCCTTAAAGGCGGAAGCCTTGCACTCGCTGACAGATGTAGTGGCATCGCTGACTGTTTTCGCCGGTCTCAAGTTAGCCAACCGCAAGACCCCCCGGTTTCCCTACGGCCTTTATAAAGTGGAAAATTTAGTCTCGGCCCTTGTCGGCATCATGATTATTTTCGCGGGGTACGGGATTGCCAAAGAAGTGTTTCAAAGTGCGGGTCAGGCGCTGAAGAACAGTGGGTGGAATATTGCCGGCATGTGCCTGGTGATCGCCGTTATTTACAGCTTTTCCCGCTACGAGCGGAAAGTTGGCAAAGAAACAGGATCGCCGGGCCTAAGCGCGGATTCCAGACATTTTCTGGCTGACGTCATGAGTAATGGTGTGGTCCTGATTGCCCTCCTGTCCAACTATTTTGGAATCAGGCTGGACAGAGTGGCGGCTATCCTTATCGTGCTCTTCATTGTCCGCGCGGGGGGAAAGGTTATTCTTGATGCCGTCAAAGTCCTCCTGGACATTTCTCTGGACAAGGACACCCTCGACAGGATCAGACAAACCATGATCAACGACCCCGTCGTTTCGCAAGTCCAAAGTCTAATAGGGAGAAGTTCGGGACGCTACAAGCTGATTGAAGCCAATATCACGCTCAACACGAACGATCTCGTCCAGGCCCATGAAGTATCGGAACGGATTGAAAAGGAAATACGGAAGAAAACCCCGAACATTGACGAGGTTTTCATCCATTATGAACCGGTGCCGAAGACGAGTTATCGTTACGCGTTGCCGGTTGAGGACCCGGGGGGAGAAACAATTTGTGCGCATTTTGGGGAAGCACCCTATTTTCGATTTGCGACAATAGAAAAGGAAGAGAAAAACCGCAAGTGTCGGGAAGAGGTGCTGGCCAACCCGGTTCCTGCGACTGAACAAGGAAAAGGCATTTTGACAGCGGAATGGCTGAGCCAGTGCGGGACCGATGCGGTGATCATGCGCAATAAACCGAGTGGGAAAGGGCCTCTTTATGTGTTTTCTCATGTCGGGATGAAAGTTCTCAGTACGGAAGAGGAGACGGCCACTAAAGCACTAGAAACGCTCGGCATCTGTGGTGCCGGCCCCAAGGCTCATCTTCCCGGAGATTAAGATTGCCAACGCGAGTGCAATTGGCTTTGCGCCAAGGTGCTGGAGCAAAAGTAGCTCTCACTGGCCGGGTGGGCTGCTTTTGCTTATGTCAAGGCAGTCAAGGCAACAGAGCTGAAGCACTAATGTAGAGTCAGCGTAATGCGTCAACATGGATTTCGTCAAAAAAATATCCCCGGGGTTTAACCGGGGATATCTGCTCACCCTGCAAGGGAAAAGTCTCAGATTCAATCGGACATGTCAGGCGTTCCCGTTTCCCTGCTCTCAGTGTGCAGAGGTTGCGGCGGGGCATCGGGGAAACCGACATAGGCATCCATACAGTAACTGGAATAATACTGATAAGGCATCCAAAAACAGCCCCTAAACTCCCGGGGAAGTTTGATGCCCCAATTCGCTCCCCATTGGTTCAGAACCAGAACCAGCTGCCTGGTCGGATCGTAGCCGATGGCATTGACCGCGTGTCCGCCGAGTTCCTGAGAATCAGGGCCGGGCATGGGCAGCAAGCCGGTGTCTGCCACTTCCGGTGATTCGAGTTCACTGAAGACGGTGAAACCGAACAAAACGGGATGGCCATTAGTCAAGGCATCCAGGGTATCGGCTAACACGGTGTCCGGATTCACTTTCTGCACCTGTTTGCGACTCAGCTTGAGCGAACGATTCCAATCGTTGGGCGGAGGGTCGACCGCAAAATCCTGGGGGGTGTAAGGATCATCCTGTTCCGGCATCACCCCGTATTTCTCCAATACACTCAAGGCATCCTCCAGGCTCGCCCCTGAATCCTGCTTGACGGTGTTTTCCATTTTCCGCTCTTCGTAATACTGCGCTTGTTCGCTGGGGTTTAGCCAGGATAGTCCCCCCTGCTTTCTCAGGGCTCCGCGGAACTGGAGCGAGGCAAAAGCCGAGCAGGAGCCTTCCTCACCCTGGTTTTCGATGGTCCCATAGAGGTCTCTCAAGCTGACCGGGGTGTCAGAGAGTGGTCGTCCTGAATTTTGGTAGGTCGCATAAGGTGTCGGAGCTGCCGATTTCAGAAGCAAATATTTTGGCACTTTGAACATCCCCTTTCGTTTTTCGCTGACAAGCTCTCCCATTACAAGAGTATGACGGCTCATCCACCGGTGTGAGTACGAGAGTGAGACGAAGTTGCTGCCTCCACACTTGTTTGTCGTACCCGAAATGAAGCCTTCATTTGTAAGATAAGTGAACTCGTTCAGCGAAGCCGTCTATCCCAAAATTACACTTCGCGGCGAAGGCGTCATTGTCCGGTGGACAATGACGGCCGAAGGCTGAGTCTACACACACCGAAGCGGGGTACGCGGGACCCACTCCCACTTGTAGAAGTGGGAGTCTTACGTTTGGATAAAGGCTTTTTCGGAGCGCATTGATGGGCAGCGCCCTGATGGTTTTAAGTATTCTATATCTTTGGGCAATATCCTTCCTTAGTAAGCGGGTTTTGGCGGCGGCTTGGCACTGAAAAATTTAGTGAAATCCTCGGGATTTTGTGCCATAATGATAAAGTGTTTTCGAATGAGCTCGGAAAATTTCAACTGACCAGACTCGGGAATTTTAACCAGGCCCGGGGAACTTTTAACGGAGGTGCCTATGCCGGACATGGTTCGTCTGCTCAAAAACGGTGTTTACCTTATCCAAGGGACAAAAGTTTTGCCAACTGTGGGCGCCGGGGTTCAACTGGGTGCCGGGATTCAAGATGTGTTACGTGGGCATCAGGTTGAGGCGGAAGAGTTGGGTCTTAACCCGGCCAGCCTGGATCCCTCTTCAGCCCGCAAAAGCACTATTTCTTACCGGATTCTTTCTGCGCATAATGCTGCAAGCGACAGCCCAACTGACGTTCCAAATGAGCGGGAAACCCTGAAAATACGTTTTGACGCTCTGGCTTCGCATGATATCACTTATGTCGGGATTGTCCAAACAGCCCGGGCCAGCGGACTGAAAGAATTTCCCCTGCCCTATGTGCTGACGAATTGTCATAACAGCCTTTGCGCCGTCGGCGGCACGATCAATGAAGACGACCACGTCTTCGGGCTTTCCGCAGCTCAGAAATACGGGGGTATTTATGTTCCCGCCCATGAGGCGGTCATTCATCAGTACATGAGAGAGATGATGGCCCGCTGCGGCGCTATGATCCTGGGCTCGGACAGTCATACCCGTTACGGGGCCTTGGGCACGATGGCTATTGGGGAAGGGGGACCGGAACTGGTCAAACAGCTCTTGGAAAAAACTTACGATATTCCTTACCCCGAGATCATCGCCGTCTATCTCACAGGTCAACCCCGGCCGGGAGTCGGGCCGCAGGACGTGGCCTTGGCTCTCATCGCTGCCGTCTTTAAAAACGGTTTTGTCAAAAATAAGATTCTGGAGTTCGTGGGTCCGGGAATTGCAAACCTATCGCTGGATTATCGCAACGGCATCGACACGATGACCACGGAGACCACCTGTTTGAGCTCGATTTGGCTGACCGATGAAAAGGTCAAGGAGTATTTTCAAGTTCACGGCAGACCGGAAGGGTATGCCAGGCTGGGACCGGGAGAGATTGCTTACTACGACGGAATGGTCCTGATAGACCTGGCTGAGGTGGAGCCCATGATCGCCTTGCCGTTCCATCCCAGCAACGCTTACCCCATTTCCGAACTGAACCGGAATGCGCGTGAGATCTTGGCGGCGGTGGAAGAGGAAGGGCTAAAACAGCTGGACAATCCTGCCATCCGCTTTTCTCTCACGGACCATCTGGTCGGAGGGAGGTTGAGGGTGGACCAGGCGGTTGTGGCCGGCTGTGCGGGTGGTACTTTCGAAAACCTGGTTCAAGTGGCGGACATTGTCGACCGGCACTCCATCGGCAGCACAGCCTTCTCCTTTAGTGTCTATCCGGCCAGCCAACCGGTTTATCTTCAACTGGTGGAAAACGGTGCCGCGGCCAAGATGATGCGAGCCGGTGTAACCGTTAAGACGGCTTTCTGCGGACCTTGTTTCGGGGCGGGAGATGTGCCGGCCAACGGCAGCCTGAGCGTCAGGCATACCACGCGCAATTTCCCCAATCGGGAGGGATCGAAACCGGGAGAAGGTCAGATTGCCTCGGTCGCCTTGATGGACGCGCGTTCCATCGCCGCCACGGCCATCAACGGCGGGCGTTTGACTTCGGCTGCGGAATTGGCTTGGCCGGCCTCGGCCGAACCTGAGCCGTATGAGTTTGATCGAGAGATTTATGCCCACAGGGTGTATCAAGGATTCAGGAGTCCCCAGCCGGAACAGGCGCTGCGCTTGGGACCCAATATCGCGGACTGGCCCCGGATGTCCGCCCTGCCGGAAAACCTGCTTTTACAAGTCGCGGCTGTGCTGCATGATCCGGTGACCACCACCGACGAACTCATTCCCTCCGGTGAAACGTCCTCTTACCGTTCCAATCCGCTCAAACTGGCCGAGTTTACTCTGTCGAGGAAAGACCCCGGCTATGTGGAGCGGGCCAAGCAAATTCAGGCCCTAGAGTTGGAACGGAGGCAGTTTATCGCAAAAAGAGTTCCTAGTCGACTGACTCCGACCGAAGAGGTTACAGGCGCTCGGACCGTGAAGAAGATTGCGGACGAAGGGAGTGCCACCGGAGAGATTGCAATGGGGCCCGTAAGAGAGGGGCTTGCGGGAAGCGTGGTCACGGGGAAGCTTGCGGCAAAGGATGTTGCAGCAGAAAAAGCCGCTGCTGGAAGCGGTGGCGGGGAGAAGGCCGCCGCGGGACAAGTCCCGACTGCCGCAGAAGAAGCCGAGACTCCCAGCGAGGCAGGAATTTCCGGAGAGACGGGCATCTCCAAAGAGGCGGAAATCTCCGGAGAGACGGGAATCTCCAGAGAGGCCGGAATTTCCGAGAGCTGGAGAGAAGTCTGTTCAAAGGTGTTGAAAAATCATCCGGGTTCTTTCGCCGATTTGACTGCCCTGTTGGAGAGCACGGGAATCGGCACGACGATTTATGCCGTCAAACCAGGCGACGGCTCTGCCCGGGAACAGGCCGCTTCCTGTCAGAAGGTTTTGGGCGGGTGGGCCAATATCGCCAATGAATATGCCACCAAACGCTATCGCAGTAACCTGATCAATTGGGGGATGCTGCCGTTTACGGTGGAGAGCATCGTGGGCCTGAGTCTTAAGTTGGCTGATTTCATTTTTATTCCCGATATTCGGGCCAGGGTTAGCCGCGGCGAGGAGGTCATACCGGCCGAACTCATAACCCCAGCCGGAGTTAAGCCGATTGAGCTGTGGCTCAAGGACTTGACAAACGACGAAAGGAAGATCATTCTGGCGGGTTGTTTGATTAATTACTACGCGGGTGAGTGAGCGCAAAGGCTCGGTGCGGCGAAGGTTTCCCCGGCCGATTGTTCGCAACACTTGTTGCCTTCATGATGAAGCTAAAGAGCAAATAGCCTGTCTGGCACAGGGCTACTTGCTCTTTCCCCGAATGACCGCCCATCAGCGGCAGGCTGTACAACCGGGATGTTATCAGCATCCCGGTCTGTTTTAGTCTTTGTCCGCTTTTATAAGAGCGTTTTCCCTCCCGGGTTCGGGGTCACCATGCTTGAACCGAACCCACCGTCAGTACATAACGGAAGCGCTCCAGCCGGCACGCAGGACGTGTTTGAGGATTTTGCCCGAGGCGTTTCTGGGTAAGCTGCCGACGATCTCAACCAGACGAGGAATTTTGTAGTCAGCGAGTTTGTCCCGGCAGAAGTCGCGTATGGCTTCGGGGGCAAGCGCTTCTCCGGGACGGAGTACCACTTTGGCCAGGACGGTTTCCCCCCAGTCGGGATGAGGTACCCCGATGACGGCGACATCCGCGATTTGGGGGTGCATACTCAGGATATCCTCTATTTCCTTGGGGTAAACGTTTACGCCGCCGGAGATGATCATGTCCTTCTTACGGTCCAGGATCCAGATATAGCCGTCGGCATCGCGGCGGGCAATGTCCCCGGTGCAGAGCCAGCCGTCGACGAGGGCTTCTCGCGTGGCTTCAGGGTTGCCGTGATACTCCAGCATAATACTTTCAGAGCGGATAATAATCTCACCGGCTTCATCCGGGGCGGTGTCTGTTCCGTCGGCCCGGACCACCCGGATTTCGGTGTTGGCTGTGCCACGCTTGCCGATGCTGCCGCTTTTCGCAGCATGTTCGTAGGGGCGGAGGGCCGAACCATTGGGCCCGGCCTCGGTAAGACCGTACACGCCCATCCATTGTCCGCCCAGGGCTTCCCGCCATTGTTGGATTTGCGCGCCGCCAACCGAAGCGCCCCCATAGATCCAGAGCTTCATGGAGGAGAGATCCCATTCTTTGAGGTTGGGGGTCCGGGACAGCAGCTGATAGACAATCGGGGCGCCAAAGAAATGGGTAGGCTTTTCATGGGAAACATATCTGAGCAGGACATCCGGGGCAAAGTCGCCCAAGGTGACGGTAGCCCCTGCCCAAAATGACCCCCAGAGGAAAAGATTGAGCGGGGCGGAGTGAGTGAGGGGCATAAGGATGAGGCAGTTGTCACCGGCGTGGATCCCTGCTTCATAAGTTATGATCTTGGCCACGGACAGGACGGCCTCATGGGATAACCTGACTCCTTTGGGTTTGCCCGTGGTGCCGGAGGTATAGAGGATTTCGGCGGTTCCGGCCGAAGTCGGGATGCTCCCTGCGGGTTGGAGCGGCTCCGTTCGGTGCCCGGTCTTCGGGATGGGGTTGGAGTCAGAGCCGAAATGGGTCGTGCCCGGGCTCTGGTCAAAGCCGGAGCGAGCTTTAGGGTAGGAGTTCGGATCAGAGCCGGAGAGGGGGTTCGCGCCGGCGGCACCGGAGTGTGTGTTCATTTCAGAACCGGAGTCGATGCTGAGGCCGGCACTGAGGTCAAAAATGTGGAGTCCGCTCCCGGCAATTTCGGATGCGACCGGGCCGAATTCTTCCGCAAAGAGGAAGAATTCCGCTTCGGCATCAGCCAAAATGCCGGAAATTTCACGGGTTGTGAGCCGGATATTGAGGGGAATGATCACGGCTCCGAGTGAGGTCGCCGCCAGGAAACCGAGCACGAATTCCGGTTTGTTGGCCGAGAAGAGGGCAACGGTGCTTCCCGGCCGCACGCCCGCGGATTGGAGCCGGGCGGCCAGCTGCGTTGCTTCCGTATACAGATCCAGCCAGGTGTAAGTCCGTGGGCCTGAGGGATAACGGAGGGCGGTCTCATTCGCGTAATTCAGGGCGTTGCGCTCAATAACGCGCCAGAGCGTATCCATAGTCGTCGTCCTTTCTCTTTTGATATTCTTCTTCAGATTTTTGAGTCCGGAGAGTTTCTTATTTACCAGATAAGGCAAGATAAGACATGAATTGACAGGCTTGCTTTCTGTCTTTGTATTGCACGAATTTCGTGGAATGGCGGATCCGATGGACGATGAAAAGTTGCTGCCATGCTAGTCTATTTTGCATATTTTCAACTTCCGGAATAATAACTGAGAGAGAAAACAAATTAAAACGTACCGGGTTCACTCGAAGACTTTTTCCTCGCTCAGATGCGAGTTTTCGGCATCGTTCTCACTTAAGCGTTTACCGGCGGAAGCAGCCGCCATTTCTTTGTAATACTCATGCTGGATGATGAGATCCATGATCTCATTCGTACCGGTCCAGATCATGATCAGGCGGGTATCGCGCAAGAGGCGTTCGATCGGATACACGTTGGTATACCCGATTCCCCCCATAATCTGCATGGCATCGTTGACTACGGCCCAAGTCGTCTCTGTGGCAAATTTCTTCGCTTCTGAGACCAGGCGGCGGGCCATTGACGGGGAAACACCGCTGTCAATCGCGCGGGCGGCGGCGTAGACCAAGGAGCGGGCCGCGTCCAGGCGGGTGAGGGAATCGGCGACTTTAAAGCTGACGGCTTCAAAGTCCTTGATTTTGCGGCCGAAAGCCTTACGTTTGGTGCTGTAGGCGGAGGCCACGTCCAAGGCGGCGCGGGCCATGCCCAAAGCCCCGGCGGCACTGGTCAGGCGTTCCGGGATCATCATCTGATAGAAGATTTTCGCGGCTTGTCCTGCTTGCCCGAGCAGATTCTCCTCGGGAACCCGTACATTCTTGAAGACCACCCGGCCGGCCCCGCCTCCCCGTGTGCCCATGAGTCCGTAGACATGGGCGACTTCCACCCCGGGTCCACGGTCGACGATAAAAGCGCTCATGCTCTCATGGGCTTTGCCTTCCGGGTCAGTGTTAGCATAGACCATGAAGTAATCGGCACCCTCCGCTCCGACCACAAAGCGCTTTTGCCCGTTCAAAATGTAGCCCTGGCCTTCCCGTCGGGCAATCGTCGTGGCCCCGAAGAAGTCCGAGCCGCCGCGGGGTTCGGTCAGGGCCTCTGCCGTATACAATTTCCCGGCAAGCGTGGGTTTAAGGTAGCGTTCTTTCAGATGCTCCGAACCGAATTTGGCAATGGCTTCGCCGACGATGGAGGGAAGAGAGTAAAGACAGGCCAGGCTTGTACCCAGGACCCCGACTTCTTCCAGAACCGCCACTTCCTCTTGCCAGCGAAGTCCGCGCCCGCCATAAGGCTTGTCAAAGCGCAGGCCCAAAAGGTTTGCGTCTCCCAAAGCCTTGAGGTAATCCGGGGGGTAAGTGATTTTCTCGGCGTCCATATCCAGAATTAGTTGCCGGGGGACTTTCTCCCGGACAAAAGCGGCGGCTTCCTCCTGCAGGCTTTTTTGATCGTCTGTTAAAAGGAAATCAAACATAATTGAATCTTCTCCTCCTTATTCAAGTACCTTGACCTTGCCTCTTTCCGAGCAAATTCTGTTCGTGAAGCCTTAATCTTAGATCGATAGATAAGAGATAAGAATGTTCTGTCGTCAGTTAACGTAAACGTCAAGACGTACCATTTCCAGTTCCGCATTCCTGGGTGCCGGCAAACAGCCGCACCTGTGGATACTGACGCTCGTTGTAAAAGACAAAGGTAATTGATCGTATCCCCGTGGATTCCGTAGAACTGTTCACCTGCGGTCTGCACCGCAAACGGACAGCTGAATTTTTCCTGCCCATAGGCTGTATTCTTCGCTGTGATTTTAAGGCTGTTTTGGTTGCTCCGGAGCGCTTTGGCTCCTGAGTTCGTCCAGCTTAGCGCAAAATTTTTTGTGGTAGTCCAAAAGCTCCTCCCGGATGAGGATAAGCTCTTGGATCTTCTCCTCAATTTCCTGCAGCCGCCGTTCGCCGTAGGCCACGGTGCGTTCAAGCTGAAGGCGCTCGCTGCGATCCTCGTCATAAAGGTCGATCATTTCTTTGATTTCGGCCAGGGAAAAACCGAGCTTTTTGCCGCGCAGAATGAGTTTCAGGCGAGTCCTTTCCCGCGGACCGTAGAGCCGCTGGTTCACTTTCTCTTGATTGAGCGGGGTGATGAGTCCCACTTCTTCGTAATAGCGGATGGTCCTGGGGGTGAGCATGAATTCTTGGGCAAGCTCGGAAATGGTTATGGGCGGTTGGTGTTTGCTCAAGTGACGGATCTCCTTTCCAATTCACTGCCTTTCGGTCAGGCCAATAGGCACCGGATGATGATGATGGCTGGATGTGTCGCAGGGGGGTAGACAGCTGGCTCCTCACGATAAGAATATTCTGCCACCAGTTAACGTAAACGTCAAGAGAAAAAAGCTGCGTACTTGACGGTTTCGCTGCCGCGCCAAACCTTTGGGTAACACCTGTAGTCAACCTGTGGAGCGGCTAAGCGCTGCCTTAACCAAAAAACTCAAGAAGCTCAAAGTGGGAAAGTCAGCCAGAATGTGGTATACTTTGGCTAAGAGCGTATTTGCGTTTTCGGACCCAAACAGGCGTGTAGGAGCAAGTGTGGATAGGAAACCATGGATAAGCAGCCATGGATCCGATATTTCAGGAAAGGGGATATGACATGGATAGCAAGCAAGCGGAGAGAATGCGCCACGGGAAGGGGTTTATTGCAGCGCTGGATCAAAGCGGCGGCAGCACCCCCAAGGCTTTGGAACTGTATGGGATACCCAGAGATTCATACTCGGGTGAGGAGGAGATGTTCAATCTCGTCCACGCGATGAGGACCCGGATAATCACCAGCCCGGCCTTCACGTCCGAATACATATTGGGCGCGATTCTTTTCGAACAGACCATGGACCGTTCCATTGAAGGGATGCTGACCGGTGATTATCTCTGGGAGAAGAAAGGGATCCTCTCTTTTCTGAAGGTAGATAAGGGCCTGGCTCCGCTCAGCGACGGTGTACAGATGATGAAACCTATTGCCGATCTGGATGACTTACTCAAGAGAGCGGTCGCACGCAAAATGTTCGGTACGAAGATGCGTTCTGTCATCAAGAGTGCAGACCCCAATGGCATCAAACGGATCGTCGATCAGCAGTTCGAATACGGTCGGCGCATTGCCGCAGCCGGGCTCGTACCGATTATCGAACCGGAGGTCGACATCCTCAGTGCCGATAAGGCGGAGTCGGAGCGGCTGCTCAAAGCTGAAATCTTGCGGCATCTGGATGTTCTGCCCGGGGACGTCAGTGTCATGCTTAAACTTTCGATTCCGACTAAGGCCAATCTCTACTCGGATCTCATCGCCCATCCTCGCGTCCTGCGCGTGGTGGCGTTGTCCGGCGGCTACAGCCGGGATGAGGCTGCTCAGAAGTTGGCGCTCAATCCGGGCCTGATCGCGAGTTTTTCCCGCGCCCTCTCGGAAGGCCTGACGGCCGCGCAGTCTGAGGCAGAATTTAATGCCGTGCTGTCTGATTCCATCCAAAAGATCTATCAGGCATCCATTACCTGAGCTTAGCCCAACCACGTATCTTTTGTTTCATCAACCGTTGCCCTCGTCCAGCACTCAAGGTTTCTCAGTGCTGGATGAGGGCTTACACAATTTCCACAGGCGTAACTTCGGGCGGTTCCCACCCTACAGAAAATCTATGTTTAGGCCATGGCACTCAGTCCACGCTCTAAGATGAGTTTAGCACTCACTAGATCCCGATCCATCTCTAGTCCGCCACCGGGCACTCATGGAGACGGACACTGAGGTCTTTGGGGACATGCGCTCCACATAAGCAGGTTTGCGATGTGCCCTTGGGGTCAACTAGAACGTGTCGTTTCCCCTGGCGTAAACTTTTGTACTCAATGTAGTCTCCGAATTTCCCCCATCCGGCATCTTGGATGCTCTTGGCGAGTTTGTGATTTCGGATCATGTTTTTTATCGTTAGATTCTCCATGATAATAAGGTCATGGTTCTTGACGATTTGAGCACTTGCCTTGTGGAGAAAGTCCCTGCGTTGGTTGGCGATTTTGGCGTGTACTTTGGCGACCTTCGCTTTGGCCTTCCCTCGGTTGTGTGAACCTTTCTTTTTGCGGGAAAGCCTGCGCTGTTCCTTGGCAAGTTTTTTCTCTGTTTTGCGGAAGTACTTCGGGTTGTCGATATACGTTTCGTCAGACAAAACCGCAAAATGGTTGATGCCGCGATCAATGCCCACTGCTTTCATGGCATTTTCTACCGGCTCGGCCTCTGGTATTTCAGTGGTTAGATTAGCGTACCACTTGCCGCCATGGTATTTGACATTGACCCGCGAAATAGCCTGGGCCGGAAACTCTCGGTGAACGTTCATCTTAATAAAGCCTATTTTTGACAAGTAAATACAACCCGGTCTGCTGAACGTCTTCTTGACATTATCCACTTGCGGATAACTGAATGAAGTGTAGTGGTCCCGGTCTTTGTAATGTGGATATCCGGCAAGACCGCTGAAAAACCGTTTGAAAGCATCCTCTAGTCGACGCAGCGCATCTTGTAAAACTTGGCTCTGAATTTCTTCGTATTCAGGCAATTCTCTCTTCATCGCTGGCAGTTCATTCTGTTGTGAGGTGTAGGACAAGGATTTGCCCCTTTGATGGTAACAAGTTTCTCTTTGTTCCAACGCAGCGTTATCAAGATGACGGCAAAGTTTCAGGGTATAGAACATCTTCTGTTCCTGTTCGCGGGAGGGGTATATCTCATATCGGTACACAATGCATCGTCTCACCTCTTTTCTCCTTGAGATTCAATATACTTTTTCAGGGTTTCTAAGGGGGCTCCACCCGTTGTTAGCAGACAAAAGCTTTGAGACCAGAAATACTCCTTCCAGAGTTGGGGCCGAACTTGAGGAAATTCCTTCTTGACCAATCGGGATGACGCGCTTTTGAAAGCATTAATGTACTTCGATAACTCCGAATTAGGATGCGCTTTGAATAAGATGTGGACGTGATCTCGATTATAATTGTATTCCAGAAAGGTAACGTGGTAGTTCTGACCGATGATTTCTCCGATCTCTCGGATACGAATGGCTATCGTATCATCAATGACCTCTCGGCGGTACTTAATCACCATGATCAGATGATAAGTCAGTAAGAATACTGAGTGATTATTGTTATCAAGGTTCTGCATATAATCAGCCCTCTACTCTATATACGACTGATTATATTATACCAGAATAACTTTCCAAATACTATAGGCTTTTTCGTGAATGTCCATAGCGATTCATCCCCCGCCTATAGAGGCCTATAGAGGACGGGGGATGAATCGCAAGCCATGTTAAAAGGCGGCCTCCTTTTGCTTGGGCGCCGGATCGGAAAGTCAGCTCACGTGGCCTCACCCCCAGAAGGGCAGCCGCCTAGCCTCACCTGAAAAGAAGTAAGGGTGCAGCCATCAAGGCTGCCCGAAAGCTGTCGCGTTACGCGTCCGTAGTGTACGCGGGTTCGGAGAAATAGTCGGAAATTATTGGCTGATTGCTATTTTTGCAAACCGGTCTAAAATAAGGTTATGATATTTGGATAGAAAGCTTGTACTTTGGACGATGAAGCCTTGCCAAGGAAAGGAAAGAACGACTGACATGGCCAGAACAAAAGAAAGAGGACAAACGCCGAAAACAACCCGCTTCAGGGTTTGCCAACGCAAATTTGCCCTGTTGGCGCTGTTGCTTCTCTTATCCTCGTTCCTCCTCACGGCTTGCTCTCAGGGGCCGGCTCTGCCATGGGTGTCTTTGCAGGGGCCCATGAGCATTGCGTCCCGAACGGGAAAAGCTACACGGCAAGATCCTGTCCGGGTTGTCCTGGCTTCCATCACCTCGCCCCAGGAATCGCGGGTCTATTACGATGCCATGCTGAATTATCTGGGCCGGCAGTTGGGCCGGCCCATCGATATTATCCAGCGGAAAACTTACGCGGAAGCGAATGATTTGGTGCGGGCAGGGTCGGCCGATGTCGCCTTCGTCTGTACTTATGCCTATGTGGCCGGGCATGCGGAATTCGGGAT
This sequence comes from Acididesulfobacillus acetoxydans, assembly GCF_902729405.1. Lineage (GTDB taxonomy): Bacteria > Bacillota > Desulfitobacteriia > Desulfitobacteriales > Desulfitobacteriaceae > Acididesulfobacillus > Acididesulfobacillus acetoxydans. The sequence continues at coordinate 2,346,268 of NZ_LR746496.1, forward strand.
GGAGCTTCTGGCGGCTCCGGTAATCCACGGACAAACGACGTATCACGCCGACGTCATTGTGAACAAAAACAGCAGCATCACCTCCTTCTCACAGCTGCGGGGGAAGGTTTTCGCTTTTACCGATCCCATGTCCAATACGGGGACCATGTATCCCCTTTCCCTGGTGAAGGCTTTGGGCTCCACTCCGGACGAGTTTTTTGCCAAATACTTCTATACCTACAGCCATGACTATGCCATTCTGGCGGTGGCGGATGGCTTGGCCGACGGGGCCTCCGTGGATAGTACGGTCTATGACTACCTGCGCAGCAGCAGTCCGGCATCGGTGGCTAAAGTAAGAGTCATTCGGGTTTCGCCGCCCTATGGGATGCCGCCGATTGTCGTACGCGCGGACCTGGATCCCCAGCTGAAGAAAAAAATTCAAATGATCCTTCTCCGGATGAATGAGAATAGCTCGGGCAGAAAAATCCTGGCCAAATTGCACATTCAGCGTTTTGTCACTGTCAAAGATTCCCTCTATGACAGTGTACGTGCCTTGGCCAAGGCGGCCGGTGCTCCGTGACGGGGCGGGTGATGGGTACCCTGCGCCGCATAGTGAAGTTTTTGTTCAACCTGGTCGGTCTGCGTTTTAAAGTTATGGGCATCATCCTGCTCGTAGTTCTGATTTTCGGCGGCATAGCTATTTGGCAAGTCAGACAGTCTGCGGTGGCGACCTTCCGCCGGCAGTTGGATAGTCAGGGAATCTCGGCGGCCCAGGATGTGGCGGCCAGCAGTGTCGATTATATCTACACCAACAACGTTTTTGGTCTCTACCAGCTGGTAGAGGAGACTCTGAAATACAACAAGGATGTACGCTACGTCTTTATTCTCAGTCCGAATGGCCGGGTCTTGATCAGTTCCTTTGGCCAAGGAGTTCCCGTGAGGCTCCTGACGGCTAACCGGGTGGACCCCTCGGCGCGGGATCATCTTCAGCTGTTGAGGACGGAAGACGGTTTGATTCACGATATCGCTGTGCCGGCGGACGAAGGAAGGGCCGGTACGGTTCGTCTGGGGCTTTCGGAGAAAACCCTCTGGTCCACGGTGGGAGGTCTTATCCACCGCTTGCTCCTCACCGTTCTTGTGGCAGCCGGTCTGGGCTTGCTGGCGGCGTGGGTGCTCACGGTCCTGCTCAGCCGTCCGATTCTGGCGCTGGTCCGGGCGGCCCGCTCTATTGGGGAAGGTAATCTGGAATGCAGGGTGTCTTTGGACTGGGCCCAGGATGAGATCGGGCAGCTGGGCCTGACTTTCAATCAGATGATGGATAGCCTGCAGGATTATCACCAAAAAGTCCGCGCTTTCAGCCGGGAACTATTGGAACGGAACCAAGAATTACAGCGGGTTTCGGAAGAACTTAAACGTAAAGAAGAAATGCGCTCTTATCTCTTAGGCCGCCTGATCACGGCCCAGGAGGAGGAGAGGCACCGCATCGCCCGTGAGCTGCACGATCAGACGAGTCAATCCCTCACCTCTCTCATGGTGGGCCTGAAGAATGCGGAAGCCGCGCCGGACATGGCGGCAGTGCGCAGGAATATCGCCGGGCTGCGCGCGCAGACAGACGGGATTTTGGAAGAAGTGCATAACCTGGCTCTTGAATTGCGTCCGCGCGTTCTGGATGACCTGGGGCTGCCGGCGGGGTTACAGCGTTATTGCCGGGAGAGTGCCGAACGCTATGCCCTGGATATTGATTTACACTTGGATGGCTTTGCCGAGGGGGAGCGCTTGTCACCGGAACTGGAAAACACGCTCTTTCGGGTGATCCAGGAGGGAATTACCAACGCAGCCAAGCATGCCCGGGCCAAGAATGTCAGTGTCATTTTGGAACGGAGGGAAAAGCGGATATTGGCGATTGTGGAAGATGACGGGTGCGGTTTCGAGCCGGAGCGCCTGAAGACGGCGGCATCGGCTGAAAGAAAACTGGGTCTCTTTGGTATGCAGGAGCGCATGGCGTTGGTCGAGGGCCATATGACGATCGAGTCCGAGCCGGGTGAAGGGACGACCCTGTATTTTGATGTGCCTCTTCCGGAGAGTGAAGGAGGGAAACAAAGTGGCGAAGACCCGGATCTTGTTGGCGGATGATCACATGGTTCTGCGCAGTGGGTTGAAACTTATGCTGAATGCCCAGGCGGACATGGAAGTGGTTGGAGAAGCCGGCGAAGGGCAGGAAACGCTTGTACAGGCGGACCGCCTCCGGCCGGATGTCCTGCTTCTGGATCTGAGCATGCCCGGAGTTGATGGGCTGCAGGTATTAGAAACGCTGGCGGCCGGCCATCCCAGCCTGAAGGTCCTGGTGCTGACGATGCACGATGATGAGGAATATGTGAAGCGGGTCCTATCCTTGGGAGCGAGCGGTTATATTCTGAAGAGGGCCGCCGATGTGGAACTCCTGGCAGCCATTCGGACGGTGGCCCAGGGGCGGACTTACGTGGACCAGGCTTTGAGCGGTATTTTGGTACGTCAGGCTTTTCCGCAGCCGCAGAGCAAACAGAATCAGGCACAGGTGGAAAGCCTAAGTGAGCGGGAACGAGAAGTTTTGAAACGGGTGGCCATGGGGTATACCAACCGTCAAATCGCCGAGAGCCTGGTCATCAGCATTAAAACGGTCGAGAGTCACAAAGCCCATGTCAAGGACAAACTGGGGCTGAAAGGGCGTTCCGAGTTAGTTCGCTATGCCGTGCAGCATGGTCTTCTGCCCGGGGGAGCGGCTCGGGAGTGAACTCATTCAACTCAAGTTGAACAACTTGCGATTGATTGAAAACCCTGATAGTTAAAGTGTGCTATCAGGGTTTTTCCCTGATCCGAAGGTCGGTGAAGTTAGAGGAATTGCCGGATTAAAATTTAGCGGTCAACTCTTTAAAATAAATTATAGGACTCCGACCTAAAATTATAGACTCCGGATCCAGCGCGAGGACGCCAGACTACCGGACACGGATGTTAAGGTATGGGACCCAAAGGACGTTTTATAATGGGGAAGGTGATCACAATGGCTGAAAAGGAAAAACCGGTTAAACAAGAAGACGACAAGGTTCCGGATCGGCGGGGATTTCTGAAAAAGGCTCTCACCCTGGGCGGGGTGTTAGGGACTGCCGGTGCTTTTGGTGCTCTGGGTATCGGTAAAGCTTTGGCCGCAGGGCAGTCAGGGGGAGAAAGTCAGCCCGGCGGGATGATTCAGACGGACGGTGATGCCCTGACTTGGCAAGGCTATGCCGATCCGGATCTCAATAAGGCAGACGGCTGGCAGGATTGGAACCGCCTGCTGAACCCGGCCAAACTGCCCATTTACCATGATAATTTCGCTCAGATCAAGGCGGCGCGGCCGAAACACCATTGGGCCATTGTTGTCGATCTGCGTAAATGCACCGGCTGCCAATCCTGTGTCGTCGCCTGCAAAAGCGAGAACAACATTCCGGTGGGAAGTTACCGTACTTGGGTGGATGTGGGGCAAATCGGCCGGACTGTGGCGGCTGCCGCCGGGGATGTGGTGACCGATGAGGGAAGTTATGTGCAAGAAGTCAAAGTGCGCAATATTCCCAAGCTCTGCAATCACTGTGACAATCCCCCCTGTGTCACCGTCTGTCCGGTCAAAGCTACTTTTAAGCGCGCCGACGGTCCGGTGCTCGTCGATCCGCGCCTCTGCATCGGTTGCGGCACCTGTGTCAATGCCTGTCCTTACGATGCCCGTTACCTTAACCCGATTTCCCATACCGCGGACAAATGTACTTTATGTGTGGAGCGGATTGACGCCGGCCTGCTGCCGGCCTGTGTCACGACCTGTGTCGGCCGGGCGCGCGTTTTTGGGGATCTGCTCGATCCCGAGAGCGAGGTTTCCCAACTGCTGGCCCATTACCCGGTGCAGGTGCGCAAACCGGAAGTCGGCACCCAACCACAAGTTTTTTATATCGGCCTGGACGGGGAACTGAGTACGTCTGATAACTCGGCAAGCGAGCGGCTGGTTTACACCTATGCCATGAATACCAATTCGACAGCTTACCGGAAGCTGAATGCTCCGCGTAAATAGTTTGAAGCTCCGGGAGATTAAGATTACTGGGTATGGAGATTACTGGAGTTCGAAGTCCTGGAAGTTTTAAATCCTGGAGTTGGGGGTTCCGGGAGTCAGAAGTTCCAGGGTATTGAGGTGAGACTTTTCCGGACGGTGCCGCGTTGCTCTGTGTGGGTTCTCCCGAGGACAGCCCTTAAATTAACGAGAAGGAGAGGAAATGCATGGGACTGGAACAGGTTTACTGGACGTTGCCGATTGTGGCGTATCCCTATATTTCCGGTCTGATAGCGGGCTCATTTATCGTTGGCTCCCTATCCAAAGTATTCGGACAAAAGCAGTATGAGCCCTTGACCAAATTATCCCTGCTTGTAACCTTCGCCTTTATTCTGTTTGCGCCGGTGGGTCCGCTCGCTGACGCTCGGCAGCCCTCCCGCTGGTGGGAACTGTTCACCAGACCGCACCTGCCCTGGGCGCCGATGGGACTTTTTACAATGATTTGGACGGCGTATTTGCTCTTGGTTCTGGCAGAGATGTATTTGGCTTTCAGGGTGGACTTTTGCCGGCTGGCAGCAGTTGAGACCGGCTGGCGGGCCGGACTTTATCGGGTGCTCGCCCTGGGTTCCACGGATACTTCCGAACGGCGGCAGTCCAAGGAGCACAAATGGCAGGTGGGTTTAGCCGGGACGGGGATTTTTCTGGCCTTCGCCTTTCACGGTTACATCGGCTTTATCTTCGGGGCGATTAAAGCTCGTCCTCTCTGGCATAACGCTTTGATGATGCCGATGTTCATCACTTCCGCTATTCTCTCGGGTATCGCTCTTATGATAGTTGTCTATACTCTAACCTTCCGTTATTTTTCACGGGAGCGGCAAGTCGACGTGAGCCTGACCAACGGCTTGATGAAGATCATGACCTGGGTAATGTTGGTCGATCTGTTCTTAGATATTGTCGACGTCTTGAACTCTGCTCCCACGGCCTATGCGGACGCGGCCACGGGTCAAGGATTTGCCCAGGTTTTCCTGCACGGCCCTTTGGCGGGAGCTTATTGGTTCGGGCAAGTCGGACTTTTGGTCTTGGCGTTGATCCTGGCCTTTCTGCCTCAAATTCGGCGATCGGCTTTGCTCGCTTCCCTGACTTCCCTCCTCGTGCTCGTCAGCGTTTTCTTCATGCGTTACAACGTGGTTATAGGCGGGCAACTCCAAGCCAAAGCCTCCCAGGGGCTTGTTCTCTATACCCCAGCCTTGTTTGGAAGGGGTTCGGTGCAGGTGGTTTTCGGAATGTTTATGTTGATTCTCTTTGTCTTTTTGGTCGTTATGAACGTTTTTCCTTGGGATGACCAGGCGCTCAGGCAAAGGTTGGCGTTGGGGAATCGCCTTAGAGTGAGAGAACAGGCGGCGAAAGCAGCCGGGCGTCAGGTTCCGTGAGAGACTAAGGCTATTTTAAACTAAAGTTGTTTTGACGACCGGGATCTTCTCCAGACGAAGATGCTTAGAATCCTTGTTTATAGAAATAGTGTTTTATAGAAATAGTGTTTTGACGAGCGATGCCGGTAGCCTTGAGTCAGCAAATCGGAGTGAAACGGAGGGAAGCAGCGATGAGCGATAATTTAAACATGCAAAGACGGACATTTTTAAAAGGCGTCGCCTTGGGTGGTTCTTTGCTGGGAGGGCTATGGGGCAGTATGCCCTGGCTGCCCGACGTAGTGAAGCGACGCGGTCAATATGTCTACCCACAGCGAATTGAATCCTGGCCCGGGGTGGATGTGCGCTATTCGGTTTGCCGGCAGTGCCGTTCGGACTGTGGACTGGAGGCCAGGGTGTTTAACAATGTCCTTTTGAAATTGGACGGCAATCCTTACCACCCTAATTCGACGGAGCCTCAACTCCCCTACGCCGCGGATCCTCAAGAGGCCCTGGGGGCCAAAATCCCCCACTCGCTCTGCGCCCGCGGGCAGGCGGGAGCCCAGACGCTCTATGATCCCTACCGGGTTCTTCAGCCCCTGAAACGGACGGGACCGCGCGGTTCTGGCAAGTTTAAAACGATCTCCTGGGAGCAGTTGGTGGAGGAGACGGTCAAGGGCGGACTTCTCTTTAAGGACGTGCCAGGGGAGGAAAAGCGCCAGGTGGACGGGTTTGCCCAACTCTGGAACCAAGGCCGGGGGCGGTTCACTCCCGCAGACCCGGCGCACCCGGATATGGGTCCTCAGACCAATCAACTGGTGGCGTATTGGGGACGGGCCGAAGTGGGTCAAAACACCTTTATCCAGCGTTTCGCCGCCGCTTTCGGCAGTGTCAACGCTCTGCCGCACGTGGGGATCTGCGAGCTGAATCACCATGTCGCCACCCAGCAGTCCTTGAATGGGGCGGTGGCCATGTTAAAGCCGGATATTGCCAACTCAGAATTCGTTATTTGGTTTGGGGCCGGAATTTATACCGCCAATTTCCCCATGCAGGCTTTGGCCCGGAAGATTGCGGCCGCTTCGTCCCGGGGCCTGAAGTTCGTCCTGGTGGATGTTTCGGCCACGGCGGGCGTGGCCCACGCGGACCGTTTCATTACAGTAAAGCCGGGCGGGGACGGAGCCCTGGCCATGGGGATGGTTCGCTGGATTCTGGAGAATCACCGCTATGACAGCCGCTTCCTGATGAATACCACTTTGAAGGCGGCTGAGACTCAGGGGGAGCCGAACTATGCCAACGCGTCCTACCTTGTGATCAGCGATCCGTCTCATCCTAAGGCGCACAAATTTGCCCGGGCCGCTGACGTCGGTCTGGCGGCTGCCGGTTCCACTGACGCCGATAAATATGTGGTGATTGACGCGGGCGGTCAGCCGGCAGTGTTTGATACGGTGGATCAGGGTCTTCTCTGGCCCCAGGGGGATCTGGAAGTAAAACCGACGACGGTCGGCGGGGTGAGCTGCCTCACAGCCATGCAGATCCTCTGCCAAACGGCACAGGAGCACACTTTGGCGGATTATGCCAAACTCGCCGGGGTGAGCAGCCGGGTGATCACGGATTTGGCCCGGGAGTTCACCTCTCACGGTAAGAAGGCGGTGGCCGATTTTTATCGCGGACCGGCTATGCACACCAATGGGTTCTACAACGGGCGCTCGATCATGACCCTTAATTTCCTCATTGGCAACATTGACTGGGTGGGAGGGTATATGGCGGGCGGAGGTACGGCTGATTTTATGGGGACTAAACCCACCTCTCCATTTCCTTTGGGCAAATGGCCCAACCAGCCCAAAGGTGTTCCGAACGGGGCCAAAATCTCGCGAGAAGGGGCTTTTTACGAAAAGACCAGCTACTACAAGGAACTTGAAGACAAAGGCCGCTCTCCTTTCCCCGCCAAGCGCCCCTGGTATCCCTTCGGCTTTGGCATTTGGCATGAAATCTTCGGCGGAATATGGGATGAGTATCCTTACCCTGCCAAAATCGTCTACCAACACATGGGAAATCCAGCCTATTCGGCACCACCCGGCATGGGTGGCGCGGACGACGAGAAACTTCCCTGGTTCCGTATGATCAAAGATCTGAACAAAGTGCCGCTCTTTATCACCGATGACATCGTCCTTTCCGAAACATCCATGTATGCCGACTATATCGTTCCGGACAGCACTTTTCTGGAAGCCTGGGGGGCTTTGCCGGGATTTCCCACGACACCCACGTCTGTGATCGGAATCCGCCAGCCGGTCGTAGATCCCCTGATGGCCAAGACCAAGGACGGACGGCCCATGTGCTTTGAAACGTATTATATCGACGTGGCGGAGAAGTTAGGCATGCCGGGTTTTGGCAAGAATGCCTTTATGGACGGGGGAAGCCTGCACCGGCGGGAAGACTTCTATTTGCGCATGATCGCCAACGTCGCCTATGATACCGGCACTTATCTTCAGCTTGATTCTCAGGGGTTGCCGGCCAAGATGGGTCCCGTGCCCGATGCCACGGCCGCGGAAATGAAGAGTGTGGCAAGCTGGCAGAAGCAGTTCGGCTCTGTTTTGACCGAAGCCCAGTGGCGGAAAGTGGCCTATGTCATGGCCCGGGGCGGACGCTTTGAGGATTATGGGCTGGCTTACCTGGGCGAAAAACCCGGCTGGCTCACCCATCGCTACGGCAGTGCCAAGAACCTGCTGCAAATTTACAATGAGGCTGTAGGGAGCACCCACAACGCGATCAGCGGCGAAGTATTTCATGGCACGGGCATTGCGCTGCCTCAGCGGACAATGAAAGGGCGTCTGCTGGATAATATCGATCCTTCAAAAGAATTCAACTTCCATCTGACCACGTACAAGCTGCCGATTCACACCCAATCCCGTACCATCAATGATCCCTGGCTGTTGGAACTTCTGCAGGAGAACTTTATCGAGCTCAACGACGCGGACGCCCAACGCTTGGGTATCGCGGACGGGGATTGGATCAGGGTGGCATCCGCCAGTTATCCCCGGGGGATTACGGGGAGAGCGCGCAGTCTTCCGGGGGTGCGGCCCGGGGTGGTCACATTTACCAATTCGTTCGGTCATTGGCACTACGGTTCCGGCACTTGGCAAGTCGACGGCCAAACGCTCCGGGGGGATGATGCCCGTAACGGCGGGGTACGGCTCAATCCGCTGATGCGTCTGGATCCGGATATGCAGGATGCCAGCGGCTGGGGAACGTGTCTGGAAGATCCGGTAGGCGGAGGGGCGTCGTATTTTGACACCAAGGTTAAGATCAGCAAGCTCTGAGATCAGTGAAGATTTGCGATCGGCCGGATCCGGCATCAGTAAGCTCTAAGAGCGGTAATGGGCAAGGACCGGAATCAGCGCCGTTCAAGGGCAGATGCCCGCACCACATTCTTGTGACACCGGCGGTGAAGACACAAGGTGAAGTCTTGCGAAAGGGGCAGGACGGCCGAATCGGTTCTATGAACCGTTTCGGCTGTGCCGGCAACAAGAAGCCCTGACAGCCGGCGATTACAGAGAGTTTGCGGGCCGTAAATGTCAAGAACGGGGATTTAAAGATCGTTGCGTAACGCAGTCGTCTTAAAAGGAACACCTGAAGGAGATGGAAAGATGCTCAGCCGGATCAACAGGACCTCTTTCAGTGGGGAACAGCCCTTGTTGGAATCCTTCACGGCAGAGTTACAGCCGGAATTCGCTCGGCAAGAAATTGAGTTATGGTCGGGAAGGCGCCTTCTCTATGGTTTGGCTGCCGTATTTTTAGGCAGGCCGCCGGCTGAGGAATGGCTGGCACAGGTGTTTTCCCCATCATTCATTGTGGTGGTGGAAAACTTGGGGCTGTCAAGGAATCTGTCGGATGGTCTGAAACAAGTCCTTGGGATTGTTCAGGACCCCGCCGAGCTTCCTCAATTTCTCGCCGACGCCCAAACGGAGTATGAGAGGTTGTTTAGGGTGCCTTTGAAAGGGACGATGGTGCCTTTGGGGGCAGGCGCGTATCTCCCGCGGGAGGCTGACTTGAACCGGCGTCGGGTAATTGTCGAAGGTTGGTATGCCCGCTTTGCTTTTGACTGGCGGGAGTATCTAGTCGGAACCCCCGGCGTCTGGCCAAACGAACCGGAACACGCGCTGCTGCTTCTGACTTTCCTCGCTATTCTGGCTGATGAGGTGGTTACCGGTCTCAGCGAAGGGGATGGCTTAGCTCCGGATCTGATGGCGCTCTGGCATGAAGTCTTAAGCTTGACACAGGAATGGTTGCCTGCGTGTATGGCTCGAGTGGCAGACCGGAGCCAAAATCTGTATTTCCGGAGTCTGGCACGGTTGACGGGTGAAGTCTTGGCGCGGGACGGAGGGGAACTTCCCCGAAAGTCTTAGGACAAGGCAGTGCGGCGCTCCTTTTGAGCAAGTTTGAGCCCCGGGGATATCCCCGGGGCTTCTGTCGCCGAGTCTTTTCACCCTCCGTTGGCGGTGACTGGGGGGCATTGAGGTCCAACCGGCGGACTCTCCGGAAGGGAAGGAAGATTCCTGCGCAGCCCGGCAGAAGCTAAAAGGGTCCATGCCTTGTGGACATGCCTTGTGGCTTCTGCCCTGAACGAGGAAGGTATGTTTGATATTCTTCGGGAATTTCTCTATAATACAATTGGCGAGTTCGTAGTGAATAAGGTGGTAAACCAAAGTTTTATTTGGATAAACTGTCGCTTGAACCGACTATTTGATCACCAGACGCAGCTGAAAATCCATTTAGAATCACAGGCGAAGCTCTTTATCCGACAGGGACTCTTAAGTGGGGCTTTTCAGCCACTATGGTCTTATATATTGGAGTTTGAAGTTGTCAGAAGCGAAGGAATGAAGGAGCCTTTCGGCTATACGAAATGGCAGGAGAATCTTTTTAAGGATATGGGCGTTCGGAAGTTAAGCGAAAAGGCCATGGACAGCATCATGACAGGGTGAAGAAATAGGAGGATAAACGATGGACGACCAAACCCGGGAAGCGATGCTCAAAATCATTGAGGACAAAAAACGCAAGAGCGCGAGTCAGAAAGGATGGCAGCGTGGTCAGGGACGCCTGGGGAACCCTCAAACCGGGGTCAAGAAATACAAAAAAGGCGGCTTATTCGACAAATAGAAACCGCGATGAGGTAGGGAGTTCATCATGAAACAACTGGTATTAACAGAAAAACCCAGCGTGGCCCGGGAGATCGCCCGGGTTCTTAACTGTCAGGCCAAGAACAAAGGGTACCTGGAAGGGCCGAACTATGTCGTGACCTGGGCATTGGGGCATTTGGTCACTCTGGCCGAGCCTGAGGACTATGATCAGAAATACAAACAATGGCGTTTAGAAGATTTACCCATGTTGCCGGAAAATATGAAGCTGAAGGTTATCCGCCAGACGTCACAACAGTATCAGGTCGTCTCTCACCTAATGAAACGTCAGGATATCAGCCAGCTGGTGATTGCCACGGATGCCGGGCGGGAAGGGGAGCTGGTGGCCCGCTGGATTATGAAACTGAGCAACTGGAAAAAACCCTTTAAAAGGCTCTGGATTTCTTCCCAAACGGACGCGGCCATCCGGGAAGGTTTTGCCAGCTTAAAACCGGGTGCCGAGTATAATAACCTCTATGATGCGGCGGTGTGCCGGGCGGAGGCGGATTGGCTGATCGGGCTCAATGTGACCAGAGCCTTGACTTGTAAATTCAATGCGCAGCTCAACGCGGGCCGGGTGCAAACCCCAACCCTAGCCATGATGGTGCAGAGAGAGGAAGAAATCAAGAAGTTCGTTCCTGTGGACTATTGGACCATCCGGGCGGATTTTGGTGATTATTTCGGCGATTGGCGCGGCCAAGACGGCAACCGCTTGTTTGACTATGCCCAAGTGGAGGAACTCCTGGCTAAACTCCAGGGGCAGGCCGGCCAAATCGTGGAACTGCGCCGGGAAAATAAAAGTGAACCCGCTCCTCTGGCTTACGATTTGACGGAACTTCAGAGGGACGCCAACCGGCGGTACGCTTTCTCCGCACAAAGAACCCTCAATGTTCTTCAGAATTTGTATGAGCGGCATAAGATCGTCACTTATCCCCGTACGGATTCCCGTTATATTACCAGAGATATCGTACCCACGCTGCCTGCCAGGCTCAGAGGGATGGCTGTCGGGCCTTATGCGGATTTGGTGAAACAGATCTTGCAAAAACCTTTGACTCCCTCGAAACGCTTTGTCGACGACAGCAAAGTGTCGGACCACCATGCTCTCATCCCCACGGAGCAGCCCCTGCGCCTGACAGATCTGACGGGAGATGAAAGAAACCTCTACGATCTGATTGCCCGCCGTTTTCTGGCCGTGCTGTCTCCACCCTACCGCTTTGAACAACTCACCTTGGTCACCCGGATCAAAGAGGAAAGTTTTTATGCCCGGGGTAAGCTGGTCAAGGATTTAGGCTGGCGGGCAGTGGCTTTTCAACTCGCGGACCGGGAAGAGGGCAAAGAAGAGAGTTTGCCTGAGCAGACGCTGGCCAATCTAAGCCGGGGTGAAGCGAGAACGGTCAAAAGCCTGAAAGCCCAGAAGGGGAAAACCAAACCCCCAGCCCGCTACACCGAAGCAACCCTGCTCTCAGCCATGGAAAGTCCGGGCAAATTTATTGAAGACGAGGAACTGCGGGAAAGCATTAAGGGTGGGGGCTTGGGGACCCCGGCGACCCGGGCTGAGATCATCGAAAAACTCATCTCCACTTTCTATGTTGAGCGCAATGGCAAGGAGTTGGTCCCCACGGCAAAGGGCATTCAACTCATCGGTCTGGTCGCTTCCGAACTCAGAAGCCCGGAACTCACGGCCCAATGGGAGCAGAGCTTAACTGATATTGCCCGGGGAAAGGGCAGCAGGCAGGCCTTCATCAGGGGTATCCGTGAGAATACCGCAGCTCTGGTACGCAGTGTCGCCGCGGACAACAGCGTCTACAAGGCGGATAATATTTCCAAGACGAAGTGTCCCGTCTGTGGCAAATATATGCTTCTGGTCCAAGGCAAACGGGGTAAAATGTTTGTCTGCCAAGACCGGAGTTGCGGGCATCGGCAGCCGGAAAAGGAAAGCCTCGGGTTTACCAGCTCCAAGCGGGCGAGCCAGATGAACCAGAAGCTCATATCTCAATACAGTGACAGTGGTTCGATCGGCAATAACCTGGGCGATCTGCTTCGGGAAGCTTTGGCCAAGCCGGGTCGGGAAAAACGAAAATAAGCGCTCGAAGCACTGATGTTTGCGGTTGCATTCGCAACTCTCATAGTGACTTTGATGAAGCATAAGAGCAAGCAGCCTACCTTGACAAGAGCTTTTGCTCTTCCCTCGAAGGCCGCGGACTGTGCGGCTGGTTGTATAACCGGGATGTTCGCGTATCCCCGGTTTATATTGCGCCGGCTGCATTTTTAGGCTATGATTTAGCTGGATTGAGGATTTGGGCATTTCCATTAGGGCAGATATTTGGAAAGAAAGAGACTAAGAAAACCGCCTTCATCCTATGATTAAATCCATGGGCTTTCGGTTGCGTTGCCGTAAGAAAACTGAAATTGAGAGAAAGAGCGAGAGGACTTTAAGAAAGGTGGATGGCCGTGATATCACGTGAGATGCGAGAACAGGTGGAAAACAGTTCCCTCATTCGGGCCATGTTTGAGGAAGGCAGACGACTGGCGGAAATCCACGGAGCGGAAAATGTCTTTGACTTTAGCCTGGGTAACCCGAATGTTGAACCGCCGGTCGAAGTGAAACAAGCGATTCTGGAGATATTGCATGTCGAGAACTCCAGCGCTATCCATGGATATATGAACAACTCGGGTTATGAAGAGGTGAGGTCGGCCATCGCCGAGTCAATCAACGGCAGATTTGGTACGGCGTTTACCCAAAATAATATTGTGATGACCGTGGGCGCGGCGGGTGGATTGAACGTCCTTTTTAAAACTTTGCTGAACCCAAAGGACGAGGTCATCGTCTTTGCCCCGTTTTTTGGAGAATACAGAAGCTATGTCAGGAATTATGCGGGCGAATTGGTAGTGGTCTCTCCCAACACCGTAGATTTCCAGCCCAACCTGGAAGAATGCCAAGAGAAAATTACGCCCCGAACGAAAGCAGTGCTTATCAATTCACCTAATAATCCAACCGGTGTCGTCTATTCGGAAGAGACCATCCTGAGACTGGCAAAAATACTGAATGCGAAGCAAAAAGAGTTTGGGAGCGATATTTACCTCATTTCCGATGAACCGTACCGGGAACTTGCTTATGATCAGGTCGAGGTGCCGTATCTGACGAAGTATTATGCTAACACCATCGTCGGATACTCTTTCAGTAAATCTCTGTCTCTGCCGGGTGAAAGAATCGGTTACTTGGTGATACCGGACGAAGTCGAGGATTATGAAAATATTATTTCCGCCGCGAACATTGCCACGCGCATTTTAGGTTTTGTCAACGCTCCTTCGCTGTTCCAACGCGTTGTGGCCAAATGCTTGGATGCTAAGGTTGATCTTCAGGCCTACAACAAAAATCGCGAGCTCCTTTATGGCGGGCTCTTATCCTACGGCTATCAATGCATTAAACCGCAGGGCGCATTTTATCTCTTTGTTAAGAGCCCAATAGATGATGACGTGAAATTCTGTAGCCTGGCCAAGCAAAAAAATATTCTCATTGTACCGGGTAAGTCCTTCGGCTGTCCGGGTTATGTCCGCATCGCCTATTGTGTGGCTTATCAAACGATCGAGAGGGCCTTACCGGGCTTTAAAGCGTTAATGGAAGACGCTGATTGAATATGGAGGGGGTAAAGTGAAGCTGTATTTCTGCGCTCACAGATCGTGCACTTTTTTGAGAGACCAAAAAATGCGGCTGAGGTCGCGAACGCTCAAGTGAGCGATCGATTCAATCGGGCTGACCAAGGCAAGTTGCCTTATCCACGGGTGAGTGCTGACAAAAAGGAGTCGGGGTGCGGGTGAAAAGAGGTGGAGGAGGTCGAAGGTGAAGCATACGGTTACCATCCGGGATGTTGCCAAGAAGGTCGGTGTCTCGGCTTCGACCGTCTCCCGGGTCATTGCCAACAGTCCCCTGATCAGCGAAGAGACACGGGAAGTGGTACGCAAGGCAATGGAGGAGATGGGCTACTTCCCAAATGCCGTGGCACGCAGCCTGGCGAATGCCCAGACCCGCACCATCGCCGTTGTTATGCCCAGCTCGGCGGAATTGGCTTTCCAAAATCCCTTTTTTCCGGAGGCGATTCGCGGAATCGGGGGCGTGACCAGCGAACAACGCTATGACCTGCTCCTGCTCACTCCGGTTACGGCCGAGGACGAGTATCGGGAGACCCTGCGGGTTGTCAAAGAGCGTCGGGTGGACGGTATAATTTTTCTCTATTCCCGTTCCGACCAGAAAGTCCTGGCAGAACTGGCCGAGATGGGATTTCCCCAGGTTTTGATCGGGCGTCCGCTTGAGGATTTGCCGTTGACCTGGGTGGATAATGACAACATCGAGGCCAGCCGGTCGGTGACCGCGGAGTTGATCCGGTTGGGTCACCGAATTATCGGTTTCATGTCAGGTCCACCCAATTTTGTCGTATCCCAAGACCGACTGGAAGGATACAAGCGGGCTTTGGCCGACGGCGGCATAACATGGGACCCGGAGTGTGTTTGTAGCGCGGACTTTTTGGAGGAAGAAGGGTACCGGGCGGCGGGAAAGCTGTTGGATGGGCGTCCAAACTTGACCGCTGTGGTAACTATGGATGACATTATGGCTTTCGGGGTGATGCGGGCCGCCCGTGAACGCGGCTTGGACCTGCCGCGGGAGCTATCTCTGGTAAGTTTTAACAACTCACCCCTGGCCCAACATATGACCCCACCGCTTTCCTCGGTTGAGATTCAGGCGCATGAATTGGGAGCCACGGCGGCGCGTTTGCTGCTCAGTCAGTTAGAACTGCAGCAGGCAACTTCCGAGCACTGTTTTGTTCAAGTTTCACTGGTGCGGCGGAATTCAATGGCTCCGGTTAAATTTTTGTGAGTCAAGTGAATTTTCCGGAAGGGAATTGCAGAAAAAGAGCGAATATATACCTAAGTGCAACCGGTTGCACCGTCACGCCCTAAATGCAACCGGTTGCAGGAGCGCCCCTCAATGAGTTAAGATTTGGATGGCTCAAGGTAGGGATTGCGAAGGAGGTGAAGGAGAGGCCAGAACTGTCTATTCCTATCAAAAAAAGGGGAGGAACCAGAATGTCAAAAAGTAAGACTAAAGCCTTAGCGGGAATTGTTGCTTTGATTTTAGCCCTCACGACTTTGCTCAGCGGTTGTGGATCAGGTAAGGCGCCCACGCCCACCTCAGCGGCAAGCGGATCCCAGGTTACTCTTAATCTGTGGGAACAGATGGAACAGCCCGTTGGCAAGGCATTCGATGCACAAATGAAGATCTTCGAACAAGAGAACCCGGGGATAAAGGTCAACCGGGTGCATTATCAGACAGAGGATTTGAGAAGTCAGTTCCAGACGGCTGTACTCTCAGGAAAGGGCCCCGAGCTGATCTATGGGCCCAATGATAATATGGGGCCCCTTTCGCTGGGTAAACTCATCATCCCGCTCAATCAGTTTATGGGGCAGGACTTTTGGAAGAAATTTGATCCCGGTATCCTGGATACGGTCAAGATTGGTAACGACATATGGGCAGTGCCGATAGTCAATGGCAACAATCTAAGTTTACTGTATAATAAGAAGTTGGTTTCCAAAGCTCCGCAGAGTTTTAATGATATTATCGCTTTGGCCAAAAAGTATAATGACGGAAAAACTTACGCGATGGTGACCAACGAAAATGAACCCTACTGGTTTGTGCCTTTCTTAGGCGCTTTCGGTGGCAAGGTGTTTGATAGCAGCGGCAAGATAACCGTTGACACTCCGGCGATGGTAAGCGCGTTTAAGTACTTGCATGATTTGAAGTATGTTTACAAGGTGATGCCTAAACAAGAGAGTCAACAGGTGGCGGAAGGCTTGTTTAAAGAGGGAAAGGCCGCGACACTAATCGATGGAGCCTGGTGTTTCAGTGACATGCACAAGACCTTGGGCGAGAACTTGGGCATAACGTTATTCCCCAAGGTTGATGATACAGGAAACTATGGGTCGCCGTATTATGGCTCTACAGGTTTCTCCGTATCGGCCAACGTGAAGGATCCCAAAGTGAAAGACGCCATAAAAAAGTTCTTCGAGTTTGTGACCTCCAAGGGCTTCCAAGTAAACTTTGCGCAGCAAATGGGGCAAATGCCCTCCACGACAGAGGCACTTAAGGATTCTTCCATAACCAGTGATCCGTTTATCAAAATGTCGATTGAACAAATGAAACATGGCACACCCATGCCGATTCGGGCGGAGATGCGGGCGGTTTGGGATGCCATGAGGCCGGAACTTGAAGCCGTTATGGCTAATCAAAAGACACCGGGACAGGCGGCCAAAGACATGCAGACCAAAGCGGAACAGCTCGCCAAGGATTTGACGAAAAAGTAACTCGAAATATGTTATGAACTCGTGCGCCATAGTCCAGTCATGACGGCCGAGGGCGGAGTTGTCGCCATCGAAGAAGCAAGGTATAGGGGGTATCACGCCCATTTATGGAGCTTGTAGAAAGGATGACACTTTCCTAGATTCAGGTCCCGACGGGGTAAGACTCCCACGTATGAAGCTTGTAGAAGCCGGTGAAAGTGGGAGTCCTACGATTGGATAAACAGCAGGGAAGTAGTGGATGGGCGGCCACCTATCCATTGCTTCTTCACGCTGGGATCGGTTGGCCTAAAAAGGAGGAGCGCGGAATGGAAGGAAGAGCCGGAAAGAAACCTAGCGTTGTTCGCAAAAGCGCCAGAGGAAGAAGAAAAAGATCCCTGCAGCAGAAGTGGTGGACCCCCTATCTTTTCGTGAGCCCGTCCTTTCTGATAGTGCTTTTTATTATTCTCCTTCCTTTGCTCTTTGAATTCTTGATGTCAACCTATGACATCAGGTTGCAGAACATGATGAGTCTAAAAGAAGTGGGGATTAACCTTTTCAATTTCCCCAGGATTTTCAAGAACCAATTTATCGGTCTGGGGAACTACAAGGAGATTATTACCAGCAAAGTCTTTGTCAGTGTGTTTCTTAGGACGGTTGTCTGGACCGCCAGCAATGTCTTTTTTCATGTGGTGATTGGAGTCTGGCTGGCTGTCCTTCTAAATCGCAAGTTGCCGGGAAAGTCTGTTTTTAGAGTTCTTCTAGTTCTCCCTTGGGCTATCCCGGAATACGTGGCGGCCGTAACCTGGAAAGGGATGCTTAACTATCAATTTGGGGCGATCAATGTTCTGCTGGGCAAATTAGGCATCCCGGCCATCAACTGGCTGGGAAACCCGACAAATACACTGATCGGGGCGACACTAACCAACATCTGGCTCGGCGTGCCCTTCATGATGCTGATTGCCTTGGGGGGGCTCCAGGGCATTCCACATGACTTGTACGAAGCAGCGGATATCGACGGTGCCACGGGGTGGCAAAAATTCCGGCATATCACCGCGCCTTTGCTAAAACCAGTGATGGTTCCCGCTATTATATTGGGTGTAGTTTGGACCTTCAACAAATTGAGTATCCTCTATATTCTAAAAGACGGGCAGCCGAGTGACGCGGTGAACATTCTCGTACTCAAGATGTACCGGGACGGATTTGATCTCTATCGCTATGGCTATGCAGCGGCTTTGTCTGTGGTAATATTCGTCATTCTTATTGTCTTCAGCCTCGTCTACCTCAGGGTGAATAGAACTTCGGAGGAGGGAGAACTATGAAGGGGTTCTTACGGGACAATTATTTCGAAAGAAATGACTCAACGCCCAAAATAATATTGATCTATTTGGCTTTAATCGTTATGACATTAATTGCGGTCTATCCGATATTGAATATCCTGGCCGCGGCCCTGAGACCTGACAATCAGATGTTTTCGACTTCTTTGGCGATAATACCTAAAGACGCGTCTTGGGCCAATTTCAAAGCGGCTTTCACGCAAATTCAGCTTACGCGTTGGATATACAACAGTGCCTTCATCTCTCTCCTAACCACCGTGGTCACTTTATTTTTTTCTACCACAGCGGGGTATGCATTTTCCCGATATCGTTTTTTGGGACGGAGCGGCGGTATGATTGTCCTGCTCGTAACCCAGATGTTTCCGGCCACGATGATTCTTCTTCCGCTCAACATTTTGCTTACAAACCTGGATCTAAGCGATAAACTGTGGACGCTGGTCATTCCCTACGTCTCGACGGTGGTCCCCTTCAGCATCTGGCTGCTCAAGGGCTATTTTGATACCATTCCGGTGTCAATCGAAGAGAGTGCCTATGTGGACGGGTGCAGCACGTTCAGGACTTTTTACACGATCGTAGTGCCTTTGTCAAAACCTGCCTTGGCCGTGGCTTCCATCTTTGCTTTCATGGGGGCGTGGTCAGAATATATCGTCGCTCGGGTTTTAATCCATAACGAAAGCCTTTACACATTGCCGCTTGGCCTTGTGACGCTCCAGGGGCAGTACAACACACAATGGGGAGTCTATTCGGCGGCGGCACTCATTACAGTTATTCCGGTTATGATCATATTTGTCGTCCTCTCTAAATACCTTGTAAGTGGTTTGACCTTGGGTAGCGTTAAGGGATAGGAAGCAGCTTGTAGAATCTTATAGACAAAATCTTATAGCCTGGGAGAGCTCGGTGGATGAAATCGCAGAAAGCACGGGCCGACTGAAAAAGATATGAAAAAAGAAAAATGATCTGTAGGTGGAAATAGATGAAACAGTGTCAATTTGGTTGCATCGAATCGAAAACAGACAGGAATCGAGTCCTGGAGTTACACTCTGGAACCCAGGTTTTGCAGGTATCCCTCTGTGGGGAATCTGTCATCCGGCTGCGCTACCACGGACTGGGGCGGTTTGACTCCCCGGCCGCGGCGGCTACGGGTTTGCCGCCGCTTCTGGTCAAAGAGGCAGTTCCTTTACCCGTACAATGGTTGGAAACTCCGACGGGATGGAAATTGCAAGGGAACGGGCTGAAGGTCAATATTACAATCGAGAGAGATCCGTTCGCTTTGACCGTTGCGGATAGTGAAGGAAAGGTCTTATTATGTCAAGCCGGAGCGGGGGCCTATCGTCAACAAGGATCCCGTGGGTCCGCAACCTGGCGCTGGGATGGAGGACCGATTGTCGGCTTGGGGGAAAAAATAGGCTCCTTGGATAAGCGCGGTAAGCGCCTGGTTTTATGGAACACGGATGAGGTGCCGCATTTACCGAATACAGACCCGCTCTACCAGTCCATTCCCTGGTTACTCAGCCGTCACTGGGGTCTCTTTGTTCACAACAGCCACCGGACAAAATGGGATCTGGGGCAGACGCAGCCGGAGGAACTCGTGATTGAGGCTGACGGCGGCCCCCTCGATCAGTGGATTTTCCTGGGCGAAGGTCCGCAGGATGTACTGACTCAGTGGTTGGAGTGGGTGGGCAAGATGTTCCTCCCTCCCCTGTGGGCTCTTGGGCACCACCAAAGCCGTTATTCTTACCACCCCCAGAGCCGGGTCATAGAAGTTGCCCAGACCCTGCGGGAGAAGCACATTCCTTGCGACGTGATTCATCTTGACATTGATCACATGGATGGGCATCGCGACTTTACCTGGGATTCGCGGGAATTCCCTGACCCAGACGGCATGAACAAGGAGTTGCACGATTTGGGTTATCATGTGGTGGGCATTGTGGATCCCGGGGTCAAGCAAGATGAGACCTATGCCGTTTGCGCCGACGGTTTGGCAGAGGGTGTCTTTTGCAGCAAAGAGACCGGGGAGGTTTTTGTCGGAGATGTCTGGCCGGGTCCGGCTCTTTTTCCTGATTTTGCCTGTCTCCGGGTGCGTGAGTGGTGGGGAGAACAGCAGGCCAAACACCTTGCTCACGGTCTGGATGGGATCTGGAACGACATGAACGAGCCCTCGGTCTTTAATGTTCCGGGCAAGACCTTTCCGCCGGATGTACGTCACGGAGAAGAAGCAGAACTGACGCACGCGGAAATTCATAACCGCTACGGGAGCCTCATGTCTCAGGCGGCCTGCGAGGGACTGCAAAAGTTTGCCCCGGAAAAACGGCCCTTCGTTCTGACCCGCGCCGGTTTCGCCGGAGTGCAGCGCCACGCGGCCGTCTGGTTGGGAGACAATTCGAGCTGGTGGTGTCATCTCGCCGAAGCGGTATCTATGTGCCTTAATATGGGGCTTTCCGGGGTGCCCTTTGTGGGTACGGATATAGGCGGTTTCCTGGAAGACAGCGAAAAACAGCTGCTGGTGCGCTGGATCCAATTAGGAATTTTTACTCCTTTCTGCCGCAATCATTCGAATATCAATACCCGGGCCCAGGAACCTTGGGCCTTTGATAAAGAGACGGAGAATATCTACCGGCAGGCGCTGGAGTGGCGCTACCGCTTGTTGCCCACGTTCTACACGCTGTTTGAAGAAGCTTCCCGAACCGGGAACCCTATCATGCGGGCTTTGCTGCTGGAATTTCCGGACGATGAGGTGGCTTGGCGGATTAACGACGAGTTTCTGCTGGGAAAAGATTGTCTGGTCGCTCCGGTCCTGCAGAAGGGAGCCCGTGAGCGCTTGGTTTACCTTCCCGCAGGGACCTGGCAGGAGCGGACAACCGGGAAGATTTTTACCGGACCGGCTCATGTGGTGGTGGGCGCAGACTTAGCACAGATTCCGATGCTTCTGCGGGAAGGAGCCATCCTGGCCTTGGGCTGCGGCGGTGAATTCACCCGGCCTGAGCTATTGTCAGTAGAGACCCTGGAGGTCTACGCCCAGGCACCCTTTGAGCAGGAGACAAGTTTTTACGCCGACGCCGGAGAGGGCTATGCTTACCAAGCAGGGGAATACCGGCGCTTAATTGTCAGGGGAAGTTTCGACGGACAGACCTTGACGCTCAAAGCTGAGCAGAAGGGCAACTGGGCACCTCAGGAGCGGCTTCAGGTCGAAATCCATTGGCGCGGAACTGTGAGCCGGCAGGAGTGGGTCTTAGCCGAGGAATTTACTGATCTTGCGCCGAAGGTACTTTTGAGTTATGATGAAGAAAATGCCGGCCCAAGTTTTACGTAGTCGGTATGGGTACGGCGGCACTTGAAGACGTTTTACAGGCACGGGATGTACTCACGCGCACCGGCGATATCCCTAAAAGAGTCGCACGGTTTGTGGGGAAAGCTCTTCCGGAGGACTCAGTCAGCGGCGAAAGGATCCATTAGAGTCATTGTGTTATTATGTTATGGGTGGAAGCATGGAAGCGTAATGGCTGGGACCGTCACTTAGGGCGAAGCGGATACGGCGGAAGAGGTCCGTGCAGTGGCAGAAATTAATGAGACCGCGAAAATCAGTATCCTGCAAGTGGGCACCATAAGAGTACTCGGGGATGAGAGTACACGGGGATGAGAGTACTCGGGGAAAAGAGTACTCGGGGAAAAGAGTGCTCCGGGCGAAAGGACGGAGGACTGCTCGTAAGTCATGTTAAAGGAAATTGACCGCTTGGATCAGTTGGACCGAGACGGTGTGCAGGAGAGGCCCGGGTACCTCACGCCAAGCGGAGGTGCCCGGGCCTTAATTGTATTGCGCGAACCATTATGGGGTTTATTTCCATTTCAGTTGTATGTTTAAAAGCAGGCTCTTTGCTTGAGAATAATCCTGTGGAGGTTGAGGCCCGTGTTCAGAACGATGATGAAGTCCAAGATTCACCGTGCGGTGGTCACAGAAGCGAATCTCAAATATGTAGGCAGTATTACCATAGACGCGGCTCTAATGCGGGCGGCCGATATATTGCCCAACGAAAAAGTGCAGGTGGTCAATAACAACAATGGAGCCAGGTTGGAGACTTATGTCATTCCCGGGGAGGAGAACTCAGGCATCATTTGCCTGAACGGAGCCGCGGCACGCTTGGTGCAGGTCGGCGATGAGGTGATCATCATTTCTTATGGCATTTTCACAGACGAAGCAGCCAGTCAGTACCGGCCCAAGGTCGTTTTTGTTGATCCCGAAAACCGGGCGGTAAAAATTGCTCCCGCGGAGGAGCACGGAGAATCGTAATTCCTGGGTGACAAACGAAGTGAGAGGCGGCGGTCGGGTTCGCTGCACTCAAGCTGATTTTTAGTCCGGAAAGTTCCGGATTCCGGCAGCGGCGCCGAGTGGCATATCCGTCCTCAGAGAGAGCAGACGTAAATGGCCGCCCGCTTGCCGACATCATGTCTCTGTACAGCCGAGAAGATACCGCGCATTTCTTCTTCCCCTGTGTGAATGAAGTTGAAATAATCGCCGCCTTCCGCCCACTCGGCCAGATTCGTGAACAGCCCCCGCCGTGAATTGTAGTCATAAAACAGGACTCGCTGTCTGGCCAGACGCCGCGCTTCCAGCATAACGCTGCGCCGCAGTCGGGCGGTCAAGCCGTGCAGAACATAGGCGGACACGACGAGGTCAAAGCTCTTATCCCGAAAAGGCAGCCCGGTCGTGGCATCGCCTTGTACCAGCTTAACCCGGTTGCCGTTTGATTTTGCGGCGGCGGCCAACATCTTTTGTGAGAAATCAACGCCGGTCGCATCATATCCCAATTTGGCAAAGCAGGCGGCCAAGGCTCCCGTGCCGCAGCCGATGTCCAGCACCGTAGGCGCGGAGCCCGCGGGCAGGTCCTGTGGCGGCAAAGTGTCCCGGAGGTCTGAGGATGCCGGCGGTTCCAGGAATTCACGCCGCTCTGCCAGAACCTGACAGTAATTTGTGAGCTGCCCCTGAAAGAATAAGTTATAAACAGGGGCGATGAGGTTAAATATGTGAAGGTGGTTTTTCAGCTCGAGTTCCTGTTTGGCCGGTTCAAATGTCCTCTTCACTACCGACACCTTCTTTCCCGAATCTTCCCAGGGCTAAAACCGTCTGAGGCAGGGGCCTATCTTCTCCCCATGGCCAAAGCCAGGGACATGCGGCTAAGCCTCTTGGTCACTAATCGTGCTCATTATAACACACTCGGTTCCGGCTCGGAAATCGGCAGATACAGGTGTCCTATAGGCGAACTCAATGCCAGTACGATCAGCGAAGAGGTTCTGAAGACGATTATAAAAGCGGGAGCCGATCCGGCCAGGCTTCAGGCTTGCCATAATTACTACCCGCGGCACGAAACCGGTCTTTCGTACGAGTTCTTCGCCGGGCGTTCGCGGCCGTTTCGCGCTTACGGAATTCGTGTTTCTGCCTTTATCCCGTCTCGCGCAAACCCGCGCGGTCCGATTTATGCGGGGCTGCCGACCCTGGAGGAGCACCGGCATTGGGAGCCGCTCCAGGCGGCCAAACAATTGGCGGCCTGCGGGTTGGCGGACGGGATTCTCTTCGGGGATCGGCTGGCGACGGCCGAGGAATTGACCGATGTCGGTCGGGTGGACTCTTCTCTCATAGTAATGGCTTGCTGACGAAAACGCGGTCAGGCTCTTCGCGTACACCTCAGATTCAAGTTTTTTCGACGGGCTGCTCAGGCGGCGTATTTGGAATAGACAAAAGCATTGCGACCGTTGTAGAGGATCTTGTACCAACCGCTCTCAATACCCACGACTTGAACCGTCGTTCCATAAGGAAGGGCCCCGACGATGCCGGCAGATAAACTGGCTCCGTTTCTGACGTTTAGCCCTATCCGTGCGATGACCTTCACGGTTTTGGTCACACGGCCGTTCACCGGCTGGACATACTTGGCGTAGACATAATATTCTTTGCCTTGGCAGCTGATCTGATCCCACTCACCCAGCGCTCTGAGCAAGGTCACGACACTGCCCCGGGGCAGGGAACCGGCGACAGCGTAGTTTAACCCGGCCCCGGTCCGCAGGTTGAGGGCGGAGACTGTGACTTGAACACTTGAACCGGTCGCCGACCCTTCCCCGGAACCGGAATTTTGAGCGGGATTTGTGGCGGCGACGGGGATAGTGGAAATGACCCAGTCGTGATCTACTGTGGGCGTGATTGTCTTATGATCCTGAATGTATTTGATCATTAAGTTGCGTACTTGTCCGTCATCACCGTATTGCTTCGCGGAGTCAAACGTTACTTGGGGATTCGTGATACCTGCCGCTTTCATGAAACCCCCGCCACCGTTGAACCGGTAGTTGTTGATAGCCACCGTGAGCACGTCCGTATCCTTTACGGGTTTCCCGTTGACTTCGAGGTTCTTAATCCGGTGGCCGGCCGGTTGGGTTAAGTCAACAGTATACGTGGCTCCATACAGCTGGTCGAGGTTGTAATCCGGAACATTCAAAGTCTTGTCTTTCGTGATCGGTGCCTTCGCGGAGGAAACCTGCCGATAGTAGCGGGCTGACCATTCCATCCAATCTTTCAGCTGTTTGCCCGTCATCTTAATGCCGTAGAGGTAGTTTTCGAACACGTAGACGCCCATCAAGTCCTGAATCGTCACCGCCCCTTTGGCAATTTTGGCGGTGTTGCTGAGCGGAGCGGCTATTGACAGGTCTGTTTTCGCATAATGTTTTTGAACCTTATTAATCAGATCCATCAAAGCTGTTTCTTGGGTCAGCTGCTTGTCGCCCAGAAAATCGCCCGTGGAAGTTCCGATCTTAGTGGCAACGTAGGCCAAAGTGGCATCCTGATAGGGCTGCGCCAGCTTAAGGATTGCCGGGTCGGCGGGGACGCTGTCATTCATAGGCACAACCTCGCTGGCCGCCCTGACGAGAACCGGTTGGCCTTTTGCGTCCCGGGAAACGGTGAGATCAATCTGAGACACATCCTGGGCCCACTTGCCGGGTTCCGTAACAATGACCTTTTTGCCCGCGGGGTCGGTATAGGTATGCTGTCCGAATAAAGCGTGCGTGTGACCGGCCACGATCGCGTCAATCCCGTTTACACCGGTGGCGACTGCCTTAACTTCGTTTTCCGGAATCGTGTCCGAAGGGGATTCTTCGCCGGAATGCATAGCTACGACGACGATATCAGCCCCGGCGGCTCTCATTTTTGGCACCCATTTATTTGCCTCATCAACCAGGTCTTTGAAGGTTAGTCCCGCATAATGGGCCTTATCTTCCCAGTCTGGGATGCATTTGGTCGTCAGGCCTAAAATCCCCACTTTGACATCCCCCTGGGATGTGGAAAGTGTTTTCAGGTAATAGGGATCGACAAAGTTTGATCCGTCTTCTTTGTAAGTATTGGCTGACAGTACATGAATGGACTCTTTTCTCATGTCACTGATGACACGGTTTAGCACATCCAGACCGTAATTGTATTCGTGATTCCCCAGAGTCCAGGTATCATAGTGCATTGCGCCCATGACCTTAGCAAAAGGATATTCTGACTTCGTATCGATTTTGTCATAATAATAAGAAAGCGGGGTGCCCTGAATGCTGTCTCCGTTGTCAACCAAAATGACATTGGGATTACTCGCCCTGACTTCATTGACATAGGTAGATACCTTGGCAAGGCCTTGATTGGCAGGTTTGGCGGCACTGTAACTCCAGGGAAAGATGTGGCCGTGCACATCGGAAGTCGCCAGTACGGTGATTACTGCCGCATCAGGTTGGATCCGGTGATCGACCGCAGAGGTAATTGTCTTCTGCTGTTTTATGGTGTTGACAAATGCGTCTCTGACTAACTGAAACGTGTCGTTCGCCTTGATGGACGGATCGACAAACCCTTTAAAGCCGTCGCCGCCCGTTCCCATGAAATCGTTGGTTGCCACGGAATACGTTTTGCTCGGATCAATCGGCGTTCCGTCAGACTTATTCATGGCAGTGACCCGCTGCATGGTGGGTTTACCCGGATCATATTTGAATGTGAGCCCAGCCACTTGAATCCCTTTGCCGCCGTCTTGGACGCCCTGCTCCAGCACCGTCTTAATCTGGGCTCCGGTCATGTTCATCGTATAAATGGTGTCATCAAACGGCCAAAGCTGGTAGATTTCTCCCAGGGTGATATTTCCTTTGGGAATATTGCAGCGCAGCCCGCCGTTATTGGTAAAACCAAAGTCGGCTTTAACTGTGTCTTTCGTCACTTCAGCCGCCCAATTGCCCAGGCTCGAGTCGCCGTATGGAGCGGCGCTCTGTGCTCGCGTCAAGTCCACAGCCGCAGTGCCGATAACTTGGTTGAATTTCGTTCCGATCGCTTTTTCCGCTTTGTCGACTATGGCCTGGACCGCCGGATCAACCTTCGGATTTTTGGCATTGTATAATGGTTGGTCGTTTTTATAGACCATGTCGCCGCAGCTGACCGTACCATCCGGATTCAGAGTGACCTTTAAGTCAATATAACCCTGACCGGCGTGGTTGGCTACTCCAACCGGAATTCCGTTCACCTTCGCCGTAACGATCGTGTGCGTGTGTCCGCCAAAGACAGCGTTGACCCCAGAAACTTGTTGGGCGAAATCGATCAGGTTGCCTGTAGTCACACCGCTCTTATCGGTGATCGCTCCCATGTGGGCTACCACGACCACGATTTGGGCACCTTGGCTTCTCAACTGTTTGGCCAAGTCGTTTACGATGGGAACCGGGTTTTTAAAATCAATGTTGGCAATATATTTGGGGGTGATCGATGTCTCAAATTCTTTGTTGTCAACGACACCGATGACCCCTATCTTAACGCCGTCTTTGTTCAACATGACGTCAGGCTTGGTGTAGTTGACCGGCCTGCCGGTAGCCTTATCGTAAACATTGCAGGCGAGAACCGGAATCGACGAATTCTTTAAGGCCGCATTTTGTGTGTCGATAACGGAATCAATTCCCCAGTCATACTCATGATTGCCCAAAGTCATGGCATCAAAACCCATGCTGTTCATCATGTCGATGACGGGCTGGCCTTTCAGTACATTGGAGACAGGCGTGCCCTGGAACATGTCCCCCCCTGACAAAACAACCGTGTCAGGATTACTCGCCTTGATATCTTTGATTTGTTGAGCCAGGACCCCGGCGATCGGCTGAGTGATCGGTGTTCCGTCGCTCAGTTTGCCGCTGCCCTGAAGTGCCCCGTGAAAGTCGGTTACCTCGACAAAGTCAAAGGTTTTGCCTGTTCCGTTTGTGGCGGCTGAAGCCGGTTGGGGGACACCCGCAACCAGGCTCAGGATCATAGAAAAGACCACAAATAGACTGAATGTTTTTTGGCTCTTGAGCCAAGAGAATAAGCTCTTTTTTCCCCGCATAACTTGTTTCCTCCTCTTCGTAATATGAAGATTCTAACTCTTGCAATACATCTGCCCACAGCCGTTTCTCTGTTTGAGCAACCCGGCTTATACTTCTGTCATGGTCAGGTCACCCCCTTTCCCGCAGACGCGAAGGCCCCCCTACAGAATGGTGCAGCACGATGGCAGGTTTGGCCAATTTTATTTATGTAGGTACTGTAGCAGATGCTAAAAGGCTTTATCATGGAAAAGCATACCATTAACCCGGGAAGAAGTAAATAGAAACTTGGTAAATTATTCAAAGTTCGTGCTAAGGTGGATTACGGAGAGGAGGTCTTTGGCAAGATATTCCTCTGCGGTCGGGCCGAAGGATACGGACGTGATTGTTGCAACTATTGCGAGTACTTTCTTGACTTTCTGACGGCTGAATGGTATTATCTGTCCGATAAAACGTTTAACCCAATCAGCCCCCTGAATCGTGAGAACCTAAATCTTTCAGAGAGGTCCATATGACGGTGACGATAAAAGACATAGCGGCCAGGACAGGGCTGTCTATTACCACGGTTTCCCTTGTTTTGAATAACAAGGAATCACGGATTTCCTCAAAGACCAGGCAGCTTATTCTGGACACGGCAGAGGAACTGAACTACATTCCCAATCAAATGGCGGTTAGTTTGGTGACGAAAGAGACGAAAACACTCGGACTGATTATCATGGATATCGCTAATCCTTTTTTTGCGGAACTGTCGAAGGGAATAAGCGCCGAGGCTTCCGAACACGGTTTTGACATCATCCTTTGCGACACAGGGGACAGCTACGAGATGACCATGCGATCCCTGAAGGTTTTGGCCAGCAAGAATGTGGACGGCATTGTCATAACCTTGTCCGATGAAATCCGGGAGGAGAAGATGGAACTTCTCGCCGACTTTTTGCAAAATCATACTCTCCCGGTGGTTCTCATTGAAAGGGCGGACCGGCTGGTCATGTCCGACTGTTTGAATGTCAATCACGAAAAGGGCAGCCGCCTGGCGGCCGAGCACCTCTTGAGGCTGGGGCACCGCAAGGTGGGGTGCATTACGGGACCTGCCCACCTGGAGGCTACGGGCCGCCGGCTTAAGGGGGTTATGGACGTATTTGCGGAACGTGGGGTAAAATTCCGGCCGGAGCTTGTGGTCGAAGGGGATTATCATATTGAGTCCGGGTATGCGGGCACAGAGAAAATTCTGGCGGCGGACTCATCGGTCACAGCCATCTATGCTTTTAATGATTTGATGGCTTATGGGATTTATCAATGTCTGAAAGATAGGGGGATCAGGATTCCCGACCGGATGTCGGTGGTGGGTTTTGATGATATTTTCTTTTCCAAGATGCTGTATGTGCCCTTGACTTCCGTGGCGCTTCCCATCCGCCAAATGGGTGAAAGAGCGGTTCAACTGCTGATTGAGAGAGTGGCGAACAGGGAGTTACCGCGTAGGTGTGACGTGCTTGAGCCCAGGCTGATTATACGGGAGAGTACGGTACCGCCGTGCCCGGCCGACCCACCTGACCGAAAAGCTTAGCTGCCGCATGCCCGGATCAAACCATAGGGATTTAAATGGATTAACTAACGAACCCCAAGAGATGACCATGGGGATTTTGACGGATAGGGAGATTTTGCCATGAGCATACCGACACCACACATCGGCGCCCAAGAGGGGGATTTTGCCGGGACGGTTTTAATGCCCGGAGACCCGCTCAGGGCGCAATTTGTGGCTGAGACATATTTCGAAAATGCTGTTTTGATCAACAACGTCAGGGGGATCAAGGGCTACACTGGATCTTACCGCGGGAAGAGAGTCTCGGTTATGGCCAGCGGTATGGGTATGCCGTCTATGGGTATCTATTCTTACGAACTTTTTAATTTCTATGGGGTTGACAGCATTATCCGGATCGGCTCGGCCGGGGCCATCGATTCCGAGCTGGATCTGAAAGACATCGTAATTGCTATGGGTGCCTGCACAAATTCGAACTACGGTGCCCAGTTCGGACTTCCGGGGACTTATGCCCCGATCGCCGGCTATGCGCTCCTGAACAAAGCGGTCAGCCGGGCGGAGGAGATGAAGCTGAAGTACAAGGTCGGCAACGTCTTCTCTTCGGATACGTTCTATGACGATGGCGCGAGTCTTCACCAGTGGCGGAAGATGGGGGTTCTGGCGGTGGAAATGGAGGCGGCGGCCCTGTACATGAATGCGGCCAGGAGCGGAAAGAATGCTCTCTGCATCTGTACCATTTCCGACTGTCCGTTCACAGGTGAGAAATGCAGTGCGCAAGAGCGGCAGACTTCGTTTCGGCAAATGATGGAACTGGCGCTGGCGATGGTGTGACAAGCGGAGCGGACAGGAAATATTGTGCAATAAAGCGGCTTTCGGGACACAGGTCCTTTTGGTAGGGACCGGAAATTGATTGCATATACCGGAGGGCTATGTCCGTGCCGCGGCTGAGTTTGACCCGTGGTTTGTATCCGGTCTCCGGGCGTTTCCTCGGGTAAATCCCCGTCATAACGGGGTACTCTCCACATTATTCGTTGAATCGGCCTTTAACCGTGATAAGGCCAGTCGGTTAAAGGCCGGTAAATAAAAAAAAGGGGGATTAACATGAAAGGGAAAAAAGCGCTCAGTTTGATCACTTCTCTGGCCATTGTTGGGGTTTTGCTCTCGGGATGTGGTTCGGGTTCAACGCCCGGGGCGCCTTCCGGGGCGGCAAAAGCGACCTTCAAGGATGGCATGGTGACGGATGTCGGGGGGATCAATGACCAATCCTTCAACGAGGGCGCCTGGAATGGCCTGCAGAAGTTCGGTCAAAAAAATCCCGGCGTTCAAGTCAAGTACCTGGAATCAAGCCAAAGCTCCGATTATTCACCCAACCTGAATCAGTTTGCGAGCAACAACTACAATCTCGTGTGGGCTATCGGTTATCTGATGGCAGACGCCGTTAAAGCTTCTGCCAAAGCGTATCCTAAAGTTAATTTTGCCATTGTTGACGACTCGATCACTCCCACGCCGAGCAATCTCACCTGTGTTCTCTTCCGGGCTCAGGAATCTTCGTTTCTGGTCGGTTACATTGCCGCACTGAAGACAAAGACTGACAAAGTCGGGTTTATCGGCGGCGTTCCGGGTACGGTAATTGACGAATTTGAGTACGGTTTCAGAGCGGGTGTCGCCTATGGAGCCAAAGAGCTCGGCAAGAACATCTCTGTGAATGTCCAGTACGCCAACTCCTTCAGTGATGCCTCTTTGGGCAAGGCCATTGCCCAGCACATGTATGCGCAGGGCGCGGACATCATTTTTGCGGCTGCGGGCAATGTCGGGCAGGGCATGATTGCGGAAGCGAAGGCTGAAAACAAGCTCTGCGAAGGTGTGGATATGGACCAAGCCAAGCTCGCTCCCAACAATGTTCTGACCTCTGCCTTGAAAAACGTCAATGACGCGGTCGAGCTTATTTCCCAAGATGTCAAGGAAGGCAAAAAAGTCGGCGGGCAGACGATCAGCTATGGTCTGAAAGACGGCGGCGTAGGAATTCCGTACACCGCCCAGGCCATCAAGATGTGCGGTCAGGATGTCATCGATAAAGCGAAAAAAGTGCAGCAGGACATTATTGACGGAAAAATAGTGCCTCCCTACAATAAGGCGACTTACAACAAATACCTGACCACCCTAAAATAACCGGGTACCTGAGTGGAAATAATCCGGAGTTTACGGGGAAATAATCCGGCGCTAATGCGGAAATAACCCGGCGTCTGCGCGGTGCAAGACAACTGAAATTTTCCGAGCACAGAAGTCTTCCGCTCACACTTGTTCTGCATTCCCTGCTTAAATATCCCCTGTAAGGTGAGACTTCTTCTCACCTTGCAGGGGGTTCGGCAGGGTGTTCACTCCGGTTCCGCACACTGCTGTTCAGAGAAGGAGGGGGGCAAACTTTGAAAAATCAACAAGCCGACGCGGTGGAAATGCAGTCCATCTACAAATATTTTGACAATTTTTGTGCGTTGAACGCGGTGAACCTTAAGGTCAGGCGAGGGAGCATTCATGCGCTTTTGGGCGAAAACGGAGCCGGAAAAACGACGCTGATGAATATCCTTTACGGGCTTTACAGACCGGATGGCGGTAAGATTTTGATTAACGGCGAGCCGGTGGAGATGAAGAACCCGAACGTAGCCATTGAGCACAAGATCGGGATGGTGCATCAGCATTTCAAACTGGTTGAGAATTTTACGGTCGTGCAAAATATCATACTGGGCCAAGAGGTCGTAAAGGCCGGCTGCGTCTTAGACCTAGCCAGGGCTAGAAAGCAAGTCATGGATCTGTCCAAAACTTACGGACTTGCCGTCGATCCCGATGCCAAAATAGAGGATATCTCCGTCGGAATGCAGCAAAGAGTTGAGATTTTAAAAGCCCTTTATCGGGGCGTGGAAATTCTCATTCTTGACGAACCCACGGCCGTTTTAACCCCCCAGGAAATTAATGAACTCGTAAATATCATGCATAATCTTACGGAAGACGGCAAGACGATTATTATCATTACCCACAAGCTGAAAGAGATTAAGAAATCCTCAGAGTACTGTACGATTATTCGCCGGGGTAAATACATCGACACCGTTGTTGTAAAGAGTGTCAGCGAGCAGCAACTGGCTTCTATGATGGTCGGGCGGGAAGTCAGTCTGGTTGTGGCCAAGGCCAAAGCCGACCCGGGGGATATCATCTTTCGCATAGATAATTTGACAGTCGAAGACAACCGGAAAATAGAAAGAGTGAAGGAGTTGTCCTTATACGTAAAGAGAGGGGAAATCGTTGGCATTGCGGGCATTGACGGGAATGGTCAAAAAGAACTTGTTGAAGCGATAACTTGTCTGACCAAAGTGAAGGCAGGGAAGATTTCAATCAACGGCGCAGAATTGCAAAATACCTCGCCGCATTATGTCGTCGAAAACGGCATTGCCACGATTCATGAAGACAGACAAAAGAGGGGACTTGTGCTTGATTTTCCGGTGAAATATAATCTGATCCTTGAAAATTACAATAAGCCTCAATTTGCCGGGCGTTCTATCCTGAAAGAACCCGCGATCCATCAATTCGCCGAAGATTCCATCAGGCGGTATGACATTCGTCCGGAAGACTGTGCGTCCGAACCGGCCAGGGCCTTATCCGGGGGCAATCAACAGAAAGTCATTATTGCGAGGGAGCTTTCCGAGAACCCGGAACTCCTGCTCGCCTTTCAGCCGACCCGCGGGCTTGACGTGGGAGCCATTGAATTCATACACAGTGCGCTGATCAAGCACCGTGACAGCGGGCATTCAATCTTGCTGATTTCATTTGAACTGGACGAGATTATGAATGTTTCCGACCGGATCTGCGTTCTCTACGATGGCCGGATCGTCGCGGAGTTTCTCCAGGGTGAGGTGGACGAAAACGAGATCGGGTTACTGATGGCGGGAGGAGAGAGGAAGAATGGGATCTAAAATCGCCGAACTGCTGAACAAGACGGCCACAAAAATCATCCTGGCTATTGTGCTCGGTTTCATGGCGGGAGCTCTGGCCCTGGCCGTGGCCGGCTATGATCCGGGTACCTCTTATTCCATGATGTTTACCAGTATTTTCTCAAGTCCGCAGAACATGATTCAGGTTCTTATCCTGACCATGCCCAATATCCTCACCGGGCTCAGCGTCGCTTTCGCTTTCAAGACGGGACTTTTTAACATCGGCGGCGAGGGTCAGTATATCGTGGGAGCCATTGCGGCGGTCATGGTCGGTGGGGTGTTCAACCTGCCGCCGGTGATCAATGTCATTGTCATTATGCTGGCTGCTTTCCTCGCGGCGGGACTGTACGGCGCTTTGGCCGGCTTTCTCAAAGCCAAGTTCGGTATTCATGAAGTCATTACCACCATCATGTTGAACTGGATTGCGCTGTATCTCAATAACTATCTCATATCCCTGCCGGGCATCGGGGTAAAGAACACGGAATATTCCTTTGCTATTAAACAGAACGCCTGGACAAATGTGCTCAACGGTTGGAAAACCTCTCCTCAAGGGCAGGCTTATCTGGCTGCCCATCCGGCCTTGTCGCCCATTCTTCTGGGTACGGACATCAACTACGGAATCATCATTGCTATTGTCGTGGCGGTTGCGGTTTCTTTTTTACTGTACAGAACCACCTTCGGCTATCAGGTCAGAGCGGTAGGCCTGAATAAGGACGCGGCCGAAGCGGCCGGAATCAGAGTTAAAAAGAGCATCGTCATGACCATGTTTATAGCGGGGGGGCTCGCCGGTCTGGCTGGCGCCCTGCAAATGACCGGCACACTGCCCCATGCTTTGGTGACCCTGGCCAGTCAGCCGGGATACGGATTCAATGGAATAACTGTGGCCTTGATGGCTAACAGTTCGCCGATCGGCTGCATCTTTACGGCTCTTTTGCTGTCCGCGCTCCAGTTCGGCGGCAGTACGATTCAAATGAACCTCGGTGCGCCGTCCGAAGTCGTCAATATTATGATCGGAGTGATTGTCTTCTTCGTGGCGGTAGCCTCCATGTTCACCATGATCTCCGAAAGGATCAAGAGGAGGAGGGTTAAGATTGCTGATTAGCATATTGCTCGCCGTAAGCATCACCTTAATGTATGCCGCTCCTTTGATGTTTGCCGGTTTGGGTGGAGTTATCTCGGAAAATGCCGGGGTAGTAAACATCGGGATTGAAGGTATGATGACCATAGGAGCGTTTTGCGGGGCGGCCGTGGGTTATTTCTCAGGCAATCCGTGGTGGGGGTTTGCGGCGGGAGGTCTTTCGGGAGGGTTGCTGGCCCTGGTGCATGCCGTTGCCAGCATCTCTTTCCGAGCGGACCAAACCATATCGGGTGTCGCGATTAACTTTATCGGGCCGGGTTTGGCACTTTTCCTCTCACGAAAATTGTTCGCCGGGAGTGCCATGACGAAACCGGTTGAGCATCCAATTCCTACGATATTTGGCAGTTATGCGGCTAAGTCGTCCAACTTGCTGATTAAAGCCGCGAATATCGAGATGACCGTGCCGATTGTATTCATTTGCGCCTTGGTCCTCTGGTTTGTCCTGTATAAGACGAGCTGGGGCTTGAGAATTCGCTCGGTCGGCGAGAATCCTGCCGCCGCCGATACGCTGGGCATTAACGTCTACAAGATCAAGTATGTGGCGGTTTTTGTTTCCGGCGTGCTTTCCGGATTCGGCGGAGCAACCATGACTTTGGCGGTAATGAACTACTTTACCCAGTCAACCATCTCGGGTCAGGGCTTCATCGCGCTTGCCGCGGTTATTTTCGGGAAATGGAAGCCTCACGGCACAATGGCTGCCTGCCTCCTCTTCGGGTTCGCCCAGGCCCTGGTCGTACTGCTCGGGGGGAGCAATTCCAAAATTCAGATCCCATCGTCGCTTCTTTCCATGCTGCCTTATGTTTTGACCTTAGTCAGCCTGGTCTTGTTCGTCAGGCATTCCACGGCGCCCAAGGCCGACGGGATACCTTATGTGAAAGGTCATTAACAACCGGAGATTGTCAAGAAACAGACAGAAACGGAGATCGTACAGGTTCAAGAATCGCCCCAGACTCATTAAAACCTTGCACTTAAGGCCACCTCATTTGACAGAGGTGGCTTCAAGTTTTTCTTGAGCTGTCTCAAGCGAACGTGTGCAGTTGTGGGCCTGAATCAGAAGATGACAAGTCCAGTCTGTGCGAAACTTTATCGGAGTGATGCAGTGGTGGGGGCAAGGATGGTTCGGATACTCTTGCATTTACCGGGACTGGATATATAATAATATCGTAATGGACTAATAGCTGAAGATATTCATGGGTGCACATTATTTCCAAATCCCCAGGGTAGAATATCTTCGAATTATGAATTCAGGCTATTGTTCCAAAGAGCGCGCCGGTAGCGGGAATTCAGGGGGGAAGAGTGCAGTCAGACGTCAGACCGGGAAGGGTTTAAGAGGGGCGGCAGTCGGAGCAGCGGCCGAACAAGAAGAAACAGAAAAGAAGAGTGCGGGTCAAGTGGGACAAGTAGAATTCCCGATTTTACGATTACAACCAGACACGGGGACGGCTGACTGACCCGGTCGAATGGGCTGAAGGTGGCGACTATTTCGACTTCATCCGGCACGGAGAAGAAGAGATGCGCAGGAGTTTTCCCGCGGTTCTGCGCATCGACGTTGGTCAGCGGGCGGGCCTATATCTTTGTTCCCCCTATCGCGAACCCTTTTCCCAGATAAGCTTTGCATTGCCCCGGCGCCTCCAGCAGGCCAGACAAAGAGCCTCTGTGCCCCGGATGACGTTTGGCGTTAGTGACAAATCATTTGTACCAGCAGATAGAGGGCGGTGCCGCTAAGAACCACCCATAATACGTCCAGTTTGGCAAAACGTAAAGCAGCCAAAGCGGCCAGAGCTAGGACAATCGTTATCGGGTCAGTCAGGCTGTGCCAGGCCATTCCCCACAGGACAAGGGTCATTAAACCGACAAAAGAGGCCAGGATACCTTTGAAAACGGCTTTGAC
Source organism: Acididesulfobacillus acetoxydans (assembly GCF_902729405.1). Taxonomy (GTDB): domain Bacteria; phylum Bacillota; class Desulfitobacteriia; order Desulfitobacteriales; family Desulfitobacteriaceae; genus Acididesulfobacillus; species Acididesulfobacillus acetoxydans. The sequence goes on from NZ_LR746496.1 coordinate 2,382,418, forward strand.
CCAACGGTTTTCCTTGACCTTACCGTACACAGGCATTACCAGCAGCACCAAGAGAAAACAAGGGGCAAAAATACCTATTGTTGCCGCCGCCGCTCCCAACAACCCCGCAACTTTATAACCGACGAACGTAGCGGTAATGACGATAGGTCCTGGGGTAACCTGCCCCAGTGCAATACCTACCGCAAATTGACTTAGACTCAACCAATGGTAAACATTGACTACCTGCTGCTGAATAAGGGGAATCATGGTAAATCCGTTGCCAAAGACGAAGAGACCGATACCGAAAAAGACACTCTCGAGGCGTAATAATAGAGGATTCAAGCCGGATAACAGGGCTATGATTGCGATGGCGCCCAGTACTATGATGATTTCACGAGTACTGAATGAAAGAGCGGGTTTGGTATCAGCCGGAGAGCCGTTACGCACAGTGGTCCAGGGTCTGTAAAGTATAATACTTAAGCAGCCCGCCAGTAAGAGAATAAGGAAAATGCTGATATTCAACCAGGCTACCCCCAGGGCGACTATGGCGATCGCAATGGCTTTCCAGTCTTTCAGCACCGATTTTCCGATATCCAAGACCGCATTGGCAATCAGAGCCACGACCACGGCTTCCAGGCCCGCGAAAGCGCTATGGACCAAAGAGATGCCGCTGTAACGGAAGTACAGGTAAGAAAGAAAGGCCATTAATGCCGTCGGAGGCAAGATAAAACCGGTAAAGCTAGCGAAGGCACCCGCCAAACGCCTGATACGGTAGCCCATGAAAACAGTTAAGGTGACAAAGGTGGCGCCGGGCAGGAACTGCGCTAAGGCCAGACCGTTCAAGAATTCCTGCTCATCCAGCCATTTCTTCCGTTTCACGATATTTTTTTTAGCTTCGGCCATCATGGCTGGGCCAAAAGCAGTCAGGCCCATTTTGAAAAAGGTGAAAAAAATCTCTCTCAGGCTTATTTCCTTTGGGCCCGGTGTGCTCGTCGCTAAGGCTTGATCCATTTCAGTTATGGGCTCCCTTCGAATAGTAATTTGCTATTGGAAATCCGGATACAGGAAATCGGATACTAGAGGTATGCAGGAGTTGAGCTGCGATTAACGCAGCTCCCTGTTCCGGAATTTGTACACTTGGAAAAACGAATTCGTTTGTTCAATTTAAATTTGAAGTGAACATGAGACAGTTGAAAGTCCTACTGAAGGCTCCAAGTCAAACCACAGGACGTGAAGGCTTCTTTCGCGTCCCCGCTTTGCAAGAAACGCCAGAAGTGCTCGCCGCCTTCTCGGTTAGCTCCCGGACTGAGCAGGGCGATATCAAAATAGACTTCCTGATAGCTGCGCTTAACGTCATCTATATGACGTTATCACATATATCATCTAGATTTTAACGTCTCCTAACCTCGTTGTCAATAAGTGAACCTGACCCAAAATAGAATAACTTTCGCAGATTTTCCCTGTGCGGCAGATTGACAGGATATGTGTATAGATCCTGCGTCTTGCCGATCCGGGGGAAGTTTGTCGGGTTGAGACCTTGACGGATGTGTCTTCTCGATGTACAATGGACTACACATGCATCCGTATATGCGGATATGTACATAAACGGAGATGTGAAATGACGGATTTCTTGCGAAAGGCTAGGTTAGCTATGGATGATTTAGTGCAATTTTTCAACATCCTGTCAGATGAGACTCGGTTGCGCATTCTGACCCTGTTAGCGGGGCAAGAACTTTGTGTCTGTGAATTGGCCGAAATCCTGAACGTGCCCCAGCCGAAAGTGTCAAGACATTTGGGGAAGTTGCGCGATGTGGGTTTAGTCAAGGATATGAGGAGGGGGCAGTGGGTCTTTTACGGCCTGACCGCTAATGAACCGCTGGAGCAGGATATTCTAGCGATGATAGTCCAACAACGTGAGAAATATCCCGTCCTTCTAGCCGATGCCAAGGGTCTGGAGTTAAGAAGGCGAGAAGGGAAAATGTGCAGCAGGACCGGCTCACGAGAGGAGCAGAAACTTGTTTGAACTAGAGGGGGAGGAGCAGCAGCAGCGGCAGAAGAAGAATGTTTCATTGAAGGAGGAAGAGAATATGACCGAACACGATGATGATGTTATCTGTGACAACTTTGTAGCATGGTTGTCCGGCAAGAAGGCAAGAAATGTGTGGCAGGGCAACCGGAACAATTTTCAATGACGTGAAAGAGGTGTTTAAGATGACTCAACGATCCGAACAAGCCGCGGCCCTGAAAAGTATTCTACAACTAAACCGGGAACCGGTCGGCGTTAAGTTTTTAACCACAGAGGACTATGGCAAGCTTCATGATTCGTATGACGATACGACCAAAACCAGATACTGCCAGGCGCTTATGCGCGCCGGCCAGGGCGCCAAGATTGTTATCACGGACGGAAACATCAGTTGTCCCGCCTCTGCGGCGGCGTTTGGGCTCAAGCCCCTGCCGGAAGTGTTGCGCTCGGGACAAATGCTTCTGAACATGGGGTTATTTGCCAGTTTGGACGCGGGCAAAAAAGCCATGGAGGGTATGACCAGACTTGAGCAGGGAGCTTATCAGGCGGTTCTTCTCAGTCCGTTGAAGGATATAGAAGTTGAACCCGATGTCGTGGTGTTGGAATCTAAACCAGAACATCTTATGTGGACATCCCTCGCGTCTATATATACAACCGGCGAGAGGCTACATTACTCTACGGCGGTTTTCCAGGCGACCTGTGTCGATGCGACTGTGATTCCGTTTGTGAAGGGTATTGTGAATTCTACGCTCGGCTGTTATGGTTGCCGTGATGCCACCAATATCAACGACACGGAAGGTCTGACTGGGTTTCCGTATCGTTTTTTGGAGGATATACTCAACAACTTGGTCAGCCTGTCACAAAAGGCGATGCCGGTCGCCCGGTCGAAGAAGGCCTACCAAGTCTTTCATCCCGAACAGGTTCAAGAATCGCCCCAGACTCATTAAAACTTGTATTTAAGGCCACCTCATTTGACAGAGGTGGCTTTAAGTTTTTCTTGAGCCGTCCCAAGCGAACTTGTGCAGTTGTGGGCCTCGGCTTCGACAGTTTTTCGTGGATTTAGGCATCCGTTAAAAAATGGATGCCTTTATTCATGCGGGTTTCAGGGTTTATCCACACGCAAAAACAGCGAAAATGTGTAGGCACACGATTCCGTGGATAAGTTGCGGATAGCCCCTATTAATACTTGAGGGTATGTCTGACTTGTGGTAAAATGTAGGCATGTATATACGTGTGACGTCTCGTAAGAACAAAGATAATAGTGTGGTTAAGTACGTTCAGTTAGCTCATAACGTTCGTAATCCGAAAACCGGCTCTCCGCAGGCGAATGTCCTTTTTAATTTCGGACGTTTGGATCGGTTGGATATGGAGTCCCTTCGCCGGCTGGAACGCAGTATCCGGCGTTTCCTCGGGGAACCGCTCGATCCGGTGGAGGCCCCGAAACCGGAGCTCCTCTCCTGTCGCCCGCTGGGCGGTGCCTGGTTTCTGGATCAGCTCTGGCGGAAACTCGGAATCGATAGCATTTTGAAGCGCCGCTTGAAAGAGCGCGAGTATCGCACGGAGGTGGAACGCGCTCTGTTCGCGATGGTGGCTAACCGGGCTTTGGCACCTTTGAGCAAGCTGCAATTGGAGAAATGGGTGCCCGAAAAGGTAGTCATTCCCGGCCTTGCGAACGTGGAGGTTCAGCACTGCTATCGCGCGATGGATTTCCTCTTGGAATCCCAGGAAGACGTTGAGCGAGAGGTGTTTTATGCCGTAGCGGACTTGTTCTATCTTGAAGTCGATCTCCTGTTCTTCGATACCACCTCGACTTACTTTGAAATGGACGCGTGGGACGATGAGGAACAGGACTTAAAGGCGCTGGGTCACTCAAAGGACAGCCGGCCCGATTTGCCCCAAATTGTGATCGGCCTGGCGGTCACACGGGACGGGATCCCGATTCGCTCTTGGGTCTGGCCCGGCAATACCTCCGATATGTCGGTTATCCCGGAAGTCAAGCGGGATCTGGCGGGTTGGAAGTTGGGGCGGGTCGTGAGTGTGATGGATAGGGGTTTTTCCTCCGAGGAAAACTTGCGGATTCTGCAAAGGACCGGGGGCCACTACATCGCTGGAGAACGTCTTAGAGCCGGTAAGCCCGAAGTCGAGGAGGCCCTCTCCCATCCCGGAAGGTTTCGCACGCTTCAAGAGAATCTGGAGGCGAAAGAAGTCGTTGTCGGCCACGGTGAGGCCCGCATCCGCTACGTTCTGGTCCGTAACCCTGCGGAAGCCAAGCGTGATGCCCATACCCGCACCAAGCACCTGGAGAAGCTGAAGCAGAAGCTCGCGAAGCTGAAGGAGCTGGACGGAGAAGCGCACACCAAAGCCCACTGTGCTCTCTACAGCCATATCGTCTACAAGCGATATTTGCAAATCGATGCTAAAGGCAACCTTAGGATTAACCAGAAAGCGGTCAAAGCCGCGGAAAGGCTGGACGGGAAATACCTTATCCGCACCTCGGATGACACCCTCTCCATAGAGGATATCACCTTGGGCTTCAAACAGCTTTGGGAAGTGGAGCGGGCTTTTCGCACGCTCAAAACGACTCTGGAGCTACGGCCTGTTTACCACCGAAAAGACGATCGGATCTGTGCCCATGTCCTGCTGTGTTGGCTGGCTTTGCTCCTGGTACGCCTGGCAGAAGTAGAGACTCAACAAACCTGGGCCAACCTTCGTTTCGAACTGGAGAAAATTTATCTCGTCGAGTGGGAATCGACGGACGGGAAAGTCTTTCAAAGGACAGAATTAACCCAAGAGCAAACGGGTATTTTTTCAGCACTCAAATTGCCGGAACCCCCGAGAATATGGGATATTTCGCTTCCCAAGGGACAAAAAGTGTAGGTACACGGTACGTTATCCACAAGTGCCTGAAGCCCAGATGCCATAAGGGTTTGAGGCACTTCCCGTGTCTACGGACTGTCGAAAGCGAGTGGGCCTGAATCAGAAGATGACAAGTCCAGTCTGTGCGAAACTTTATCGGAGTGATGCAGTTGTGGGGGCAAGGATGGTTCGGATACTCTTGCATTTACCGGGACTGGATATATAATAATATCGTAATGGACTAATAGCTGAAGATATTCATGGGTGCACATTATTTCCAAATCCCCAGGGTAGAATATCTTCGAATTATGAATTCAGGCTATTGTTCCAAAGAGCGCGCCGGTAGCGGGAATTCAGGGGGGAAGAGTGCAGTCAGACCGGGAAGGGTTTAAGAGGGGCGGCAGTCGGAGCAGCGGCCGAACAAGAAGAAATAGAAAAGAAGAGTGCGGGTCAAGTGGGACAAGTAGAATTCCCGAGCGCCGAGCGAAAGGATTAGAAAAGGAGGTTTTGATTCGCGACTGTTTCACAAGAGTTCCTAATCACACGAAGGTGAGAACGAGCATAAGTAACGATGCGAGAAAAGGAGATGTGGTCGATGACAGTTGATGCCAAGGATTCCCCGGTTTCGGGTCCGGCGAAACACGAATTGCCGGATTGGGCTTTCGAATTTCACGGACACAAGTGCCCGTTTATGCCGTTGGGCTATCGGATGGGCCGATACGCCATGGAATTGTTAGGTGTGGAAAAAGAAAAGGATCACGGCATGTTTGTCTTTTCCGAGATGGGGGAAGGGCATCCGCAAACTTGCATGATGGACGGTCTGCAAATCGCAACCGGCTGTACCTATGGCAAGAACCTTCTGACCCGGCTGAACTATGGCAAGGTCGCGGCGGTTTTCTATCATCCGGACAAGGGAGCGCTGCGGATCAGTGTTCCAACCAAGTTTCAAACGGAGATCGGCAAGTTTGAGTTTTTTGTCTATCGCAAGAAAGGTGTAGAGCCGTCTGCCATACCCGATGAAGTTGTCGATGAAGTCGTACAATACGTGATGACCCAACCCATTGAAACCATGGCCCAGGTGCGTCAATTGCCCGGCTTCAAATATGCCCCCACTCCGGGTTCTTTCAATAAGGTCGTTTGCAGCGAATGTGGAGAAACTGTCTTCGAACGCTATGCCAGGACAGTCGGTGGCAAGGTGCAATGCATTCCTTGCTCGGGTTATGAACGGACCCTGGCCCGCAAACCCATTCTCTAGCAGGGTTGCAAATCCGTACAACGCGACAAAAGAAAAAGCGGGTGAAGCCCCGGGTGTGTGTGGTCAAAGCCGGGGAAACCTTCGAGGCTCAACAATGTCACCAGCGCAAAGAGGTGGTGGTGACAAATTACGCGCAAAAGCTCGGTGACGACGGGTACTGCCAAACCTGCTTTGATGCTTTGATTCATCGCAAGCAACAAGACTAGCCGACAGGGGCTGCCTGTGTGGCCTAAGACCAAGAAAGCGCTCCCACAGGGGCTAAACAAGTTTCACTGTGGGAACCGTTGGAGCCTGCTTATAGGACGTATAAGCAGGCTCACTTTTACGCCTTGTAGATGTACGAAAAGTCCGTTAGCCTCAGCTCAAAACGATTAAGGTCAAATTATCCGGAATCACGGCTTGAATGATACCGTGGGAGGGTATATAATATATGAGTAAACAATAATATTGCAATGAGGAGATGAATAAGTTGTTCCGGCTCAGAGTGGGGGAAAAATAATATCGCAATTACATTTACTGTAAGAGAGGAAGCAATGTGAGAAAACGCTGAGGGGTAAAGAAAAAAGAGATTGTTTAGTAAGCACAGAATTTAGGATTGACAGGGGGAGAGTCAGTTGTTGATTGGATCAAGTCTCATCATCTTTGCTTTTTCTATTCTTGCAGGGTTTATCGGGTCGTTGTTGGGTCTGGGAGGCGGGATTATCATCATTCCTGCCTTAACATTGCTTTTGAATGTTCCTATTCATGAGGCGATTGGCGCGAGTATCGTCTCGGTCATCGCCACGTCCAGTGGGGCCGCGATCGCCTATGTCCGGGACAAGATAACCAATATCCGTATCGGGATGTTTTTGGAGACCGCGACCACCTTGGGAGCGATTACCGGGGCTTTCATTGCCGGCCTGATTGAGCCCAAAGTGTTGTACATCGTTTTTGCGGTGCTGATGATCTATTCCGCCGGGGCCATGTTTCACAAAAGGCACTCTGAATTGCCAATGGATGTCGTGGAACACCCCGTCGCCACACGTTTAAAATTGAGCAGCGCCTATTATGATAAAGCCCTCGACGAAACCGTGGCTTATAAAGTCACCGGGGTTTATCCCGGTTATGCGGTGATGTACGGAGCGGGCGTCATTTCAGGTTTGTTGGGAATCGGGAGCGGGGTTTTTAAAGTCCTCGGCATGGATGTCTTTATGAAGCTGCCGATGAAAGTGTCCACAGCGACCAGCAATTTTATGATCGGGGTGACAGCCGCCGCCAGCGCGGGGGTTTACTTTTCGCGCGGGGACATCAATCCCTTGGTGGCCGGCCCTGTGGCTCTGGGAGTGCTCCTGGGGGCGCAGGCGGGAACCAAAGCCATGGAACGCTTAAATAACAAGACTTTGCGTCTCATCTTCATTCCCATCTTGCTCTATGTCGCTCTGCAAATGCTCTGGAAAGGTTGGTGGATGTAATGGGCAAGGAACCCGCCGGTCAGACCCATTTATTTGATGCGGAATTGTTTATCAGTTCCAGCTTGCGTTTTGGCGTTTATTTGTCAGCCATTGTCATGGCCTTAGGCATAGTGCTTTTATTTGCCAGGGGGGTTTCGGGCTATCCAATCGATGTCTTTCCCACTTCAATTCCTCTCCTTTGGTCGGGAATTGTCCTGTTCAAACCCGCTGCAGTCATCACTTTGGGACTGGTCCTTTTGATCGCCACGCCGGTTTTCCGGGTGGCGGCTTCCGTCCTGCTGTTTCTTGTTGAAAAAGACCATCTATACACGTTTATTACCTTGTTTGTTCTGGCTGTTTTGGTCACGAGTTTTTTGATTGGGAAAGCTCTTTAGCCGGCTTTAGCCAGGGGGCATGCGGCTAAGCCTCTTGGTCATTCTGTTTGTAATGAGTGCCATGGAAAAGGCGGACACTGTCTATGAGAAGCACAGAGGGCCCCATGTGGGGCCTTCTGTGCTTAGTTGAGTTGAGGTGAAGGTCATCTGCGAGCACATACCTTCTTGCGTCAGCTGTACTCTATAACCGCCAGTTCCGGCATCGGGAAGTGGCGAACGTTTTTCGTCAGAAAAGTGAGGGAGTTTTCCACCGCCACGGCGGCTATCAAGGTATCCGAGATGGAGAGTGTGATACCTTTTCTTTGATAGTCCCGCCGGTATAAGCCGGCCCGGCGGGCCGTCCGGTAATCAATCGGATGATAAACCAAGGCGTCAAACAATTCTTCAATCCGGTGCAGCTCGTCCGGCCCGGCCCCGGAAAACAGCTCGGCCACCGTTACCGGACAGCAAGCCAGCGGCCCCTCCTCGACCAACCCGTTCAGCATAGCCACTGCTTCTTCTCGTCCACGAAGAAAATCGATCAAAAGAGTGGTGTCCAGAAGAAAACCGTTACTGCGCAAACATTTCCCTCCTCCGAGCTTCCGTTTCTTCCCTCAGCTGGCGCACCCAATCGTAACTGTCTTCACGGGTGGCAAAACCGGGATAGTCTTTTTCCTTAAAGATGCCGGCTGTTGACTGCAAAGCCTTCTTTTGTTTCAGCCGGAGTAGTTCTTTCTCTGTCGCCTCAATCACAAATTTGCTGCGTTTTCCCGGTCCAACCAATTTATCCAGTTCTGATAACAGTTCTACTGGCATCCGGATGGGTGTCATTTTCGTGTTTTCCATGCGGCAACCTCCTTTGTATATACTTTTAGCGTAATTATATCGTATATACTATTGATTGAGAACGGGGTTCTGAGTGCAAAAACTATGCCTCACACATGTCCACAGCGGAAGGTCAGAGCCAGATGATAGGCGGTTGGGGGTCAATCCCGCCGGGGCATCAGCGGCGGTTACTCAGCCCGCCCTTAAATTTCCGTTTGATTATTTTAACCATGGTGGGTGACGAAATCATCTGCACAACGGCGTAAAAGGCAGAAGGGATGACCAGAACGGTATTTAGTTTCATCGTTTCCACTGCCGCGGAAGCGATGCCAAATTCCTTACTGCTAACCAGGAACAGGAGGGGAAGAAACGTGTCTTTCTGTTTAAAGATAAGTCTGGACAAGTAGGCCAGCGTAAAGCCGAAGAGATTCAGGGCGATTTCTGCCAACACGATGAATAGGGCAAACGTTTTTAAGGCTATGATTGCTTTGGCATTGGATGAAACCACAACAAACAGAAGGACAATGTAACACAGGGAGGCGATACCCGACCAAAGTTGTTCTTTCTCACGGACCTGGGCTGAGCGGTAGTTTAAGAGGATGCCGATGATGACCGGTATGACAATGATCCCGGTCAATTCCCCAACCAAATAGGATACGGGCACTTGGAACGTAATCCCGCCGAACCAAGCAAGCACATTGGGCAAAACAAACGGAGTGAGAGCCATGGACATGACCAGCATTGCCGTTGCCAGGGCCGTGCTGCCTCCGGCCAGATAAACCATCAGAGGGGCTGAAACATCTGCAGGGAGGCTACCCAGAAGTAATTGCCCGGTACGAATACCGGTCCACGGTGCAAACAATTTGCCCAGCATTAAAGCGAAGAGGGACATGGGGATAAATTGCAGAAACACGCTCCATAAAATCATCAAGGGATGGCCCTTGACCTGTTTCAAATCTTCCGCTTTCAGGGTCAGGCTTACGTTGAGAACCATGATGGCCAGGACGGGTGTCACGATCCAACTCAAGGAGGAGCCGGGTCCGGGAAAAAGGAGCGAAAAAGTGCCTACTACGAGGACGCAAAACAATAAGTGGTCGGAAATCCAGGTAAATAGTTTCATGCTAAACACTCTCCTTGAGTTTTTACTCACCAAGACAAAAAGCCTACAACCAAATCCGGTTGTAGGCGCCATTGCCTCATCTTACGCCACTTTAGTATACATCACAGAGGGGCAGTCGTATAGGCCCTCTTCCCGCAAGGTGGAAGAGCAGCCAGCCATTTTCTTCATCAGGTGGAAAATGGCTATGGTTATTTGAAAAGCAATCCACTGTTAAGCTTTCTTGCCGTTGACAATCGGCAGAGGCTTGCTGTGACCGCGGTTGAGTGAAAAGAATGCTCCGACGATGCTCAAGCCTGCGGCCAAGTAGTAGACGGTGGCGGCGCTGGGGGCGAAGGCATCGGAATAGGCGAGTCCGGTCCGCGCGCGCATGCCATATTGGAAGACAGCCACGGATAACGTGATCCCCAAGACCATGCCCAGATTCTTGACCAATTGACTGATGCCGGTGGCGATGCCCAGTTTGTTCTTGGGAACGTTACCCATGATGCAGGAGTTATTCGGAGCTTGGAAAAGACCGAGAGAAGCACCCATTCCGAACACCGCCAGGAGCACTTGAACGAGAGGGGTGCGCAGGCCGACATGGGCCAGGAGGATCAAGGCGAGGGCATTGAGAACCATTCCCCCGGTGGTCAGCAGAGCATACCCTATCTTGTCGGAAAGCCGTCCCGCAAAAACGGCCATCACGGCCATGCCTAAGGGAAAGGCCATCATGAACAGGCCTGCGGCCTGCGGCGAGTAGCCCAGGACCTTTTGGTAATAGAAAGGGATGAGAATGGTGCTGGAGTACATGGTGATGAAGGAAATGAGGGCCGCGATGATGGAGGTCCAGAAAATACGTACTTTGAATAATTCAAAATCGAGAACGGGGTTCTCCGCCCGGCGTTCCTGAATGGCAACGGCCAAGACGCTGAGAAGGAAGAGAGCAAGGGAGATGAGAATTATCGGAGAACTCCAACCGAAGTCGTTCAAATTGGAGATGGCATAGATAAAGCTGACCATCCCGACAATCACATAAAGGGAACCCCAGGCATCAAACTTCTTCGCTTTCCCTTTTCCTTTCCCTCGGTCGGCGGGAATGATCAAATGGGAAACCGTAAAGCCTAAGGCAGCGACCAGACAGTTCAGAATGAAAATCCAGCGCCAACCCCAGAGCCCGATCACGATCCCGCCGAGGGAAGGACCGGCCAAACTGCCGATGGCGGCAACAGAGGCTAAGGTGCCGATATTCTTGCCGCGCTGTTCAGGAGGATAATTCTCCGTCGCAATGGCGAGACCGTTGGCCATGATCATGGCTCCGCCGACGCCTTGGAGCATGCGGGTCAAAATAAGTAAAGAAATATTGTTGGTCAGGGCGCAAAGGATGGAAAAAACCGCAACCACGGCATAGCCGCCATTGTAGATATGCTTGCGCCCATACATATCGGCCAGGGTGCCAAAGATGATCAGGAGAGCGGACATGGTGAGGAGATAGACCGAGGGTACCCACTGGATCATGGAAATGCTTACCCTGAACTCAGCCGCCATCTTGGGCAGGCCGACATTGACCACGCCACCGTCAAAGGTCGAAAGAAAAGCTCCGACAGCGACACTGGCTAAAATATACTTTTTCCTTGGGGGAGTCTGTTGCAGAACGTGACTGGACATGAATTGACGACCTCCTTACGTTTGTTGAAAGTGTTTGGACATCCATTAGGTTTCAGACGATGCTTCTTGATCTTGAATGAGCTTGGCCGGTGGCACGCTAAACACCCCCTTGCTGTGGATGGGACACGCTCAAAATAGGGAGAGGTAGATACAGAAATTAGAATATAATAATGTACTTGAGAGTATTGTATACGGAACCCTCGATTTTGGCAAGGGCCAAAATCAACAAAATCCGATCAGAGCCGAGAAATACCCCATGGGAGCCTTAAAACGGCGGGACGGGTCTATTGACCGGGCAGGGCGGGAACTGGGCGGGAACTGGGCGAGGATGACGCGGAAGCAGGAAATATTTAAGGCTGCCTATTGACTGGGTGAATATATTAGCATATGATGAATATGTAATAGATGCGAGTTAAGTCGCTGGAAGAGGGGAGTTTATTTATGGAGAAGATGCCCGTCGATGCTATTAAAATGGAAACAGCCCGAAAGACAATTGTGGCTCAGCATGACAAGTATGGTAAAACAATGGGCGTGAACGGTTGTTTTGGAAGTTCAAATGTCGGACAGATGAGCGGTTTCATGCCGCGTGAGATCGTGCGGACAATTCCCAATGCGTTTATGCGCTGCCCGCTGGCCCTGTATCCGGAAATCGAAGGTCCGAGTCAGGTCTTGCTCTATGATGATTATCAAGTGGTGATCGATGGCTGTGAAGCGCGCTGTTTAGCCAAAGCATTGGCTAAGGCGGGGGTAAAAATTGATCTCAGTTATGCCCTGGATGAGGATTTTCATCTGGAGAAAACACCGGGACCGGATTTTGACGAGGACAAGATGAAAGAGATCACGCAGAAGATCATGGCGGATATTCGGAAGTTAAGTGTCGAACAGTGACGGAAACAACTTAAGGTAGGGGCTAACCTGGTAAAAGCCTGATGAGGGGGCAGCCTTGACTGTCGAGCGAATGGGACACTTTCGGTGCGCTTCGATGCCGTCAGTGTCCCTATTTTGGGATCTTGGGTTTAAGAAGTCAGGGACAAGGACCGAAAGGAAAACGAGACGAAGTCCTGGCGAGCGGGCGGCCTGGCAGCAGTATCAATGGGCGAGGAGGGGCATGATAAATATTTCGGAACAACATATTGACATATATAAGTATGTGATTATAATAAGATTCAAGCCCTACTTTCGATGGGCAGATTTGAAAGATACTCGAAAGGAAAGTGGAAAGAACTGACTTAACTTAAACGGAGTAATCCTAAACAGTCGGAGAAAGGGGAACGTTTATGAGAAAGGAGAGGAGTAGAGTGACGGCAGAACTACCCATGGTTGGAGGCTTGCCCGAATTTAACGAAGTTGAAATCCGGCAGGAAGTCAAACGCTACAAAGCTTTGGGCGATGAGACCCGTCTCAAAATGTTTCGGGTTTTAGAAACCAGCGAGCATTGCGTGTGTGAGTTGATGGACATTTTTCAGTTGAATCAATCGCTCGTTTCCCATCATGTCAAAGTCTTGGAAAATGCCGGCTTGGTGCTGGGGCAGAGAGTGGGGAAATTTGTCTACTATCGCGTCAACCACCCCATGCCTAAAGACGTCTGAAGCCAGGGGCTTCCGCGCGAAGCATTCGGTGACGGATCAGGGCGAACATAGCACTCGCGGGGGCTCAGTCACGGGGATGGCTTAAACTTATTCTCAGTCGGGAGAGGAGAAATTTATATGTTGCAGGCTTTTGCGGATTTTGTCACCTTCAAGCTGTTTAAGCTGCTGCCCAGCAGCCGCTTGGGGACGGCTCTGGACTTTTTCATCAATGATACTCTTAAGATATTCATCATGCTGGCGGTGATCATTTTCCTTGTCTCTTTAATCCGGAGTTTTTTCTCGCCGGAAAGGACCCGGAAAATTCTCAGCCAGAAGAAGGAGTTTGTCGGCAATGTCCTCGCGGCTCTTTTGGGGATCGTGACCCCGTTTTGTTCTTGCTCGGCGGTGCCGGTATTTATCGGTTTTGTGGAAGCGGGAGTGCCCCTTGGTGTAACCTTTTCTTTCTTGATTTCCTCCCCGATGGTCAATGAAGTGGCGTTGGTCATGCTCTGGGGCATGTTCGGGTGGAGAATCGCGGCCATTTATATTGCCACCGGTGTCATTGTGGCCATCGTCGGGGGGGTGATCATCGGCCGGCTGAAATTGGAGCACTTGGTCGAGGAGTATGTGTACGATATTAAGATGGGTGAGTCCGAGCTAGCGGCTATGACTTGGCGGGAACGTGTGGATTATGCTTGGAGCTATGTCGTTGATATTCTAAAAAGGGTTTGGTTGTACGTTATCATCGGGATTGCCATCGGAGGTTTTATGCATGGCTACGCACCCGCGAACTTCCTGGTCAAATATGCCGGACCCGGCAGCTGGTATGCGGTCCCATTGGTTGTGGCCATTGGGGTGCCTCTTTATTCCAATGCCGCCGGAATCATTCCGATTGTCAATGTCCTGTTTGAGAAAGGGATGGCTCTGGGAACCGTGTTGGCCTTTATGATGTCTGTGACCGCTTTGAGTCTGCCGGAGATGATCATCTTGCGCAAGGTTCTCAAACCCAAACTCATTGGTATTTTTGTCGGGATCTTGACGGTTACCATTCTTTTCGTGGGGTATCTGTTCAATTGGATCATGCACTAGACGGGTACACCCCGGGGTTTAAGGTATTCGGATAGGTCTTAACAGAAGAGGGACGAATGTGGTACGATAATATTAGACTTAACGAAATTAGAGGAGCGATGCGATATGAAGGTCAAAATCTTGGGATCCGGTTGTTCCAACTGTGCCAAACTGGAAAAAGTAGTGCGTCAGGCCATTGATGATTTGGGGATCGTGGCGGACGTTGAGAAGGTCCAGGATGTGGCCGGAATCATTTCCTACGGGGTCATGAGCACACCGGCCCTGGTTATCGACGAACAGGTCAAATTGGTGGGCAAGGTGCCAAACCGGGTCCGTATGGTGGAAATATTGAAAGAAGCTCTACCCCAGTGAATGGAAACGGGCAACGTGGGGACTCCCCTGCCGTACCCGCAATATCCGGAAAGGCATAAAACTTCTGCTGTAAAGGGCGCAGTTCCTGAAGATGGGAAACGCCTGATGCAAGTGAAAGGATGTCGCACCCACCAACCCTAAGCTTGGGAATAGACCTCAGCTATCTCAGCTATTTGGTTGCTTGATTTATCAACATTTCTTGATATAATGGAGATACTATGATTGATGTCGCGAAAATTTCCAAAGCTTTGAGTGACCCCATTCGCTACAAAATACTGTTGATGCTTGTAGATCATCAGAGCAACGAACTGTTATGCTGCTCACCCGCCCTTGAGGGTGCCTGCAATTGTGAGATTATGGCGGAGTTTGAGATGATTCAGTCCAGGGTTTCGTACCATATGAAGGAGCTTGCCGGAGCAGGGCTCGTAACCGAAGAGCCTAGAGGTAAATGGAAATTCTATTCTTTAAACATGGATACCCTGAAACAATATACCCGGCAAATTGGGGCGGATTTTAAATTCTAAGGCCCCGCTTTTTTTGGGGGGTTACATCAAAAAAAATTGATGTAATGAGGGCTGAAAATGGATGAAGGTAGGAGAATGGGCAACTCATAGTGGCAGGTAGGGCTCAAATTCGGGGAGGTAACAAAATAATGTCAAATGTCGAAAATGACCACATTCGTCAATCGGTGCGCAAAAACTATGCTTCCATCGCGCTTCAGGGAAAGGGCAGTTGTTGTTCACCGGGTGCCAACTGCTGTGGTAATGAAGACTCCGGTCTCATGACGCAAATTTCTCAACAGCTGGGTTATTCCTCCTCAGAACTTGGGGAAGTGCCGGAGGGAGCCAATATGGGTTTAGGGTGTGGTAATCCTCAGGCGATAGCACACCTGAAGTTGGGTGAAGCTGTTCTCGATTTGGGCAGCGGAGGCGGGTTCGACTGTTTTCTGGCCGCTAAACAAGTGGGAGCGGCGGGGCGCGTGATTGGGGTGGATATGACTCCGGAGATGGTGAGTAAGGCCAGAAAAAATGCCGCTGCCACCGATTATCATAATGTTGATTTTCGTTTGGGCGAAATTGAGAACTTACCGGTGGCGGATAATTCAGTTGATGTGATCATTTCTAACTGTGTGATCAACTTGTCTCCGGATAAACAAAGGGTATTTGATGAGGCCTATCGTGTGCTCAAGCCAGGCGGGCGCTTGGCCATTTCTGATGTGGTAGCTTCAGCCCCCCTGCCGGCGGAAATACGGAAAGACCTGGAGCTCTATGCCGGCTGCATGGCGGGCGCCAGCCTTGTGGATGACTTAGAGGGGATGCTGCAAAAATCAGGGTTTAGGAATATCCGCATTCGGCCGAAAAGTGAATCGCGGGAGTTTATCCGGGAGTGGGCCCCGGATAGGCAGATTGAGGATTTTGTTGTATCCGCGACGATTGAAGCCTCTAAGCCCGCCGGCTAATGAAAGAGCGTTTTCCCCAAGCCTTCTTGTTGCAGGTACCATTGGCGGCAAAGGATGTTCAGGGGCTGCATTCTTTATGGAAACTGGCCCGGCAAGTTTTGGGGTGAGCGGTTCGCCGGGGTGGTTATGTTTGTGCCCGCGGGAGAGGCGGAGGAGGTAAGAACCGGATGAACATCCATATCACCCCGCAGGCGGCGGCTGTGATTCGTCGCCGGGGAGGGCAGGTGATCCTATTCGAGGGCCGGCTCACCGGGTGTGTTGCCGGGAATATCCCGGCCCCAATGATGGAAGTGGGCAGGCCGAGGCGGCCACCGGATCATTATATCGTGGTGGAAGAAGAGGGTGTAGCGGTTTATCTGGACAAGGTCCTGCGCTCATATCCCGGGACGGCTGAGATCAGTGTGGTGCCGCATCGCTGGAACAAGGAGAGTCTGTCGTTTAATTATCGGGAAAACTGAAGTCTAGACGTGTTCACTTTTAAGGAGGAGAGCGAAATGAATGAATTGCCGGTAAGCCGCAAATTGTCAATGTTGGACCGCTTCCTGACCTTGTGGATTTTCTTGGCCATGGCGGTCGGGATCGGAGCCGGATACCTGATTCCGGGCATGGCCGCTTGGCTCAATAGTTTTCAAAGCGGCACGACCAATATTCCTTTGGCCATCGGACTGATCATCATGATGTATCCGCCCCTGGCTAAAGTAAAATATGAGGAAATAGGCAAGGTCTTTAGAAATGGGAGAGTCATGACCATATCCCTGATTCAAAACTGGATCATCGGTCCGCTGCTCATGTTTGTATTAGCGGTGATATTTCTGCATGGTTATCCCGAGTACATGGCCGGTTTGATCATGATCGGTTTGGCCCGCTGCATCGCCATGGTCATCGTTTGGAACAGTCTGGCGAAAGGGGATCCCGAGTACGCGGCCGCTTTGGTCGCGCTCAATTCCATCTTCCAGGTGATCTTCTACTCGTTTTATGCTTATGTCTTCATCTCTGTTTTGCCGCATTGGCTGGGATTGACGGCGGACACGGTCAAAATCAATCTCAGTATTTGGGAGATGGCTCAGAGTGTGCTGCTTTATTTAGGTATTCCTTTTGTGGGGGGCCTGCTCACCAGGCTCATCTTCATACCGGTCAAAGGAAAGGAATGGTATGAAACAAAATTCGTTCCGAAAATCAGTCCTTTGGCTTTAATCGCCCTGCTCTTCACCATCATTCTTATGTTTTCCCTTAAAGGTAAGTATATCGTATCCCTGCCCATGGATGTCGTACGCATCGCCATTCCCCTGGTGATCTATTTTGCCGTGATGTTTACGGTCTCCTTCTTCATGGGTTGGCGGCAGGGTGTTCCTTACTCTCAGACGGTGACGCTCGCCTTCACGGCGGCCAGCAACAACTTTGAGCTGGCCATTGCCGTCGCGGTGGCTGTGTTTGGGATCAACTCCGGCGAGGCCTTTGCGGCGGTCATCGGCCCCTTGATTGAAGTGCCAGTGATGATCGGACTGGTGAACTTTGCCTTGTCTTGGGGACGGAAGTATTTTAACCCGGATGGAAGTTCCACGCGGGCGAGGACCTGAGTTCGGAGAACGGCTCCTTACTGTTGCAGTGGG